>JACJWY010000009.1 GCA_020636955.1 Thermoleophilales bacterium | reverse complement strand
ATGCTGGCCGGCAAAATCGGGCGGGAACTCACCCTCCGCAACGCCCTGCGGGAACCGAAGCGTCGCTACGAGGTGATCCTGATCGACTGTCCCCCCACCCTCGGGCTGCTCACCGTGAATGCCCTGGTCGCGGCCGACCGCGCGATCCTCTCCACCCAGGCCGAGCACTTCTCCGAGCAGGGCGCCGAGCAGGCAATGGAAGTAATCGGCCTGGCTCGCGAGAATTTGAACCCGGACCTCGAATTGCTCGGCCTGCTGTTGAACATCGCCGACATGCGGACCAACCATGCCCGTACCACCCTGGAAACGATGCGCGAACAGTTCGGCGACCTCGTCTTCGACACCGTGATCCGGCGGTCGATTGTCTACCCGGAGTCAGCGAAGGCGGCGAAGCCGATCTTCGACTACCGCCGGCGCAAGGCTGTCGACTATGCCTCGCTCACAGTGGAAGTACTCGAACGCCTCGATTTTCCGGCCGCTCTGGCCGAGGCCAAAACGAACCTCGCCGAACTCGAGCCTTCCTAGAGTTCCGGGACGTCGGCGCCCAGCGGACTGAACCCGACCCGCCGGACCTCCGCCCAGCCTTCGCACTTCTCCCTCAACTGCTCGACGATCCCGCCGGTTTCCTGCCAGTTGGTCCAGACCAGGACGGTGGGACCGGCGCCGGAAATGGTCGCGCCGATCGCACCCATCTCTCCGGCCGCTTCGACTATCTCCATCGACTTCGGGAAGAGATCACGCCGACGCTCCTGATGAACCCGGTCGTGGAGTCCCATCCCGATCAGGTCAAAGTCGCCGCGGCTCAGCCCGAGAGCCAGATGGGCCGCCGAGGCGGCATTGGCGACGGCATCGGTGATCGGAATCTTCTCAGGGATCGCTTCCCGGGCGAGCCTGGTCGGGACCTCGTCCTCTGGAATCGCCAGGATTCCTTCCAGGCCTTCCGGCGCATCGATCACCGTGGCGGTGAGTCGCGGCCCGGCGGTGCAGACCACGAAGCCGCCACAGATCGCGGCGGCGACGTTATCGGGGTGGCCTTCCAGCGCGGTTGCCCTTTCGAGCAGGTCCTGCCTTTCGAGACCGAGTTCGAACAGGTGGTCGGCGGCGACCAGCCCGGCCACGATTGCGGCGGCGCTGGATCCCATTCCTCGAGCGAGCGGTATTTCCCCGCCGATCCGGAAGGAAATACCGTCAGCCGGCTGCAGCGACTCGAAAGCCCTGACCACCAGGTTGCTTCGGTCAAGCGGGACTTCTGCGACATCACTCGCCACCGAGAAGGTCCCGGTTTCCTTGACTTCCAGTTCCAGGTGCAGGTCGAGTGCCACTGCCATCACGTCGTAGCCCGGGCCCAGGTTGGCCGAGGATGCGGGAACCCGCACGAGTCGATGCCGCTCAGTCACCCGGCAAACCTACCTTGCTATTGATTGGGGTGTGGAATCGTCTGCCGCCTCCTCCTCCGGGCCGTCCGTCCCTGCCCTTCAGATCACCGAACTGGTCAAGCGCTACCCGACCGGTGTGGAAGCCCTCAAGGGAGTTTCCCTGGAAATCGCCGACGGTGAATTCTTCGGCCTGCTCGGTCCCAACGGCGCCGGCAAGTCGACCCTGATCCATTGCTCGACCGGACTGGCCGGACCTACATCGGGTGAAATCCGGATTTTCGGGCACGACGCGGTGAACGACTACCGTGAGGCCCGGGAGGCGGTCGGGCTCGCACCCCAGGAACTCAACATCGACTGGTTTCTCACCGTCGAGGAAACCCTCGATTTCCACGGCGGCTACTTCGGAATGAACAAGAAGGACCGCAAGGAAAGGGTCGATGAGTTGCTCGAATCTTTCTCTCTGGTCGAGAAGAGGAACGACCGCACCCGTGATCTTTCCGGCGGCATGAAACGCCGGGTGATCCTGGCCCGCGCGTTGATGCACCGGCCGCGGCTGCTGATCCTCGACGAGCCGACCGCCGGGGTCGATGTGGAACTGCGACTTGAACTCTGGCATTACGTGCAGCAGGTGAACTCGGAAGGCACCACGATCCTCCTGACCACCCATTACCTCGAGGAAGCCGAACAGCTCTGCAGCCGAATCGCCTTCATCAACGGAGGTGAAATCGTCGACCACGGATCCAGCGAGGATCTGGCCGAACGATTCGGGGTCGGAAGCCTCGAGGATGCCTACCTCGAACTGGTCGGCCGCAAGGAACTTTCCCGGGCCCATGTGGGGGCGGAGCCGGAGTCTGAGTCGGAGGATTCATTTTGAGTCCGTCGATGGTCCGTCTGGCGTCCCTGACCAGGCGGGAGGTCAACCGGTTCCTGAAGATTCCCAGGCAGACGGTTGGTGCGCCCCTGCTCGAAACCTTCCTTTACATATCGATCTTCGGCGCGGCCCTGGGTTCCCGGGTCGGCGACCTTCACGGTTACGAGTACATCGTCTTCGTGATCCCGGGCCTGATCATGATGGCCTTCGCGATCAATTCCTTCACCAACAATTCGTCTTCGATCCTCCAGCAGAAGTTCCAGGGGGCGATCGACGACCAGCTTTCCTCTCCCGCCTCTCCCGGCCAGCTGCTTCTGGCCTTCACCCTGGGGGGCTTTCTCCGCGGACTGCTGATCTCGGTGGTGACCTTTATCGTCGCCAGCCTCCTGGTCGACCTGCCGGTCAAGCACTTCTACATCCTGATTCCGGCCCTTTTCCTGGTCGGCTGGTTCTTCTCCAGCCTCGGGGTGCTGGTCGGTGTCAGGGCCGAACAGTTCGACGATGTCTCCTTTGCCCAGACCTTCATCCTCCAGCCGCTGATCTTTCTAGGCGGTGTCTTCTACTCGGCATCTCTGCTGCCGGAGCCTTACCAGACCCTGACCCACTTCAACCCGGTCTACTACATGATTTCCCTGGTCCGCTACGGATTCCTCGGGGTGGCGGACATCAGGATCTGGATCGCTCTCGTGGTACTCACCGCGGCAACAGCCGCCCTCACATACGCGAACTACCGGATGTTCAAGTCCGGCTACAAGCTGCGTCGCTGACCGTCCAGGCGCCTAGCCGAAGACGGCTTCTTCTACCGCGCCGATGTCGTTCGGGCAGCTGATCACTGCCGGCGCCGAGCCGAGAGCGGTGTCCGGGTCCTTGAGACCATGCCCGGTCAGAACACAGACCACAGTCTCGGGCTTCTCCATCCCTTCCACCGTCGGCAGGCCGTGGTTGAGAATGCCGGCGACCGAGGCGGCCGAGGCCGGCTCGCAGAAGACTCCCTCGTTCGAGGCCAGCCAGTGGTAGGCGTCGAGGATCTGCTCATCGGTCACCGCGGCGACCCGTCCCCTTGAGCTGTTGAAGGCGTTCATCGCTTCTTCCCAGCGGGCCGGATTTCCGATCCTGATCGCCGAAGCAACCGTTTCGGGATGGGAGACCGGGGCCCCGTCGACCAGCGGAGCCGAGCCGGCTGCCTGGAAGCCGTAACAGATCGGCGCCGTGCCCCGCTCCTGGAAGCCCTTCCAGTAGGCGGTGACATTGCCGGCGTTGCCGACCGGGATCGCCAGAGCATCCGGCGCCGTGCCGAGTTCATCGATCAGTTCGAATGCGGCCGTCTTCTGGCCCTCGATCCGGTACGGGTTCACCGAATTGACCAGTTCGATCGGATTGCGCTCGGCCAGCTGACGGACGATGGTCAGGGCATCATCGAAGTTTCCCTCCAGGGCGACGACCCGGGCTCCATGCATCAGCGACTGGGCGAGCTTGCCAATCGCGATGTTTCCTTCCGGCACGATCACGGCGCCGCGCAGGCCGGCGCGGACCGCGTAGGCGGAGGCCGAGGCGGCGGTGTTGCCGGTCGACGCGCAGATCACCGCTTTGGCGCCCCGGCCGGCGGCGCGGGAAACGGCGACGGTCATGCCGCGGTCCTTGAAGGATCCGGTCGGATTGGCTCCTTCAACTTTCAGCAAGACCCGGGCACCCACCCTTTCCGAAAGCCTCGGCGCCGGGACCAGCGGGGTCGAACCTTCGTTCAGGCTGACCACGGGGTCGCCGGGCTCAAGCGGCAGGGTGTCGCGATATCTCTCGATCAGCGGCTGCGGCATGAGTTCCTAGGCGACGAATTCTTCCTCGATCACGCGGATGAACCGCGGGCTCGACTTCAGTGATCCGAGTTCCCCGATCCGGTCGACCGCGGCCTTGAACTCCGACTCGAGGCAACGGTGAACGACCATGACCAGACGGGCGTCGTCACCGAGCCCGCGCTGGACCACGCTCTTGACGGAGACGCCTCCGTCAGAGAGCACCTTGGCAACCTCGGCGAGGACACCGGGCTCGTCGGCAACCTCGAGATGGAGGTAAAAGGACGAGGTGACGTCAGCAAGCACCGGCAGATCACGCCGCGCCCGGTGAGTGCGGGCATCGCCGGCCGCCACCGAAACCACGTCCCCGAGCACCGCAGCAGCGGTCTGAAGGCCACCGGCGCCGGGCCCGGACATGGTCACCTCGGTGATTTCCGGAGCCTCGACCATTACCGCATTGAACGGACCCTCGATCGGGGCCAGAGGATGGCCCGGATAAAGGAAACAGGGGAAGACCCGGACCGTGATTCCTTCTTCCAGCTTTTCGGCCACGCCCAGCAGCTTCAGCGAGAGGCCGAGTTCCTTGGCGTAGGCGAGATCGTCGGGCTGGATGTCCTCGATCCCCTCGAAATCGACCTGATCCAGGGTGACCGGCGTGTGGAAAGCAAGCCGGGCGAGGATCGCCATCTTGGCTGCTGCATCGGCTCCGTTGACGTCCTCGGTCGGGTCCGCTTCGGCGTAGCCGAGTTCCTGGGCCCGCTTCAGCACTTCCGCGTAGGAGGCGCCGGTGGCAGCCATCTCGGAGAGGATGAAGTTGGTGGTTCCGTTGACGATGCCAAAAACCTTGCTGAACTCGACCGCACCAAAGCTCTCCTGGACCACCCGGATCACCGGAACCACCGCGGCGACGGCGGCTTCGAACCGGAGCTGGACACCGGCCGCTTCAGCGGCTTCGAAAAGCTCGGCCCCGTGCTGGGCGAGGAGCTGCTTGTTTGCGGTCACCACCGGCACCCCGGCCCGAAGGGCGGCCAGCACATGTTCACGAGCCGTATCAGTGCCACCCATCAGCTCGACGATCACGTCGGCGTCGGGAAGGATTTCGCCGAAATCACCCTGGCTGCGGGTCAGCACACCGGTTACCTCCGGCCGCCTTCCGGTCGCGGACTCGACCTGGTCGGCACGCTCGGCGACCAGCTCATCGAAAGCCGAGCCGACGGTTCCCCGACCGAGCAGTCCGATCCGAAGGGTTTCGCTCACATGTCCCTCTGAAGCAGGTCGTTCCAGGATTCGCGCCTGACCACCACTTTGGCCTCCCCGTCTTCACAGAAGATCACGGGCGGACGCGGCATTCCGTTGTAATTGTTGGCCATCGAATGTCCGTAGGCACCAGTCGCGGGCGTAAGCAGGATGTCGCCCACCCGGGGGTTGGCGAGCTCCACGTCACGGATCAGGATATCCCCGGATTCGCAATGGGACCCGGCCACGGTCACGGTCGTATCGACAGGGTCCCCCGGGCGGCCGGCGATCACCGCGGTGTATTTCGCGTCGTAGAGCATCGGACGCAGGTTGTCAGACATCCCGCCGTCGACCGCCACATAGGTCCTGACGCCCGGGATTTCCTTGACCGTGCCGATCGTGTAGATGGTCACTCCGGCGGTGCCGACCAGTGACCGGCCGGGCTCGATCAGGATCTTCACCCCGTCCCCGAAGATGTCCCGGACCGCCTGGACCTTGAGGTTTACGTACTCCTCGATCGCCGGTGGCGAATCTTCCTCGTCGTAGGAGATCCCCAGCCCGCCTCCGAGGTCGAGGATTTCGCACCAGTCCCCGCGCAGTTCGCCGAGAGCCTCGACCGCGAGCCGGAACGGTTCGATCTCGAAAATCTGGGAGCCGATGTGAAAGTGAAGGCCGACCAGGTTGAGCCGGTCGGAGGCGAGCACACGGGCGATGGCTTTCGCGGCGGTACCGTCCTCTAACCCGAATCCGAACTTTGAGTCGAGCTGGCCGGTCTGGATGAACGAATGGGTCGAAGGCTTGATCCCGGGTGTCACCCGGATCAGCACATCCTGGCCACCTTTCAGCACCCGTTCGCAGCGTTCGATCTCGTCGAAGGAGTCGATGATCAGGTGCCCGACCCCCGAACTTCCGGCCAGGGCGATCTCCGCGTCGGTCTTGTTGTTGCCATGCATGTAGATCCGGGCGGGATCAAAACCGGCGGTCAGCGCCATGGTTAGCTCGCCGCCCGAGGCGACGTCCACCGACAACCCTTCCTCGGCGAAGAGCCGGTAGGCGGCCGTCACCGGCAGGGCCTTGCTGGCAAAGAGAACCTCGAAATGATCGGTGTGCGCCGCGAATGCCTGCTGGTAGGCGCGGGCGCGGTTTCTCATTTCGGCGGTTGCGAAAAGGTAGGCCGGGGTGCCGAACTCGCGCGCAAGTTCGATCACGTCGCAGCCACCGATTTCGAGGTGTCCTGCGTCATTGGTGATTGTCCCGACCGGGTATGGCATCGCCGCCATTCTTACGACTTCCGTCCCGAGACACGGTTTGGATACGGTTCACGCCGTGGCAAGCTCCGGACGACGGCCGATCAACGCACCGCCAGGGAGCCCGCAGGCCACCGGGGTGCCCTGGCTCGGGCTCTCGATCCTGCTGGTCCTGGTCCTGATCCTTGCCGCCTTCGTGGCCTACTTCTTCTTCGACGTCGGCAACAACGATGGTTCCGGATCACCGGACTCGATCGCCGAAACGGAATCGGGCGCGACCGGCGGCCAGGGCGTCATCGCCGGACATTCGAACGGTCCGCTTGGTTTCCCGTCGGCCGCCACCCGCAACACGACCCGGATCAGCGGCAGCGACCCGGTCGATATTTCGATGGCCGCCGCTCTCGCCGCCTATCCCACTTCGGGCCCGGGCTCACCGCCGGCCGCGGTCACGATCGTCGACTCGACCGACTGGCAATCGGGCGTGGCGGCGGCAACCCTGAGTGCGCTGCCGGTCGGTGCGCCGATCCTGCTCGCACCTTCCGGCACCCTTTCGACTACCGGCACCGACACCCTCGCCCAGCTGAATCCGCTCGGTTCCCCCGATACCGGCGAGAACAAGGTCTTCACCGTGGGCAAGGTGGCGCCACCTTCCGGTTATGAGGTCAAACGAATCGACGGAGGTGACCCGGCCTCGATTGCCGCCGGTGTCGCCAAGGAGAAAGCGAACCTGGTTGACGGCCCGCCGGCCGCCTTCGTGGTCGTCTCTTCCGAAGCGCCGGAATACGCGACCCCGGCCGCGACCTGGGCTGCGCGATCCGGAGATGTGGTGCTTTTCACCGGCAAGGATTCCGTGCCGAAGGCCACCCTCGACGTGATCAAGGACAAGGCCAACAAGAATGTTCCGATCTTCATCCTCGGCCCGACCGACGTGGTTTCCAGCAAGGTGGTCAAGCAGCTTGACAAGGCCGGTTCCACCGTCGAGCGGGTGGGCGGCGACGATCCGGAATCGGCGGCGGTGGAGCTGGTCCGCTATTCCAGCGGGCTCTTCGGCTGGAACCTGACCGATCCGGGTCACGGATATGTGCTGACCCGCACCGATCGTCCGATGGATGCGATCGCCGCGACCGCGCTTTCGACCGGCGGCACCTGGCCCGCCCTGCTGCTCACCGATTCGAGCGAGAAGCTGCCGGAGGTGGTCGACGACTACCTGCTGGATGTGAAGCCCGGATACGAAACCGACCCGACCCGGGCGATCGTCAATCACGCCTGGGTTATCGGCGATGATTCCGTAATCTCGGTTGACGAGCAGGCGCGCCTCGATGACGCCCTGGAACTGGAAATCGTGGAGACTGCGAGTACAACAGGATGAGCGAGACCGAACACATCGGAGTCCTTGACTCCGGCCAGAAGATCACTCCGGAAGACATTCGCGAGTTGACCGGTGCGGTGACTCCGCATTTCGCCCAGCAGGTCCGGGTCCGGGTCGGAAGGCTGATTGAGGGCCTCGAACCCTCGGATCCCGCCCGCATCTTCGGCGAGCGGGAGATGGCCCGGCTCGAAGATCTCGCCCATCACAGCGGCCAGCCAGGCTCCGGGCCGACTCACTGAAACGGGGGCGCGGACCATGGCTCTGAAACAGCTCGCGCCGGGGGTCGAACGCCTCGGTCAGTTTCCCCTGCCGATGGTCAATGTCTACCTGGCCGGGGATGTGCTGGTCGATGCCGGCACGACCTGGGACCGATTCCGGATTCCCCGCCAGATCAAGGACCGGGAACTATCGATGCTGACGCTGACCCACGCCCATCCCGACCATCAGGGCCTCGCTCGCGACATCTGCCGCGACCGGGACATCCCCCTGGCCTGTCATACCGATGACGTGGATGCGATGGAAGGCCGGCGGCCGATCTCGGAAGGTCAGGTCACCAAACCGCTGGTTTCGAAGGTCCAGAAGTCCTGGGAGGGCCCGCCACACAAGGTCTCGAGGGTTCTGGAAGAAGGTGACGAGGTCGCCGGATTCAGGGTGTTCCACACCCCGGGACATGCCCGCGGGCATGTGGTGTATTTCCGCGAGTCCGACGGGGTCACGATCTGCGGAGACGTGATCCGGAACATCAATTACGCGACCGGCCGCACCGGTCTCGGCGAGCCGCCGGAGATGTTCACCTATGACCCGGCCGAAAACCGCCGCTCGATCCGCAAGCTCGCCGCCCTGAACCCCACGGTGCTCCTCCCCGGCCACGGCCCCGCGGTAACCGACATGGACGAATTCCAGTCCTGGGTCGCCGCGCTGCCCGAGGACTGAGCGTGCCCCACAACCCCCGCTAATAGGCCGGTTGAAGTCTCTCGATCATCGGGAAGTGTCTGACGTTGATGGTCAGGAGATCGGCCTCGGCCAGTAGCGAGGTGGCCGCGATCAGGTAGTCGGCCGTGTCGATACCGCTGTGCGACGCCTGAAATTTCCTGGCCAGGTCGCCGGCGAGACAACTGACCGGCTCGCCGACCGGAATCCATTCGATCGCCTGAAAGAAACGTTCAAGGGCTTGCTCCTCTTCTCCCCGGACGCCTGCCAGAAGTTCAAATCTGGTCACCTCGCTGGACAGCAGCGGCTCCCTCTTTTCCGTGAGCTCGGTCAGCAGGCGAACAGCATCGAGTCGTCCCCGCAGGAAATCAACGATCACGCTGGTGTCGAGCAGTTTCATTTCAGGCCGAAGCGGGCAAGCCGCTCATTCAGCCCGCCAGCTCTCGCCTCGATCACGAAGTCTTCACCCGATCCCGTGCTCTTCCATGATCCCGCGGTCTCGAGAACCACCCGGAGCGGATCCGACTGATCCCTGCCGTAAGACCGACGCACGGCCCTCCGGATCAGTTCGGAGCGAGTAGCCCCTGTATCCGCGGCCACACGATCCAGGATTTCGAGTTCCTCACTGCCGAGATACACCTGTGTCCGACCCATGACACCACTATACACCCCCATACACCCTGCGTATGCGATTCCGATCGATGTCGAAGCCGGGGCTCTACTTGCCGAAGACTTCGATGATCTTCTCGTTGTACTCGGTGACCTGCTCGTTGGGGATGAAATAGGTGGGGGCGCCGGGGAGGATCGCGTCGCCGAACTGGGCGACCTCGGCCACCTTTTCCTTGACCTTGTCCGGGGTGCCGACCGCGCAATAGGTCTCGACCATCTCGTCGGATATCGCGTCCGCCACACCCTGCAGATCGCCCTTGCGGAAGGCTTGGCCCGCATCGGCCGCGTTCTGACCGAAATCGTGGAGTTCGAAGAGCGACAGGTAAGTCTTGACGGTCGAGTAGAAGGCGAGGGTCTTTCGGGCCGCATCCATGCCGCGCTCATAGTTGTCATCGATCGCCACACAGATGCTCGGCAGAAATGTGAATGACGATCGTTCCCGACCGGAGCGGGAGAGGCCGAGCTCGAAGGCCGGCACGATCTCCTCTTCGATCCATCGGGCCGAGCAGATTATGTGACCGATCAGACCGTCGGCGACGTCCCCGGCCATGCGGGACATTCCCTTCTGGACGGCCGCCGTGTAGATCGGGATGTCAGCCCGGACCGGTGGGGTCGAGCGAAACCAGCCCTTGATGTCGAGGTCGTAGTACTCGCCCTTGTAGGAGACGGCCTCACCGGCCGCGGCGGCGTGGATGATCGCCCGCACCGACTCGATCGTCTCTCGCAGGTGGGGGGCGGGACGTCCGTATTCGGCGTTGTGCCAGGTTTCGTTGAGCCGTTTTACCCCCGGGCCGAGCCCGAGGCGAAAGCGGCCGCCGGTGATCTCGTCGATGTCCATCGCGCTCATCGCCATGGTCATCGGGCTGCGGACGAAACCCCAGGCGATGGCCGTGCCGATCCCCATCGACTCGGTGCTGGCACCGAGGTAGGTGGTCTGGGTGAAGGCGTTGCGGAAGAGCTCGATCGCCCATCCACAGTCGAATCCCGCGGCCTCCGCCCGCCTGGCCAGCGCCGCCATGTCTTCCGGCGTTTCCCCCGCTATCCCGATCGAAACCTTCTCCATGGCACCCATGGGCGGGAGCGTACCTGTTTGAAAACCGGCCAAGGTGGTACATGCCGTTTTGCGTACCGTTCCGTACGCGATTGAATGCTCCAAAGGCACAAAGGGAAAGGGATGAAATTGAAAGGCATGTCGCTGGGACTTTCTGGCCTCGTCGCGCTGGTGATCGCACTGTTTGCTTCACCCGCGATGGCTTCGGCCGACCCGGTCCTGCTCAACCTCGACCGCGGCATCATCAACCTCGGCACCGACTCGGATACCCAAGGGATGAAGATCATCGATCCCGACGCCACTCCGCCCGACTCGCCCGCGACGCTGCGTGGTGACGCCGACCAGTCGACCAACGCTTTTTCGGCCCAGGCCTCCGATTTCACTTTTCCCCAGAAGACCACCCAGGTCTCGGGCCAGAACGCGACCGTGACGATTACCGCCAACGGCGCCATCTCCGGCAGCTTCGAAGCCGCCACCGGTGCTGCCGACATCAACATTCCGATCACGGTCAGCATCACGGTGCTCGGCAATACCTGCGTGACTTCCTTCCCGCTCGATTTGAAGACGACCGGCACCCTGACCGAACCGGGCGGCACCCATCAGGCCGCGCCCTTCGACCCCGGGACCGGTGCAGGGGCCCTGTACTCGACCTTCACCGTGCCCCCCACCACCGGCGGCAGCCTCTGCTCCACGGTTGACGGCGTGATCGGCGGACCGGGTGACATCTGGCTCTCCGGCAGCGGCGGCATCGACCACGGAATCGTCACGATCTACCCCGGTGGCGACGGGACCAGCCTCGCGTCCACCGTTGGTGGCTGGGTCCACAGCACCTCCTATGGATCGGCCTGCGGCGCTACACCGGGACTGCTCTGCCCGGCCATGACCGGAACCTTCCAGGCCAGCGGTGGAAGCTCCGGCAGCGCCGATGGCTTCCTTCGTGACGCGGCAAGCGGGCTCACGGTCACTCCGACCGGACTTGGCCAGACTTCGACCGGAATCTGGACCAGCCCCGAGTTCACCTACAACGGAGCGGAGGGCGAGCCGGCCGAGAGCCTCACCTTCGGCCTCGCTCGCAAGGGCAGCCTGACCGACCTGCTCAGCCAGGCGAACGCCACCTGGCAGGTTGACCTGGTCAAATCCGGTGGCGGATCGGTGATTCCGCTGATCCCGAGCGGAGCCGCCTCAAACGTGGCGTCCTGGGTGAACGTGCCCGGAAGCACCCTTGCCGCCAACGGTCTGACCATCGGCGACAAATACCGGATCGTGATCAGGACCAGCATCGTCACCGACACCCTTGGCCTCATGCCGTCAGGAAGCTTCGACTACGACGAGGTCGCCCTGACCGCGCGCCGGCCGACCCCGACCGGTCCGACCGGCCCAACCGGGCCGACGGGCCCCACGGAGCCGACCGGGCCTACGGGTCCCACCTCGCCCACCGGACCGACCGGCCCCACCGAGCCCACCGGCCCCACGGGCCCGACCACGCCCACCGGCTCGACCGGACCCACCGGACCCACCGGACCGACCGGACCGAGCACGCCGTCGACCAAGCCACCGAACAACGTGACCGCGCTCTACAACGGCAAGTTCCTCTTCCTCAGGCTCAAATGCCCGAAGCGGTTCAAGCCCAAGTGCCAAGGCAAGGCGGTCGGAGTGACCCGGAAGTCACCGAAGCGCAAGCTGGCCCGGCCGATGACCGCAACCGCAAATGCCAGGCAGAAGGCCGGCAAGTGGAAGGTCGTGAAGCTGCGGGTAAAGCCGAAATACAGGAAGCGGATTGACAACTACGCGAAGCGGCCCAACCGCAAGCTGCTCGTTGTCCGGCAGACGATCCGGTCCAAGCGCTTCAAGCATGGCAAGCGCCAGGTCGTCTTCCACAAGTACAAGGTCCGAACAGCCTCTAAATAGGGACGCTCGAGATCCAGCGCGTCTGGCGAGGCTCGGTCCAGGTATCGGCGCACCCCGCAGGATCCGACGGTGCTAGTAGCACAGCGGGCCCTGCGGGGTGAGGCGAGACGCCGAGTCAGAGGCCGTCAGATGCGCTCGATCAGGGTGGCGGTGCCAATCCCGCCGCCGCAGCACATGGTCACCAGGCCGGTCTTCTTGTCCTGACGCTCGAGCTCGTGAAGGAGCGTGGTCATCAACCGGGCGCCGGTCGAACCGAGCGGATGGCCGAGGGCGATCGCGCCGCCGTTGACGTTGACCTTGTCCATATCCGGCTGGAGTTCAATCTCCCAGGCCTTGACCACCGAGGCGAAGGCCTCGTTGATCTCGGTCAGGTCGATGTCGTCCATGGTCATGTCGTTGCGCTCGAGGATCTTCTTGGTGGCCGGGATCGGGCCGGTCAGCATGATCACCGGGTCGACCCCGACCGCAGTCTGGTCGACGATCCGGGCGCGGGGCTTGAGCCCGAGCTCATCGGCCTTTTCCCTGGTCATCAGCAGGACCGCGGCAGCGCCGTCGGAGACCTGGGAGGAGTTGCCGGCAGTGATCTTGCCGTCTTCCTTGAAGGCGGGCTTCAGCCCGGCGAGACCTTCGAGGCTGGTCCCGGGACGGATGCCCTGGTCGGTCATGTAGGTGTCACCGTTGACCTGGAAGGGTGCGATCTCCCGTTCAAAGCGGCCCTCCTCGGTCGCCTGCTGGGCGCGGGCGTGGGAGCGGACGGCGAGTTCGTCAAGATCGACCTTGGGGATCTCCCACTGGTCGGCGATCATCTCGGCCGATATGCCCTGGTTGACCAGGTCGTACTTCTCGAGCAGCTCGGGCGAGTAGGCGTATCCGTATTCGCTCATCACGGCTGCCGAGTCGGCGAAGGAAATGTGGCCCATGTGCTCGACGCCGCCGCCGATCATCACGTCATGAACTCCGGAGGCGATCATCGCCGCGGCATAGTTGATCGCCTGCTGGGCGGAACCGCACTGACGGTCGATCGTGGTGGCCGGGGTCTCGATCGGGAAGCCGGCCTCGAGCCAGGCGTTGCGGCCGATGTTCAGGGTCTGCTCGCCGAACTGCTGGACGCAACCGGCGACCACGTCTTCGACCAGTGCGGGATCAATTCCCGCCCGCTCGACGACGTTCTTGTACACGTGTGCGAGGAGGGTCGAAGGATGGGTGTCCTTGTAGTAGCCCTTCTCCTTGTGGCCGCGTCCAACCGGGGTACGAACCGCCTCCACGATTACGACTTCACGACCGCCAAACTTGCTCATTTTCTGCCTTTCTGGGTGATCCAGCCGGTGGCTCTTCAGGAACGGAAAGCTTGTATCAATCGTAGCTGATTGATTTGTCAGTCAACTTCAATTCCCTGTCGATCTCACTAGGGTTCAGCCCGATGACCGCAACACCTTATGAATTCGTCGCGATCGCCGGGAGTGGCACGATCGCCACCGGGCTCGCGGCCGTGGCTTCCACCTCCAGCAGCCGGGTCGTGATGCTGGTTCGCTCCGAAGAGTCGGCCAGTCGGGCCCTGGCGGCAGTACAGAAAGCGAGCCGGCGGATTCCCGGTGCCGACCCCTCCCGGGTCAGCACCACCATGGATACCGGAGACCTGGCCGAAGCCGACTTGCTGGTCGAGGCGGTGGTCGAGGACGCCAGGGTGAAGGCCGATCTCCTGCGGAGGGTTTCCGAGGTCGCGCCCGGAGCCGACCTTGCCACGACCACTTCCTCCCTCTCGATCACGCAGCTCGGCGAGGCTTCCGGAGCCCCCGACCGGGTTTACGGGCTGCATGTGTTCAATCCCGTGCCGGCCATGCAGCTGGTCGAGCTGATCTTTCCCGATCCGGTCTCGAGCGAGGTGGCCGAGCGTGCCCACGACTGGTGCCACATCCTCGAGAAGACCGCGGTCGAGGTCCCCGACACGGCAGGCTTCGCGGTCAACCGCCTGCTTTTCCCCTACCTCTTTGACGCGGTCCGCTATCAGGAGCGCACCGGACTGGAAGCTGCGGCGGTTGACCAGTGCATGACCCTCGGGGTGGCCCACCCGATGGGCCCACTGGCCCTGCTCGATCTGGTCGGCCTCGACGTCGCAGTGGCGATCGGCCAGGCGCTAAACAACGAGTCAGGAAATCCCGACCACATAGCCCCGGCCACAGTCCAGGAATTCGTCGCCGCCGGCCACCTCGGTCGCAAGACCGGCCGGGGCTTCTACGAATACGGCTAGGCCAGCGCCTGAATCTTCGAGGCCAGCTCGAAGTCTTTCTCCGTCAGGCCGCCTTCGGCGTGATTCGTAATCGCGACGGTGACCTTGTTCCAGGAGATGCCCAAATCCGGGTGATGGTTCATCTCCTCGGCCGGCTCAACCAGTGAATCGACGAAGTTGATCGATCCGACGAAGTCTTCGAACTCGAACTCGCGGACGATCTTCCGACCCTCAAGGCTCCATCCGTCCAATTCCGCCAAACGATCTTGAATCTCCATTTCGCCGAGCAAAGCCACTCTCCAAAGCTACCCCAGACAGAGCCCCTCCTAACCGTCAGATTGTTCTCATAGGAGGGCGGGTTCCATTTGGAGGTCCGGCGAAGACCGGACCGACTGCAGTTAAGTTTCACCCATGCGGATCGCTTCCCTCGTCCCGTCGTCCACCGAGATGCTCTTCGCGCTCGGCCTCGGCAACCAGGTTGTGGCCGTAACCCACGAATGCGATTTCCCTCCGCAAGCAGCAGCCCTCCCACGCCTGAGCGAAACGGTAATCGCACCAGGCCTCTCTCCGGCCGAGATCGACGCCGAGGTAAAGCGAGTGGTCGGCCAGGGTGACCCGCTTTACCGGCTCAAGGCCGAGGTGCTCGAGTCGGTGCGACCCGATCTGATCATCGCCCAGGATGTCTGCGCGGTCTGCGCCGTCTCTTACGACGATGTGTTGGCGATCGCCGCCCGCCTGCCAGGTAACCCGACCGTCCTGAAACAGGATCCGGTATCGCTTGCCGAGGTTCTGGAGAATGCGGTCGAGGTGGCTGAAGCGGCCGGTCAACCGGAGGCCGGAGTGGCCTTGAAGTCCGACCTGGAGGAACGGATCGGTTCGGTTCGGGGTGCCGTGGCCGGACTCGACCGCCCGGACGTGCTCGCCCTCGAATGGCTCGACCCACCCTTCACGGGCGGGCACTGGGTGCCGGAGATGATCGAAATCGCCGGCGGCCGTGACCTGGTCGGCCAGCCGGGACTGAAATCGGTCGAGCACGGCTGGGACGAACTCACGGGCCTCAAACCGGACCTCGCAGTGGTCATGCCCTGCGGCTATTACGTCGAGGAAGCCGCCGCCCAGGCCCGCGACTACATGGACCGAATCAGATCAACCGGAACCAAACGGATCGTCGCGGTCGACGCCGCCGCATCCTTCTCCCGTCCCGGCCCCCGCCTGGTCGACGGAATCGAACTCCTCGCCGGGTTGATGCATCCCCGTACCCTTCGACCGTCCCAGAGCCTCGCTTCGATAGAGGTCAGAGAGGCAGGCTGAGCAGGGCGAAATGGAGGCCCGGGACCGGTTCCGCCGCGGAGATGGCGGCGAAAACCGAAACGGCTCCGATCGCGATCATTCCTCCGTACTCGAGCAGTCGGGCGTTCGAGCCGAGGTAACCGCGCTCGCCCGCGATGACCAGCAGACCGCAGAGGGCGCCGCCGACCAGTCCGCCGACATGGCCGCCGATGCTGATCCCGCTGATCGTGAAGGTGAGCAGCAGGTTGATGCCGATGATCACCCCGATCTCGTTTGCGACATGGCCGAGGCCGCGGCCGTAGGCGATGATGAAAGTCGCGGCGAAGAGGCCGAATACGGCGCCGGACGCGCCGACGGTCAGGGCGATGTTGCTACTGAGCAGGACCGCACCGAAAGAGCCGGCCAGAAGCGAAGCGAAGTAGATCATCAGAAACCGCAAGGTGCCCACAGACGGTTCCAGGACCCGGCCGAGGAAGTACAGGGCGATCATGTTGAAGGCGATGTGCATGAAGCCCGCATGCAGGAAGCCGCTGGTCACCAACCGGTAGGTCTCGCCATCGGCCACCTGGGCGCCGCGCAGGCCGAAGTCGCTGATCAGGTCCGAAGTGGTCGAGCTGAGACCACCGGAACCGGTCGCCATCTCAGCCAGGAAGACGACCACGTTGATCGCGATCAGGGCGATCGTCGCCGGGTAGCCGCCGATCTGCGATGTGGCCGCCGGACCACTGCGGACCCGGGTTTTCTCGGTCGCACATTCCGGGCAGCGCATGCCGACCGGGGTCGTCGTCATGCAGTCAGGGCAGATCGGACGGCCGCAGCTCGAACATGAAACGCCGGTCTCGACATTCGGGTGGCGGTAACAGGTAGCCAAGGCAGTCAACCCTATCGGGGCGCCCGGGTCCGGCGTTCATGTGAGAATGGAAGCCGATGGAGAGGACGGCATACGCCCGGCTGTACGCGACGCTGACCGGCGCCTTCCTCGTCCTGCTCGGATTCCTGAACCTGCTGGAGAACACCGAATTCAGCGCCAGGGAGCTGACCACGGAAATGTTCGGGTTTTACGCAATCAACGGCTGGAGTGGCCTGTTCCACGTCGGGGCCGGCCTGCTCGGCCTGTTGTTGGCCCGGCCGCTGCCCCGGCTTTACGCGATTCTCGCGGGGATCGTCTTCACCGGACTCGGCATCTGGGGCATCCTGGCCGCCAACGGAACCTGGCTGCTCGGCGGACTGCCGGCGAACCGCTGGGTAAACCTGGTCAATCTGTTGATTGGCCTGTTCGGCCTCGCCGCCTACGCGGCCAGTCGCTGGGACCGGATCACCGCCTGGACCGGAGGACTCGGCGACCGGTTCGAAAAGTTGGCGGAAAATCGCCGGCAACGGCGACGGCGACGCAAGATCCGCAAGCGGCGCGCGGCAACTGGCGGTTAACGAACGGAGGCGAAACTCAGCCGCGGAAGCGAATGGTCACGAGGCTGAGAGTCTCAGCCTCGAAAGCGGCTGCGTCGCCGGAAGCCGACCAGGATCAGGGCGCCGGTAGCGACCCCGCCCGCGGCAAGGGCGGTCACCGGACGGATCCAGTTGCGGGGGTCGCGCAGGGATTCGAGCTCGCTCTCTGTCAACTCCTCCGCCCAGTTGGCCAGATCGGAGGCTGCGGCATCGGTGATCGCCGAGAAAGTGTCGTGAAGCCGGTCCGACATGCGTTGCGGCGGGTCGACCGGCTTCAGCGCGTCGGCGAGCAGGTTCTCGATGCTGATCTCATCCATACTCAACCGGGGCCTCCTCCACATCGAGCAGCTCCTGAAGCTGCTTTATCGCCCGATGGATTAGCACCTTCGTCGCACCGTCGGACTTTCCCATCGCCCGGGCGATCTCCCGGTTGTCCATGCCGAGCGCGAAACGCATGACCAGGGCCTCGCGACGGTCGTCCGGCAATTCCTGAAGGTTCTCGATCACCGCCCTGAGTTCGGCCCGACCCTCGACCAGATCCTCGGTCGAGTGCTTCGCAGCCGGCGGCTCGATGCTCTCCAGTGGGGTCTGGGGCTTGCGGGAACGGTCGCGGTGATAGTTCGCGGCGAGATTGTGGGCGATCCGGATCAGCCAGGGCCGGAGCGGCCGTCCGTCCGATTCCTGCCTCGCCCGGGCGAAATGCCGGTAGGCCTGCAGGAAGGTCTGTTCGGTCAGGTCCTCCGCGTCGTGATGGTTGCCGATCCGGTAGTAGGCGTAGGAATAGACGTCCTTGAGGTGATCGCGGTAGAGCTCTTCGAAGGCCCGGTCGAGTTCGGCCTTCGACTCCGGAGTTGATTTCGCGTCGGGGCCGGACACGGACGCACCTTATCCCGAAACCGGCGATTTCCGACCGGGTCCGCCTCATGCTGCCCGCCTCGAATGACCCGAGCGGCGCAGCGCGGCGACCCACTCGTCGGAGCTGATCCTTCCGGTGGCCAGATCCGCCAGGCCGGTCAACGCCTCGGCCGGGCAGCCGTCCGCGGCGACGGTGGCGGCGATCTGGGGAACCGAATCGAGCGCCTCAGAGGCCTGTCCGATCGTTTCCCTGATCTGGTCGGGGGCGCTGCCCTTGCCGAGAAGCTCCCCGGCCCGGCGGTTGCGGCTGCCGGAAGCCATCACCGTGGCAAGGAGATCCCCCACGCCGGCAAGTCCGTTAAAAGTCTCGAGGTCGGCTCCGTGCTTGACCGCGTAGCCGACGCATTCGTCCCAGACCGCCGCCGCCGCGATCCCGGCCGCGTTCAGCCCATGTGGTTCGGCCGCCGCGGCGGCCAGTACCGCCGCATTCTTGGCGGCACCCGACATTTCCACCCCGACCACGTCACGGGAGCGCTCGCAGACCAGGCCGGCCCGGTCAAAAACATCTCCGAGCTGGGCCCTGAGGTCGCTGTCGGAGCTTCCCAGCACCAGGGCAGCGGAGCCGGAGACCGCCTCCATCGCGTGGGCCGGGCCTCCCAGGCAGGAGATCCCGCGGGAGCGGATCCTCTCCCCCACATATTCAGAGGGCAGCTGACCCTTCGGCGCGACCAGACCCTTGGCCAGCAGCAAGACCCCGGCCCGGCGGCCGACCCGGTCGGCGACGGCCCCGACCGCCTGGGGATATGAGGCCGAGGGGACCGCGATGCAAAGCAGATCCACGCTGCCCAGCTCGATCTGGTTCGAGGGCCGTACCTCGATCCCGTCGGGCAGCCTCACCCCCGGCAGGTACCTTGCGTTTTGTCTGGCGGCCGCCATTTCTTCGGCCTGTTCGGCGGTTCGGGTGCCGAGCTGGACCTCGAGACCACCGCGGGCCAGGAGAACCGCCACCGCCGTTCCCCAGCTGCCGGCACCGATGACCGCCGCGCGACGCATCGGTGGCAGGCCACCAATGTCTTCCCACTGGAGTTCGATGTTCGGCCAGATCCGGTCGGTGACCGAAGCGGCAAGGGCCGGTGAAGGAGACTCGGATTGCGGGAAAGACATCGGCCGGCCGACCCGGATGTCGACCTTGCGCGGCCGGATCCGCCAGCCCCGCCGGACGTTTTCGGATCCTGTGACCGCGACCGGCAGGACGGGCGCGCCGCTACGAAGCGCCAGGCGGCCGACCCCCCGCTTGGGATGGCCGAGTGATCCTTTCCGGATCCGGGTGCCTTCCGGGAAAATGCATATGGACCCGCCGCGCTCCAGAACCTTCTCCGCCGTCTCGATCGCCAGCTCGTCGGCTTCACCGCGACGGATCGGGAAGGCGCCGACCCGGCAGAGCAGGAAGCCCTGCCAGCGTTTCTCAAAGAGCTCCACCTTCGCCACGTAGTTCATCGGCTTGCCCCAGGGCAGGCAGGCCCCGATCACGAAGGGGTCGAGGAAACTGCGGTGATTGGCGGCGACGATCGTCGCGCCCTTGATGTGGGAGTTCTTCCGTCCCTGCCGTGAAAGCCGGAAGTAGATCAGGAAAAACGGCTGCAGAATGATGCGCGCGAAGAGGTAAAGACCGCGGTTCACCCCATGCTTCCGCGCAAACTCGTGGTAGGCCTCGAGTTGCTCCTGAGTCACAAAAGAGTCCTACACGCCCGCCGCTGGACGGTTACAACCTGACCCCGGCGATGCCGATCCAGGTCCGGTGGTGCCGATTTGCGCCGCCGAAACCAAGCCCGGCTCCGGGCTCGAACCGGAAACCTCCTGTTTACAAGACAGGTGCTCTAGCCAATTGAGCTAGCCGGGCAGGAGGCGGGATTCTGACAGTCCGGCAGGCTTTGGTCCCGCCCGGGTGCGGTCCGGACGGGGCGACGAGCTGCCAGACCCTTCTTCAGTTGCTCAGACGGCGACGTCGCGCGACTCGAGGTGCTTGCTGACCTTGCGTTTGACCCGCTGGAGGGCGTTATCGACCGTCTTGGTTTCGCAGCCGAGCAGTGCCGCCACATCCTCGTAGGAACGATCTTCCAGGTAGTAGCCGAGCACGCTGCTCTCCATCTCCGAGAGCGAGGCCTGCAGACAGGAGACCAGCGAAGCCAGCTCCTCGGAGCTGATTGCCTGGTTCACCGGATCGAGCGCGGTCGGCCCGGGCAGGATCTCCTCCATGGTCGTCTCGGATTCCGTGTTGGAAGCCGGCGACTGGCCGAAGGAGACGTACTGGTTGAGCGGAGCGTGCTTGTTCCTGGTGGCCGTCTTTACCGCGGTGATGATCTGGCGGGTGATGCAGAGCTCCGCGAAGTTGCGAAAACTCGACTCGCGGTCGGTTCGGTAGTCGCGAATTGCCTTGTGGAGACCGAGCAGGCCCTCCTGAATCAGGTCGTCGGAATCACCGCCGACCAGGAAGTAAGACGAGGCCTTGAGCCGGACGAAGCTGTGGTAGCGCCGGATCAAACGATCGGCGGCATCGGTCTTGCCGCGCTTGGCGAAGGCGACAAGGGTTTCATCATCAGGCTCAACTCGAGCGTTATATACGGATGACGCAGATCCGGCCGGGACGTCAAGAACCGCTTGTTTATGCGAAATAGAGGTTGGGGTAGCCACCGCACATTCTCCTTTAGAAGAAGGCCTGTGGCGCCACTTACCTCCCCTGGACGCCCTTGCTGACAGATGACCCTCACACTCAAGTCGAGGTTCACCCTTTATCTGATGATTAGTTTACACGCGCGCAGAGTTCTGTCAACTCGCGGCCTCCGGAAATGCAATCCGGATTGCAGACGGGGGTGCGCGGCGAAGGCCGCGGCAGGGCTCAGGAACGCTGGCGGACGGCTTCGAAAATGAGGATCGAAGCGGCAACGGAGACGTTCAGGGAATCGACCTGTCCGGCCTGGGGAATGGCGATCAGACCATCACAGGAATCGGCCACCCGGGGCCTGAGGCCCTTCTCCTCGGTGCCGAGGACCAGGGCGGTCTTACCGGTCAGGTCGACCTGCCACGGGGCCTGGTCCGACCTTCCGTCGGCACCCCAGATCCAGAAGCCGGAATCCTTGGCCTGAGTGATCCAGTCGCTGATGTTGCGAACCCGGGCTATTTTCAGATGCTCGACCGCGCCGGCCGAGGCCTTCGCGGCGGCCGCGGTGACCGAGGCGGCCCGGCGATCCGGGATCACCACCCCCGTGGCTCCAGCTGCCTCTGCCGAGCGGCAGACCGCCCCCAGGTTGCGCGGATCCTGAATCTGGTCCAGGACGACAATCAGGGCCTCCTCCCCGCCGAGCAGGTCTTCACCGTCCACGTACGGGAACGGCTCGACTTCGGCGACGATGCCCTGGTGGTCGGTCGACCCGCAGAGCTCGACCAGCTTGGCCTCCGGAGCTTCCGGGAACTTCCAGATCCGCAGCACGCGGCGCCGGCCTTTTTCGGCTTCCTCAACGGGATTGCGGCCGTAGATGATCTCGTTCGGTGCCATCTCAGCTTCGGGGCACGAGTCGGGCGCCGTCGGCCCCGTCCCGGACCTCCCAGCCGAGTCCGGCCAATTGATCACGGATCTCGTCGGCGCGGGCCCAGTCCTTGTCAGCGCGGGCCGTGTTTCGTGCTTCGAGCAGTTTGAGCGCCGCCGCATCGGGACCATCATCCCCGCCGGCAGCCAGGGATCCGAGTCCGACCAGCTCGAGCATGCCGGCGAGTTCCGTGCCCGCGCCAGCGAGGGCAGGATCCTCGGGCCGCTGATTGACCGCCCGGACCAGGTCGAATGCCTCGCGCATCGCCCGGGGCGTATTGAAGTCATCAGCGAGGGCGTCACGGAAACGGGAACCGGCGGCCCGCACTTCTTCGCCCGCGGCAGCCTCCTGGCCGGAGCCGCTCTCGTTCCCGCCGGCGGGTGGATTCTCGCGAAGGAAGTTGCGCAATCTTTCGTTGCCGGCGGCGGCCTGCTCGAGCGGCCCTTCACCGAAGGCGAGAGGTTGGCGGTAATGGCCCGAGATCAGGTAGGCAACCACGGTTTCGGGGCCGTAAACGTCCAGGGCTTCCGAGAGCTGGAAGATGTTGCCGACCGATTTCGACATCTTCTCGGCGCCGGTCTCGATCATGCCGTTGTGCATCCAGATCCGGGCCAGCTGCCGGCCGCGCGCCGCCTCGGACTGGGCAATCTCGTTTTCGTGATGCGGAAAGACCAGGTCGGAGCCGCCTCCGTGGATAGTGAAAGGCTGGCCCAGTTCGGCCTCGGCCATGGCCGAGCATTCGATGTGCCAGCCGGGACGACCCGGACCCCACGGCGAATCCCAGCTGCTGTCCTCGCCTTCCTTTTTCGCCTTCCAGAGGGCGAAATCGAGCGGGTCGCGCTTCAGGGAACCGGCGTCATCGCCCTCTCCCTGCTCCATGTCCTCGGTCGGACGATGGGAAAGCTTGCCGTAACCGTCGAAGCTGCGAACCGAGAAATAGACGTCGCCTCCCGACTCGTAGGCGTGACCTTCCTCGACGAGGGTGGCGATCAGATCGACTATCGGTCCGATCGTCTCCGTGGCGAGGGGTTCCGAGTCGGGTCGTCCGAGACCGAGCCTTCCCGTGTCCTCGAAATAGGCGGCGGTCATTTCTCCAGCCAGTTCGGTCGAGGTGATTCCCCGCTCGACCGCTGCCGTGTAGATCTTGTCGTTTACATCGGTGACGTTGATCGCCAGCTTTGCCTGGTATCCCTCGCTTCTGAGAAAGCGGGCCAACAGAGTGAAGATCACGAAGGGTCTCGCGTTGCCGATGTGGATCCGGCTGTAGACCGTCGGGCCACAGGCGTAGATGCCGACCTCGCGCTCGCTGTCCAGCGTGAGGAGATCCCCGCTCATCGTGTCCCTGATCCTGACCTCGCGCATCGCCGCGGAGTGGCTGCTCAGAAGGTTCGGTAGCCGCCGGCCCCGGGGCCGCCGCGGCGACGCCTCGGGCTCGGGCCACCCTCGCCCTCACCGCCCTCGGAGCGTTCCCATTCCGGGGCCGTACTCGAGGCCGCGCGGAGGGCTTCCTGACGGGCCCGGTCGGCCGCCGCCTGGACATCATCCTCGGCCGACTTGCGGGCGATGTCGGCCCGGCGTTCGGCTTCGCGCTGGATGCGCTCGTCCTCTTCGCGCAGGCGTTCGTCCGCCCGCCGCCGGGCGTTCTCCTCGGCTTCCCGGCCGAAACGCTCGATCAGTTCCTCGACCCGCTCGGCGGCCTCACGCCGCACCTGCTCGGTGCCTTCCATCACCCGCCGGTCGACATCGGCCTCGATTTCGGCGATCCGCTGACGGGCAAGCGATTCGAATTCGTTGGCGTGGGCTTCGGCCTGCGCAGCTCTTTCCTGGGCCTTGCGGGTCCGCTCGTCGGCGGCATCGATCCGGTTCTTGGCTTCCCGCTCGGCTGCCTGACGGGATTCCTTGGCCAGTCGCTCGGCCACCTCCTCGAGGTGCCTGGTCCGGGCGGCGAGCCTTTCCTCGCCCTCGGCGGCGACTTTGGCGGTCGCTTCTTCCCGGGATTCGCGCTCCTGCTTGAGGGTTCCCTCGACCCGCTTCAGGTCCGCCTCGACCTTGGCCTGGGCCTCGCGCTGGTCGGCGTCCTTCTGCTCGAGTTCCTTCGCCTTCTCTTCGGCCGCCAGCCGGGCCTTGCGCGATTCCTCGATCTTTTCGCGGGCTTCGGCACTGAGCTTGCGAAGCGTTTCGCGCGCCTTGGTCTTGATGTCCTCGCGAGCTTCCGCTACTTCACGGGCGGCCTGGGTCTTCACCGCCTCGACGCGCTGGTCCGCGGTCGCCGCCGAAGCCTTTGCCCGCTCCGCTTCCTCTTTCGCCCTGCGGGCCTGGGCGAGCGAATCACGCGCTGCCGCCAGAGCCTTGAGCTCGGCCTCGCGGGCCGCTACTTCGGCTTCCCGGGCCCGGGCCTCGCTCGCCGTCAGTTCCTTGGCAAAGGCCTCGATTCGCGAGGTGAGTTTGCCCGAGGACTCGCCGACCTGGCGCAACTCGAGGGGCAGCCCGTTCCCGCGGGCGCCCTCTTGCTTCGACGGAGCTGGGGTGGAATCGCTCATCGTCGCTTGAAAACTACTACTCAAGGGAGCGTTTGAGGATCTTGCCGGTCGCATTTCGCGGCAGCTCAGGCAGGAAGACCACATCCCTGGGCGCCTTGTAGGAGGCCAGATTGGCCTTGACGTGGCCGCGAACGTCGGCTTCGTCCATGACTTCGCCGTCCTTCAGAACCACATAGGCCCGGAGCGCCTGTCCGAACTTTTCGTCGTCAACCCCGATCACCGCGGTCTCGGCGACCTTGTCGAGGCCGGCGATCAGATCCTCTACCTCGGCCGGATACACGTTCTCTCCACCGGAGACGATCATCTCGTCGTCGCGGCCGTCGATGAACAGGCGTCCTTCCGAATCGAAATGCCCGACGTCACCACTGGACAGGAATCCATCCAGGTTTTCCTTGTTGCCCCCGCCGGTGTAACCATCGAAGGTCATTTCGTTGCGAATGAAGATGCGACCGGTTTCGCCCGGGGCCACTTCCTCACCGAACTCGTCGACCAGCTTGACGCTGGTCCCGTACGGAGGTCTTCCGGCAGTGGCCGGGTCCACGCGAAGGTCTTCCGGCGTGGCAATCGAGCCCATCGCCACCTCGGTCGACCCGTAGAAGTTGTAGATGTTGTCCCCGTAGCGGTCCATCCAGGCGGTCGCGAGCCCGCCCGGAAGGGCCGACCCGGACAGGGTGACGATCTTCAGCTCCTCGGCCCGGAAATGGCGACTGGTCTCCTCGTCGAGCTCGAGGATCCGCTGGAGCATCACCGGCACCGCTACCAGGGCATCCGCCGAGTACTGATCGACCAGCTCCATCGTCTGCTCCGGCCGGAAGCGCCGCTGCAGCACCAGCCTGGCCCCGACCGAGGTTCCGATGATCGAGTTCAGGTAACCCCAGGAGTGAAACAGCGGCGCCGCCATGACGATGGTCTCGCCGGAGAAATGGGGGATCCGGTCGAGCAGACCCACCATCACGGCCAGGCCGCTGGGCGCCGGCCGCTGGGCACCCTTCGGGGTCCCGGTTGTCCCGGAAGTGAGGATCACGTTGCGACCCTTCTCCTCCGGCCAGGGCAGTTCGGAATCATCGTTGGAGGCGATCAGGTCATCGAGGCTGGGCAGCCCGGAGGTGCCCGGCTCGTCCTCGAAGCCGCAGACCCTGCCCACCGTTTCCGGAACGCCTGAGAGCAGCTGCTCGAACTCCTGGTCTAAAACGACCACTTTCGCTCCCTCGCGCTCGATCACGTCGGCCAGCTGGGGCCCGGAGAACATGGTGTTGAGCAGGATCACGTTGGCGCCGAGCTTCCAGCCGGCCAGGTTCGATTCAACGAAACCGCGGTGGTTTCGACACATGACCGCCAGACCGTCGCCGGGCCCGATCCCCAATCCCGCGAAGGCGTGGGCAAGGGCGTTGCTTCGCCGGTGGACCTCGCCGAAGGTCAGCTCGCCACCCTCATCCTCGAGATAGACCCTGTCCCCGTGCTTGGCCGCGGCGACCCGGATCGCCGTTGCCGGCGTCGTCCCGCCCCGGATCAGGGCCGATGCGGCAAGCGGCAACGCGGTCGGACCCAGTCCGCCGACCACCCCGGCGCGGTGCAGGGTGCGAATCTCGAAGCTCTTGTTGGAAACGACTTCAAGAGCCGACTTGACCGGGTTCATTGGAGTTTGACTCTACTTGAGGTTCAGTCCAGATCGACCGCCGCGACCGCCATGCAGGCGATTCCTTCGCCGCGGCCGATCCAGCCCATCTGTTCGTTGGTGGTTGCCTTCACGCTTACCCGGGTTCCGGTCACTTCAGACAACTTCGAGACCATCGCCGGGCGGTGGGGACCCAGTTTCGGCTGCTCGCAGATCAGCGTTGCGTCCAGGTTGAGGATCGGGCCGCGGAGCATGCCGAGAACGGTGCTGAGCAACCCGATCGAATCGGCGCCTTCCCAGGCCGGATCGGTATCCGGGAAAACCTCGCCGATGTCACCGAGGCCGGCCGCCCCGAGGATCGCGTCGATCACCGCGTGAGTCAGCACATCCGCGTCGGAATGCCCACTCAGCCCTTTCTCATGAGGGATCTCAACGCCCCCGAGAATCAGCCTGCGACCCTCCGCGAAGCGGTGGCTGTCATATCCGATGCCGACGCTGAATGCCATCAGGCCAATCGTCTCACGGGTTGACACTGCCCAGCGGGTTCATTTCCCTCGCGCGGCCTTCGAAAGTCGCGATTTCGGCCACCCCGTGGCTGCGGAGGAAGTCGATGCCCTCGCGGTAGCGGAAGCCGATCTGGCCCGGCTCGTGGGCATCCGAGGAGAGGGTGAAAACCGCCCCTGCTTCGACGCACATTTCCATGAAAGCCGGGGCCGGATAGATCTCCCCCACCCCCTTCCGCAGGCCGGCGGTCGAGACCTCGACCGCGATCCCGGTTTCGGCGATCGCCTCGATCGCCGGCTCATAGATGGTGCGCGGGTCGACCGAAGGCAGCCTGCCGGCCCGTCCCCAGACCTTGACCAGGTCCGGGTGGGCGAGGATGTCGAAGAGTCCGGAGCGGGCGGCGGCGGCCAGAGTCTCGAAGTAGCGGCGCCAGATGTCATCGGGATCCTGGCTGCCATCCCAGATCGTGTAGTCCTCGGTGTCCAGCGAATAGTCGCCGAGGAAGTGGACCGACCCGACCACATAGTCGAAGGGCCGGGAGCCGAGCATGGCCTCCAGCTTCTCTTCGGCTCCGACGATGTAATCGCCCTCTATTCCCAGTTTGATCGGACTTGACCGGACCGCCTCGACGTACTGGTCGATGTCGTCGATCGCCCATTCATCCCAGAAGGGGTGTTGCCAGACAGTCAGCGCCTCGGTGAAGCGATACATGTGTTCGGCACAACCGAGATCGGTCACGCCGGCAACCTCGGCCGCCTCGACGTAGCGGGCGATGTTCTCCGCATTGAAATGATCAATAGCCCTCGCGCCGAGGTCATCTCCGCGCAGGTGGAGGTGGTAGTCGGTGATCACTTGGTCGGTCATCGGCTTCTTTCGAGCAGGAGTGCCGCGAGGTCGAGGTCCGCGGGGACTGTGACCTTGATGTTGCCTGAAGGCGACTCGATCACGCCGACCGCCCCCCCTGCCGCCTCGATCAGCGAGGCGTCGTCGGTCGCCGCGGCCAGATCACCCGAGGCGATCGCTTGCTTCAGGGTCGAGGCCCGGAAGACCTGAGGGGTCTGCACCGAAACCAGCTCGGAACGATCGAGTGTCTCGACCACCACCCCGTCGCTGCCAAGGCGCTTGACCGTGTCGGTCATAGGGGCGGCGGCGATCAGTGCGTGAAGCTCAGGGTCCTGATCCAGACCGATGATCGCGGCATCGATCAAGGCCGGGCTGATCAGCGGGCGAGCGGCGTCGTGAACGACCACCATTTCCGGTTCGCCCGCCGCGGTGATCGCGGCCAGCCCGTTGGCAACCGAATGGGAGCGGGTCTCTCCCCCTTCAACCTTGACTATTCCTGGCTCATCGAAAAGATCCCCCTTGCCAGGCGGGACCGCGACGAAGATCCGGTTTACGTGGGTCGCCTCGCGGAAGGCATCGACCGACCAGGCGTACATCGGGCGTCCGGCCAGGTCGACCAGAGCCTTGGGCCCACCGGCCCCGAGCCTCTGCCCGGAGCCGGCGGCCACTATGAGTGCCGGTACCCCCATGCCGGGGACCGTCCAGCCGGCGGCCTAGGCCGCGGCGGCGGCTACCGAAGCTTCGTAGCGCTCCTCGAGCAGCCCGTCAAGGTAGCTCTCGGCTCCCTCTTCGTCCTTGTCGAGGGCGTACATGAACTCCGAGGCCAGGATCTTCTTGGCCCGGGTGTACATCTGCTTCTCACCGGTGGAAAGGCCCTTCTCCATCTCGCGAAGGGCGAGGTTGCGGACCACTTCGGCAAGTTCGAAGACGTCACCCGTCTTGATCTTTTCCTTGTTGTACTTGAACCGGCGGTTCCAGTTCTTGGGCATGTCGGAAACCTCATCCGACAGCACCGAGATGACCTTCTTGATCTCGTCCTCGTCGATCACCCTCCGCAGTCCGGCTTCGCCGGCCTTCTCGGTGGGGACCTTCACGGTCAGATCGTTATGCAGAATCTTGATCGTCAGGTACTCGCGAGTCTCTCCCATGAGCTCGGCATCGGCCTTCTTCAGGACGACGCCCGCCCCGTGGTGCGGGTAGACGACTTTGTCGCCTTCCTCGAAATCGCACACGTACGGAGTCAGATCGTCCAGTTCGAGATCTTCCTCAGCCACTTCGCCGTTCACTGCCTCTGAATCGGAAATCAGATGCTCCTTTGTCTCTTAGCTGACGACCGACTGCGTCGTCATGTGTTCAAAAACCTGTCTGCCATCACGGATTCACGAAGTCGCCTGACTCCTTCGCGAATCTCCTTGGGCCGGGCCGGGCCGACCCCGTCCACCGCGGCAAGTTCGTCGTCGCTGGCCGCCAGCACCGCTTCGACGCCACCGAAATTCTGCACGATCTTCTGGATTACCAGCCGCGGCAACCGCGGAACGTGGCCCAGCATCCTGTACCCGCGTGGCTCGGTAACCAGGTCAAGGGTGTTCACCTTGCGGTCATAGCCCAGCAGTTCGGCCAGGCGACCAAAATCGAGAACGTCCTGGTGGGAAAGGCCAGCCAGCGCTTCAAGCATGTACTGGACGTTCTCTTCCGTGTCCTCGACCGCGTAATCCCTCATCAGGGCGAGTCGCTCCGAAGCAACGCCGACCATGGTCTCTTCCAGCTGCATCTCAATCAACCGGCCCTCGGTTCCGAGCTCGATCACGTAGCGCTCAACCTCGGTGGCCATGCGCGAAACCAGTTCGGAACGCTGTAGAACGGCCAGGGCGTCGTAGAGCACGACGCCACCGCTGAACTCGGCGAGGGTGAGCCGGCCCGAGAGCTCGTCCAGCCTGGTCCTGTACTTGTTCAGGGTGGCGAGGGCCTGATTGGACTTGGCCAGCACCGCGGGGATGTCCTGAAGGATGTACTTGACCCCGTCGAGGTAAAGGGAAACCACCTGACGCCGCTCGGAGATCGCGATGACCAGCGCATCTACCTGCTTCGAGATTCGCTCGGCGGTGCGGTGGCGGGTACCGGTTTCAACCGAGTGGATGGTCGGGTCGGGCATCATCTGGACGTTGGCCCAGGTGATCTTGCTGCCGTCGGCGTTGACCAGAATGGCTCCGTCCATTTTTGCCACCTGGTAGAGCATCGCCGGGCTGTAGTCGATGTCCAGCCGGATGCCGCCCGAGAGCATGAAGGCGAAATCCTCGGTTTCACCGACCACGATCAGCCCGCCGGTACGGGCGTGAAGGATGTTGTCGATCCCCTCACGCAGTTCCGTGCCCGGGGCGACGGCATCAATCGCACGCAGCAGTCTGGGATCCTGACGTTCAGAAAGGTGTGCCAGATCACTCTCAACTGCTGGAGACATTCAGGGAATTATGCCAGATTCCGCATTCCCATGCGGTCTGCCGTACCTTTGAGAGGGTGATTGCCGGCTCCTTGAGGGTCCTAGAATCCCGCCCCGGGAGCCGAATTTAGACGCGCCTGAACCTCAGGCTGCAGCCGATTCCGGGCTCGCCTGATTTCCGGAAAATGCGAACTTCAGGGCCTGCCTGATGCTGGCACAGGGCGCGAGCCCGCCAGGGCTCTCTCCACCCGCCGGACCAAGCACCGGCGAGAGCCCGAATTTGGCTGCCTCCGACACCCGCCGGTCGGCGTGAGCTACGTACCTGAGATCACCGGTCAGCCCAAGCTCTCCGAAACAGGCCATGGGCCGGCCGTCCGGTCCGGTCAGCGGTTCCCCCCGCTGGGCCGAAGCCACCGCCAGGGCAACTGCAAGGTCTGCTCCGGGCTCGTCCACCCGGACCCCGCCGACCACGTTGACGAAGACGTCGGCCGTGCCGAGGCCGAGGCGGGCGTGGCGGGCCAGCACCGCGAGGATCATGCCGAGCCGGTTGCGATCGATTCCGTTGACCACCCGTCGTGGCACTTCCAGCTCGCTCGGTGAAACCAGTGCCTGCACCTCGACCAGGACCGGCCGGGTGCCCTCCATCGAGGCGAGCACCACCGAACCCTGGGCCCCGGTTGCCTCCTCGACAAAGCGGGCGGACGGATCCAGCACCTCGGTCAGACCGCCCGAGCGCATCTCGAAGACACCGACCTCCGAGGTCGCCCCGAACCGGTTCTTGATCGCCCGGAGCGTCCGCCAGGTCCGCTCGCGCTCGCCTTCGAAGCTCAGCACGCAGTCGACCAGATGTTCGAGCACCCGCGGGCCCGCCAGGCTCCCCTCCTTGGTCACATGGCCTACCAGGATGATCGCCACCCCGAGCCGCTTCGCCTGCTCGGCCAGCGCGTTTGCCGCTTCCCGGACCTGCCCGACCGAGCCCGGGGCGCCGCTCAGCCCGGCGCTATGCATGGTCTGGACCGAATCGATCACACAGACCGAAGGCCGTTCGCTTTCGATCGTGCCGAGCACCGTTTCCAGCGAACTTTCGGCCAGCACCTTGACCCCGAGCGCGGCCGGGCCGAGCCGCTCGGCCCGCATTCTGACCTGCGCTGCCGATTCCTCGGCCGAAACGTAGAGGGTCTCGATCCCGGCCGCCTGAAGGTTGGCCAGGGCCATGCCGGTCACCGTGCTCTTGCCGATCCCGGGAGAGCCTCCGAGAAGGATTAGGGACCCCGGCACTATTCCCCCGCCGAGCACCCGGTCGAGTTCACCGATCCCGGTGCTGAATCGCTCCAGGTTGACCATTTCCACTTCCCGCAGCGGGATTGAACGTCCCGGCGCTCCCGGTTTCAGGTTTCTGCCATTCCCGGCCTTTCCGGACGCAGGCGCGGAGGCGGGCCGGGGTGCGGCCTGTTCGACCAGGGTGTTCCATTCACGGCAGTCCGGGCACTGGCCGGTCCAGGCCATCGCCACGTGACCGCAACTCTGGCAGACGTGCTGTGAGCGGATCTTTGCCACCACATGAGGTTAAGGGGGCAGAAGGACGTCTTCTCCCCCTTGCCCGTGAGTCCGGACTGCGGGAAATCCGCAGAATCCGGGCGCCCGCCGGCAATAACCTTCACCTCATGTTCTGGACCGTGATGATCTTCGTCCACGTCGTTGCCATGGCCTTCTTCCTGGGTGGTCAGATGATGCTCGCCTTCACCGTGGTTCCGGTCATGCGGGCCGAACCGGCCCAGCCGGAACAGATCAGGCAGGTCGCCCGGCGTTTCGGTGTCGGTTCGCTGATTGCGCTGGGGGTACTCCTGATCACCGGCATGGCCATGGCCTCCCATTTCCAGCTCTGGGATTACGGGCCCTTTCAGGTCAAGATGACCCTGGTCATCGCCACGATCGTTGCCGTGCTGCTCCACATGATGAGGGGAAACAGTCACGTCCTGATGGGCATCACCTTCCTTTTGACCCTGGCCACCGTCTACGCGGGGGTCAACCTCACCCACTGAGGCCCGTGCGGGCGGCGGATCGAGGCCCGACCGTCACCCGTCGGGGCCCGGACCGGCTCCCGCCGAAGTCTGGACCGGCTCTCGCCGAAGTCCGGACCGGCGACGGCGGATTGATAGCTTCACCGATCAATGAGTACCTCTGAAGACCTCGCCCACGAGGCTCCGGGCGGCGCCCGGGAAATCCGCTTCCTGAACATAATCGCCGGCGTCGCGATCCTGGACTTCCTCCTCTTGATCCCGCTGGTCTGGGCCTCCCGCTGGTTCGCCGACAAGCACGACATCGTCTCGGTCCTCGGGCCGATCCACGGCTTCTTCTTCCTGGTCCTGATCGGACTCTGCGCCTACGGCTCACTCGAAAAATGGTGGGGCTGGTGGTTTCCGCTGCTGACCCTGGTCACCGGCGGCGCGATCGGATCCCTGATCGGCGATGTCGTCGTTCGCCGCCAACTGAAAGAGAAGGCCGGCTCGTGAGCGACTCCGAAGCAGCCACGGCCCTGGCGGAAGTCACCTGGAATCTCGACGACCTGCTCGAGGGAGACATTTCCGACCCGCAGGCCTCGGTGGCCGCCCTGCTCGACGAAGCCGAAAAGGCTTCCGAGAAGTTTGCTGACGATTACGAAGGGAAAGTCGCTGAACTCGACGGTCCCGGCCTGATCGTGGCGATGACCAAGCTGGCCGACATCTCGGACCGGGCCGGGCGTGCCCTCAACTACGCCCACCTACGCTTCGCCGCTGACACCGCCGACCCCTCGAACGGGGCCCTGCTCCAGATGGGATCGGAGCGGGCGACGCAGATCCAGACCCGGCTGCTGTTTTTCGACCTCGAATGGGCGGCGCTGGAGAACGACAGGGCGGAGGAGCTGCTGGCCACCCCCGGGCTGGAATTCTGCGCACACCATCTGCGAAGCGAACGCCGCTACCGCGACCACCTGCTGAGCGCCCCGGAGGAGCGGATAGCGACCGAGCTTTCGGTAACCGGGGCCGGAGCCTGGTCGCGGCTCTTTGACGAGCTGACCTCGGCGATCCGGGTCGGGTTGCCCGGAGCCGAGGAACCGGTGAGCCTCGACATCGCGCTCTCCCGCCTTCACGATCCCGACCGGGAAGTGCGGCGGACGGCCGCGGAAGCGATCACCGAATCGCTCGAACCCGGGCTCAGAACCAGGGCCTACGTCTTCAACACCCTGCTCCAGGACAAGTCGATCAAGGACCGGTTGCGTTCCTACCCTCACTGGCTCGCGACCCGGAACCTCAGCAACGAAGCCTCGGACGAGTCGGTCCAGGCCCTGGTCGAGGCGGTCAAGGGGCGCTACGAGATGGCCCGCTCCTGGTACCGGACCAAGGCGAAGCTGCTCGAGATCGACCGGCTGGCCGACTATGACCGCATGGCTGCGATTGCCACCGATGACGAAACCATCGAGTGGGACGAGGGCCGGGAGATAGTCCAGAACGCCTTCGACTCACTGGCACCCGAGGCGGGCGAAGTGGTCGGGAGGTTCTTCGAAGGCCGCTGGATCGATGCCCCGCCCGCTCCGAACAAGCGGGGCGGCGCCTTCTCGGCATCGACCGTGCCCTCGGTCCATCCCTACGTGATGCTGAACTACACCGACCGACGTCGTGACGTGCTCACGCTCGCCCATGAGCTCGGCCACGGTCTGCATCAGACCCTGGCCGCAAGGCAGGGGATATTCCACCAGGACACTCCGCTCACCGTCGCCGAGACGGCTTCTGTCTTCGCCGAGGAACTCGTTTTCGGAAGGCTGCTGGAAGCGGAGAAGGATCCCGCTTCCCGCCTGGGGCTCCTTTCCGAATCGGTGGAAGGCCAGATCGCAACGATATTCCGGCAGATCGCCATGAACCAGTTCGAAGACCGGGTTCACAACGCGCGCCGCGGTGAAGGCGAGCTTTCGGTCGACCACTTCGGCGAACTATGGGCCGAGACCCAGAAGGAGTTGTTGGGTGACTCGGTCGAAGTCACTGACGGATACCGGTCCTGGTGGTCCTATGTCCCCCACTTCATCGGTTCACCCGGTTACGTCTATGCCTACGCCTACGGACAGCTGCTGGCCCTTTCGGTCTACCGGCTTTACGAGGAACAAGGCGAAGCGATAGTCCCCGGCTACCTGGAGATGCTTTCGGCGGGCGGATCCCGATCCCCGGAGCAACTCGGAGCCCTGGTCGGGGTTGATTTGAGTGACCCCTCATTCTGGGACAACGGTCTCGACCTGGTCCAGGGCCAGATCGAAGCGGCACAGGCTGCGGCCGACCAGGTTCTGCGTGCCCGAACAGGGGACGAATGACCCGGATCATGGAAGGGCTCACGGATGAACGAGCAGACGAGAAAACCGAGGGTTTCGCAGGAAGCTCGGCGCACCGAGGTCATTGACGCGGCGCTGATCGAATTCGGTCGCTGCGGATACGCAGGCACATCGACCTCGATGATCGCCGAACGCGCCGGAATCCGGCAGCCCTACATCTACGCCCTTTTCGAGAACAAACGCCACCTCTTCCTGACCTGCCACGACGCGCTGAACGAGCGGATCCTTGAGACGTTCCGTGAGATCGCCAGACCGGAAGACAGCCCCTACGAGCGGATCCGCAAGATGGGACTCGCCTACCTGGGCCTGCTTCACGACGACGATCGGGTCCGTTGCCACCTCCAGGTTTTCGCCGCGGCCGGAAACGATGACCTCAGAGAACCGATCCGTGAAGGCTTCAACCGGCTCTTCGAGGAAGTCCTTGAAATCAGCCAGGCGACCCGGCCGGAAGTCGCACGCTTCTTCGCGACCGGAATGCTGCTCAACGCGATGACGGCTCTGGACGAGCCCTTCGAGATGATCAGATACCTGGAAGTAACTCCGGAGGACGAGCTGTGAAGCGCTGCCGGCTGATCTGCCTCGCCATTGCCCTTGCCGGGCTGCTCGCCGCGCCCGGCGCGGTCCAGGCGAAATACCAGAAGACGAAACCGGTCGGCTGGGGTCCGAGGACCAGCAAGGCGGCGGCAAAGCTGGTCAACCGGAACCATTACGAGCCGCGCCCGATGAACTACAGGGACAACCACCGGGTTCCGGGGAAGAAACTGCTCAGAGCCTGGCGCAAACGAAGCGACATGCCCTACAAACAGTTCGTTGACGGCCGTTTCAAGGGCACGACCGACGAGATCATCCAGTGGGCCTCGCTCAAGTGGGGAATCGACACCGACACGATGCGGGCGGCGGCCGTGGTCGAATCCTGGTGGGACATGGACGTCCGCGGCGACAATGGCGATTCCTTCGGCCTCTACCAGATCCGGCGGCCCTACCACTGCCGCGGAAAATGCAAGATCGTCCGGTACTTCACCGCCTTCAACGCCGACTATTACGGGGCGATCATCCGCTCCTACTACGACGGCACACAGACCTGGCTCAACACAGTCACCGGCAACGGAAAGAAGTACCGGGCCGGCGACCTCCAGGGGAGCATGGGGGCCTGGTATTCGGGCCGCTGGTGGGGGCCGCCGGACCGCCCGGTCGAGCCTTACCTCGAGGCGATCGCCCAGCGCAAAGCCGACAAGACCTGGCGCCACGCGGACTTCATCGCCTACGGCCTGGGTTGAGCCCGGGCCGGCCGGGCGGCTTGCAGCGCGGTCCGGCAGGCCAGCCGGGCTAGTTACCCTTGCGCCAGACCCGGGCGACGACCTGCCGCACCACGGCGTTGTTGGCCCGCATCACGAAGGTGACCGGCAGCCTGACTCCCCGCCGCGCACGCCAGGTGACCCGGATGCGGTAGCTCAGGTTGCGAGTGGCCCCGGCCGGCAGCGAGCCGAGCGAACGACAGCGGTTGCCGGCGAGCTTGAGGGCCCGCTTCTGGAGATTGACGCAGATGCGGGTCGAATTCGAAGTGACGCCGCCCACGTTCTTCGCCTTGACTTTGAAGCGCACCACCTTGCCCTTGCGGGCCGACCTGCTGCCGGGGGCAACGGTGATCCGGTTTCGGGTCCGGTTGAGACCACGGCCGGTCAGGCTGATCTGACGGACCCCGACCTCGGTGCTCACAGTCACCGTCGCGTTCTGGCTGGCGGTCGAACCGGGTTTGAACTTGACGCCGAACTGGCAGGTGGAATTGGTATCCAGAGTCTTCACGCAGCTGGTCGCTCCGCTCAGCGAGTAACTCGCCGCACCGGGCCCGGAAATCGAGATGCCGGTAACTTCGGCAGGGGTCTGTCCGTTGCTTTTGATGGTCGCGAAGCGGCTGTTGGACTCACCGATGTCGACCTTTCCGTAATTGAATCCGTTCGGATCCAGCCGGATCCCGGGACTGGTGTAGGTCATGACCCGGGCGCTGCCGACGCTGGAGCCGTCGATCCCGGTGAAGGCGGCGAGGCTCTTGCCGTTCGAGGCGACCGAGAATCCCGGATCGGCGCTGTATAGGAAGCTTCCGGTGGGGGTGAACGGTTCGTATGAGCTGTTGGAAAACCGCGTCCAGGAAACCGAGGACTGACCGGGTAGAGCACCCGGAATGGTGTATCCCGAAACCGCGGCCGCCGATGAATTGGCCGCGATCACCGGATCACCGGCTGCCGCCAGATCCGGGGAGGCATTGGCCCAGGCCTGGAAAGCGGCGCCGATCGGGAGGATCGGCACGACCCGGCCGGTTTCCATCCGGTCCCCACCCCCATCGAGTTCATGGGTCCAGGCGACGACGGGCTGCCCGCCGAAGACCTGGGTCGCGTACAGGCCGACGATCTTGTAGGGCACCCCGGGCTCGGTTGGTGAGGCGTTGCTGACCACGGCCGGTGAAGTCACCGGTATCCCTGAACTCAGCCGCAGCCACTGGGCCGACCAGTTGTAGTACTCGGTGCCAGTGCTGGTGTCTGTGTTCTGGCGGTAACAGACCCAGAATGCGTTGAGGTCACCGCCAGAGCTGTAGGTGACGTTTACGTCGAAGGGATCCTGGCAGGCGGCTCCATCGGCGAACAACAGGACGACGTCGGTGGTCGTGCCGTCGGCATTGATCTGCCTGGTGCCGACGTTGCTGCTGGTCCCGGAGCCCTGGGGCCAGAAGACGCGGTAGGCGTAGGAACCGCCGACCGTTGACGGGGGTGCCGCACCGATGTCCGGCGCCCCGACGGCGGCTTCGGTTCCGGACATATCCTGAATTGTCCCGGAGCTGCCGTCCGTCCCGACCATGACCGCCTGGGCGACCCAGATCGATCCGTTGTAACGCAGCCAGCTGGCGCCCGCGGTTCCGTCGTCACCGAGCGCAATCGAAAGATCCTTCGCATCCTGGCCGGCGGGACCGTTCGTGGACCTGTCGACCACGCTCCCGGCCGTCCCGTCGGCGGCAATCGCCACGGTCTGCATGAAGTCTGAAGTCCCGCTCTTGTTGGTCCAGCCAACCATGGCCGAGCCGTCGGCCCTTGAGACCAGGACCGGGTCGGTCACGTCCTGCCCGGCGGGCGAAAGAGTGATTATCGAGCCGTGGGCTCCGTCAATAGTCACCCTGGTTCCCTGGATCACGTCGAAACCGCCGACCTCCCGCTTCCAGACCACCCAGGAGTTTCCGTCACTGCCACCGGCCACTCGGGTCTGGCTGACACTGCTCCCGACTCCGGAAACCGTGACCGGGGCCGTCCAGCCGGCGGAAGCGATCGATGGCGACGCCAGGATCAGGCAGGTGAAAGCAAGCGCCGCAATCGTGCCTCTGATTGATCCGGTTTTTGCACAGCCTTCCCGCAAGAGAACCCTCCGTCCCTAGAACTGTCGGGTCAGTCTAGCTATAGGAACACACGCAACACGTGACTGTCGCGGCGAACCCCGCTCTAAGGGGCCGGCAGGTGTCGGTTTCCGGACTACTCGGTCGCGGTTTCAGCCGCGGGACCATCCGACGCTTCGGGCTTGCCGGACGGGGGTTCGGTCGGAACCGGACCGGAAGTGGAAGCCCCGACCCCTACCTTCTCCGGGTCTTCTTCCTTCTTCTTCGGCTTGCGCCGGGGCTTGGTGATCTTCAGCTTGAGCGGCTTGTCGTCCTCGTCCCCGGACTCGTCGCGGGTCACCGTGACCAGCGAACCGGCCACCGACTCTCCGCCGCCGGCCTTCAACACTTCGTCAGCCAGCGGATCCTCGATGTAGCGCTGGATCGCCCGGCGCAGCGGACGCGCACCCATCGAAGGATCCCAGCCCTTGTCGACCAGGAAATCCTTGGCTCCGTTGTCGAGTTCGAGCATCAGTTCGTGTTCTGCCACCTGGTTGCGGACGCGGGCCAGCATCAGCTCGATGATCTCGCGGACTTCCTCGCGGCTCAGCTTGTGGAAGACGATCACCTCGTCGATCCGGTTGAGGAACTCCGGCCGGAAGACCTTCCGGAGCTCGCTCATGATGCGGCCCTTCATGTCGTCATAGGTGATGCCGGTGTCATCGGAAACGGTGAAGCCAACGCCCTGATTGCGGGCGATCTCGTTGGCCCCGATGTTCGAGGTCATGATGATGATCGCGTTGCGGAAGTCCACAGTGCGGCCCTGCGAGTCGGTCAGGCGACCGTCCTCCAGGATCTGGAGCAGGATGTTGAAGACATCCGGGTGAGCCTTCTCGATCTCGTCCAGCAGCAGCACCGAGTACGGCTTGCGACGCACGGCCTCGGTCAACTGGCCGCCCTCGTCGTATCCGACGTAGCCGGGAGGCGAACCGACCAGACGGCTGACCGCGTGCTTCTCCATGTACTCGGACATGTCGATGCGGACCATCGAATCCTCGTCGCCGAAGAGGAACTCGGCCAGGGTGCGTGCCAGTTCGGTCTTGCCGACACCCGAGGGGCCGAGGAAGACGAAAGATCCGGCCGGACGCTTCGGGTCCTTGATCCCGGCCCGGCTGCGTCGGATTGCCTTGGAGACAGCCTCGATCGCGGCTTCCTGACCGATCACGCGCTTGTGCAGCTCGCTCTCCATCTGGATCAGTTTCTTGGTCTCGGCTTCGGTCAGCTTGAAGACGGGGATGCCGGTCCACATCGAGACGATGTCGGCGATCTCTTCCTCGCCGAGCACCGGGCGCTCGCCTTCCTCCCCTTCGGCCCACTCTTCCTCGAGCTGACGCTTGCGGGTGGTGAGCTGACGCTCGGTGTCACGCAGATTGGCGGCCTTCTCGAACTCCTGGGCCTCGATCGCCGCTTCCTTCTCGCGGCGGGCGGTCTCGATTTCTTCCTCAAGGTCGCGGTAGACCGGCGGCGCGGTCATCGACTTGATCCGCATCCTCGAAGCGGCTTCGTCGATCAGGTCGATCGCCTTGTCCGGCAGGAAACGGTCGGAGATGTAGCGGTCAGCCAGCTCCGCGGCGGCCTCCAGGGCATCGTCGGAGATCTGGACCTTGTGATGTTGTTCGTAGCGCTCGCGCAGGCCTTCGAGAATCTTCACGGTCTGTTCCGGGGTGGGCTGATCGACCCGGATCTGCTGGAAGCGACGCTCCAGGGCAGAATCACGCTCGAGGTACTTGCGGTATTCGTCGAGGGTGGTCGCACCGATGGTCTGGATCTCGCCGCGGGCCAGGGCGGGCTTGAGGATCGAGGCGGCGTCAATCGCGCCTTCGGCGGCGCCGGCGCCGACCAGATTGTGGATCTCGTCGATGAAAAGGACGATGTCACCGCGAGAGGCGATCTCCTTCATCACCTTCTTGAGCCGTTCCTCGAACTCGCCGCGATACTTCGATCCGGCGACCAGGGCGGCCAGATCCAGGGTGTAGATCTGCTTGCCGCGGAGCATCTCGGGCACCTCGCCCTTGATGATTCGGGCGGCCAGTCCTTCGACCACGGCGGTCTTGCCGACACCGGGCTCGCCAAGCAGGACCGGATTGTTCTTGGTCCGGCGCGAGAGGATCTGCATGATCCGTTCGATCTCGGTCTCGCGACCGACCACCGGATCCAGCTTGCCGTCCTCGGCCAGCTTGGTCAGGTTGCGACCGAACTGATCGAGCAGTTTCGAAGACTTCTTGCCGCCACCTTCACCCTGGCTCGTACCGGAAGCGGAGCCGCTGCCGCTCTGGCCGGGCCGGCGGCCGCCGGGGCCCGACAGCATGCGGATTACCTCGTTGCGGATCTTGTCCGAGTCGGCATCGAAGTCGAGCAGGATGCGGGCGGCGACGCCCTCGTTCTCGCGGACCAGGCCGAGCAGGATGTGCTCGGTGCCGATGTAGTTGTGACCCAGGCTGAGTGCCTCGCGCAGGGCCAGTTCCAGAACCTTCTTCGCCCTGGGGGTGAACGGAATCTGGCCGGAAGTGACTTCCTCGCCGGAGCCGACGATCCGCACCACCTGGGCCCGTACCCGCTCAACGGTGATTTCGAGTGATTCGAGGACCCGGGCGGCAAGACCCTCCTCCTCGCGAAGCAGACCGAGCAGGATGTGCTCGGTGCCGATGTAGTTGTGCTTGAGCGTCCGCGCTTCTTCCTGGGCGAGGACGACTACCTGACGTGCGCGTTCTGTGAATCTCTCGAACAAGTTTCTTCTTCTACCTCAAACCTCGGTGGTTGCCTGAGTATCGGTGATCGGTCGGTCGGTTTGTCTGATGCTGGTTTCGAGTCGGCAAAGCGCCGGCTGCCCTATCCCTGTTTCAGTCGTGAAACTCCTTGGGATCTGACCTCCGGTCTTGAGGGATCGAGCGAATAAGCCAGTATAACGAGGCACCCATCCCGGCCGATTGGCCCGCCAGCCTTGAACCCCGCAGCTTCCGGCGTTAAGGTCGGTTCATGAGGGAGATGAAGCGGGGAGCGGATTTGAGATGGCCGATGCTGCTGGCCACCTGCCTCGTCATGGCCGGGATGCTGGTGCCGATCCTGGCCCCGCCAACGGCCGACGCGGCATATCCGTCGAATTTCCGGCGCCATCAGGAGCTCTACTGGGTCTGGTACGGACCCGGATCGTGGCTCGCCGCCTCGGGCAAGAACGACCTCCACATTTCCTCGCCGACCGGGACCCTGTGGAACAACTACGGCGCTAGCGGCGTGATCTGCCCTCAAACCGCGGGTCAATGGTTCAAGTACCTCCGCAACAACTTCCGCAACACGGCCGGGGCCGGTCAGGGCATCTACTCGCATCCGATGCGGGGAACGCATTTCAGAAAGATCGGCAAGATCCGGAAGCTGCCTGCCGCACGCTATGGACCGGCCTACTTCCGCCAGAAAGTGCTCTGGGCCGGTCGGCGCAAAGGCAGCGGCCAGGCGATCCGCGGCGAGATGATCATGGACATCTTCGCGGTCAGCGGTGCCTGCGGCCAGCGCTTCCAGAGCCGCGGCGCGCCGGCCCGGGGCAACGCGAAGAGCATCAGGCTGCTGCGGCTCGTGCAGTCGACCATCACCCAGCGAAACCTCTAGAGATACCGACCAACGGCAAGGCTAATCTGACCCCATGAAGCGCTCGTTCACCTCTGTGATCCTGGCCCTGCTGGCGGCCGCCATCCTGTTTGCTTCTCCCGGTCCGGCTTCGGCCCGGGACAAAATCCACCGCTGCACCAACTGGTCCTGGACCGGACCCTCCAGCTGGTCGGCCGTCTGCAGCAAGCAGGGCATTAGCATCTCCTCCCCCGACGGCCGGAGAGGGATCGACTGGGGCTTCAGCAACCTTTTCTGCGTGGCGGCGAACAGCTACCGCCAGTCGGCGGCCCGCTTCATCGCCAGCCAGCGCCAGAGCGTGAAGGGGCTCCGTTTCGTGCGCAAGGGTCGGCTCCGGCAGGTGGGAAGGAACTATTTCCGGCAGACGATCATCGTCACCGCCGGTCGCGGCCGCCGGGCCGGCAAGGGGCAGTTGATCTTCGACTATGCCGCTGCCGACACCACCGGCACCTACTGCTACCAGAGCTCGAAGCTGTTCATGGTTCCGGCTGCCGACTATCGTCGCGGGATCCGCCAGTTGATCCGGATCTACCACTCGACCGGCTATTTCGGCCCGGGCCTGCCCAAGGGTCCGAACGGCGAACCCGCCTGATCAGCGCAAAGGTAGCCGGCGCCGGCCCGGGGGAGGTCGGTGGTCGGCCCCGTTTGACGTGACTCAGTCGCGCATCGCCGGGAAAAGAACCACTTCCCGGAGCGACGCGGAATTAGTCAGCATCATTACCAGGCGGTCGATGCCGAGGCCGACCCCGCCGGTCGGCGGCATGCCCTGCTCGAGAGCCTCGATGAAGGATTCGTCGAAGGGCTGCGCTTCGTCATCACCGCGGTCGATCTCGGCCGCCTGCTGTTCGAAGCGCCGGCGCTGCTCGTCGGGGTCGTTCAGTTCGGTGAACGAATTGGCGATCTCCACCCCGCCGATGAACGCTTCCCAGCGCTCCACCTTGCCCGGCTTCTCGCGGTGCTGTTTGGCGAAGGGCGAGAGTTCCTCCGGGTAGTCGAGGATGAAGGTCGGTTCGATCAACTTCGGCTCGACCTCCCGGGAAAAGACCGTGTCGACAAGCTTGCCCCAGCCGGCCGTCTCGTCCTCGTTTCCGATCGCCTCGGAAAGGGCATCGCGGTCGGTCAATTCGTCGATGTCGATCCCAGCGTGTTCGACGATCGCGTCCCGGAGGGTGATCCGGTGCCAGGGCGGGGCGAGTGAGATCGTCCGGCCGTCCCTTTCGATCTCCGCCTTGCCGAGCACCTTCTCCGAGACACCGGAAACCAGTTCCTCGAGCTCGGCCGCGGTGTCGCCGTAATCGGCGTAGGCCTCGTACCATTCGAGCATCGTGAACTCGGGGTTGTGTTTCATCGAGATGCCCTCGTTACGGAAGTCCTTGCCGAGCTCGTAAACCTTGTCAATCCCGCCGACGACGCATCGCTTGAGATAGAGCTCGGTGGCAATGCGCAGGAAGAGCTGGCGGTCGAGCGCGTTGTGGTGAGTCACGAAGGGCCGGGCAAGGGCCCCTCCGTACAGCGGTTGAAGGACCGGCGTTTCGACCTCGAAAAAGCCGTGGTCGTCGAGCCAGCGGCGGACTTCGCTGACGGTGCGGGCCCGGATCCTGAAGATCTCCCGTGACTCATTGTTGGCGATCAGGTCGAGTTCCCGACGGCGGTAGCGGGTCTCCGTGTCCTCCAGGCCGTGGAACTTGTCCGGAGGCGGACGCAGGGCCTTGGCCAGGACCTGCCAGGAGCCGGCCTCGATCGAAAGCTGGCCCCGCCGGGTGACTATCGCCCGGCCTTCGACCCCGATGAAATCTCCCAGGTCGAGGTCGTCCAGCAATGCATACGGATCCCCGAGCACATCCGCCTTGGCGTGGACCTGGATCTGGCCGGTGGCATCCCGCAGGTCAATGAACGCTGCCTTGCCGTGGCCGCGACGGGCGGTGATCCGGCCGGTGATCCGGTGGACCGAATCGGTTTCGGCGCCGGCTTCCAGCCCCTCATGCGCCGCGAGGACGCTGGCGATGTCCTCCCTCGCCGGGAAGGAGTGAGGGAAGGGGTTGACGCCGGATGCCCGCAGCCGATCGAGCTTCTCGCGGCGCTCGGCGAGGATCCCGGCAAAGCCTTCGGCCGAACCTTCGTCCGGCTTCTCCTCCCGGTTCTCGCTGTCGGTCATGGCCGGATTTTCCCGGTTGGAGCCTCAGGCAGCTTCGATCTTGGTGATCTTGAACTGCTTCTCCGGACCGCGCGGGGCCGGGATCTTGACGATCTGGTTGACCTTGCCGCCGATCAGGGCAGCGCCGATCGGGGACTCGCTCGAAAGCTTGCCCTGGGCCAGGTCGGCTTCGGTCGAACCGACGATCTGGAACTTCTTCGAATCACCCGAATCCTGATCCTTGATGTGGACGATCGAGCCGAAGGAAACCTCGCCCTTCTCTGCCGATCCTTCCTCGACCACTGTCGATCGGCGAAGGCGCTCTTCGAGCTGGACGATCTGGGCCTCGAGCTGGGCCTGTTCGTTCTTGGCGTCGTCGTATTCGGCGTTCTCGGAAATATCTCCGAAGTCACGCGCCTCCTTGATCCGGTCGGCAACCTCCCGACGGCGCACCGTCGAGAGATACTCGATCTCTTCTTCGAGCTTCTTCAGACCTTCAGGCGTGATTTCAGACTGGCGACTCACAGGTATCAACCTCTCTTGGGAGGGTCAGCCAAAGCTGGCTGGCCCTGAAAATGACGAACGCCCTGAGCGGCACCAGGAGGCGCCGGCAGGGCAGCGGACGCGCGATTATAACGATGTGGGGTCGGGAGCCAATGACCGGTTGACCGTCCGGGCAAAGCTTTCCGGATCCTCGACCTGGGGGTAATGACCGATCCCCGGCATGCGGACGACCGGCAACCGAGGCCTCATTTCAAGCAGGCCGTCGAGAATGTCGGGCACGGCGACGGGATCCTGCATTCCCCAGACCAGCGAGAGATCCCCCTGCCACTGCGAGATGGCGCCATGCCAGCGGTCGGCGTAGATCGCCCTTTCGTCCATGTAGGAGACCAGCTTGTGGCCCAGCCGGTTGCCGTCATTGAAGGTCATAAGGCTCCAGTAATCGGTGGCATCGGCATCGGTCAGCGGGTGTTCATCGCCAAATACCGAAGCGAACTGCCGCCGGAAGAATGCCTCGTTAGAGAACCTGGCGGCCAACGGTCCCAGCGGGCCCCTCAGCAGTTTCTGGGCCAGGGTCGGGTTCGACCTTTCGACCAGGATCGAGCCATTGAAGATCAGCATCCCGCCGAGGTTGAAACGAAGCTCACCGGCCAGGTCACGGGCCATCATTTCGGTCGCCACCGAGGCTCCGAAGTCGTGGGCGCAGACGAAGGCCGGCCTGTCCCCCCAGTGCCGGCAGACCAGTTCCTCGGTCAAATCGGCCTGCCAGGAGAGGGTGTAGGAATGGTCCCGCGGCTTGTCGGAAAAGCCGAAGCCGAGAAAGTCGAAGGCGAGCATCGCCCGGTCCGGCATGAGATCGAACAGGTAGCGCCAGTCGTAGGAACAGGTGGGAAAGCCGTGCAGCAGGACCAGCAACGGGCCTTCCCCGTCCCGGAACCGGGCGTGGATGTGGCGACCGCGGAATTCCTCAAGCCGGCCCTTGAGGCGCCAGGTCTCGAGCCGCTCGGAAAGACCGATTCCGGCACTCACGCGATCACCGGTTCGCCGTTCCTGATCCCGGCCACGATCTCCCTCGCCCGGTCGAGCCCGGCGGTCTGGCAGAGCTCGCTGCGGACCAGTTTGGGCACGTCGAGCTGATCCAGGTACCAGGGGTAGAACTTGCGCAGGTAGCGGCCCGCCCGTTCCTCGCCGAGATGCTCCTCGGCCCGGTCCATCACCCAGGCCAGCTCGTCCATGATCGACTCTCGCGACGGCGGCTCGACCTCGCGGCCGGTCAGCTCGGCGAATACCCACGGGTACCCCAGGGATCCGCGGGCAATCATCACCGCGTCGGCGTTCGATTCCTCGTAGGCGACCCGGGCCGACTCGGCGCTGCTGAGACCGCCCGAGATGATCAGCGGCACATCGATTGCCCCGGAAAGCTCGCGGGCCATCGCATAGTCGGGCTGACCCTTGTGCCCTTGCTTGGCGACCCGGGGATGGAAGCCGATCGCCGCCACTCCGGCTTCCTCGACCAGCCTGATCGCAAGATCGAACCCGGAACGGTCACCAGGCATCAGCCCGGACCGGATCTTGACCGTGACTGGCAAGCCGGATCCCTCACCGGCGGCCCGGGCCAGGTCGAGGGCAAGTTCCGGGTCGGAAAGCAGCTCGGCCCCGGCCCCGGTCTTTCTGACCTTTGGCACCGGGCAGCCCATGTTGATGTCGATCAGGTCCGCCCCGGCCCCGGCGGCGATCCTCGCCCCGGACTCCATCGCCTCCGGCGACTGGCCGAAGAGCTGGATCGAGACCGGATGCTCATCCGGGTGGATCCGCAGCAGCTCCTTCATGGTCTTTTCGTTGCCGTAATGAAGTCCGAAGCTGGAAACCATTTCCGAAACCGCGAGGCCGGCCCCGAACCGCTTTGCCTGCAGGCGCACGAACCAGTTGCCGATACTGGCCAGCGGGGCGAGCAGAACCCGGTTGGAGATTGCCACCCCGCCGATCTCGAATGGCTCGGTTAGTGCGGGCTGGTCTCCGGTCTTCGCTGGCCGGACCTCAGCCACGGTTGCGCTCATGGATGATGCGCAGCCCCTTGAGCGTGAGGAGCTCGTCGATTTCGTCGATTTCGTCCGAGTAGGGAACGATCGATTTCGCGTATCCGCCGGTGGCGATAAAACGGGCCTGACCTCCTAGTTCACGGTTGATCCGGCGGGCGATGCCGTCGACCAGCCCGGCAAACCCGTAGAGGACCCCGATCTGGATCGCCTCCCGCGAAGAGGTGCCGATCGCTTTTTTCGGCTCGTCGAGATCGATTCGCGAGATCCTGGCGGCACGCTCGGTCAGGGCGGTCAGGGATATCTCCACGCCGGGGGCGATTGCCCCTCCGAGGTAGGCGCCATCGGCCGAGACCGCGTCGAAGTTGATGCCGGTGCCGAAGTCGACCCCGACGCAGACATCCCCGACTTCCTCGTAGGCGGCGATCGCGTTGACCAGCCGGTCCGCTCCGACCTCCGCCGGGTTGTCGATCTCGATCGCCATCCCCGTCCGGATACCCGGGCCGACCAGCAGGCAATCCACATCCAGGTACTGCTCCGCGAGCCGGGTGTATTCCGAGCCGAGTGGCGGGACCACCGAGGAAACGACCAGACCGTCGAGATCGTCGAAGCCGGTACCGCGCAGTTCCATCAGCCCGGAGATCCGTTCGGCCAGCTCGTCGCTGGTCGCCCCGGCCCGGGTCTGAAAACGCCAGTGACGGACCAGCTCGGTGCCTTCGAAAGCACCGAGATGAGTCTGCGTGTTGCCGACGTCGATTGCAAGGAGCATGGACCTTTGAAGTGTGGCAGGAAGACCGCCGCAAAGGCGGGCGCCATCGCCCGGTTTACCGCCCCCCGGCCGTGGACTCTCGCGCCTCCCGGTCGTAGACTCCGGGGCATGAGCAAGGCGACCCTGTACTCACTGCCCGGATCACATCCAGCGAAAGGAGTCGCGCTGATGCTCGACTTCAAGGGCATCGACTACAAGACCATCGACCTGATGCCTCTTCTGCATAAGGGAGTGGTCCGTGCCGCCGGCTTTCCCGGAACCACTGTGCCCGCCCTCAAGTTCAACGGGGAAAAGATCCAGAACTCCGTCGATATCGCCCGGGCGCTGGACCGGATCGTGCCCGAACCGCCCCTGCTGCCGGCCGATCAGGAGTCCCGCAAGAAAGTCCTGACCGCCGAAGCCTTCGGTGAGGCCGAGCTGCAGCATGCGGTTCGCCAGATCCTCTGGAACACGGTCCGCCGCCAGCCCCGTTCGATCGCCACCTTCCTCGAAGGGTCAAACCTGCCGCTGCCCCAGTCAGTGGCCGCCTATACGAGTGGCCCGATCATCTGGGGCGAATACAAGGTCAACGATTCAACCGACCAGAACGTCAGGGATGACCTGGCGGCCCTGCCGCAGTGGCTGGACCGGCTCGATGCCTGGGTCGAAGATGGCACCCTCGGTGGTGCGACACCGAACGCGGCCGACTTTCAGATCGCGACCAGCATCTGTTTGCTGATGTGTCTTCAGGACCTTCGTCCCTACATCGCTGACCGCCCGATCGGCAAGGCGGCGGTGCAGGTTGTCCCGTCCTACGCTGGCGACGTTCCTCCGGCCCTCCCGGCCGAGTGGCTCGCCCCGCTCAGGGAACAGCCCGCCACCGCGCCCGCTTGACGTACCGAAAGCCCGCTTTCTGCCATATACCGACAGAAAGTCGGCTTTCGGCGCTTACTGGATCTTCAGGGAGGCCAAGTCGGTTTCGGGGTCGGAGAGGGCCATCAGGTCGACCCGTTGGCGTGAGCTGATCAGCTCGCCGATCGTCTCGCTCACGTCCCAGATATTTACGTTCATTCCCGCCTGGATCTGGCCGTCCCTAAGCCAGAAAGCTATGAACTCACGGTCTTCCCTGCTGCCCCTGATCACGACTTCGTCCCAGTCGGCCGCGTGGCCGACGTATTCCATTCCGACCTCGTACTGGTCCGAGTAGAAGTACGGGAGCTCGTCGTAGATCACCTCGGCACCGGCCATCGATTGTCCGGCGGCGAAGCCCTGACGCTGCGCGTTTGCCCAATGCTCGACCCGGATCCGGTCGTTGAAGAACGGGTGGAACTGATTCGCGATGTCGCCCGCGGCGTAGATGCCCTCGGCCTCGGTCCTGAGGCCCGCGTCAACCGGCACCCCGTTGTTCAGCTCGAGCCCGGCCGCCTCGGCGAGTCCGGTTCTCGGCTCCGCACCTATCCCGACCACCACTAGATCGGCCGGAATCTCGCCGGCCGTGGTCTTGACACCGGAGACCGCGGCATCTCCGGTGAAAGCCTCGACGCTCGTTCCGCCCTTGAAGTCCACGCCCTGCTCGAGATGAACGTCCCGGTATACCTCGCCGATCCCGGTCCCGAGCACCGATTGCAGCGGCACCTCCTGTGGTTCGACCAGGGTCACTTCACAGCCTTTCTGCCGGGCCGAGGCAGCGACCTCGGACCCGATCCAGCCGGCTCCGACCACGACCACCCTGACTCCATCGCCAAGCCGGCCGCCGAGTGCGGCCGAATCGGCGACTGTTCTGAGGTAGTGAATCCCGTCCAGATCGGAGCCGGGAATGTCGATCCGTCTCGGCTCACAACCGGTGGCAAGCAGCAGGCGGTCCCAGGGCTCGGGTTCGGAGCCCTCGATCAGCACTGTCTTCGCAGAGCGGTCGACCCGGGAGACAACGGTCGAAGTCCGGAGGTCAATGTCCTGCTCCAAATAAAACGACTCCTCATGTACCCAGGACAGGTCGTCCTTCTCGCCACGCAGATAGTCCTTCGAAAGCGGCGGCCGTTCATAAGGCCGTTCGGGCTCCTCACCGATCAGGACGATTGACCCCTCGAAACCCGCTTCCCTTGCTCCTTCTGCCGCCCGGGCCCCGGCCAGGCTGGCCCCGACGATCACGATTCGCTCTGCGTCACTCATCTGTACCTCCGATCGTTCCTGTTCACGGAGCCACTTCCCGAAAGGCCGCTCCCGGAAACGGGTTGGATACTGCTGTGATGAGTGATTTCGCCGCATCGGTGCAGCTGGCGCTCGACCGGGACATCCGATCCTGCGAGCCGATCGCCGGCGGGGACATCAACCGGGGCTGGCGGGTCGAGACCGCGGATGGCGATGTCCTTTTCGGCAAGAGCCGGCCCGGGGGTTCGGTCGAAGAATTCGCGAACGAGGCGGCCGGTTTGAATTGGCTGGGCGAGGTCGGAGCGTTACCGGTTCCAGGAGTGGTGGCGGTGGTCGATCACGGGGACGAGCCCGGGCTGATCCTCGAATGGGTCGAGCCGGGACCGCGGGGCGAGGAAGCCGGGCTGGGCCGGGGGCTGGCCCTGGTCCATCAGGCCGGAGCCGAGGGGTTCGACCGGCTGGCGCCCGGGGCCACCGGAGGCGGGATCATCTTCGGCGAGGCAATCGTCCCGCTGAACCCTGCCCCGCCCCCAGCCGGATTTGCCGGGGCCTACGCGGGAAGGCTGCGCAACCTGGCCGGTCAGGCCCATGTTCGCGGTGCCCTCGGCGCCTCTGATCGAGACCTGATCGAGAAGGTCGCGGACCGGGCGAATGAACTGGCCGGCCCGATCGAGCCTCCGGCCCGGGTTCATGGCGACCTCTGGTCCGGCAACGTGCTGTGGAGCCAGAGGCGCCCCTGGCTGATCGATCCGGCTGCCCACGGAGCGCACCGTGAACTGGACCTGGCCATGCTCGAGTTATTCGGCAGCCCGGGACCTTCCTTCTATGCGGCCTACGAGGAAGTCGAACCGTTGGCCGGCGGGTACCGGGAACGGATCGGCTTCTGGCAAATCCAGCCACTCCTGGTCCACGCCGTCCTTTTCAACGGCGGATACGGACACAGCGCCGCTGCCGCCGCGGCCCGATACCTCGCTTGACCCGGACGGTGAGACCCTGCCGGTCAGGGGCTGACCGAAATGCCCTCGTTCGGGGGAACCTTGCCGTCCATCAGTTCGAGCAACGAGTCGCGGATCGCATCGGGACCTGCTCCGATCCGGACCTCCATCCACTCGCGACTGCGATCGGTGAAACGATCCTGGCTCTTGGCGAGCCGTTCGCCCAGACCATCCTGACCCCAGTCGGCGTTGCGTTTGACGACCCGGTCAGGCGCGAAGAAGAACTGCGGCTGCGGACCGGGCAGCGACTCACCGTCGTCCGGGACCATCGATTCCCAGTCGGCGATGCCGACCGCCACGCTGGCGAGCAGCCGGTCGCCGAAGTGGCTGTGAATCCGGTGCCTGAGCTTCGCGTTGCCACCGAAATCGACGTAGATCGTCGGCGTGTCGGCGTCGAGGCTCTCGAGGTCGTCGTAGGTCACGACCGCATCCCAGTGTTTCGTGCCCCTGGTGAACTCGAGGTTGCCGGGTGAGGTGAGACCGACCGTCTCGATCGGATTGTCGAAGTCAACCTGGAGGGCGTGGCCGAGCCCCAGCGCGGTCTTGCTGGAGGCGCTGGAAGCGACCAGCTGGGCGGCACCGGCGAAGTCGATTTCATTCAGCCAGTCGGCGAGCAGCCACGAGGTTCCGTAGAGCGGCATGAAAATGGCAACCAGGCGTTCCCGGTCTTCGTCCTTCTCGCCCGTGACCAAGCGGTATTCGTTGTAGACCGCGGGCAGCTCGGTCCGGTAACCGGTGATGTCCGTGAAGCCCGATTCGCGAATCCGGCCCGGTTCCAGAACGGCGTGGGTCGACATCGGCAAGTAACCGAACACCCGGGTCCCGACCTCGATCCCGTCCGCCTTCGAGGCGATCACATCCGCGTAGCCCCAGGCCGGAATCCGGCCCAGCGAGTCTTCCTCTGCCGGGTAGAAGTTCCAGTAGCTCATCGCCTCGCCCATCGCCCCGTAGGTGACGTTGTTGGCGGTCAGCGAGAAGTGGTCGACGGCGAGCAGGATCTGTCCGTCCTCGATATCCCGGTCTTCTCCCGGGGTGTCGATAACGGAGGTGTCCCGCATGTCATCGCGGCGGACTGCGAAGTCGTATGAGTCAGACATGCCGGTGAGACTACAGCCTTGCATGAGACATCTCTCCCAAGTGTTGCAACGGTGGTTTCGCCTGGCTGGTATGCGAACATGTGTTCGTGCGCTGGGATGGCCAGAGAGTGACCGCGGACGGACGAACGGTTGAAGCAAAGTCGGAACCGACCCTGCCCGGAATGGAGGATGCAGGTCTGGGCCCGGTCCGCACCTTTGCCGCTCCGGAGGCGATGGGCACCAGATTCCATGAGGTCCGGGCCAAGTCGGCCCTGAACCGGGTTCCCGAAGGCCCCTACGGCTTCGGCTGGACCGTGAATCCCTACCGTGGCTGCAGCCACGCCTGCGTGTACTGCTTCGCCCGACCCACCCATACCTACCTCGGCTTCAACCCGGGCCGCGATTTCGAAAAGGAAATCGTGGTCAAGGTGAACGTTCCCGAGGTACTGAGGAGCGAACTTTCCCGTCCCTCGTGGAAGCGGGAGCTGGTGGCCCTCGGTACCAACACCGACCCCTACCAGTGGGTCGAAAGCCGGTACCGGCTCACCCGTGAAGTCCTGGAAGCGCTGGACCAGGCAAAGACGCCGGTTTCGGTGCTGACCAAGTCGCCCCTGGTCCTCTCCGACCTGCCGATCTTCGAGCGCATGAACCGCGAGCGGCCGATCGGGGTGAACCTTTCAGTGCCGACCGTTGACGAAAAGGCCTGGCGGGCGACCGAGCCTCACACGCCGAGCCCCGGAGCGAGGCTTGAGGCGGTTGCGGAGCTGAGGCGACGCGGCATTCCCTCCGGCATTCTGATCGCCCCGATCATGCCCGGCATAAATGACCGGCCGGAACAGATCGAGCCGATCCTTCGGGCAGCCAGTGGGGCCGACGCAGACTTCGTCACCCCGATCGCCCTGAACCTGCGCAAGGAGACCCGCACCGTGTTCTTCGAATGGCTGGAGGCGGAAAGGCCGGAACTGGTTCCCGAATACGACCACCTCTTCAATGGCCGCTCCCGCTTGCCAAAAGGCGAACAGCAACGCATCACCGCCGCTGCCCGCGGCCGCTACCGCCGGCGGAGAGCCAGCGAAAGGGAAGGTCCGCCAATGCGGCCGCCGGGGGTTACCGGGAGGGAAGCCCCCGGGAGCGGCAAGACCGGCCGGAACCACCCGGCAAGGCAGCCTTCACTCTTCGAACAGTGATCCGGTCCGGCGAATGTCCTGGCCTTCGTCGGCCCCTTCGAGGTCGGTTTCCAGGGCCGCCATCGCGTCGGCAAGGCGGGTGCCGTCGGGCAAACACAGATCGGGATCGAGCTCGAGCAGCGGGGCCAGCACGAACCTTCGGGAAGTGGTTTCGCGATGCGGCAGCTTCAACCTGTCGGACTCGTATTCCAGGTCGCCCATAAGCAGCAGGTCGATGTCGATCACCCGCGGGGAATGCCGGGGCCGGCCGGTTTCGCGGCCGAGGTCCGCCTCGACCGACTTCAGCAGGTCGAGCATGACCTCCGGTTCAAGTTCACTCCGGACCCGGATCGCCGCGTTGAGGAAATCGGGCTGGTCGAGTATTTCCCCGACCGGTTCGGTCTCCCAGGCCGAAGAGACCGACTCGACCCGGAGCCCCTTCTCCTCCAGCCGCCGGATCGCTTCACGCAGATAGCCGAATCGATCACCGATATTCGAACCAAGTCCGAGATAGACCTCGCGCACCGCCGCGGGTTCAGTTTTTCCCGGGGCGGGATCAGTAGTCATCGCGACGGCGGAACACCTCGACCGAAGCTCCATCCATGGTCACCGGCACCGGCGGAACCGGCTTGGTCGCCCTGAGGCGAACCGCCCTAAGGCGGAAGTTCTCAAGCAGACCGTCAGCAAGGGCACTGACCAGCCTTTCGAGCGTGCGAAAACGCGTATCCATCGCGGATTCGACCAGCCAGGCGGTCACCTCGCCGTAATCCACGGTGTCCAGAACGTCATCAGTCGCGGTCGCCTGGCAGCCGTCCGGTTCCATTTCCAGATCGAAGACCATGCGCTGCCCGACTTCCTGTTCGGCAGCAGTCACCCCGTGGTTCGTGTGAGCGATAACGCCCTCAAGCCGGATTATCACTTCGCCGTCTTCGCCTTTGAGCATGGTCAGAACCTACCTGTGAACCGGTCCCGGTCCGCCTTCGGCAGATTCGATGGCCTGCGCGACCCGGATCGCCTGGACCACCGGACCCACGTCATGAACGCGAACCATCGAGGCACCGCCCCGCATGGCAGCCAGGCAGGAGGCGATGGTCCCGCCGAGCCGATGGGCCTCGTCTGCCCCGTTGTCGAGCTGGCCGATGAACGACTTGCGGGACGCTCCGACCAGGACCTTCAGTCGCATGTTGCTGAAGGCTTCCGTCCACTTGAGCAGCGAGAGGTTGTGATCGACCGTCTTGCCGAAGCCGATCCCGGGGTCGATCCAGATTTTCTCCCTCGCGATACCCGCCCGGTCGGCCTGGCCGACCCTGATCGCCAGAAGCTCCGCCACTTCGGCGACGACATCGTTGTACCTGGGGTCGACCTGCATGGTGCGGGGGGTCCCGAGCATGTGCATGAGAACCACCTCGACTCCGGTGCCGGCACATACGGCGGCCATGTCCATGTCACCGGCGAGGGCGGTGACGTCATTGACCATCGTCGCGCCCTCGTCGATGGCCAGCGCTGCGACCTCTGCCTTGGTCGTATCGATCGAAATCGGGGCGACGCCGGCCAGGCCCTGAACAACCGGGATCGCACGACGGATCTCCTCTTCGAGCGGCACCGCTTCGGCTCCCGGCCTGGTCGACTCGCCACCGATGTCAAGTACGTCCGCCCCCTCGGCGACCAGCCGTTTCCCGTGCTCGATCGCCTTTTCGTGGTCGAAGAACTCTCCCCCGTCCGAGAACGAATCCGGCGTCACATTGACGATGCCCATCACCTTCATCGATCAACGCCTCCGGCGATCTCGGTGGCGGCACGGATTCCCGAGCTGATTGCCCCGTCCATGTAGCCGGCGTTGACCGTCGCGGTTTCGGCTCCGGCCCAGTGGAGCGGACCGACCGGGGCCCGGAGGCCGGCACCGTAGGTCAGCCAGGCGCCAGTCGGCAGGTAGCCGCCGTAGCAGCCGCGGGCGAACTCGTCGACCGCCCAGGCCTTGTCCACAAAGTGCTCCGGTTGCGCAGCCCTGGACCCGAAAAGCCGGACCAGACAGTCCAGCACGATCCGCTGCCTTTCCTCCGCGGGGAGGTCGGTGGCATTCCGGGCGGCGTTGCCTTCAAGGAACGCGAGCAGGACGCCCGGGCTGCCCGAGGGCGGAGAGTTGTCGAAGGTGACCGAGACCGGCCCGTCGGCGCTGGTTGCCTGGCCGGAAAGGCCTTCCGCCCGCCAGAACGGCTCGGAATAGATCGCGTGGCATTTGACGACGGTGCCCTGGACCATGCGCTGGGTGAGCCCGTCCCGGACCGACGGCATGATCGGGTCGTAATCGAGCCGGCCCGCAACAGCCGGGGGCAGGGCGATTACCGCCGCCCGGGCGGAGACCGTCAGTCCGTCGGCCTCGACCGTGACCGGGTGGGGACCGACCTCGACCAGAGCCTCCCCGACGTCACCCGGCATCTGACGCCAGCGAACGCTGCGGACCGGATGACCGAGGTGCACGGCATCGCCGAGTTCGGCCGCCATGCGCTCGGAGATCAACTGCGTTCCTCCGACCACTCTCGAATCCTGCGCGCCACCTTCCGCGTCGAGCATCTTTTCGAGCGACCCGCCGGAAGACCGGACGTAGAAGAGAGCGTGAAGCAGGGAGACGTCCTCCGGTTCGGCGGCCCAGACCGCCTGGATTGCCAGTCGAAGCAGATCCCTTGCCGCCGGAGTTTTCGCGTTGCGCCGCGCCCAGGTGGCAAAGGTTTCGGCATCCCAGCGGGCCAGTTCGGTCTGGGTCCAGGGCTGCTCGACATCCACCTTTGCGGCCATCCGTTCGAGCCGCTTCAGGGCTACCCCGACCTCAGCCAGGGAAACGGGGTTCAGCTTGGGAATGGTGCCCGAGTAGGTGCGAGCCTTGCCGCCGCGCTCGAATACGTTCCTGCCTTCGCACCAGGTGGGGAAAGTCTCGAGCCCGAGTTCGCGGATCAGTGCAAGCACGTGATCCTGTCCCGGACCCACCCATTGACCACCCAGTTCAACGATCTCGCCGCCACCGATCGGTTCGTTGAGGGTCCGGCCGCCGACCCGGTCGCGGGCCTCGACCACGGTCACGTCCACCCCGAGGCGTTTCAGTTCGCGGGCAGCCGAAAGTCCGGCCAACCCGGCACCGACAACGACAACCTCGGATTCGATCGATTCGACGGACATGCGGGGAGTATCCCCGACTCGGTCCGGGAGTCGCGGAGCGCGGAAACCGCCGCCGGGGAAGGCCCCCGCGGAATTCCGACCCGGCTCAGCTCCGGTCGGAGCGCATGTCCGTCATACCGCCGGCGTAACCGGGGCGTGGCGGTGAGGGTGCCGGGTCCGTGGTCGGCTTGTTGACCGGCTCCGGCTCCGAGGGGTATTCCTCCTCGGTCGAATCGGAACTGCTTTCGGGCGGAAAGACCTCTTCTTCGCTTGCCCCTTCGAGCAGGGCGACGAATTGTTCGGCGTCGATCGTCTCGCGAACCAGCAGGATCTCGGAGATCCTTTCCAGATCGTCGCGGCGCTCGTCGAGAATGTCGCGGGCGGTCTGATGCGCGTTCTCGACGATGCGACGGATTTCGTCGTCGATCTCGCGGGCGATCTCATCCGAGTAATCAGGCTCCGAACCCATGTCCCGGCCCAGGAAGGGCTGGCCGCGATCATGCCCGAAGACCCGCGGGCCGAGTCGCTCGGACATGCCGAAACGCATCACCATCTGCTTGGCGGTTCCGGTGACCTTCTCAAGGTCATTCGATGCTCCGGTCGTGACCTCGTTGAAGACCAGTTCCTCGGCGGCACGCCCACCGAGGGTCATGGCCATGGTTTCGGTCAGCTCGGCCCGGGAGGTGAGGAACTTGTCCTCGGCCGGCAGGGAGATCGTGTAACCGAGAGCCTGGCCGCGACTGATCACGGAAACCTTGTGGACCGGGTCGCAGTTCGGAAGCAGATGGCCGACGATGGCGTGGCCCATCTCGTGGTACGCGGTGATCTTCCGTTCCTTCTCCGACATGATCCGGGTCTTCTTCTCGGGTCCGGCGATCACCCGCATGATTCCCTCTTCGAGCTCGTTCTGGGTGATCTCGCGCTTGCCGGAGCGGGCGGTCAGCAGGGCCGCCTCGTTGATCAGGTTGGAAAGGTCGGCGCCGGTGAAGCCGGGAGTCTGTCCGGCCAGGGCATCGAGGTCGATCTCGCCGGCCAGCGGCTTGCCACGGGAATGGACTTCGAGAATCTTCTTGCGGCCGAGGCGGTCGGGACGATCAACCGCAACCTGGCGGTCGAAACGGCCGGGCCGGAGCAGGGCCGGGTCGAGGATGTCGGGGCGGTTGGTGGCGGCGATAAGGATGATGTTGTCCTTGATCTCGAAGCCGTCCATCTCCACCAGCAGCTGATTCAGGGTCTGCTCGCGCTCGTCATGGCCACCGCCCATGCCGGCGCCGCGATGGCGGCCGACCGCGTCGATCTCGTCCATGAAGATGATGCAGGGCGAATTCTGCTTGGCCTGTTCGAAGAGGTCGCGGACCCGGCTGGCTCCGACGCCAACGAACATTTCGACGAAATCGGAGCCCGAGATCGAGAAGAAGGGCACCCCGGCCTCGCCGGCGACCGCGCGGGCGAGCAGGGTCTTGCCGGTGCCGGGCGGCCCGTAAAGGAGAACGCCCTTCGGTATTCGGGCCCCCAGCGACTGGAATTTCTTGGGCGTCTGGAGGAACTCCTTGATCTCATGGAGTTCCTGCACGGCTTCATCGGCCCCGGCCACGTCCTTGAAGGTGATCTTGGGGGCGTCGACGGCCATCTTCTTGGCCTTTGACTTGCCGAAGCTCATCACCCTGGAACCGCCGCCCTGCATCTGGTTCATCAGGAAGATCCAGAATCCGAAGAAGAGCAGGAAGGGCAGGATGTAGGTCAGCATCGAAAGCAGGCTGCTGCCGCCCGTTCCCTTGACGGTGGTGGCGACGTCGCCTTCGCGAAGCTGGTTGATCAGGCTCTGCTCGGTATTCGGCGGGTAGCCGGTCTCGAACTTCTCGCCTTCGGAATCCGATCCGTCGGCGGCCTTCTCGGTGACGTCAAGCGAATTGTTCTTCGTGTTGACCGTGACCGAGTCGATTTCCCCCTTGTCGACCATGGTCAGGAATTCGTTGTAGGTCGGCGGCTTGTCGCCACTGTCCGGGCTGATCACGCGCTGCGCAACGAAGGCCAGGATGACCACCAGCAGGATCGGGAACGCCGCGCTCTTGAAAAACCGTTTCAAATCTGGGTCTCTTTCCACGACCCGAACGGGCTTTCCCGCCCTTGGGCCGAATTGTCAGACTAGCAGGGAGAACCCGGCAACCGGCATGGGAGAGCGGTCCCGGTGGAAGATTTCTGTCCCCGGTCCGGAAACGGCCTAGCGGTCGGGAACCGCATCCTCGGGCAGAAGCGCCACATGGTCGAGATTCCGGTAGCGCTGGGCGAAATCGAGTCCGTAGCCGACCACGAACTGATTGGGGATCTCGAATCCCGTATAGCGGATCGGAACGTCCACCCGGCGCCGTTCCGGTTTGGTCAACAGGGCGCAGACCTCGAGCGAGGCCGGGTCACGGGCCTGGAGGTTCCGCATCAGGTAGTTCAAGGTGAGTCCCGAGTCGACGATGTCCTCGACGATCAGCACATCCCGGCCGGTGATCGAATCGTCCAGATCCTTGAGGATCCTCACCACCCCCGAAGAATCCCGTGATGATCCGTAGCTGGAGACGGCCATGAAGTCGATTTCGCATGAGATCGAGAGATGCCGCAGCAGATCGGCGATGAACACCACTGCGCCGCGAAGCACCCCGACCATGACCAGGTCCTTGCCGGCGTAGTCGCGGCTGATCTGGTTGCCGATTTCCTCCACCTTTCGCTGGAGTTCGTCGGCGGTTATCAGCACCTCGCCCACGGAGACGAGTTCATTCTGAGGCGTCGCAGCCATCGTGCCCAGTCTAGATAGGAAACGGCGGTCGGGCGTGGAGACGCAACACGTCTTTGGCGGGTCCTCCGATCAGCAGGTGTCGCGACCTGAGAAGACCGGGAACCCAGATCACCGTGTTCCCGATCACCAGCACCGGCCACTGGCGTCGGCGCGACGCCGGCACAAGCGCATCGGTGAACACATCCTGGAGGGTCTTGCTGCCGCTCATCCCGAGCGGTTCGACGCGGTCTCCCGAATGCCACGGCCTTACCGCGAGCAGGAGGTCATCGGCATCCGGGGAGGACGAAATCAGCCAGGCCAGCAGATCTCCGGCGTCCAGGAAGGCGGTCCAGGGATCGCCGAACCCGGCCCGGGCCTCGACTTCACTGGTCAATGACGACTCGATCTCCCATCGCCCGAACTGCACCGATCCCGCGTCGAGGTTTACACGCACCGGTTCCGCAACGCCCTCCGTATTGGTACCCCCGCCCGACCGTATCCGGACCTCGCCCGCTTCGATTAACAGAAAATCGCCGCCTCCCAAGTCAAGCTTCCCCCCTTCCGGCTGGGCGGCGAGCCGCAGCGCCTCGGTGACCAGTTCTTGCGAAACGGCGACCGGGCGGCCGAGTGCGACCTCGGCCAGTCGACGGATCATGCGACGACGGACCGCCGGAAGCTGGACTTCCAGCGATTTCCGCGGCAGGCCGTATTCGGGGTCCAACCCCCGGAGACCCAGGGCCGATTCGGCCATCTCCGCAAGTGCCTGCTCGTCCTCGACCAGTTCCTGCCTGGTGCGGATGATGTTCAACTCGGCGCCAGAGTTCACCTGCTCCAGCTGAGGCATGACTTCAAGCCTGATCCGGTTTCGGGCGTAGGCCGGGTCCTGGTTGGTTGGATCCTCAGCGAAGTCGAACTCGAACTCGAGCATCCGTCTGATCAGACCCCGATCAAGTGAAAGCAGGGGCCGAATCAGGCGGCCCGATCGGGGCGGCATCGCGATCAGCGAACGGGCGCCGGGCGAGGAAACGAGACGGTAGAGCAGAGTCTCGGCCTGATCGGAGCGATTGTGCCCGACCGCGATCCAGTCCATCTCCTTACGGCTCCTGATCTCCTCGGCAGCTCCGAGCCGGATTTCCCTGGCCCAGGCCTGGACGTTTCCCTCCGGCCTGCCCGCACGGCGGACCACCAGTTCAACCCCGAGCCTTTCGCAGAGGTCGCGCACGACTTGCTCGTCGTCGTCGGCGGTGGGTCTCAACCCGTAATTCACATGCAGCGCGAGGAGCCGCTCGCCCCCCAGCAGCGCATGCAGACCCAGCAGCAAGGCGGTCGAGTCGGCTCCCCCGGATACGAGCACCACCCCGCGATCCGCTTCAGCGACGAGACCGGATTCCCGGATCGCGCGAGTGAAGATCACGGCCGGCTTGCCAGTCAACCGGGCAGAACCTGGCTGACGATCAGGGCCTGGATGCGGATCAGGACCGGGCACGGATCAGGAAAAGCGGGGTCGGAACCGGGAACCCCTTCAGGTCCACCTCGCCGATCGGGTCCGTTTCGAGGTCCGGGTGGTCTTCAATCGCCGCCGCGACCGCGTCGGTGATCAGGACCTCTCCGCCCAGCGCCCGGTTGACTACCCGGTGGGCTAGGTTGACCTGGCTGCCGTAGTAGTCGCCGTCCCTGAAGACGACCGCCCCGTGGTGGATCCCGGCTCGCGGCTTGGGCCGGTCGGTGAACAGGGCCAGGAAGCCGACCGCCCATTCGGCCAGTGAAGCGGGATCGGGCGAGACGACCATTACCTCGTCACCGATCGTCTTGACGATCCCGGCCTCCGGCGGGAGGGTCGCTTCGACGGTCTCGGTGAACTGCTCGACCACCGAGAAGGCGGTTTCGTCGCCCTCCTGCTCGGTGAAGCGGGTGAAGCCGGTGAGATCGATGAAGCAGAGGGTCGTGCGGACCTGGTCGAGGCTGGTGTCACCGCCGAAATCGGATTCCATGTGCCCGATCACGTCCTGCTCGAGGAAGTACCTCAGATACCGGTCATGCAGATACTCGAACAGCGGGACGGCGGTCGGGGAAGTGCGGCGAGCCAGATCGCCGAGTTCCTCGGCCATTTCCACCTCGCTGAGACCGTCCCGGATCATCGGCTCGTGGACGAAGAGATGAAAAAGCCTCACCTCGGCGTCGGCAATCCGGCGCACGGACTGGGCGTAGACCCGGGTCAGCTGGAGCAGGGCCTCGACCGGAAGGCCGGCCTCGGCCACCTCCCCCATCCGCTTCAACGCTTCGATGTCACGGGCCGAAAGTGACAGTTCGCGGTCCGAGGGCGTGCCCATCACGGTCATCACCCGTTCGATCACTTCGACGCTCAGGCCGATTTCATCCGCCGCCGCCTTCACGTCAATCCGGTCGCCGGGATCCGCGAAGAGGTCCTCGGCCATTCCGAAAGAAAGCTTGCCCTCCTTGCCGGCCTCCTTCAGTTCCTCGAGCGTGTGGCCACGCTCGCGCATCCGGGCGACGATCCGGGCCTGGGCTGCGGCAGCCGGCGTCCAGCGCCCCTTGCGCACCGGGACGACCTTCTCGTCCGCCCAGCGGGTCAGCGTCGCCGGCGAGACCCCGGCCCGTCGAGCCGCCTCATTGAGGCTGATTCGGTCATCCCCGGGCATGCGTTAGATGGTATTCGCCGCCGTGGTTGCCCTGTTACTTCCGGCCGCCGAATTCGTTGCAGATCTCGGTTTCGAGAACCTCCCGGACCTGCGAATAGTCATCGCACCAGCCGAGCGCCCACATCAGCTTGACCAGGGCCAGCTCGGGGATGACCGGCAAGAGGACCGCGCCGGTCTCCTCGAGCAGGAGCTTCGATTCGTAGGAGTTCTGAACCCCGACCGGCTGTGCGTTCATGGTCAGCGCCAGGACGATTTCGTGCTCCGCACAGGTTTCGGCAAATTTCGGAACCGAGGAGCTTTCCGGTTCGAAGGGACCGGTCAAGGCCGGGTAGAGGGTCATCACGGCGCCGCGGTATTCCTCGCAGATCAGCGTGTCGGCGAGTGCCTTGAGATTGATTCCCGGGTGAAGGTCGATCCTCATCACACGATCGTCGGCGGCAATCCGGAACGGAATTTCGGGTTGGGCCGGGCTATCGGTCGCTGACCGGTTCTTCAGAGTCCAAGCGAAATTTCCCCAGCTGACCTCGGCCACGTGAACCCGACCCGAGGAAATGAAGGCCGGGCCGGAACCTCTCGCCTTGCGGACCGAAACGCCGTCGTGAACGCGGCTCTTGGCGTTGGGACGGCCGGCGAAGGAGAGGTAGACGCCGGGGGAAAGGTGCTGCAGGGCGATCATCGCGTCGGCGATGTTCGTGTCGGCGTCGGTTTCCGGCTCGTTCGGGGGCAGGTTGGATCCGGTCAGGATCACCGGGATGCGGACCCCGGCCAGCATGAACGACAGAGCCGCCGAGGTGAACGACATCGTGTCGGTTCCGTGGAGAACGAGGATCCCTTCGGGCTGCTCCTTCTCGATCAGTTTCCCGATTTCCCGGCCGATCGCCACCCAGTGCGCGGGAGTCATATTCTCCGACAGCATGTTGAGTGGCTGTCTGAGAACCGTCTCGATCGAACCCTGCTCGAGAACCTTCTTTACGTGAGGACCGGCGAGAATGTCGAGCTGATCCCCGGCCTCGCTCAGCTTCACCAGCTTCTCCCGGCCCGAAAGGGGCTCCGAACGGGAACCCACCGTGCCTCCCGTTACCAGGACTCCGATTCTGCGCCGGTCGGCCACGAAGCCAGAGTATCTGTCCGGAACCCGATGGGTAGCAGTGGTCAAGGGAGCCCGGGCAACGGACAAGGGCGGCGGGGCAAAGCCCCGCCGCCCTTCCGTGTCAGCCCATCGCTACTCGTCTAGATGGACCTGGGTTACCTCGTCTCCTCGCTCGCCGGTCCTGATCCTGATCGACTCCTCGACCGGGATAACGAAGATCTTGCCGTCTCCGATCTCACCTGATCGAGCGTGACGCAGGATCGTTTCGACGACGAGGTCTTTTTCGGAATCGGCCACCACAATCTCGATCTTGAGCTTGGGTCGAACGTTGACCGTGACTGTCGATCCCCGATAGGTCTCGACGATCCCCTTCTGTCGTCCGGAGCCTTTGGCTTCCAGAATCGACATCGAAGGGATTCCCTTCTCGAGGAGATCCGTCCTGATCGGCTCGAATGCCTCGTGACGAATGAATGCTTCTACTTTTTTCATCTGAGCTTCTCCTCCTTTCTAGGCCTGGCTCGGGCTGTCGGCCGACGATGCAACCGGAGTTCCGGCCATCGACGGGGTGTATTCACCAACCGGCAACTCGGGCTGCGGAATAAAGGCCTCCGGGTACCCGTACATGCCGTGTGAGGCGATGTCGAGACCGGCGTCTTCTTCCGATTCCGTGACCCTGAGGCCAATCGTTGCCTTGATGATCGCGAACACTGCGTAGGACGTGACGAACACGAACACGAATGTTGCGACAACCGCCAGTGCCTGAACGCCGAGCTGTCCGAGGGTCTGGCTCCACGGCACACCGTCCGTGATCGAGTACCAGATTCCCGGAGCCGAGATGGTCAGACGCGGCGAGGCGAAGATGCCGACCGCCAGGGTGCCCCAGATACCGGCCATCCCGTGGGCCGAGAGGGCTCCGATCGGGTCGTCCAGGTACTTCTCGATGGTCAGAACTCCGAAGACCACAATGCCACCGGCGATGAAGCCGATGATCGGGGCCGTCCAGGTCTCGACGAAACCACAGGGAGCGGTAATGGCGACCAGGCCGGCGATAGCGCCGTTGCCCGCCATGCCGACGTCGAGCGACTTCGTCTTCATGTAGGTGAAGAGAACCGCACCGAGCACTCCGGCCGCGGCTGCGATCTGGGTGTTCCACATGACCTCACCGAAGAAGGTGATGTCTGTGCCCAGGGTCGAACCGCCGTTGAATCCGAACCAGCCGATCCACAGGATGATCACACCGAGACCGACCAGCGGCATCGAGTGTCCCGGGATCGCCCGGGGGGACCCGTCGGATGCGTACTTGCCCTTGCGGGCACCCAGCAGGAGCAGCGCGGCGAAACCGCCGACCGCACCGGTGAGGTGGACCACCGAGGAGCCGGCGAAGTCCATCACCGACTTGCCACCGACATCGGTGAGCAGGCCGCCACCCCAGACGGAGTGACCGACCATCGGGTAGATGATCGCTCCGAAAACGGCGGCGTAGATGATGTAGGGGGCGAACTTGATGCGCTCCAGGGTGGTGCCCCAGACGATCGCCAGTGAGACCGCGCAGAACGCGAAGCTGTACAGCATGTACATGACCGAGTTCGAATCGACCGCGGCGAGTTTGCCGGTTCCGTCATCGACCATCGAACCGAAGTGGTAGAAGAACCCGTGGGTTCCGATGAAGTCGTTGCCGTAACCGATGATCGCGGCACCAACCGCCCAGAAGGCGATCGTGCAGACCGAGAAGTTGACGAAGATCTTCATCACTCCGGCGCCCGCGTTCTTCATCCGGGAGAAACCGATCTCCAGGAACATGAAGCCGCACTGCATGAGCAGCACGAGCACGCAGGCGAGCGCGATGAAGGTTCCGTTCAACTCGGCCGACTTGGCCTCGAGATCGGCCGCCACATCGGCCGACGCGATGCCGGGCACCAAAAGGGCCGCCGCAGCAACCGCGAGAGCGGATATGCCGAGTTTCTTGACACTCATACGAGTAATTTCCTCCTGTTTCCGCTGGGCCCAGACCCACCGGTCGCGATTAGCGTTAGCTGACCGGACAAATCTAGGAAGGGGGGGGAAACCGAATTTTGGCCACCCGGAGGAAAAGACCCCCGGGCCCTTGTTCGAATGTCAAAGAGCCTCTAGATGGGCTCTTTTGCCCGCCGATCGGTGCCTTTAACCGCTTGGCCAAGCGGTTCCTCGCGGCTTGTGTTACGAGGCTCCGCGCAACCGACCCGGCTCCCGGCGATCTGTTCCGCCTCGTATTTCTCCCGCTGGATACGCATCTGGCGCTTCGAATACCAGCCGGCCGCCCAGTAGCTGCCGATCACGAAGACCAGAGCCAGCACCTGGGCCAGCAGGGTCTCGACCGAAGGATGGATGCCGAGCCAGGTTCCCATCCAGAGCGGGATGTCGAGACCAATCGGGTGGATCGGAAACCAGCCGACTCCCTGCAAGGTGCGGACCGTATTGCCGACCATGGTGAAGAGCACCAGGGCGATCAGTACCCCGGTCACGATCAGCATTTTCTTGTAAGGGAGCTTCCGCTCCGCCTTGAAAGTCAGGAAACCGACGACGCCGGTCGCAAGCAGACCCAGACCGACTCCCGCGGCTACCACACCCACACCGGATGAAAGCTGTAGCGCCTGCAGAAAGAGCACGGTTTCCATGCCCTCCCGGAAAACGGAGGTGAATCCGAGCACGTAGAGGCCGGCGATGGTTGCCGCGCCGGCCGCCGCGCCCATCACGACGTCGCCGGTCAGCGCCTTGCCCCGTTTGCGGTGGGTTGCGATCCACTCGGTCCAGTAGACGCGGTGAAAGAACCAGTTGAGCACGATGACAAGGACCCCGATCGCCACCACCCCCACCACCGCCTCGACCTTTTCCCCATAGGCCGCCAGTGACCCGAGCAGGGCGACCGCGAGCACAAAGCCGAGCAGCGACGCGGGAAGCGCCATTAGCGCTCCCCGGTAAACGGGTTTGCGAAGCGCGGCCCTCGCCCCGATCATTGAGGCGGTGATCGCGGCGATGATCAGGATTGCCTCCAGTCCTTCCCGGAAGACGATCAGGGCCGCGTTGGTTATCGCAGTTGCGTCCGAGACCCCCTCACCGGTCTTTTCGCGCGCTTCCTTGAGGGCCTCGTCGAGTTCCAGCGTGGTCTCGCGCACCTCCGAGGTGGGCGCACCGTCCGAGACCAGGGTCGCCAGCCCGGGCACGCCGCGGGCCCCGTACCAGAACAGACCCTCGATTTCCGCCACCAGCTGCGGATCGAAGGCGTTGAGCTTCAGCTCCGGCCCGAACTCGAAAAAGGCATATGCCGAGAGCCGGGCCTGCTCGGCCAGGTTCTTCTGCCCGGCGCTGATCGCCGCGGTCATCTGATCGACGCTGATATCGACCAGGTCGTAGTCGGCCTCGTCGCTCGACTCCTTCCACTCGTCCGGGAAGATCTCGTCGAAACGGTCGACCAGCCGGTCGTGAACGGCGTTCACCTGATCGAGGCTGGCCACGCTCACACGCTCGTTGGCCTCGTTCACGTACCGGTTGAGGAGCGCAAGGTCCGCGTCGATCTCCTCAACCCCCTGCGGGTCACGCTCGACCAGGTCGGACTTGAGGTCCCCGAAAGCCTGCTCGACCCCGTCGTCGAATGCCGTGGCTTCCTGCAGTTCAAAGGGGATGGTTATCCGCCCGTCGTCCGTCCCGTGGTCGTATTCCTTCGGGATCAGGTCGAGAAAGCGGGTCAGCTGGGCGGCCCGGCGGGCCTGCTCCTCCGGTGTGAAAGGAGCCGCCGTGAACCCGTCGAGGTCACCCGTAGTCAGCCGGTTCGCTTCCCGGAATCCGGACAGGTCGGTTGCGGCGGCCGCCCGATCGAGCTGGCGAAACTCCCGGCCGGTCCTCGTGGTGGCCGCCTCACCGCGTTGGTGACGATATTCGCCGGCCAGAATCTGCCAATAGCCATTCACGATCGCGGCCGTTTCGGCAAGCCGCTCGGCAAATCCCCGGTCGGCAGCCCTTTCCGCTTCCTCGCGATTTGTGCCAAGCCGCGATTGATAGGTGTCGAGGAGATCCTTGCGCACCTGAACCACCGCCTCCGCCGGTGAAGTCTCGCCGTCGGTAAGGGCGATCAACGCGTCGGTCGCGACCGTGCCGACCCGGGTGAACCGGGTGCTCTGGCGAAAGTCGCGGATCTGCAGCCACTCGCGCGCGGCCTCCGGGCGGTCAGCGGCGGTGAGATCGATCGCGCGATGAAACGCGCCGCGGCGGAGAGCGGCCGTAATCGTGCCCCGGGCCGAGGCCAAAGCCACCGCGTCGCCGCTTGCCACCGCCCGTCCGGCCTTCCCGAGCTGACGTTCGACTTCCTGCAGCTCGGCCGGGGCGCTGACGGAGAGGCCGGCCTTCAGGGAACCTGACAGCGCCTGCCTTGCTTCCCCGATCGAACCGCCGGTCGGATCGCGGAGGATCAGGTCGAACTGGGCGTCCGAAAGGCTGGTGGTGATTTGATCGGCCCCACGCCAGGGCGGGTTGGCAGCCAGTCCCGCGGCCGACGAGGCCTCCGGTTCCGGCGGGCTCTCCGCTGAGCTGGCGTAACCGGGGGCTACGAGTAACGCGGCCGCCGCGACGATCGTCGCGGCGGCCGCCATGACGCGACTTCTGGCAGAACCTGAATTGGTCGAAGCCGGCGTCAACTGTGAATCAGCTCTCCTGGATCTCGATGTCGAGGTCCTTGGCTGCCTGGGTCACCTGGCCGGCGATCCGTTCGGCCCGGGCCTGCATCTCGGCCCCCAGCTGATCAGCCTGGCGGGGAGTGAACTTCTCCCCGGCCGCCTCGCGATCCCGCAGATCCTCTGCGGTGGAAAGCAGCTTCGAAAGCTCGGATGCCGTCTGCTCGGCCTGATCGGGATTCTTTTCGGCGATCAAAGGCTCGATTTCCTCATAGGTGAAGTCGAGCCCGGTCAGGATGTCGGCGATGTCCGAGAGCCGTGAAGTGGCGACAAATCCCTGCTCCGACTGTTTGCCGGCACCAGCCACGAAGGCCGAGAGCTTCCACTGTTCGAAGTACTCGCTCATGGTCGGTGTCATCACCGTGATCGCGGTAAACGCATCGGATGGCGTGATAACGATTTCCCCTGCGTCCTTGTTGAGGTCATTCGCCTGGCTGTCCATCTCGTCCACCGCGGCCTTGAAGATGTTGGCGTCGGGCAACCCTTCTCCGAACCCGACCTTGCCGTCGCAGTTCACATCCGGCTTGACGCCCTTGACCGTGAGATCGTCGTTGGTTCCGTAGAGGGCAGTCTCGATCAGGAAGAAGAGGTTTCCGGGCTGCTTCAGCACCTTGCCGTCGGGGAGGGAGAGGTTGAAAGAGACCGCACTTTCAGGGTCGGACGCGTCGGAACCAGCGTCCAGGTCGGTGTCGTACTGGGCGGTCCGCGGAATGCCCGCAACGATGCCTTCCATCTCCTCGTAAGCCGGATTTGCCTTGACGAAAGCGTCCTTGGCATCGGCCAGGGCAGCATCGACCGCCTTGCAGTCACTTGCCAGCAGCTTCCGGTAGTTGAAACCGTTGGCCTTCGCGAGGTCGTAGTACGCGTTCCCGGCGGTCTTCATTTCCGCCGTTCGGGCAACGAGGTCGGAGGTGTGCTCGGTCAGATAGGACTTGACCGCGGTCAATCCGGCGTCGGGCTGGTCGGAATCGGAGCTCGAATCGTCGCTTCCACAGCCTGTGATCAGGGCCGCGGCGAGTGTCGGCAGGGCGAGCATTCGCAACATGGACGTCGGGAGATTCCGGGTCAAGGGGCTACCTTCCTTCTGGCTGGCGGGCCTGATGAAGACCCGGGGACGAAATACTTTGGGTACCCTAACTCAATTCGCAGGGAATTGATCGGAGATGTTTCGGGAACCCTAAGCCGAGGCTCAGAGGAAGGCGGGGCCGCGCTTGACCAGCCCGCGGTAGAGAGCCTCCTGAATCTGCTCCCGGACCTGCTCGGAGAGATCGAACACCAGCGAACGGTCCTCGCTGGCGCCGGGCCCGTAAGCGGAAAGGTCGATCGGTTCGAGAAATTCGATTCTCCATCGAGAAGGCAACGGAAGGAGACCGAGCGGACCCAGCCAGGGGAAGGTAGGGGTTATCGGAACGTAGGGCGACCCGAGTGCCCTTGCGAGCGGCTTCGACTCACCGAGCTTGGGGTAGATCTCCTCGGCCCCGACCACCGCCACGGGGACTATCGGACAGCCTGCCTCCAGCGCCACTTCGATGAAGCCGCCACGGCCGAACCGCTGCAGCCGGTACCGGTCGGCAAAGTCCTTTCCGAAGCCCTTCTGGCCCTCCGGGAAGACCATCACCGGCTGGTCTTCCTCGAGCAGCCGACCGAGATTGGCGGGGTTGGCGGCGACCCCGCCGAGCCGTCGCAGGATGTAGCTGACGAATGGCAGGTCGAAAGCCCAGTTCAGGACCATGGCCCGGACCCAGCGGGGCAGCGGATGCTCCTTCTGGATGGCCGTGGCGATCATCGCGCCGTCGAACGGGAAGATCGTTCCCGAGTGGTTGGCGACCAGCAGGACCCGGCCATGGCCGGGCACGTTGGCAGCTCCCTCAACCTGGACCCGCCACCAGGTCGAGTAGAGAAACTCGAAGACCGGAAATACGGTTTCGGTGAATTCCTCGTCAAAGCCCCAGGCATCTTCGTGGTAGTCGCCAGTCAGGCGCCTGAGAATCAGGTCCGAGGTCGACTGGACTGTCGAGGCCCACTCGAGAACCAGCTCCGGCGAGGGGGCGGCGGGACGGTTCACCGGGGCACGCTCCTGACCGGTGAACCCGGGCGGGGCGAAGGAAACAGGGCCTGAACACCGTGAGAGGCACGGGCGAAATCCCGGGCGGTTCCCTCGGAGTCGAAGGCCAGCTCGTATCCGATTTCCTCGCGAAGCCGGCGGTTATCGCAGCCGCGTCCGTAGCGAAGCAGGAGTTCTCCGTCCCGATACAGGTCGGCACTGCCGAGGAAGTCACCGACCCGCCGGTTGATCAGACCGACCAGTCCCGGTGGCACGCCAACCGCGGTCTTGCCGCAGAGCCTGAGCAGACGGCTCAGCGAAATCGCGCCGTCCGGGGCCACGTTGACCGCTCCGCGGACCGGGGCGAGGCTCGCCGCGGCCAGGGCGCCCGTCGCGTCATCCACATGGAGCAACTGGAGCCGCGGGTCGAAACCCATCCGGGTCGGGACGACCGGCAAATTGAGGTAGCGATTGAAGGGCGTATCGAGACCCGGGCCGACCTCGACCTGGAAGCGGAGCATGCAGCAGGTGATTTCCGGCCGGCGCCGGGCAAAATTGTCGAAATAGCCTTCCAGCTCGCCGATGTCACGCTGAAACCTGGTGACCAGGGGAAAACGACGGGCCATGTCCTCGGTGAAGAAGGCCGGCGCGCCGGGGGCCGAGCCGTAGATCGCGGCAGATCCGCGGGCGATCAGCGCTTCGAGCCCCGGGGTCTTTTCGCAGGCGGCCAGGAGCTGCAGCGTCCCGATCACATTGATGTCGTGCAAGGCCCGCGAGGGTCTGCCTTTCTCCGGGTACCAGACGATTCCGCAATGAACCACCACATTGGGTTCAAGGGAGGGAAGGATTCGTGAGATCACCGGGTTGCGGATGTCCGCTTCGACGAATTCGGTGCGGCCCAGGTCCGCCGTGGGCCGGGTCGAATCGATGCCGATTATCTCGCCGACCCCCGGTCGGCGCTGCAGAGTCCGGGCCAGTTCCGAGCCCCAGCGGGTGGAAACCCCGGCAATAACGATGCGCTTCTCGCTCAAGCCGGTCTCCGGACCATAACTAACCCTCAGGTTGAGAGTTAGACTTCTGCTCTAATTCGGCTACGCGACCGGAAATCTCGTCGATACGATCTTCCAGCTGCCGCAATTCTTCCCGGCTGACCAGTCGCATTGCGTCGAGGGTGCCGCGGGCATCGGAACCCCTCCTGGTCACCTCGTCAACCAGTCCTTGGGCCCGGTTCCGGGTCTTTTCGGTCAGATCCTGGGCCTGGGCCCTGGTTCGCTCGGTGGCCGCGAATGCGCCCTCGATCGCTTCCTTGAGGCCGTCTGGCATCCCCCGCCCACCTGACTTTTCCGATCCACTGTCAGTCATGCGGCTAGTTTACTTTCAATCCGGCCCTCGATCCTGATCGAGGCAGCACAGCGGAGCCGCAGATGCCAGTCAAGATGAACCCGATCGAATCTCCCGCCGGCGACGCGATTCTGGTCGGTGATCCGCGCCGGGCTTTCACCCTGGCGCAGGAACTGACCGGGAAACCGAAGATGAGCCATCAGGCACGAGGACTCTGGGGTTATGTGGGCACGACTGACTCGGGTCGACGGCTGACTGTCCAATCCACCGGCTCCGGTGGACCGAGTGCTGTTCCGGTAATCGGGGACCTGGCCGATGCGGGAGTCACGCGGATGCTGCGTCTCGGCACCTGCCTCGCCACCGACCCCGAACTGATGTCGGGAACCGTGCTCCTGGTCGAACGGGCCGTGATCGCCGATGGTGCGAGCCGGACATTGAGCGGGAGAGACGACTTCGCCCGCCCGGACCGGGAACTCTTCTCCGTCCTTGAGGGGCTCGGCCGGGAGGCCACGGTTTCCAGCCACGACCTGGTCGAGCGATACGAGCCGGCAGGGGACGGCGGCGGGCAGGCACCCGCGGTCGCCCGGGATCTTCAGACCGCCACCTTTCTGGCGATGTGCCGCCGGATCTCGGTACCGGCCGCTGCGCTCCTGATCGTGGCCGAAGACCGATCGGGTGACCGGCTCGGCGAAGAAGACCTCTGGCAGCTCTTTCGCACGGCGGGCAAGGCTGCCCTGAGCCGGCTGGAGCGAACCGATCCTAACCCTCAACTAGAGGTTTAGTCTAAGCTTTTTTGGCCGTGCTGAGGGCGCTGATCTCCGCTCTCAGCTCCCTGATCTGTTCGAGTGCCGAATCGAGGCGGTCCTCGGTCTCTTCAAGCCGGTCGGAAAGCACCCGGACCCTTCTTTCGAGCCGCTCGGCATCGTCCTGTGAGGAAACGCCCATCGCGCCCATCGCGACACGCTGGGCACCGGCCGCCCGATCCCTTGCGGCCACGGCCGCCGACACCGCCTGGCCGAATGCCGGACTCCCGATCAGAGCGTTTGCGAGGTCGGCTGCGGCCTTCTCTCCCTTCGACTGGACCCGGTCCCTGATTCCCTCGTTGACTTCGTCTTCAGCACTCATTGCACGATCTTAAAGGGCACTTCGCAGGAAGTGTCGAGGTACCGGCGAAACCCGTTGCGATACGGTTCCCCTGCCGCGTCACGGGAGGGCGTCGGCCGTGTCTGTTTTAGTTGGGAAGCCAAAGGTGGACCAGGGTTCAATGACCAAACGCCGCAACGCGTCGGCCGCCACTCAAGCGGTTGTCTTTTTCCTGCTCTTTTTTGGCTCACTGACTTGGTTTGCGGCGGGAACTTCCACGGCAGCGGGAACCCCGGTTCCCTGCGCACCGGGCGCCGCTGGCTGTTATGCGTCGGTTGACGGCAAGGCCGCGCCGGCCGCCACCGACGTGCCGACCGCACCTTCCGCCGCACCGGTGACCACCGACCCTGCCCCCAGCGGAACCGGCGAGATGGGATCCGGCAGCACCCCGATCACGGGAACCGGCAACGGCGGAGCGGTACCAGGTGGAACCGGAGAATCGGACCCTGGCGGCAACGGCATCACCAACCCCGACGGGACCACAGAGGAGATCACTCCGGGCAGCAAGGAGCCGGACTTCGTCGAACAGGATCCGAACCTGAACGGCGGGGTGGGACCGGACAGCAATGTGGACACCGGCCCGACCACCTCCGATGTCCTGACCGTCCCCAACTTCGTCATCGACCAGTTCGAGATCCCGCCGTTCCTGCTCCCGATCTACCAGGCCTGCGGCAGCCAGTACGGGATCCCCTGGTACGTGCTTGCCTCGATCAACCGGACCGAGACTTACTTCGGCACCAACGTCGCCACCTCTTCTGCCGGCGCCAACGGCTGGATGGCCTTCATGCCTGCCTCCTGGGCCGAGTGGGGTGTCGATGCCAACGGCGACAAGGTCCGCGATCCGTACAACCCGGTAGACGCGATCTGCTCGGCCGCCAACTACCTCAAGTACTTCGGTTACGAGAAGAGCCCTTACGACGCGATCTTCGCTTACAACCACGCTGACTGGTACGTCCAGCTCATCCTCAAGTACGCGAAGATCTACGCTCAGATCCCGCCCGAGGTGATCAGCGCGCTGACCGGCCTCACAGAAGGCGCCCGCTTCCCGGTTGCCTCGGCAGACGCTTCCTACGAAGGCCAGGTCTCAACTGAAGCGGCCAGGAAAAACGGCACTGCCTCCCAGGACATCCAGTCCTCTGCCGACCGCCGCACCATCGCGATCAGCGCCTCAGGCGGTTCGCCGGTGATCGCCGTCAACGACGGCGTGATCTCCGACATCAACCAGGAGACCGGAACCGTCGTCCTCGAGGACGCCTACGGAAACCGTTACTCCTACGCCGGACTCGGTTCCGTTTCCACCGTCCACCCGGTACCTCAGCCGGAAGCCTCCTCGAATCTGGTCCCGGAGGAGCCGGACACCGGATCGGCCCTCCCCGATACCGGAAACAACTCACCGGACCCCGAGGCAGAAATGGGTGAGGAGAAGTCGAAGCAGCCGACTCCCGCCGAGCAGGAGGCACTCGGATCTAACCCTCAGGCCAAGGGTGAGGGTTCGGCAAAACCGACCAGGGAACAGCAGCAGGACATCAGCGAAGTCCTGGTCGATCCGGATGCCGCCGATGCCGCCGCGACAGCAGCCGCGAGTGACCCGGCCACCTCGGACACGACCGCCGACCCCTCGGTCAAGTCCTCCGACGACCGCCGGGCCGAGCAGGACAACATCCTGCAGGTCCCGGCCGAAGCCAGTCGCAACACCGAGGACAGCCGCGGCAGGGTCTACGCCAGCCCGCTGCGGCCCAGCAACCAGCACCGCGCCACCACCGACGGACAGTCGGTCCAGAACGCAGTCCGCGAAGCCGAAGGGATCGGCATCGAAGGCAAGCCGGGTGACTACCTGATCTACGACGGCAGCAAGGCGGGTATCTACCGCTTCGATCCGGAGACCACCGAGCTCAGGCAACTGAAGAAGGGCTCAAGGGTGATCGCCGGCACCGTGCTCGGAAGGCTCGCCGAGACCCCGGTCGCCGCCGTGAACTTCTCGATCAAGCCCGGCGGGGAAGACACTCCGCAGATTGATCCCAAGCCTTTCCTTGACGGTTGGAAGCTGCTGGCGGAAACGAACATCTACAGCGCCCGCGGCAAGGACCGCTTCTCCAACAAGCTCGGCGTCGGTGGCATCCTGCTGCTTTCGAAGTCCGCCCTGCAGAAGCGGGTCCTGAACGATCCGAAGATGACCTTCACCCAGCAGTGCGACCGTGACTACATCGCGGCCGGCTCGATCGACCGGCGCCTCCTGGCCACCATGGAATTCATAACTTCCCACGGGTACGCGCTCACCATCAGCTCGATGCTCTGCGGCCGCGAGACCTCAATCACCACTTCCGGCAACGTTTCGAACCACACGCACGGCGGCGCGATGGACATCGCGATAATCAACGGCCAGGTCGTGACCCCGGGAACCCAGGGTCCGGGCTCGCTGACCGACCAGGTAGCGCGCCTCGTGCTGACACTCCAGGGAACCATGGCCCCCGACGAGGTGATCTCGCTGATGGACTACCCGCAGCCGGCCGGATTCGCGATGAGCGATCACGGTGACCATCTCCACGTCGGCTTCGGAGTTGCCGGCACCGACGCGACCGGTGGCTCTATCGGTTCCACGCTCGGGGCCGAACAGTGGCAGGAGCTGACCGACCGTCTGGGCCAGATCACAAACCCCGAAGTCCCGACCACTCCGTCCGACGAAGCAATCCCGGTCGAGCAGTCCGGCAAGAACCCGGACCAGGACAATTAGCGGTCTTTTCGGTTTCGTCCAGCTCGAGCTTGCCGGAGAGCTTCCGTTCGATGATGGCCGCTACCTGATCCGTTCGGGTCCGGCAGAACGGGTCATGGTCACCGAGACCGAAGGCGCCCTCCCGCCGGCCCGGCGACGGCGCCGACGTCCCCGCAAGGTGCTCCATGACGACACGCCGGTGACCGTTTCCGTCTCCGTCGTCACCGTAATCCGCGCCGACCAGCCCTTCGCGGACGATCGGGAAGCTGAAGCCTGGCTGGACCGGCTCGAGGATTCCGGGTTCACCGGAGACCTGCTCGAAGACGCGATCGCGGCTTTCGACCGGGCCCGGGCGGCCCACGCGGTGGCGGCCGGTGTCCCCTTCGGCGTTCCGACCCGGCTGGAGTCCGTACTGGCCGCCAGAATCGGCTACGGAGAGGGCGAGCAGGTCGCCTCTGGTCGCTATCAGCAAGCCGCCGACGTCGATGCGCGGGGCGGCACCGCGGAAAACCGACGGGAAAGGATGGCCCGGACCGGTTCCCTCGCCCGCACCGCCGCCATCCTCGGGGGCCGCGAGACTGCCGCCGCCTGCGAAGTCCTCCTGCCCCGGATCAGGCTGGACCTCGAAACCGGCAACGAAGCAGCTGCCCGGCTCTCTATTGCGTCGGCCATCGGTGCAACCATCGGAGAACTGGAATTCGCCCTCGAAGACCAGGACCACGAACGGGACCTCGACCGGCTCGAGGAAATGCTGCCCCGGCTGGAGGAGATTTCGCGGCGGGCCGAACAAGGGTCCTCCGAGGCGGCGGACGCCGAATACGCCGAAGAAGCCCTGGAAGTTGCCGAACGGGTTATTCGGCGGCGGCGGATCCTCGAACAGTAAGGCCGGAATCAGCCGGATTCGACGCCCAGGGCTCTCAGCACAACGGGCGACTCGAGGCTGGGAGCGACCAGGTCTGCCCGTTCCAGCTCGATCCCGGGCACGGATGGAATGCCGATCACGAAGAGTCCGGCGGCCACCGCCGCCGTTACGCCGGAGGGTGAATCCTCGAGCACGATCACCCGTTGACCCGGCTCGACCTCCAGCAACCGGCAGGCCTCCAGGTACGCGTCGGGAGCCGGTTTTGCTTCCGGCACCTCATGCCCGCTGACCACAGCGTCGAAGGGAAGTCCGGTGCCAGCCACTTCGTGGGATCGCTCGATGAACCGTCGCGGAGAGTTCGATACAAGGGCGATCGGCACCCCCGCCAGGCGCAGCAAATCGACCAGTTCCCTGGCCCCGACCATCGCATCGACCCCGCCTTCGAGCTCGGCGAGGACCAGGTCATTCAGCTCGTCCATCAAAGCGGCTTCGCGCCCGGGTTCATCGAGGAAGCGGGCTAGTTTGCGGCCGGCGATTTCGGCCGACGAGCCGACGAGGCTGCGTTTGTGGTCGATAGTGAACTCCCGTCCGCGCTCCTTGAACAGCTTCTGTTCGGCCCTGCTCCAGACCGCTTCGGTGTCCAGCAGGAGGCCGTCGTTGTCGAAGAGGACCGCTTCGGGATAAGCCATGGGCGGAGCCTATTCACCGCTACGGGGAAACGAATCGCCGGCCGCTTCTGGAATATTTCACCTTCGATCCGATACCGCGACACAAATCTCGGGTTACAGACAGGCATGCAACTTATTGAGGTCCAGACTGGGGAAAGTCAGCCATCACGGCCGACTTGCAAAGTCGGCGCCAATTCGGCGTCCGGCCTTCGGCGCGCTTTCGCCTGCCTGATCCTGGCCGGCCTCGCCACTTTGGGCTGGGCATCGCTGTCGCCGGGAACGGCCGGGGCCGCATCAGGCTCCCAGGCTCCGCCGATGATCCTCCCCGCTCAGGCGGGTGCCAGCGCCCGGACCGTCGGCGCCGACAGCGGCACCTGGATCGTCGGTGGAATCCCCGGCGAGCAAACCTCGCAAATCGCGACCGGAACCGGCGCCACAGCGATCGACCGGAAGCTGGGCAGCTACCGGATTGACCGCGGCCAGGCCAGACTGCTGGCCGGGCGCCTGAAACGAAGGGGCCGGCTCGTCTATGCGGAACCTGACGTCTCGATCACCCCGGCCGGCTACCCCCTCGACCTCCTGAGTGACAAACAGTGGTGGCTCAACCGCATCGTCAGTCCGAGCGACGTGACACCCCCCGCCGTCGGAGCCAACAGCCCGATGATTGCCCTGATCGAGGAATCGATCGACCCGCTTCACCCCGACCTGCTCGGCGCCAGGCTGACCGGGGCCAGGTCGCTGGGGCCGGAATCCGACTGGCATGGCACCGCGGTCGCCGGGATCGCCGGCTCCCCCGGGGAAATGCTCGGAATCCGCGGAGTCTGGCCCGGGGCGAGGATGAGGCTGTTCGCGTCGGGCCTGACCTGCTCAACCGCATCGAAGGCCGTGATCAAGGCGGTGAACAAGGGCGCAGCGGTGATCAACATGAGCTACACCTTTCCGGCCGGAACCTGTTTCACTCATTTCAAGGCGACCCAGTACGCCGTCCAGAAGAGCGTCGTGCCGGTCGCCGCGGCCGGCAACACGGGCGATACCGGGAATGCTCCGGTGAGACCAGCCACCGATCCGCATGTGCTTTCGGTCGGCTCGGTTGACGACACTTCCATGATCGCCCCGTTCTCGACCCGCAATGACGGAGTCGACCTGACCGCGCCCGGGGTGGGCGTCCTCGCTCCCTTTGTCGAGGAGTCGACGAACGGAGGGGTCAAACGCACCTGGAAGGAGCTCAGCGGCACCAGCTTCTCGGCCCCCATGGTTTCGGCGACCGCCGCCTGGCTTCGCCAGGTCCGTCCCAACCTCGGAAGCCTTCAGATCAGTCGCCTCCTCACCGAAGGCGCCACCGACCTGGGCGAGGCGGGGCGGGACCCCGAATACGGCGAGGGGATGCTCAGCATCGAGAACAGCCTTTCTGGACCTACCCCGCTTTCGGATCCGTACGAGCCCAACGACGACATCCGCTGGGTCAACGGTTCGCTGCTCGTGACCAGGTCGCCGCTGCTCTGGCGGCCGGGAAACAGCCGTTACCGGATCGTCACCGCCACGCTCTCCAAGGCCAAGGATCCAGCTGACGTCTACCGGGTGAAAATTCCGGCCCGTCGCGGGATCACCGTGAACGTAACCCAGCTGGAGGGTGACGTCGTGCTCTCGGCTCTCAAGCCCAAGGCGAAGAAGATCACCAGACCGGGAAAGAACCTGATCGTCAGGTCCAACCGCCCTTACCCGAAGACCGAAGGAATCGTCGTTCGCAACCTCAAGAAGAAGCCCCAGGCGATCTGGCTTGCCCTGACTCCGTCAAAGCGCCAGTCGGGTAACGACGCGGCCTACCGCCTGAAGCTGGTCCGCCGCTAGGGGTCCGCCGCCAGGGGTTGCCGGAACGAGAAAGGGCCCGGCCTGAGCCGGACCCTTTCCGATGCTGCGGGTTGCGGTCGGGCGGCTACTTGCCCTGCCACTGCGGCTTGCGCTTGCCGAGGAAGGCCGAGATGCCCTCCTTGCCGTCCTCGGAGAAGAAGACCTTGGCGAAGCCTTCCTTTTCGGCGTCGATGCCGGCGTTCGGGTCGCCCCCGCGGAAGCTGACCTGCTTCACCTGCTCGATCGCGAGCGGAGCCTGACCGGCCAGACGGCTCGCCCAGTTGAGGGCGACGTCGAACAGTTCCTGGTCGGCAACCAGCTCGTTGACCAGGCCGGCCTCGAAGGCATCGACCGAAGAGATCGGGTCGCCGATGGTGTTCATCTCCAGAGCCTTGCCCCAGCCGACCAGTCGCGGCAGGCGCTGGGTGCCACCGAAGCCCGGGATGATGCCCAGCTTGATCTCGGGCTGGCCGAAGACCGCCGATTCCGCGGCAATGCGGAAATCACAGGCCATGGCCAGCTCGCAACCGCCACCGAAGGCGAGCGAGTTGACGGCGGCGATGGTCGCAACGCGGCCTTCACCGAAGCTCTTGAGCAGCTCGTGACCGTCGTTGATCAGCGCGGCTCCACCCTCGGTGTCCATCTGCGTGAACGCCTTGATGTCGGCGCCAGCCGAGAAAACGATCGGCCCGGTCGAGGAGGCGATGACCATGGCGCCTATTTCGGGATCGGCATTTACCTTCTGCCAGACCGTGCCGAGATCCTCGATTACCTGCGGCGAGATCGCATTCATCGGCGGGTTGGCAAGCCAGGCGATCGCGACATTGCCGCGGGTTTCCAGCTTGACCTTTTCGGGCTGATCGCCCTCGTCCGGCTGCGGATAGGGATAGAAGCCCTGGCCCGAGTTCAGGCCGAGACGGCCCTGGGCGACCAGACGCTTGAGGGTAACCGGCACCGGGAAGCGCTCGTCGCCGTACTTCTCGTTCAGCTTCTCGATCCGCTCGAGCGAAACGTCGAGACCTTCGAGGTCGGCCTTCCAGAAGGGCGGGAAGAGCCCCTTCATCGGGTTCAGCCCGGCGCCGTTCATCATCCCCCAGTCGATGTCACGGACGCTGCAGGCACCCTCTTCGAGGATCAGGCAGGCCTCTACCAGCGACTTGGCGAGGAAAAGCTCGGTCAGCTCCTCCGCGTCGGCGTCAGCCTCACCGGGGACGTTCGGCTGACCGTCCTTGTACATGCCTTCGCCACCGGTCTTGGCCCCGAGCTTGCCGTCGGCGACCAGTTGCTTCATGCCCTGATGGACGTAGAAGCGCTCGCCGTAGGACTCGTTGAGATGCTCGGCGACGTGGTAGACGGTGTCAAGCCCGAGCACGTCGATCAGGATGAACGGACCCATCGGCGAAACATTCGCGGCACCGACGCCTTCGTCGATCTTGGCGATCGAGAGGCCACGCTCTTCCTGGGCACGCCAGATCTCGCCGACCGCCGAGTTGAGGATGCGGTTGACGACGAAACCGGGAACCTCACCGCAGGTGATCGGCGATTTGCCGATGGCCTGGGCGAAGTTCGAGGAGGTCTGGGCCGTCTCGGGAGAGGTGTCATCACCGATGACCACCTCGACCAGCGGCATGACCGAGGCCGGATAGAAGAAGTGGAATCCGACGACCTTGTCGGGGCGCAGGGTGGCTTCGCCGATCTCGGAAATCGAGAGCGCCGAGGTGTTGGAGGAAAGGATCGCGTGTCCGGGGGTGACCGCGTCGAGCTCGGCGAAGACGGCCTGCTTGATCGCCATCTTCTCCGGGACCGCCTCGATCACGAAGTCGACGTCGCCGAACTCGTCGTAGGTGACGGTGCCGGTCACGTTGGCGAGCACCTCTTCGAGCCGGGCGTCAGCCTGCTCCTGGGTGATCTTCTCTTTCTTGACCTTGCTGGCCAGCTGGCCGGCAGTGACGCTTTTTACTTCCTCGATCGCGTGATCGACGAATTTCTGATCGACGTCCTTGACTACGACCGGGATGTCGGCTGCGGCGATCGCCTGGGCGATCTGACCGCCCATAGTGCCGCCGCCGACGACGGCTGCCTTGTGTACGAACATGAGGTTTCTTGGTCCTCCGGGGGCGTTGAGTTGAGAGCCTTGCGGGCGGCTTGCCCGCTGCGGATGCGAGATATTGACTCGCGGGCGGGTAAGGCTATCGGGACTGTGGCCGATCTGCCGCCGAGACCGGGGATTTCCGGGCTGTGCAGAGGATTTCTTTATCTGGCCTGTTATCGTTGGTGACGGTCGTTGTCCCAGACGGACGCGATCGAGGTTCTGTTCCTTCCTGTTTCGCGCGGCCTACCGGCGTCGGGGTTGTTACCGGATCTCCCCCTTACCCCTCACAGGAAGTTGAAAAGCATGTCCAAGCAGTCTTTTGCCGATCTCGGCGTGTCCAGCGCCGTGGTCAATTCCCTCCGCGATCGCGGAATCGAAGCTCCATTTCCCATCCAGCGCCAGGTCATCGAGGACATCCTCGAAGGCGATGACGTGCTGGTCCAGTCCCCCACCGGTTCTGGCAAGACTCTCGCCTTCGGCGTGCCGCTGGTAGACCTGGTCCAGGCCGAGGATCCACGCCCGACGGCTCTGATCCTCGCCCCGACCCGCGAACTGGCCAGCCAGATCGTCGATGAGATGTACGAAATCTGCCATGCCCGTGCCCTCAGGATCGCTGCCGTCTACGGCGGGGTCGGCCTGCAACAGCAGGCCAAGCGAGCCGCGAAGTCCCACATCATCGTCGCCTGCCCGGGCCGGCTCGAGGACCAGCTCCAGCGTGGTGCCTTCGATCTCGACAACGTCCGTTACCTCGTGCTCGACGAGGCCGACCGCATGCTGGACATGGGCTTCAAGCCCGCCGTCGACCGGATCGTGAAGCAGGTCGATCCTTCACGGCAGACTCTCTTCTTCTCGGCCACCCTCGAAGGCGCGGCCGGCAAGCTGGCCGAGGCCTACACGATCGACCCGAAGACCCATGTCAACCGGGCCCCGAAGGAAAAGCAGGGGAAGATCGAGCACCGGTTCATCCACGTTTCCCATGAGGCCAAAGTCGAAACCCTGGTCAGCGAGCTCGAGAGCCCGGACCGTGGCCGGACCCTGGTCTTCGTCCGCACCAAGCACGGTGCCGACCGCCTGGTCAAGAAACTTTCGAAACGGTCGAAACAGGTTCGCGCCGTCGCCATGCATGGCAACAAGTCCCAGAATCAGCGCCAGCGGGCGCTGGCCGATTTCGAGGACGGCAAAGTTGACACCCTTGTCGCCACCGACGTCGCCGCCCGCGGCATCGACGTCGCCGATGTGACCCACGTGATCAACTTCGACATCCCCGAGGACCAGGACACCTTTGTCCACCGGGTCGGCCGCACCGGCCGGGCGGGGGCCGACGGCGTCGGGATCAGCTTCTTCATGTCCGATCAGGCCAGGGACATGGGCCAGATCGCCAGGTCGCTTGGACTCCACAGCGAGTTCGAGGCGAGTGGCGGCCATGTCGCTTTTCATTCCGAGAGCCGTCCCCGGCAGAAACCGAAGACGGGCGGGCGTCCCCAGGGCCAGGGCGGCAACCGTTCCCGGACCCGAAAGGGCAACGCCGGTGGCAACCGCAAGCGGAAGCAGAACCGCTCGCAGAACCGCCGTCACGGCTGAACGGGCTTGTAACAAAACAAGCGAAACCGGGCCGATGCTGCTACGGTCCCGCCATAGGGTCGGGTATGAAAAACCCGACAAAGACGTGTGTAGCGCTCGCAGTCGTTGCTTTACCGGCATCCTCCGCGTTTCGCAGCACCGATGTTGGAGGACTAAATGCCTACTGGCACAGTCAAGTGGTTCAGTGACGAGAAGGGCTTCGGCTTCATCACGCCGGACGACGGTTCGAAGGACGTTTTCGTCCATCACACCGCCATCCAGTCGGACGGCTTCCGCACCCTCGCGGAAGGCGCCAAGGTGAGCTACGAGGCAGAGGACGGACCCAAGGGTCCGGCCGCCGCTTCGGTCGAGGCCATCTAGGTCGACTGACCACGGGGCGCAGGCCCCACAGAAGCAACGCGAGCGCGCCCGCCACCCGGCGGGCGTTTCGCTTTAACCGTCGCCTGGTTCCGGTCGAGGATCCGGGTGCTGGTAGTTAGTCCGCCACTGGCGGACTAACTACCAGCACCCGGATTTGATGTCGGGTTTCCCGACCGTCCGGGGCGTTCGACATCCTGCGGTGGGCAGGATGAACTTGTGGGTAACGACAGAACGTTTTGCGGGGATTTAGAGGGAAAACCGAATCCATCTGGAAGATGGACGGTTAGAGAACGCAGAGGGTGAGATGAACACACGCTTCCACGTCCCGACCAAGGTCTTTGGCACCCGCCGCAACCGCGGCGAGCGACCTGACCGCGAGGCGACCGAAGCCACCACCCCAGCCATGCTCTCCGGAAACGATCCAGTTCTGGTCGACCCGATGCTGAACGGCATCAGCGGCCGGACATGCTCCTACCTAATCCGGGGCGACCGGACGGCCTTGGTCGATCCCGGGTCGGCCAACGCCGCTCCCCGGGTCATAGAGGCGCTCAAATCGCAGCGAATCAAAATCGACCTGATCCTGCTGACTCATATCCACCCGGACGCCGCAGCGGGAGCAGGTGTGATCGCCCGCAGGTTCCCCAAGGCGAGGATCGCCGCCCCGGCCGGAGCAACCGGGAAGCTGGCCGACCCTTCGGCCCTGGTTCTCGAAATGAAGAAGGTTTACGGCGAGAAGGCAGACCGGCTCTACGGGTTCCCGGCCGCAATCGACCGGACGAGAATCACTGCGGTCAAGGACGGGGATTGCATCAATCTCGGGGACAGGGCCATCGAAGTGATCGCCACCCCGGGCCACACCTCCGCCCATGTCTCCTACTTTGACGGATCGACCGGGTCGCTTTTCTGCGGCGATGCGCTTGGGGTCCAGCTGCCCGGAAGCCGGGTGGTCCGGCCTTCCACCCCGCCCTGGGATTTTTCCCTGGAAGATTCGCTCGACTCGATCGGAAAACTTGCCGGAGTGGACGCGGAAACCGTGTACCTCGCTCATTTCGGGGCGGCCCGACCCGGACCGGAAGAGATCTTCAGCCGGGCTGCCGATTCGCTCGAGCGCTGGCACCGGTCCTTCCTCAAAAAGCAGGAGCAGACCGACAGCGAAGAAGACCTTTCCCGCCAGTTCAACGCCTGCCTGGAAGCCACTCTCGAACCGATCGCACCGTCGGTCCGGCGTGATCTGGAGTCGGTCAGCCCGGCCTGGCTCAACCTCGCCGGCCTGAGCGCGGAGCAGGCGAGGCTGAACGGCCGCCTCTCCGACGCCGCCTGAATCGCGCCGGCCGGAAACCTGGCACGCCCGGACCGGAAGCGGGCCCGATCTCGGTTTAGGGACCGGAGGTTCCGTCTGACAGTCTTCAGTGATGGCGGATCACCGGAAATCTGATCGGGACATGGATCGGCGTTCGATCGCGGTGCTCTCGTCCGGTCACGCCCTGGTCGACATCTGCCAGGGATCGGTTCCGGCCCTGATCCCGTTCCTGATCGCCCGTCGCGGGTACAGCTACTCGGAGGCGACGGCCCTGATCCTGGTCATGACTTTCTCCTCCTCCCTGCTTCAGCCCCTCTTCGGGCTGATCACCGACCGCCGCTCGATCTCCTGGCTCCTGCCCGGAGGGATCCTCGTCGGAGGCCTGGGGATCGCAGCCGTGGGAGCCGTCAGCTCGTTTCCGCTCACGCTTGCGGCCGTGGCGGTCGCCGGAATCGGGGTCGGTGCCTACCATCCCGAAGGTGCCCGCAACGCAAACTACGTTGCCGGGACCAAGCGGAGGGCAACCGCAATGAGTCTTTATGCGGTTGGAGGCAATGCCGGCTTCGCCCTCGGCCCGGTGATCGTCACGACGCTCGTACTCACCCTCGGTCTCGGTGGACTGGTCTGGTTCGCGGTGCCGATGGCGATCGGGGCGCTCCTGCTGTTCCTCGAACTCCCCCGCATCGATGCCCTGCGCCTGGAGACGATTGCCGCATCGGCAGATCGAGCGGGCAAAAGCGGAAAGGATCGCTGGCTTCCCTTCACCGGCGTCGCGACCGTGGCGGGTTTCCGGTCGGCAACCTACTTCGGCCTCCAGGCCTTTGTGCCGGTCTTCATGATCACCGAGATGGGGACGACAGACGCGGTCGGAAACGCGGCGCTCACCGTGCTCCTCGTCGCCGGCGCGGTCGGCACCCTGGCCGGCGGGCACCTCGCGGACCGGGTCGGCACCCGCCCCGTGCTCGTCGTTTCGCTGGGGGTGGTCGTGCCACTTATCCTGGCCCTGCTCGAGGTCACCGAGCCGCTCGCTTTTCCGCTGCTCGCGGCGATCGGGTTCTTCCTCGTCGGTACCTTTTCGATCTCCGTGGTTCTCGGCCAGGAGTACCTGCCAAACCGGATCGGCGTCGCTTCCGGGGTGACGCTGGGGGCGGCGATCGGTTTCGGCGGACTGGTCGCCTGGCTACTGGGGTTGCTTGCTGACCAGACCAGCCTGACCACGGTCATGATCGTGATAGCCGCCTTGCCGCTGCCCGGGTTCCTGATCAGCATGCTGCTGCCCGGGGAAAATGTGCTCCGTCAACCGCTGGAAGAGCCCGCCTGAGTTTGTCCCGAGAAAGCTACAACCTGACCGATATCCCGCTGGACCTTCTGCGGCGACGCCGGTCGGCCAAATGGACCTCCTGGCCGGCCGATGTACTGCCAGCCTTCGTGGCAGAGATGGACTTTCCGCTTGCCCGACCGGTGAAGGAAGCCCTGATTCAGGCGATCGAACTCGATGACACGGGCTACGCAAATGCCCCGGCGTCGGACCTGGCAAATGCCTTCGCCGGCTTTGCTTCCCGCAGGTTCGGCTGGGAGGTGGATCCGGCCCAGGTCACCGCGACCACCGACGTGGTCGGCGGGCTGCGGGCGCTGCTGGACCTGGTCGCCGGACCGGGGCAAGGAATCGTCATAAATCCGCCGGTCTATTTCCCGTTCTTCTCGATCGTCCCCGAGTCCGGCCGCGAACTGGTCGAGGTGCCCTTGACCGAAGGGGGACGACTCGACCTCGCGGCGATCGGCCGGGCCTTCGAGGCCGGCGCCAGGGCGATGATCCTCTGCAGCCCGCACAATCCGACCGGGACCGTCCCGACCAGACCCGAGCTCGAGCGGCTCGCCGAGTTGGCAGCCGATCACGGGGCCTGGATCCTCGCCGACGAGATCCATGCCCCGCTGACCCTTGAGGGAGCGACCCACACTCCCTTCCTGAACGTTTCCCCGGCTGCGCGGGAATGTGGAATCTGCCTGACTTCGGCTTCCAAGACCTTCAACATCGCCGGGCTCGGATGCGCCGTCATCGTCACCGCGAGCCCACGGGCCCGACAGCTGGTGGCCGGCCTGCCGGCCGGAGCGACCCATCCCGGTCACCTCGGGGTGATCGCCTCCCAGGCAGCGTTCGAATCCGGGGACGACTGGCTGGACCAGGTTCTTGTCCAGCTCGACTTCAACCGGGAGCTGCTAGCCAGACTGCTCGAACGAAACCTGCCGGGCGCCGGGTACCGGCAACCGGAGGCCGGCTACCTGGCCTGGATCGACGCAAGCCGGCTCGGGCTGGGCCCGGACCCGGCCACCCCGATTTTCGACCGGGCCAGGGTGGCGGTATCAAGCGGGCCCGGGTTCGGGGCCGGTGGCGAAGGGCACTTCCGGCTCAACATCGGCACTTCGCCTGCACTCGTCGAGGCTGCCGTAAAGTCAATCGGGAACGCCATATGAGCCCCGATCGCCCGACAGCGAAATCCGTGTCGCTCCCCGGTCAGGACGTGTTGCTGAGTGAGTTGCGGAACTCGCGTTCGATCAGCGAGGCGGCTCAGGTGACCGCCAGAGCGGCTGCCGAGCAATTCGGCGCGATCGGCGCCGTGGTCTGCGACGGTCAGGGTCCCGTTGCGGCCCGGCCCACCCGACTGGATCCGGAGACGATTGCCGATCTCGTTTCCGTTCCTGCCGGTGTCGGCAACGGATCACCGGGCACGACCTTGTCCGGAATGACTGTCGCTTCCTTTCCCAAAGACTCCGGTACGGGCGGGATCCGGATTTCTGCCGCCTGGGCGGCCAGGAGCATCCCCCGGGTCGCCGACCTGGAGGCCGCGGCCGATGCCCTCTCGGTCTGGCTTCGCCAGCATCCTGATCCGGACGGTGAGAACAGCGCACGTTCGTTCACCGGCCCTGGCCCCTCGGTGGCCGACTACGAGCTGAACCGGATCGAGATGGATGCGCAAGGCTTCGAGCACCTGATCGACTCGGTGCCGGCCATCCTCTACACCGCCGAGATGGGGGAATCGGGCAGGTGGCTCTACGTCAGCCCCCAGATCGAGAACATCCTCGGGTACACGCCGGAAGAATGGACTTCGGACACAACCCTCTGGTACCGGTCGATCCACCCCGACGATCGCCGACACGCGATGGCCTTCGAAGACGAGCGGCTGATCGGTCTCGACATTCACCCGCCGGCCGAGTACCGCCTCCGGACCCGGGATGGCAACTACGTCTGGATTTACGAGAGGGCGCGCCTCGTGGGCAACGAGGCCGGAGTCCCGCAGTGGCACGGGGTGATGCAGGACATTTCCGCCCTGAAGGCGGCCGAGTCCGCAATCGAGCTCAAGGCTGAGCAGCAGGTCCTCGTCGCCCGCCTCGGGGAGATGGCAATCCGCGGTGAAGATCCCGATTCGCTCCTCCGTTACGGGGTCGAGTGGGTCGGGCAGATCGAGGGCGTGCTGGAAGCCTCGATCTGGGAACAGGAGGATTACCGGGAGCTTCACCTCTGTCACCGCTCCGCCAATCTGGGCTGGTCGAACGTGCTCCCCTACGACCCGCGGCAATATCCGGACAGCCACCTGACCAAAGGTGACGTGGTCCTGATCCCGTCCTGGGCCGACGACCCTCGCCTCGAACGCTTTGTGCCTTTCCTGCCGGAGGAAGTGCGCAGCACGATGATCGCCCCGATCATGGGGGCGGTAAACCAGTTCGGGGTCTTCATCGTCCACTCGGAGAAGATCGGAGCGTTCAGCGAACAGGACGGCAATTTCCTGCGGGCCGCCGCAAACGTGCTCGGGAACTCGATCGAACGAAGCCGCACCGACCTCTCGCTCGAACACCGGATAAACCACGACCCGCTCACCGACCTGCCGAACCGTCAGCTCTTCACCCGTCGGCTGGCGGAAGCGATCGACCAGGCCAGCCTGAACAGCGGAACCGTCGGCCTGCTCTTCCTGGACATCGACCACTTCAAACTGATCAACGACGGAATCGGGCACCACGCCGGGGACGAGCTGCTGCGCGAAATCGCCCCGCGGCTTTCAGCGAGTGTCCGCCGCGGCGATACCGTGGCCAGATTCGGAGGCGATGAATTCGGGATCGTCCTGGCTTCGATCAAGACCCTGGATGAGGCAAGCGAAGTCGCCGCCAGGATGCTGGAAAGCATCTCCGAACCGATCCCGGTGGCCGGTACGGAACGATTCGTCACCGCCAGCATCGGCGTGGCCACCTACCAGCCCGGACGCGAAGATCCCAAATCTCCCGAAGACATGATTCGCGATGCGGATTCGGCCATGTACCAGGCCAAGGAATCGGGAAGGGCGCGCGCCGAGACTTTTGGCGAGCCGATCCGGGAAAAGGTCCTCCGTCGACTCGACGTGGAAAGGCAACTGCACGGCGCGACCGAGAACGGCGAGCTCAAGTGCCTTTACCAGCCGATCATCAGCCTTCGCACCGGAAAGCTACGGGCCTTCGAGGTGCTGACCAGGTGGAACCACCCCGATGAGGGCTTGCTGGAGCCGGAGCTCTTCATTCCGATCGCTGAGGAAAGTGACCTGATCGGCCAGATTGACAGTTGGGTGATGGCCGAAGCCGTGCGCCAGGCCGGAATCTGGAACAGAAACCTGGATCCCGGAAACCGGATAACGGTGTCGGTCAATGCCTCTTCCCGGCAGATCCGCAAACCCGGCCTGGCCGGCGAGATCGCAAAGCTGCTGACGACCAATGACGTCGACCCGGAAAACCTGGCGATCGAAATCACCGAGAATGTCCTGCTCACTGGCAGCGCCGTGATTGATGACGTTCTGCGGGATATCCATGACCTCGGGGTCAGGCTCGCTCTCGACGATTTCGGAACCGGCTTCTCGTCGCTCGCCTATCTCAGTGAATTCCCGCTGGATGCGATCAAGATCGACCGTACCTTCGTTGAAGGTCTCGGCCGGGGCGACCCGGGTAACTCGGCAATCGTCGACGCGATCACCCAGATCGGGCGAGCGCTCTCCCTGCTGGTCGTGGCGGAGGCGGTGGAGACCGAAACCCAGCTCCAGATGGTCCGGGACCTCGGATGCAGCATGGCCCAGGGCTTCCTGGTCTCGCCCCCGCTCGAAGTCGAGCAGGCAACCGCTTTCGTGAACGGCTCCGGGTTACCCGACCTGATCCACTGAGATCTCGTGCCGCACGAAATCGGGTCTCGCGAGATCGAGCCCCGGAGAAGCCCGGTAGAGAGCGATCTCTTCCTTTTCCGGGATCACCCCGAGAATCTGGTTCACCCCGACGTCACCCCGTTCGAAGGCAAGGAAACTGGCCGTCATATAGAGCCGCCAGACCCGCTCCCTTTCCGCGCCAACCTCGGCGATCGCCGCTTCCTGGTTTGCGGCCAGGTTGGCGACCCAGTGGCGGAGCGTAAGGGCATAGTGCTCGCGCAGGTTTTCGACATCCCGGAGTTCCTGCCCGGAACGTTCGAGCCCCGCTATGACCCGGGCCACACGGTGAAGCTCGCCGTCCGGGAACACGTAGTGGGTGATGAAAGTGTTCGGTGATTCCTCGTCGCTGTGCTGGCGGCAGATCCCGTGGTGCAGGGCCAGGCCGCCGGGCTTCCCGAGCTTCGCGGTCTCGACGAAATAGGTGTCGATGTCGGAGCCCGTGTGCTCGAACATCCCGATCGAGCAGATCTTGTCGTAGGGGCCGTCCGAGACTTCCCGATAATCCTGGATCCTGATCTCCACCTTGTCCTCGAGTCCGGCTTCGGCCACCCGCTCGCGGGCCCGCTCGGCCTGGGCGATCGAAAGGGTGACACCAACCACCTCGACCCCGTAGTTGGACGCAGCGTGAATCGCCATGGATCCCCAGCCGCAACCGATGTCCAGCAACCTCTCCCCGGGCTCGAGCCGGAGCTTCTGGCAGACGACATCGAGTTTGCGGGTCTGCGCCTCTTCCAGGCTGTCGTCCGGCGAATTGAAATAGGCGCAGGAATAGACCATGGTCGGACCGAGGATCTGCCGGTAAAACTCGTTCGAGACGTCATAGTGATGCTGAATCGAATCACTGTCACGCCGCAGCGAATGGAGACGCCCCCTGGGCTTCGCTTCCGCCTCCGGGGGTTTCGGCGGCGGGATCTTGATCGCCCCGATCCGGGCCGCCAGCTTAACCGCTTCAAGCTTGTCCTGCAGGGTGAAGTCGAAGCCGTAAAGGCTGGCGCCGGCCGCCATCACCCTCTCCATGCTGCCCTCCAGGACCAGGTCGCCGGCGACGAAGGCGCGGGCGATGCCGAGCTGGTCGGGGCGGCTCGCGGCATAGCTCAGCGCCCGCTTGTTCCTCAGCACGATTACATCCGGGCAGGAACCCTCTTCGCCCGGCCCGATCTCGCTTCCGTCCCAGAAGCGGAGCGCCGCCGGAATCGGCCTGCCCAGCCTCCCTTCGGCCCGGGACCAGAGGGGAACGAATCGATCGGCGATACCACCTGTGCTGTACATGTCCCCGGAATTTACTCCTGCTCCGCTTTCCCCTCAACCTCGAACCGGTTCGTGGCCCCGGGCCCTGAACGAGAAACGGCCGCCCGGGGGGCGGCCGTTCCAAACTGCTTCCGAGACCGGGTTCAGATGGTCTCGACGGAAGCGGCTGCGGGGCCCTTGGGGCCCTCTTCGGACTCGTAGCTCACCTTGGCGCCCTCGGCCAGGGTGCGAAACCCGTCGGCCTGGATGGCTGAGTGGTGGACGAAGACGTCCTTGGAGCCATCATCAGGTGTGATGAATCCGAAGCCCTTCTCGTCACTGAACCACTTGACTGTCCCAGTCGGCATAACTTCCTCCAACATCATGATGCGGTGCCGGTTCTCTCCTCCCGGCCTTACCCGGGGCAAACTACCACCCGAAGCCGGTTACCGGTCGGTCAGTCGGCCCGGGAGCCGTAAACCTCGGCCTTGATCATGGTCACCGAACGGATCACCGAGTCGAGGAAAGGCTCGATCTCGGGAAGCAATTCCTGATAAGCGGCCTCGCCGGCCGGAGTGATCGAGTAGAAGCGCCGGGTCCGCTTGTCGGGATGTTCCCAGCTGCCTTCGATCATCCCTCTGCTCTCGAGATCCCTGAGCAACGGGTACATGGTGTTCGGATTTACCGAGATCACACCCTGGGTCAGGCTTTCGATCGCGTCGATCAACTGGTTGCCGTAGGAAGGCTCACCGCGGATCAGATGGAAGATGAGCAGTGGCAGCAGGTCGCGCCGGCGCATCTCCCCGCCGAACACGTCCTGTGCCTTGCCGGTCTTCTTTCTGCGAGCGGGCTCGGGCAGGCTGGTTGCCTCGGTCGCTTCGGCGACCGCATCTCCAAGCGGCTTGGACGGCTCGGCCATAGGAGGCGAGTCTAAAGGCCGCGACGCCCTTTACTCTCACTTGGTGGAGTCGCAGCCCGGCCAACTCTTTGAGAGCGAAGCGTCCTTCAACGGGGCGGTCGAAGTTGTGCATGTGATCTGGGCCGCCGAGGATGACGGCTTCGCGGTAGTCGAGGTTCGCGACGATTCCGGAGACGAGTTCGTGGCGACCGGGACGATCGGGCATCTCAAGCCGGGTGAGCGAGCCAAGCTGGCCGGCCAGTGGAGCGAGCACCAGAAATACGGTCCCCAGGTCCAGGTCTTCTCCGCGCTGCCGATGGATCCCTCGGACCGGGCCGGCCAGGTCGCCTACCTGAGTTCGCTCAGGCACATCGGCCCGGTCCGGGCGGAGGCGCTCTGCGAGCTTCACGGACCGGAGGTGCTGGAGAAGATCGCGGCCGACCCGGAAACCATCATCGGCTCCCTGCCCGGCCTCGGCGCGAAACAGCGAGAGTCGGCCCTGGAGAGCTGGTACGAAACCCGGGCCGTGCGCGACCTCCACGTCGAACTGGCGCCCCATGGACTGGCCCATCTGGCCGGAAAGATCCACGCCCGTTTCGGTGACCGGGCGATGAAAACGATCCACGAGGATCCCTACTCGCTGACCGAGATCGACGGGGTCGGATTCGCCCGGGCGGACACGATCGCGATTGCGGCCGGCTTCCCGCCCGAGTCGGATCGCCGCGCCCAGGCCGCCGCCTGGTATCTGCTGGGGGAAGCCGAACGCCGTGGCCACACCCACCTGCCTCTTGGAGAACTGGTCACGCAGACAACCGGGCTTCTTGGCTACAGGCCCGAACCCGATGTCCTGACCTCCGGTCCCGGGGTGATCACGGAAGCAGACAGGGTGTACCGGCAGTCGACGCTGGACCGGGAATGCTGGCTGGCTGGAGACCTGAAGGAAAGGGCGGGCGCCGAGCCGGTACTCGGGCACTCGCCCGAACAGCAAGGCGACGAGAGGCTGACCGCGGAACAGTGGCAGGCAGTGGTCGGCGCCTTCGGATCGCGGCTTTCCGTGGTCACCGGCGGACCCGGTGTCGGCAAGACGGTCTGCACCAGGGAAATCGTGCGCGAAGCGAAGTCCGCCGGGGTCAGGGTCGGTCTTTGCGCGCCAACCGGCAGGGCGGCCCGCCGCCTCGGCGAGGCGACCGGGGCCGAGGCGATGACCATTCATCGCCTGCTGGAGTGGCGACCGGGATCGGAGCCGACCTACAAGCCCGGTCACCCCCTTCCGGTCGGTCTGCTGATCGTCGACGAGGCCTCGATGATCAATTTGCACATGGCTGACGTGCTGCTGAACGGGCTGGGTCATGACACCCACATCGTCTTCGTCGGGGATGCCGATCAACTGCCTCCGGTAGGCGCTGGCAAGCCCTTCGCCGACCTGATCGAATCCGGGATCGCCCCGGTCACGAGGCTGACCCACATTTTCCGCCAGGCCGCGCGGTCGATGATCACGACCGCCGCCCATGAGGTGAACCAGGGCCGTCCGCCCCACCTCGTTCCGGGTCCGGATCAGATCCAGGACTTCCATTTCCTGGAAAGGGTCACCCCGGAGCGGGTGAGGAGCGCCGTGGTCGAGATGGTCGGAGAGCGGGTCGAAGCCGGCCTGGGCCTGGATCCGATCCGTGACGCTCAGGTCCTGGCTCCGATCTACCGGGGCGAGGCCGGAATCGACGCGCTGAACCGGGAGCTCCAGCAGCGCCTGAACCCGGATGGCGGGAAGGCCATGAGCGACCGCTTCAGGATCGGCGACCGGTTGATCCAGACCCGCAACGCCTACGAGTTCGGCCTGATGAACGGCACCATCTGTTTCCTGGTCGAGGATGATCCGGAAGAGGAGATGGTGGTCCTCGAAACCGATGACGGCCAGTCGGTGGAGCTCCCCTACTCGGAGACCGGTGACCTGAAGCTCGCCTACGCGATTTCGGTTCACAAGTCCCAGGGATGCGAGATCCCGGTAGTGATCTTCGTCTGCAGCCGCTCCCACTCCGGAATGCTCTCCCGTCCGCTGATCTACACCGCGATCACCCGGGCCCGGAAGATGTGCGTGATGGTAGGTGACCGCCCCGCCCTCGAAAACGGCGTCCGCCGCGACGAAGCCGGCCGCCGCTACTCATCCCTGGCCGCCCGCCTGGCCGACACCCTGGAGTAGCCGCAAGGTCTCCACCCGGCGGACCGCCGGCTTGCGATTGACTCCGAAGAACTCCTGGAGGTCAGCGACCGGATCGGCCGGTTCAGCGGCCAGCCTCTTTCGCACCTCGTCGATCGGCATCAGCATCGCCGCCGAGAATGAATTGGCCTCGGCTTCCGGGACCGGCCTCGGCACCGGATCGTTCTGGTCGATCTGACCTCCTGCGGATTCGTCTTCAGCGGATTCGCCGTTTTCGATTTCGCGGCAGAAGATCCGTGGCTGTTTGCTCTGGTGCATGACGAAATGTCCGAGCTCGTGACCGACCGTGAACCGGTGCCTGCGGGAGCCCCAGTCATAGTCGAGTTCACCTTTGCTCACCCAGATCTCGCCTTCTCCCGAGAGCAACAGTCCCGAAAGTCCGTAGTGACCTTCCGGGTCTTCACCAATCGCCTCTCTCATCGCCTCCTCGCTGACCACCCGGACACGAAGGCTGTAGATCTCCCGCGCGATCAGATCGATCGGCACCGGCAGGCTGCGACCATTCCAGACCCAGTCCGGAACGCAGCTTCTTATCACCTGGACCTCCTCCTCGATCCGGGCGAGCTCTTCCGGTTCGAGCGTGGTGACCAGCCTGATCGGTTCTCTTCTCCCCTCCTCCACGGAGGTCGATTGTAGAAGGCCGGTCAGCCGCCGGTAAACAGTTCGTCGATCCGGTCCGGTCTGTCCGAGCTCTCTTCTGCGGCCTGTTCGGCGAATTCGCTGCCTGCAGACCCAGGAGCGACCGAACCGTCGTCCTTGAGCTCGATCTGCTCGAACGACCGGGCAAAGACCGGACCGGAGGTGGCTCCGTAGCGGGAACCGGGAGAGGCAGCCGCATCTTTCAGCGACCGGGGCTCGACCTCCAGGATCTTTCCCAGCATCTCGTAGAGGCTGTCGCTCAACCCGCTTGCCGGCAATGAACCCCATTCGAGCTGGTGGTAGTAGCGGTCGATTTTGTCTTCTTCCCGGGGTGTCGCCCCAAGTGACCTGGCCAGGGCGGAGACCACAGCGGCCTGGGTCTTGCGAGCCTTCTGCCGGGCCTTGGCCAGGAACTCCGCCAATCCCCCTGAAGGAGCGTCGACCTGGGCCAAGACCCGATCGAAGATCTTCTCGAATCGCGGGTCTGCCGGATCCGGATTTGACCGGGGTCCGGTCTCGACGAAGGCTTCGATCATCAGCGCCAGCGACTTGCGCTGGCGTCCTTCAAATCGATCCAGAAAGGGCGCAGGGTCGCCGTGGCCGCCGCGAAAGGAAGCGACGTATTCGTCGAAGGCGCGCGTGACGATGTCCGGCTTGTCAGGTGATTCGCTCAAGGCTCACCCCAAAGTTCCTTCTCGACGTCCTTGCGGAAGCGGGAAAATATCTTGTCGACATTTGTCGCTGTCATTTTCTCGCCGCCGCAGTTTTCCGCGGTTTCAATGGACGAAAACCCGGCGATCCGCAACCGGATCACCTCCTGCTGGACCGCATTGCGGGCCTTGATCTGTTCCTCGATCACCATCCGGACCTCGACACTGCCGGTTTCATCCGGCTCGCCCAGGACGGGACCCCAGTCTTCCTCGTCTGCTGCCTGCTCGTCAATCGGAACGGAACCGGGGTCCTTCTTGCTATCCCTGTAGTGGTCTGCGATCCGCCTCCTGGTGATCGAGCGCATCCATTCGACGAACTCGCCAGCGCTGGATCCCTTGAAATTGCCGACGCTCTTGATGATGCTGACCATGGCATTGCCGACGACCTCGTCACGGTCGTTGGCCCCGACCTTGCTGCCGACCCAGTAGTCAACCAGGCCGATGCGGCTGGCCACAAACTGCTTGAGAGCCTCCTGGAATTCAGCCTGTTCGCCGGCATCCCGGGCAGCAACCGCATAGGCGATGAGCTCTTCATCTTTCAGTCTCGCCAGTTCATGTTTGCTCTTGGGCTTGAAGTTCAAGCTTGTCCCGGGGGTCGTTGACTGCGGAATCGTTCTGACAGCGCCCTGAACTCCTGCTCCAGGCCCCAGGGACTCGGGGCCAACATACCGGCTCGGTCGGCTACAGTCAGCCAATCGCACCCGCGGGCACCAAAGCAGTCTGGCCGGTCTCGGAGCCGTCTGAATCCGATCGACTCTCCTATGCCGAGGCAGACCCCGCGCCGTTCTGGCTTTCCGGCCCGAGACCGAAGCCCCACCCTCCCCTGGAGGGCGCCATCGAATGCGACCTCGTGGTGGTCGGCGGGGGCCTGACCGGCCTCTGGGCGGCGGTGCGGGCCAAGGAGCGGGACCCAGGCCGGGAAGTGGTCCTGATCGAGCGCGAGAGCCTGGCGGTCGGGGCCAGCGGACGCAACGGCGGCTTCATGTCCTCCTCCCTGGTCCACGGCCTTGGCAACGGCCTCGCCCGCTTTCCGGACGAAGTGCCGCTGCTCGAAAAGCTGGGGTTGGAGAACCTGGCCGGAATCGAACGAGTGATCGGCGAGCAGGGAATCGACTGTGACCTGAGAAAACCGGGCGCAATCGAAGTCGCGGTGACCGACGCCCAGGTCGAGGAGCTCCGGGGAGGAGTCGAAGAACTGGCCGAATACGGGCACGAGGCGGTGATGCTCGACACCGACCAGATCAGGGCCGAGGTGAACTCGCCGGTCTACCGGGGAGGCCTCTGGCAGAAAACGGGCGAATGGTCCGTCGACCCCGTCCGGCTCTGCGACGGGCTCGCCGCCTATGCCGGCCGGCTCGGGGTACGGATTCACGAGTCGACCCCGATGGTGTCATTCGACAAGTCCGGTTTGGGGGTCGAGGTCCGAACCGCGAACGGATCGATCAAGGCGGGACGGACGCTGCTCGCGACCTCGGCCTTCAAGGTGCCGGTCCGGCAGATCCGCCACCGGGTGATCCCGGTCTACGACTATGTGCTGGTCACCGAGCCGCTAAGCCGGGCCCACTGGGATTCGCTGGGCTGGAAGAACCATCAGGGGATGTCGGACTGCTCGAACCAGTTCCACTACTACCGGCCGATCGACGGTGGGCCCGATGCCGCCACGGAGGGGCAACCGGGTGGCCGCCTGCTCTGGGGTGGCTATGACGCGATCTACAATTTCGGTGGCAGGGTTGAGGATGGCGCCTACCAGCGGGACCAGAGCTTCGCCGGTCTGGCCCAGCGCTTCTTCACCGCCTTCCCCCAACTCGAAGGCATCCGCTTCTCCCATCGCTGGGGCGGAGCGATCGACACCTGCTCGCGCTTCTTTGCCTTCTACGGCACGACCCTGGGAGGCCGGGTCGGCTGGGCGGTCGGGCACACCGGTCTCGGGGTCGGCGCGAGCCGCTTCTCGGCCGAGGTCGGGCTCGACCTGCTCGATGGGGCCGACAACGAAATCACCCGACTCCGGTACACCCGGACGAAACCGATGCCCTTCCCGCCCGAACCGCTCCGCTACGGAGTGGTCCAGTTCACCCGCAACCGACTTGCCGCCGCCGATCGCAAAGGCGGCCGCCGCGGCCTCTGGCTGAGCACCCTGGACCGCCTCGGTCTCGGCTTCGATTCCTGACCGGCAGGGTCTCGAGCCGCCGTACCTACTCGTAGGAGACGGCTTCGAGCACGTCGAGCTTGGCGGCCTTGCGGGCCGGGTAGATCGCGGCGATCACTCCGGCCACCGCGGTCAGGATCAGGATCAGGATCAGAGTGCCGATGGGGTAACTCAGGTTGAAGCCGTCACCACTCAGCGGAATACCGATCAGGAAGGCGAAGATCACACCAACGATCAGCCCGGAGACGGCCCCGATCACCGCTGTGATCACCGCTTCGTAGCGAACCATCCGCTTGACCTGCCGACGTGACATGCCGACCGCCCGCAGCATGCCGAGCTCCCGGGTCCGTTCGTAGATCGAGAGGATCAGCGTGACCACGATGCCGACCAGCGAGACGATCACGGCCAGGGCCAGTAGCACGTAGATCATCGCCAAGAGGCCGTTGATCTGGGATTTCTGCTGGTCCTTCAGCTCACCCTGGTTCAGTACATCCACGGTCGGGAAGTCCTGCTTCTTGAGTGCATCCTCGATCGCGGTCTGCGTCTGGTCGAGATCGGCGCCGGTGTCGAGTTTGACCAGACCAACCGCATCCGACTTCTGGTTGAAATCGCGGGCCATCGAGCTCTGGCTGATGATTCCCTCGCCGGCCAGGGCGATGCTGTCGGTCTTCATGATCGCGCTGACCTGGAAGGGAAACTTCTGGCCCTTCTGGGATGTGAGGGTGACCTTGTCACCAACCCCGACGTCCAGTGAGTCGGCGAGTTTGTTGCCGATCACGATCTGTCCGTCGGTGAGACCGGTCAGATCGGAGTCGGATCCTTCCTCCCATTCGACCGTGTAGACCTTGACGATGTCGGCCGGGTCGACCGAGGAGATCGACGCCGTCTTGCCGTCGACCTTGGCCGAGACGTAGCGGACGCCGGAGGCCGCCTCCACCCCGTCGACCTTCTGGACGACGGTGACCGCCCCGGCCGGGAAGGGCAGGATCCCGCCCTGTCCCTGAAGGATGATCTCTCCGGGAAGCTGGTCCTCGATCACCTTGTTTACAGAGGAGCTGAGCCCGGAGGCGAAAATCGTCACGAAGGCGATCAGGGCGAGCCCGATCATCAAGGCCGCGGCGGTCACCGCCGTACGAGAGGGGTTGCGCTGGGCGTTCTCGCGGGCGAGCCGGCCGGTCAGTCCCCCGAACCTTTCGAGCGGCGCCCCAATGATCCGGGCTGCCGGGGAAACGAGCTTCGGCGCGAAAATCGAGATTGCGATCAGCACACAGACCGCCCCGGCACCGATCTGGGCGGCGCCGCTGCCGCCGTCCTTGCCACCGATCAGCGCGGTCGCGACCAGGGCCAGGCCAAGCAATCCGAGCAATACGGCGATCACGGTCCTGACCACCACGCGGTTCTTGCCGCCGACTTCGAGATTCTCGGAAAGGGCCGCGATCGGAGGCACCCGTGTCGACCGGAAGGCCGGGATCAGCGATGAGACCAGAGTCACGCCAACCCCGATCAGCAAGGAGACGATGATCGTGCGGGGCAGAACCTGAAGCGAGTTGGCCGGCAACTCCGCGCCAACCGCCTTCAGCACCGCGCTGAGCCCGGCGGCCAGGCCGTATCCGACCAGCAGGCCAAGCAATGATCCGACCAGACCGATGATCAGGCCTTCGATCATCACCGTGCTGAGGATCTGACGACGACTGGCCCCGAGGGTCCGGAGCATCCCGAACTCGCGGGTGCGCTGGGCAACCGTGATCGAAAAGACGTTGAAGATCACGAACGAGCCGACGAATAGCGCGATCGCTGCGAAGGCCAGCAGGGCGATGGTCAGGAACTGGAGGCTGTCGCGGATTTCGCTGGCATTGCGGTCGGCATTCTCCTGAGCCGTTTCAACCCGCAGCCCCTTCGGAACGACCTCGCTAACCCGGTCCCGGAGTTCCTCGGGCGATACTCCGCTGTCGGCGGCAATCGAGATCTGGTCGTACTCGCCTTCCTTGCCCGTGATCTTCTGGGCGACCGGGAGCTCGACCTGGGCGATCGAGGATCCGCCGAAAGAGGATCCGCCCAGCTGGGTGAGGCCGACCAGCCGGAACGGAACGGCTTTTCTGGTCCCGACCAGTTCGATCGTGTCGCCGAGTTTGAGGTCGGCCCGGTCGGCCGCCGCCTCATCGAGGGTAGCTTCGTGGGCACTGGTGGGCGGGTGGCCCTGGGGATAGGTGACCGCCTCGAAGACCCTGGGGCCGGTCGAGGCGATGAATTGCGGCGCGAATCCGCCCCCGACCGAATCGCCCTTGTCGTCGAGAATTGCTCCCTGAGTGAAGATCGACCCGGCAGCCACCTTCACCCCGTCGACCTGATCGACTTTCTTCAGGATCTTCGCCGGAAAAGCCGGCGTGCTCCCGTCCTGCTGGTCAACTTCCGATTTCGCCGTGACCACCACATCGGTGCCGGCCAGCGACTCGTTGAAGATCTGGTCGAAGGCCTGGTTGGTGGTGTCGGTGAGGATGTAGGTGCCGGCGACCAGAGCGATGCCGAAGATCACCGCGACCGCGGTCATCATCGACCGCCACTTGCGTGCCCAGAGGTTCTTGAAGGTCAGGGAGAGCATGGTCCTCGTTCGGCCCGGATCGGCCTAGCCGAGGGTCTTCAGCAGCTCGATCACGTTGTCCGCGGAAACCGGCGGTGCGTCGTGAACGAGTTTGCCGTCGCGCAGGGCTATCAACCGGTCACCATGGGCTGCCGCGTCGGGTTCGTGGGTGACCATGATCACCGTCTGGCCGGTCTCGTCAACGGCCGCCCGAAGCATCTTCAGGACATCCTCCGAAGCCTTCGAATCGAGATTGCCGGTCGGCTCGTCGGCGAAGAGCACCGCCGGCTTGGTGACCAGGGCGCGGGCCACCGCGACCCTCTGCTGCTGGCCCCCGGAAAGCTCGGACGGACGGTGATCGCGTCGGTCGGTCAGCCCGACCCGGTCAATCACCTGATCGACCCATTCCCGGTCAGGCTTCTTGCGTGCAATCGAGAGCGGAAGCAGGATGTTCTCCTCTGCGGTCAGCACCGGCAGCAGGTTGAAGAACTGGAAGACGAAGCCGAGCTTGTCCCGCCGCAGCTGCGTGAGCTCGCCATCATCGAGGCCGGTGATGTCCTGTCCGTCGATCTCCACGGTGCCGGCGGTGGGCTTGTCGAGCCCGGCGAGGATATGCATCAGGGTCGACTTGCCCGAACCCGAGGGGCCCATGATCGAGGTGAACCGACCCTTCTCGAATTCAACATCGACACCGTCAAGGGCCCGGACCTCGGCCTGGCCTTCGCCATAGACACGTTCAAGGCCGGTGGCCCTGACGATCGGGCTCGCGCTGGACTGGGACTCGGAGGGGGCGGCAAGAGTGGATTCCATGTGAGTTCACCGTAGCAGCCAAAAAGGGTCGGATCGGACCCCTAAGGGACATCCCCAACCGGGTGACAAACCAACGAAAAAGGCCCGCCCCGAACGCGCGGGGCGGGCCTTTCAACACGATTGGTCGTGGCGCGGCTACACGTTGCGAGGCAGCAGGACCTCGCGGGCGATGACCATGCGCTGGATCTGGCTGGTGCCTTCGTACAGCTGCATGATCTTGGCGTCACGCATGAACTTCTCGACGTGGTACTCCTTGATGAAGCCGTAACCACCGAAGACCTGGACGGCGTCGGTGGTGACTTCCATCGCCGAGTCGGCAGCGAAGCGCTTGGCCTCGGAGGAGGTCAGGGTGTTGCGCTCGCCGTTGTCAAGCTGGCTGGCGGACTGCCAGGTGAGCAGACGGGCGGCGTCGACCTTGACGGCCATGTCGGCGATCAGGAACTGGATCGCCTGGTGCATGGCGATCGGCACGCCGAACTGCTGGCGCTCCTTCGAGTACTGGACGGCAGCGTCGAAACCGGAGCGGGCGATGCCGGTCGCCATGGCGGCCACACCGGGACGGGTACGGTCGAGGGTCATCATCGCGAGCTTGAAGCCCTTGTTCTCCTCGCCGAGCATGTTCTCGGCCGGAACCTCAACGTCATCGAAGGTCAGGGTCACGGTGTTGGAGGCCCGCTGACCCATCTTGTCTTCCTTCTTGTCGACGGTGATGCCGTCCTGCTTGTCGACCACGAAGGCTGTGATGCCGCGGCTGCCGGCGTCCGGATCAGTCTTCGCATAAACGGTGAACCAGTCGGCGTGGGCGCCGTTGGTGATGAAGCACTTGGAGCCGTTGATGACGTACTTGTCACCCTTCTTGACGGCGCGGGTCTTCATGCCGGCGACATCGGAACCGGCGTCCGGTTCGGTCAGGCAGAAGGAAGCGAGCTTGGGCTCTTCGCAGAGCATGCCAAGGTACTTGGCCTTGGTCTCCTCGGAACCGCCGAGGGCGACGGGTGCCGAAGCGAGTCCGTTGCAGGCGAGCGAGGTGCCGATGCCGGAGCAGCCCCAGCCGAACTCTTCCTCGATCAGGCAACCTGAAAGGTAGTCAAGACCCGGTCCGCCGTAGGCCTCGTCGACGTGAGTGTTCATCAGACCGACCTCCCAGGCCTTCTCGATCACTTCCTGAGGCCAGGTGCCGTCCTTGTCGTATTCGAAGGCGACGCTCCGCATCTCCTTCTCGGCGAAGTTGTGCGCCATCTCGCGCAGGTCCTTCTGCTCGTCGCTAAGCGTGAAGTCAACCACTTGTGTTCAAACTCCTTCGGTCGCGTGGAACCGTTCGATTTGGTCGATGCGGGGCCGGGGCGAGGAGGCCCGGGCGGCTCCCGATTGACTAGTCAGTCAATAACTCTCCGGGAAGGGTACCGGATGAAGCCGCCTCGCGGGCAAGGCAATAGCCTTGAGGCATGGCTGCGGAGCTCTCTCTGGTGTTGGTCCTGCTCTGCGTGGTGGTGGTGCCGATCGCCGCCATCGCTTTCGCGCGCTCCGGCAAGGGATACGAGGAAATCGGCAAGGGCCGTTTTGCGGTGGATTTCGATCAGAGTGGCGAGGAAGCACAGCACGAGGAACTCCGCCAGCTGGTCGAGGCCAAGGCATACCGCCAGGCCCGACGGGGCGAAACTCCGGTGAACGTCGACGAAGAGATGGAACGGCTGCTGGCCGGCCGCCTGCCAGGCGAAGATGACGACCCGGCCGCGCCGACGACCGAAAGGCCGGGCTCCGGGGAAACGGATCCGGAACTGGCCCAGATCCGCGACGAGATCCGTCAGGTGGTGATCGCGAAGAACGAAAGAAGGGAACGCCAGGGTGAACCCCTCCTTGACGTAGAGGCGGAAGTGGACCGCATGCTGGCCGAATTCGGCTGAGCTTCAACCGGCCACGTCCCGTGGTCTTTGACCGATCGTGCCCCGTGGTTAGTATGGGCCCATGGATGACTCGACATCCCGTTACGAGCTCGAGGAACTGGTGGTCCAGCCAGGCACCTACTTCAACCCCCAGACCGAGGTGGTCATCGTCGTGGACGACTCCGCCTCGATCGACCAGGAAATCTTCAACATGGAGTCCTACGAGGGTGCCGACTGGGTGCGGATCGCCGACGAAGTAGCGGTTGACGAGCAACAGCGGGACGAGTTGCTCGAGCATTTCCAGACCCACTACCACCCCGGAAGCGGTGGATCGATTTCCGGCACCGCCCTCGAACAGGGCGACGACGAGCTCGACGAAGACGAAGAAGGCCAGGAGATCGGGCGCGAGGACTGATGGACGACCGCGGGCCGCTGACGCTTCTGGGCGTCCCCATCGACAGCGTGGGAAAGGCGGGCGGAACCGAACTCGGTCCGGCGGCACTCAGGGAACATCTCGGCCCGGATGGCTTCGACGATGCGGGCGATACGGTCCGGCAGATCCGCGGTCTCGAGAGGGACAAGGTCAACGGCTGGCTCGCCTTCGACGAGATTCTCGAAATGACCTCCGAGGTCCGTGAACGGGTTGCGAACCTGACCGCCGAGGGCAAGGTGCCGGTCATTCTCGGTGGTTGCTGCACACTGCTGCCCGCAGCGCTGGCCGGCGCGCGGGATTCGATCGGCGAGTTCGGCCTGGCCTACTTTGACGGCCACCTCGATCTCTTCACCGGTCAGACCTCACCCACGGGGGAGGGTGCCGATTTCCCGGTGGCGGCGTCGCTCGGCATCGCACCCGAAGCGTTTCTGGACGCAATCGGCGAGACGCCCATCGTCGAGCCGGGACGGATTGCCCTGATCGGCGCCCGTGATGAGGAAGAACTCGAGATGATCGCCCCCTTCCCGAAGGGCCTCGGCATCGGCCGGATCGAATACCGGGATGACCTCCGCCACGCGGACCTGGCCAAGTTCGGCAAGTCCGTCGAAGCCGAACTGACAAGTCGTGGCTCGAAGTTCTGGCTCCACCTCGACGTCGACGTCCTCGACGACGACGCCTTTCCGGCAACGGATTACCTGATGCCGGACGGACTGAGCATGACCGAACTGAAGAGCCTGATCGGCCCGCTCGCCTCCTCGCCGGGCCTGATCGGGTTCAACGTCACCTGTTACAACCCCGAGAAGGACGAGGACGGCAAGTGCGGCACGGAACTGGCCGATCTGCTCCGGGGAACCCTGAATGGATAGTCCCCCGATCGCCGGTTTGCGGCGCTGGCTGGTGGACGCTGAAAACGCGGGGGCTCCGCACCCTTGGTCGGCTATCTTCGTCACCGTCTCTGCCGACGGTGATCCCAGCGCCCGCACGGTCACCCTCAAGCGGCTCGACCGGGACTCGCTCCTGTTCACCAGCGCCCTCTGGACCCGTAAGGTGGCGGAGCTCCGGGCCAACCCGAAGGTGGCAATAGCCTTTCACTGGCCCGGCCTTGGCCGGCAGACCCTGATTCGGGGTACTGCGTCGGAAGGGGACAGGAGGCTCGCCGGGGAACTTTTCGCCGAACGCGGCCTAGATCACCAACTTCAGGCCCATGTCTCCCGGCAAGGGCAGGTGATCGATTCCCTTGAACCGCTGCGTCGGCGACGGCTGGAACTGATCGAGGAACTTGACGGCGGTCCTGTACCCTGCCCGGATGGCTGGGGCGTGGTCAGGGTCGATCCCGAGTGCGTCGAGTTCTGGGAAGAGACACCTGATCGCCTCCACGACCGGATCGAACATTGGCGGGTCGACGGTGAATGGAACATTCGACGACTCGCACCCTGAGCGCCTGCGTAAGATCACGCCATGCTCGAAGAAGGAAGCAAGGCTCCCGATTTCACCCTGAAGGACCAGCACGGAGAGAAGGTCAAACTCTCCGATCACCGCAAGGAGCTGGTCGTCCTCTATTTCTATCCGAAAGCAAATACCGGTGGCTGCACCACGCAGGCCTGCTCGATTCGCGATAACAGCGACGACTACGCGAAGGCCGGAGCCACCGTGATCGGTATCTCACCGGACGAGGTCAAGGACATCTCGAAGTTCGCTAAAAAGAACGACCTCGAGTTCACCCTGGTCGCCGACCAGGATCACAAGGTCGCGGAGAAGTACGGGACCTGGGTCGAGAAATCGATGTATGGCAACAAGTACATGGGAGTCCAGCGAGCGACCTTCATCATCCGCGGCATGAAGATCCTGCGGGTCTTCCCGAAGGTCCAACCGAAGAAGCATGACGGCGTGGTCCTCAAGGCGCTCGCCGAAATCAAAGAGGGGAACTGAATGTCGAACTGGGACAAGGGCTCATACGAGATCACCGCAGCACAGATCTCTCCGGCGGCGCCAGCAGTTGCTGACGCGGTCGAACCGGTTGCCGGTCAGCCAGCCCTCGACCTCGCCTGCGGCACCGGAAACGTGGCACTGGAGCTCGCCCGCCGGGGTGGCGAGGTAACCGGCTATGACGGTGCGCCGCGTCTGCTCCAGGTGGCCGGCGAGCGGGCCGCCGCGGAGGGGCTTTCACTGGAACGGGTGCAGGGTGATCTGTCCGAGTTGCCCTTTGCCGACGACAGCTTCGAGATAGTCACCTCGGTTTTCGGACTGATTTTCACCAGTTCGCCGCAGGACTCGGCTGCCGAGATCGGCCGGGTGCTCAGGCCCCGGGGAAGGGTTGCCTTCACTTCCTGGATCGAAGAGGGCCTCTTCCAGTACATGCAGGACATGGCCAGAGCCGCCGTCGCCTCCCATTTCGGTCAGGCACCGCCCGAGGGATCGGATGCCCCCTTCTCCTGGGGAGACGAACTGGCCGTACGCGAGCTCTTTTCCGAGAGTGGGATCGCCTTGCAGGTGGAAACGAGAGAGCTGGTGATCGAAGAGGAGTCGGCGAAGGAGCTGAACGATCGCTGGTTCGACCTCCACCCGATCTGGATCACGATGCAGGAAATGATCGGCGATGCGGCTTACGAGGAGATGCGCCGGGAAGCTCTGCCGGTGGTCGAGTCCCACAACGAAGCCGGTGACGGCAGCTTCCGCAACACGCTCCGCTACCTGCTCTTCGAGGGCAGCCCGGTCTGAAACGGGAAAGACGGCTCGATCAAAGGCACTTCCGCCGGCGTGGCACTCCACTGAAATTCACCCCGCGAGACGAGACGTCTCGTCTCGCGGGAATTTGACGTTTCGTCATGTCCAGACGAGACGAGACGTCTCGTCTCGCAGGGTTTCATCGGGCTAATGCGCCGCGGTGTGGCCGGTGTCGCCGCTCAGGATCACGAAGGCGAGGAACGTCAGGTAAAGCAGAGCCCAGATCGCGATTGAGGGCTTGTTGAACTGCCCGTTATGGCGCAATGACCAGTAGGCGACGGCGCCGCCGGCCAGACCAAGGAGCATCGAGGCGACGGCGAACTTGTCCAGCGACCAGTCGATGAAAATCATCCCGATCGCCACCGGGATGGTCGACTGGAAGACCATCGCTCCGGTGATGTTGCCGAGGGCGAGCGCATCCTTGCCGTCGCGCACCCAGAAAAAGGAGTTTGCCTTCTCGGGCAATTCGGTGGCCAGCGGAGCGAGGATCAGCGAGAGGATGATCGCCGAAACCCCGAGATGCTCGGCCACGCTCAGCAGTTCGTGGACGAAGAGATGGGCTCCGCCGACCATTGCGGCCAAACCCAGCAACAGCTGGATGACCATGATCGGGTTCGGCGGCCCGCCGGTCTTGTCGGCCCGCCGGTCCATGATCAGCGGGTCCATTTCGTGGCTCTCGGCCACGTCACCGCTATTGCGGATCGTCTGCACCACGTAATAGAGGTAGGCAAGCAGGCAAATCACTCCACCCCCGACCTGCACGGCCTGCGGCACATCGACCACGCCGACGATCAAGGCGAGCGTGAAGAAGATCATGAAGAAGACCAGGTCCCGGTCGAGCGTTTCGACGTGGACGTCGAGGTGCTTGCCCTGGGGACGGCGCTTGATGTAAGCGAGGGCGGAAATACCGACCAGAGCCATGGCGATCGTCGCGAGCAGGAATGGTGCGCCGACGATCGCACCCACCGCCACCTCATCCGAACCGCTGACCCCGCCGATGATCGCGACGATCGGGATCAGGGTCTCCGGCATCGCGGTACCGACCGCCGCCAGGATCGAGCCGACCGCTCCCTCGCCCAGATTAAGCTTGTGGCCGAGCCATTCAATTGCGTTGGTGAAGAGCAGCGCTCCGGTCAGGATGATCGCGAAGCTGGCAAGTAGAAGCAGGTATTCCATAGGGTTTATGCGGCAGTTTTCTGGTTCGGGTGACCGCCGGAGGGGTTCGGCGTGAGGCTGAACCGTATCCGGGTCGGCGGCAATGCATTGTCCGGGTCATCCAGCGCCAGGGTCAGGTCCAGCCTCCTGATCGTGCCGTCTTCCTCGCCCGCATAGAGGTCAAAGTCGGCTGCCACCAGTGAATCCTCAAGATTCTTGCCCGTGTCGACACCGGCGATGGCTCCCACATCTCCCCCTCCGGCCTGATCCAGCGCCTTTGCCAGACCGGCCACGTCCAGGTCGCCGGAAACATGGCTGGTTGCCACCCCGGCGACGGCTTCGGTCCCCTCATATTTGAGGTCATCGACCAGCCCCCGCAGCCCTGAATCCGCGCCGAGGGCTTCCCGGATGTCACTCATCACCGAGGCGCGGGCGGCGACTTCACGCTCATCGAGCACCCGGTCCTCATATCCGAGCGCCTGAACCTTGACCACCCCTCCGGTCGGGCCCTCGGGACCGTTGCCGAAGGCGGAGAGATTCTCACGGGTCAGGGCGCGGTCGAGTACGGTGGCCGGGTCCGGATCGTTGCCGCCACAGCCCGGGAACGCCACCGGAATGGCGAGCAGGAGCATCGCGAGCAATGGGAATCGCAGCCGTTCCAAGTCGGAGCAGGCTATACGCTCGCTTCCTGATGCCACCGCGCACCATCCTCTACACCGGGAAAGGCGGCGTCGGCAAGACGAGCGTCGCGGCTGCCACGGCCCGCCGGGCCGCCGCGGAGGGCCGACGCACCGTAATCCTCTCGACCGACCCCGCCCACAGCCTTTCTGACTCGCTCGGGGTGGAACTCGGGCCGGATCCGGTCGAGGTCTCGCCCGGGCTCTGGGGCCAGGAAGTGATCGCCGAAGCGGAGATGCGGCGCAACTGGGACCGGGTCGCAGCCTGGATGAGCGGCCTGCTTCAGAGCAAGGGCGTCGATTCGGTGCGGGCCGAGGAGCTGAGCGTGCCCCCCGGCCTTGACGAGCTCTTCTCGCTGCTGCAGATCAAGCGCCACTGGGACCGGGAGGAGTTCGACGTGGTGATCGTCGATTGCGCTCCCAGCGGGGAGACCCTGCGACTGCTCGGATACCCGGAAGTCGCGAGCTGGTGGGTACGCAAGGTCTTTCCCTGGAACCGCAGCCTGCTTTCCAAAGCGGCCCCGATCGCCAAGGCGCTCGAAATCCCGATGCCCGAGCCCGAGCTGATGGACGAGGTTGAACATCTGATCGAGAACCTGCTGGCCATGGATGAAATCCTTCGAGACCACGAGCACTGTTCGATTCGCCTGGTAATGAATCCGGACCGGATGGTGATCAACGAGGCACGCCGCACCTTCACCCACCTTTGCCTTTTCGGCTATCTGACCGACGCCGTGATCGTCAATCGTGTCTTCCCCGACGAGGTCTCCGACTCCTATTTCGCGGGCTGGCGCGAGCAGCAGTCTGCCCAGCTGGAAACGGTCGAGGAAGGCTTTTCACCGGTGCCCGTCCTGACCGCCCGGTACTTCGACCGGGAAGTCATCGGCGAGGGCATGCACACGCGCCTCGCCGATGACCTTTACGGGGAAATCGACCCCTCGGGACTGCTCCACTCCGGAATGGCCCGCGAAGTGAGCACGGAAGATGGCCGTACCGTGATCCGGATCCGGGCGCCCTTCACCGAGAAGGGCGAAGTGAAGCTCCAGCAGGCGGGGGAAGAGTTGCTGGTCCAGGTCGGGGAAGCGAGGCGCACTATCATGCTTCCTTCCGGGCTGGCCAGGCGCAGCCCTTCGAAAGCCTCATTCGAGAACGAAACCCTGGAAATCGTCTTCGAGGATCGCGATGCCGCCGAAGCCTGACCAAACCGAACAACAGCCCGGAGCGGATCGCTTCTGGGGCCAGTTTTCACAGTCCACAGCCGGTCGCAGCTCATCCGGGAACGGTTCCGATCCGGAGGGGAATGGAGATGGCTCCCAGCAAGTCAACGGCGATTCCGTCCTCGGTAGCGAGTGTCTCGAGTGGTGCCCGATCTGCCGTTCGGCGGAGCTGTTCCGAAACACGGTTTCCCCGGAGCTTCGCCAGCAGGCCGAATCGATTCAGCACGAGGCGGTAGGCGTCCTGAAAGCTTTCCTCGATGCGTACGCGGAAAAGACCGGGACGGGGCAACGGCCCACCGATTCGGCCGCGAGGGACGCCTCCCAGGAAGATCCAGGTGAACCGCCGACCCCACGGGTCACCGACATACCGCTGGACTGACCATCGTATTGTCCAGACATGGCAGTCACCCCTCAAGCCACTCCTGACAGTCCCGCCGAGGTCGCCGATGCCCTGCGGCAGGCTTCCTACCTGGCCGACGAGTCGACGGCGCTGATCGCCTTCCTCGCCCAGCGTCTGGGCAAACCGGTGCTGGTCGAAGGCCCGGCCGGGGTGGGCAAGACGGAACTGGCCAAGGCACTTTCACGGGCCACGGGAAGGGAGCTGGTGCGGCTCCAGTGCTACGAGGGACTCGACGAGGCCAAGGCGCTTTACGAGTGGAATTACCGCAAGCAACTGCTCCAGATCCAGGCCACTGCTTCAACCGGCGACGAGGAGTCGGCGCCGGTCGGAATGGGCGAGATCTTCACCGAGGAATTCCTGCTGGAGCGGCCGTTGATGAAAGCGATCGCCAACCCCGATCCGGTCGTGCTCCTGATTGACGAGATCGACAAGACCGACCAGGAATTCGAAGCGATGCTTCTCGAGCTCCTCTCTGATTTCCAGATCACGATCCCGGAGATGGGACAGATCAGCGCGACCACCCATCCGATAGTGCTGCTCACCTCGAACAACTCCCGCGAGCTGACCGAGGCGCTGAAACGGCGCTGCCTGTATCTCTGGCTCGACTATCCGAACCGTGAACGGGAAATCGAGATCATTCGCCTTCACGAACCGGAAATCGACCAGGCACTGGCCGGAAGGCTGGTCGACGTGGTCGACATGGTCCGGGAGCTGGACCTGAAGAAGCCGCCCTCGATCGCGGAGTCGATCGACTGGGCCCGGACCCTCGTTCTGATGGGTGCCGATGACATCGACGAAAAGACCTTCCGCGATTCCCTGTCGATCATCATCAAGCACCGCACCGACCTCGACCTGGTCGCTGAAAAGATCGTGCCCCGGCTCGGAGGGGCGTCGACCAACGGCTCGAGCTGATGACCGATAAGCCCTCCGGAATGGCGGAACACATCCTCGCCTTCTGCGAGGAGCTCCGCTCGGAGGATGTGGCGATCGGCACCTCCGAGATCCAGGACGCCTTCAAGGCGCTGGAGATCATCCCCTGGATCGAGCCGGTCGATTTTAGAGAATCGCTGGCCACCACCCTGGCGAAATCGCCCAAGGACCGGGAGATCTTCGACCTGGTTTTCGACCGCCATTTCTTCCGGGCGACGGAAGCGGCATCTCTCGAGTACGCGCCGGAAGGAGGGGAAGGACGCAAGGCCGCTCTATCCGACGACATTCGGGACGAGCTCAGCATGGAGGCGTTGGCCGAAGCGATCCGCCAGGCGATCGCCGAGGGTGACGAATCGGCGATGAACGAACTGGCACGCCTCGCGATCGAGGCATTTGGCCGGCAGGGCGAGAGCTCGGGAGTGGTCGGCGTGGACATGCAGCGGATCCGCCGTGGACTGGGGCTGACCCCATCCTCGGACTCCAGTGGCGACGGCGAAGCTGACGGCGAACAGATCGACCGTGACCAGATCGCTCGCTTCGAACGACAACTGCGGCGTGAACTGCAACGCCAGCAGATCCAGAAACAGGGCCAACTGCCCCCGGCCCGGCCGCTCTCGGACCTGAACCGGGCCCTGCCCATGCGCGGGGCGCAGGATCTCGCCGCCGTTCACAAGGCAGTCGCCCAGATGAAGCGTCGCCTGGCCACCCTCGGTCACGATCCGCGTGGAGCGAAGCGGGGACGGACAGTGGATGTGCGTCGGACGATGCGCTCCTCGCTCGAAACGGGCGGGGTGCCGCTCAACCTGAAGTACCGGCCGCGGCGACCGCGCAAGCCGGAGATCTACGTGCTCTGCGATGTTTCCACCTCGGTCAGCTCGGCCTCGACCTTCTTCCTTTCGGTCCTCCACGCACTTCACGACTCGTTCCGGAAGCTGCGCAGCTTCGTTTTCATCGAACGGATCTCGGAGGTCACCCACGTTTTCGAGGACGAGCGGGATTTCACCGCGATCGCCGAGAAGATCACCTCAACCGGCGGGGTCGCCGACATTTCCGGTTACACCGATTACGGACGGGTCTGGAACGAGTTCTACGCCGATGTGTCCGCCGATCTGGGCCCTCGTTCGACCGTGATCGTGCTCGGTGACGCTCGCACCAATGGTCGCCCGCCAGCCGAGGACGCCTTCGCCCGGGTGGCCGACCGGGCCAACCGGACTTTCTGGCTCAACCCGGAACCGGAGCTCTACTGGAATTACGGCGATTCGGTGATGAGTGCCTACACCCCCTTCTGTGACGGCGCCTTCGAGTGCTGGAAGACCGAGCACCTCGAGCAGTTCGTCGATGTGGTCGCCTCCGGCAAGGTCGAACACGCGACCTCGAGCGCCCGCAAGTACACCTCCGGCCACCGCTACTAGCGAGCTGTCCCGGGTTCGTCCATGTCGGCCCCCGATGCCCGGCGAATCCGCGTCCGCCTCCAGCCGAAGGCCTCGAACAACGGGCTGAAGGGCTTCAAAGTTGACCCGGAAACAGGCGAGAAGGTCCTCCAGGCCCGGGTCACCGCTCCCCCGGTGGACGGCAAAGCCAACAAGGCCCTGATTGCCCTCCTCGCCAAAGAGTTCAAGGTGCCCAAATCAAAGATCCGCATCCTCCAGGGAGAAACCTCACGCGACAAGTTGGTGGAACTACCCCGGTGAGATGTCGCAACGGGCCCAGCTGCCGATTTTGTTCTGGCGGGCGCGTTGGTCGGCGCGGGCGTATTTCGGGTAGCGCTGGAAGGGGCCGTCGTAGGGGTAGGCCGAGGCGAGGCCGCGTTTGACCATGGTGTAGCCGAGATCGTGGCTGCCCTTGTCGATGTAGGCGAGGAGGCGTCCGTAATGGTCCCGGCGGTCCTGGGTGGGATCTGCGGTTACCGTCACCTCCGCTCCGGTTGCGATCCGCTTCATCGCGGCCGATGCGGCCGGGCCTCCACATTCGACTCCGTAGTAGACCTCGGGGGTGTCGATGCCGATTATCCGGACCGTTTCGGTTGACCCGGAGGGAGTAGTGACATCGAGGGTGTCGCCGTCGGCCACGTCCACCACCGTGCCCCTGAATCTGCGTGGAGGATCCGGACCGTTGCCCTCCTCCCCCGAGGAGCTGTCGGCGGAACTGGACCCTTCACCCGCCGCCGATGAACACGGGCAGGGCAGATCGGCGCAGGCGACGCCGTCACCGTCGCCATCGAGACCGAACGGGTCTCCCGGCAACAGATAAAGCTGCGCCCGGGCCTGGCTGGCGAATGCGCCGCAATCGACGTCACCGCCGCGGCGGGCGAGTGCCCGTGCCTTCAGCCGGAACCGTCGATCGGCGGCCCTCGCCTTGCGGGCTGCCAGGCGCGCCCGGGTCCGGGCCTGCCTGGCCTTGCGCCGGCTCTCGGCGCCGGCCCGCCGGGCCGCATTCCGGGCCCGCTGCCGGGCAGCCGCCCGCTCGGCCCGGACCTTCGCCCGCTTGTTCGGAGGTTGTCCCGAGGTGCCGGAAACACCGGCATTCGACCCACCCGTACTCTCGGAGGTCGAACCGCAACCGGCGGCGACCAAAGCCAGAGAACCGGCCAGAATCAACACGACCAGGTCATGTCCTACGGATCCGGCCTGGCGGCTAACGGGGCTCCCAGGCGTCCTTGTCGTCGGCGAGCCTTCGAACGTTGGCCGGGAGTTCGCCGGAGACCAGGTCGGCGAGGCTGGTCGACTCGAGTACGTCGCGGAGACTGGCGCGGACCGCGATCCAGACGTTCTGGAGTTCCTTGGCGCTGCCGGTGTAGGTGATCGATTCCGGAGGTGCGGACTGGACGTGGGCAATC
>JACJWY010000008.1 GCA_020636955.1 Thermoleophilales bacterium | reverse complement strand
CCACGTGACCACCGGGCACCGCGGTGTGAGAACCGGATTCCACGGCGTGAGCGGCTTTGCGGAGTTTGCGACCGGGGCGGCTGATACAGAAGTCGCATGGGGCCGGGAACCGCTACGATTCCTTGTCCTGAACGCCCGGACTTTCTTCCGGGCCGCAACCACGTAAGGCACCGGAAAGCATTGGCTAAGACACGAGAAGCATCATCGCGACGCGGGCGCCGCTTCAACGAGCGCGTACGCCCCCGCAAGTACACGAAGATTTCAGCCGAGAACATCGACTACAAGGACCTGGCCCTGCTGCGTCGGTTCATCTCGGACAAGGGCAAGACCCGCTCCCGCCGGGTCACCGGTCTTTCCCGCAAGCACCAGGCCCAGCTGTCGGTCGCGGTCAAGCGCGCCCGTGAAGTGGCTCTGCTTCCCTACGTGGGTGAGAAGTAATGGCCCAGGCCATTCTGCTCGCTGACGTCGAGGGCCTGGGGGAGAACGGGACCGCCGTCGAGGTTTCGCCCGGATACTTGCGGAATTTCCTCCAGCCCCGTGGCCTGGCCCAGCCGGCCACGCCGGGTGCCCTCGAGGAAGCGATCCGCCGCAAGGAAGCCGCCGAGAAGGCCGAGCGCGAAGCAATCGCCCGGGCCAAAGAGAACGCCTCGCTGCTCTCCAAGACGGTGCTCACGATCAACCATCGTGCCGGTGACGACGGCAAGCTCTATGGATCAGTCACGACCAAGGAAATCGCCGACGCGATCCGCGACGCCCGCGGCATCAAGGTCGACCGCAAGAAGATTCGCCTCGACGTGCCGATCCATCAGGTCGGTACCTACATGATTGACGTTGAAGTGGCCGGTGGCGCCATCGCCTCGGTCAAGACGATCGTCGCGGAAGAGAAATAGCCCAGGTACCACCCAACAACATCGAAGCCGAGGAGGCAGTCCTCGGATCGATGCTGGTCTATGAGCCCGCCGTCAACTGGGCCGTCGATGAAGTCAGGCTGAACCCGGCGGACTTCTATCTCGATCGCCACAAGGCGATCTTCGAAGTGATGGTCGACCTTTACGCGGCCGACAAGGCCTGCGACTCACTGACCGTCACCGAGGCCCTGGTCAGCGGGGGGAGGCTGGAGGAAGCGGGCGGCAACAACTATGTGGCCGAGCTGGCCGAAAAGGTCGCCGCTCCCGGAAACGCCCGTCACCACGCCGAGATCGTGCGGGAAACCGCCCACCTCAGGCGACTGCTCCTGGCCGGACAGACGATCGAGACCTGGGTCGGTGACCGCGAGGCGAACGCCCGCGAACTCTCCGACCGGGCCGAGACCCTGCTCTTCGAGGTGGCCCACAAGGAACAGGAAGGAGACTTCCGCCAGCTCGGTGACGTTCTCTTTGATGAGGGCGAGCGCCTTGAAAAACGGATTACCGGGGAACTCAAGGAATCAGGGATCCCCACCGGCTACCACGACCTCGACGAGAAAACCGGTGGCCTCCAGCCATCGAACCTGATCATCCTCGCGGCCCGGCCCTCGGTCGGCAAGTCGGCCTTCGTGGCGAATATCGCCGAGAACGTTGCGGTAAAGCAGAATCGCGCGGTCGCCTTCTTCTCGCTCGAAATGTCGGAGTCCGAGCTCGCCCAGCGTTTCATCGCCTCGCAATCCGGAGTCAAGGGTGACCTGCTGCGCAAGGGCAAAATGAGCACCGAGAAGGGCAGGGACCGCGAGTGGAAAAAGGTCACCAAGGCCCTGAATCAGCTCGACCAGGCACCGCTCTTCATTGATGTGACCTCCGACCTCGGCCTGCTCGACCTGCGGGCCAAGGCCCGCAGGCTGCAGGCCCAGATGTTGCGCCGGAATGAAGGTACGGAGCACGAGGGAGAGGGCCTCGCGCTGATCATCGTCGACTACCTGCAGCTGATGAGAATGGACGAGCGAATCGCCAACCGGGCCGAGCAGGTCGGTCAGGTGAGCCGCGGCCTGAAGCTGCTGGCGGCGGATCTCGATGCTCCCGTGGTCGCGCTATCCCAGCTAAACCGCGCGAACGAGAACCGCCCGGACAAGCGGCCGATGCTCTCCGACCTTCGTGAATCGGGCAACATCGAGCAGGACGCCGACCTGGTCATGTTCCTTTACCGCGAAGACGTCTACCGCAAGGACCCGAACGAGCGCGATGGCACGGCCGAAGTCCTGATTTCCAAGAACAGGAACGGACCGATCGGCATGAGCCCCCTGGTGTTCCGTCACCAGATTCCCCAGTTCGTCGAGGTGGCGCCAGAACACATGGCGGGCGAGGGATCGCGACCGGCCGTCCAGGCGGAGGCTGAAGCCGGGGCCGGTGGCTACTGATGCCGGTCGAGGAGTACGGCTCAAGTGCGAACGGATTGCCACCCTGCCCCTATGGTCGTTGCGACGGGGACGGCTGGATTCCGAACGAGGATGGAACGGTAAGCAAATGCGACTGCCTGGAACCGCGACTGGCCCGGGCCCGGGCCTCCGGGATCAATTCGGTGCTGCCGAAGCGCTACCGCGGTGTCTCCTTTGACCGGCCGCCGGTGACCGAGATCAACCCCGGTGCGGTGCAGGTCGTCAGGGAGTGGATCGACCGGCTCGACGAAAACCTCGAGCAGGGCAACGGGCTCTGGTTGATGGGCGACACAGGCACCGGCAAAACCACCCTTGCGATGCTGGTCTCGAAGGAAGCCCTGAAGAGGAACCACACTGTTGCGATCTACTCGATGCCGAGCCTTCTCACCCGGATCCGTGCCACCTACGGCGCCGAGGCCGGGGAGGAATCCTACGACCAGTTCTTCGAACGGCTGTGTGAAGTGGACCTGCTGCACATCGACGATATGGGTGCCGAGAAACAGACCGAATGGGTACTCGAGCAGCTCTATGCCCTCGTCAACGAGCGTTACGAGCGTCGGAAGTCAATCGTGGTGACAACCAACATCACCGACCAGGATGAGCTGAACCAGCAGATCGGCCCCCGGACCGTTTCCCGGCTGACCGAGATGTGCAGCGAAAGCATGGTTCCCCTGTTCGGCGATGACGCCCGCCAGAAGCCGCAACTCCGGAACGGCTGAAGCTAGACTGCCCTCTTCATGCCGGGACTCGTAATAGTCGGAACCCAATGGGGCGACGAAGGCAAAGGCAAGGTGACCGACCTGCTGGCCAAGGACGCCTCCGCGATCGTGCGCTTTCAGGGCGGAAACAACGCCGGGCACACGATCGTCCATGACGGCGAGGAATACAAGTTCCACCTGATTCCGTCGGGGATCCTGCACGAAGACAAGTACTGCGTGATCGGCAACGGGGTGGTGGTCGATCCGCGGGTACTGCTCGAGGAGATAGAAGGTCTGCATAAGGCCGGAGTGTCAGCCTCGAACCTGCGGGTTTCATCGAATGCCCACCTGATCATGCCCTACCACGTGCTGGTCGACGCGGCGGAGGAGCTGAAGCTGGGCAAGCTCTCGATCGGCACCACCCGCCGGGGGATTGGCCCCGCCTACGCCGACAAGGCCTACCGGATCGGGATCCGGGTCCAGGACCTGCTCGACGAGAAAATCCTGCGCAAGAAGATCATGGCTGCCTTGGAACACAAGAAGAAGTCACTCCAGGAACTGGCCGTGAGGCGCCGCAAACTGCACAAGGAGGCCGAACCGGACGAAGAGATCCAGATCGACGACCGGCTCGACCTGCACACGATCACCGAGCAGTACCTCAGTTACGGCCATCGCCTGGAGCCGTACATCGCCGATACAGCCCGGCTCTGCTGGAACGAGCTCGACGCCGGCAACAAGGTGATTTTCGAAGGCGCCCAGGCAGCCCTGCTCGATCTCGATCACGGCACCTATCCCTTCGTCACCTCATCGAACCCGATTGCCGGCGCGGCCTGCGTCGGGGCGGGTGTCGGGCCGACCGACATCGGCGAGGTCTGGGGAATCGTCAAGGCCTATTCGACCCGGGTCGGTTCCGGACCGTTCCCGACCGAGCTCTTCGACGAGGTCGGGGAGCACATGTCGGACCGGGGGCACGAGTTCGGAACCACCACCGGCCGCCGCCGTCGTTGCGGCTGGCTCGACCTGGTCGCGCTCAGGTACGCGGTGCGGCTCAATCGCCTTTCCCATCTGGCGATGACCAAGCTGGATGTTCTTTCCGGTCTCGAGACGATCAAGGTGGCCGTCAGGTACCGGTCGAAGGAAGGGGCGTTGCTCGAGGATTTCCCCTACCACCAGACCATCCTTCACAACGCGACTCCCGAATACGTCGACTTGCCCGGCTTTTCGGAGGACATCACTGGGTGTCGCTCGGAGGAGGACCTTCCTCCCGCCGCCCGCGAGTACATCGCCTTCATCAGCGAGTTCGTCGGGGTTCCGATCAGCCTTGTCGGAGTTGGCCCCGGCCGGGAAGAAGTGGTCTGGGTGGAGGACCGGGGCTGACCCGGATCGCGTCTCAGGCGGCGGGAAACCGGCGCCGGATTTCTCTCACGAAAACAGTTGTGTTTGGTGTACCATGCCGTATCAGCAGTTGAATCACTGGACGTGGTGGCTGCGAAAAGGTCGTTGACTGGGGTCCCTCCCTACCCTCAGCAGCGCATAGCCGGTGCAGTCGGGTTGGCCCACTCTCCCTTGGGTCGGCCCGACCACCGGCGATTCTTGCAAGCAAGCGGCTTCAGACGGGGGAGCGCCTAGAGCGCCGGGTGAGGCCATGGTACGACAGTGTTTATCTGACCTTCGGCGACCGGGATCTCGCCGGCTTCTTCCTGGCGGGTTTCGCCGCGGCCGAGGATTCTCATGGTCAGGATTGACGCGCCCAGGGTTGCGCCTGTGGCCAGGCTGATCTGAACTGAAAGCAGGCCCTGCCGGGTCCAGTAGACGTCCTGCAGGTCGAGCAGCAGCGCGGCCTCGTCAAAAGTCAATCCCATGCCGACACCGAGGGTGCGGGCGATGCGCCGGTCGGCTTTCTCGCCGCTGGTCAGCAGCGCGGCGATTCCCGATCCGAACGCGATCAGGATGCCCGGCACGAAATGGTGAATGTGCCGGCCTCCCACGCTCACGTTGCGAAACGGCCCCCAGTCTTCCCTGATCGCCCAGGTCGTCAGGCGGACCGCCGCGAAGCTGCCGAGAAAACCCGAGAGCAGGTTGAAAAGGACCAGCTCGCGGTTGGGTGTGGCCGAGTAGCCCTCGACCGCCACGCCGACGGTGTCCATGGCAGCCGCCGGCGCCGAGTCGATCAGACCGTCGGTTCCGGCCGAATGGGTCCGTCGGGATAACAGCCGGGTGTATTGCGCGGCGACCACAGCCCCGGCGATCGCCACCGTGCCAACGGCAAGGGCGGCGGTCGCCTTGTCGCTCTTGATCTCTCGCCAGTGCGAATGCCGGGCAGGTCGGCGGAACACCAATTCCCGGGCCGTATCGCGAAGTTTCCGCAGCACGGGCCGCTCAGAGTCTGGTTACGTTGCCGGGGTCATCGAGCTTCCTGGTGACTCCCCGCAGGTCGAAAACCAGTTCGCTTTTCGCGATGACCTCGGAGAAGTCGAACTCCGGGTGAGCGGTGACGATCACGCTCAATTCGGCTGCGGAAAGAGCTTCGTCGAGGTCCGGTGAATTGGTCAGACCCGCTTCGGCAAGTTCGGGCACATGGGGATCGTGGAAGCGCACGTCGGCGCCAAGTTCGCGAAGCAGCCGGATGATCTTGATCGCCGGTGACTCCCGGGTGTCTCCGACTCCCGCCTTGTAGCTGACCCCGAGAATCAGGATCCTGGTGTCTTTCACCGGCTTGCCGTTCGCATTCAGAACCCGCTCGATGCGGTTCACGCAGAAGAGCGGCTGGGACTGGTTGATCTTGCCCGCCAGCTCGATGAACTCCGGATAGAAATCATGTTCGCGCGCCTTGAAGGCAAGGTAGAAGGGATCGACGGGAAGGCAATGGCCGCCCATCCCGGGTCCCGGTTCGAAGCGCATGAATCCGAAGGGTTTCGTCGAAGCGGCGTCGATCACTTCCCAGATGTCGACTCCGAGCCGGTCGCAGAGTTGCGCCAGTTCGTTGACCAGGGCGATGTTGACCGACCGGAAAATGTTCTCGAGAAGCTTCGATAGTTCGGCGGCCTCCGGTCCCGACAGGGGAATCACCCGGTCGCAGATCGTTTCGTAGAGCCCGACAGCCTTTTCGGTGCAGGCTTCGGTCATTCCGCCGACCAGCTTCGGGGTGGTCCGGACCGTGAAGTCGGTGCGTCCCGGATCGATCCGTTCCGGTGAAAAGGCGAGGTGGAAATCCGTTCCGGCCTTGCGGCCACCTTCTTCGAGGGTCCTCGCCAGCAGGTCCCGGGTCGTGCCCGGATAGGTGGTTGATTCGAGCACCACCGTCTGGCCCGGAGCGAGAACTCCTGCGAGCTTCTCCGCGGCATCCTCCAGATAGCTGAGGTCGGGTTCGCGCGACCCCGTCAGGGGGGTCGGGACACAGATGATCACCGCTTCGCAGCTGGCGAGGTCACCGTAATCGGCGGTTGCCCGGAGTCGGGCACCGAGAGTCTCCAGGCTCGCGGAGGGAATGTCCTCGATGTAGCTCTCGGCCCGGTTGATGGCGTCGACCTTGGCCGGGTCGGTGTCGAGACCGATCACCTCTCGGCCGGCTTCGGCGAAGGCGACCGCGATCGGCAGGCCGACGTATCCCAGGCCCACGATTCCCACGGGCCCGCCGGCTGAAGGCTGCGAGTTCACGCCGGGGAGTTTAACCTGCGCACCGAGACGCACCTGCGCGCCGGGGCGCATGCGATCGGTTTGTCCGATCGCGGCACGCAGTTCGGCCCTGCCCGCCCTCGTACCGGAACCGGTCGCCGATTCAGGTACGCCCGCGTTCCACGGTCAATTCCCGCTGGGTAATATCGGCTCATGCCGCAGGAGCAGCAACAGGAAGATCTCGATCCGTTCGGCACGGGGAAGCTTCCGAGCGGACGGCACGGACTGCCCCGTGACGTCGTGGTCCGCTCCCAGCGCGAGCGCATGGTGGAAGCGATGATCGGAGTGGTGGCGGAAAAAGGTTACGCCGAGGCCACGGTCGCCGACATCATCTCCACCGCCGGGGTTTCGCGTGCCACCTTCTACGAGCAGTTCACCGACAAGGAGGACTGCTTCGTGGCCGCCTACGGCACGGTGATGGAACGCATGCTCAATTTCGTTGCCGAAGGTTTTTCCGGAGGTGGTTCGAATGACTGGGTGGATCAGATTCGCGGGGGCATCGGGGCCCTGCTGACATATCTGGCCGAGAATCCCGTCGCCGCCCGGGTCGGCATCGTCGAGGGCTTTGGCGCCGGAGCGCGGGCCCGCGATCGGTACCAGCAGGCGGTTTCATCGTTTTTCCCCTTTCTCGATTCGGCCCGCAACCTGGTCGATGATCCCGATCGCATTCCGAGCCAGGTTGCGCGAGTCGTGGTGGGCGGCGTTTCGGCGCTCATGTTCAACGAGGCCTCCAACGGCCGGGCGGCGGCCTTGCCGAAACTGCTCCCGGACATGATGTATCTGGCGGTGACCCCGTACTTCGGGCACGAACAGGGCGTGGAGGCGATGAACGGGACGGTGGTCGGGCAATGAGCGAGATAGCTCCCGCCAGGCTGCCTTCGGGGCGTCACAACCTGCCGCGTGAATTCGTGGTCACTTCCCAGCGCGACCGGCTGCTCGACTCGATGGCCCAGGCCTGTGCCGAGAAGCGCTACGCGGAAGTCAGCGTCGCCGATATCGTCTCCCGAGCCCGCGTTTCCCGCTCCACCTTCTACGAAATATTTCCCGACAAGGAGGCCTGCTTCCTCGCCGCCTATGACGCGATTCTGGGCCGGTTCGTGACCGAGGTAATCAAGGCCTGCGACGACCCGGAACTGACCTGGCCGGAGATGATCGAACTGGGAATCGAAGCTTCCCTGAAGTTCCTCGCGGCCGAACCGGCATTCGCACGGATGTGCATCGTCGACATGTTCTCGGCCGGCCCGGAGGCGCTTGAGCGCTACCTGTCAGCGGTCCGGATGATCGCCTCCTTCGTTGACGCCGGGCGTTCGATGATGCCGGGTCGCGAAAACGTGCCGGAATCGATCGCGAACATGGTGATCGGTGGCGCGGCCGTGGTGATCCGGGCGGAGATCGTCGACGAGAGGACCGAGATGCTGCCGGAGGTCGGGCCCGACCTTCTCTATTCGATCCTCGTCTTCTACATGGATCGGGATGAAGCCCTCGAACGTTCCGAGCGATATGCCGAAAGACTCGGCTTCGTTACGTCTTAGTGACAGCTCCCGCAAGGAAGCGCAAAAATTCCGGCATTTTGCGGTCTGAATGCCCGTTCCGGGGCGATCTGGAGGGTGGTCGGAAGCTTCGCGCAGGTAGAGTCAGGCGCTGATGGCAAAGGACACCGAGAAGCTGATCCGGCAGCTCTCGCTGATCTCGTTCCTGATGGCCCAGGGCAGGCCCGTATCGGCCCTGGAAATCAAACGGGAGGTCGAGGGTTACAGCGTGATGAACGAAGACGCGTTCGCACGTCGCTTTTACGCGGACCGGGCCGAGCTGGACAGCCTCGGCATCGAGCTGCAGGTCGACCGGCCGGGTGAGGGCTTCTTCGAAGCGGAGCTCTATTCGCTTCCGCCGGAAAACTTCTATCTGCCGGAGATCAAGTTCACCGACGACGAGCTGGCAGCACTCCGAACCTCGCTCAGCCTGCTGACCGAGGGCGAATTCGCGTATGCCGAGCCGCTCAGGCTGGCCCTGCAGCAGGTCGCCTGGGGGCATCCCAACCCGCTGGCCGATCCCGACAACATCCCGGTCTCGATGGCCAAGTTCTCGGCTGCTTCATCGCGTGATCTGACTCAGCGTCTGGCCCGGATCGAAACCGCCATTTCCCGGCACAAGACGATCACCTTCGAGTACCACACGATCGGCTCCGACAAGGTTTCGGACCGCAAGGTCGACCCGTATCACCTGGTCTATCGCGGCGGGCAGTTCTACCTGATCGGTCACGCCCACGAACGTGACGCGGTCAGGGTCTTCCGCCTCTCGAGGATCCGTGGCAAGGTCGGCTACGCGACCAAGTCCGAGCATGACTTCAACCCGCCGGAAGATTTCGAACGCATGGACTACGCCGAACTCGCCGACTGGCAGCTCGGCGAGGAGATCGGGACCGCCCGGATCTTCTTCAGCGAGCGGATCAAGTGGCTGATCGAGCGTGACTTCGGCCGGCATGGCAAGGTCACCGAGGCCGACCCCGCCGAAACCGGGGGCCGGGAAGGCATAGTTCTGGAGACCTCCTACGCGAGCGAGCGGGAATTGCTCGCCTGGGTGCTGCGCTGGCGTCAGAACGCCGAGGTTCTCGGTCCCCCCGAATTCCGGGCCGCGGCCGAGCAGCGGATCGCACTGCTGCGTGACCGTCACGTCAACGGCTTTGACGTGGCCGAGGCGCAGAGTGATTTTCCCACACCGATCCGCGAACGCCGGCATCGCAGCAAGGACCGCTCCGCCGCCGCGATCCGGCCCGAGCGATTCGGTCGGCTGGTTACCCTGGCCGGAATGCTGATCGGCGCGGCCAAGGACGGCACGGCGCTTTCGATGTCAGACCTCTGCCAGCGGCTCGAGCTCTCGGAGGAAGAACTGCGGGATGACATCGACGTCCTCAACGTGGTGAATTTCGGCGGCGGCACCTATGTGCTTTACGCCGAGATCAAGGGCGACATCATCGAAGTCGATTCCGAGCCCTACGGGGACTCCTTCGCGCGTCCGGCCCGGCTTCTCCCGCTCGAAGCCAAGGCCCTGGTTGCGGCGATCGACCTGGTCGGGGATCACCTTCCGCAGGCCAAGCTTGATTCGGCGAGGGAAAAGATCGTCGCGGCGCTGGGGCGTGATCCGGCCCGTGAAGGTCTCGCCATCGTCACCGAAAGCGGTGGTGCCGAGGCTGCCCGCATCGTCAACGAAGCGATCGCCAAGCGGCAGGTGCTGGAGTTGAACTACTACAAGGAAAACGAAGACAAGTTCTCCGAGCGGCGGGTCGAGCCGTACCGTCTCGAGAATGGCCGCGAAGGCTGGTACGCGGAATGCTTCGACCTCGACCGCAATGCGATGCGCCACTTCAAGCTGCACCGGATCAAGGAAGCCAGACCGACCGGCGAGACTTTCGAACCCCGTCCGGAGGCCGAGGAACTGGCCGGTGTCGAGGGCTGGATGAGCGACGGCCAGGTGCCGGAAGCCTCGGTCGCGCGGGTCTGGGTCTCGCCTGAACGCTCGCGCTGGATGCGCGAGGAAAGAAACGTGGTCGAAGAGCTCGCTGATGGTGCCGTCGTGGTCGAGCTTCCCTACGCTGGAACCAGCTGGCTGGTCCGGGAGATCCTCAAGGGTGCCGGTGACCTGGTGGTCCTGGAGCCGGCGGAGGCCCGGGAGGCGATCAGCAGGGAGCTGGCGGCCTAGTCGTGGAAGAGATGGCCGATGGTCCTGCGCCCGGTCATCCCGAAATCTGGCGGGTGATGGCTGACAATCCCGGGCCGATGACCCTGACCGGGACCAACACCTATCTCTACGGGGCTAATCCCTGCTGGGTGATCGATCCCGGGCCCGAAGACGAGGCCCACATCGAGGCAGTAAGAACGGCAATCGACGAACGGGGCGGGGCGGCCGGGGTGCTGCTGACCCATTCCCATGCCGACCACACCGGCGGGGTGGAGAAGCTGGGCCTCCCGGTGGTCGACTTTGAACGGAAGTCCCACGAGGACGGCGGAACCGAAGTGGTTGCCACGGTCGACGACGAGCTCGAACTGGTGGCTCTGTTTACGCCCGGTCACTCTTCTGATCACGTCTGCTTCCTCACCGCACCGCCCTTCCGGTCCGTCTGCTTCAGCGGCGACCTGATCCTCGGCTGGGGCTCGACCTACGTCCCGCCCGACGGAGGGTCCCTTGCCGCTTACATGGATTCGCTGAGATTGCTCAAATCTCGCGAACCGACCCTGATCTGCCCCGGCCACGGACCCTGGATCACCGATCCGGCGGCGAAGATCAGCGAGTACATCGAACATCGCGAGGCCCGCGAGAACGGTCTGCTGGAGGCCATGAACCGCGGCGAGCGTTCCCGGATGTCCCTGCTGGAGGAGGTCTGGTCCGATGTGCCGGAAGAGCTGAAGCCGGCCGCGAACGTGGTCATGGAAGCCCACCTGCAGAAGCTGGAGGCCGAAGGCCGCCTGCCGGATGACCTCGCCGAGTAGGGTCCGGGCATGGGCAACAAGCGCAAACAGATTGAGATGAGCGAGGAAGAGATCCAGGCCTTTCTTGATGAGGAGAGGGTCGCGATAGTGACCAGCTTCGGTCCCCGGGGCTGGCCACATTCGATGCCTCTCTGGTATGTCGTCCATGACGGGAAGATCCGTTCCTGGACCTTCCGGAAATCGCAGAAGGTGAAAAATCTCGAGCGGGATCCGCGGGCGACGGTGCTGGTTGAAGCCGGATACGACAGTTACCCCGAGTTGCGCGGCGTGATGTACGAAACGGAAGCCGTAATTCACGACGACATGGACACCATCGTGGAATACGGGCTGGCTTCCGCGAAGCGCTACGCCCCCGGCGGCGGCGAGCCATCACCCGAAATGGTCGAAGCCTTCAAGGCCCAGGCCCCGAAGCGGGTGGTTATCGATTTCCAGCCCGTGCATGAGGTCAGTTGGGATCACCGAAAGCTGGGCGGGGTCTACTGAGCCGGAGTTCTTCCGGGCGGGGTCAGCCGGGGACGGGCGTCCGGGGGGCGGGGCCTACCGGGCGGGGTGGCGTCGCCGGGCAAGCCGCGCCCCCATGTGACGGCGAAGGCTGACCGGTTCAAGCCGGTCAAGTGGAAGGTCCAGGGGTTCGAGGTCGGCACCGGCACGCCAACCCGAGATGCGTCCTTTCGCCCCCGCCGTGGTCGAGTCCAGGACTGCCTGGACCCCCGCCGCCAGCGCGTCGCTGACCAGCACTTTCGCGGCCAGCCCCGGATCTCGCATGATCCCGTACTTTCGCAGCAGGTACCCCCGGCTGAAGCCGGTCTGGAAGTACTTTTCCGCTGAATTCCGCCCCAGCGTCGCCGAGCTCTCGTGGGTCGCCGTGGCGCCGGCTGCGAGCCGGCAGTCGTGCCCGGCCAGCCGCATCCTCAAGGCGAGGTCGAGGTCCTCGTAGTAAAGAAAGATCCGCTCGTCGAAGCCACCGACCTGTTCGAATGCGGTCCGGTCAAAGAGGGCGGCACCACCGGTCGGTCCGAGCGGATCGGGGGCTCCTTCGGCGGCGGCGAGCGGCCTGCCGGTCAGGTAGTCCCAGGCGGTCAGGCTGCGATCGCTGACGATGCCGGCCGAGTCGATCACCGTTCCGCCTCCCCGCCTGATCAGGATCCCCGCGACCATCGCCGCACCGCTTGCCCCATGGACGGCGAGGAGATTCTCGATGAAATCCGCTTCCGGAACCGCGTCGTCGTTCAGCAGGATCACCGGACCCTCGCCTTCGGCCATGACCGCACGGTTTATGGCGGTGCCGAAACCGAGGTTCGACCCTGCGAAACCGACCCTTTTCACCAGCGGGAAACGGGTTTCGAGCATCTCCGCGCAGCCATCGCCGGGTCCGTTGTCGGCCACGACCACGGTGGATTCGACAGTCTGGGACCCCAAAGCATCAAGGCAGGAAGCCAGTCGCTCGCCTCCGGTCAGGGTCGGGATATATACGGTCGGTGTGTCCAGAGCACATCAGGATATTCTTGACCGCTCATGGACGAGATCAAAGGACTGATACTTTCGGGCGGCTCCGGAACGAGGCTGCGCCCGATCACCCACACGTACGCCAAGCAGCTGGTGCCGGTGGCAAACAAACCGGTACTCTTCTACGGCATCGAAGCCCTGGTCGAAGCCGGGGTGACCGACATCGGCATCATCATCGCCCCCCACACCGGCGATGAAGTCAGGGAGGCGGTCGGTGACGGCTCCGCCTTCGGGGCGAAGATCACCTACATCGAGCAGGACAAGCCGGCCGGTCTTGCCCACGCAGTGCTGACTGCGGAGGAGTTTCTGGGGGACTCGCCGTTTGTGATGTATCTGGGCGACAACCTGCTGCGCGACGGTGTGCCCGGTCTGGTCGAACGGTTCCGTGAGGAAACGCTGGACGCGATGATCCTGCTGACCCGGGTGGATGACCCCAGTTCCTTCGGGGTGGCGGAGCTGGAGGGTGAGAAGGTGGTCCGGCTCGTCGAAAAGCCGAAAGACCCGCCCTCCGACATGGCGCTGGTGGGGGTTTACCTCTTTTCGCCCCTGATCCTCGATGCCGCACGACGCCTGGAGCCCTCGGATCGCGGGGAACTCGAAATCACCGAGGCGATCCAGGTTCTGATCGACGAAGGTCGTGACGTGCGCTCGGAAGTGGTTGCCGGATGGTGGAAGGACACCGGCCAGCTGTCGGACATGCTGGAAGCCAACCGGCTGGTCCTCGACGACATCGGTTCGCGGCTCGACGGAGAAATAGACGACTCCAGGGTCGAAGGCCGCGTGATCATCGAAGCGGGGGCCAGGGTACGGAATTCGCTGGTGCGGGGGCCGGCCGTGATTGGCCGTGACGCCGTTGTCGAAGATGCCTATATCGGCCCTTACACCTCGATCGGCGACGGAGTGAAGGTGCTCAATTCCGAGATCGAACATTCGATCCTTCTGGCCGGCTCGTCGGTCGAGAACCTCGGGGCCCGGATCGAAGCAAGCCTGCTCGGCCGCGAAGTCAAGGTCACCCGCAGCGACTCCCTGCCCAGGACGATGCGGCTGCTGGTTGGCGACCGCGCCGAGATCGAGATCGTCTGATGAAGATCACGGTCCTTGGTGCCCGGGGGATGCTCGGTCACGATGTGATGCTTGCCGCCGAGAATGAAGGTCACGAGGTTTCCGGGTACGGCCACTCGGAAGTGGACATCACCGATCCCGAAGCGGTGGGGCGCCGGCTGAGGCTCGATCAGCCCGATGCGGTCGTCAACTGCGCTGCCTGGACCGACGTCGACGGCGCCGAAGACGAGCTTGAGGGGGCGATGGCAGTGAACGGGACCGGGGCCGGGATCGTCGCCGAAGCGGCCGCAGCCGTCGACGCGAAGGTCCTCTACGTATCGAGCGACTACGTCTTCGACGGCACCAAGACCGAGCCTTACCTCGAGACCGATCAGACCGGCCCCGTTTCGGCCTACGGCACCTCGAAGCTGGCCGGCGAAGTGGCAACCATGAACGCCAACCGGCGCTCGTTCGTGGTCCGGTCCTCCTGGCTGTTCGGGATCGCGGGCGGGAACTTCGTCGACACGATGATCCGGCTCGGCAACACCCAGAAGCAGGTTCTGGTGGTCCGGGACCAGGTCGGTTGCCCGACCTACACCTGGCACCTGGCCTACGGATTGGTCAGACTTCTCGATTCCGACGCCTACGGAATTCATCACATGGCTGGCGGCGGACACTGTTCCTGGTACGACTTCGCAAAGGAAATCTTCAAGATGTCAGGCATGGAAGTGACAACCCTCTCCGCCACGACCGAGATGTTCAACGCCAAGGCTCCACGTCCGGCCTGGTCGGTGCTCGAGAGCGGGGCCGAACACGCGATCACCCTGCCCGACTGGCAGGACGGCCTGGCGGCATACCTGGAGCAGCGCCGCAGCGTCGAAGGGGCAGATTCATGAGGCTCCTGGTCACCGGCGGTGCCGGCTTCATCGGTTCGAATTTCGTCCATCACATGGTTGAATCGGGCCGCGGCGATGGCTTGGTCGTGCTGGACAAACTCACCTACGCCGGCCGCCTCGAGAACCTCGAAGGGCTCGACGTGGAATTCGTCGAGGGTGATATCTGCGACCGGGAACTCGTCCGCGACTTGATCGGGCGGGTCGATGCGACGGTCAACTTCGCCGCTGAATCACATGTCGACCGTTCGATCGAGTCACCGGGCGAATTCATCACCACCGATGTCTTCGGGACCTTCGTCCTGCTCGAAGCGGCCCGCGATGCCGGCATCCGTCACCTCCAGATATCGACCGACGAGGTCTACGGCTCGATCGACGAAGGGTCCTTCACCGAGCAGTCGCCGATCGTGCCCTCCTCCCCGTATTCGGCTTCCAAAGCGGGTGGGGACTTGATCGTCGGAGCCTTCCAGCACACCTACGGAGCAGACACCCTGATCGCCCGGGCATCGAACAATTTCGGACCCCGGCAGCATCCCGAAAAGCTGATCCCCCTGACCATCCTGAACGCTCTGCACGGCGACCCGATCCCCGTCTACGGCGATGGCAGCCAGGTTCGCAACTGGTTGTTCGTGCGGGACTTCTGCACCGCGATCGAGCGCGTGCTCGATCGGGGCGAAGCGGGGCAGGTCTACAACGTCGGTGGTCCGGATGAGCTTCCGAACATCGAAGTCGTCCGGGTGATTCTCGAACTGACGGGGCAGGATGAGTCCCTGATCACCCATGTGGGTGACCGGCTTGGCCATGACGTCCGCTACTCGCTCGCTTCCCGCAAGACCGAAGGTCTCGGCTGGGAAGCCGCCGTCGGCTTCCGGGCCGGCATCGAACGCACCGTTGACTGGTACCGGGAAAACGAACAGTGGTGGGGGCCGCTCCGTTCCGGCGATTACCGCGAGTATTATCAGCGTCAGTACGGTCGGGCCCTTTCCGAATAGCCATGGCTCGCCGTCTTGAAACCGGCCTCGAAGGCCTGGCCCTGATCGAACCGCAGGTTTTCGGGGACGAACGCGGATTTTTCGTGGAGACCTTCAGCCTGGCTGCCTGGCGTGAGCTCGGTGTGGAGGCCGACTTCGTCCAGCACAACCATTCACGGTCGGTGAAGGGAACCCTGCGCGGCCTCCATTTCCAGACTTCGCCGGGCCAGGCCAAGCTGCTCCGTTGCCCTCGCGGAAAGATCTTCGATGTAGCCGTGGACCTGCGCCGGGACTCGCCAACATACGGCAAGTGGGAGGGCTACCTGCTCGATGACGAAAGCCACCGCCAGCTTTATGTGCCGGTAGGCTTCGCCCACGGGTTCTGTGTGCTCTCGGAGGTCGCCGACGTCACCTACCTCGTCTCCAGTCTTTACGACCCGGAAACCGAAGCCGGAATCCGCTGGAATGACCCGGCGATCGGAGTCGACTGGCCGGTCGAGGAGCCGCTGCTTTCGGCCCGGGATGTCGACGCACCGACCCTTGCGGAAGTGGCCGGCACCCTGCCTTGGTAGACGGCCCTTACTTGCGCGGACGGACTGCGACTGAACCGCTCAACCGAAGGGCGGCTGGAAGAAGTCCTTGGTCTTCCAGAGGCCGAACGGGACCGCGGACTGGCCTCCGGCGACCTTGGCGTAAACCGCACCGCGTGCGGTGAAACCGCGCCGGCGAAGCGCCCCGGCAAAGAGTCCGTTGCCGTTGGCCTTGACGGTTGCCATCCGGAAGTAGCGTCCGGAGCCGCCGCGGCGGGCGTAGATGTTGATCTTCGCGCTCTTGCTGGTCGGAGTCCGGCCCCAGTAGCGGAAACCTGCGCGGGTCTTCTCCGCGTAGAAGGGAAAGCGGAAAACGCTCAGAACCTTCTTCGGCTTGTCGTGCGCGATCGTGTTGCCTCGCAGGTACAGGCCCGATTCGAAGGTTTCGCTCCATTTCTGCCCGGCGCTGCGCGGCTGGTCGCGAAGGCCGAACCAGAACATTTTCGGCACCTGGGCCTTGTACATCAGGTACATCGCCTGGGCGACCCAGCGGTTCAGGGTGCTCATCGGCAGTCCCCCCGGATCGGGCGGCCTTGAATCCCAGCTGAACTCGGTCACCCAGAGCTGGGTCTTGCCGTTCCGGCTGAAGAGGCGGTTTGCCCTGGTCGCCGCCTGGAGCAGCTTCTGCATCCTTGGGAGCGCGGCGACCGACATGTTGTCCTTGCCGGTCGGGAAGTGGGTCGGAGCGCCGGTCGTGTACGGGTGGACCGCCCAGACATCCGCCTTGGTCCGGTTCCGGCATCCCGGGTTGGGGACGGGGTTCCGGAAGTTGCCCTTCATGCAGAGGACCCGCCGGGTGAAGTCAAGCGGTGCGATTGCCTTGCCGGGAACGGCGTTGGGCGCCAGCCCTCCGGCAACCACCGTGTTCGAGTTGTCGACCGCGTGGATCGCGTCGTAGAAGGCGTTGAGGATGCCGCGGTAGGTGTACGGCGAAGCCGGTGCACCGTTGCCCTTGAAGACCGGCTTGTAGAACAGGGACAGGTTCGGCTCCACCCAGGCCTGCCAGTACCTGACCCGGGGCAGGACGCCCTGGCCATTGCCCGGATCGAAGTTGCCGCTGTAGCGGCGGGCGGCGGCAGTGGCGAAATCCGCATAGTCGGAAGGGTTGGGGCTGCAGTTGGGATCGTCGTGGCAGGCTGACCTTGCCCAGCGAGGCGCCCGCACCACCGTGAAAAGCACGTCCATCCCGTGAGCGGCGGCCTTGCGCACTATGCGGTCGTAAGGCCCCCAGCTGTAGTAGGGGCTGGCCGGGTCGGTTGCGTCAAAGGGCTGCTCTTCGGTCCCGGGACGGTCCTTCGAATCGTTGTCTGCGACCAGTTCATGCCAGTAAAGGTTGTTCTTGATGATCCGGGCCCCGGTATTGGCGGCATGCGTGAAAGCGGCGTCGGTGGACGTGTCCTGGAAGGCCGAGGCATCGAGGATCCCGGTCGTAAACGATCTTGCCGCGTCGGCCGGGGGAGCCAGCGCCGCCAGTCCGATCACGCCGGTGAGCAGGAAGGCGAGCAGCATCATGCGATTGGAGATTTCTGGCAAGGGATACCTTCGGAAGGAGATGGGTTCGTCGAGGGCCGAATTTCAGGTGACGATCACCTGTTTGAACATCGGCGGGATCAGAAAGTAGCGGAAGATCCGATCTGCGGATTCATTGTGACGAATCTCCGACCATGCTGAGCCGGAAAGCGCGGAACGTGAGCGGGTTGATCTGGCGCAGTCGCATGAAGTCCCTGCGGGCCTTGCGGCGGTCGCCGTCCGCGAAGTTGAAGCGAAAACGCAGAACCAGGGCCCGCCAGTTCTCGGGATCCAGGTCTATGGCCTTGTTGACCTGACGCATCGCTTCAGCCCGCTCGCCCCGGCTGTCGGCAATTGTTGCCAGCTGCATATGCGGGTCCGGGAGCCAGGGCGCAAGGCTGGAAGCGGTCCTGGCCTGGTCTATGGCTTTGCCGATGTTGCCCGCCCGGACCGAGTTCGCGCTCGCATCCACATAGCGATCGGCGGCTGCCGGAACGGCGAGGACGATGATCGCCAGCCACGCGACGAGCAGGCCGCCGGCCTTTACGCCCGGGCCGAGGGACTTTTCCTCCGGTGCGTCGCCGGTTCGCGGCCCGGCAGAAGCGATCCAGGCGGCCAGAAGCAGCAAGAGCGCAGCCGTGGCTCCGAGCCGCCAGAACCAGTCGAATCCGAAGGCGATCAGCAGGGCCACGGTGACCGCAAGGACAGCTGGCGCGTCGAGGTCCGCCCCCCTGCGCCAGGCCCGCACCGCCAGCCAGATCAGGGCAATCGCCAGGCCGAGAGTCAGCAGGCCGCCGATGATGCCCAGATCCGAGAGGTTCTCCAGGTAAAACGAATGCGCATCATCGGTGAACACGGGGACCTCGCGTTCGCGGTCCCACTGGATCGGGTAGGTGCCGGCTCCCGTCCCGAGCACGGGATTCTGCCTGAAGGTGTCGATCGCAACCTGGCTGAACTCATAACGCCAGGAACCGGAGAGCTCGGTGAACCGCTGGTTGGTGGCGTCGAGAGCAGGCACGTCGCTGTCGCTGAACTGGTCCCAGGCGCTGGCGCCGAAGACGACCACGACAGCGAGGAAGAGCGTCGCCATGATCCCCGCGACCCAGAGCAGGTTCCGGCGGTCCCGGGAAACCGCGAGCGCCCGGTCGAGCCGCTCGGGACGCGACCTCGCGGCGCGCTCAAGTACCTCGAGTAAGACCACGGCGAGCGCGGTCACGACCAGGATCACGAGCAGCACGATCAGGCTCTGCCCGACCGAGGGGTCGCTCTTGTCGGCCCCGGAGATCTCGGGGAACTGGTTTATGACCACCAGAATCGGCACTGTTGCCGCGATCACGATCAAGGTGATCCCGAGGATCTTGAGTCGCTGATTGCTGAGAAAGAGGAGCAGGACAAGCGAAACCGTGGCGACCAGCAGACCACCCCGGGAATAGGTCAAGTACACGCAGGGGGCAGCCAGGGTGGCGCCGGCAACCAGGGTCCGTCGCCACCGCCCCGAGCTGGTGTTGACGGCAAACCAGACGAAGAGCGCGAGGGCGCAGCCGAAAGCTATTCCGTCGGCGTTCCAATACCCGAGCGGGTAGTTCAGTCGATTGACACCGAGTTCGGTATCGACCGTCGCTCCCGGCATCAACCGTTCCACCAGGGCGGCGACGATGATCAGCCCGAGCCCGGCGCCGATGCCCCGGGTGAAGCTTTCACGTTGTTTCGGGGTTCTGCATGTGAGGTATCCGGCTGTGAAGAACCCGAGGTACCCGACATTCCGCTCGAATTCGCTCAAACTTGAAGGAACCGAACTTGACCAGATTGAAGAGACTCCCGAAACCAGCGCCAGGGCGAGAATCAGGCCTCCGATCACGGCAAGGGAACGACCCGGACGGACCCGCTCGGGCCAGGGTCCGACCAGCATTACCCCGGTCAGGATCCAGGCAGCTATGCCAGCCAGGTGACGGGAGAAGAGGTCATAGCCCCCGCCACTCATCGCCAGGCCGCCGAGCAGCAGCAAGGGAAAGAGAAACGGGAGCAGATCGGCTATCTTGCCTGCGTATGAGCGCTCGACTGAACCACCCGGCGAGTCTTCGCCGCGGGCTTTGTCTGTTTGCCTGCCTTTTCGGGTTTCTCCTGCTTGCATCGGGAACGGCACCGGGCACGGTACTCGCTTCATCGGCAAGTGACGTCTACACCGAAGAGCCGCCTCCGCCCGCTCCGACCACCAACGGTGGCGGCAACGAGTCCGGCAACAACGGCGCTACAAAGAATCAGGGCACTTCCGGCAATGCGGGGAACTCCGGCAGCTCGGGTGACTCCGGTGACTCGGGTTCTTACACCGACTCCGGCTCCGATTACGGGGACGACACGACCTCAGCTACCGGCAACGGCGCTGGCAACGGCGATTCGGAGAAGAAGTCGAAGAACAAGAAGGACGCCAAGTCGGACCGGGACTCGAAGAAGGACGATTCGAAGGTCGCGGCCACCCCGACCGGCGGTTCCGACGATGACGGCGGGGGCGGCTCTGCCCTGCCCTGGATCATCGCGATTCTGATCGGTGTGCCATTGATCGGAGGCGGGGCCTATTACCTCTGGCGCCGGTACGGGGGCTCGGATGACGAGACCCGCGACAAGCTCAAGTCGGCGCTCAGCGGCAAGACGGGCGATTCCTGAGCCCGGTTAGCAGCCCTGCCATCAGGCTCAGGACGAGCTTGGTGCCGATGCCCAGGTAGACGGCAAGGTTCAGCAGCGCCGGATTCGCTGGCGCCGAGAACCGGCGGTAAAAGCGGCCCATGCCGCGATGGAAGGCGATCTCCTGCCTGGGCCGCCGCCGCCCCGGGCTCGAGCCACCCTTGACATGCGTGGCCGTGACGCCGGGCTCGTAGAAAACGTCCCAGCTGGCCAGTCCGAAGCGGCGGCACCAGTCGAGATCCTCCATGTACATCCAGTAGCCCTCGTCGAGCTTTCCCACTTCGAGCAAGGCCTCGCGGCGAACCAGCATGAAGGCCCCGTTCACCGCTTCGACCCGGCCGGCCGTGTGCTCGTCGAGCCAGGGAGCCCGGTACTGGGAGAGAACGTCCGGGGCTCCCGGCAGGCGGCCCAGCCCGGTGAAATGGCCGAGGGCCGCCAGCGGGGTGGGGAAGGCTCTCTTGCTGGCGTGATCGAAGGTGCCATCCGGCTGCTCGAGACGGACCCCGACCATGCCGATTCGTGGTTCGGAATTCAGTCTTGAAATCGCGATGTCCAGCGTCCCTTCCCGAACCTCGGTATCCGGGTTGAGCAGCAGGTACATGCCGGCGCCGGTCCCTTCGAAGCCTTCATCGAGAACCCGGTTGTTGGCGGCCGAGAAACCCACATTTGCCAGACGGATCAGGCGGACCTCCGGAAATCTGCTTTCAACCATGTCCGGGGTTCCGTCGGTCGAGCCCGAATCGACCACCGTGACCCGGGTCGGAACCGATGCCGGATATTCACGAAGCGAATCGAGGCAGTTGCCGAGCAGTTCCGCCGCCCCGTGACTCACCACGACTATTTCCAGCTCGGGTTGCTCCATGGGGGCAGGCTATTGGCTGAAAACTAGAAGGCGCCGTCGCCGCGGATGACGGCACGCGGGGTGCGAAGGAGGATCTTGATGTCGCCGGTGATCGTGAGGTTGTCGACGTAATCGCGCTCCAGGGCGAGCCGCTCCTCGAAGTTCAGTCCACCGCGGCCCGCCACCTGCATCGGTCCGGTCAGACCGGGCTTGACCCTCAACCGCTGGCGCTGTCGCTCGTCGTAAAGGGCCACCACCGCTTCTTCCTCCGGGCGGGGGCCGACCAGCGACATGTCCCCCTTCAGGACATTGATGAACTGCGGGACCTCATCAAAACTCGACCGGCGAAGCAGCCGACCAACTCTCGTGACCCGCGGATCGTCGGCGATCTTGAAGGCCGGCTCGTCCAAAGCATCAAGGTCGATCAGCGAGTCAAGCTGCTCCTCGGCGTCGGCGATCATGGTCCGAAGCTTGTACATGATGAATTCGCGACCGTCGCGTCCCACCCTGATCTGCCGGAAGAAAACGGGTCCGGCCGAATCCAGCCGGATCGCGAGGGCGGCTACGGCAAGGACGGGTGCGGTCAGGGTCAGCATCGACATCGACACGATCAGGTCCATCGAGCGCTTGATCGCCATCGTCGAACGGGGCGGGTCGCCAAACTGGAAGTCCAGCATCGGCACTTCGGCAATCCGGTTGAGCTCGGTGCCGGGACCGAGCACGGCCTGGTTTGCGGGCACCATGGTCACCGAAACATGCGCGCCACGGCAGACCGCGATGATTTCGCCGACGGCCCGGGCGCTCAGCTCGTCGTCGGCAATCACCACACGGTTGACTCGCTGGGCCGAGGCAATCTCCGAAAGGTCGTCCGGAGCGCCGCAGTACCTGGCCCCGGCGCTTGCCGGGCCGGACACCTCGCCACCCTCGGTCGCGCCGACATAGCCGACCAGGTCCAGATGATCGCCACCCTGAACAAGCAGCCTCATCGATACAAGCCTGGCTTTGGGTCCCGAACCGATCACGAGCGTTCTTTCGGGGGGAGCCACCCGGCGGTACAGAGACCGGATCAGGCTGCGGAGGAATATCGCGACGAAGAAGGCGACCGTCCCGATCACCACCATGACCGAACTGGTCAGGTGGGCATCCAGCATCCCGGTCACCACCCAGGCGGCCGCGATTGTGATCGCGGCAGTTGCCAGGATCTCCGGCAGTTCGTCCAGGGTGGAGTGACGGATTCGCCGGCTGTCCCGGTCGTAGAGGTTGTTGATCTTGGCGACCAGGATCCAGATCGGGACCGCCACGAGCGCCCAGATCGTCTCGCCACCACTCAGTGAATTCCATTGGTCGGCGACCAGAACCCCGATCCCGATCGCCGTGGCATCGGCTATCGCAAGTCCCCAGCGCCGGAACCGCTGAAGTTGACGGACCGTGTCAACCGTGGCCGGACGCACAACAGCCTGACCCGCCGTCACTGCGGAGGTAGCTGATTCTCCGTGTTCGGTTCTGGAGCCGGACTGAGTCACTGGTAATTCACAATTCTCCCAGACCAATAAACACCAAACCGGCAGATGGATGCGGTTTCGCGGTCCGGGTGGGCGGGGGCGTAGCATCAGGGGTTTAGCAATGTCTGCGAAGCCGACCGTGAAATCACCATCCGGGGACCCGCTCGCGCCGTTCAGCGATGACGTGCGGCGCTGGTTTTCGGCTTCATTCGAGGGGGCGACGCCAGCCCAGGCACTCGGCTGGCAATCGATCGCCTCTGGTTCAGACACCTTGATCTGTGCTCCGACCGGTTCCGGCAAGACCCTGGCCAGCTTCCTCTGGGGGATCGACCGGCTTGCCCGGGATCACCGGGCCGTCGCGGCGGGGGAGATTCCAGAGTCCGAGCCGGGCGTGAAGCTGGTCTATGTCTCACCTCTAAAGGCGCTCTCCTATGACATCGAACGCAACTTGCGGGCCCCGCTCAAGGGGATCGGGGTGGACGTTTCGGTTGGTATCCGCACCGGGGACACGCCCCAGAACGAACGCAACCGGATGCGGCGGGAGCCGCCGGAAATCCTGATCACCACTCCGGAGTCGCTCTACTTGATGCTTTCCTCCGGGGCCAGGGACATCCTGACCTCGGTCGAGACGGTGATAGTTGACGAGATCCACGCGGTCGCCGCGACCAAGCGCGGTGCCCACCTCGCTCTGACCCTGGAGCGGCTCGATCATCTGGTCCAGGAGAACCGCGGCCAGCAGCTCGAATTGAGCGAGGCTGCGGCCGACGCGGACCAGTCCGCAAACCACCCCGGGGATCGTCCCGGCGTCCAGCGAATCGGGCTCTCGGCCACCCAGCGTCCACTGGGGCGGATCGCCGGCTTCCTCTCCGGCCCGGGCCGGAAGTGCGAGGTGGTCGACCCCGGCCAGCGCAAGGAGCTCGATCTCGAGATCGTGGTCCCGGTCGAGGACATGACCGCCCCGGAGGCCGACCAGCATGACAGCGGTTCCCACGATGACGGCTCCGCGGATGACGCGCCGATCCGTTCGATCTGGCCGGCGATCTATCCGGAGCTCCTTGAACAGGTCAGGGCTCACACCTCGACCATCGTCTTCGTCAACAACCGCCGCGCCGCCGAGCGTCTGGCTCAGCGGCTGAACGACCTCGACCAGGAAACCGGCGAGGTCGAATCACCGAACCGGACCGCAACCGACGGTCCGGTCCGGGCTCATGAGGCGGCAGGGCTGCCGCTGGCCCGGGCCCATCACGGGTCGCTCTCCCATGAGGAGCGGACCGAGGTCGAGGAGCAGCTCAAGTCCGGGCTGATTCCCTGCCTGGTCGCCACCTCCTCGCTGGAGCTCGGGATCGACATGGGCGCGGTGGACCTGGTCGTTCAGGTCGAATCGCCGAAGTCGGTGGCCCGCGGTCTCCAGCGGATCGGCCGGGCCGGCCACGGGTTGGGGGAGATCTCGAAGGGCCGGATCTTCCCCAAGTTCCGCGGCGACCTGCTCGAAAGCGCGGTGGTCACCCGGCGCATGCGGGAAGGCCTGATCGAGGAGACGGTGATCCCCTCGAACCCGCTCGACGTGCTCGCCCAGCACCTGGTCTCGATGGCAGCGCTCGACAAGTGGGACACCCAGGAGGCCTACGAGCTGGTCCGGCGGACCACGCCTTTCGCCGAGCTTTCGATCGAGCAGTTCGACAACGTCCTCGACATGCTCGACGGCCGCTACCCGTCGGACCGCTTCGCCGAGCTCCGGCCCCGCCTGGTCTGGGACCGGACGGGGAAGACGATCGAGGGTCGCAAGGGCGCCCGCTCGCTGGTCGTGACCAACGCCGGGACGATTCCCGACCGCGGCCTGTACGGAGTTCACCTGCCGGATGGCCGCCGGGTCGGCGAGCTGGACGAGGAGATGGTCTACGAGGCCCGGGCCGGGCAGGTCTTCCTGCTGGGTGCCTCCAGCTGGCGGATCCAGGAGATCACCCGCGACCGGGTGATCGTGATCCCGGCCCCCGGGGTTCCCGGAGCGATCCCCTTCTGGCGTGGCGACGGAATCGGCCGGCCGGCCGAGCTGGGGGAGGCGATCGGTGCCTTCGCCCGCGAGGCGGTGAATGCTGATCCGGCCCAGCTGGAGAAGACCCACGACCTCGACCCCCGGGCGGCCCGCAACCTGATCGCCTACCTCAAGCATCAGCAGGACGCGACCCGGGTGGTGCCCTCGGATCAGACCGTGGTGATCGAGCGCTTCCGCGACGAGATCGGTGACTGGCGGCTGGTCGTGCTCACGCCCTGGGGCGGCCGGGTCCACGCTGCCTGGGGCCTGGCGATTGCCCGCAAGCTGCGCGACCAGCACGGCCTGGAAGCCGACGCGATCCATTCCGATGACGGCATCGCGGTTCACCTGCCCGATGCCGACGAGCCGCCCTCGGCCGATCTGGTTCTGATCGAACCGGATGAACTGGAAGACCTGGTCGTGCGGGAGCTCGGCTCCTCGGCCCTCTTCGGGGCCCGCTTCCGAGAGAACGCCGCGAGGTCGCTGCTGATCCCCCGCGCCTATCCGGGCAAGCGAACCCCGCTCTGGCAACAGCGTCTGAAGTCCCAGAGCCTCCTCGAAGTCGCCCGGGACTTCCCCCGCTTCCCGGTCATCCTCGAGACCTACCGCGAGTGCCTGCAGGATGTCTTCGACCTGCCCGCTTTGGGCAAGCTCCTGCGTGGCATCCACTCCCGGGAGATCTCGCTGGTCGAGGTCGAGACTCAGACCGCATCGCCCTTCGCCTCCTCGCTGCTCTTCGACTACGTCGCGACCTACATGTACGAGGGGGACACCCCGAATGCGGAGCGCCGGGCCACCGCGCTCTCGCTGGACCGCGAACTTCTGCGCGAGCTGCTCGGCCAGGACGAGCTGCGGGAACTGATCGACGAGGAGGCTTTGGCCGAGGTCGAGGCCTCGCTCCAGCACCTGACCGGGCAGGGCCGGGCCTCGGATCGGGATGGGCTCCAGCAGGTTCTCCGCCGGCTGGGGGATCTGACCGCCGAGGAGGCGGAGGCCCGGGTGGCCGAGGGGTATTCGGCCACCTCGATGCTGGAGAACCTGATCACCGAGCGACGGGTTGCAAAGGTCAGAATCAACGGCGAGGAGCGCTTCATCGCGGCCGAGGATGTCGGGCTTTACCGGGACGCGCTCGGGGTTTCACCCCCGGGCGGGCTGCCGGCCGAGTTCCTGGAGGAACGGGAAGACCCGATGGTCACCCTGCTTTCGCGGTACGCCCGCACTCATGGTCCCTTCCCGACCGGCTGGCCCCGGGAGCGCTACGGGGTCGATCCCACTCCGGCACTCAAGGAACTTGAATCCGGCGGCACGGTAGTTCGGGGCGAGATCCGTCCGGGCGGGACCGAGCGTGAGTGGTGTGACGCCGAGGTGCTGCGCCGGGTCCGGCGGGCCAGCCTTGCCCACCTCAGGCAGGAGGTCGAGCCGGCCGACGGCGCCGCCTACGCCCGCTTCCTCGCCTCCTGGCAGGGGATCGACCGGCACCGCCCGCTCCGTCGGGACGCCCGTCCGGGAGCCGGCACCGATCGCCTGCGGGAGGTCCTGGTCCCGCTGCAGGGAGTGGCCCTGACCCAGTCGGTCTGGGAGAACGATGTGCTGCCCCGGCGGCTCGGCTCCTACAGTCCGACCTGGCTGGACGAACTCTGTACCAGCGGCGAGGTGGTCTGGATCGGGGCCGGGGCGGTGGGTCGCACCGACGGCCGGGTCGCGCTTTATTTCCGGGAGGACGTGCGGCTGGCCGGGCCGCCGCCGGCCAACGCGAAGCTGACCGCCCCCGAGGGTGAGATCCACGACGCGATCCGCGAGCGACTCGCGGCCGGGCCGGCCTTCTGGCTCGACCTGGTGGGTGAACTTGATCACCCGGCCGAGGAGCTCCACTCGGCGCTATGGGACCTCGCCTTCGGCGGCGAGATCACCAATGACTCGTTTGCCCCGCTGCGGGCGCCGCGGCTCCGTTCCGTGCCCACCTACGAACCGGGTGGCCGGCGCTTTTCCCGCCGGCGGGCGGCGACCGGACCGACCGTCCAGGGACGCTGGTCTTTGACCGAGACCCTGTTCAGGAGTGCGCCGGCGGCCGGTCCGAAGCTGCGGGCCCAGGCCGAGCTGATGCTTGAGCGCTACGGAATCCTGACCCGCGAGATGGCCCTGGCCGAGGGCATTCCCGGCGGCTTTTCCACTCTCTATCCGGAGCTATCGAATCTGGAGGTACTCGGCACTGCCCGGCGGGGATACTTCGTCGAGGGGCTCGGCGGAGCCCAGTTCGCCCTCTCCGGAGCGGTCGAAAGGTTGCGTGCCCTGCCGGCCGAGGAGAACGGTCCCGATTCCTTCACGGTGCTTGCCGCCACCGATCCCGCCTGCCCCTGGGGCTCGACCCTGCCCTGGCCGAAGCTTCAGTCCGGTCGCAAGGCGGCCCGCACAGCGGGGGCCTATGTGCTGGCCCGCTCCGGTCACCCGCTGCTTTACATTGAGCGCGGTGGCAAGGGAATTCTCAGGCTCGACCAAACCCTGGAGGGTGAGGGCCTCGCGGCCGCCCTGGCCACCTTGATCGGGGAGGTCGAGGCCGGACGAGTCGGTCAGCTCAAGATCGAACGCTTCGACGGCGAGCCGATACTCGGTTCCGCTTTCGAGCAGCTCCTGGTCGCAGCCGGTTTCAGCCGCCAGCCCCGCCGCCTGGTCGCCCCCGCCTGATGGCAGCCACCGCAGACCGGTTGAACGATGGCTGAAGGGGATTCGCTGGTCCGCGTCGCACGGAAGCTGGAGCCGGCAATGCTGGGCCGCGAAATCGCTGCCGCCTCGGCCCTGAACCCGCGGTCGTCCCTGCGCCAGCATGCCGGCAGGCTCGAAGGCCGGCAGGTGGAGAGAATCGAAACCCGGGGGAAACACCTCCTGATTCACCTCGACGGGGGTCTCTCGCTGCACTCGCATCTGGGAATGAACGGCGGCTGGAGGGTGGACACGGGCCGTGGCTTCGGCAAGCCGGACCGCAGCGCCTGGCTGCTCCTGGAGCTGGCTGGCGACAAAAAGGACGATGCGAAGGCGGGCGATCCAGGCGGCGCAAGCCCGGGCGGGAAGCGCACGGGTTCCCGGGTCGCCCAGTTCGGCGGCACCACGCTGAGGCTGGTCCGCACGGTCGAGCTGGCCCGTGACTCCCGCCTCGCCTCTCTCGGTCCCGACATCCTCGCCCCGGACTTCGACCTGGAAGCGGCAGTCAGCCGGCTTCGCACCAGTCCGGATCAGGTTGGCGTCGCCCTTCTCGACCAGAAGATCATCTGCGGGATCGGCAACATCTTTAAATCCGAAGCCTGCTTCGAAGCGAAAGTCGATCCGTGGAAGCCTGCTGCCTCGCTCGCGACGGGCCCCGGGGAGGAGGGCGAAGCTGAACGTCTGCTCGAAACAGCCCGCCACCAGATGCTGGCCGCGGTCGAAACCGGCAAACGGCCGGGCCGGATCTACAAGAAGACAGGCCGACCATGCTCTCGTTGCCGCGCCGCCCGGGTCCGGTCGAGGGGCCAGGGAGTCGACAACAGGACCACCTACTGGTGCCAGAATTGCCAGTCCTGATCCGCGGTCAATTCGAACCGCGGGCTGATGATTCTGACCCCAATTGATCGGGAACGTTTGTTTTTCGATCCCGATGCGAAATACTCCGCGAGTGACTTCGGCCGAGGAGAGCACAGTCGGGCTGCTCAGAAGCGTGCCCCTTTTCGCCGAGCTCGATCAGGACGAGCTCGAGCAGTTCTCCCGTGTCGCGATTCCCCGTTCCTATCCGGAAGGGACCCGGGTCTTTCACGAGGGCGACCATTCGGATGCCTGTTACATCGTCAAATCGGGCACCTTCCGGGTGACCCGGGAACATCCCGACGGCCGGGCGATCACCCTCGCCACCCTGGGCGAGGGTGACATAGTCGGCGAACTGGCGATGCTCGACGGCGAGGTCCGCTCTGCTTCGGTCGAGACCCTCGGAGGCGATGGCGAGCTGCTGGCCCTCCCGGCGGGCGATGTCCGGTCCTTGCTCGAGCGGCATCCGGAGATCACGGTCAAGTTCGTGGCCGCCCTGACCCGCCGACTTCGGGCCGCCAACGAGCGGATCTCCCGCCAGTCCTTCCAGACGGTCCCTTCCCGGGTTGCCGGCGTGCTGTCGCAGATGGCCGCGGACGAGAGCGAAGATGGTCGTCAGGTGACGATCCGGATGAACCAGGCCGATCTCGCCCAGCTGGCCGGAACCTCGAGGGAGAGCGTAAGCCGATTTCTCGCCGACCTCGAGCGCTCGGGCGTAGTCAAGGCAGGGCGGGGGCAGGTAACCATCCTTGAACCCGCCCGGCTCGGCAACTACATATTCTAGGTCGGCATGTCCGGACTTCTCGCCCTGAATTTCTATTCCCCCCTCTTCGTCGACCAGCTCAAGCGTGGTCGCAAGACCGCCACCATCCGGCTCGGCAACAAGTCGGGCAAGTACCAGCGCAGCCAGATCGTCTGGGTAACGGTTGGCTCCAGGCATTCCCGCCGGGAGAAGATTTTTTCCGCGGTAATCGACGAGGTCGAGGTCAAACGGCTCTCCGAGCTTTCCCCCCGTGACATCGAACGGGACAATCCCGAATTTCGCCGGGTCGATGAAACGCGGGATTTCCTCCAGAAGATCTATGACCGGGAGATCGAGGAAGACGCGATCGTGACCATCGTCCACTTTTCGCAGATCGTCGAACCGGGACTGACCGGCTACGGCACCGTCCCTTCACCCAACTAGCCATGTCTGGCGGGGGCGACTCGGCGGCCTTCGCGTTCGTCTCCCGCTGGGAACTCTCAGCCCCCCGACAGTACGTGTGGGATGCCCTGGTCGATTTCAACGCCTGGCCGGTCTGGTGGCCGGGACTCGAGAAAGTCATCGAAACCATCCACGGTGACGAGGACGGGATCGGCCAGAAGGCGACCGCGGTCTGGCGCGGCCCGGTCGGTTACTCGCTGAAGATGGCGATCGAAGCCGTGGAGAGGGTGCATCCCGACTATCTGCGCGGGGTGGCAACCGGTGATGTGGTCGGGGAGGGCACCTGGACCCTCGGCACTACCACCGACGACTGGACCTCGATCGAATTTGACTGGAACGTGCGGGCCAACCGCAAGTGGATGGAATTCCTCGCCCCGGTAGCCCGACCCCTCTTCGTCTCCAGCCACGACCACGTGATGAAAGAAGGCGCCGAGGGCCTCGCTACCCACCTCGCCGCCGATCTACGGGATTTTTCCGCCTCGGTTGAGTGATGAGGATTCCTGGATTGAAGTCGTTGGCATTGGGAGGCGCCGCTGTCTCTGTCGGCGCCATGATGATGGGGGCTGCGGCTGGACGAATGAGGAGTCGAGCTCGGACCCCCTCGGGGATTCGCTTCGGATCTACGGGGTTGCGCGGGTGCAAGGAGAAGTGGGGCAGTCCGAACTCCGGGCAGAGAAGGTAACCCGGGCTGCTCAGCGGTTTCGATTTTCCGGGCGGCTTGCCAGCCACATCGACCGCGTCGATGTCGACAGCTCTGAGCAGAAAGAATTCCAGGACGAATTGGCGTCGCTGACGACGGACTGGACTGCCGCAAACGACAAGGCTCTCGAGAGGACCCGAGCGGGAGAAATGTTCTTGGCCACCAAAGCTTTGAATAGGGCCGATCGGATTGGCGCCGAGATTGATGAGCTGATCGCAGGCACGGACTTCGAGCAGCTTTCCGATGGCGATATCAGCAACAAGTACGCATCCGAGCTTGTGAATCGGAACCCGGCCTCGGTCACGTGAGGGCCTCGTTCGGCTGGGCCAAAGCGGGCGGTAATCCGCCCTGGAATCAGGGTTGAGTCTCAGCGACTCAGATTTTTCACATTTCGGCCTTGACCGGGAGCTTCAATCCTGTATGGTTCTCCGTCGCTGGCACTCTCCCCCCGAGAGTGCCAAGAGACTGAGAAACACGCAACTCTCGAATCACATGACAATCGGAGGTAATCAATGAAGCTGAAGCCCCTCGGGGACCGGCTTATCGTCAAGCCGGTAGATGAAGAGGAGACCACCGCCAGCGGTCTGGTCCTCCCCGACACCGCCAAAGAGAAGCCGCAGAAGGGCAAGGTCGTCGCTGTCGGTGACGGCGCGGTCGCCGACGACGGCAGCCGTCGTCCGCTCGACGTCGCTGAAGGCGACGAGGTCCTCTACTCCAAATACGGCGGAACCGACATCACCGTCGAGGGCGAGGAACTGCTCGTCCTGCGTGAGTCGGACATCCTCGCCAAGGTCGCCTAGCGCGCACCTGACCACCAACTTCCAGGAGGAATAAAAGAAACATGGCTCACAAAGAGCTGAAGTTCGCAGAAGAAGCCCGGGGCTCGCTGCAGGCCGGCGTTGACGCCGTCGCCGACGCAGTCAAGGTAACCCTCGGCCCCAAGGGCCGCTACGTCGTGCTCGACAAGAAGTTCGGCGCCCCGACCATCACCAACGACGGTGTCACGATCGCCCGCGAGGTCGAGATCGAGGACGTCTTCGAGAACCAGGGCGCCCAGCTGGTGCGCGAAGTAGCAACGGCCACTAATGACGTTGCCGGTGACGGCACCACCACCGCCACCCTGCTCGCCCAGATCATCGTCCGTCAGGGCCTCAAGAACGTGGCTGCCGGCGCCAACCCGCTGGCTCTTCGTCGCGGCATCGAGAAGGCTGTCGACGTTGTCGTCGCCAACCTGCGCGACAAGCAGTCGAGCGAGGTCAACGGCAAGGACCAGATTGCCCGCGTCGCCGCCATTTCGGCCGCTGACGACGAGATCGGCAACACGATCGCCGACGCGATCGACAAGGTCGGCAAGGACGGCGTGGTCAACGTCGAAGAAGGCCAGACCTTCGGCATGGAGCTCGAGTTCACCGAGGGCATGCAGTTCGACAAGGGCTACATCTCGCCCTACATGGTCACCGACCAGGACCGCATGGAAGCCGTTCTCGAGGAGCCCTATGTGCTGATCGCCAACCAGAAGATCGGTTCCGTCCGGGACATCCTGCCCGTGCTCGAGCAGGTAATGCAGGGCGGCAAGCCGCTGCTGATCGTCGCCGAGGACGTCGAAGGCGAATGCCTCGCGACCCTGGTGGTCAACAAGCTGCGCGGTACCTTCACCGGTGTTGCGGTCAAGGCGCCGGGCTTCGGCGACCGCCGCAAGCGCATGCTCGAAGACATCGGCATCCTGACCGGTGGCGAGGTCATCACCGAGGAAATGGGCCTCAAGCTGGAGAACACCCAGCTGACCCAGCTCGGCCAGGCCCGCCGCGTGGTCGTCTCGAAGGACACCACCACCATCATCGACGGTGCCGGTGACGCCGAGGCCATCAAGGGCCGGATCAAGCAGATCAAGTCGGAAATCGAGAACACCGATTCCGAGTTCGACCGCGAGAAGCTCCAGGAGCGTCTCGCCAAGCTGGCCGGCGGCGTTGCCGTGGTCAAGGTCGGCGCTGCCACCGAGACCGAGATGAAGGAGAAGAAGCATCGCGTCGAGGACGCTCTCCAGGCTGCCCGTGCGGCGCTGGAAGAGGGCATCGTCCCGGGCGGCGGTGTCGCTCTCCTGAACGCCCAGGCCGCGCTTGACGTCGACTCCTTCGAGGATGCCGACGAGCGCACCGGCGCGCAGATCATCCACCGCTCGCTCGAAGAGCCGGTCCGGCAGATTGCCGAGAACTCCGGTCTCGAGGGTTCGGTCGTGGTCAACAAGGTCCGCGAGCTGAAGGAAGGCGAAGGCCTGAACGCAGCCAGCGGCGAGTACGGCGACATGGTCAAGGCCGGTGTGCTCGACCCGACGGTCGTGACCCGCTCCGCGCTCCAGAACGCCGCGTCTATCGCCAAGAACATCCTGGTGACCGAGGCGATCATCGCCGAGCCGCCGGAGGAAGGCGGCGCCGGCATGCCCGCGATGCCCGACATGGGCGGAATGGGCGGCATGATGTAAGCAGTCGTCAATCGACGATTGTCGGAGAGGTCCGGGAGAGATCCCGGGCCTCTTTTTTGCCCGGAGATCTGTTCAGGCAGAGCCGGGGGCCTTATGCTCGGAGCAAGAGCGCAGCCGACATCACCTGCATCGCGAAGATGCCGGCCGGAGGCGTTTACAAGCAGCTGGAAGGCACTTCGATGGCTTCGCCGCATGTGGCGGGGGTGGCGGCCCTGGCCAGGGCTGTCAATCCGAAACTGACCGGCTACCGCCTGAAGCGGATCCTGATGTCAACCGCGGTGAACACCCGTTCGCTGCGTGGCAAGACCGTGACCGGCAGCCGGGTCGATGCGATCCGTGCGATCCGCAAGGCACGGCGACTGAAGGCGCGTTCCGGACCCGGCTGAGTCGCGGACCACATCCGGTCGGGCAGGGTTGGGATGATTCCCGGTGAGTTCTTACCGAAAACTCAGAATCGGCATCTAGCGTGTCGATCGTGGAGCGCGACTCGAGAATCGAACTGGCCATGGCCATTGTCGCCGTGGCCCTTTTCATTGTCATACTCTGCTGCGCTCCATCCCTGGCCCGGGCCGCGGAAAGCGTCCCGGTTGACACAGCGACCAGCAACCGAATCCCCCATGAGGTGCTGGTCGGCTTCCGTTCCGGCACGGATTCGGGGACCCGACACGAGGTCCTCGATTCGGCCGGAGCGGAAAATGTCAATGCGATCCCGGGACTTCCGCAGGCCAGGCGGGTTGAACTTGAAAACGGGCAGACAATAGGCGACGCGATCGATCAGCTGGAAGGCGAAGAAGACGTCGCCTGGGTACAGCCGAACATCGTCGGCCACATCGCGGAAATTCCCGATGACCCCGACTTCGGCCAGCTGTGGGCCTTCCGCAACACGGGCCAGGCCGTTAACGGTGAATCGGGCACCGCCGACGCGGACACCGACGCAGACGAAGCATGGGATTCAGACACCGGACAGGGAGCGAGGATCGCGGTGGTTGACACCGGCGTTGATGCAACCAGCCCGGACCTCGAAAACGAGGTCAACCAGAGCCTGAGCCGGAACTTTGCAGCTTCGGTCGAAACCGGCGCAGTCGATTCATCCGACTGGGCCGACCAGAACGGACACGGAACCCATGTGTCCGGCACGATCGCCGCCGAAGGTGATAACGGGATTGGCGTTGCCGGGACCAGCTGGGACACCGACCTGGTCGCCGTCCGGGCCTGCGATTTCGACGGCTACTGCGATACCGATTCCGTGGCTTCGGCGCTCGCCTATGCCGGCAGCATTGGTGCGAAAGCTGTGAATGTGAGCCTCGGCTTCGACGGCACGGGCAGCGAAGCAAGCGCGATCCGCGCCGCGATCGCCAAGTATCCGGACACCCTTTACGTCGTCGCTGCCGGAAACGACGATGAAGACGTCGAGAAGGACCAGACCTGGCCCTGCAGCCTCGACCTCGAAAACGTCGTCTGTGTGGCCGCCACCGACCAGAAGGACCATCTGGCCAATTTCTCGAACTACGGGTCGACTTCGGTCGACTTGGGCGCGCCCGGGGTGAACATCCTGAGCACGGTTCCGAACATCACGGAAAAGACCGATGACGAGCTGACCGACGGCCTTTCCGGCTGGACGCAGAGCCCTGCCGGCGGCTGGGGCCTCGGGTCCCTTACCAATGGCGGTTCCTACATTCGCCTCGACACCGCATCCAGCGCTACCCTCACCACCGGAACCCTCGACTTCTCCGGAGGCCGGAGCTGCTCAATGACCTATTACCTCAGTGCCAGCCTCGGATCCGGACAGTCGCTTTCGGTCGAGTATTCCCTTGACGGAGGCAAGAGCTGGGTGACACCCGGTCCCTATGGGGCAATCACTTCCAGTACCGGTATCGATGACGATCAGTTCTACGAAATGAGCGCCTGGCTTGGGGAGGCCGACGGAAAAAGCGGGGTGAAGGTCCGCTTCCACTATTCCGGCAGCGGCAAGGCGCCGACCGTTGACATTGCCTACCCGCTGGTGACCTGCATCGACCAGCAGCCGGCGGCAGGCAGCTACGTCGCATACAGCGGCACATCGATGGCGACGCCCCAGGTGACCGGAGCCGCTGCGCTGCTAGCCGGCGACGAGCCGGACCTGGACGTAGCGCAGGTTCGGGAAGCCATCCTTTCCTCGGTCGACGGGCTGGGTTCGCTCACCGGCAGGACTGTCACGGGCGGCAGACTCAACGTGGCCGGGGCACTTGCCGCAGCGCGGCAGGAAAGCAGCGAAGACTCCGGGGATTCGGGTACGGACACCGGGTCCGGCAGCGAAGGAACCGACGGAAATTCAACTGGTTCCTCTCCGTGGATGCGAATAGTCTCGATTAAGCGCAAGGCGAACGGGACGGCGCGGGTCAAAGTCAGGGTTTCGAAGGCCGGCCGGGTCTGGATAAAGGGCACCCGGGTGATTTCCGGTCAAAGCCGGAAAGTGGCCGGTGCATCGACCGTGACCCTGCCGATAGTCGGGCGAGGAAGTGCCGCCCGGCGGCTCCGGCATGGCCTGCGTACCCAGGTCTACGCAACGATCGGCTACCGGCTGTCCGGTGGCGCGAGCCGCATCAGACATCGCTGGATAACGCTGAAGCGGCGTTAGCCCGGTCAGGACTGCGAGAGGACATCGGCCATGCTGCGTGGCTCGACCCCGAGCTTTCGGAGGTCCTCGGTGCCACGGGCGCTCACCATCGGAACCCTCATGAGTTCAGCTTCCTGCCAGGTCGCGAAGGCGTTTTCGCCGACCAGGTGGTGGATGGCGCTGAGGCCGAGATGAACCAGCTGGAGCGGGATGCGAATCACCGGGCGTGGCCTTCCGGCGAGCAGCCCGACCAGCTCCGACATCTCGGCGTAGGTCATCGTCGCCGGGCCCGCTAGTTCGTAAAGGTGATCGCCGGGCCCGTCCTCCCGCAGCGAATGCTCCACCGCCCGGGCGACGTCATCGGCCCAGACCGGCTGGTAGCGGGACTTCCCGTTGCCGGAGATCGGAATCGCCGGCAGGAAGGAAAAACGGCGAAGCAGCGTGATCCAGGGATCCGAGTGATCGAAGACGATCGAGGGCCGGAAAATCGTCGAGTCGAGATCCGATTCGGCGACCGCCTGTTCGGCAACCCACTTGGCGCGGAAGAACCGGGTCCGCTGGACCGCCGAGGCGTTGAGCGCGCTGAAGAACACGAAGCGCCCGACCCCGGCCCGTTCGGCGGCTTCGAGCAGGCGGACCGTGGCCAGGCCGTTGAGTTCCTCCACCCGGTACGGCGGCTGGTCCCGGATCGATGCGGCCAGGTGAATGACCGTGTCCACCCCCCTCATGGCCTGGCGCAGCATGAACGGGTCGCGGAGCTCGCGGAGATCGCCCATCGTTATCTGGACGTCCACCCGGTGGGCGCCCAGCCGGCGCGGTTCCCGGACCAGGCAACGGACCTGATGACCTTCGTCAAGCAGCCGAGGAAGAATTCGCGAGCCGATCGAACCCGTGGCACCGGTTAGGAGGATCACCGGGCGGAGTCTATGGACCGCCGCCGTCCGGCAGAGAGGTCGCGGCCGGCGGGCCTTCCCGACCATGGCGAGGGGAAGGTGCCGCGTGCGCAATGTCTAATATGGGAACCATGAGTTACGTCATCGCAGAGCCATGCATCGGTCAGAAGGACAACTCCTGCGTCGAGGTGTGTCCGGTGGACTGCATTCACCCGACTCCCGACGAGCCTGGCTACGAAGAGGCGGAAATGCTCTACATCGATCCGGACGAGTGCATCGACTGTGACGCCTGCGTCGAGGCCTGCCCGGTGGACGCCTGCTTCGCTGAAGACCAGCTCCCAGCCGAATGGGCGCACTTCACCGAGAAGAACGCCCAGTACTTCCAGAACGCCTAGTTCACCAGCGGCAGTTCGCGGGCATTCTTGCCCAGCCTGGGCGCCGCCTCGGGCGTAGAGGCCTGGACCGGCTCGATCATCGGAAGTTCCTTCGGTGAAGAGGCGATGATCTTCCGGGCGATCCCGACGATCGCTCCGCCGGCCGGCGATTCGGGCTGAGCGACCACGAGGGGATTGCCGACGTCGGCATGCTCACGCAGTTCCTCCGAAAGCGGCACCCCGCCGAGCAGCGGCTTTTCGAGTTCGTCGGCCAGGAGCTGGCCTCCACCCTCACCAAAGATCGAGAAGGTCTCGCCGGTCGGGGTGGTAAAGCCGGCCATGTTCTCGATGATTCCCATCACTTCGACGTCGACCTTGGCCGACATCTCGGCCGAGCGGGCGGCCACCGACTGGGCTGCGGGCTGCGGGGTCGTGACGATCGCGATCTTCGCCTGGGGCAGCAGCTGTGCCATTGACATCGCCACATCACCGGTTCCCGGAGGAAGGTCCAGCAGCAGGTAGTCGAGTTCCCCCCAGGCGACATCCTCGAGGAATTGCTGGAGAGCCTTGTGAAGCATCGCACCGCGCCAGACGACCGCGGCATTGTCCTTCACGAAGTAGCCCATCGACATGGTGAGCACGCCGGATTCGGCAACCGGAGGAAGGATCTTCCGTTCTGCGTTCACTTCCGGCTTGCGGTCGACCCCGAGCATGCGGGGAATCGAATATCCGTAGACATCGCAGTCGAGGACGCCCACCGAATAGCCCTCTGCTGCGATCGCCGCCGCAAGATTGGCGGTCAGGGTCGATTTGCCGACGCCACCCTTGCCGGAGGCGATTCCGATCACGTTCTTGACCTGGGCGAGCGCGCCCTGGGGGAGCTTGCCGCGGCCGAGGGTCTGCATCAGGCCTGACTTCTCCTCGTCGGAGAGAACGTCAAATCCGACTCCGACCCCGGTCACGCCGTCGAGTGAAGTGACCTGCTGCACCACTGCCTCCTGGAAGTGGGAGCGGATCGGGCAACCCGGTGTGGTTAGCGACACGGTCACGTTTACCTGTCCGTCCTCCCCGATCTCGATGCTGCGGACCATCCCGAGCTCGACGATGTTGCGCCGGAGCTCCGGGTCGATAACAGCGGTCAGTTTCTCTCTTACCTGCTCTTCGGTCGGAAGGGACATACCCGGATTCTCGCAGAGCCAGAGAATCGGCCGCGCAGGGGGGGAGAGTTCCTGCCGCCCGGGCCTTAGTCGGTCAGATGACCCCGACCGAGGAGCCCACAATGGCATTCCGGAATCGTTTCACCGCTCTCGCGGTGATTTTGCTGTCCCTTTCCTTCCTGGCGATCTCTGCGGTGGTAGCCACCGAAGGTGCCGCCGCTGCCCGATATGTGGTCGCCCAATGCGGCTGGCATGTTGGCCAGGACGCAAAATGGTTTGACTCCAGTTCCGACAGATTCGGCAAGAGTTCGTATTGCCAGACCCCCGAATCGGTCGATCCGTTCGATGGAGTGCACCTGATCAGCCAGGTGAAGAGTTCATCGAAGGCGGTCGGGGGGACGAAGTTCGCCTCATGGCGCTGGCAGGCCCCGGCCGGAACCGGCATCGTCAACATTCACGGCCAGCGCTGGCAATATCTCCGCAACGGCTTCCAGCATCGGCTTGGCGGGGTGGCGCCCGGCGGGGCTTTCAATCCGTTCCTGGAGCTGGATGCCAGCGACGGCACCAAGAGGGATTTCTGGCGGGGATTCTCGCCCTACGCGCAGGCATTCGAATCGAGGCTCGTCTGCTACCGGTCCTCCGACAAGAACTGCGAGGCCGATGGCACGGTGCTGGCCGGTGTGCGGTCCCTGACCATCTCGATCGACGACTCGGTCAGGCCGGTTGCCGGAGCCGGTGGTTCGCTGACCGGAGCCGGCTGGCTTCGCGGAGCCCAGTCGCTCGCTTTCAATGACCGGGACACGGGCTCCGGGCTCCGGTTCGCCCAGACCCTGATCGACGGCGCTCTGAAAGCGAGCAGCGAGATGAACTGCGCCAAGCGGATGATCTCGGGGCAGTGGCGGGGGACGAAGATGCAGCCCTGTCCCGTCACCGCGACCGGCAGCCAGTCGGTGGACACCAGGGTTCTTTCCGATGGCCCGCACATCCTGCGCCACTGCGCCATTGATTTCGCTGGAAGTTCGGGATGCTCCGCCGACCGCAGCATCCGGGTGGACAACAACCCGCCTTCGGCACCGAAAGGAATGAAGGTGGAAGGTGGCGACGGTTGGCACCGGAACAACGGTTTCAATCTTGTCTGGACTGATCCCGATCAGGGTGTCGCCTCGCCGATCGCGCTCAACTGGTTCAGGGTGACCGGCCCCGACGGCTATTCGGGTGGACCCTGGTACCGAGGCGGAAGGGGAAGGATCTCGGGAATCTCGCTGCCGGGGCCGGGTGAATACCGGGTCCGCGTCTGGCTGGCCGATCAGGCCGGCAACTCGAACCAGGCGCAGGCGGCGGAAGCCACGCTGAAGCTAGACAATGTGCCGCCCACCGGGTATTTCGCCGAACCGAATGGCCGCGATCCCGCCCTGATCCGGGTTTCGGTCGCCGACCGGTTCTCCGGTGTGCGGGGCGGAAACATCGCCTGGCGGCCATCCTCCGGAGGCGAGTGGCATGCGATTCCGACCCGCTTTCACTCGGTCGGCGAGCAAGCTCTTACCGCGAGGTTCCCCAAGTCTCTTCCCCGGGGGAAATGGCAGCTCAGGGCGATAGTCGTTGACGCAGCCGGCAACATGACCGTCACTGACCGCCTGGCCAACGGCTCCCGGATGTCGGTTCGGACCCCGCTCACTGAAACGACCCGCCTGACGGCTTCGCTTCGCGCTAGGGGAAGCCGTCAATCCCGGAACCGGATCGAAGTGGGATACGGCAGGAAGGCCCGCGTCACGGGTCGGTTGGCCGGCGTCCGGAGAGGTGGCATCGCGGGCGCGAAGCTGACCGTTGTCGAGTCCTATCTTCCCGGTGCACGCCGGAAAGCCAGAAGGCAACAAATCGTGACCGACCGCCGGGGATACTTCGATCTCTGGCTTTCTCGCGGCCCGGCTCGCCGGATCAGCATCACCTTCGCCGGCAGCAGGTCTCTGGGCGATTCGAATTCCGGAACGCTGGAGCTGAGGGTGCGGGGTCGGCTCGGCTTCCGGGTGACCCCGAGGAGCCTGAGGACCGGGCAGCGGGTCCGTTTCTCGGGCCGGGTCCTGGGTCAGGGCGCCTGGCAACCAACCCGGGGCAACCTGGTCCAGATCCAGTATTTCGAGGAGTCAGCGCGGCGCTGGCGGCCGGTAACCCTGACCCGCACCGACCGGCACGGCCGCTTCCGGACCGGCTACCGGTTCCGGTACATCACGGGTGTCGCCCGGATCCGTCTCAGGGCGCTTCTCGTTCCCTCGTCCCGTTTCCCGTACAGCGGGTCGGCCTCGAAACCCGTGACGATCCGGGTGCGGGGACGGTAGCTGGTTCCGTTCCCCCGGGTGACCGGGTCGGGTTTCCCCTGGAAACCCTGCCGGTCTGAACCCTGCGGCCGCCGCGCCCGGGCGCGGCGGCCGCCACGGGTTCGCCGGTCTCAGAGTCCGAAGACTCCGACCAGCAGGGGCAGCGCAATCGCCGCACCGGCCAGGGTCCCGACCACCATGCCGAAAGCGGCACGGGTGCCGGTTTCCTCGGTAATCGGTCGGACCAGATGTCTGTCCAGATCCATCGGTACCTCCTTCTTCGGTGAAGCCTGCGGGGTTAGCTGACGGGCTCGCGCTGAAGAAGTCGCGCTACGGACCAGCCGGTCCGATTCGCCCCCGGCCGCCGGTTGCCCGGTGACCAATGGTTCCCCCGCTCCGCCGCAGAAGCGACGGATTCGGCGTACATGTTCTGAACGGGGCGCATCTTAGTTGCTTCAGCCCGCGTATCGGTCGATGCAGTGGTTGATCCGGCTGATGTTGGTGCCGGCTCGGGTGATGCAGTTCTCCAGCTTCGGGATCCTGGAATTCGGAACGTTCCTGATCTTTCTGGTCATCACCCTCTGGGTCTGCGGCGACACGTTGGTCTGGTCGAAGGCGTCGTTGGCTTCATCGATGCTCTGCTGGATGCTGCTGTTGATCCCGCTGGAGACCTTCTCGGTCGTGTCCAGCACCGGGCGAATCACGAAATAGGAGACCGCGGCAAGAGTGCCAACCACAACCAGCACCCGGACCAGTGCCGTTATCAGGGTTCCCCCGATCTGCATCAACGCAACTCTAGTCCAGCCGGCCGCCGGAATCCAAGGCGGATACCCTCAATGAGATGAACCCGCACGACTACCTGGAGATCGACCGGCTGCTCACCGACGAGGAACGCCTGATCAAGGAAACCGTTTCCCGTTACGTGAAAGAGAAATACCTGCCCGGGGTGGCGGAGCATTTCGAGAACGGAACCTTTGATCGCTCGGTGCCGAAGGCCCTGGGAGATCTCAACGTGCTCGGCATGCACCTGGAGGGTTACGGCTGCGCCGGAACCAGCGCGGTCGCCTACGGGGTTGCATGCATGGAACTCGAAGCCGGTGACAGCGCCCTGCGCTCCTTCTGCTCGGTTCAGGGTTCCCTGGCGATGTTCGCAATCTGGAAATGGGGCAGCGACGAGCAGAAGCAGCGCTGGCTGCCAGGTATGGCCGCGGGTGAGCTGATCGGCTGCTTCGGGCTGACCGAGCCGGATTCCGGGTCCGATCCCGGTTCGATGCGGACGACCGCGAAGCGGGACGGCGAGGAATGGGTCCTGAACGGATCGAAGATGTGGATCACCTCCGGATCGATCGCCGATGTTGCCGTGGTCTGGGCGAAGACAGACGAGGGAGTCCAGGGCTTCCTGGTCGAACCGGGGATGGAAGGTTTCACCGCTCCCGAGATGCACCACAAGCTTTCGCTACGGGCCTCGGTCACCTCCGAACTGGCCTTCGATGACGTGCGGGTTCCCGATTCAAACCGGTTGCCCGAGGTCCAGTCACTGAAGGGTCCGCTGAGTTGCTTGAACGAAGCGCGTTACGGGATCGTCTGGGGCGTGGTCGGAGCAGCCCGTTCCTGTTTCGAAGCGGCGCTGGAGTATTCGATGACCCGCAAGCAGTTCGACCAGCCGATCGCTTCCTTCCAGCTAACCCAGGCGAAACTGGCCGACATGGCGACCAGGATCCAGCAGGGTTACCTGCTGGCGCTCAGACTCGGTCAACTCAAGGACGAAGGGCGGATCGAGCCCGAACACATCTCAATGGGCAAGCGGGCCAACGTCCGCATGGCGCTGGAGGTCGCCCGGACAGCCCGGGGAATCCTCGGCGCCAACGGCATCACCCTCGAGTACCCGGTGCTGCGCCACGCCAACAACCTCGAGTCGGTCTTCACTTACGAGGGAACCGACGAGATCCACACTCTCTCGATCGGCATGGCCCTGACCGGAATTCCGGCTTTCCGCTGAAGGCCTCCCGGCCCCGGATAGCCGCCCCGTATAGCCGGTTTCAAGTCCCGGTCCGGGGCTAGCGAAACCGCGGGAAGGCCGGGGCGTACTTCGGGTAGGTGCGCTTCTTCAGGAACTGGGAAAGGACCTTGCGCCCCTTGGGGAAATTCTGGATCCTGAAGGAATTCGAACTGCCGAAATCCTGGTAGTAGACCATCATCCGGATCTTCTTCCGCTTGCGGGAAAAGCCGAAAATGCGCTTGATGAAACCGGGACCGTCGTTGCCCCAGAGGCCGAACTCGGTCAAGGCCATCGGCTTGTTCTTGCTGTATGACCACCGCTTGTAGAAGTTCGAGAGCTGCTTCCAGTCGTTGTAGCGGTTGTAGAAGTCGGTGCCGACCCAGTCGACCCACTTGCTGCCCGGCCAGTAGTTGAAGGGAAGGTTCGCCCGCACGGTCGGTGAACCGGCCGGCAGCGGACTCCAGACCAGCGAGACCGGAGCCTTGGGCAATCTTCTCGGCAGCAGCTTCGCTTCGCCGGTGTTCTGGACCTTGGGCAGGTGGAGCCGCCTCAGCCTGGCGTTGATGAAGCCGCGCTTGGCGCCACCGCGGGTGATGATCGCGATTCGGCGGAAGGCCTGCTTGTACCAGCCGTACGAGTAGTCACCGCCACGCACGTTGCCGGAGCAGTCAACGCCCGCGTAGTAATTCTTGCAGCGGTTCGGCTCGCCCAGCGGACGCAGGTAGAGCCGAAGGTTCCGGCGCGCCGCCTGCGTGTTGATCCTGATCAGGTAGTCATCTCCGCGGCCGCGGGCGATCTGCTTGGGGGTGATCACCTCTTCGCCGCTGTCGGCCCGGGTCGTGATGTGGAGCATCGGCCGGGCATTCACCGAACGCCAGCGCGGCAGGGCCTTGTCCCAGCTGTTGCCCCAGGCGTGGAAGGTCTGGATCACCGCCGGGTGCTTGCCGACGGCCCGGGCGAAGCCCCGGAAGTCGCTGGCATCACCGGTGTCGGTGACCCCGAAAAAGACCTTCCCCGGCGGCGGTTTCAGCAACTCGGCATCTGCTCTCGGAACCAGGCACAGAGCGAAAAGAAGCGCCCCGAGGAGCGCCGTGAAGATCAGCGAATATTTGGTCTGGAGGGCTTTGACCATAGTCAGGCAACCGGGGAGGACCCCCTCGGTTGCGCTTTTTCACCATAGAAAATGCCTCCGCCCGGGGAGCGGACGGAGGCATTGATGAAGCGTGTATTTCAGTCCCGGTTTGGACTAGTCGATCGAGAACCAGGCCCGGACATCGCCCTCGTGGTTCGAATACGGCTCGCCGGAGACATCGATCACTACCTTCTCGATCTCTCCCGTGAACTCGAACGGGGACTTGTATTCCGGAGTGACCGGCGAAGCGCTGTCCCGGCCCACGCAGAGCCCGTCGCCGACCACGCAGAAGTAGCCCGGCTGGGTGACGATTTCGCCGGACGCCACCTTCTTCTCGTCGACGTAAAGGTCCAGGGTTCCCTTTGCCCCGGGCATCTTCGGGTCGTCGTTCTTTCCGGTCGCCGTGAACTCGGCAACCACCAGGTGCTTGCCAGGTTTCAGTTCGTCCTCGGCAACCACATTCTGCATGTAGGTGCCGACCCAGTTGAACGCGTAACGGAGCGTCCTGTCCTTGACGAAGAGGCTGTGTCCACCGGACACTCCTCCGTGGGCGAAGATCACACCCTCGGTTCCGGCTTGTACTTCGATCGCGGCGGAGATGCTGTACGACCGTCCCGAAATGCGGACGGCTGCCTGTTCCGGAACGTCGGCCGTATGCGGGTAGTAGGTGTACCGGGCCAGGTCGGGCGTGCCGCTCGGCCGGTCGGCCAGGGTCTGCTCGAGCGCGGTGCGGTCATCCAGTGGCAAACCGTTGTAGATACCCGCGTTGTAGTACCAGAGCGCTTTCAGCTCTTCCAGCTTCTCCGGCTGCTCGGTTGCCACGTTGTTCATCTGCGAGCGGTCGTTCTCGAGGTCGTAGAGCTCCCACTCGTCGTGCTCGAACTTGCCCCAGCCACTGAGCGGGGGATGGATCGTCGCCGCCAGCCAGCCCCTGTGGTAGATCGAGCGCTGGCCGAGCATCGCGTAGAACTGGGTCTCCTTGCCCGGTGCATCCGGGTCAGTGATGGAAGCGGCGAAGCTTTCGCCCTCGATCGGGTTCTGCAGGTAGCCGTTGATCATCTCCGGCGGTTCGATGCCGGCCAGTTCGTAGATCGTCGGGACCACGTCGACCGCATGTATGTACTGGCTGCGGGGCTTGTCCTGGGGCTCGATTTTCGCCGGCCAGGCGACCAGGCACATGTCGGCGACTCCGCCCTCGTATCCGGCCCACCGCTTCCAGTAGGGGAAAGGTGTGTCGAAGGCCCAGGCCCAGCCGGTGCAGTAGTGGTTGTAGGAGTCGGGACCGCCCAGTTCGTCGATGTGCGGCAGGGTCTCCTCGGTGGAGTCCGGTACCCCGTTGAAGAACCGCCATTCGTTGAAGGAGCCGTTTGGCCCGCCCTCACCGCTGGCACCGTTGTCCGAGACCGAGACGATCAGGGTGTTGTCCATCTGGCCCGACTCTTCAAGGTAGTCGAGAACCCGGCCCATCTCGTGGTCGGCATAGGCGATGTATCCGGCAAACACCTCGGCCATCCGGGAGAAGAGTTTCTTCTCGTCGTCGGAGAGGCTGCCCCAGGGGCGGACCGTGTCCAGCAGCGGCCAGGGCTGGCCGTCCGGGCCGGTCCGCTGGGGCTCGCCATGCGGATTGATCGGCGAGAGCTCGGTTCCTTCGGGCAGGATGCCCATCTCGATCTGGCGCTTCAGGATCTCTTCCCGCAGCGCCTCGTAGCCGTCGTCGAAGCGTCCCTTGTACTTGTCTATCCACTCCTTCGGCGCCTGATGCGGGGCGTGACCGGCCTGTGGCGCCAGGTACAGGAAGAAGGGCTTTTCGGGGTCGACCTGATGGGCATCGCTGATGAACTCGATCGCCTTGTCCGAAAGGTCCTTGCTCAGGTGATAGCCCTCCTCGGGCGTAGCGGGGGCGTCGATCGGGTGGTTGTCGTAGATCAGGTCCGGATACCAGCTGTTCGACTCGCCGCCGAGGTATCCGTAGAAGCGCTCGAAGCCGCGGCCGAGCGGCCAGCGCCCCTTGTAGGCCGCCATGTTGACCTCCTCGCCCGGGGTCAGATGCCACTTGCCGACGCAGTATGTGTTGTAGCCCTGCTCGGCGAGCACCTCGGAGATGAAACCGTTCTCGAACGGAATCCGGGTCGAGATGCCCGGAAAGCCGGACGAAAACTCGGCAATCGTTGCCATTCCGTTGGAGGTCGCGTTGCGTCCGTTCAGAAGCGAAGAGCGAGTCGGCGAGCAGAGCGCCGTGGTGTGGAAATTCGAGTACTTGACGCCCATCTCCGCGATGCGGCGCATGTTCGGTGTCTCGATCGGTCCGCCGAAAATGTCCATCGTGCTGAAGCCGAGGTCATCCCAGACCAGCATCAGGACGTTGGGAGCTCCCTCCCTGGCCTTGGGTGCCAGGAAGGGAGTCCAGTCAGGCTGGGAGTCGCGGACGTCGGTCGCGACTTTGCCCTGGAACCCGGTCATCTACCGCGCCACTTCCTCGTCTTCGCCGAAGACGAGGATGCCCCAGGTCACCCAGACGCAGAGGAAGAAGATCGCCAAAGACCACCAGGGAAAGGCGCCGCCGATTGACAACAAGGCTCCGAGGGCCCCGAGAATGCCGCCGATAACGCCGATCGTGCGCCCGAACACATTTCCGCCGAGCAGGGAAACTCCCCCGATCAGCTGAATCGCACCGAGGACGATCAGAACCCAGCCCATGGTGCTCAGGTTGGTAAGGACCAGCCGGGTGTCGTTGACCAGGATGTTTGCGTTGTCAAGCGCGGCGATCCCGTAGATCAGGTTGAGTACGCCAAGCAAGATCAGCATTACTGCCGCGAACGCTGTCCTTCCTGCTCCTCGCATGTGTACAACTCCCTTCGTGGCCTTTCAGCCATTCGATTGCTCTTCTAATGAGAAGGTAGGCCGGTTCGGGTTCGGCAACATCACCTCAACGAGGTGAACCTGCCGGAGCGTATTCTTCTCCTGATGAGCCCAAGCACAGGCACGGCGGGGAGCGGCCCGGACGCTGAAGTCAGGGTGACCCGTAGCCTGCTGCCCCGAATCAGGCTGATCGAAGCCCTGAACGGCGCCAGGTCCGTTCGGGTCGTGCTGCTGCAGGCACCAGCCGGCTATTCAAAGACCACAACGCTGAGGCTCTGGGATGACTCGGACCAGAGACCCTTTGCCTGGGTCCGGTGCGAACCCCGTTACAACGATCCTGCCCTCCTGGCTAACGCTCTGGTGGCTGCGCTCGGGACGACCGGCATCGATCCCGAGCTTCACGAGTTACTCCGCTCTCCGGTTCCCGACCTGAGCCTCCTGCTTGAACGGGTGGCGGATGCGATCCGCGATCTCGATCCCTTTGTGCTGGTAATCGACGATGCGCATTTGCTCGAGACCGACCCCGCCTGGCAAGTGCTTTATTCGGTCATTTCAGCCCTGCCGGAAGGCTCCCAGGTCGCGGTGGCCACAAGAGCCCATCCCGGTCTCCCGGTGGGCCGTTTGCGGGCTCGCGGCGAGCTCTTCGAATTCGGTATGAGTGACCTGGCCCTGACCCGGGGAGAGAGCCGGGAGCTTCTGGCCAGGCTTGACCTGGATCTGGGCGACCGTGCGGATCAGATTCACGAGAAGGCGGAGGGTTGGCCGGCGGCGCTCTATCTGGCCGGACTGGCGATCCGACAGGGCAGTGAAGCCCGTCCGGAAGCGGTCAGGTTCGACGGCGGGGATCGGGTAGTCGTCGAGTATTTTCGGGACGAGTTCATTCGAGATCTTCCCGAGGACAAGGCCAGCTTCCTGCTCGAAACCTCGATCCTCGAAGAGTTGACCGGGCCGCTCTGTGATGCCGTCACTGGCAGAACCGATTCGCTGGAAATGCTGCAGGAGCTGGCCGCCGAGAATGCCCTGGTCGTGCCGCTCGATCGCGGAAGCACCCGCTTTCGCTATCACCACCTCTTTCGGGACATGCTCCGATCCGAGAAGAGGTTGCGGGACCCGGACTCGAAACCGGGGCTGCACCATCGGGCCGCGGAATGGCTGGCCGCCAACGGCGACATCTCCAGAGCGACCGATCACGCGATCGCTTCCGGCGATTTTGAACTCGCCGGCGCATACATCTGGCTCGATATCGCCGACCTCCTGAGCCGCGGAAGGATCGCCACAGTCGATCGCTGGTTCGAAGCGATCGGTGACGATCGAATCGCCCGGATTCCGGCCCTGATCCTGGCCCGGGCTCATCGTGAAATTGCCATGGGCCGCGGAGACGAGACCTTCTTCTGGCTTTCGGTCGCGGAACGGGAGATCGGCGAGGACCTGCCCGTGTACGGGGATGTGTTCACCTTGCGGGCGACGATCGGCGCCGAAGGGGCGGCCGGAATGATCGCCGACGGGAAACGGGCAGCAGAGTTGATGGACCCTGCCAGCCCCTTCCAGGTGGCGGCGAAGCTCTACGTTGGCGTCGGGCTGTACCTGACTGAGGACGAAAAGGCCAGGGATCTGTTGCGGGAGACGGCCCGGGAGGCCGCGATGATCTCGGTGATCATCCAGGCGATTGCCCTGGTGCAACTTGCTTTGATGGAGCTGGACGACGGCCGGCCCGACTCCGCCCACGACTACGCGACCCGGGCGCGGGATCAGGTTGAGAGAAGCGGGCTCCGGACCCTCGGTGCGATGTCCCTGGTGTACGTGGTACTGGCGCTTACCAATGCCGAATTGGGGCGGGCCGAAGAAGCGAAAATGGACCTTGAGACCGGGTCAAAGATTGGTGGCGGCATCCTCGACTACCTCGTCTGGCACGAAGCGGAACTGGTCCTGTGCCGTTGCCGCACCCTGCTGAAGATCGGCCATTTCGATCAGGCTGAACGTGAATTGAAGAGGGCCGGGCTGGCGATCGGGAGAATCCCCGATTCTCCCCGGCTGGAGAAGTGGATGGAAGACTGCCGGACGGAACTGGAGAAGGTCCGGGGTGCCGGTGGCATTCCGATCAGCCTGACCAAGGCGGAGCTCAGGACCCTTCAGTTCCTGCCCAGCCACCACTCGTTCCGGTCGATCGGCGAGCAGCTCTACCTTTCCCAGAACACGGTCAAGACGCAGGCGAATTCCCTTTACCGCAAGCTGGGCGTGAACTCGCGGGCCGAGGCAGTGATGGAGGGGCGGAGGCTGGGCCTGCTCAAGGGCGAGTGATTAACCCTGAATGGATGACGGTCGGAAGTTCGTTGCGGCTAGATTTCGTTGAAACCGAGTTTTGAAATCGAGGAAGGATCGAGCATTGGCTGAAGACATCGAAGAAATGGGACCCGTCGACTACATCCTGGTCGAGTGGCCGAACAACGAGCCGACCGGCGAAGCGATTCCCTACCTGGTCGATCTGGTCGACAGCGGCCTGATCCGGATCCTCGACCTCGCCTTCATCATCAAGAACGAAGATGGAAGCGTCACCGAGATGGAAATCACCGATCTCGGCGGGGACGCCGAGACCTTCGCGGTATTTGAAGGCGCTTCGTCAGGAATTCTCGACGAAAGTGACCACGCAGAAGCGGCGGAGGCTCTCGAGACCGGCAAGGCGGCAGCCCTGCTCGTATACGAGAACACCTGGGCCGGGCCCTTCGCCTCGGCCGTGCGCCGCTCCGGCGGCCAGCTCGTGGCCAGCGGCCGGATTCCGGTCCAGGACCTGATCGCCACTCTCGACGCCGCCGAGGCGTAGGGACCTCAGAAAGAAGGAGAAAGAAATGCCAGGACTAATCAGAGGTGTCGCCCGGACCGCGGCGATCGCCGGTACCGCCACCGCGGTAAGCAACCGTGTTTCCCGCCGTCAGGCTTCGCGCTGGGCCGAGCAGGATGGTCCGCAGTACGCAAACCCCCGGGCCGACATGGCACAGCAGCAGTACCAGGAGCCGGCCCCGGCTGCTCCGGCGCCCGCCGCGGCTGCGGCCGACCCGATCGCCCAGCTCAAGGAGCTCGGTGAGCTCCACCAGAGCGGGGTGCTGACCGACGAGGAATTCGCCGCCCAGAAGGCGAAGATCCTCGGCAGCTGAGGGCGCCGCAGTTGACCGATGACGAGCAGCCCGCCCCCGGAGTCTGTCCGCCGGGGCGGGCCTCCGTCCTTGCCCGCGGGACCGGCAAGCACGGTCAGCACAAGCACCACGATCATCCGCACCACATCTCGGACGAAGATTTCGAGCAGATGATCATCCGGGCGATCGACCGCCTGCCCGAGCAGTTCCGGGAGATCATCAGCAAGGTCCCGGTGGTGATTTCGGATCAGGGCCGCGAAAGGCATGCTTACGGCCTCTACCAGGGGGACGGGATCGCCCGGGACAACTACCCCGACCGGATCATCATCTTCAAGGACACCCTGACCCGGGACTTCGGCCACGACCATGCCCTGCTCGCGGCCCAGGTCGAACGCACGGTTCGCCATGAGCTCGGCCATCACCTCGGCTACGACGAGGGTGGCGTCCGTGGACTCGGCCTCTGAGTCCTCCCGGGGCTGTTCGTGGCCGGCAGGCCTGTAGGCTCGACCCATGTCGAAAGCAACGCTGAATACAAACGCCGGTCCGATCACCATCGAGTTCTTCGATGAGGACGCGCCGAAGACGGTCGAGAACTTCCGCAAGCTCGCCGACGACGGTTTCTATGACGGACTCACTTTCCACCGGGTGATCAAGGACTTCATGATCCAGGGCGGCTGCCCGCTCGGCACCGGAACCGGCGGTCCCGGCTACACCTTCGAGGACGAGTTCAACGACCACGGTGTGGTCCGCGGCGCCCTCGCCATGGCCAACGCCGGCCCCAACACCAACGGTTCCCAGTTCTTCATCGTCACCATCCCCGCCGCCGACTGGCTCGACGGCAAGCACACCGTCTTCGGCGAGGTGACCGAGGGCATGGAAGTCGTCGACGCGATCGAAGGCACGGACACGGACGGCCGGGACATGCCGCTTGAGCCGCAGGTGATCGAGTCAGTCGAGCTCGCCTGATCGGGCTGGTCGAGCCGTCCTGAGTTTCAGTCAGCGGTCGGGTGATCGACCTCGGTCCGGATGTCGCCCTGGGCCGCGGTCGATCCGGTTCGGCCGCCCCCGGTGCCGCGCAGGAGGAAGGCAGCACCGACCGCGATGGTTGCCCCGACCAGCGGCCCGGCCACATACACCCAGTAGGCGCTGAAATCACCGCCGACCAGGTCAGGGCCGAAGGTGCGTGCCGGGTTCATTGAGGCACCGGAGATCGGGCTGCCCCAGAGTCCGGCCAGGGCGATGTAGGAACCGACGGCAAGGGCACCGATCGTGCCGACGTTCTGGGCTCCGGAAGCGGTGCCAAGAATCACGCTAAGCAGCCCGAAGGTGAGGACGACCCCCATCCAGAACGCGGCCCCGTCCGAGAAACCGGCGGCGGGGAAGTTCGAGCCGTAAGTGGCCGAAACATCAACCACTTGGCTCAGGAAAAGGCAGGCCAGAACGGCCCCCGCTAGCTGGACCACGATGTATCCCGGGACCCGTTTCCAGGGGAAGTCACCACGCAGGGCGAAGGCGAAGCTGACCGCCGGGTTCAGGTGCGCACCCGAGACCTTGCCCATGAAAAGGATGATTGCCATGACCATCAGTCCCGGTGCAACCACCGCGGACGTCCGGCTGATGGTTTCGGGGAAGGCCTGGCCGACCATACCGGCGCCAGCCGCGACCAGAACCAGAAAGAAGGTTCCGTAGAGCTCAGAGAAGAGTCGCCGCCATTCCTGGCCCGGATCCTGAAAATCCTCGGCTGGCGAGACCACGTCGCGCTCAAGAAGAGCTGCGAGTTCTTCCTTGATTCTGTCGTCCTGGTTCATCCGAAAACCACCTTCCAGTCGTTCTTGATGCTGACCACGGTCCATCCGCTCTTTTCGGCCTCGGCAAAGGCCCGTTCGGCGCCCTCGGTGTAGGTGAATTCCCGCTCCGCGTCGTCATGGGAAATCAGAATCCGGAAGCTGGCCGCCTCGAGCATTTCGATGTCGCCGTCGGAGTTGCCGCCGGCGATGGCCGGCAGTCGGCCGGTCGCAGCGAAAATGTGTTCCGGTTTGCCGGCTCCGAGCGCGACCCCCCCTAGCACCTCGTCCGTCCGGTGGAGCTGGCCAACCCGGAACTCGTAACGCGGGGCCGAGCCGATCACATTCTCGCGAGGTATGCCGAAAGCGTTGTCCGACATCACCCGCATGAAATCCCTGCCGCCGCCGGAACAGATGAAAACCCTGAAACCATTGGTTCTGAGCAACTCGAGGAGTTCCATCATCGGCTGGTAGACCAGTTCGGTGCTGGGCCGTCCGAAACGCTCGGACCTGGCCCCTTCGAGGAAGCTTTGGGCTTCGCTTTCAAACCGGTCCGGGGTGGAATCGTGCCAGGCCCGGGCTATAGCCCCTTCCAGCGCTGAAACGGCATCCGGGTCCTGAAGCCCGACCTTTTCGAAGAAATCGTGGTCTTTCTCGATGATCGCCTTGTAGGGCTGCTCTGTGGCAAGCGAGGGTGTTTCCTTCACCGCTTCGATCAGCGCAGCAAAGATGAAATTGAATTGGACTGGCAGGGGTTGCTCGACCCAGAGGGTGCCATCGTTGTCAAAGGTAGCGATGCGGTCGCCGGGCTCGATGAAGCCGACTCCGGGGGAGGTGGCTCGCTCCACGAAGTCGAGGATTGCGTTCCTGGCTGCGCCGGGATTCCAACTCTCCATCAATTCCGTTTAACCTCTTTCCGTCCGGGTTGTGACGATCGCAGTCTTTCCCGGCAACGTTAAGCTGGTGCCGCCGAGCTGCTTAACCCGGACCGGGTGATTCGCGGGGAAAGTCGCTTCGGGTGGCCCGGACTCAGGCAGTAGTCCCGGACTCCTCCGGGGCCGGGGCAGTGGTCTGATCGATGTAGATGACCTGGTCGCCAGCCTTGAGTGTCCGGCATTCCTCGTCGCCGGGCCGGTGGACTTTCTGGTTGCGGATCACCGCGATTGCGGTTTCGTGGGGACGCTGTTCGATCCGCTCGCCGTCCGTGGTGATGCGGCGCTCGTTGATGTCGAGACCGTCACCGAAGGTGAGCAGGTCATTGACCACCCGGGCGGCCTCGGGCGTCTCGGCGGCCATGCCCAGGATGCGCCCGGCCGAGCTCGAGGAGACGATCACCTCGTCGGCACCGGAGGACCTGAGCAGTTCCACATTCGACTCTTCCTTGCAGGAGGTGACGATCTTCGCCCTCGGATTGAGTTCACGAACCCGCAGCACGGTCAGGATCGACTGTTCGTCGGAGCTGAGGGCGACGATCACAAATTTCGCGGTGCCGATCCTCGCCGCGTCGAGAATCTGCCGGTCATAGGACTTGCCGCTGATCCCGTTGATGTCGAGTCGATTGGCATCTTCGAGCGCCTCGTCGTTTTCGTCGATCACCACCGCGTCGATTCCCTCATCATGGCTCTGGATGTATTCGAGAGCGGACTTGCCCTTGATTCCGAAGCCGCAGACGACCACGTGATCCTTCAGGTCACGTTGCCACTTGCGCAAACGAAACTGGAATCTGGACTGCTCGGCCAAGACCTGAAGCGTAGTGCCAACCAACAGGACGATGAAGAGAACGCGGATCGGGGTGACCACGATCGTGGTGATCAGCCGGGAGGCTTCCGTAACCGGAACGATGTCGCCGTAGCCGGTGGTGGTGATCGTGACAGTCGCGTAATAGAGGGAATCGACGAAGGTCAGCAACTGATTCGGATGTTCGTTGTCGACGTAACCCTTGCGGCCGAAGTAGGTGATGAAGGTGACGATCAAAAGCAACAGCGTGGCCAGGGCAAAGCGCTGCACTATCGCCCTCAGCGGATCCTGTTTGACCCGGATCAGGCGGAACCGGGCCGGGGCGACCGGCAGCGGCGGCGGCTGTTTTCGCTCCCGTTTCAAGTGGCAGCAGCATAGAACCTGAGATTGCCGCGATTCGGATCCGGACCTGCCCGTATCCGTGGCAAGGCGGCTGCCGGTCCCGGACAGGTACCCTGCAAGGCCCGTGTTTACCTCTCCGGATCGCCATGACTGAGTCCCTCGCAGACGGCTTTGAGCCCGTTTCCTTCGAGCAGTGGAGCGACGCTGCGACGAGGGGTGACGAGAACCTCGCCCTGATGACCCTGCTCGAGAACGGGGTCGAGGCGAAATGGCTCTACACGCCGGAGGATGCGATCGCCGCGGATCCGGCCGGCCTGCCGGGCCGGGCGCCCTTTACCCGCGGCACCCGGGCCGGCCGTCACTGGCAGATCCGCCAGGAGCAGACCCAGCCCGATCTGATCAAGGCCAACAAGGAGATTCTCGAAGACCTGAACGGCGGCGTAACTGAAATCACCTTGCGCATTGGTGATGAAGGAATCCCGATCTCGAACCTCGATCAGCTGAGCGAAGTCCTTGACGGGGTTTACCTCGACCTCGCCCGTGTGGCGCTGGAGGCAGGTTCTTCAGCCCCGGCGGCTGCCGTGCTCCTGACCAGATTGTGGCGGGAGAACGGGATCTCCCCGGATGCCGCACTGGGCTCGTTCCGATATGACCCGCTCGGGGCCCTCGCCCGGACCGGCACGTTGCCGAGCTCACCGGAGCAGGCGCTGGAAGCGGCCGCTTCACTGGCAGCCGATACCGCTCGCGACTGGCCGAAAGCCAGGGCTCTCGCCGTCGACACCGGCATCTACGTAGAGGCGGGCGCGACCGCCGGCTGGGAGCTTGGCATAGCGATCGCCACGGGAGTCGAGTACCTGCGCGCCGCCGCGGCCGCCGGACTTGAACCGGCCGATGCGGCCGCCCAGATCGAGTTCACCCTCGCGGTCGGTCCTGACCAGTTCCTCGAGATGGGCAAGTTCCGGGCGATCCGCCGGCTCTGGGCCCGCGTGCTCGAGGAGTCGGGGGTTCCGGAAGCGGATCGCCACTCGCCGACCTACGGCAAGACTTCCGCCCGCATGATCACTCAGGTCGATCCCTGGGTCAACATGCTTCGCGCAACCACGGCCGCCTTCGCGGCCGGTACCGGCGGCGCCGACGGGGTCACCGTGACCCCCTTCGACCAGATGATCGGCCAGCCTGGCGACCTCGGCCGGCGCATCGCCCGCAACACCCAAATCATCCTTCAGGACGAGTCCTCGCTCGGGCGGATCGCCGACCCGCTGGCCGGCTCCTGGTACGGCGAGGAGCTGACCGACGAGCTGGCCAGGGCCGGCTGGGATCGCTTCCGGGAGATCGAACGGGAAGGCGGCGCGTTGGCCGCACTTCGGTCGGGGCTGATCGCCACTACCCTGGCCGGTCTCGCCGACGAGCGTGAAGACGATCTCAACCACCGACGCCGGGTGATGACCGGCATCAACGAATTCCCGCTGCTCGGCGACGACGGCACCGACCCCCAGCCGGTCGAACGGCCAACCCCCTCCGGCAATCCGCTCGATCAGCTCGAAGGCGCGGTCATCGGCGATACCTTCTCCCTGCCAGCCTTGAATCCGCGTCACGACTCGACCCCCTTCGAGAAGATGCGCCGGGCCGCCAGCGATCACGAGAAGAGCGGCGGCGACCGGCCGCAGATCTACCTCGCCTGCATGGGATCGATCGCCAGCCACGTCAACTATGCGAACTGGGCCAAGAGCTTCTTCGAGGTGGCCGGGGTGGAAACCGTCCCCAGCGGAGCTCTCGAAAGCAACGAGGCTCAGGCGAAGACGCTCCGCGATGGCGGCTTTGAACTGGTCGCGGTCTGCGCCGGCCGGAACCAGACCCCGGAGGATGTCGCCGACCTGGTCAAAAAGCTCCGCGAAGCCGGCGCCAAATACATCTACATGGTCAACTCGACTCCCGAGCTGAACGAGGCCGCGACGAAGGCGGGAGCCGACGAGCTGGTCAGAAACGGCGTCAACCTGAGCCAGGTACTGACCGCCACCCTTGGCCGGCTCGGCGTGGAGGTGAAGCCATGAGCTCCATCCCGGATTTCTCCGAAATCGAACTCGACGCGGTTCAGGGCGATCCCGCCGACGCGGCCGAACTCGAAGCGCTGCTCGAGGCAAACCGCGACCCTGATGGCGACGAAGTCCACTGGGAGACCCCGGAGGGCATCACCCTCGAGCCGGCCTACACCTCGGCCGCCCTCGAAGGGATCGACTTCCTCGACACCAAGCCCGGATTTGCGCCCTACCTGCGCGGGCCCTACCCGTCGATGTACGTGAACAAGCCGTGGACGATCCGCCAGTACGCGGGCTACTCCACGGCCGAGGAATCGAATGCCTTCTACCGCCGCAACCTGGCGGCTGGCCAGAAGGGCCTTTCGATCGCCTTCGACCTGGCCACCCATCGCGGCTACGACTCGGACCATCCCCGGGTCGCCGGTGACGTCGGCAAGGCCGGCGTGGCGATCGACTGCATCTACGACATGCGAACCCTCTTCGAGGGCATCCCGCTCGAGGAGATGTCGGTCTCGATGACCATGAACGGTGCGGTGCTGCCGATCCTTTCGCTGTTCATTGTCGCCGGGGAGGAGCAGGGGGTGCCGCATGAAGAGCTGACCGGCACAATCCAGAACGACATCCTCAAAGAGTTCATGGTGCGGAACACCTACATCTACCCGCCCAAGCCCTCGATGCGGATCGTCTCCGACATCATCGGCTACACCTCGCAGGAGATGCCCCGCTTCAACTCGATTTCGATCTCCGGCTACCACATGCAGGAGGCCGGGGCGAGTGCCGACCTCGAGCTCGGCTACACCCTCTCCGACGGGGTCGAATACGTGAAGGCAGCGCTCGATTCCGGCCTCGATGTGGACAGGTTCGCGCCGCGCCTCTCCTTCTTCTGGGCGATTGGCATGAACTTCTTCATGGAGGTCGCGAAGATGCGGGCCGGTCGCCTGCTCTGGGCCAAGCTGATGCGGGAGTTCAACCCGCAGAACCCGAAGTCGCTTTCGCTGCGCACCCACTGCCAGACTTCCGGCTGGAGCCTCGCCGCGCAGGATGCCTACAACAACGTGGTCCGGACCAGTGTCGAAGCGATGGCCGCGACCCAGGGCCACACCCAGTCGCTCCACACCAACGCCCTCGATGAGGCGCTCGGCTTGCCGACCGATTTCTCGGCCCGGATTGCCCGCCAGACCCAGCTCTTTTTGCAGCAGGAATCCGGCACGACCCGGGTGATCGACCCCTGGGCCGGCTCCTATTACGTCGAGTACCTGACCAACGAGCTGGCCCGCAAGGCCTTGGGCCACATGGCCGAGATCGACGAATACGGCGGCATGACCGAGGCGATTGCCGCCGGCATCCCGAAGATGCGGATCGAGGAATCGGCCGCCCGCACCCAGGCCCGGATCGATTCCGGCAAGCAGACGGTGGTCGGGGTCAACTCATACCGGCCCGAGCAGGACACCTGGGTCGAGGTGCTCAAGGTCGATGGCGAGGAAGTGCGGCGCGCTCAGATCGCGAAGCTTGAGCGACTGCGCGAGGAACGGAGTGAGGACGATGTCCGACAGGCGCTCGAACAACTGACCAACGCCGCCGACAGTGGCGAGGGCAACCTGCTCGACCTCGGGGTCAAGGCCGCCCGTGTCTATGCGACCGCCGGTGAGATCAGCGAAGCTTTGGAAAAGGTCTATGGCCGTCATTCCGCCGAAATCAAGGTGATCGGCGGGGTTTACCAAGGAGAAGTCGGAGTGGATACCGAGTCCTTCGCGGACACCAAACGACTGGTCGAGCGCTTCGAGGAAGTCGAAGGGCGCCGCCCGCGGATCCTGGTCGCGAAGATGGGCCAGGACGGTCACGACCGCGGCCAGAAGGTGATTGCCACGGCCTTCGCCGACCTCGGCTTCGACGTTGACATCGGCCCGCTGTTCCAGACCCCGGAAGAGGTTGCCCGGCAGGCGATCGAAGCCGACGTCCACGTGGTCGGGGTCAGCACCCTGGCCGCCGGCCACCTGACCCTGGTCCCGGCCCTGCGCAAGGCATTGGACGATCTGGATCGGCAGGACATCGCGATCGTCGCCGGTGGCGTGATCCCTCCGGCCGACTTCGACGAGCTGAAGCAGCTCGGCGCCGACCTGATCTTCCCGCCCGGCACCGTGATCGGCGAGGCGGCAACCGAGCTGCTTCTCCTGCTCGGCGAGCGTCTCGACCTGGACATCCAGACCGGCTCCCCGTCGTAATGGGCAGAACGAGTCCTTCGGTCGACGAGCTGAAGGAAGGGATCGCCCGCGGCGACCGGGGCGCACTTTCTCGTGCCATCACCCTCGCCGAGAGCCGCCGGCCCGATGATCAGGAACATGCCCAGGAGCTGATCGCCGACCTGCTGCCGGAAACCGGCAACGCGATCCGGGTCGGGATCACCGGCGTGCCGGGGGCCGGCAAGTCGACCACGATCGAGGCGCTGGGCATCGACCTGATCCGGCACGGCCACAAGGTGGCGGTGCTGACTATCGATCCGACCAGCGCCCGTACCGGCGGCTCGATCCTCGGCGACAAGACCCGCATGCACAAGCTGAGCGTCGAGGAGGATGTCTTCATCCGGCCCTCTCCCTCGGGCGGGGTGCTGGGCGGGGTGGCCCGCAAGACCCGGGAGGCGATGCTGCTCTGCGAGGCGGCCGGCTTCGACGTGATCATCGTCGAGTCGGTCGGGGTCGGCCAGTCCGAGGCCGAGCTGGCGGAAATGGTCGACTGCCTGATGTTGCTGCTGGTGCCCGGTGCCGGTGACGAGCTTCAGGGAATCAAGCGGGGCATCATGGAACAGGCCGATCTGATCGTGGTCAACAAGGCCGACGGCGACCGGGTGCCACTGGCCAAACGGGCCCGGGGCGATTACCGCCACGCCCTCCGCATGCTGCCCCCCTCGACTCCGGGCTGGGAAACGCCGGTACAGATCGCCTCGGCCACCGAGGGCACCGGCCTCAAAGAAGTCTGGGAATCGGTCGAGGCGCACAGGGCCCTGCTGGAGAACTCGGGGCTGCTCGAAGAGCGTCGTCGGCGCCAGACCGAACGCTGGCTCGACTCGATGATCGAAGAGGCAGTATTGGCGGCGGTCCATCGCAGGGACGGCGTGGAGGAAACGATCACGAAGGCCCGCGCCGACGTCGACGCGGAGAAGATCACGGTCCCCCAGGCCACCCGGAAGGTGATCGAGGCCGCCGGCCTCGATCGTCCCTCCGGTTCCTGAACGTAAAGCCGAATTCAGGCCCTGGAATTGATTTTGGCTGTGTAGTGGGTAAACTACCCACTATGGCTTACGTGGTGGCCAAGAGGAACGGGACCTGGGAAGCACGGGAGTCGGTCCGGACCGGGAAAGGCCCACGATCGAGGACCCTGGCCTCGTTCCGCGAGCTCACCCCCGAGGTGGAGGTGAAAATCAGAGGACGCAGTTCCGGCACGATCGAAATCGAAGACCTTCGAAGCAAGGCTCTCAGGGCTGGAGCACCGGTCGGCACCGAAGTTGACCGTCTTGCCGCGAGGCTCTTGCGGGCCATCGAGGCGGGCGAGCGTCCCTCACACCGGCTTCGGCGCATGCTTCTCGACGAGCTCGGGGAGAGTCCGGAGCTTTCACATGAGATTGAGCGAATGAAGATGTGGACAGGCGCTTCGATGGAGGAGAGAGGCGAGGCTCTGGTCGATCTGCTCGGTGTTGGTGACAACCTTCCGGCCCGGGACTTCGGAGAGCGAGTCGTCTTCCCCCGGCTCCGGTCGGTCTCATGAGCTCCGGTCTCCCGCTTGCCGGGAAGGTGACACTGATTCACCAGAGCCTTCGGGAAGCGGGCATCCCTCACGCCATCGGCGGGGCCATGGCACTCGCCTACTACGGGGAACCCCGACTCACCGTCGACATCGATGTCAATGTCTTCGTAACCACAGATGAGCTTTCCGAAGTGCTGGAAGTCCTCGAGGCGGTGGGAGTCGACGCCAACGTCGATCCGGAAGTTGCCCGGCGGAACGGTCAGGTGTACCTGCGCTGGGGACGAAATCCTGTCGATGTCTTCTTTGCCTACGACCCCTTCCACGAAGCGATGTCGCGTAGGACCCGGACCGTCCCATTCGGCGAGGGAACCATTCCGATCCTGGCTCCGGAACACCTGATCGTCTGCAAAGCGGCCTTCGATCGGACCAAGGACTGGATCGACATCGAACAGATGCTGGCCGGTGTCGAGAATCTGGATCGGGAGGAACTCGACCTCTGGCTCGACAGGGTGCTCGGGCCCGAAAGCAAAGCCACACGGCGCGTTCAACGTCTTTGGGATCAGACCCGGTAGCCTCGGCGCCGATGATCGGTCCCACAGATGTCGAGATCCGCGTGCTCGGTTGCCTGATCGAGAAGCAGCGGACCACGCCGGACCAGTACCCGCTGACCCTGAACTCGTTGCGGCTGGCCTGCAACCAGTCGACCAATCGCGAGCCGGTCGTCGACTACGACGAGGCGGAGATCCGCAAAGCATTGGGCGAACTCGGTCGCCGCCGCTGGATCCGCGGGGCTTCCGGTCACACCAGCCGCTCCCCGAAGTACCGCCACCTGCTCGATCAGGAACTTTCGCTTTCCGAAGGCCAGATTTCCGTGCTGGCAGTGCTGATGCTGCGCGGCGAGCAGACTCCGGGCCAGCTCAAGCAGCGCACCGAGCGGATGTTCGGCTTCCATGATCTCGACGGGCTCGAGACCACGCTCAATTCCCTCGCCTCGCGCGATCTGATCGAGCGTCTGCCCCGCCGTCCGGGCCAGAAGGAGGACCGCTACCGCCAGTTGCTCGGCGGCGAGCAAGCCGAGGAAAGTGAAAGTTTCGGGGCATCGGCATCCGGGGTTGATGGTCCACCGGATCGGGATGCGACCGCCCCCGGAGACCGAATTGAAGCTGCCGAACCTTTCCCGGTCCCGGTTTATACGCCGGAAACCGAACGGGTCGAGTCGCTGGAACGCCAGATCGGTGAGTTGACCAGCGAACTGGCCGAGCTTCGCACCCTGGTCGACGATCTCCGGCAGCAGCTGGGCGTCTGATCGCGGCGGCAGCCGTTCGATTTCGTTAGTTCGGGTACAAGTCAGCCATGGCCGACCCGACCGAAATGAAACCCGAGGGAGCCGAGCGGGACGACTCGCTCCCCGCCACCCTGAAGCGCAGCGGGACCGAATTCATGGAAGACGGCATGACCGACTGGGCCGCCGCCCTGACCTATTACGGATTGCTGTCACTGTTTCCGATGCTGATCGCACTGGTCTCGATCATCGGTCTCTTCGCCAACCCGGAAGCCACGGCCGACAAGCTGACCGAGATCGTTTCCAACCTCGGGCCGGATGCCGCAGCCGACACCTTCAAGGGGCCGGTCGAGGGCATCACTTCGAGTCGCGGGGCATCGGGCGTGACCTTCGTGGTCGGACTGGCCCTGGCGATCTGGGCCGCATCCGGTTACGTCGGTGCCTTCGGCCGGGCTTCCAACGTGATCTTCGAAACCCGGGAGGGCCGGCCGTTCTGGAAGCTGAAGCCGTTGCAGCTCGGGGTGACCCTGGCGATGATCCTGATCCTTGCCCTGCTGGCGATCGGACTGGTGATGACCGGGCCGGTGGTGCGGGCGGTCGCGGAACCGCTCGGCATCGGTTCGACCGCGGTTGACATCTGGAATTACGCGAAATGGCCGGTAATGATCGCCCTGGTGCTGGTGATGTTCGCCGTGCTCTTTCACTTCTCGCCGAATGTGGAAACCGGACGGTTTCGCTTCTTCACTCCCGGGGCGGTGGTGGCGCTTTTGGTCTGGGTTCTTGCTTCGGCCACCTTCGCCTTCTATGTCGGCAATTTCGGCTCCTACAACAAGACCTATGGCACCCTCGGCGGGTTCGTGGTGCTGCTGATCTGGTTCTGGATCTCGAACATCGCGGTCCTCTTCGGCCTTGAACTCAACTCGGAGATCGAAAGGACCCGTCAGATCGGGCAGGGGGTTGCCGGTGCCGAGAAGCAGCTTCAGTTCACGCCGCGGTCCGAGCCAAAGCCCAAACAGACCGTCTGAAACCGGGCGAAACTTCGGGATTCTCCCGGGGTTTAGTGGGCATCGTCCAGGGCGTGACTCCACCACGGGGACCGCCGACCAGTCAGGAGAAGCCAGTGAGGGCAGTTCGCTTTGGAGCACCTATGGTGGCGGGTGCCATCGTTGCCTCGTTTCTGGTCGCGGCAGCCCTCTTCATGGCTCCCGGCGCGCAGGCAGGTGTGGCGGCGAGGCTGGCGATCGACGTGAAGCCGGGGCCGAGTGGCATCACCCCCTTCGGGCTCAGCTCGTTCGACCAGCTGACACCGATCGGCGACCAGCTCTATTTCGTGCCCGAATTCGCGCAATACGGACGCGAACTGTGGCGGACCGACGGCAAGTCGGCGGAGATGGTGCGGGACATCTACCCGGGACCCGACTACGGGTTCAGGTCGGAACAGGTCCCGGTCGAGTTCCAGGGCCGCTACTACTTCCAGGCGCACTCCCCCGCCACCGGTGACGAGCTCTGGCGGCTGACCCCGGACGGCAATGACGCTGAACTGGTTGCCGACGTTCTCCCCGGGCCGGAAAGCGGATATCCCCGGGGCCTCACGGTCTTCGACGGCGAGCTCTATTTCGTGGCCAGTAACGGGACTTCCGGCCAGGAGATCTTCCGTTACGACGGCAGTCAGGTTGAGCAGTTCACCGACATCAAGCCCGGGGCGGGGGATGCCTGGCCGGGCTTTTTTCAGTCCAACATCCTGGGTGACTGGCTCTACTTTCTCGCCGACGACGGAATCCATGGCATGGAGCTCTGGCGGACCAACGGTCAGAGCACCGAGCTCTTTCTCGACGCGACGCCCGGAGCGGAAGGTTCATCTTTCTCCACCCTGGCCGTTGCCGGGGAGCGGCTCTACTTCTCGACCCGCACCGCCTACGGCATCCACCTGACCGGCTGGCGTTCGGATGGCGAGAGTGTGGAACAGCTCGGGCCGATCGAGATCGGCCAGGTGATCCAGGTCGGCCCGAGGGTGTACTTCGTGGCCGGCGGCCGACTCTGGGTGGTCAAGGCCCCGGGCCAGCAGCCGGAGTACCGGGATGTCCCCTACGGCGCCGCCATCTCGGACCTGACCGTGATCGGGAACGACCTGTATTTCGTTGGCACCGACGATTATCACGGGGCAGAACCATGGCGACTCCACGACGGCAAGTTCCAGTTGCTTGGCTCTCCGGCCGGTGACGGCGACGGTTCGATCGGCTGGGCCCCCGGCGGTTCCGGTCCCTTCGTCGACTTCGACGGCCAGATCTTCATGACCGGGAGCGACGATAAATACGGCACCGAACTCTGGACCCTGCGGGACGGCAGGGCGGTCCTCTACAAGGACATCCTTCCGGGCCGGGACTCCGGCATGCCCGGACTGTTCACCAATTTCGGGGACGAGGTCTACTTCATCGCCGACGACGGTGTGCACGGCAACGAGCTCTGGCACCTCTTCGAGGATGATTCGGCCAACCTGCGGGTCAGGGGCGGGGTCGTGAAGATCCGAAAGGGGGCTGTCAGGATTGCCCTTCGTTGTCCGGCGAGCGAGCAGGCCGGGCCCTGTCGCGGGCGGCTGGAGCTTTCGAGGGGTTCTGCCACGATCGGCAAGGGAAGCTTCCGGGTCGGCGCGGGCAAGGAAATCCTGGTGAAGGTGAGGGTCCGGCGGGGTTTGCGTCCGGGAACGGCCAGACTGAAAGTCACCGTCCGTGATGACGCGGGCAATTCGAAGACCTTGACCCGGAGGCTGAGGTTGACGAGATGAGGTCATCGGCTAGATTCGCGGTTGCCGCGCTGGTCCTGATTTCGTTCGGCTGGTTTGCCGCTTCGGCCCAGGCTGCGGTCAGGGCCGAACTGGCCGCCGACGTGAACCCCGGTCCCAGCGGCTCGAAGCCGAAAAAGCTGACCGCGGTGGGGGACTTCGTCTACTTCTATGCGGATGCCGGCCCCGGGCGCCAGGGCCTCTGGCGCAGCAACGGCAAATCGACCCGGATGGTCCGCCCGGTCGGGGACGGTTCGCGCCAGTTCTACTGGGCCGCGAAGGTCGCCTACCAGGGCCGCCTTTACCTGTTGGGTTCGGATTCGAGCATCGACCTGAGACTCTGGCGCACCACCCGGGGCGGTCACCGGGTCGAACCGGTTCCGGGCTGGCCGAAGAAGCTCACGGTTCAGGACAATTCCTCCCTCACCGTCGCAAACGGGCTGCTCTTCTTCCGGGGCGGCGACTACTGGCGAAATGAACTCTGGAAGTACAATGGCCGGCGGGCCCGGCGGGTCAAGGACATCAACCCGGGTCCGGCCGGTTCCTTTCCCGGTTACATCACCCGGCTCGGCAACCAGGTGATTTTCAACGCGACCGACGGGGTTCACGGCGGCGAGCTCTGGCGATCGGACGGTACCGAGGCAGGCACGCGGATGATCGGGGAGATCACCCCTGGCCCCGACGGCACCAACATGGCCTGGCTGACCGCGGTCGGTGATTCGGTCTATCTCACCGCCGATACCCCAGGGCACTGGCTCGAGCCCTGGCGCACCGACGGGAAACGACTCGGCCTGGTTGCCGCTGAACACGAAGGCCCGGAGTGGGACAACATCACGTCGTTCGCGGGACTGGACGGCAAGGTTTACTTCGCCGTGAACAATGACCTCTGGGAAAGCGACGATGCCTGGCCGGTGGCCGATGTTCATCCGATCGCGGACGATCCGGATTTTCCGAGCACCTACAAGAACGCCCCGGTTGCCGCGGGTGGCAGGATCTTTTTCACCTCGTTTGCCGGCGACCCGATCGGCAACATGAGAAGTTGGCCCAGTTTCTTCGATGGCGAGAAGGTCGTCACCCTGACCGACCCCGACCAGGAGTTCGATTATCCGTGGGTCTACCCGCAGTACTTCAAGGAGTTCGCAGGGCGGGTCTTCTTCGTTTCCTCCGACCTCCTGCATGGCACCGAGCTCAGGGTGGTGAGCGGTGACCACTACCGGCTGTTCGCCGATGTCCTCCAGGGGGAGGGCAGCAGCTCTCCTCGCGGTTTCACCCGCACCCGGCATTTCCTGTATTTCGTCGCCGATGACGGGGTTCACGGTCGTGAGCTCTGGCGCCTGCGCCGGGTCCCGGGCTGAGCCCGGGTGCAGACCTGCCGGGCCGTTCCTGTCCGGGTCAAGCCGGTCGGGCCGGGCCTGGATTACGCCTTGTGGTCGACCCGCATCGCCCGGGCGAGGGTCAGGCCGAGCACATGCGAGTTGGCACCGATTTTCACGGTCACCGGTCCGTCGAACGGTTGACGCTCGACCAGCTCAAGCCGGTCACCGACCGCGATTCCGTTCTCGCTCAGGTAGGCGAGCATCTCCGGGTTCGAATCGGAGACCCGGACGAAACGACCCACGTCTCCGGGCGCGAGGCCGGCCAGGGCGACCGTTTCCGTCTCCCTTATCTCGAGGTCCCGGTCGGGTATCGGATCGCCGTGCGGGTCGAAGTCGGGTTCGCCCAGCTTGGCCGAGATCAGGTCGGTCAGATCTTCCGAGAGCGCGTGCTCCAGCACCTCGGCCTCGGCGTGGACCCGGTCCCAGGGCACATCAAGCACCTCGGCGAGGAATAGTTCCAGCAGCCGGTGCCGGCGGAGCACGGTCATCGCCACCCGCGTTCCGTCCGCGGTGAGCCGAACCCCGTGGTAGGGAACCCGCTCGACCAGGCCGGCCTCGTCAAGTTTCTTGATCATCGCCGAGACCGATCCGGCCTTCACCCCGAGCCGCTCGGCCAGGTCGTTGGTGGAGGCGGTTTCCTCACCCCAGCCAGTCAGCGAATAAATCGCCTTCGCGTAGTCCTCAACCGCCGCGGTCGGCAGCGCCTCGGACTTCTTGGTGGCAGCCATGCTCACAGGTTGAGCCTAGCCAAAATTCGAGCTAGCCTCGTGAGTGGAAGGTGAGCGGGACGGGGTATAGAAGCAGCTACCGTGAACGAGACCGGCAATTCCAGAACCTCCTCGCCCGTTCAGGCCCTGCTTGAGCGTCTGCATGAGCGGCATGCGGGGGACCTGTCCGGGGAGGTGGCGAGCTACATTCCGGAACTGGCGACTTCGAACCCGACCTGGTTCGGGATCTCGATGGTCACCGCCGACGGGTCTGTGTATGAGGTTGGAGACACCCGGCGGGAGTTCACGATCCAGTCGATCTCCAAGCCTTTGACCTTTGCCCTGGCGCTGGAGGCGATTGGTGAAGAGGAAGTGCGCAGGCATGTCGATGTGGAGCCCAGCGGAGAGGCCTTCAACTCGATCACCCTGCAGCCGGGGACCGGGCTGCCGCTCAACCCGATGGTCAACGCAGGGGCGATCGCCACCGCTTCGCTGATCGAGCCACTCGGATTCGAAAAGCCGATCGACCGGATCCTCCACGAGTACTCGCAATTTGCGGGCCGGCACCTCAAGGTGGACGAGCAGGTGTTTCGCTCGGAAAACGAGACCGGCAACCGCAACCGGGCAATCGCCTATCTGCTCAAGAACGCCGGGGTGATCGAGCGCGATGTGGAAGAGGTGGTCGAAACCTACTTCCGCCAATGTTCCACCCTGGTCACTTGCCGCGACCTCGCGACCATGGCCGCGACGCTGGCGTCGACCGGGGTCAATCCGGTGACCGGCGAGCGGGTCCTGCGGGAAGACACGGTCCGCGATGTGCTCAGCGTGATGGCCTCCTGCGGGATGTATGACTCGGCCGGCGACTGGCTCTACACGGTCGGCCTGCCCGCCAAATCCGGGGTGGCCGGCGGGATCATCGCCGTGCTGCCCGGCCAGCTCGGGATCGCCATCTACTCGCCGCCACTCGACGTTCACGGCAACAGCGTGCGGGGAATCAAGGTCTGCGAGGACCTCTCGGACGAGCTTCACCTTCACGTGATGAGCCCCGCCCGCAGGCCGCCGCCTCCGATCCGGATTGAACGCACCTGTCACGACTCGCGGTCGAAGCGACTCCGCCCGCCGAGCGAACAGGCGATCCTGGCCGAGAACGGTCGCCGGGCCAAGGTGCTGGAACTTCAGGGCGAGCTCTCCTTCGCGGCCGGCGAGCTGGTCACTGGCTCCGCCCTCCACCGGGCCGAACACACCGATTTCGCCGTGCTGGACTTCCGGGCGGTGCGGGCGATCGACCTGATTGACGTGCCGATCCTCAGTCACCTGATCGAGAGTTACGAGGAGGCCGGCGGGGAGATCGCCTTCTCCGATGTCGACCGGCATCCGCTATTCCTCGATGAACTGACCCGTTACAGGGAAGAAGAAGGGCTACATCCGGTCCGGACCTTCCCCGACCTTGATCTCGCCCTCGAATGGTGCGAGCAGGGCCTGATCGAGAAGTTCGGCGACCTTGAGGCCGACCCGGAGCTCAGCCTGGCCCAGCACGGGGCGACACTCGGCATGAGCATCGAAGAGATCGAACTGCTGAGCTCCCACCTCGAACACGTGATCTTCGAGGCAGGAGAACTGTTCTACGGAACCGAGATGGTGCCGCCAGAGCAGATGCTGCTGGTCACCGCCGGCAAGATCAGCCTGCTGGCAGAAGCCGATGTTGGTGGCTACCAGCGGCTGGCGACCCTTTCGCCGGGAATGACCCTGGGCGAGGTTTCGATGATCGCCGGAACGCCACTGGCCGGATTGCCACGCGCCGACACCGAGGTCAAGGCCTGGATCCTGACCGCCGGCGACCTCGAGGTGCTGCGGGCCAGAAACCCGGACCTGGTCGTCACCCTGCTCGAGAACCTGCTCCGCCAGGTCGCCCAGCGGGTCGGCCAGCTCCGCGCCGAGTTGATGCGCTGACACCGAATGCTCGCGAGATGCGGAGTCGGTCAGACGTTGAACTTGAAGTCGACCACGTCGCCATCCTGCATCACGTAATCCTTGCCTTCGAGGCGGACCTTGCCGGCGGCCCGGGCGTCAGCCATCGACCCGTGCTGAAGCAGGTCATCGAAGGAGATGATCTCGGCCTTGATGAAGCCGCGCTGGAAGTCGGTGTGGATCACCCCGGCGGCTTCCGGTGCGGTGTCGCCCTTGTGGATCTGCCAGGCCCGGGTTTCCATCGGTCCGGCCGTGAGGTAGGTCTGCAGGCCCAGGGTCTCGAAACCAACCCGGGCCAGCACGTCCAGGCCCGGTTCCTCGACCCCGACGTCGGCCAGCATCTCCCGCGCTTCTTCCTCATCGTCGAGTTCGACCAGCTCCGCCTCGAACTTGGCGTCGAGGAAGATCGCTTCAGCCGGAGCGACCAGTTCGCGCAGCTCGGCCTTGAGGGATTCGTCGGCGAGCTCCTGCTCGGAGCAGTTGAAGACATAGAGCAGCGGCTTGGCGGTCATCAGGTGAAGCTCGCGGATCGGTTCGTCGTCGAACCCGGCCTCGAAGATTCCCTGGCCGCCTTCGAGGACTTCCTTCGCGGCCTCGGCCGCTTTCACCTGGACTTCGAGGTCCTTGTCACGCTTGGCTTCCTTGCTCAGCCTCGGCAAGGCGTTCTCGATCGTCTGCAGGTCGGCGAGGATCAGCTCGGTGCGGATCACTTCAATGTCGTTTCTCGGTTCGACCTCACCATCGACATGGGTGATGTCGTCGTCCTGGAAGACCCTCGTCACCTGGCAGATCGCGTCGGACTCGCGGATGTTGGAGAGGAACTTATTGCCCATTCCCTCGCCCTCGGATGCTCCCTTGACGATGCCGGCAATGTCAACGAACTGGACCGTGGCCGGCAGGATCTTCTCCGACTCGTAGATGCCGGCCAGTTTCTCGAGCCGGGGATCGGGCACCCCCACCACCCCGACGTTCGGTTCGATCGTGGCGAAGGGGTAGTTCGCCGCGAGCACGTCGTTTCTGGTCAGGGCATTGAAGAGGGTCGACTTCCCGGCATTGGGAAGGCCAACGATTCCGATCGAGAGGGCCATCGCCCGGGAAGACTACGGACCCGGGAGTCTTCTTTGTTCGCGGGACCGAAACTAGCGATCGGTTGCCCGGTTTAAGGTGCGGTTGTCCGAGCGCCGGCAGGGCAACCGGGTTCCAAATGGGAGGGAACCGACAGCAAGGAGGCGCCGGGTCCGGCCGGGGGGATCGGACCCGGGCGCGTCCTTGCGCTACCTAGTCCCTTACCTCGCCACCGAGTTCCGGAGTTTCCGGATCCCTGGCGTTCTCGAGCACGCCCAGGAGTTCGGTTACCCGGCAGACCAGCAGCCGCTCCTCATCCACCTCGACCCAGTTGCCGGCCTGTGCGGGAAAAACCACGTGATCCCCGGGACGGACCGGCATCCGAACCCCGGCGGCCTCCCACCAGTCGATGCCCTGGCCCACGGCCAGAACGATCCCGTGCTGGGGCGGGGGCTCCGAGGTTCCGGGCGGGACCACCAGACCGGAATTGCGCATCCGGTCGGGTTCCAGCTCCTTGATCACTACCCGGTCGAAGAGAGGCTTGAGGAAATGCTGGCCCATTGGTCAAGCCTATGCGGTGACGGAAATTCAGGTTGCGAAGGTCGCTTCCCGCAGGACCGGGCGCGACGGCTGGCTAGCCTTGCCCGATCATGGATGACGATCCGACCCGCAGGGACGAAGAGGAAGAAGAAACAGGTGGCCGCCGGGATCCCGAGGATCTCGACGCCGGACTTATCTCCCTCAGGCCGGTAAGCGAGGATCACGTCGGCGAGCTCCGCTGGATCCACGCCCGGGCGGAAATCACCCGATGGTGGGACGAACCGGGCATCGACTTCCCTTGGGACGAACCGGAATCGACCCGTCTCGCCATCCTGGTCGACGGCCAGGTTGGCGGCATGATCCAGTACTGGGAGGAGGATGATCCCAAGTACCGTCACGCCGGAATCGACCTTTTTGTGGACCCGGCGCTTCACAACCGGGGCATCGGAACCCGCGCGGTCCGGGAAGTGGCCAGATACCTGTTCGAGGCCCGCGGGCACCACCGGCTGGAAATCGACCCGGCGGCCGACAACGCCGCGGCGATCAGGGTTTACGAGAAGGTTGGCTTCAAACCGGTCGGCCTGACTCGCCGCTCGGAACGTGACCCGGATGGCAGGGGCTGGCACGACAGTCTGCTCATGGACATGCTCGCGACCGAGTTCATTCACGGCGACGAAGACTGACTCGAAACGCCCCTTTTGAAGGTGTCAAATTCAGCGCCGGGTTTTCCGGAGGCTCGAGTTGCGTAAACATTGGGTAACCGCAACCAAGGACCAGGACATGCGTCGGCCGAAAAAACCCGGAAAACAGAAGCCCGCGATCTCATCCGAGGACACCCAGGAAATGTTTACGGCGGGGGAAACCATGCCCCCGGATCCGGAAGAAACCCGGGAATACGCGCTCGAACCTGTGGAGGAAGAGGTCTGGGAGGAGGACCAGTACGAAGACTGGGACGAGGAACCCGACGAGCCGCTGGAGAAGGATGAAGTCCTGGACGATGGCCTGCTGGACGACGTCCTGCCAGAGGATGAACTCCCGGACGATGACGTCGAGGGGGTCGAGGCCCTGGAGGATGAACCCCCGCCGGAGGTGACCGGTGAACCGGACGAGTCTGGCACCAGCAAAACCGAAGAGCGTTTCGCGGAACTGGGGAAACGCCTGCGTGCGCTCTGGACCGGTGCCCTGACCAGGGTCGGTTCGATCAAGCTGCCGAGTCATGAGGTAAGCGGTCAGAAGGCGCTCGCGGTCGGAGGGATCGTTGTGATCGCCCTGCTGGTCGGCACCGGCGGATACCTGCTCGGCAAGGGATCCGGAGATGACCTGGACCGGGCTAAGCTCGAGGGCCAGTTCGCGGGCAAGCGGGCCGGGGCCATCGCGGGAGCGACGAAGGGCTATGCGGCCGGCTTCAAGAAGGGGCGGGATGTGGCCTTCCGCAAGTCATACACAGCCTCCTATCGCCGCAATTACATCCGGGCCTATGACAACGCCGGGATGGATGCGCCCAAGGCCAAAGACATCGAAGTCCCCCGGCCATGAGCCCGGGAAGGCTGACCGGCTGGGCGATCGGTGCGGTGCTGACCGTCTTACTCGCCGGAGTGGGGGGATGGAGCCTTGGGTCAGGCTCCGCCGACGGGAAGAGTGACGCTGCGTCTGCTCGGGAAGATGGCTACTCGGCCGGCTTCGACCTCGTGTACGGGAAGGCGTTTCGGCTTACGACCGACCGTGGTCTGAAAGCGGGAGCCAGCCGTGGCCGGCTGGCCGGCCGCAAGACCGGTTCGCGTGAAGGCCTGGCGATCGGGGCCGGCAACGCCGAGATCGAGGAAGCAGTCGATTCCCAGAAGTCCGCCGAATCGGCAGCGTCATACGCCCAGTCGGAAATCGCGGCCCGCCAGCCGAATTGCGGAATTCTCGCCGCCGCACCTTCGTGGTGCCCGACCAGCGCGGAATTGAACTCCTATCGCCGGGCGGTGCGAGCCGCCAGGGAGGCAAACTCGAAGGCGGCAAAGAAAACTGCACAGAACCAGCCGGGGCAACAATGAACCGGCGTCCCTGGTTCAAACCGGCTCTCCTCGGATTCACCCTGCTTGTTCTTGCCGCCGGAATCGGTTTCGGAATCGGCTACCTGGCCAGGCCGGATGACTCCGGCCCGGACCTGAGCCGTCAGGAGGCCTTCGCCCAGGCCCGGGCGAAGACCCTGAAGGAAGTGAGCCGGAAGATGGCCCGGCGGGGATTCGTCGCCGGCCGGCGATCCGGCCACAGTCACGGGGTGATCGCCGGCGGCATGGCCGCCGAGTCAAAGGTGACGATCGAGGTCCGCCAGCAGCGGGCCTCGGCCGCCCAGTCCGAAGCGGCAGAGGCCCAATCCGAACTGGCCGGAATGACCACCGCCCCCGCGCCTCCCGTGGGCCCCGCACCTCAACCCAGCCAGGGTTGAGGTTGATCAGGTTTCGGAGAGCCAGACGCATTCGGTCTGCTCGAGTTTGATTTTCATGCGACCCCGCCAGTTGTAGCTACTTACAGTCAGCCAGTCACAGAGCATGGTGTCGTCGTAGTAGCCCATGTCGTCGTAGTAATCCTCCGAGGCCCATGTGTAGCAGTAGACCATTGAGCGGCTGGCTCGATGACAATTGCCGACGCCGTAGTGGTCGAAGTTGAATCTCGGGTCCAGGTAGACCTGATACGCCGTATAGCGCGCGTTGTTCTTGGCCTTGTACTTCGGCATGTAGCGCGACAGCCGGCGGCGACTGGCAGAGGCACCGGACTCTGTCGGGCCGAGCCGGAATCCGGCCAGGGCGGCTTCAGTGGCCGAAGGCCCGGCGCTGATGAGAGGTTGGCTGGCTCTCGCTCCCGCGGCGGGAATGAGGACCGTGACAATGGCGACCAGGATCGCCGGCACAAGGAGTCTGAGACGAGACAAGGGATTCCTTCCGATAGTTGGTACCTACCGGGTCGCAGCCTTCTTCGGAAATCTGACATCAAAGTCAGCGCGGTGCGGCCACCGCGTCCGGACGGAGGCCGAGTTCACCTTTCAGCGATCAATCAAGAGAGCAAGTCCGACCTTGGGCAAGGCCGGAACTGACTACTCAGTGGCGCTTTTTCTTCTTCTTGGTTTTCTTGCCGAGCAGCTTGACCGTCTTCGACTTCGAGAGGGCCTTGCCGCCGGTCGGCTGGTTGGTCACCTTGACCTTGACCTTGGCCGCGCCCTTCTTCTTCAGTTTCTTCTTGAGTGAGGACTTGGGCCGGAGCTTCAGGGTCACGGTCTGGTTTTTCTTCGTGACCTTGGTCGTGGTCTTGTTCAGCCCGGGGCCGGTCAGGGTGACCTTGCCCGGGCTTACGACCTTGACCTTCAGGGTCGCGGTCATCTTCTTGCGGTTCGCCTTGTAACCCTTGAAGCTGAAGGCGCTTGAGGTGAACCAGACCGGGGTCGAGTAAGCCTCGATCATGGTCTGGCTGCCCTGGGCCCGGGTCAGCTCGAAGGAGTAACGGCCCGATTCTGTGACCGGTTTGCTGTAGTCGAAGTCATCACTGGTCACCTGGGCGGAGTCGATCTCGATTCCGTCCTGGATCAGCTTCAGCGTGTAGGTGCCGGATCGGACCGCGCTCATCGCACCCTTCACGTTGATCGAGATGTTCAGGCCAGAGCCGGTGATCGAATCACCCGGGATCGCCGAACCGCCTTCCGGAGTCGAGGCCGAGAGATCGACATCGGGCGCATCGGCACCGAACAGCTTCACGTAGGTGTGACCGGCCTTGACGGCATCGATCACCGCCTGGGTCGAGAGCTCGGTGGCGTGGACCACAGTCGCTCCACGGCCGACGTTTCCGTCGAATACTCCACTGTTGGCGCCGGCCTGATGGTCGTCGCTCGACCCGACCGCCGCGATGTGGAACCCGTCGGCGAGCAGGCGCTCGTAGGTGGTGATCGCGTCGAGTGTGAAGGGGTTCATCGAGTTCGGGCTGGTGGACGGGATGCCGGCCGCGCCGTTCTGGATCTCCAGGGCGCTCACCTTGCTCCAGTCGGTCTGGTTGTCGGTGTAGGTCCAGGCGCATCCCCGGCACGAGGCGGGCAATGCCTTCGCGGTCTCCGGATGGTTGACCTGGGTGAAACCGCCGCCGTCGAGGATCGGCTGCATTTGCGAGGCGGGCTCGATGGCGCTCCGAACGAGGTTCAGTTCGCTGGCGGTCTGGACGTCGTCCGTGGTGCCGCCGTTCGAGCCGTCATCCCAGCGGTAGACGTCGCTGAAGCGGAAGTCGGCGAAGTTGCCGGACCCGGTCGCGTTCCAGTGGCCGTTGTAGGTCGTCACCTCGACCCCGGGAATTACCAGCTTGCCGGGGTACCTGTACTGCCCGTCACCAAGCAGGCCGCGCGAGTTGTCGTTGTTGTGGTCGACCAGGGTCATGAAGTCAAGGCCGTTACCGGTCGGCAGGGCGCCGAAGCCGAGGTCCATGGTCTGCCTCATGGTCGCGTTGCCGGGTTCCATCTCTCCGTGGACATGCATGTCGCCCGTGTACCAGCCGGGGTTCGGGTTGGCGACGTAGGGGGTGTAGGGATCGGGAACGAACGGGTCATCTGACCAGTGGCTGTCGGTGCTGGTGGTGATTTCCAGCTTCCAGTCGACACCGGCCCCGTCCGGGTCGATCCAGCCGGCCCCGAATTCAACCGCCCACTGGCCGGGGTTTATCGGCCCCGGCCGGTAAGCCCTCGTCGTGCGGCCGGGAACGTAATTCTTGCGGCCGGCCTGGTAGGTGGCCGGGTCCGAGTAGCCGTTCTCGCCAATCCCGATGGTTCTGAGCGCGCTGCCGCTCCAGCCGCGCCGCTCGGCCTGGGTCCACTCGTCCTGACCGGCCGGTTTGGCTCCGTAGACCCCGAGGTCGAGGGTGGGGCTGTCATCGGAATCCGCGCCGGACGGCTTGGCGAAGCAGTAGCGAATCTTTATGCCCTTGATGCCTGTGCCGACCTCGAACGGGATCTGGATGAACTTGCCGTTCATGGCCGGGGCGAAGTGACCGCTGATGGTCCGGGTGGTACCCCCGGAAAGGTAGTCGGTGTCCCCGCCGTTGTTACCCGTGGTCAACGAGCAGTCGGCGGAAGCAGCGGCGGGCAGTATGACGGCGGCGCAGATCATTGCGGCGCCGGTCAGGGCGAAACGGATTCTCCTCATGGCTCCAGAATATTCCTCAGGTGGCGGGTCGTGGAACAGCCTCCCAATAACCCGCCTCGCCGGGTTAAGCTTCGGTCATGTCTCGTCTCAAGGGAGTTACCGCCGTCCTGGTCCTGCTATTGCTCGGCTCGTTCGCCTTCGGTTGCGGAGGTGATGACGGCGCGACCCAGGATCAGCTTGACGCGGCGAAGGCTGAAGGTGCCAAGGAAGCACGCGACCAGGCCAAGCTCAACCAGCTGCAGAACCAGGTCAAGCAGCTACAGAAGCAGACCGGCAACGGCTCCGGGAACAACTCGAATTCGGGCAACAACAGCGGCGGTCAGGGCGATGGCTACTACGACGACGGATCCAGCTCCGGCGGCCCGGTGTCCAGCTGCACCGGCGGGGTCCGGGTCGGAGCGAACACATCCTGCGCCTTCGCGATGAACGTGTCCGGCGAATACGGCAGCAACCCGGGCGCCACTTCGATCCGTGCCTACAGCCCGGTCACCGGTGATTACTACACGATGAGCTGCGGGTCCTGGAGTGGTGGCGGCACGGTCTGCACCGGTGGAAACGGGGCCGCGGTCTACCTGCCTTGATTTGTGTCCGCCATGTCTTGACCGGTGTCCGTCGGCTCGCCGTCACCGGGATCTGCCTTGGTCTGATCCTGACCGGCTGTGGGTCATCCGGCGATGATGCCTCGGTGAGCCAGGCTCCGGACCGGAGCACCGAAATATCCAGGCTTCAGCAGCGCAAGCAGAAGCTCGAGAAACAGCTGAAAGCCGAACGGAAGAAGAATGCGGCCGAAGCCGAGGCAAAGACCGCCCGGGTCGGAGGTGACGTCGACGCGAACGCGATTCTCGCCGGCCTGCCCGGAGAGGCCGGCCTGGTGATCGGGGCTCCGGGGTCGGGACCACCGGATTTCAGCGGAGGATCCTTCACCAGCGGGGATGCCTGGTCGACCATCAAGGTGCCGATCGCCGAAAGGGTGCTGGAGGATTTCGGCGGGCCGGCCGGGATCAGCTCCGCCCAGCAGGCCAACATCACCAGCGCGATAACGCTCTCCGACAATGACGCGGCTGCTGCCCTGTTTGCCGACCTCGAAGCGGAGCACGGCGGGCTGGCCGGCGCCTCGGACGCGGTCGGCCAGATGCTGCGACAGGCCGGCGACGATGAAACCGTGATCTCCACGCAAGGGCGGGACGGGTTCTCAACCTACGGTCAGACCGACTGGTCGCTGGCCAATCAATACCGCTACATGGCCGCGCTGGCCGGAGGCTGCATCAGCAATTCGGCCGACCGCTCTTATCTGCTCGGCCAGATGGCATCGGTCGGGGGCAGCGACACCTACGGTCTGGGTTCGGTCGGCTTCCCGGCAAAGTGGAAGGGCGGCTGGGGACCCGGAACCGACGGCAAGTACCTGGTCCGTCAGATGGGCGTCATGGAAGTCGACGGCAAGCAGGTGGTGGTAGCGATGGCCGCGATCCCCGACGACGGTACCTTCGAGACGGGGATGTCGATCATCAGCGCAATCGCCCGCTCGATCGCCAGCCGGCTTGCCGGCCAGGTATCGGCGCCGGCGGGCTGCTGAGCGATACCGGCTTCGGTCATCTAGCGTAAGGTCAAGGCATGGATCGCGAAACGATTATTCGTGAACTAAGGCTTGAACCGCTGCCCAGGGAAGGCGGCATGTACCGGCGGAAGTTCAAGGACGACAATTCCAGCTCGATCTACTTCCTGATCGAACCGGACTCACCGACCAAGCTTCACCGGTTGCCCTGGCCGGAGCTTTTTCACTTCTACGCCGGGGCACCGGCTCGCATTCACATCCTCGGTCCGGAACCGGGCGAGGCCCGGCACCCGACCCTGGGGATCGGCCTCGAGGAAGGCGAGCGCCCGCAGATGCTGGTTCCCGGCGGGACCTGGCAGGCAGCCGAGACGACCGGAGCTTGGACCCTGCTCGGAACCACCATGGCCCCGGCCTTCGACTGGGACCGCTTCGAAATCGGCAAGCGGGAGCGGCTGCTCAAGTACTGGCCTGAGCAGGAGGAAGTGATCCTCCGGCACCTCGACGCCTGAGCGGGCCGCTCCTGTCTTTCCGTCAGGCGGCGCCGACTTCGCTCAGGTCGATTTCCCGTTTCAGGATCTTTCCGGTCGGGCCCTTCGGCAGTTCGTCGACGATGACGATGTGCCGCGGGTACTTGTAGGCGGCCACCCCTGACTTCGCGTGGTCGCGAAGTTCGTCCTCGGTCGCCGACTCACCTTCCTTGAAGGCGATGATCGCGACGATCTCCTCGCCAAGGTCGTCGTGGGGAACGCCCATCACAGCCGCCTCCGCCACGGCGGGATGTTCGTAGAGAACCTCCTCGACCTCACGCGGATAGACGTTGTATCCGCCGCGCAGGATCATCTCCTTCTTGCGGTCGACGATCGAGTAGTAGCCATCCTCGTCAACCGTGGCCATGTCACCGGACGAGAACCAGCCATCGGGGTCGATCGCCTTCTCGGTGGCTTCGGGCATCTCCCAGTAGCCCTTCATCACGTTCGGGCCCTTGATCTGGAGCTCGCCGACGTCACCGACCCCGAGCACATTGCCTTCCTCGTCGACCAGCCGAAGCTCCACATCCTTGATCGGAGTACCGATCGTGCCGGGCTTGCGTTCCATGTCGACCCGGCCGAAGCAGGCCACCGGCGAGGTTTCGGAAAGGCCGTAACCCTCGAGGATAGGGGTGTTGAACTCGCTTTCGAAGGCGCGGATGATCTCGACCGGCAGGGCGGCGCCACCGGAGACACAGAGCCTGAGCGAGCTGATGTCGTAGTCGGCCCGGTTCGGCACCTGGAGGATCGCCGCATACATGGTCGGAACCCCCTGGAAGACGGTGACCTTGTCGCGCTGGATGATTTCCAGCGCCTTGGCCGGGTCGAACCTCGGCAACAGCGTCAGTTCGGCCCCCATCTTGATCGCCGCGTTCATGGCGACGGTCTGCCCGAACACGTGGAAGAGCGGCAACCCGCCGAAGTAGACGTCTTCTTCGGACGGGGAAAAGAGTTCCTCCACCGAATCGAGGTTCGAGCGGATGTTGAAATGGGTCAGCTCGGCACCCTTGGGCTGGCCGGTGGTGCCGGATGTGTAGAGGATGACCGCGGTGTCATCAGGGGCGACTTCGACCACCTCCTCGAAGGGTTCGATCCCCTCGATCAAGACACCGACGTTGGTCGGGCTGATCGAAATCACCTCGACCCCGAGCTCCGCCGCCGCTTCCTCGGCGGCGGGAGCGAACTCCTCCCAGACAACGACCAGCTTCGCGCCGGAATTGCCGAGGTAGTGCTTGATCTCCCGGGCGGTGAGCAGCACGTTCATCGGCACGACCCGGGCGCCCATCCTCAGGATCCCGTAATAGACCATCGGGAAATGGGGGACGTTCGGGAGCATGATCCCGACCCGGTCTCCGGATTCGATGCCCTTTGACCGGAGCAGACCGGCGACCAGTTTGCTGGTCTGTTCGAGTCCCGCGTAGGGAATCGCAATGTCGTCGAGGCGGATCGCGGTCCGCTCGGGGAATTTCTCTGCCGACTCGCTCAGCAGCATGGCCAGATTCGGATTCAACTCGGTACCTCTCCCGGGGTAGTTCACAGCATGGAAGGCCGCAAATTCCGGCCTTCCCTCTTAGCTGGCATGCTACCCGGCATGAGCTTCGCGGAGAAGGCGGTACTGATTACTGGCGGCGCCAACGGTTTCGGCCGGGCGACCGGGGCCCGGCTTGCCGGCGAAGGCGCCCATGTGGTGCTGGCCGACATCGAGGAAGAGGCCGGCCGCCAGGCCGCCGAGGAAATCGGGGGCGAATTCATCCAGTGTGATGTTCGGGATCCCGAGGCGAGCGTCGCCGCGGTCGATTTCACGGTCGAGAAGTTCGGCGGCCTGGATATCGCCTTCCTCAACGCGGGAATCTCGACCGGTTGCGGCCTGGTCGAATCCTTCGACCTCGAGCTCTACAGGCGGGCGATGCAGATCAACCTCGACGGTGTGGTCTTCGGCATCAACGCGGCGGTGCCGGCGATGCGTCGCCGCGGTGGCGGATCAATCGTGGCCACTGCGTCCCTGGCCGGCCTGACCGCGGTGCCCTTCGATCCGATCTATGCGGCCAACAAGCATGCGGTGGTCGGCCTGGTCCGTTCGGCCGGCCCGGTTTACGAACTGGAGAGCATCCGCATCAACGGGATCTGCCCCGGCTTCTCGGACACCCGGATCATTGACGGCTTCAAGGAAGGCCTGGTCAGTGAGGGCATTCCGATCATCGAGGTCGAGCATGTGGTCGACGGGATCGTCGACCTGATGGCTTCTCCCGAGAGCGGCAACTGCCATTTCGTCCAGGCCGGCATGGACCCCCAGGAGTTCCGCTTCCGCAACATCCCCGGACCGAAGGCCGCCGAGGCCTGAGTCAGGCCCGTCGCAGCATCACAATCGGGACCAGAGCAACGAGCAGATAGAGGCCCAGGCCGATCTGCTGACTGACTGCTTCGGTGGTAGTGAAACCGGTGAGGTGGCCGATGTGGAAGGCGAAGTGAAGGGCCTGGGCGGCGATCCAGGCCCAGCACAGTGGCAGGACCAGTTGGCGGGACGGCTTGATCATCGCCCAGATGAACATCACCCCGAAGCCGAGATAGAGGCCGCCGATGTCGGTGATCAGGTGCTCGTTATAGGGCGGCAGCAACTTGACCAGCGCCGTGTAGAAGGGGTAGTCGGTGTAGAAAGTCTCGGGGGCAAAGGAGGCCGGTATCCCGATCGACAGCGCCGAGAGGCCGAGCACCCCGAGACAGATCCGGATCGCCGGGGAATCTGCCGGCGGGTTCTTGCCCTTTCGCGCCGCGGCCTTTCCTCCGGCGGGTTTGCGGGTGGTCGCAGCTATCGGCCGAACCGCACGATCTGGTCCTCCATCGGCAACACGTTCCGGTAGCGGCCCCGGAGCCGCCTGCGGTCGATGTTGCCGATCTCGCCGGCCTGGATTCCGACCACATTGCGCAGAAACCCCTGGCCCCTGAAGCCACGGAAGACGAAAGGAAGGCCACTCGACTGAAGCGGCGAGGGCGAGTTCATCACGTGGAAGTGAAGGTGGGGACCGTCCGTATTGCCGGTGTTGCCGAGCAGTCCGATTATCTGGCCGGTCCTGACCTTCTGGCCCCGCTTCACCCGCACCGAGTTGGTGGCCAGGTGCGCGTAGAAGGCGTAGCGGCCGTGTCCGATGTTCACCACCACATAGTTGCCGCCGGCCATCTGGATCGTCGCCCCGTCCGGAAGCGAACCGGGCACCTGCTCCGGCAGGTGCCTTTTCACCCCGACGACCCTGCCCGGCGCCGCCGCGAATACCGGCGTCCGGTAGTACCCGTAGCTGAAGGGGTCATTTAGCGGGCCGGAGAAGAGGCGGTCCTGGCGGTTGAGCTGGACGAAGTCGATCGCGAAGCGCTCCGGCACCCGGACCGTTCCGTCGATCGCAAGGGTGGCGCCCCGGTGTGGGTTCATCGAACAGCAGCCGTTAACCGCCACCCATTTGGCCCCGCGCAGCGGGGGCGAGAGCACGACCGGCTTCTGGCGCGAAACCCGGGTCGAGACTCCGATGAAGGTCTGCCGGACGACATCCCCGGCGCTTGCCGTGTCATCCCAGGCCAGGCTGATCGCGTTGCTTATCGCCTTGGGCGTTCTCCGGGCCAGGCCGTAGGAGGCGTCGATGAAGATCATCGCGCTGCCACCGGGACCGAGCGTGGTGCCGGACGCCCCCGAGTTGATTCGCATCCGGCTCTCGAGCCGGTCTCCCGTGAACGGCAGCCCCAGGCGGTTGCCCTGTGCCCGCGGAGCGACCTTGCGGATCTGCACGTCCATCCCGGACTGGTTGACGGCCTGGATCTCGTAGACCATGTGCCGCCGGTCGTCCGCCCCGCGCACCGGAGCGGGCCGGTTCAGGATCTGGAAATCAATTGGTGAAAGCACCGCCTGTGAGTCCGGACGCACGGCCGACGCCGGTGAAGCGGCGGCTCCGACCCCCAGAACAACAGCCAGGAACAGAAACAGACGGAAAGCGGACCCCTGCGATCTCATTCCGGCAGCCTATTGGCTGCTCTCAGCGGCGGCGCCCGATCAGGTTGCTGCGCTTGAGCCCGCCGGATGCGGGCAGGCTGTAGAGGTCGCCGTCGGAGGCGATCCACAGCGGGCCGTCGAACCGTTTCGGGGCGTCGGCGAGGTAGATCTCTTCGAGTCCCTTGAGGGGTAGCGGCGGCACCACATGTGTCAGCGCCAGTGCCCTGGCTCCGGCCTCCTGCGCGGCGTCGGCTGCCCGGGGCGCGGTCGCGTGGTAGTCGGTCACGTCGGCCAGGATCTTGCCCCGCTTGCCGTGCCCGGCTTTCTTCTGGGCATCGGCAACCATCAGCAGCAGCTCGTCCGAAAGCGCGTCGTGGATCAGCAGGTCCGTGTCCTTCGAGGCCTTGACCAGGTTCTCGCAGTAGACGGTGTCGGCGCTGATCACGGCGCTCCTTCCCATGTAGTCGAAGCGGAAACCGACCACGGGACCAACCGGCGAGTGGTCGACTTCGAAGGCGCTGACCACCAGGCCATCATCCTCGAGCACCACATTGGCCTCGCCCTCGCCGGGCACCGGGAACTCCTCCGGCACCATCGCGCCGATTGCCGGGTCCACGTATTCCTCGTCGTGGTGGCCGACCCGGTAGCCGCGGTCGAGCTCGTAGGCCTCGTTGTAGCCGGCGACCACCTTGCCGACCCCGGGAGGCCCGAAGACCTTCATCGGGGTGCTGCTCCCTTCGGCCACCCAGCGCTGCAGGTTGACCGAACCGAGGCCGCCGATGTGATCGGAATGGAAGTGGGTGAGGAGCAGGGACTCGATCAGGCCGGCGTCGATACCCATCCGGTTGATCGTCTCCGACGCCCCTTCCCCGGCGTCGATCACATAGACCTTGCTGCCGGCGATGACCAGGGCGCAGGGGTTGCCGCGCTTTTCGTCGGGGAGGGGCGAGCCGGAGCCGACGATGGCGACGTGAAGCCCGTCGCCGAGTCCGGCGATCGGGTCGGCAGCGACGATCTTCGGCAACTGCTTCTTGATCAGGGCAAGGGCGATTCGCGAGCGCAGGGAAGCCATTCCCGCATCCTATAGTTGACGCGCGTCAATTTCTACCCCGGGGTGCCAGAAGGCGGGGACGGGGGCGAGAAAATGCCTCCCGGGCCTTGGGTCAACATGAAAGCCAAAGAGCAGCGATCCAATGTAGCTATAATAGTTGGCAATAATGTAGCTACATTGGAGGGCGAGATGGAAGTAGGAATCCGCGACCTCAAGAACAACCTCAGTCGCCATCTGGAAAAAGTCAAAGAGGGTGAAACGATCATCGTCACCGACCGCGGCAAGCCGGTCGCGAGGCTGGAACCGGTCGGTGAGCTCAGCAATTTCGACCGGTTGGTTGCGGAAGGTTTGATCTCCCCAGCCTTGGAGCCGAAGCGACCCAACAGCGAATACCCCGATCCCGTTGACATTGGTCTCGAGCCCGGAGAGATGCTTCGAATTATCGATGAGGGAAGAGGGCCCCGGTGATCGTCTACCTCGACACATCGGCATTCGTCCCGTTGCTGGTGCCGGAGACGGGAACGGCTGCGAGTGAAAATCTGTGGTCGAAAGCCTCCACGATCGTCTCAACGCGCCTCCTGTTCGTGGAGGCGGCGGCAGCTGTGGCGCGGGGACCCCGGGCAGAGATCCTGGCACCCCGCGAGGCGCGTCAGGTAATGGAGGCATTGATCCGGAGGTGGTCTGCCGTCGTCCCGATTGAGATTGGACGGGGCCTGGTCGAAGAGGCCGCCCGGACCGCATTCCGCTTCGGCCTGCGAGGTTATGACGCGGTCCATTGTGCAGCTGCCGCGATGATCGTGGGCGAGGATGTCGTCGCCGCGAGTTCCGACCGGCAGTTGCTCGCGGCCTGGAAGGAACTTGGCCTGGCGACCTTCGATCCTTTGAACTGAGCCCGGTGCCGGGCTCCGGTCAGCCTTGGTGCATCTCGACTGCCGCCACCGCCTTCACCGCGTCGGTCAGTTCCTCCAGCAGCGGTGACTCCAGGGTCCAGCGCTGCCAGTAAAGCGGCATCTGGATCGCCTGTTTCGGGGCGAACTCGACCAACTGGCCACGCCTGATCTCCTCCAGACACTGACGGTCAGGCAGAAGGCCCCAGCCCATTCCGAGCAGGATTGCCCGGGCATAGTCGGCCGTGGTCGGGATGTAGTGGCGAGCAGCTCGCAGAGGCCTGCCGGCGAAGTCGCGGAAGAAGCGGTTCTGGGTCTGGTCCTTGCGATCGAAGTCGACCACCGTCACCTTGCCAAGGTTTTCCGGAGTGGCCTTGCCACCGAGCTGTTTCTCGAGGAAGCCGGGAGAGCAGACCGGGTGGTAGGTCATCGTGCCGAGCATTTCCGACCGGCAGCCCTGTACTGCCTCCGCATTCGAAGTCACAGCGGCCATCACCTTGCCCGCTCTGAGCAGGGAGGTGGTGTGCTCCTGGTCTTCCCGCAAGACCTCGAAGACGACGCCGGGCGAGTCGACTCCGGCCAGCGCTTCCATGAACCAGGTCCCGAGGCTGTCGGCGTTGATTGCCAGCGGCACCGTCACCGCGCCACCTTCTCCCTCCTCGAGGGCAAGTGCCCGGGCCGCCTCGTCTTCGAGCAGTCGCATCTGCCGGCCGTAACGGAGGGCGATGTCACCGGCCGCGGTTGGCTCGACGGGGTTGCTGCGCTGGACCAGCACCTGGCCGGTCGATCGTTCCATGGCCTTGATTCGCTGGGAGATTGCTGAAGGGGTAACCGATAGCCGCCGGGCGGCTGCTTCGAAGGTTCCTCCCTCGACCAGGGCGACCAGGGTCTCGAGGTGTTCGGTGCGAAAATTAGACATTAGAAAAACTAATGATAGCTAAGAAAGATTAGTTTGACTTCACAATGTGAAGGACCCAGAATCGGTCCCCGAATGAGCGTCTCTCTCCTCCAGATAGTCCTGCTTGGCTTTGCCGCCAGCCTGACCCTGATCGTCGCGATCGGGGCCCAGAACGCCTACCTGCTCAGGCTAGGCGTCGAGGGTCGCGGACGCATCCTGGTCACGGTCATCCTGATCTGCGCCTTCTCCGACGCGGTTCTGATCGCGGCCGGAGTCGCCGGAATCGGCGCCTTGCTGGAGAGAGCCCCGGCAGCGATCGACGTGGTCCGCCTGCTGGGCGCGCTATTCCTCATCTCCTACGGGGTGATCGCCGCCCGCCGCGCCCTGAACCCGCGGGGGATGAACATGGATGAAAGCCCGGCCGACGCTTCAATGAAGGCGATCGTCCTGACCACGCTCGCCTTCACCTGGCTCAACCCCCATGTCTACCTCGACACCGTGATGCTGCTCGGCTCGATCGCCAATCAGCAGAGCGGGGTCGACCGCTGGTGGTGGGCACTCGGCGCCGCCTCCGCCTCGTTCGCCTGGTTTTTCGTCCTCGGTTACGGCGCCCGGCTGCTCAAGCCGCTCTTCGCCCGACCGGCCGCCTGGCGGGTCCTCGACGGCTTGATCGCTGTGATCATGATCAGTCTCGGCGCCGGTCTCATCATTGGCACCTGAGCTACCGACTGCTAGGCTCGCCCACCGCCACGGCCGGGGGAGATTCGGCAAGGAGCCAAGCGATGCCTTCAACAGGGACTAAAAAGTGTTCAGGGATGTTTCTGGTCTTGCCGGTCCTGCTGGCTTCACTCCTTGTCGCCGGCTGCGGTGGCAAGGGCGACTCCGGCGGTAGCCGCGACCGCGAAAGCACAGCCACCTCCTTCGTGCCTTCCTTCAGCGAGGTCAAGCAGGACAAGGGCCCGGTTTTCGTCAACGGCTGCCTGATTCACGGTCAGGAAGCCGAGTCCGGTGAGTGCCAGTTCGGTGACCCCGACTCGTCGAAGAAGGTGGTGGTTTTCGGTGATTCCCACGCGCTCCAGTGGACTCCGGCCCTGATCGAGATCGCGAAAGAGCGCGGATGGAATCTGACCGCCCTGCTTCACGCAAATTGCACGGCGGCGCAGGTCAGCGTCGACGAGAACTGTGACCGCTGGCGGGAAAACTCGCTGGAGCGGATCAAAGAGCAAGCGCCGGGGCTGGTGATCGTGGCCAGCAACACCGGCCCCAACATGACCGTAGACCGCGATGGCGAGAAGCTCGACCGGGCGGCAGCCGAGCCTCTGCTCGAGGACGGCATGGTTGAGACCTTCGAGGCCCTCAAGGCGACGGGGGCCGAGGTCACCCTGATGCAGGACATGGCGATGTCGAAGGACTACCTGCCCTCCGAATGTGTGACCGAACATCAGGACGATCCCGAACGATGCACCTTCAGGATGAACCGGCCGCCCGAACTCGCCTATGACCTGAAAGCGGCGGAGCAGGTCGGTGGAATCCAGGTGATAGATCCGCTACCGAGGATCTGCCCCGGTTATTCCTGCAGTCCGGTACACGGCAGGTACCTGAGGTTTCGCGACCGCTTCCACATCACCGCGACCTATTCGAGGATGCTGGCGCCGTGGCTCGACTCCCGGCTCCAGGACCCATGGGAGGGGTGAGCGGAACTTGAAGCGTTCCTGCGGTCAAAAGCTGGCGGGCCTGTTCGCGGTTTCCTGTCTGGTTGCCGTCGTCCTGGCCGGGCCCGCCCAGGCCCGCTTCCTTCCCGGACTGAACCGGGTTGCGGCCGACAAGGGAGAGGTGTATCGCAAGGGCTGTTTGCTGGGACACGAAAGGCTACGGTCGGGAGCCTGCCGTTTCGGGGACCGCAAGTCGAAGAAGAAAGTCGTCCTTCTCGGGGATTCGCATGCGATGCAGTGGGGGCCGGGACTGATCCGCCTGGCCAAGTCGAAGGGATGGCAGGTGATCGCCCTGACCCGGGCCAGCTGTCCGGCGGCGCTGGTTCACATCGACTTTTACTGCGACACCTGGCGACGAAACTCGCTGAACAGGATCCGACGCATGCGGCCCGGTCTGGTCGTGGTCGTCTCCGCCGCCAATTCCGACGCATACGACGTGCAGGGTGCCAGCGGCCGGATTTCCAGCGAGCCCTACCTGGTCGACGGCATGATCCGGACCCTGAGGAAGCTGAGGAGCTGGTCCCGGAGGACCGCCGTGATCAGGGACCAGGCGGTAACTCCGTCCAGCGTCACGGCCTGTCTCCGCTACAACCTCTACTCACCGGGCAACTGCGGCTTCCGGCCCACCCGGCCTGCCGCCTACTCCTACGACTTCAAGGCTGCCCGCCGGGTCCTGCGGGTTCCCCTGATCGATCCCCAACCAATGCTTTGCCCCGGCGGATGGTGCCATGCGGTCGATGGCGATTATCTGATCTACCGCAATCAGGGTCATCTCGCCGCCACCTTCACTCGCGAGAAATACCGCTGGCTCGGCCACAAGCTCGGCGACCCCTGGCAGTGAGCTTTCAACGCCGCGAAACGTAGGGGTTTCCGGTTATGTAGTGGCGTCGAAGCAGGTGCCTTGCCTTGCTGATCCCAATCCGCGTGGTGCGGGTGGTGTTCTCTCCCGGGAGCAGCCCGCCTTCCAGCAGCCGGAGCGGATCCTTGCGCAGGTCATGGCCGCCTAGTTGGAGATCGATCCCTAATGCCTGGCAAAGCTTGGCCGGGCCGTTGGCGAGGTTCCTGCCTTCGAGGCCACGAAGCTTTTCCATTTTCGAGATGCCTTCGACCGGTTCTGCCGCCCGGATCAGCACGCCGGATCCGTGACCATCCTCGCCAGTGACCACGTTGCTGCAGTAATGCATGCCGTAGGTGAAGTACACATAGAGGCGGCCGGATGGACCAAACATGACCTCGTTCCGGGCGGTGCGACCCCGGTGCGAATGGCTGGCCGCATCATCCTGGTCGTAGGCCTCGGTCTCGACGATCCGCGCGAGCAGCCTCTGTTGACCGATCGTCCGTTCGAAGAAGCAGCCGAGCAGCTTTTCAGCCACCAGATCCGCAGGTTCGGCCAGGAATTCCGGAAATGCCCCTTCAGCTTTGCCGGGCGAGTCAGACACGGGGGATCGCCGTCGGCGCTCCGGCAATCCGGCTCAATCGCATCCATTGGTCGCGAGCCGGTCCATCTTGCGAAAGTACTCGCGGTCAATGCCCTTGAGCTGAGGGGCCAGTTCGTCCATCGTCTCCCTCAGCGTGTCGCCCTCAACTTCGGACAGCGGCTTCTCCCGGCAGAGGATCATGAATTCGGTCAACGTGTCGCCGTCTCCGGGCTTGAGCGTCCCGGACGCCCGCGCTTCGCTTACAGCCGATCTGGCCTGATTCACAGTTTCAACCTCACCCGAATCAAGCTCCGCGACCCCGCCACAGCCGGCAACGGTCAACATCGCAGTGGTGACAGCAACTCCCAAGCCTCTTCTCACAGATTCCTCCTGGACGCGATCGAGATCGAAAGCATATGCCGCTCACCTGAAGAGGCTCGTAAGCTCCTGGCCGAAACTTCCTTCCAGACAAGGGTTACCTTCACCATGAACGCACTTCTCAAGCTCGGCGCAACGGCAATGGTTTTCTTCGCGATCGGCGCGGCAGGAGCCTCGGCCGCCGACTTGCCCGCGCCGGCTGTCAAGTGGACGGGTCCGACCTTCGAGCGGAATCGGCCCGGGGGCCAGAGCAAGAGCGGCGGGGAAGTCAGCGTCAGGTTCTGGAATGCCAGATTCAACGATGAACTGAAGTTGGGCAGGTTGACCGCGACCATTCCGTATGAATGCACCGGCAAAGTGAGGAAAAAGGCCACGTTCGTGTACGACGAGCGGGAGGACAAGGGACCTGACGACGCCAAGGTCTGGGTCGATAACGACTTCGGCGTCAAGATGATCCACTTCAAGCTCGTCGTTGATCGAACCGACGCCGGCGGCAAGTTCGTCTGGGTGGCCGGCAGTGTCAAGTACCCGGCCTGGGCTTCGAATGACATGGAACCCGACGCCTCGGGTCGCATCGCTTCCTACATGGAGGATTGCCGATCGGTTGGCGGGGTCGGATTCCCCCTCGGCTGGCGGGGCGATCGCACGCCCCTCGCTGTAAACGACTGACCCGGAGCCGGGTCCCCGGTCGGTCGTTTGAGGGCTGCACGCCCGGGGGTTCAGCGGAGGGGGAGGGATTCGAACCCTCGATACGCCGTAAGACGCATGCTGGTTTTCAAGACCATCAACATCCTCCGTCTGCTTGGCTCTGAGTAAGGTCTTGATAAGACCAAACCAGCATATGGAAGGTCGGTCGCGAGAAAGGCCCCCACCGTTCAAACTGGGCCCTGCTCTAGTCCAAGAACTTCTCAAGCAGTGAGATTGCCTCTTGTTCGTCCCAGGTGATTTCGCCCGAGACAGAGGAGCTCTAAGTCCTGTATGCTCGTTTCTGGGATCTTGGAAGCCTCTAGATATTAGTCGGATTTGATGACCCTCTAATAGTGACAATGCTTCGATGGAAACGTGGAATGGACAGTCCAGGTAAGTCGATAAACAGCTTCCTTCTGGTTCGCAATTTGGTGCTCGGGTTCGTTGTGATGATCCTCGGTGTGTTCTGGACGTTTGGCGGACAAGCAGCAGCGACCCCGTTCAGCATTGAATTCGATCACGGTCAATTGAGCGTGGAATCCCCCTGGACTTGGGGGGGGCTGAACATCAGGAACGCGGAGATTCTGCCTGGAGTGGATTCAGCCACTGCGACCGTTAGTGGCGACATCACTGACGGTGTCGTAACGGTCAAGGGACCTTCTGGCGTTCCGGGCGACCTCGGTGGATTTCGATTCCCCATTGTGGTGCCGCCGGGCGCGGACGGTATCCCTATTACGTTGGTGGCTACAGGAGACATCCACGGAACCTACGATCAGGACACAGGAGAATTCAGTCTCAGTGGCCCCGCCGAAATTAGGGCTTTTCCCGATGGCACGGGCGACTCGGCGGGTAGTTATTGTGCGTATACTCTCAGCCAAGATTTGGAGCTTTCGACCACCTCTGCGGTGCCAAGTCCCAGATTTGCTGGTACACCTCTTGTGGGGGCGAAGTTCATTCACGGATTGGACGGCAGGGGAGCGCTCACTAGCAACTTCGTAACCGGTGCGCCGCAAATATTCGGTGGAGCTAATTGCGGATCGGAAAGCGAGTATGGTTTGTATTACGGCGGGAGCATCGGAATCTGGATTTCTCACGGGATACCGGAACCTCAGCCTTTACCGGATACCTGGATAGAATCCAGCTATTCTGGCTATAGCGGGTTATTATCCAGTCCCCCTACCTTCGAGTTTACCTCGGAGCGAGGCACATCGTTTGAGTGCATGTTAGATACCGGACCCTTTTATCCGTGTTCAAGCCTTGAGGCCTTGGCTAATGTTGCGGACGGGTATCACAAGCTTTATGTTAGGGCAGTTGATGAATTTGGCAATGTAGATCCAACTCCGGCAACAAGGAGTTTCGATCTAGACACGACTCCACCTGACACGCTGATTGATTCGGGTCCGTCGGGCACGATCAACGTGAGTTCGGCGACTTTCTCATTTCATGGCGCCGTGATAGTACAGTGTCGAATCGATTCGGGGTCGTTTGTTAACTGTTCAAGTCCGCAGACGTTTGCGGGCTTGGTGGATGGTTCGCACACTGTCGAGTTCCGGGCTGAGGATGCGGCCGGCAATCAGGATCCGACCCCGGCCACCCGTACCTTCACCGTGGATACGATATCGCCCGAAACTGGGATCACATCAGGACCCAGCGGGAAAACCAGCGACCCGACACCAACCTTTTCATTCTCGGCTTCCGAGTCTAGCGCGGACTATTCATGCCGTGTTTACCTCAGCGGTCTGACTCCATCGGAGTTTCTACCGTGTGTCGGATCCAAAGGTACCCACACCACGCCCGGCTCACTCCCCGATGGGAATTACACGTTTGAGGTTCGTGCCATGGACATAGCTGGAAACATTGATCCGACTCCCGCTATTCGGACATTCACCATCGACACGGGACCGCCTGAAACGCTGATTGATTCGGGTCCGTCGGGCACGATCAACGTGAGTTCGGCGACTTTCTCATTTCATGGCACGCCCGGGGATACCGCAAAGGTTCAGTGCCGAATTGACTCCGGGCCGTTTGTTGACTGCGTCAGTTCGCAGACGTTTGCGGGCTTGGTGGATGGTTCGCACACTGTCAAGTTCCGGGCTGAGGATGCGGCCGGCAATCAGGATCCGACCCCGGCCACCCGTACCTTCACCGTGGATACCACTGTCTACAAGGCGAGTGTCAAGACGGTCAGGGTGAGCGGTCCCGCAAAGGCCAGGAAGGGCAAGAAGGTGACCTACAAGGTCAAGATCACCAATGTCGGAAACGCGACCGCCACCGGCGTGAAGTTGAAGGTGAAAGGCAGGGGCATCAACTCCAGTACCTCGGTCGGAACGATTTCAGCTGGCAAGACCAGCACCGTTGGAGTCAAGGTCAAGTGCAAGAAGCAGGGAGAGTTCAAGATCACTTTCAACGTGACATCGAAGAACGCCGGCAGCACGGCCGTTGAGAAGGCGATCAAGGTGACGAAGTAGCGCCAGCTCATCGCCGGAGCCAAGACCGCTGACTCAACTTTGCGGGAGACCAGTTCACATCACCCCCGAGAAACGGGAGAGTTCCACCATGTAGGAAAGCCATGGGAAGGCTTTCCCAACACTCCAGCCGACCTCAGCGTGGTCAGGCCAACTAGAACGTCTATGCAAACTGAGCTTGAGATTGACATGCCAATCTCATGGCAGAGCCAGATCCCGAATGTTCAGCGGAGGGGGAGGGATTCGAACCCTCGATACGCCGTAAGACGCATGCTGGTTTTCAAGACCAGTGCATTCAACCGCTCTGCCACCCCTCCGTGGCCTGTTCGGCCCGGGGATTCTGACAGGCGGAGGGTCGGCCGGGACGTTTGGCCCGTTCAGTCCTGACCCTGTCCCGGTTCAGTACTGATTCAGCTGGGTGGTTAGGCCGAGCAGGTCGACTTCATCCCAGGCGGCGGCGATCAGGTCCCCCTCGATCCGGATGATCGCGGTCGAGGTGAACTCGACCTTGCGACCGGTGGCGGGGATTCCGTTGAACTCTCCGTCCTGAGTGCCCGTCCATTTCTGGTGTGCGGCGACCAGATCACCTTCGGCGACCAGCATCAGGATCTCGTTGTGGAGGTCGGAGAAGGCATCGAGGAAGGCGTTAACTGCCTCCTGTTGTCGGTCTCTTCCCTTCAACTCGTCATCGTGAGTGAAGTCGGCGGTCAGCAGCCGCCCGCAGACGCCTCGATCACGATCGTTGATCGCTTCCGCGTAGAAGCGGCGGACCAGATCCTTGTTCTCCTCGACTCCCATCCCGCGAGGGTAGCCGGGCTGGACTCAGAAGACCAGGAAGAGGGCGCCTGCGACGAGGAGGACGACCAGGATGATTACCGTCACCTGGATCATCGGGCCCGACATCAGGACATCCGGTGAGCCGGTGGCATCGTTGCTCACTCCCAGCTCTTCCATCTCCTTCTGGATTTCTTCCTCGGATTCGACGTCGCCCATTTTGCTCATGCGGGAACTATCCCACGACATCCCGTCATGACAGTCACCCGTTACGGACGAATCGTCGGATCGGGCCCTGGGGGTCGCCTGTCAGGATGGAGTCGTGCGTCGTCTGCTCATTCTTGCCTGTGCGGTCGTCTTTCTTGACGTCACGTTTTTCTCGGTCCTGACTCCGTTGCTTCCGAGCTACAAGAGCGATCACGGCCTGAGCGAAGGAGCGATCGGGGTGCTGGCCGGTGCCTTTGCTGCCGGATCGCTGGTGATGGCGGTGCCCGGCGGCTGGCTGGTTGCGAAGGTGGGTGCGCGTAAGACCGTTATCGCCGGTCTGATCGGCATTGGAATCTGCAGTCCGCTCTTTGGTTTTGCGGAGAGCATCGTCCTGCTCGACCTGCTCCGGTTCATTCAGGGTGGCTGTGGCGCCCTGATGTGGGCGGGCGCGATCAGCTGGGTAGTTATCGCCGCTCCGACTGCCCGCCGGGGCGAGATGCTCGGAATTGTTATCGCCGCCGCGGTGGTCGGCGAGTTGCTCGGCGCTCCGCTCGGAGCGCTCGCTCATCAGATCGGAACCGAACCTGTCTTCAGCATGGTCCTGGTCGCTGCCCTGTTCCTGATCGCGATCGCCGTGACCCTGCCCGAGCCGTCGGGAGTCGAGTCCCAGCCGCTGGGTGAGGCCTGGCGACGGATCCGCGGCTCCGATGTGCCGAGTGGTGTCCTGATGCTGGCCGGGCCTTCAGTCGCCTTCGGGCTGGTGGTGGTGGTCGGGCCGCTCCGCATGGATGACCTCGGTGCGTCACCGTTCCTGATTGCCGCGGCCTTCGCTTCGGGCTCGGTAGTCGAGGCCCTGGTCGGTCCCGTGATCGGGAGGATTTCGGACCGGGTCGGTCGGACCCTGCCCTACCTGATCGGGGCGGGGGCTTTGATCCTTGCCTTGATCGGGCTGGGACTTTTCGACCGGCTCCCGCTGCTGTTTGCGACGGTGATGGTGATGGCGTTCGGAGCGGGCATGGCGTTCACGCCCGCCAGCACGCTGGTCACCGACACTGCGACTGCCGCCGGGGTCAACCAGGGGTACGCCTCCGGTGCCTCCAACGTTGCCTGGGGCGGCGGTCAGATGATCGGGGCGGTCGGCGGCGGGGCACTGGCCGGGGCGGCCGGTTACCTTCTGCCCTGTCTGGTCGCCGCGGCCATGCTGGCCGGGGTGGCAATCGTGGCCCGTTCTCTCGGTATAGGACCGCCGTTGATTTCGGAACTGAGCGAGGAAGCAGGTGCGGCTGATGGTCGGTGAAAACTACGACGCCAGGAAGCTCGGAAGCGGCGGGCGGTCCTGGAGCAATTGGGCCGGGCACCAGAGTTGCCGGCCGCGGGACTTCATCCGGGTCGGCGGGGTCGGGGAGCTCTCCGAGATAGTCGGCGAGGCGGGAGCCGCAGGGCGGCAGATCACCACCGTCGGTTCCGGCCACTCCTTCACCCCGACGGCGCTTTCCGACGATCTTCTGCTTGACATTTCTCACATCGCCGGGGTGATCTCGGCCGACCGCGAGACGGGTCTGGTCGAGGTCGGGGCGGGCACGATCCTGGCCGACCTGAATTGTGAACTCGACCATCTCGGCCTGGCGATGCCGAACCTCGGTGACATCGACCGCCAGACGATTGCCGGCGCGGTTTCCACCGGCACCCACGGCACCGGTCGCGCCCTGCCCAACATCTCCGCCCAGATCGAAAAAGCCAGGGTGATGGGAGCCGACGGCGAGATCCGTGAATTCGAATCGGGTTCCGATGAGCTGCTGGCTACCCGGGTAGCGATCGGCTCGCTCGGGGTACTGGTCTCGGTCACTTTGCGCACTGTCCCTGCTTTCAACCTGCATCGGATCGATGCCCCGATGGACCTCGACGAAGTGATGGCCGAATTCGACCGGCTGACTGAGGAAAACGAGCATTTCGAGTTCTTCGTCTTCCCGTACACGAGGACCGCACTGACCCTCACCCGCAACCGGACCGACAAGCCACTTGCGCCGCGCTCGGCGGCCGACCGCTTTCTGGGAGACGTGGTCCTCGAGAACGGACTTGGGGACATCGCCCTGCGGCTGACCGGTCGCTTCCGCTCCAGCATCCCGAAGATGGCCCGCTACTCGACCGCCTTCATGTCACAGTCCGAGCAGATCGACTTGTCCCATCGGGTATTCGCCAATTACCGGACGATCCGCTTCAACGAGATGGAATACGCCCTGCCGGCCGAGTCGGGCCCCGAGGCGCTGGACCGCGTTCTGGCCCTGATCGAATCCGAGACCTTCCCGCTGGCGATGCCGATCGAATGCCGGGTCTCGGCCGGAGACGACGCGCTGATCAGCCAGGCTCATGGCCGACCGACCGTCTACATCGCGGTTCATCAGCACCGGAGCATGGAACACGAACCCTATTTCCGGGCTATCGAGGGAATTTTCCGCGAGTACGACGGACGGCCCCATTGGGGCAAGCTTCACTACCGGAGCGCCAAGGATCTTGCCCCGAGCTTCCCTCGCTGGGCTGATTTCCAAGGGGTGCGGGACAAACTCGATCCGCAACGGACATTCAGCAACGCCTATGTGACGAAAGTCCTCGGGGCTTAGCGGACCCGTGGGTCCGGTTGGCTGTTACTATCCGGACCAGTGAGTCCGTTTAGTGAATCCTCATCCGAATCTTCGTCCGCTGAATTCTCGTCAGCCGGAGGGGCCGTCGGCAGTGACCGTCCCCACCCGACCCGCACTCTGCTGATCCTCAGCCTGGCGGCGCTTTCCTTTGCGCTCGCCCAGACCACGCTGATCCCGGCCCTGGCCGAGCTGATGAAGGAGTTCAACACCGATGCAACCGGGATTGCCTGGGTGCTCACCGGTTACCTGATCTCGGCCGCCATCTTCACCCCGATCTTCGGGCGGCTCGGAGACATGTTCGGCAAGCGCCGACTGCTCGTTATCGCCCTTTCAATCTTCGCCGCCGGCTCCATCGTCTCGGCCCTCGGAGACAGCGTCCCCGCCATCGTCGCGGGCCGCATTCTTCAGGGCGTCGGCGGCGGAATCTTCCCGCTCTGTTTCGGGATCATCCGCGACGAGTTCCCGGCCGACCGTGTTTCCGCCTCGGTCGGATTGATGTCCGCGACCCTAGGCATCGGGGGCGGTATCGGGCTGGTGGTCGGCGGGCTTATCGTTGACAACGCCTCGTATCACTGGATCTTCTGGCTCGGGGCGGTGATGGCAGTCTTCGCCGCATTGGCGGCGCTGATCTTCGTGCCCGAATCTCCCAACCGCACCCCCGCCCGGGTGGACTACCGGGGCGCAGCGGTGCTGGCGGTCGGCCTTTCGGTGCCGATGTACGCGATCTCGGAAGCCAACAACTGGGGCTGGACCAGCACCAGGACCATCGGGCTGATCATCGCCGGGATGGTGGTTCTCGCTTTCTGGGTCTGGCTCCAGAAGCGCACCAGGGACCCTCTGGCCGACGTCTCCCTGCTGGCCGAACCGAGCGTGGCGATGACCAACATCGCCACCCTGCTGATTGGTTTCGGCATGTTTGCCTCGTTCATCCTGATCCCGCAGTTGGTCGAATCACCCGAATCGACTGGTTACGGGTTCGGGTTTTCGGCAACGCAGGCCGGACTGGTGATGCTTCCGGCGGCGCTGATGATGCTTTTTGCCGGCCCGCTTTCCGGCCAGCTCGGAGCCAGATTCGGCAACAAGCTGCCGCTCGCTCTCGGCGGACTGATCAGCGGGATCGGACTGGTAGGGCTAGGGCTCGATCACGGCTCGGCGCTTTCGATCGTGCTCTGGAATGTGCTCTCCTCGATCGGAGTCGGCCTGGCCTACGCGGCGATGCCCAACCTGATCATGGAAGCGGTTCCGCCCGAGCGCACCGGTGAAGCGACTGGCTTCAACACCCTGATCCGCTCGGTCGGCTCTTCGCTGGGTTCCCAGGTGACCGCCTCGATCCTGACCGGCACGATCCTCGTTGCTACCGGCTTCCCGACCAGCGAGGGGTTTCGCACCGCTTTCCTGGTCGGCGCCGGAGTCTCGATCTTCGCCGGTCTGCTGGCCCTGCTGATCCCCCGCTCCGGCCATCGCCATGCAATCGTGACCGAGGAGATGGGTGCGGCGAGCATCCTCCCCGAACCCGCGCTGGCGGCGGACGAACGATGAATGCCGTCGACGCCGAAGTTCCAGTTCGGGAGACCGAGGGCGCCGAAGGTCCGCGCCGGGCTGACGCGGTCCGCAACCGGGAGAAGGTGATCGCCGCTGCCGAGCAGGTTTTCGCCGAGCGTGGGGTCGAGGCGGGCATCCCCGAGATCGCCGTCCGGGCCGGGGTGGGCAAGGGCACGGTCTACCGAAACTTCGAAACCAAGGACGATCTCGTTGCGGCGATCCTGATCCGCCGTTTGAACCGTTTCGACGAGGACATCCTCGAAGCGCTTGAGAGCGAAGATCCCGGTGCGGCCTTTCGGGAGGCGATGCGCAAGGCCGCTGCCCGGGCCAGCGACCTGACCTTTCCTGCGGGCATCTACTGGCCGGGAAAGTCGACCGAGTTGGACGAGACCAAGGCCAGGGTGAAGGATCACATGACCCGGCTGGTTCGCAAGGCGAAGCGGGAGGGTGCGATCCGCAAGGACGCGAAGGTGGACGAGATCTGGACTCTCTTCGGCGGGGTCTGCCGGACTCTCGGAGATGCCGGGGAAAAGGATCCCGGGGTCTGGCGACGCCACACCGACCTGGTGGTCGACGCCTTTCGCCCCCCGGTCAACTGACCTCGTCCAGGCGGGGCTGTCCTAGAGGAAGGTCTGGCCTTCGCCCCGGTAGGTCGGGACCTCGTCGACGATCTCGTTGCCCTCGATCAGGATCAGTGACTCGAATCTCTCGCAGAGCTCACCGGCTTTGGCGTGGCGCAGATAGACGTGGTCGCCGATCTTCAGTGAAGCGGCGGCGTCGCCGACCAGAGGGGTCTGGACTTCACCTGCGCCCTCGTCCTTTTCAAATTCGAGTCCCTTCGGCAACCAGGGAATTGGCATGCGTTCCGGGTTGATCGGCCCCGAGGCCAGGTAACCGCCGCCCAGGGCCGTGACCACGCGAGGCTCCGGCCGCCGCACCACCGGCAGGGCGAACCCCGCCGCGGGTTGCAGGCTGAACCGGGAATAGTGGTCAAAGAGCCCCGGCGCGAAGAACCCCGAACCCGCCGCCACCTCCGTCACCGCCTCCTCGGTCGAGGTCGAATCGAGCGAACCGGTGCCGCCACCGTTGACGATTTCGAGGGGCGCGATCTCGCGAAGCTTTGCCACGGTCTCGGCTCGCCGCTCGGCGATCTCGGCCCGGGACTTCTTCTGCATCGAGCGAATCGCCCGGGAACGGAAGGGCCGGCCCGGAATCCGGTCACCGAGGCCGGCGATCTGGCCTTCATAGGCCATCAGCCCGACCAGTTCCAGTTTGTCGCGACGGCCGATCTCCTCGGCCAGGGCGACGGCATCCTCCGGCGAGTGGATCGGGGACCGGAGAGTGCCCGCTTTGACCCTTCCGCCGAATGCCCATAGGGCGGCGTCCAGCTCCAGACAGAGCCGGACCGGTGAAGCCTGGGCGCCCAGCACCGACTCGATCAGGTCGAGGTGCTCGACGCAATCGACCATCAGGACCGGGGAAGCTCCCTGAAGCGCCACCGACCGGAGCGCGAGTTCGCTGAGCGCTTCCAGGTTGGTGGTCGGGTAGGCGAGCAGAAGATTTTCCATCCCGCGTTCGGCAAGCCACAGGGTCTCCGGCAGGGTGAAGCTCATCAGGCCCTGAAACCGATCGCTGCGGTCAAGGACCTGCTCGATCAGCGGCCGGCAGCGCAGTGACTTGGTCGCCACCCGGATCGGCTTGTCACCGGCCCGCTCAAGCATCGAGTCGCCGTTCGCCCACATTGCGTCGAGGTCGACGAAAGCGAAGGGGGCTTCGACCTCGCCGAAGATCTCTTCCAGCTCTTTATGGGTTCGCGTGCCTGGCTGATCCATTAGTAAAAGGCTAGAGCCGCCCGCGGAACCTTCGCCGGCTCACCGGGCCAGAAACAGCGACATCAGGCTGCTGAGTCGCTCCGGTTCCTGCGCCATGAAGGCGTGACCGCCGCCCGGGAAACGGGCCAGCCACGCATCCTCGAGTGCGCCGGAGAGCACCCGGCTGTTGCGGGCCGGGATCACCCGGTCGTCGAGTCCGTGGGCGATCAGAACCGGCAGGCCTTTCCGGGCGAGCTCCGAGATCCGGTCGATCGGCGGCACGGAAGGTCCGTACCAGTCGGCCATCGCCTGTTCCTGCTCTGCCAGCACTTCGGGGTCGAGCCGGGCGCGGGCCGCAGCGACGATCTCGCTCGCGCCGGATTTCACCTGGGCCGCGAACCCGGCAGGGAAAAGCAGGTCGATTAGCCGGTCTGCCTGTTCCTCGGGGCTGCCGGTCCTGTCGGTCAGCTCGGCATCGACTTCGGGGCTGCGGCGATGGGCGCGGGTGCCACCGGTGTCGGTCGCAAGCAGGGTCAGGGACTTGACCCGGTCGGGAATCCAGGTGACCAGTTTCTGGGCGATGAAGCCGCCCATCGACCAGCCGGCAACATCCACTTCCCTGATCCTCAGGTCGTCGAGCAGAGAGACCAGGTCGGTTGCCATCGATCCGATCGTCACCTCGTGAACCCCGCGGGCCGATTCGCCGATCCCGCGGTTGTCGGGACAGATGACGGTCGAGCGAGCCGCCAGGCCGCCCAGAAAAGCCGGATCCCAGTCGTCCTTGGTCGCCGCGTAACCGTTGATCAGAAGAAGGGGAGGCCCTTCGCCAAGCCGCCGCCAGGCGATGCCCGTCGAGCCTCCATCGAAGCGCTCCTCCTCGAGTGCCATGCGGAAAGTCTAGGCGGAGAGGGAGGGATTCGAACCCTCGATACGGCTATAAACCGCATACTCCCTTAGCAGGGGAGCGCCTTCAGCCACTCGGCCACCTCTCCGGGCCGCCCGATTCTACGGATTCGAACCCCTCACGCCGATTCCGCCCCGACACCGCATCCATCGGGATTGACACGTGTTCGTTTCAAGTAGCTTGTAATCAACCCATGACCACCCGGTCTGCCTGGCGACGCCGGTTGCCGCCCTCCAGTCCGGGCCCCAAGGAGAGAACTTCATGCTTCGAAAGAGCGCCTACCTGGCGTTGCTGCTCTTGAGCGTCCTCGGCCTCGCCGTGCCGGCCGCGAACGCAGCTCCCAAGGACTATTCCGCGATCGCGCGCAACATCATTCCCTCGGGCCAGAAGGGCTCGCTGCCGATTGATCCGACCCAGGCCGTGATGTACGACGCGCTGACCCCGCTTTTCAACAAGGTCACCAACGCGGACATCAACAAATACTTCAAGTCCGAGAAGCTCGGAGCGACCACCGACGGTCCGTTCACGATCGAATCGGTTCCCAGGGACGGCGTGACCATCAAGCGTGACAAGTACGGCGTTCCGCATGTGATTTCCGAGACCTACAACGGTGGCATCTGGGCGGCCGGCTGGATCGCAGCCGAAGACCGCGGACTGCTGCTGCAGCAGGCCCGCTACAACGCCCGGGTCGCCGCGATTGACGCACCGGGGCTCAGCGCGATCAGCCTGGTCTCCAGCCTGCAGAATTTCCAGCCGAGCGCCCAGACCGAGGCGGCAGTGGCCAAGCAGACCGATGCCCTGAAGGCAGCCGGCAAGGAAGGCAAGGCCGTCCTGAGCGACATCGACACCTACATCAAGGGCATCAACGCCTACCTCAGCCACACCGGATCACCCAGCGCCCCGTGGACTCGCAATGACGTCTACGCGGTGAACGCCCTGAAGGACCAGTTCCTCGGCGAGGGCGGCGGCGACGAGGCCCGACGGTCGCAGTTCCTCGGCGGCCTGATCAAGCGCCTCGGCGCGAAGAAGGGCTGGAAGGTCTTCAACGATTTGCGCCAGCACACCAACCCAGAGAGCCCGACCTCGATCGACGGCAAGTTCCCGTATGAGCAGCTGCCGAAGAAGAGCCGCAAGGGCAGCGTCATCCTCGACCCGGGCAGCTACACCCCGGTCAACGTGGTCCAGGGCGAGTCGCTGAGCGCCGAGCGCAGCGCCAATGCACTCGAGCCGCGTCACCAGGCCTCGAACACGCTGATGATCACGAAGAAGAAGTCGGCCACCGGCCGTCCGCTGATGGTCGGCGGACCGCAGATCGGCTACTTCGCGCCCGGCCTCACCTACGAGATCGACATGAACGCCCCGCATCTGAAGTGGCGTGGTGCCACCTCGGCCCCGTTCCCCGGTTACCTGCTGATCGGCCGTGGCCAGGACTTCGCGACCACGCTGACTTCGGCCAGCGGCGATGTGATCGACCAGTTCGCCGAAACCCTCTGTGGTGGCAGCGACACCAAGTACATGTACAAGGGTGAATGCCGCAACATGGCCACCTTCAACGCCGGCACGCTGAACGGCAAGCAGGTTTCGTACAAGACCACCGTCCACGGACCGGTCGTCGGTTATGCGACGGTCAAGGGCAAGAAGGTTGCGATCAGTTCGAAGCGTTCGAGCCGTGGCAAGGACGTGCTCGACCTGCTGTTCAACCGTCGACTCTCGAACGGGTCGGTGAAGGGTCCGAAGTCCTTCTTCGAGGCTGCCTCGAAGACTCCGCAGACCTTCAACTCGTTTTACATCGACAACAAGAACGTCGCCCTCTACACCAGCGGCAAGCTGCCGATCCGTGACAAGCGGGTCGATCCCGGCCTGCCGACCAAGGGCACCGGCCAGTACGAGTGGAAGGGCTTCCTTTCCAAGAGCGGCCATCCGCACGGCAAGAACCCGAAGTCGGGAATGATGGTCAACTGGAACAACAGCGTCGCCCACGGATTCGGCTCCGCCGATGACGAATGGGGCCGCGCCGGTTCGGTCCAGCGGGTCAACCTCCTGACCCGGATGCTGAACCGGAACAAGATCAAGAACGGCAAGAAGAAAGGCAAGCTGAACATGGCCCAGGTCGTCTCGGCGATGAATGCCGGCGCGACCCAGGATGTCCGCGCCATCTTCACGGTGCCGCTGATGGCCAAGCTGCTCAAGGGCTCGAAGGCCCCGAGCAGTCAGGCCCGCGAGATGCTGAACCAGATGGTCGCCTGGCATGACAAGGGTGGCAGCCGCCTGGACCGCAATCTCGACGGCAAGATCGACGCTCCCGGCGCTGCTTCTCTGGACGCCGCCTGGCCGAAGATCGCCGACGCGTTCATGAAGCCGGTGCTCGGATCACAGCTGGATGAGCTCAATTCGCTCTTCTCGCGGTTCGATCTGCCCCCGAGCGGTCAGTACTCGGGCTGGTACCAGTACTTCGACCGGGATATCCGCTCCCTGCTCGGCCAGAAGGTGAAGAGTCCCTTCCGGGTCAAGTACTGCGGACACGGCAAGAAGTCCGCCTGCCAGACCGCGGTCTGGAACGCGATCGCCGCCGCCGGCACGGAACTCGCCGCCGACCAGGGTTCGTCGAATCCGGCCGACTGGCACTCCGACGCCACCCGCGAGCAGATCAAGTTCGGTCCGGCTCCGCTGATCACCATGCGGTATACGAACCGGCCGTCCGGGATCCAGCAGGTGATCTCCTTCAACGGTCACCGCTAGACGCAAAGCAGGCGCAGTAACGGGAAAGCCCGCCCCGGTCATCGGGGCGGGCTTTCCGCTTTCCATGACGGTGCAGGCACTCACCGCCAGGCCTATCCACCGTCTCGTAGGGGGAACGCTCCGGTGAATTCAAGGCCGTGAAGTTCCGTTTACCCCGGATTCCGAACTGAAAACCGGATCTTCGAATTCATTCGGAGCTGGCCGGCAAGTTGCGGTTGTGAAACCCGTTTACGGGGCCGGCAGGCCGGGTCGTCATGATGCAGGGGTGAACCAGACCCACTCAGAAACCCGTCGCACGAAGATCGTCGCCACGGTCGGCCCGGCTTCCTGGGATCCGCCCGTGCTCGAACAGATGATCATTGCCGGGGTAGACGTGTTCCGGCTCAACTTCTCTCATGGTGACGGGCCGACCCACGTACGGGTGATCAAGGACATCCGCGAGATCTCCGAGCGGATCGACATGGAGGTCGGGATCCTCGGTGACCTGCCCGGGCCGAAGCTCCGGGTCGGTGAGTATCCGCAGGGCGTTGTCGACATCGTTCACGGTTCGACCGTCACCATCACCCCGGATGACGTACCGGGCACCGAGACCCTGATTCCGGTCGACTGGCCGGAACTGGCCCACGCTCTGAGCGTCGAAGACACCGTGTACCTGGCGGACGGGTCGATCCGGTTGCGGGTCATCGCCAACGACGGGCGGACAGTCAAATGTGAGGTCGAGGTCGGTGGGCCGCTTTCGTCCCATAAAGGAATGAATCTGCCCGGAGTGGAGGCCGGACTCGATTCGGTTTCCGAGGACGACCTGCGCTGGGTCGAATTCGCGGTTGCCAATCAGCTCGACTACATCGCGGTTTCCTTTGTGCGAAAGGCGGAGGATCTCGATCCGGTGCTCGAAAAGCTGGGCGAACTTCGCTCCGACATCCCGATCATCGCCAAGATCGAGAAGCCCCAGGCCGCGGATGCGGTCGAGGAAATCGTTGACAGGGCGACCGGCGGAATCATGGTTGCCCGCGGTGACCTGGGCATCGAGGTGCCGCTTTCCAAGGTCCCGGTGCTCCAGAAGAGCCTGATCCGCGCTGCAGGACAGGCCTCGAAAACGGTGATCACGGCGACCCAGATGCTGGCCTCGATGGTTTCCGCCAAGCGTCCTACCCGGGCCGAAGTGACCGATGTCGCGACCGCGATCTATGACGGCACCGACGCGATCATGCTCTCCGAGGAAACCGCGGTTGGCGAGTTCCCGGTCGAAGCGGTCCGGGTGATGGACCAGATTGCCCGGGGCACCGAGACCGACCTGCCATATTGGGACTGGGTGATGAACCGGGTCCCACAGGATGATCAGGATGTCTCCGATTCGGTCACGCAGTCCGCGGTGATCGCCGCATATCGCCTGAACCTGCAGGCGATCGTCGTGCCGACCGCTTCCGGGCGCACGGCCAAGGTTGTTGCTGCCCATCGGCCCCGGGTTCCGGTGCTGGCCGTGACCCACAGTCTGCGCACCCAGCGGCAGCTGAAGCTGATCTTCGGGGTGAGACCGGTTGTAAACGATCAAACCACCGAGATCCGCAACCTGCTCTACGAATGTGCCGATGACGCGGTTCGTTTCGGGGCGGCCTCGCCGGGGGATCTGATCGCGATCGTCGCCGGTCTCTCGGACATGGGTCTCGGTACGAACCTGTTCGAGGTTCACCGCGCGCCATACCTGGCCAGGTAGTTTCCACTGCCTGAACCAGGTTCTGTAGGCTGAACCTCGATGCGAGCGATCGAGGTGATGTCTTGAGCATTCTGGAAATCAGGAACCCGGAAGGGACCGAGTCGCTGGGCGAGGTCGAGTTGACCGATCCTGCCGAGGTGGCTGATGTCGTGGCCCGCGCGGTGGCGGCCAGGCGCGCCTGGACCGAGCTTCCGAGCGGCCGGCGTGCCGACTTGCTTGACGCCGCCGCCGACCTGCTCGAGCCTGAAGTCGAGTCGCTGGGCAGGCTGCTCGCCTCCGAGTCCGGCAAGCCGATCGGGCAGGCAACCAACGAGGTTCGTGGCGGCCTCCACTTCCTGCGTGGCAATGCGGCCGAGGGGCGGCGCCTGGTCGGGCGGATGCTCCCCTCCGAATCAAATGCACGATCCGAATGGGATCTGGCCTTCACCCGGCGTGAGCCGCTCGGTGTGGTCGCCGCGATCCTGCCCTTCAACTTCCCGGTCGAGCTCTTCGTCGAGAAATGCGCCGCGGCCCTGGTCGGTGGCAACGCGGTGGTCGTCAAACCGCCGCTCGAGGATCCGCTGGTGGTCGGCCGCTTCCGTGAAGCATTGATCGAGGTCGGGGTTCCGGCCGATGTGATCGCCGCGGTTCACGGGGACGCCGAGGTCGGAGCGGCGCTGGCCGAAGCCCCGGGGATCGACGCGATCTCCCTGACCGGCTCGACCGCCGCCGGAATCGCGGTCGCCCGCGCCACGGCCGAGAAGCTCCGCTTTCTTCACCTGGAACTAGGCGGAAACAACGCCTCGCTGATTCTCGAGGACGCGGACATGGACCTCGTCGCCGCCGAGATGCTGCGGGGTCGGGTGCTGATGAACGGGCAGGCCTGTTCGGCCAGCAAGCGGGTGATCGTCCACCGCTCGCTTCACGACGAACTGGTGACCCGGATGATCGAAGCGGTCGAAGCCCAGAAAGTTGGAGCGGCGACCCGTGCGGATACGACCATCGGCCCGCTGATCCACGAGGGCGCCGCGACCAGGGTTGCCGCGCAGGTGGCCAACGCCCGCTCGCAGGGGGCAGAGATCGCGGCCGGTACCGGCGAGTCGGACGGCGCCTACTTCGCTCCGACCCTGCTGGCCGGGGTGCCGCAGACGGCCGACATCGCGATCGACGACGAGATCTTCGGGCCGGTCTTCAACCTGATCCCGGTTGACTCCGAAGAGCAGGCACTCGAGGTGGCAAACTCTTCATCGTTCGGGCTCATGTCCTCGGTCTTCTCGGCCGACTATCACCGTGCCCTGATCGTGGCCGAGCGACTCGAATCGGGCGGTGTCGTGATCAACGGCACCGATAACTACCGCCCGCCGGAGTTCCCCTTCGGCGGGGTCAAGCTCTCGGGCCGGGGCCGCGAAGGGATCGGCTACACCCTCGAGGAGCTGACCCGCGAGAAGCCGATCGTCTTCCGCTACTTCCGCGAAAGGGAGTAGCCGTCGTGGGCAAGGAGGCAAACGGCAAGTATCAGGTCCCGGCGGTGGTCGGGGCGATAAGCGTGCTGAACGAACTCTCCGGCAGCGGAGAAGGCGGGTCGACCCAATCCGAACTGGTTGCCGCGACCGGCCTGTCGAAGAGCACGATGCACAACCTGCTTTCGACCCTCGAGTCCCACGGTTTCGTGCGGCGCGACAACGGCTCCCGCCAGTACCGGCTCGGCCCGGCCCTGATCCCGCTCGGTAACGAGGCGACCCGGCAGGTCAAACTGGTCCGGACCACGCTCGACCGCGTAGCTCCGCTGGCCGCCGAATACGGCCTCTCTTTCGCGGTCGCCCAGCCGATCGACCCGGATGAACTCAGGATCATCAGCCGCTTCTACCCGCCCGGCGTTCACGTCGGCATCACGATCGGCAGCGCCTACGGTCCGATGGACGGGGCTCTCGGCAAGATCCTGCTCTCCTCGAAGGACGAGGCAGAGGCGACGAAGCTGATCAAGGGCCGCAAGCTTCCGGCCCATACCCAGGCGACCATCACCAGTCCGGAATCCCTGATCGAGGAGATCATCGAAGTCCGGGAGCGGGGATGGTCGGTTTCGCACGGCGAGTTCAACGAGAACAACGCTGTCGCAGCCGGGATCTGGGGCAGCGGGGGAGACCTGGAATTGGTCCTGCTGGCGCTGGGATTCCCGACCCAGCTTGACGGTGACCGGCTGACAGAGATCGGCGAGGTACTGCGGCGGGCCTCGCAGGAAATCATGGCCACCGCCGGGGTCGCGACGGGCCCCTGATCGGAGGGACCAATTGGCCGGCCAGATTTCCTCCCGTGGTACAGCCGGAACGGTTGCCTGGAACCGCCGGTCTGTGTTAGGTTGCGTCCACGATATAGAACTTGGTTCAGCATGTTGAACAAACGGCTGGACAGTCTCCCGGGAACGGGAGCTCTGACAGGAGAGCAAAGTGAGTGAATCCCGCGAAGTTGATCTGGTCATCAAGGGTGGAACCGTGGTCAGCCCCAGCGGCACCCGCAAGGTAGGCATCGCCGTCGACGGCGGCAAGGTCGTGGCGGTAACGGCCGACGAGTTCCTGCCGCCCGCGAAGAAGACCGTTGACGCGACCGGACTTCACGTGATCCCCGGGCTGGTCGACACCGAGGCCCACCCCGGCTGTTACTCGCCGCTAAAGGACGATCTCGCCAGTGAATCGATCGCCGCGGTCACGGCCGGGGTCACCACCTGGGGTGTCCACGCACCCTCGACCCGGATGGGCCACCCCGACTTCGCCGATTTCGTGCAGAAGGAAGACGTCATGTCCTTCCACGACTCCTTCCCCTACTTCGAGGCGCTGACCGAATCCGATTCGGCGATCGACATCTTCCTCACCTACATGCTGGAAACAGACCAGCAGGCCGAGGAGATCCCCGAGTACGCGAAGGACCACGGTGTCACTTCCTACAAGCTCTACCTCCAGGCGATGAGCCCCGAGGCGGAACCGAACTGGCCGGGCCGCCGGGCCGGGCTCGGCGCAGGCTTCGACGACGGTGTCTGCTGGGTGACCATGGAGAACGTGGCCGCCCTCGGACGCCCCGGTGTGGTCTGCATGCATTGCGAGAACTGGGAAATCGCCCGCATCTTCGACAAGCGTCTGAAGGAAGAGGGCCGGACCGACTGGGCCACCTGGTCGGACCGCTCGCCCCATTACCTCGAGGCTTCACATATCCGCTGGTACGGGGACATGGCAGCAGAGATCGGCTGCCCGATCTACATCCAGCACTCGACCACCCCCGAGTCCTACAAGGAGATCCTCGAGCTGCGCGGCCGCGGAGTCGAGATCTACGCCCAGACCGGGCCGCACTGGCTCCACTTCGGCAAGGGCGAGCACAACGCCTGGCGGATCAACGTTCCGCTGCGCTCGCGGGAGAACAACCCGAACATCTGGACCGCGCTGCAGTGCGGGATCATCGATTCGGTCGGCTCGGATCACGTGGTCGCCTGGGAGCCCGCCGGCTACGAAGAGTCCTACAACGAGAACATCTGGGAGCTCAAGACCGGTTTCACCTCGCGGGTGGAAATGCACCTGCCGGTCCTGCTCGAAGGTGTCCATCAGGGCAAGCTCACGATCGAGCGCCTGGTCGAGGTCGCCTGCGCGAACCCGGCCCGGATCTTCGGCGTCTACCCGCAGAAGGGCCTGATCGAGGTCGGGGCCGACGCCGACATCGTGCTGGTTGATCTGAACAAGGAGGTCACGGTCAAGAACGAAAACGTCCTGACCCGCTCCGGCTGGACCTGCATCGACGGACACACGATTCACGGCTATCCGGTTGCCACCTTCCTGCGCGGCAAGCAGATGTCGAAGTTCGAGGATGGCGCCCCCGGCCCCGAGTTCATCGGCGACGCCGACGGGCACTACATCCGCCGTACCCCCGGTCAGGATCTGTTGCCGGTGGCCGGCGGGAGCGGCGCCAGGGCCGAGGTCCGGAAGCTGCCGAAGCTGGGCAAGCCGGAAGGCAGCGCCGTGGGGATCGATGTCTGAAAACGGCGACAGCGGCAACGTCTGGGATGACGTCCTGCCCGAAGAGGACCGGCTGGTCTTCGAAGCGGCCGGCTGGGGCAAGGACGTCGGCTTCGGCGAGAAGCCGGTCCTGCTGGTCGTCGACGTGATCTACAACTTCTGCGGCGACGTACCCGAGCCGATCCTCGAGTCGATCAAGCGCTGGCGTTACTCCTGCGGAGAGCGCAGCTGGGAGGGCGTCAGGCACCTCGAGCGGCTGATTGCCGCGGCCCGGGAGAAGCAGATCCCGATCGTCTACACCGGCATGGACCGCCGCCCCGACGGCTTCGACCAGGGCGCCTGGAACTGGAAGAGCTACCGCTCGGGAGAAGCCTCCGACATCAAGGGTTCGCTCGGCAACGAGATCGTCAAGGAGATCGCCCCGGAGCCGCAGGACATCTACTTCGTCAAGGACAAGCCGAGCGCCTTTCACGGCACCCACCTGCTCGATTATCTGATCTATCTCGGGGCGGACACCGTGATCACCACCGGCACCACGACCAGCGGCTGCGTGCGGGCCAGCGCGGTCGATGCCACCCAGTACAACTACCGCTCGATCGTGCCCGAAGAATGTGTCTGGGACCGGTCGATGATCTCCCACAAGGTGAACCTGCTCGACATCCAGATGAAATACGGAGACGTCAAGAAGACCGACCAGGTGATCGAATACTTCAGATCGCTGCCAGACCGGCCCTGCGGGCCGAACACACCGACCGGAGTGGCAAACACCGACCAGGAGGTGCCGAAGTGAGCGACGAACTGGGCCTCGACGTGGATGTACGCAAGATCGTCACCTTCATCGAGGAGGTGCACACCGAGGGTGGCCGAGGTGATGAGGGTGGACCTCTGAAGAAGGTCGCGGTGGCGGTTGTTTTCAAGAATCCCTATGCGGACAAGCCCTTCACCGAGGACCTCTCCGAGCTGGTCAAAGCCTCGGCCGGGCTCGGCAAGCTGATCGGCGAGCGGGCAAGCGAGGCGATCGGCGGCGAGGTCGAAAGCCACGGCAAGGCCGTCGTGGTCGGCACTGCCGGCGAGCAGGAGCATGGCAACGCTGCCAAGACGACCGAATTCGGCAATCCGTTCCGGGAAGGCTTCGGTGGCGGCAAGGCCTGGCTGCCCTCGACCACCAAACGCTGCGGCCCGGGTGCCACGGTGGACGTGCCCCTCTGTTACAAGGACGAGATCTGGGTGCGCTCGCATTACGACACGATCACCGTCCAGATCGAGGATGCTCCCGCCCCCGACGAGATCGTCCTGATCGGTGCGGTTGCTTCGCGCGGCAGGCTCAACGCCCGGGTCGGCGGCAAGACCAAGGAAGAGGTCGAGCAGAGGGGATGACGTGAGCGACACCCTCGAGATCCGCAACCTTTCCGGCATGGTCACGGGGCGCCTGGACGACGATGTCCTGGCCCCGGAAGTGATCCGGATCGAGGACGGGACCATCACCGGCTTCGAGCCCGGTCCCGACCCCGACCTGGTGCTCGACGCCGGCGGGGCGGTCGCCTGTCCCGGCCTGATCGACTCCCATGCCCACGTCGTTTTCGGAGACTGGACCCCGAGGCAGAGCACCCTGGGCTGGATCGAGTCCTCGATGCAGGGGGGAGTCACCTCGATGATGTCGGCCTCCGAGGTCCACCTGCCCGGTCGTCCGAAGGACCGCGAAGGCGTGAAGGCGCTGGCCATCGCCGCCCAGCGTGCCTACGAGAACTTCCGGCCCGGCGGGGTAAAAGTGATGGCCGGGTCGGTCATCATCGAACCCTGCCTCGAACCTGAGGACTTCACCGAACTCAAGGAGAACGGCGTCTGGCTGGCCAAGGTCGGATTCGGTGACTTCAACCCCCAGGGTGACGCGGCGCCGCTGGTCCGGGCGGCGCAGGAGAATGGGTTCGTGGTGATGAACCACACCGGCGGCGCCTCGATCCCCGACAGCTCCCCGGTCACGATCGAGGATGTGCTGGCCCTCGGCTGCGACATCATCGGCCACGCAAACGGCGGCACCACCGCTTTGCCGGACGAGGATCTGCCCCGGCTCTTTGACGCCCCCGGGGCGATTCAGCTGGTCCAGGCCGGCAATCTCCGTTCAAGCATGGAAATCGTCGAAGTCGCCTGGGACCGGGACCTGCTCGAGCGGCTGGTCCTGGCCACCGACACCCCGACCGGAACCGGCGTCATGCCGCTCGGCATGATCAAGACGGTCTGCGAGATCTCCTCGCTTTGCGGCATGGCGGCACCGAAAGCGATCGCTCTGGCAACCGGCAACAACGGCGCGGCGCTCGGGGTCGAGCAGGGTGTGCTGGACATCGGCCGGCCGGCCGACCTCCTCTGCTGCTTCCGGCCGCTCGGCTCCTCGCAAAGCGGCCCGCTCGAATCGATCGAATACGGAGACATCCCCGGGATCGCCGCCGTGGTGATCGACGGCGAAGTGCGGGCTCTCAGGTCCCGCAATACCCCAGCCCCCGACGGAAGCTGCGAAATCAAGGAGAAAAATGGCTGAAGTGATAGTTCCCGCCCGCGAGGCGCGGACCATGGAAGTGAAGAAGGGCCAGACCCTCGAGATCGTCGATCTGGAAGGGCAGCAGGTGGGGGACTTCACCGCCTGGCTTGCCGCCGACCCGACCGAATACCTCTCGCCCAGCCATACCGTTTCCTCGAACGGCAAGCTGGTGCCCGAGGTCGGCGACAGCATCCTCTCCAACCACCGCACTCCCCTGCTGAAGATCGTCCGCGACGACGTCGGCCGTCACGACCTGGTCGTGCCCTGCTGCGACCCCGAGCGTTACGCGATCGATTACGACGCCCCCGACCACGGTTCCTGCCTACTCTCGTTGCAGACTGCGATCGAGGGAATGGACCTGCCGCTGCGGGGCGAGATGTGCTGGAACGTCTTCATGAACAATCAGATCGAGGACGGCAGGATCGTCACCTACGAACCACCCCATCCGGCCGGCTCGACCATCGCCATGGAGGTGCTGGAAGACATGACGGTCGCCCTTTCGGCCTGCCCGCAGGATATCTCCGCGGTCAACGCCTTCAACCCGACCCCGATGGCTTTGAGGACGACTGACTGAGTGAACGCCGACGCCACGACATCCGCCGCCGAAGTCGCCGAGGCCGCCCGGATCATCTCCCGGGCCGGCCTGGTCGAAGCCTTCGGTCATGTTTCGGCCCGGGAGGGTGACGGCTTCCTGATCACGGCCACCCGGCCGCTGGGCGGTGCCGCCGCGGAAGACATCCACCGGGTCGACGCCGCGGGAGAGGCCAAGGATGGCGCCACTGACGTGCCGCTCGAAACCCCGATGCATGCCGCTGTCTACGCGGCCCGGGATGACGTGAACGCGATCTGCCGCACCCACTCGCCGGCCGCGGTCAGGGCCGGGAGCGGGGGCCTGATCCCGCCGCTGGTCCACGGCCTCGGCGGGCTGGCCGGCGAGGTCTCGCTTTGCGGAAGGACCGACCTGGTCACCGACGGAGCCGCCGGTCGTGAGGTCGCTGCCGACCTCGGTGATGCGAATTGTCTTTTGATCCGCGGAAACGGCGCGATCGCTACCGGCCGGAACCTGGCCGAAGCGGTCGTCCGTGCCCGCTTTCTGGAGGAGAGGTGCCTGGTCGGTGACGGGCTCGCTGAGGAGGACGGTTGGAGGGCCGAAATCCTGGAGCCGCGGGCCAGGTGGTTCGAAAAGGAAACGACCCGGGCCTGGGCCTGGATGCGATGGAGGTATGGAGGAGATTCTTGACGGATCGCTGTGAGCTCGCCTGGGCCGGATGCCGCGCGGGTATTTCGAACTGACAAAAAGAGAGGACCCATGAAGTTCACGACAAGTTGGAAAAAGATCATGTTGCTGCTGGCGGCAACCATGGCCCTTGCGGTCGGCGTCGCCGCCTGCGGCTCAAGCGATGACGACTCGGGCGACTCCGGATCGGGTAGCGCCGGTGGTACTCAGGATGCGACCCTCGTGCTCGACTTCATTCCAGGCGCGGTTCACGCCGGAATCTACGAAGCGATGCAGAAGGGTTACTACGAGGACAACGGCATCAACCTGAAGATCATCGAGCCGACCTCAACCGCCGACACCCTGAAGCTGATCGACGCCGGCAAGGCCGACTTCGGAATCGCCGACGGCATCGACCTGGCAACCCAGATCAGTGACGGCCGCGAGGCGCAGGGCATCATGGCGCTGCTGCAGCGTCCCCCGGGTGGCCTGATCACCCTCGAGAAGGACAACATCACCGACCCGAAGCAGCTTGAAGGCAAGACGGTCGGAATCACCGGTGTGCCGTCCGACACCGCGATTCTGAACACGATCATGAAGGACGCCGGCGGCAACCCGGACGATGCCAACGTGGTCACGATCGGGTTCAACGGGGTCCAGTCGCTGGAAGCCGGCAAGGTCTCGGCTTTCACCGGATTCATCCCGGCCGACGGGGTTCAGGTCGAGGCGGACGGTTATCCGACCAAGTCCTTCCCGCTGGACGAGAACGGCGGGCCGTCGTACCCGGGCCTGGTCGTCTTCTCGACCGAGTCGAAGATCGGCGACAACCCCGACCTGATGCAGGGCTTCGTCGATGCGACGGTCAAGGGTTACCAGGATGCCCTGAACGATCCGCAGGAAGCACTGAGCGCCCTGCTGGCCCAGACCCAGGGTCTCGACAAGGGGCTGCAGGAGAAGGTGTTTGACGCCTACATCCCGTATTTCGGCCCGGCCGACACCTTCGGTCAGTTCAACAAGAAGAACCTGGAGTCACTCTCCACGTTCATGGTTGACAACGACCTGGCGTCCGAGCCGATTTCGCCGGATCGTTACGCGACCACCGAGTTCACCCAGCCCAACGAGGGCGGGGAATAGCAAGGAGGATTGACTTGCAGGCAGGTTCGAAACTCAGGATCGAGGGTCTTTCCAAGACCTATCGCGGCGCCGGCGGCGGCGAGAATGTCACCGCCCTGAAGGACGTCGGCATCGAGATAGGTGCGGGAGAGTTCGTTTCGATCGTGGGCCCTTCGGGCTGCGGCAAGTCGACCCTCTTCAACATCATCGCCGGGCTGATCCGGCCGTCGGGCGGCAAGGTGCTGCTCGACGGCCGCCAACCCGACGAGCTGCTCGGCTCGGTCGGTTACATGCCGCAACGTGACTGCCTCATGCCGTGGCGGACCGTGCTCGACAACACGACGCTCGGTCTCGAACTGAACGGGGTCCGAAAGAAGGAGGCGCACAAGCGGGCGCTTGCCGAATTCGAGCGTTTCGGACTGGCCGGGTTCGAGAAGCACTGGCCGGCCAAACTTTCCGGAGGCATGAAGCAGCGCGCCGCCCTGCTCAGGACCTTTCTCGCAGGCCGTGATGTGATGCTGCTCGACGAGCCCTTCGGGGCGCTCGATGCTCTGACCAGGGCGAACATGCAGGAGTGGCTGCTCGACGTCTGGCAGGAGGACCGCAAGACCATCCTTTTCGTAACCCACGACGTCGAAGAGGCGATCTACCTTTCCGACCGGGTCTACGTGATGTCCGGCCGTCCGGGCCGCGTCTCACTCGAAGTTGACGTGAGCCTCGCCCGTCCGAGGAAGCCGGAGATCACCATGACTCCGGAATTCCTGCTGCTCAAGCAGAAACTGCTCCGGCCTTTGGAGGAAGCAGCCGCGGGGGGCGGACTCTTCGTCGATGACCGGCCGACCCTGGAGGAACAGATCTGATGTTCGCCAGAGGAACCCGCTCCCGCCGCGTTGCCGCGACGGTGCTCCCGCCGCTGCTTTTTGCGATCTTCGTGCTGGCCGCCTGGCAGCTCTACACGGTGGTGGGAAACATCAAGGAATCGACCCTGCCGCCGCCGACCGACGTGGCCAGGTCGATCTGGGAGAACCGGCAGCTGCTGATCGACAACGCCTGGGTCACGATCAAGGAGATCCTGATCGGATTCTTCTTCGCGATCCTGCTCGGGGTCGGCCTGGCAGTACTGATTCGCAGTTCCCGCACCGTTGAGAGGGCGATCTACCCGTGGCTGGTCGTCTCGCAGATGGTGCCGATCCCGGCCATCGCGCCGCTCTTGATCATCTGGTTCGGTTTCGAGATGCAGCCGAAGGTGATCGTGATCGTGCTGGTCAGCTTCTTCCCGATCGCCGTCAATACGATCGACGGCCTCAGGGCCGCTGAACCGGAGCTGCTCAACCTGCTCAAGACCCTGAAGGCGAACGCCTGGCAGCGCTTCCGCAAGGCACAGCTTCCGGCGGCCCTGCCCTTCCTCTTTTCCGGTCTGAAGGTCGCTGCCGCTCTCTCGGTGATCGGCGCGGTGTTCGCCGAGTGGGTCGGGGCCTCCGAAGGTCTCGGTTACCTGATTCTGGTCCTCAACAACCAGACCGCGACCACCGACATGTTCGCGGTGATCTTCACCCTGGCCCTGATCGGCATCCTGCTCTTCTTGATCGTCACCTTGCTGGAGCGGCTGCTCTTGCCCTGGTACTACGAATCTCGTGAGACCGAGGGCGAGGGCCTCCACCTTGAAGTCGAGGAGGGGGCATGAGCGGCGAAACCGAAGCCGACGCAGCACCCATGTCCGGCGCCGGGGTGACCATCGTCCGTGGTGCCTGGGTCCTGACCATGGGCCCGCAAGGTGCCCTGCGGGATGCCGCCGTTTCCTTCGATGAATCCGGAAGGCTCCTCGCGGTCGGTCCGGCGGCCGACCTGCTCGCCGTGAACCCGGGAGCGACCGTGGTCGGTGACGGCAACGGCATCGTCCTGCCCGGCTTCATCAACGCCCACACCCACCTGACCGAGGGCCTGATCACCGGCATGGGGGAAACGGCGGTCCTCTGGGAGTGGTTCGAGCGAGTGGTAAACCCGGCCGGCATCAACATCACCCGGGAAGATGTCGCGCTCGGGACCCGGCTCAAGGCGGTCGAGATGCTCGAGTCCGGCATCACCACGGTCAACGACATGTGCTGTCACCGCAATCTCGGCTCGCTCGCTTCGCTCGGCGCGGTCGACGGTCTTTCCGAATTCGGGATGCGGGGCGTGGTCAGCTTCGGCGCCGAAGATACCTACGAGGGCTCGCCCGACGCGGATGTCTTCATGAACGAACACGAAGCGCTGGCCGATCGCATCGCCCCGGAGGAGCTGATCGACTTCCGGATCGGGGTCGGCACCGTGCTTGGCATGAGTGACGAACTTTTCCAGCGGACGATCGCCGCCGCCAAAGAGAATGGCTGGGCGATCCACACGCATCTGGCCGAGGTGCGGGAAGAAGTCACCGAATCCACCCTGCTCCACGGCGCCTCGACCATTCAGCATGCCGGCCGCTCGGGAATGCTCGACCACGAGGTGATCGCCGGCCACTGTATCTGGTGCTCGGAAACCGACATCGGCCTGCTCGCCTCGAAGGATGTCGCAGTCGCCCACAACCCGGTCGCCAACATGATCCTCGCCTCCGGGGTCTGCCCGGTGCCGCGACTGCTCAGGGAGGGCGTCCGGATCGGGATCGGCACCGATGGCGCCGCCAGCAACGATTCGCAGGACATGTTCGGAGCGATCAAGACCGCCGCCCTGCTGCAGAAGGTCCATCACCTCCAGGCGGTCGCGATGACCGCGCCGCAGGTGTTGGAGATGGCAACCATCGGTGGTGCGAGGGCTTTGGGCATGGAGCAGGAGATCGGCAGCCTCGAGGCAGGCAAGCGGGCCGACGTGGTGCTGCTTGATGGCAACGGTCCAGAACTTGCGGTGCTCCACGATCCCTTCCAGCAGATTGTCTACGGCGCTACTCCGCGCAGCGTCTCCGAGGTCTGGGTCGACGGCAGGCTCCGGGTAACCGGGGCCGAGACCGTCGGGGTGGGCCGAACGGCTCTGGCCTCCGAGGCCCGGGCGGCCGCCCGGGATCTGGCGATTCGCGGTGACATGAAGGGCGAGTCGGCTTACGCCGGCCCCCTGGATTTCGAAGAAGGGAAGTAAGCGATGTCAAGAACCAGTGACGTCGTCCTGATCGGGGCCGGGCACAACGGGCTGGTCTGTGGTGCCTACCTGGCCCGGGCCGGGCTTTCGGTCACCGTGCTCGAATCCTCGCATTCCCCCGGTGGTTGCATTTACACCGAGGATCAGCCATCGGGCAACCGGCTGGAACTCGGCGCCTACGAGCACGGCGGCATCCGCGGTAGCGGCGTGGCCGGGGATCTCGAGCTCGAGTCGAAGTACGGATTGCATTTCCACGAGCGGGAAGAGTTCCTTTTCGCCCCCTGCGATGACGGGACCGGCCTGCCCTTCTGGAATTCTCTGGAGAAGACGGTTGAAGCTCTGGCCGAACTTCTGGGCCGCGCAGAGGCGGAGCGCTACCGGAACTTCTCGAAGTGGTCGACCGCTGCCATGGGGGTGCTCGGCCAGACCGAGAACGGCCCGCCACCCTCGCTTCGCTCCCTTGCTTCGATCGCCGACCTCACCCTCGGGGCCGAGGGCGCCCGCCTGATGCAGGCGCTGTTCGCTCCGGCTACCGCGGTGACCGAGGCGGCCCTCGGAGATGACCGGCTGCGGGGACCGCTGGATCACTGGGCGGCCCACTCCCAGCAACCGCCGCAGGCCCCCGGGACCGGGGCCGGCGCGCTCTTCCTCGCTGCCTCACATGGTCACCCCGCGATCCGGCCGGCCGGAGGTTCAAGGGGAACGGTCGATGCCCTGGTCCGTTGCCTCGAGGACGCCGGCGGAGAGCTCATCTTGAACGCTCCGGCCGAGAAGGTCGAGACCAGCAGGGCAGGTTCGGCCGGAGGAAGGGCGACCGCGGTGATCGCGGGCGGTGAGCGATATGAGGCGGGCAAGGCGGTCGTATCAGCGATTGATGCCCGCCGACTCTTCCTTGGCCTGATGGACGAAAGCCAGGTCCCGGCCCCGCTCCTCGCCGAGGTCCGGCGGATCCACTTCAGCCAGCACAACGTATCCGAACTCAAGGTGGACGCGGTGATCAATGAGGTGCCGAGGGTAAACGGCCCCGAGGGCATGGAGAAGGCCTTCATGCTCTCGGCCAATACCGGCACCGACATCGCCAAGGCGTTCTCAAGCCTCGGCCTCGGCCAGTTGCCGGAGCGGCCCCCGGTGATGATCGCCTTCCCCTCGACCCTTGAATCGGGCTGGGCGCCGGAAGGCCAGGGTGTGGTCTGGCTTTCAACTTTCGTCCCGTGGACTCCGGAACAGGGCAAGTGGGATCAGGCCCTGCTCGAGGAGGCCTCGGATCTGACCTGGAAGACGGCCGAGAAAGCGCTCGGCTGGGAGATGACGGCGGTCGAGAAGAAGATGACCGGGCCGCTGGAGTGGGTCGAGCGCCACGGCAACCCCGGGGCCAACCCGAACCACATCGAGATGAGCATCGACCAGTTGATGGCGATGCGACCCTCGGTCAACCTGTCCGGGTACGCAACCCCGATCGACGGACTGTTTTTGACCGGGGCCGGAACCCATCCCGGCGGCGGGATCACCGGCATGCCGGGAAGAAACGCGGCCGGGGTCATCCTCGAGCGACTGGGCCTTGGCAAGCGACGCCGGGGTGAGAAGCTGAAGGCCCAGGCCGCTCTGATGAAAGACGCCCTGCGGGCGACCAGAGAGTTGAGGAAGAACGCATGAGTGGAAGCGAAAGAAGCGGCGACGCCGGCAGTGCCTACGAGGTCGCCGATCAGTTCACCTCCTATCAGCAGTCAGCCCTGATCGGGACCGCGGTCGAGGTCGGCCTGCCGAACCTGCTTTACGGCTCGCCCCGCAACCTGGAGGGGATCACGGCCGCGCTCGGCACCGACCCCCGCGGCACCATGGGCCTGCTCTCCGGCCTCGTCACCTTCGGCCTGATCCAGCGTGAAGGCGAGACCTTCAGCCTGACCCCCAACGGCGAGCTGCTGGCCGACGAGCATCCCGAATCGGTCGCGATGATCGCCCGCAAGGAATGGTTCTTTTACAAGCTCTGGGCCGAGATGCCGGCCGCTGTCCGCACCGGCCACACCCAGACCCGGGCCTGGCGCGACCGGCTCGAGAACGACCCGGAGCAGGCTCACGATTTTCTTCGGGCGCTGGACGATCTCTGCCGGCTCTACGGCGGCGATCTGCCGGAACTGGCCAGCCTCGAAAAGCCCGGACGACTACTTGACGTCGGCGGCGGGGCGGGCTCCCATTCGGCCAATCTGGTCAAGGCCGTGGACGGACTTGAGGCGACCGTCCTCGATCTGCCAGGCGCGGAGCCGGTCCTCAAAGAGCGCCATCCGGAGCTCGACTTCGTCGCCGGGGACATTGACCAGCCGCGGTTCGGAAGGCCGGAGGGGGAAGAGTGGGACTACGTCCTCGTTTCGAACATCCTGCATGACCATCCGGCCGAGGAAAACGAGCGGATCATCCGCGAGGCGGCCGGTCTGCTCGCCCCCGGCGGTTCGCTGGTCATCTACGAATGGGTGATCGACGAGGGCCGGACCTCGCCTCCGGGCGTCGCCAGCTTCACTCCAATGATGGTGATCGAAAACGAAGGCGGCTGGACCTGGACCGAGGCCGAGATCGGCGAGTGGATCCGCGCTGCCGGGCTCGAACCCCGGCCGATCAGCCAGGGCCCCGGCCCGATTGCTGTGATCCGGGCGGCTTAACCCGCGAAATCCGGGACTTCTTCTAGGCGTGCTGGACGCGGAAGGCCATGCCGCCGGCGCCGGTGTTGAACTTGGCCTTGGCCACGTTCAGGCGCCACGGGGCAGGGAGCCGTCCGTCGGTCCGGTTCAGGAACTGCCGGAAGTAGTTCGAGGCACCGGAGCAACTGAGTCCGTTGACCACATAGATGTAGTACGGGCCGCGCGGTAGTGAGAGGGCACCGATCCGGTCGTTGTGGACCACGCGGAAGGTTGCGGGGCAACGGGCGAAGCGGTGGTCAGGCTTCGGGCTCGGTGAGGGACCGTAGGCCTTGTTCACCTTGAAGCCGATCCGGCCGTGGAGGCTGTTGTAGAAGATCCCGAGAATCGGGTTCAGCTTCCACGGGTAGGGGAGCCTGCCGTCGAAGTCGAGCAGAAACTCCTGGAACCGCTTGGTGGCCTGGGCACAGGTCATCTTCTTCGGGTCGATCAGGGTGAAGCGGTACTTGCCCCGCGGCACCTTGAAGCTGCCGATGCTGTCGTTGCGGACCACCGTGAAGTAGCTGGGGCAGGAACGGCCGGAGTTGCCGCCACCACCGCCGCTGGAGCCGGAGGGAGTCGCGGTGAAGCCCTTGTCGGTGTTGCCGGCCCGGAAAACCCGCTTGTTACCGCTCATGTAGACGCGCCAGGGGCTGCGCAACTTGCCGTCCCAGTCCTGCAGGAACTCCTGGAAGAGCTTGGTCGACTGGGCACAGGTCAGCTTGTTGCCGTTAAGCAGGCTGACCGAGTAATAGCCGGCCGGGAAGGAAACCTTGCCGATCCGGTCGTTGTTCATGACCCGGAACTTGGGGCAGGAAACCGGGGCGGCACTCGCGCTTTCCGGTTTGCCGCCGATCACGAGGACCACGAGGGCCAGCATCGCAAGAACTCCGGCGAGGGAGAACTTGGCGTATCGACGGGTCAGGTTTGCGTAACTCCGGGTATCGGGCATATTGGAGAAAACCCTACTTCCACGGTCAAGTTCCGGCCATCCCGGAAAGAAATTTCGGGTTTTCAGCCGGCCCGAATTGATCCGGAAGGCCTCCGTTTGCGAACCTTCAGGCATGGCTCTGCTGATTTTGTTCGGCTTCATTGCCGGGGCGGCCACCGCTGTTTCGCCCTGCGTGTTGCCGGTGTTGCCGGTCGCCCTTTCGGCTGGAGCGACCGGCGGCAGGCGACGGCCGGCCGGGATCGTGGCCGGTCTGACCACCTCCTTCACCTTCGCCACGGTTGCCCTGGTCTACGTGATCGACGCGCTCGGCCTGCCCGATGACCTGATCCGCAACGTCGCGATCGCGGTCCT
>JACJWY010000007.1 GCA_020636955.1 Thermoleophilales bacterium | reverse complement strand
AGTTCCGGGTCTTCCGGTTCGTTGTACTCCCCGGTCTCGGGGTTGATCGTGCGCTCCTGTTCGGCGGCAGCCTCCTCGAGCAGCTTCTCCTCGAGCTCGGCCGGCAGGATCAGCTCGAAGACCCGGAAGTCTCCGGTCTCATGGTCGAGGTCCACACGGGCGTACTTCGCCGAACCCGGGCTCTTGCGGTACGCCGAAAGCAGCGCATCCGCGAGCGCATCCATAAGGGTGTCGGCGGCGATTCCCTTCTCCTGTTCGAGTACTCGAACTGCGTCGACGATCTCTTGGGTCACTTGGCTGCTCCTTGTGGGATTTCTGGCACGAGGTGCGAGCGCTCAATGCTCGCGTAAGAAATTTCGAAGTTCTGGCCGTCCACCTCGAGAACGATCCCGTCGGCAGCAGCCTCGGCGATGGTTCCGGTGAAGTTTCGGCGGCCATTCTGCGATTCGACCGTGGTCACCCTGGCGCGGCGACCGGCGAAACGCTCGAAGTGCGCGGGTTTGGTCAGTGGCCTTTCCGGCCCGGGTGAGGACACTTCGAGCGAATGATCCAGAAGCACGTCCCGGAGACCGTCGGTCACCTGCTGGCAGACTTCGAGGGTGACCCCGCCCGGCCGGTCGATGAAAAGGCGCAGGCCATCGGTTCCGGCGCTTTCCAGCGCCAGAAATTCGATCTCGGGATCGATCTCGGCAAGGCGTTTTTCCATGTCCTGGGGGGTTGGGTTCACGTTCGTTTTATTGGCTTGAGGACCAAAAAAAAGCGGGCGAGGCCCACTTTTCGACAAAGCTTGAAGAGGAAAAGCACTTACCAGTATAGCCCGTGCGACAACTCGGGCAAGGGGTGCCAATCCCCCTTTCGGTAACGCTGAGGGCGGTTTTGCGCATACTCCTCCAGTGGGCAGGGACAAGGACAGTCCGGAGCAGCAGTTCGAGAGGGTATTCGCCCACTACGGGATGATCGAAGGATTCGCCCGGAGGCGTGGAAGCCGGGACTCGGCCGCAATCGCGGCCGAGACCCTCTCGATCGCCTGGCGGCGCCTGGATGAGCTTGATCCTCATGCCTGCCGTCCCTGGCTGCTTGCCACCGCCCGCAACCTTCTTCTCGCTGAATACCGCGCGCATGTGTCCGTGCCGGTCGATCCATCCACGATGGTGGTCGAAGACCCGACCGTGCCGGACTACGAGATCGACTCGCTCGACCCGGCTATCGACCGGGCCCTGGCCTCCCTGGAGCCACTCGACCGAGAGGCCCTGCTGCTGGTCGCCTGGGAAGAGTTGACCCCGAAGGAGGCGGCAGCGTCGCTCGGGATCAGACCGGCGACCTTTCGCGTCCGCCTCCACCGAGCCCGTCGCAGGTTCGAGCAGGCCCTGGAACCGGAAAGCCACGGGATCTCCCCCGCGACCGAGGTGAAACACCAATGAAATCGATGAACCGGCTCACCGCGTCCAACCCGGCCCCCGGCAAGCTCGAACCGCCTCCCGGTCTCTTCACCCGGATCACCGCGGCGCCGACCAGCTGGAAGCAGCGGCCGAGCCGGGTGAGGAAGAACGTTACTCGCGGGACCCTTGCCCTCCTGATCGCCCTCGTAGTCGGCGGGGGCGTCTCGTGGGCCACCTCGGGCGAGGGGATAGTGGCCCGCTTCGAACGGCTCTGGGGAATCGATGTCGACTCGGGCCTCTCCTCGGACTCGTCCGGCTACGGACTGGGCGAATTCTCGATTCTCGAGCCGATGAGCGACGACCGGATCGAGCAACTGCCCAGCGAGGTGAACCAATCCCTCGTCGGAGCGCGAGCCCTCCCGGTGAGAGGTCCGAATGGTGATTTGAAGCTGCACCTGAATCCAGGCCACATTTCGGCCTGGGGCCATACGAGCACGATCGGCGGCAACGGCATGCCATCTCAGCCGGTGGACGTTGTCTCGATGAACGGCAAAATCTGCGCCGTGTGGAGCCAGGCATTTCTCGCGTATTGCGGAACGCTCAAGGAAGCTCGAAAGGAAGGACTCTCCATTTCATCCAACGACGAGCCTTCCGGCATCCAGTGGACTTCCGGCGCGGTCACCGATGAGGTGAAGACACTTCGCCTCAAAGGCTATGCCGGAGTCGAAGTCCCCCTGAAGGACAACTTCTTCCAGCTCAACTTTGCGCCGAAGAAGCAGACCGTCCTACTCGGACTCGACGAGAATGGTTCGGTCGTGACCAGGATCCTCATCCCGGGCAGGCCTTCCGGGAGTGACCTGGCTTACATCCGGGCGATCAAACGCTGGCAGCGGAATCCAGTGGGACCCCCGCCTAATCCTCCGGGCAGTCACTAAGCAGCTAACTCTTTGGTGAGTGGTAACGCCGGGGTTGATCTTGAGCATTCTTGAGTAGTGAGGGAAACACCGGACACGCGAGAACAACGCTTCGAAGATGTGTTCAGGCACTACCAGGCGGTAGCCAGGTTTGCTGATCGCCGCGGCAGCCGTGATCCGGAGTCGATCGCAGCGGAAACCATGGTGATCGCCTGGCGAAAACTCGACTCAATCGATTCCACCTCCTGCCTCCCCTGGCTGATCGCCACCGCGCGAAACCTGCTCTTTGCCGAGTTCCGTGGCAACAGGGACCAGCCGGCCGGAGATGCCCTGCCCGACCTGCCCGATGAGTCGATTCCGGCCCTGCCGATCCAATCGCTCGATCCGGCGATCGACGGGGCTCTGGCCGCTCTTGAGCCGCTGGACCGCGAGGCGATTCTGCTGGTCGCCTGGGATGAGCTCACGCCGAAGGAAGCCGCCGAGTCTCTGGGGATCCGGGCCACCGCCTTCCGGGTGCGGCTCCACCGGGCCCGCAAGCGCTTCATCGAGAGCTTCGCCCCTTCACAGACTCCTGGCCATATGACCGAGCCGCGAGAGGAACGCACATGACCGATCGTTGGAAACAACTTCTAGCCGCTGACCCGTCCACTCGGAGCTTCGAGCCGGCCCCCGGGCTGCTCGAAGAGATCCGGCAGGTGCCGATTCAACCGTCGGCCGGGAGACCGAGCAGAGTCTGGCGCCGGCTCTCCCGCGGGGCCGGAGTCATCCTCGCCGTGCTCTTCATCGGCGGCACAGTTTCCTGGGCTACAACCGGGGTGAGCCCGATCGACCACATGCAGCGGATCTGGGGGATCGACCGCAACGCGGATCTCTCGGTTGATGAATCCGGATTTGGACTGGATCGATTCTCGGTACTCAAGCCGATGACGCAAGACGGTTTCGACGAAATGCCCGAGAGACTCAAATTCTGGCTCGCCCTGGCGCAATCCCATCCGAAGAAGCCGCCGCCCGGCCCCCGCGATGAATCCTGGAGGCCAGGCCTGGTTCAAGCGCCCCGGGAACTGGCCGGCTGGGGAATGACCAAGACCGACGGAGGCGAGACCGTCGCGGTTGTCTCGATGAACCGCAAGATATGCATGGTCTACGACCGGTTTCACGGCGGCGGCTGCGAGCCGGTGCGGCAGATCGCAAGACGTGGCATGACCATCACGGCAAACCCCGGAGGCGACCAGCCCCGCACCATGCTTGGCCTAGTCACCGATGACGTGGCGACGCTCCGCTTCGAGCGTCGGGCCTTCGGTGAAATCCCCCTGCGGGACAACGTGTTCGACGTGACCGGCCTTCCCGTGAACAGGTCATACATCCTGGGCCTGGACAAGGATGGCGCGGTCGTTACACGGATATTCGTCAGCCGAGAACTGGACCACCACGGAGCCAGCGGCTGGATGCCGGTAGGACCCCAGCCGAAAAGGGAGACGCCTCAACCGGCGGGGTGATGGGGCAATCAGCTCAAAAGTTGGGGTTCAGAAGTGCCGCCGGGCCCGTTGGCAAACTTATGAGTAATTCATTAGGGTTTCGCTAAGAAACCTGAAGGTCAGTTCAACAATGAGGGAGTTCAAGGATGAATGGAGCGTTGAAGAGTCAGGGAACGGGGAGTCACAGCATTCGATTGCTGCTTGCCGGTGGCATCCTCGCGACGTTTGCGATTCTTGCCGGCCTCCTCGCCGGGGGAACCAAGGCTTCGGCGGCTGCCGGGAAGTGTCCTCGCAACGGGTTCGAAAAGGCCTGGGATGTCTATCCCAGCAAGGGCCTCCGCGCCGTGGACAGTGGCTACGGCATCAGTCGGTTCTCAATCCTTCAGCCGATGACGGCCGATCGTCTGAAGGACCTGCCGTGCGGCCTGAAAAGCTGGCTGGCCACGGCAAGCGTTGACTATCGGAAGATCCGGCAGCGTCGCGCTGGCTCGCAGAACAAGCAGACATCTCCGCGTCTTCCGATCAAACCTCGCCTGATCGCCGCCTGGGGACACACGACCCTGGGCAGTGGAGAGCGTGTCGATGTGGTCTCCCTGAACGGGAAGATCTGCCTCATCGAGCGTTTTCACGCGGGGAACTGCCGCAAAAAGATAGGCCGTATCGAGAGGACTGGCATGCCCGCCACGACCCACTACGGCGATTCGGCGGACAGCGGGAGAACGGTCGGCCTGGTACCCGACAACGTGGTTTCGATGACGATCGAGTATCCCGGCTTCGGCGAGGTGCCGATTGTGGACAACGTCTTTGAGACGACGAGCAATCCGGACCATCGCTTCTTCATCATCGGTCGGGACGCGAAGGGTGCCGTTGTGACCAGTGCCTACATCCCCCGGTCAAGCGGCTCGTACGTCAGGTCTCGACCAGCAGGGTGACCGGGCCGTCGTTGACGAGGTCGACTTTCATGTCGGCGCCGAACACACCCTTCTTGGCGCCGAGCCGTTCGCAAACCATGTCGTAGAGCGGCTCGGCCTCCTCCCCGCCCGCGGCCTCGATCCAGCTTGGCCGGTTGCCCTTGCGGGTGTCCCCGTAAAGAGTGAACTGGCTGATGCAGAGGATCTCGCGATCACCGAGCGGCTCGTTCATCCGGCCTTCGTCGTCTTCGAAGATCCGAAGTTTCAGGAGCTTCGAAGCGACCTTCTCTGCCTGCGCCTCGCTGTCGCCCTTCCTGACCCCGAGCAAGACGAGCATTCCGGGGCCGATCTCCGAAACCAGTTCCCCCTCGACTTCGACCGAGGCCCGGGTGACCCGTTGGACCAGCGCCCGCATCAGGCCGAACGGAGTTCGAGTGCCCGGTCGAGGATTCGGTCGGCGATCTCGGTTTTCGGTGCTTTGTCAACCTCGAGCTCACCGTCCGGGGTGACCAGCGTCACCGCGTTCTGACTGGAATCGAAACCGATCGTCTTGTCGGAGACGTCGTTGAGCACGATCATGTCCGCGCCCTTGCGTTCGAGCTTCTGGCGGGCCCTGCCGATCGCGTCACCGCCGTGCTGCGCAGCGAAGCCGACCACCGTCTGGCCCTCGATCCGGTTCGCTGAAAGTCCGGCGAGGATGTCCTCGGTCGGGACCAGGGTCAAGGTGAACTCGCCGCCGGTGCGTGAAAGCTTCTCGTTCGAGGTGTCGGCCACAGTGAAGTCGGCCGGGGCCGCAGCCATCAGCAGAAGATCGTGAGCCGGGAACTGTTCCCGGCAGGCCCGGGCCAGATCGAATGTCGATTCGACGTCGACCCGCTTGACCCCGGCCGGAGTGGGAAGAATCACGTTGGCCGCGATCACCGTGACCTCCGCCCCGCGCTTCCTGGCCCTTTCGGCCAAGGCAAGACCCATGCGCCCCGACGATCGGTTCCCTATGTAGCGGACCGGATCAATCCCCTCACGGGTTCCGCCGGCAGTTACCAGGACGCGGAGCCCCTCGAGGTCCTTGACCCGGTCGTGATCGAGCGCCGCCACGACCCGTTCCAGCAACTCCGCTGGCTCCGGCAGGCGACCGACTCCGGCCTCCCCTTTGGACGCGAGTCGGCCCTCGCCCGGGTCGATCACCTCGACCCCCATCTCCCGGATCCGGGTGAGGTTCGTCTGGGTCGCCTCGGCGAGATACATCCGCTCGTTCATCGCCGGGGCGACGAGACGGGGACCGTCGAAGGCCAGGAACGCGGTGGTCAGGATCGAGTCAGCCTGCCCCCCGGCCAGCTTGGCGATCGTGTTCGCCGAGGCCGGAGCGACCAGGTAGACGTCGGCCGACTCGGCCACCGCCAGGTGGCCGATCGGATCATGCTCGGGCATCGCCTCCCCCGGGAAGGCACCCCGCATCGGATCCTTCTCGAACTCCGAGGTCAAGACCGGGGCGCCGAGAATCCCTTCGAAGGTGTCCGGCCCGACGAACTTGCGGGCCGAAGCGGTCATCAGGACACGCACCGAATGCCCGGCCCCGGTCGCGAGGCGGACGAACTCAACTGCCTTGTAGGCCGCGATCCCGCCGCTTACGCCGAGCAGGATCTTCGCCATGGTGGGTTACTCCCGGGTGGGCTGAACGCCCGAACTCGAACCTACGAGCGGTACTCGTACTTGAGCTTGCCGGTCGCCACTTCTTCGAGGGCCAGCGTGAGCGCGCCCTTGCCCGGCTCGGCCGGAACCATCGGCGGAGCGTAGTCGCCGTAGCCGCCTTCGCTGAGGCTCTGGTAGTAGCTGTTGATCTGGCGCGCCCGGCGGGCAGCCAGAACCACGGCCGCGTAATGCGAGTCGGAATGCTGGAGAAGATGGTCGACGCGAGGCTTGATCATTGCTCTGATTGTGACAGCTTGCCCCGAACTATGGCTTCGAGCTCTCCCAGAGCACGCTCGAGTTCGTCGTTGACTACCTGATGATGGAATTCATCCCGGGCCGCCAACTCCTCCTCGGCGACCTCGAGCCGGCGGGCGATCGCCTCAGGTGAATCGGTGCCCCGACCCTCGAGCCGCTCCTTCAGCGCTTCCAGTGCCGGCGGGGCGATGAAGATCTGCACCGCCTCCGGCATCGTCCCGGCGACCTGCCGGGCGCCCTGGACCTCGATCTCCAGGACAACCGGATGACCGGCGTCGATCCGGCCCTCGACCTCCGAACGCAGCGTCCCGTACTGATTGCCGCTGTAGGCCGCATGCTCCAGGAACTCTCCGGCCTCCACCCTGCGGTCGAATTCCGACGGCTCGAGGAAGTGGTAGTCGACCCCGTTCTTCTCACCGGTTCGGGGATCCCTCGTCGTGGCCGAGGTCGAGAGCTCCAGCTCAGGAATCCGGTGTCGAAGCAGCGAGATCAAGCTCCCCTTACCGACCCCGGAAGGACCGGTAATGACAAAAACCCTGGACGGAGACACACCACTCATAGGACCGACCAGCCTAACCCCCACACCGGAGGGCAACATCTGCACGGCACCCGGTCTTCGCCGGGTGCCAACAGGAACCCGCCCCTTCCTCTCACATAAGTAAGTCGGGCGGGGTCCGACATCTGCACCTCATCCGGTCTTCGCCGGATGAGAACGGAAACCCGCCCCTTCCTCTCACATTCACGGATAGTAGGAAGGGGCTCCGCTTTGTGGCGATACCGGCCGGGTCTTCTTCGAGGTGCCGAAAGTTGGTGATTATCACCAACTTTCCGCATCTCGGAGTCCTGTCACCCGGGTTCGGGTAGCCGCGGGGTTGGGTGGATGCCTCCGGGATACTCAGGCGGAGGGCGGCTGAATGCCGCCCGAGGTTTGCCGCTTCCCGGAGGCGTCCACCCAACCCCGCGGCGTAACCACCGCTGGCGTTGCCCGAGTCTCTACCGCTGGAGGAGGGAGACGAGTTCTTTGCGCTGGCGGTCGCTGAGACCGCCGATCGTCTTGGCTGGGCTGACCTTGCATGCCTTGAGGATGCGGTTGGTCTTGACCCTTCCGTACTTGGGAACCGCGAGCAGCATGTCGAAGACCTTGGCGGTCAGGAGGTACTCGGGCGGATCGTCGAGCACCTCGGTGATCGTGGTCCGGCCGGCCTTGAGATCGCGCTTCAGCTGCGCCCTGGCGGTGCGGATGTTGTTCGCCCTCTTGAGCGCATCCATCCGCTGGTCAAGGGACCTTTCCGGGGCTTCGGGGGGACTGGATACGGTCTTCGAGGTCGGAGCCATGGAAGGGCGCGAGTATAGCCATTGCGGAGCTGGCCGGAGGCCGAAAACCCCCGAAAAGTGCCCATTTCGGGCAAATCCATCTCAACCTCGACTCGAGGTTTAGGCGAAGGCCGTGCCGGACATCCGGAACGAGTGTCGCGGCGACGGCCGTTCGGTATCGGGCAGGTCAACCGAGCGTTGCGGACTGTGCCTCAGCCAGCGAGGCGAATCCGCGTCGCCGGAGCGCGGCCGGCAGCCCGTCCTTCACCGCGTTGCCGGCCCGGGGATCACGGAAGTTCTCGGTTCCGACCGCAACGACTCTTGCGCCGGCGAGAATGAATTCAAGTGCCGACTCCGAGTCGGTGATCCCGCCCATCCCGATCACCGGAATCGTCACCGCCTCCGCCACAGCCCGGACCTGGGCCAGGGCAATCGGACGCACCGCCGGTCCCGAGAGACCCCCGGCCCCCGCGCCCAGCCAGGCCCGGTTGACAGTGGGGTCTATCGCGGCCGCCTTGACTGTGTTGATCATCGAGACCGCATCAGCGCCGCCGGCCTCGGCCGCTACCGCGACCTCGTGGGGGTTGGCGACATTCGGCGTCAGCTTGACCACCAATGGCTTCTCGGTGATCGGACGCAGAGCCTTCATCAGCGCCTCGGTCTCGGAGGGCTGCTCACCGACGATCAAACCCGAGTGGACATTCGGACAGGAGACGTTCAGTTCGATTCCCGCGACTTCGTCCCGGGCCGCCACCCGCGCGACCAGAACCTCGAAATCCTCGACCTGGTCGGCCATCACCGAGACGATCAGCGGCACACCGAACTCGGCCAGTCCGTCCAGGTCCCGGGCCAGAAACCCCTCGAGACCGGGGCCGGGCAAACCGATCGAGTTGATCATTCCCGACGGCGTCTCCCACAGCCGGTAGGGCGGATTGCCGGGGCGCGGGTTCATGGTGATCGTCTTCGAGACGTAGCAGTCGAACGGGAAGTCCTCGATCAGGGCGTCGCCGAAGACCTTGCGGGCAGCCAGGGCGTCGAAGGTCCCGGATCCGTTCAGCACCGGGCCGTCCAGCCCGATGCCACAGATCTCGGTTGCGAGGTCGATGGAGGATGGTTCAGCCAACGGCCGGCTCTCCCGCCATCGCCGAGGCGATCTCGTCACCACGCACGACCGGGCCGTCGATACAGAGCCGCATGTAACCGCCCTCGGCTTTCGGCACCGCGCAGCCGAAGCAGGCACCGTACCCGCAGGCCATCGGCGACTCGAGGGCGAGTTCCACCGGAAGCCCGCGTTCAAGACATATCTGACGTACCGCTTCGAGCATCGCCGGGGGACCGCACGAGTAGACGGCGGCCGACCCCGAGTCATCCCCTTCGAGCAGCTGGAGCAGCAGGTCGGTCACGTAGCCCTTGTGTCCGGAGCTCCCGTCCTCGTAGGCGAGCCGGGTCTCTTCGCAACCGAACAGCTCGTCGATCCCGCCGGAGTGCTGCTGGTCCCGGAACCCGAGCAGGGTCCGCGACGGGATTCCGCGGTCGACCAACTCTCTCCTCAGCACCGCCATCGGGGCGATGCCGATGCCGCCCCCGACCAGAATCGCGCCCGCCGCTTTCGAATTGAGTTGCTTTGGCAGGCTGAACCTTCCACCGAAGGGCCCGGCGACCCAGCACCCGTCTCCCGGTTTCATCCGGGCGAGCCTTGACGTGCCGGGGCCGACCTCGTCGATCAGGAAATCGAGCCGGAGACCGCCTTTCACGTGCTCCGAAACCCTCGCGTGCGATATCGCCCGCGGCAGGTACGGCCGACCGCCCTCACCGCTCCAGTCCGGGCTGGCGGCGAGCATGAAGAACTGCCCGGGCGCCGGTGGCGGGCCGGTCTGGTCAGCCAGGGTGAAGATCCGGTAGCCGCCGGCGGCCCTGCTTTCGATCACTTCGCAAAGGCGCCGGCCGAAGGGCGCCTGAACCCGGTCGGGCCTGCCGCCGGCCTCAGCGGGCATGAAGCTCCTGGAGCGACTTGACCTCGCCATAGCCGTTGGCCCTGGCGGCCATCGCCCGCACCGCGGCGGAAGCTCCGGTGAGGGTGGTGACCGAGGGGATTCCGTGCCGGATCGCCGCCGAGCGGATCTCGTAGCCATCGGCCCGGGCCCCGGACCCGGTCGGAGTGTTGATCACCAGGTCGCAGTGGCGCTGCTCGATCATGTCGACCACGTGCGGGGAGCCCTCGGCGAGCTTGTTGATCGCCTTGACCGGAGTTCCCATACGGGAGATCGCCTGCGCGGTCCCCCGGGTCGCCAAAATCTCGAAACCGAGGTCGTGAAGCTGGGCGGCCAGCTGGGTAGCTGCGGCCTTGTCGGTGTCGGTGACCGAGACGAAGACCGTGCCGGACTCTGGCAACGCGACCCCGGCTGCCGCCTGTGCCTTGCCGAAGGCGGTGGGAAAGTCGGGCCCGATCCCGATCACCTCCCCGGTCGACTTCATCTCCGGGCCGAGCACCGAGTCGGCTCCCTGAAACCGGGAGAAAGGCAGCACAGCCTCCTTCACCGAGACATGCTCGCCCCTGAACTCGGGCAGGTCCTGGTCGGCGATCTTCTGGCCCAGCATGATCCGGGTCGCGACCTTGGCCAGCGGGATCCCGATCGCTTTCGAGACGAACGGCACGGTCCGCGACGCTCTCGGGTTGGCTTCGATCACGTAGAGCTCACCCGCGGCCACCGCGTACTGGATGTTGATCAAGCCGACGACGCCAAGTTCCAGGGCGATCGCGGCGGTCGCTTCCTTGATCTCGTCGATCATCTCCTGGCCGATGCTCATCGGCGGGATGACGCAGGCCGAATCGCCGGAATGGACCCCAGCCTCTTCGACGTGCTGCATGATCCCCGCGACGAAGACCTCATCGCCATCGCAGATCGCGTCCACATCGACTTCGATCGCGTTCTCGAGGAAGCGGTCGAGCAGGAGCGGATGCTCCGGCGAGGCTTTGACGTGGCGCTCCAGGTAGCCCTTCAGGTCATCGGCCGAGTAACAGATCTCCATCGCCCGGCCACCGAGCACGAACGAGGGTCTGACCAGCAGCGGATAGCCGATCCCGCTCGCGATCTCCTCCGCCTCGGCCGCCGAGAGGGCGGTCCCGTACGGGGGCGGCTTGATCCCGAGCCGGTCGATCAGGGCGCCGAACTTGCCTCGGTCCTCGGCTGCGTCGATCGCCTCGACCGGGGTCCCGAGCAGTGGAATGCCCGCTTCCTTGAGACCTTCGGCCAGCTTCAGCGGGGTCTGCCCACCGAACATCACGATGACGCCCTCGGGCTGTTCCTTCTCGCAGACCGCCAGCACGTGTTCGAGGGTCAGCGGCTCGAAGTAAAGGCGATCCGAGGTGTCGTAATCGGTCGAGACGGTCTCCGGGTTGCAGTTGATCATGACCGCATCGCGTCCGCATTCGCGGGCGGTCATCGCGGCATGGACGCAGCAGTAGTCGAACTCGATTCCCTGGCCGATCCGGTTCGGGCCTGCCCCCAGGATGACCACCGACTTTCCGTCACCGCGGCGGATCTCGGACGGCGAACCTTCCGGTTCATGCGACGAGTAGTAGTAAGGGGTCGCCGCTTCGAACTCCGCGGCGCAGGTGTCGACCGAGTTGTAGATCCGCTCCAGGCCGCCGGTGCCGTCGCCTTCCGCGGCGAGCAGCTCCAGCTCACGCAGGAACCATGGATCGATGAAGGTCTTCTCGTGGACCTGCTCGACCGTCAGACCCCGCTCGAAGGCGGCCAGCACGAGGTCGATCCGGCCCGGGGTCGGGGTCGCGATCGCATTCAGCAGCTCCTGGTCGGAATCCGGGACCTCCGGGCGAGAATCGAGCTCCCTGGAAGCCAGCGCCTTGGCAAATGACTCCCGGAACGTACGGCCGATAGACATCACCTCGCCGACGCTCTGCATGTAGGTGGAGAGCTTCTCGTCGGCGCCGGGAAACTTCTCGAAGGCAAAGCGCGGAATCTTGGTCACTACGTAATCGATGGTCGGCTCGAAAGAAGCCGGGGTGGCCCGGGTGATGTCGTTGGGGATCTCCTCCAGCGCGTACCCCACGGCCAGCTTGGCAGCCATCTTGGCGATCGGGAAGCCGGTCGCCTTCGAAGCCAGTGCCGAGGAGCGGGAAACTCTCGGATTCATCTCGATGACCACGATCTCGCCATCGGCCGGGTTGACCGCGAACTGGACGTTGGAGCCGCCGGTCTCGACGCCGACCTCCCGGATCACGGCGATCGCCATGTCTCTCAACGACTGATAGACGGGGTCGGTCAGCGACTGGGCCGGCGCGACCGTTATCGAGTCACCGGTGTGGACGCCCATCGGGTCAACGTTCTCGATCGAGCAGATGATCACCACGTTGTCGTTGCGGTCCCGCATCACCTCGAGTTCGAACTCGCCCCAACCGATCACCGATTCCTCGACCAGCACCTGGCCGATCGGGCTTGCGGCGATTCCCTTGGCAACCACCTCGACCAGCTCGTCCCTGGTCTCGGCCACTCCGCCGCCCTGGCCGCCCATGGTGAAGGCGGGCCGGATGATCGCCGGCAGGGACGCGTCTCCTTCGTCAAGTTCCTTCAGGGCCTGGTCGACCGACTCGACCGTGATCGACCAGGGAATCCGGATCCCGGCTTCGGTCATTACCTGCCGGAAGACCTCCCGATCCTCACCCCGGATGATTGCTTCGCGGTTCGCTCCGATCAACTCGACCCCGTACTTCTCCAGGGTCCCGTTGGCCGAAAGGTCCATGGCCAGGTTCAGGGCGGTCTGTCCGCCGAGGGTCGGCAGCAACGCGTCCGGGCGCTCCTTCTCGATGATTGCGGCGACCGGAGCCGGCAGCAGGGGCTCGACATAGGTCCGGGTGGCGAATTCGGGGTCGGTCATGATCGTCGCCGGGTTGGAGTTGACCAGCACCACCTCGTAGCCCTCTTCCAGGAGCACCTTGCAGGCCTGGACGCCGGAATAGTCGAACTCGGCTGCCTGCCCGATCACCACGGGGCCGGAACCGATCACCATGATCCGTTTGATGTCATCGCGGCGCGGCATCAGCCCTCCTTCGCCAGGTCGAGGAAGCGGTCAAATAAGTGCCGGGCATCGCGCGGTCCGGGCCCTGCTTCGGGGTGATGCTGGACGGTCATCGCCTTTGCATCGGGCAGCCGCAGGCCCTCGACCGTGCGGTCGTACAGATTGATGTGGGAAAGAACCGCTTCCCCGTGGCTCGTCTGCCAGCGCACCGGTTCGTCGGTTTCGATGGTCCCCGCCCCATCGGGGCCGACCACGGCGAAACCGTGATTCTGGGAAGTGATCTCGATCACTCCGGTTTCCAGGTCCTTGACCGGATGGTTGGAACCACGATGGCCGAACGGCAACTTGAAGGTTTCCAGCCCGACTGCCCGGCTCAGCAGCTGGTGGCCGAGGCAGATTCCCACCATCGGTTTCTCGCCGATCAGCTCGCGAATCGTGTCGGTGACGGCGGAAACAGCCGCGGGGTCGCCCGGACCGTTGGCCAGGAAGATCAGGTCCGGTTCCCGGGCCATGACATCGCTGGCTCCGGTCAGGCAGGGCAACAGGGTCACCCGGCAGTCCCGCTCCAGGAACTGGTTGACGATCGACGCCTTGATTCCGGTATCGAGAGCGACGACATGAGGACCCTGGCCGGCATGTTCGATCGGTGTCTCCGGACTTACCTGTGAGGCGAAGTCGGAGCCGGCCATCGACGGTTCGTTTTCGATCATCCCCAGCGCCTCACCGGTCGGGATCGAATCCGGAAATATCCCGCCCCGCATCGCACCCTTGTCGCGGATGTGGCGGACCAGGGCGCGGGTGTTCACTCCGGTTATAGCCCAGACCCCGTTGGCCTGGAGCCAGTCAAGCCAGCCACCTTCGGCCGACGCTGCGTCCGCGTTGTTGCGTCCTTCACGCATGATCACGCCCCTTGCGTGGGGGCCATCGGACTCCATTGCCGCGGCGGAAACTCCGTAGTTGCCGATCATCGTGTAGGTGAAGGTGATGATCTGGCCGGCGTAGGAGGGATCCGTGACCGCTTCCTGATACCCGGTCATGGAAGTGTTGAAGACCACCTCCCCGGTCCCGCCGCCCGTGTTGCCACAGAGCATTCCGTCAAAACGGCTGCCGTCTTCCAGCAGGACGTATCCGGGTGTCGGCTCGCTCATGCCACTCCCAGACTGAAGGATCTCAGGCGAAAGGCAACCTGGCCATCGGCAAGGGTCACCAGGATCCGTCCTCTAAGCGTCTCGCCAGCGCACCAGGAGTTGACCGACCGGCTCTCGTAACCGTCCTCGCCAACCACCCACTCGGCCTCCAGATCAACCAGGCAGAGATTGGCCCGGCTGCCTTCGGCCAAAGTGAAAGGTTCGATGCCGAACGGTATCCCGCCGCAGCCCAGCTTTTCGACCAGCAACTCCAGCGTGATTCGCCCCGGCAGCACGAGTTCCGTGTAGATCGATGAGAACGCGGTTTCCAGACCGGTGACCCCCATGTTGGCCGCTTCGTAGGGAACCTCTTTCTCGTGGACGGCATGCGGTGCGTGATCGGTGGCGATGCAGTCGATCGTGCCGTCAATCAGCGCTTCGATCAGCGCCTGACGGTCAGACTCCGTCCTGAGTGGCGGATTCATCTTGTGTTTCGAAGCATCGAGATCGCGGACCGCCTCGTCGGTCAGGCAGAGATGGTGCGGAGTCACCTCGCAGGTGATGTCAACGCCGTCCAATTTCGCCCTTCGAATCTGCTCGATCGATTCGATCGCCGACAGGTGCTGGATCTGGATTGCCCCGCCTTCGTAGCCGGCGATCGCGGCGTCGCGCCCGATCATCGTGGATTCGGAGATCGACGGAACCCCCCGCAGGCCGAGTTCGGAAGAGACGATACCTTCGTTCATCACGCCCTTTCCGGAAAGTTCGGGGTCTTCCTCATGGAGGGCGATCCGTCCGCCTGTCATCGCCTGGTACTGAAGGGCCCGGCGCAGGATCCGGGCGCTGGCGATCGGCAACCCGTCGTCGGTGAATCCGACCGCTCCGGCCTCACGCAATTCGGCCATCTCGGTCAGCTCGGTGCCCTTCATGTCCCTGGTCACCGTTGCCGTGAACCCGACCGGGATCGAGGCGACATGCGAGGCCCGGTCGCGGAGGGCCTCGATCTGCTCCGGACTCGACACCGGTGGCGAGGTATTTGCCATCGCGATGACGCCTGCGTAGCCACCGGCGGCTGCCGAGCGGGTGCCTGTCTCGAGGTCCTCCTTGTATTCCTGCCCTGGCGTGCGGAAATGGACATGGGGGTCAAAGAAGGCGGGAAAGACATGGAGCCCCTCCGCTTCGATCACTTCTACCCCGTCTCCGGCGTCCAGTGAGCCGGGGTCGGCCAGGCGAGAAACGGTCCCGTCTTCGATCAGTATGTCCCTGGCCCCGGCGATTCCCGCCGCGGGATCCAGCAGCTCGGCTCCGCGGATCAGGACTTTGGCCGCCGGCCCCGGTCGCTGGACCAGCGGTGCGGGCAGGACTCCATTGCCGGCACCTTCTTCGGGCAGTCCGTCGATCACTTCGTTCATGCCGGCTCTCCGATCGGCACCGGGCCTTCGGCGTTGGCATGGGTCTCGCCGCCGTGAGCGAGCAGTTCGAAAAGGATCGCCATCCGCACCGCCAGCCCCGAGGCCACCTGGTCGGCGATCAGGCATCGATCGGAATCGATCACGTCGCCGCCGATCTCGACTCCGCGATTGACCGGTCCGGGATGCATGACCAGCTGCCTCGGGTTCAGTCGCCGGGAATTCACCTGGAAAAGCCGCGCGTATTCGCGGATCGAGGGCACGAAGCTCTCCTCCATCCGTTCGTGCTGCATTCTGAGCAGGTAGACGACGTCCGCTTCCTCTATGCCCTCAAGCCCGTAGCGGACCTCGCAACCCGAAGCCTCGATCCCCCTCGGGATAAGCGTGGGCGGGCCGGCAATGGTCACGTCCGCTCCCATCATCGAAAAGGCCTGGATATTTGAGCGGGCGACCCGGCTGTGGAGCACGTCACCAACGATCCAGATCTTCCTGCCCTCGATCGACCCGATCCGCTGCCGCAGCGCGAAAAGGTCGAGTAGTGCCTGACTCGGGTGCTGATGCATCCCGTCCCCGGCGTTCACGATCGCGGCATCCACCCATTCACTCAGCATCTGCGCGGCACCGGCCTGGGGGTGGCGGATGATGATCGCCGCCGGGTCGTAGGCAGAAAGGGTCTCCACGGTGTCCTTCAGTGATTCGCCCTTCTCGACCGACGAGCCCGAGGCCTTGACCGAGACGACATCAGCAGAAAGTCGCTTGGCGGCAAGCTCGAAGGAGGACGACGTGCGGGTGCTCGCCTCGTAGAAGAGAGTGACCACGGTGCGTCCGCGCAGGGCCGGCACCTTCTTGATGTCGCGCTTCGACACCTCGGCGAAGCTCTCGGCCCGGTCGAGCAGGCCGTCCACCGCTTCCTGGTCGAGATCTTCGATGCTGAGCAGATGTTTCATTCGATCGCCTCGACCGGGGAAAGGATCGCTACTTCGTCTTCACCATCGGTCTCTTTCAGCCGTACCGAAACCTGCTCGCTGCGCGAGGTCGGCAGGTTCTTACCGACGTAGTCGGGCCTGATCGGCAATTCCCGGTGCCCGCGGTCACAGAGCACGGCGAGCTGGATCCGGGCGGGCCGGCCGAAGTCGAAGAGGGCCTCGATCGCGGCTCTGACGGTGCGCCCGGTGAAGAGCACGTCGTCGACCAGAACAACGGTCCTTTCCTCAAGCGGAAAATCGAGCCTTGTCGAGTGGACCACCGGCTGGTAGTCGGAGCCTCGGATACCGATGTCATCGCGGTAGAAGGAGATGTCGATCTCGCCGAGCGGCGGAGCCTCGCCGGAGAGGCCGGCGATCATCGAAGTCAGACGATCGGCAAGAAAGGCGCCTCCGGTGTGAATGCCGACAATGGCGAGAGCGGAGGCGTCCGGATTCTTCTCGACGACCTCGTGGGCGATGCGACGGAGCGTGCGCTCGACGTCGTTTGCTTCCAGCACTACCTTCTCGTTCAAAGTCACCTTCCCGGCCTCACAGGACCGCAATTAAAGGAACGAGGATCAAGATAGCAGTACCCACCGACGCAGGCCGGCGCAGGGCAAGGAGGAAGATTTTCCTGGTACCCGAGTACGGTGGTCGGGCTGGTGTAGCGGTGGGTCCCCGGCCGGACCCGCGGGAACGGAGGCTGGTTCTACTTGCGATCCGGCTTTGCCTCTCGTTTTGCGCCCCCGGGCACAAGTTCCGGTTCGCCGCGTTCCGGGAAGGGGATCTCAACCGTGTCGAAATCCCGCGGTGCGATGGTGTTCGAAAAGACGGCTTTGGCTTCCTCCAAGGCCCTCCCCACGTGGTAGCGGGATGAGATGTGGACCAGAGCCAGCATCTTCGCCCCCGCTTCGGCCGCGACTTCGGCGGCCTCGGTGCCGGTCGAATGCCCTGTCTCTTCGGCCCGGTCATCGTCCTCGACCATGAAGCTGGCGTCGTGAACCAGCAGGTCCGCTTCGCGGGCGGCCTCAACCGTCGCCTGACAGGGTCTGGTGTCACCGGTGATCGCCACGGCCCGACCCAGCCGGTCGTCCCCCATCACCTGATCCGGCCGGACCTTTCCATCCCTGCCGTCTACTTCCTCCCCGTCCTGGAGCGCCTTGAAAGCGGGTCCGGGTTCGACACCAAGCCGGACGGCCTCGTCGGGATCGAACCGGCCGGGCCGATCGTCTTCGAGCAGGGCGTAGCCGAGGGCGCTCGTCCGGTGCTCCACCGGAAATGCCTCGATCTCGTAATCAACGTGGGGCAGGATGTCTCCTGGAGCCAGTTCGTCGATCTCCAGGTGAAACCCGAGCCGGCCGATCAGGGGCTGCAAGTCCTTCATCAGCTTGTTCAGGCCGGCTGGGCCGAACAGCAGCAGCGGCTCTTCGCGGTCGTTCAGGTCATAGGTTTTGAGCAGGCCGGGCAGGCCGAGACAGTGATCCAGATGGAAATGGGTCAGGTAGATCTCGTCGACCTGCACCAGCCCCATCGAACGCCGGAGCTGGCGCTGGGTTCCCTCTCCGCAATCGAACATGAGCTTCTCGCCACCACGCGTCACGAGCACGCTGGCGGTGCCGCGCAGGGCGGTTGGCACCGGCCCTCCGGTGCCGAGGAATGCGACGGAGAGGTCCATGCGGGCAGGGTAGCCCGATCACTAGACTCCGCGCTTCCGCGCCCGTAGCTCAGCTGGATAGAGCGCATGCCTCCGGAGCATGAGGTCGCAGGTTCGAATCCTGCCGGGCGCGCTGTACGCAACCCCCGCCGGAGCGGGGGCTGCGCGGCAACGTCAGGCGTCTTTGCGCATCTGCGCGACGCCGACAATGCAGCGGCTGAAAGGAGTTCCCTTGACGCCATTCAGATGCTTCTTGCTGAGTGCCTTGCAGGCTTTGCGGGCTGCGACCGAATCATCCCGGTCGGCTTTGGCCATCGCGTTGACGCAACGCGAGAAGTCGGTCCCCTTCTGACCCTTGACGTGCTTCTTGCTCTGACCCTTGCAGTACTTCCCGTAGGCCTTGGCCTTGCTTACCTTGACCGCCTTCGGACCCTTGGCCTGGTCGGGGTGCTCGGGGTGGGTGCCTGCGGTTGCGGAGGCCACCGGCGCCAGAATGGCGGCCGTGGCGACGATTGTCAGTGCGAACTTCTTCACTTGGGATTCTCCTTTCAGAAGACCGCGTTTGCGGCCTGTTCAATCCCGAAACGAAGACCGACCCCGAAAGTAAGGAACTACTTCCCGGATTTGCCCGGCGATTCCGGCTTGCCGACCGCCGGCGCGGATTCCGACTTGCCGTTCGAACTTCCCGTCGTCACGGCTCCTGATGCGCCCTGTGAGCTACCGCCGCCTCCGCTGGAAGACGCCCCGGGCGAGGTCGCGGGTTTCTTTGATGGGGGCGAGCTTCCGGTCTTTCCGGGAACCGCGCTTGAAGCTTCATCAGCCCTGGCCTGGCCCTTTGAGGAGGCTTCGGGCAATTCGGCCGGTCCGCTGCCTTGCCCCCGCCCGGGGGTAATCCGTTCGCCCGACGAGTCGCTTCCTGTCCCGCTCCCGGTCGATTCCTGGCCGTTCTTCTCCGATTCGCCTCGCTCCCGGGCCGAACCTGACCGCCCCTCATCGTTACGGTCTTCCCGCTTCCCGCTTTCGCGGCCCGCCTTACCGGACTCACCGCCGTCGGTGACCGCTTCCGGACTCTCCGGCCCGAATCCAGCCGACGCTCCGAAACCCACCGTCTGACTTGATTCCCGGGTGAGCGCCTGCCCCGTTGGAACGTCACGGTGGTGGCGGGACACCTCGGCTGCGCCCAGGCCGATTCCCCCGGCAACGACCAGCGCCACGACGCCCTTTGTGACAATGCCGGTAGCGACGCCCCCGGCCACCACCCCGCCGGATGTTGCCGCGGCCGCGCCCTCGCGCGCGGCGCCGAGGATGCCGGCCGCGGCACCGAGCGGAAGCACAGGGAACAGTGCCTGAAGGCTTTGCTCCCTCGCGGATATGGCCATCTCGAAATCGGTGCAGTCCTGGCAGTGATTCATGTGAGACCGGACCTGTCGTCCCCGCAGCTTCCGCCGGTCACGCTTCGAGATCAACTCCCTGACGTCGGCACATGCCAGCTTCCGGCCGAGCTCCGCCTGCTCGAGCGAGAGACGCGCCTCGTAGACAACCTGCTTCGCGGCAGACTCGGAGGAACCCATCGAATCAGCGATTTCCCGGTAACTGAGCCCCGACAACTCGCGCATGACCAGGGTCGCGCGCTGCTTTTCAGGAAGTCCGTTGAGGTCTTCCACCAGCTGCTTCAACTGCTCGCGGTCGACCGAGCTCTGATGAGGATCAGCCTGACGGGAATCGTCGACCTGATGGTCACCCTCAAACCCGGAATCGGTCCGCCGTGCCGAGCGGATGTGGTCTACACATTCATTCCGGGCTACACGGTAGAGCCACGGTTTCAACTGGAAGTCCTCGTCACGGGGCATGGAAGTCATCGCCTTCGTCATCACGTTCTGAAGCATGTCCTTGCCTTCTTCCGGCCCCACCATGGCCGAACAGAATCTGTAGATCTGCTGGTGATAACGCCGGAACATCTCGTCGAAAGCCGAACGGTCCCCTCCGGAGATCCGGCTTGCCAGAGCCTGATCACGCAGGACGCGTTCAGGCAGGCCGATTCGGGGTGAACGAACCTTTCGGGCTGTTTTGGACATCTTCTTCAGAACCCTTTTCAGGACGAAACGATCCGGCACACGGAAAGTAAGGGCCTATCGAATAATCTGCTTCCTTCATGCCCGATTCACCCGAGAAGAAACCCGCCGCAAGCAGTGGCAGGATCCCGACTCTGGCGATCGCCACCGTTGCCCTTGGCGTATTGGCGTCGCTCGCCATCTACGGACTTTCCTTCATCCACGGGAGCGGTTCTCTGGAGACCGACTGGGACACTTCCGAGACCATCGCCTCGCCTGATGCCAGGCAGGTGGGTGACGGATCGTTCACGGTTTCGCGAACCAGCCTTTCGGCGATCGCCCCGAACGAGGACGGTCTGTTGCTCTTCCGGATCGCCGGGATCGTCCGGGTGGAATCGAACGGCGAGCCAGCCGACGTCCGTTGCAGTGTCAAGTCCGGTGTCGCGGGAGATACCCGCCTGGCTCGAGCCAGTCGGCTGCGGGCCGCCTGGCCGCGATCCACCAGCGAGCTGGACCTTCACCGGCAGGATGTTCCGGAATCCAGCTCCGTCAAGTACAGAACCGAGGACAGCAAGAAGATCGAACTTCCGATTCGCGATGTCATCCAGCGATATGTGGATTCGAATGCGCTGGTCACCGTTGAGTGGGAGGGTTACGTCGAGGACGAACAGACCTGGATCTGGCACCTGCCCGACGGCAGCGGGGTCGGCGCGACAACGCTGCCCTGGGCGGTCATTTTCGAGAGTGAGACCCGCCCCAAGGGCACCATCGAATGCAAGGCGAATATCGGCGACCGGTCCACCCGGATCACGATTCCGTATCGACAGGAAGAGTGGCCCATCGCCGATGACCAACCGAACACCGGTGATGCCGAAGCGGGCGACGCGACCAACGTCCAGTAACGAGGAGTCAGTCCTCTTCCTTCTCGGGCGCTTCCAGAAAGTCCGGCCCCTCTTTGGCCCCGCCCACCTTGTTGAGCACCGGGTTGGCCGGTTTCGCCTCCATTCGCTTCGGGTCGAGCGGAATACAGAGTGACACCGCTTCCTCGGCGGTCAGCTCGCCGGTCAGCCAGGCCTGCTCGGCCTCCTCGTTCGGCAGGATCACCGGCATTCGATCATGGACCCGGCCGACCACGTCATTGGCGTCGGTGGTGATGATGGTGCAGGAGGTCAGCGGCTCGCCTTCCCACTCCCGGGTGACGGTGAGACCGGCGAAGGAAAACGGCTCGCCGCCGTCGACGGTGAAGCGCACCGGCTGCCGCGGCTCCTTCGGCTTTTCCGCTTTGAGCCACTCGTAGAAACCGTCGGCGGGAATGAGACAGCGGTTCTTGGTCTTCTTGACCAGCGGCCCGTATGCCTTGCTCTCCAGCAGCCGGTCGTTGCGGGCATTGATCATCTTGTAGCCGGCCTTCAGGTCCTTGGCCCAGAACGGGACCAGCCCCCAGCGCGATGCCACTGCCTCGCGCTCACCGGACTCCGCATCGGTATTGACCGTCAGGACTTCCTGGGTCGGTGCGACGTTATAGCGCCCGAGCCCGGGGGTTTCGTCATCGAGTGAAATCTGGAACCGGCTGCCGAGGCGACGCTGGTCGGACGTTGTGAGTGTGTACCTGCCGCACATGGCCCCAACCTAACAGGGAGCTCAAGCGTGGCTGCGATACCACTCGACGGCTTCGGTAAGCCCGGCGCCCAGGGTCACTTTCGGGCTCCAGCCGGTCAGTTCGGTCAGCCTCGTGGCATCGACGAGCTGCCGGTCGATCTCCCCTTCCGGCACACCCTCGCCGAGATACTCAGCTTCGGTCAGACCGACACCTTCGCGGGCCGCCTCATCGGCGATCAGGTCGACGATCGTCCTGACCGGCCAGGCCTCGCCCGTGCCGGCGTTGAATGCCTCACCCCGACCGGCACCCTCCCTGACCGCACCTTCGACCGCCAGATAGGCAGCCACCGCGTCGCTCACGTGGAGGTAATCCCGCTCCGGGGATCCATCCGAGCGGATCTGTGGCGCCCGTCCCTCCAGGAAGGCCATGGCCACCTCCGGCACGAGCCGGGAGCCGTTCAGATCTCCCCCGCCGTACACGTTGGCCAGCCTCGTCACCCCTGCCGGCAGCCCGAAGGCCGGCCAGTAGCTGCGGCTGATCACGTCAGCGGCCGACTTGCTCGCCTCATAGGGTGCGGCCGGCCTCAGCTCATAGCTTTCCCGGTAGGGCAGCGATTCGCTGGGCCCATAGGCCTTGTCGGAGGAGGCGACCACGACGGCTTCGACGTCGCTGGCTCGGCAGCCTTCCAGCAATACCCAGGTGCCCTCCACGTTGGACCTGAAAGTGGTCGCCGGGTCTTCCGCGGCCGGGCCGACCAGGGTCTGTGCCGCCAGGTGAAAGACCGAATCGGGACCCGACCCGTCCGAAGCCGATTCCCTCAATGCCCGGTGGACCACAGTCGGATCGGCGACATCCCCCTCGATCAGTCTCACCTCTCCGACCAGGCCGTGAATCTCGAGTGCCCTGCCGGGCGCGCCCGGCAGATCCAGGACGGTCACGTCTTCCCCTCGTTCCACCAGCGCCCGGACCAGGTGGCCGCCGATGAATCCCTGGCCTCCGGTGACCAGCGAGCCGCTCAAGCCGGCGCCTTCGAGCCGAGCCAGGCCGTGTCACCGGCCGACCACAGATCGTTCAGGGTGACGAGATCCTTGTACGTATCGCAGCAATCCCAGAAGCCCTCGTGGCGGAAAGCGCCGAGCTGACCAGCTGCGGCAAGGCTCTCCAGCGGCTCCCGTTCGAGGATCGAGTCGGCGTCCAGCCAGTCGAAGACGGACGGCTCGAAACAGAAGAAGCCACCGTTGATCCAGTGCTCCGAACGCGGTTTTTCGACGAAGCCTGTGACCTCGCCATCCCCGTTGATTTCGGCCACTCCCCACTGGAGATCGGGACGGACCACGGTCATGGTCGCTGCCCGCCCTCCGGACCGGTGGAATTTGAGCAATGCGGAAAGGTCGACGTCCGCCAGTCCGTCTGCGTAGGTCACACAGAAGGTTCCTTCCACCCGATCGCGAGCGGCCACGATGCGGCCACCGGTGGGTGTGTCCAGGCCGGTTTGGAGGCACTCGACCGAGATGCCTTCCGGCCAGTCTTCCCCGGCGGCGAACTCCTGGATCCGTTCACCCATATAGCCGGTCAGCGGGAAGAATCTGGTGAAACCCTGCCGGGCGTAGATCTGAATCACATGCCAGATCAGCGGTCGGCCGCCCACCTCGACCATTGGCTTGGGCAGGGTCTCGGTCTTTTCGCGCAGCCGGGTTCCCCGACCGCCGCTCAGGATCAGAACCGGAGGAAGCTGTGTCATGAGGCTCGGGCCCGGACGCGACCTTGCGGCCGGCTATCCGCCGGCCACCGCCGGAAGGATGGTCACCTCGGCCCCGTCGGAAACAGCGGTCGCGAGCCCTTCGCCGAAACGGATGTCTTCGCCCCCGACATAGACGTTCACGAAGCGACGCAACTCCCCGTTCTCGGTAATCCGGTCCCTGAGGTCGCCATGTTCGGCGAAAACCGCATCCAGAACCTCGCCCACCGTTGAACCTTCGGCGCTCAGGTCGGCCTGGCCGCCGGTCGTGGCACGAAGCTGGGTCGGGATCTTGACTGTGACTGCCATCAGGCTGCGACCTCCTGGCCGAACTTGGTTTCGAACGATTCCGGGTTCGGATCGATCTCGGTCAGGGCAAAGCTATCGCGATTGGCGTCGAGGGTCTTCAGCCCTTCGCCGGTGATGTAGACCACGACCTTCTCCCCTTCTTTCAGCTCGCCGCGCTCCGCCAGCTTCTTGAGCACACCGACCGTGACGCCCCCGGCGGTTTCGGTGAAGATGCCGGTCGTTTCGGCCAGCAGGCGGATTCCGGCGCGAATCTCTTCGTCGCTCACCGCGTCAATCGAGCCGCCGGTTTCGTTGGCCTGGGCAACCGCGTACGGCCCGTCGGCCGGATCGCCGATCGCGAGGCTCTTGGCAATGGTGTCGGGTTTCTGGGGTCGGCAGACCCTAGTTCCTTCGGCGAAGGCCGTGGCGACCGGCGAACAACCCTCTGCCTGGGCGCCATGAAAGACCGGCTGTTCACCCTCGACCAACCCGACTTCCTTCCATTCCCGGAGACCGCGGGAGATCTTGGTGAAGAGCGATCCCGAGGCGATCGGGGCTACGACCCGGTCGGGCAGGTTCCAGCCGAGCTGCTCGACCGTCTCGAAGGCAAGGGTCTTCGACCCTTCGGCGTAGTACGGGCGCAGGTTAACGTTGACGAAGGCCCACGGCTTTTCGTCGGCCAGCTGGGTACAGAGTCGGTTCACGTCGTCGTAATTGCCTTTGACCCCGACCAGGTTTGTGCCGTAGATGTCGGTCGCGAGCAGCTTCTGTTCTTCCAGGTTGGAAGGCACGAAGACGTAGGAATCCAGTCCGGCCGCGGCGGCATGGGCGGCGACCGCGTTGGCGAGATTGCCGGTCGAGGCGCAGGCCACGGTCTCGAAGCCGAGTTCCTTCGCCTTGGCGATTGCCACGGCAACCACCCTGTCCTTGAAGGAGTGGGTCGGGTTTGCCGCGTCGTTCTTGATGTAGATCTCGGCCCCGGTCCCGAGCCGGCTGGCCAGGTGGTCGGCCTTGATCAACGGGGTCATGCCCGGTTCGAGCGGGTCTCCGGCCTTGCCTTCGAAGGGAAGGAAGTCTGCGTAACGCCAGATTCCGCGGGAACCGGCCTGGATCCGGCGTCTTGTTTCTTCCGGGTTCAGGTCCGAGTAGTCGTATCTGACCTCCAGCGGACCGAAGCATTCGGCGCAGAAGAAGTTCGCGCCAAGCTCGTATTCGGCCGAGCATTCCTTGCATTTCAGGTTCTTTACTGCCATCCGATCTCTTGCCTTTCTTCAATTCCCCTCGGGGAAAACAAAAACCTCCGCCGCGTGGGGCGAAGGCCGATCGGACTTCTCCCCACATCTCCCGGCTACACGAGCCGCTGGATTTGGCACCTTCTCGGGAGCTTTCGCTGCCGCTGGTTGCCGGGGTTTCGTAGGGCCAAGTCCCTCCACCCCTCTGGATGTGGCGCTTATGTCTGGCGACAGGTTACCAGCCGTCCCGACGGGCGCGGTTCCTGTGCGACGAGATGCAGAAACTTTCCGTTTACGCGCTGGCTTGACCTCTGGTTTAGGGTTGTCACATGCCCGCGAAGCGAATCGACATGACTGGAGGCGGCGATGCCGAACCTCCCTCGTCTTCGCCGTGCGCGCGAAGCTGACATTCCAAGCCCGGATTCGACCGAACCCGAGGTCGTTGCCCCGCGGGTCGAGGAGATCTCCTCTGGCGGCCTGCGCTGGATCAACATCGAGAGCCCCGGCGGCGAGGAACGTGCCTGGCTGGAGGAGAACTTTGATTTCCACGCCCTCGACATCGAGGACGTGCTCTCGCACAACCAGCGGCCGAAAATCGATGAATATCCGGACTACCTGTTCCTGGTCGTTCACGTGCCGGTCTTCGATCGCAAGGCAAAGCGGCTGGTCGCCGGCGAGATCGATATTTTCGTCGGCCCGGATTTCATGGTCACCCTGCCCAACCGGGGTATCCCCCCGGTCGAGTACCTGTTCGAGCGTTGCCGCAGCGACGACACTCTGCGGCACAAGCTTTTCGCCCGAGGGTCCGGGTACCTCATGTACCGCCTGGTCGACGACAGCTTCGACTACTGCTTCCCGATGCTGCGAAAGATCGGCAACAAGCTCGACGCACTCGAGGAGGAGATCTTCGAGGGTAACTCCGAGGACGTGGTCCGGGACCTGTCCAATGCCAAACAGGAGATCATCAACTTCCGCAAGGTGATCCGGCCGCAGCGGCCGGTGCTTCGCGACCTCGAAAACGTCAAGTCCCGGTATCTGGCCAGCGACCTCGATCTCGAGATCTACTTCGACGACATCGTCGACGCGCACGAACGGATCTGGGACATGCTGGAGAACTACAAGGAAGTCGTGGTCGCGCTCGAGGAAACCAACGAATCGATCCTCAGCCACAAGGTGAACGACATCCTGCGCGTGCTGACCTCGATCTCGGTGATCGTTCTCCCCCTGACCCTGATCGCCTCGATATTCGGCATGAATGTCGGCCTGCCCGGCGGTGGCGATCCGGCAACCGGCACCGATTTCCATTTCTTCGTGGTGGTCGGAATCATGGTCGTGATCCTGGTCGGCATGGTCGCCTACTTCCGCAAGCGCCACTGGCTTTGAGACAAGAGAAGTCGGGCGGAGTCGGGTCCGCCCCCACGTCCCGTCTGCCAGTTCGCACGGTCCGAGGACAGACGGACTGACTCGCCCTGTAGCCGGCGTGGGATGGGTGGGGTCTCCGACGACGTTTCGGGTCGAGGAGGAGGCCCCACCCATTCCGCGCCTGACCATAAGATGGAGCGCCAATGACCGAGAACCGCATCTGGGCACCCTGGCGCCTCAAATACGTGAAGGACGCCGACAAGGACAACGAAGACCAGTGCGTGTTCTGCGCCAAGCCGGCTCTCGGGGATGATGAAACGGCGCTCGTCGTCCATCGCGGCGAAAGCGCCTTCGTGATCCTGAATCTCTACCCGTACACCAACGGCCATCTGATGGTGGCCCCATTCGAGCACATCGGCCGGATCCAGGAGATCCCCGACGAGACGACCACCGAGATGATGTCCCTCGCCAAACTGGCCATGAACCGGCTCGAGGACGTCTACAGACCCCAGGGCTTCAACGTCGGCTTCAATCAGGGCCGCTCGGCCGGGGCCGGAGTCGAGCATCACATCCACATGCATGTGGTCCCGCGCTGGGGTGGCGATACGAATTTCATGCCGGTGATCGCCGATCACCGGGTCATGCCGCAATCTCTTGAGGACAGCTACCGCGTGTTGCGCGGGGCCTTCGGCGAGGAAGCCGGCCAACCGGGTCAGGGAAGCCCGGAGTAGATCAGTCAACCCGGCAGGAAAGGCGCCACAATTTCCATCTTCAAGGCATATGACATCCGTGGTCTCTATGGCGACGAGATGGACGAGAACACAGCGGAGCAGATCGGGCGGGCCTTTGTGCTCACGCTCGCGGATCTGGTGCGAAAGGACCCGCAGGACCTCAAGATCGGCCTTGGCCGGGACATGAGACTCTCGGCTCCGACCATGGCCGCGGCCTACCTTGACGGCATGGTCGCCGAGGGAGCGCATGTGATCGATGCCGGGCAGGTGGCGACGGAGATGCTCTACTACCTCGTTGGCAGCCGGGATCTCGACGGCGGGGCGATGTGCACGGCCTCCCACAACCCGAAGGCCTACACCGGGGTGAAGCTGGTTCAGAAGGGGGCCCTGGCGCTTTCCGGTGACGCCGGAATCGGCGACATCCGCGGTCTGGTCAAGGCCGGGATGGGCGTGGCCCCGGGAGGCGGCAGCCACGAGGAAATCGACCTCTGGGACGAGTACCACGAAGCCGCTCTCGGCTTCATCGACCCGGAGAAGGTCAAACCGATGCGAATCGTCGTCGACGGCGGCAATGGCATGGCCGGACCGATGGTCGGCCCGATCCTGAAACAGCTGGGAATGGACCTGGTCGAGCTGTACTTCGAGCCGAACGGGGAATTCCCCGACCACGAACCTAACCCCCTGCTTGAAGAAAACCGCCAGCTGATCATCAGGACGGTCAAGGAAGAAGGCGCGGACCTTGGCATCGCCTGGGATGGCGACTCCGACCGCTGCTTTTTCATCGACGGCGAGGGCCGCTTCTGTGACGGTGACTTCATCTGCGCCCTGCTTGCCCGCTCGGCCCTGGAAAGCGAGCCCGGCGGCACAATCCTTTACGACCCGAGGTCAAGTCGCGCGGTGCCGGATGTAGTCGCCGCAGCCGGCGGCAGGACCGACCTCTCCCGGGTCGGGCACGCCTTCTTCAAGCGGCGCATGCGTGAAGAAAATGCCGTCTTCGGGGGCGAGGTCTCCGGCCACTATTACTTCCGGGATTTCTTCTGCGCCGATTCGGGTTCGATCCCCGCTCTGCGGCTGCTCGAACTCATTTCGACCGATGGCCGATCGCTTTCGAAGCTGATGGAGGAGTTCCACGCGAAGTACTTCATTTCCGGGGAAATCAACTCGGAGGTCGAAGATCCCCAGGGCAAGATGGACCAGATCGAGGCCATGCACCCCGAGGCCGAGATCACTCACCTCGACGGCGTTTCGATCGATTACGACGACTGGCACTTCAACGTCCGGCCCTCTAACACCGAGCCGCTCCTTCGACTGAACCTGGAATCCCTGGTCTCCCGGGAAGACATGGAAGAAAAGCGGGACGGGGTGCTGGCGGTCATTCGTGGCTGAGCCGGATCCGACACCGGAATCCGAAGCCGCGTTGGCGCAGGCCCGCAACTGGGGAATTCACACGATTCCGGTGCCAACGCCTTTCGCGGTCGGCCGGGTCAATTGCTATCTGATCGAAGGGGACCCGCTCACCCTGATCGATGCCGGACCCCGCTCCGAGAAATCGTGGGAGGGCCTGAAGTCGGGGGTCGAGGCCGCCGGCCACCGGCTTGAGGACATCGACCTGGTCGTGGCCACCCATCAGCACATCGACCACATCGGTGGCATCAGCTCGGTTGTCGAGGCCTCCGGTGCGGATGTGGCCGCGATCGACATCTCCGTCGCGCGCCTGGCGAGGTTCAGCTGGGGGTCCGAGAAGGAAGACCAGATGGCCGTGGATCTGATGGTGCGCTACGGCGTGAAGGAAGATGTCGCCAACGTTCTCAAGGAGGTGACCGCCAGTTTCCGGGAACTGGGTTCCCCGGTGGAGGTCACCCAGCCTTTCGGCGCCGGGTCGACGATCAACATGGGCTCCAGGGATTACGAGATCTTCCACCGGCCCGGTCACAGCCCGTCCGACACAGTCTTCTGGGACAGCGAGCGTGAATTGATGTTCGGCGGCGACCATCTTCTCTCTCACATCTCGTCGAACCCCCTGATCTCGCAATCCCTGGACGGAAGCGGCCAGCGCACCAGGTCCCTAATCAACTACCGGGATTCGCTGAAGGCAACAGCGGAGATGCCGGTCGCGATCATGCTCTCCGGCCACGGCCTGGCAATCACCGATCACGCCGATCTGATCAAGAGGCGCCTGGCCGGCCAGGACCGACGCACCGAGAAGATCTACGACCTGGTTGCCGCAGGCCACAGTTCACCTCATGGAGTGGCCACCCAGATCTGGGGCGACATTGCCCTGACCCAGGCCTACCTGACCCTTTCCGAGGTGATTGGGCACCTCGACATCCTGATGGCCGACGGGCGGGTCGTCGAGCATGAGGGCGAGAAATATTCGACCTTCGAGGCGGTCAGGTGAACGCCGAACCGGCCGTAACCAGGATGAACGGCAAGCGGCGGATGCTGATCATCGTCAATCCCTATGCGACCACGGTTTCGGACCGCCTCAAGAACCTTGTGGTCTACGCGCTCCAGGGCCGCTACGAGGTCGAGGTCGAGGCCACCGAAAGCCAGGACCACGCAACCGAGATCGGCCGCGAGGCCCGCGACGGCGGATACGACATAGTGGTCGCCTTCGGCGGGGACGGCACGGTGAACGAGGTCGCCAACGGACTGGCCGGCACCGATATCCCGGTCACCTTCCTTCCCGGTGGCAACACCAACGTGGTTTGCCGGACGCTCGGCATCCCCAACGATGTGGTTGACGCGACCGAGCACCTGCTTTCGCTGGCCGATGATTTCCAGCCCCGCACGATTGACCTCGGCAAGGTCAACGACCGGCATTTCGTCTTCTCCTGCGGTGCCGGCATCGACGCAACGGTGGTTGAGCAGGTTGACGCCAACCCCAAATGGAAGCGCCGGGCCGGCCCCTGGTTTTACTCCTGGGTGGCCACCAAGGGCTATTTCCGGAACTACATGAGAAATCCGGTAAGGCTCGAACTGGAAATCGACGGCAGAATCACCAACGGGGTCACTGCCCTTGCCCAGAACTCCGACCCTTTCACTTATTTCGGCAAGCAGCCCGTTCACGTCTGCGAGAACGTCGAGATCGACGACGGAGCACTGGGCCTAATCCTCCTCAAACGGGCAAACCTGCTCGACATGGGGATGGTCGTCCCCCGCCTGCTGACCCAGAAGCTGCGTGCGGCCAGGCATGGCCAGGTCGAGGCCTTCGAGCACTTCACCGAAGCCCGCATCCGTTCCGGTTCCAGAGACGAGTCGGGGGAGCTCATGGAGTTCCCGGTTCAGGTGGACGGCGATTACATCGGAACCTTTGCGGAGGTGAGCCTCGAAGCCGCCCCGGGAGCCCTGACCATCGTCGCCTGACATCCGGAGCGGGGCTGGCGGGCAAGACCTTCGGTATGCCCGAGTTCGGCGGCTAACATTCGTGTATGGCCACTGCCGAAATTACCGTGTTACCAATTGGTCGTGAGGGGGCTTCTGTTTCCGATCTGCTCGCGGTGATCGCCCGTCACCTTGAGGGCCAGGACAAAGTCCGGTTCGAGATCCACGCCATGGGCACAGCGCTGGAAGGCGAGCCGGAGGACATCTTCGCCCTCGCTGCCAAAATACACGCTCTCCCTTTCGATTCCGGGATTCCCCGCGTCTACACGATCCTCAAGATCGACCAGAGAACCGACAAGGAGCAGACCCTGGAGTCCAAGGTCCGGGCGGTAACCGACCGGCTCTAGCCAGCGTTAGCAACGGTTTCGATCAGGGTTGCGGCTTCATCCACCCCGTTCCGGCCCTTGAGGCGGGTCGAAGTGGCTTCGAGTCGGGAACGGAGAGAGTGGTCGGCGAGGAGTTCGTCGACCGCGTCGAGCAGCTGCGCCGGCTCGTGGCGGTATGTGTCGAGGCGGCGACCGAAGCCTTTTTCCTCGATCCGCTGCGCATTGTCATGCTGGTCCCAGAAAAGCGGGAGGACGATCATCGGCTTGCCGTTGTGGAGTGACTCGACCACCGTGTTGTTGCCGCCATGGGTGATCACCAGATCCACATGGGGCAGAACCGAGGTCTGCGGCAAGAATTCAGCTCCGGTCATGCGGTCCCCGAGTCTGAGCTGATCGTGGAGCGGGCCCATCGAGACCACCGCCCGGTGAGGTGAAGAATCAAGGGTGTCGATCAGGCCCTGCATCAGGCCGACGTCGGCCGATCCGAGCGATCCCAGGCTGAGGTAGACCAGCGACCCCTCCCCTTCGCTGAGCGGTGACGGCGGGATCCAGTCCTCTTCGCTCGACCTGATCGTCGAGTCGAGGTTGTGCCAGAGATCGCCGAGAGCGTTCGACCTGGGATAGTCAATCTCCGAGGGAAAGGCGTAGAAATTCAGGTACGGGGATTCGTGGATGAAGGCCCGCTCGGCAAGGGGCGGCGCCCCTCGCTGCTGGCAGAACTCGCTGTACTCGGCATGAAGCGGCCCGAGCACCCGGTCGTATTCGGCCCGGAAGGTCTGCCAGTCCGAATGATCTTCCTTTGGCAGACCCGAGAACACAGGCGGGAGCTCGGGATCGAAGATCTCGGTCGGGTTGCAGGAAACGATCCGCACCCAGGGCCGGCTGCTTGCCGAAAGGGCCGGAAAGGCGACCACGTTGTCTTCGACGATCGCGTCAGCATCGATCTCTTCGATGATCTCGCTCAGCCGGTCGTCCACGTAAGAAGCACCATCGAAAAGGGCGCGGAAGGTCGGTTCGATGAAGCCGGTCAGCTGCTCGATCGTGGGCGTCCGAAACACCGGCGCGTTCTCCGCCACGAAGTCCTTCCAGAACTGCCCCGGAGCTTCCTCCTGCTCCGGCGGTGGACCGAGTCGCATCAGCCTTTCCTCGAAACCCTGGGCCTCCAGAGTGCCGGCGAACGATTCCTCGATGATGAAGACGACCCGGTCACCACGGGCCCGCAGGACCTGGCCGATGCCCACGCAGTTATTGGTCGGACCGTAGGCACCCTCGGGGAAGAATGCGATCGTCCGGCCCATCGCCTCAGTCTGTCGCGTTGACTCGGTGAGCGTCGAACACGCTCTCGACGTGCCGGATCCGGTTGATGCACTGCTTGAGCTGGCCGGTGTCCCCGACTTCCACCACGAACCGGTTCTTGACCATTGGCGGGTTGGTCGTGAGGTTGGCCGAAATGATGTTCACCCCGGCCTCGGAGAAGGTGCGGGAAAGATCCTCGAGCAGGCGGGTGCGGTCGTATGCGTCGACCTGGATCTCGACCCGGAAGGTGGCCTCGTTCTCGCCTTCCCAGGCGACATCGATCATCCGTTCGGGTGACTTTTCCAGATCGGCCACGTTCTGGCAACTAGCCTGATGGATCGTGATCCCCCGGCCCAGGGAGACGTAACCGACGATCTCGTCGCCTGGCACCGGGCGACAACACTTGGCCAGGCGCAGAGCCACATTTTCCAGGCCTTCCACCTTGATCCCGAACTCGGAGGCTTCGCGGATCGCCCGGCTTCGTTTCGGCGTTCCGGACTCGACGTTCTCGACCGGGGCCGGTTCGATGATCTCGCCCTGCCTCAATCGCTGAATCAGCTTGTTGGCAGTCGTCCTGGCGGAAACCTTGCCCTGACCCAGGGCAATGTAGAAATCCTCCGCCTTGCGGAAACCCATTTCGCGCATCACGTCAGCCAGCATCGGCGACCCGGAGAACTTCTGTGGCGGCAGGTCGCGTTTGCGCAGCGCCGCGGCCAAGGCCTCCCGGCCGTCACGTTCGGCATCCTCGCGCCGCTCTTCCCGGAACCAGGCCCTGATCTTGTTGCGGGCCCGGCTGGTACCGACCAACTTCAACCAGTCCCGGGAAGGTCCCCGGTCCTTGTTCGCGGTCAGGACCTCGACGATGTCGCCCGATTTCAGCTGGTAGTGGAGCGGTACGATCTTTCCGTTCACTTTCGCCCCGACGCAACGGTGACCGACGTCGGTGTGAATCGAATAGGCGAAATCGACCGGAGTCGATCCGGCGGAAAGGTTCATCACCTCGCCTTTCGGGGTGAAGACGAACACCTCGTCCTCGAAAAGGTCTTCCTTCAGCGACTGAAGGAACTCGGTTGGATCCTGCTCGGATTCCGACTCGACCAGCTGCCTCAGCCAGGTCATCTTCTCCCGGGAGGCGTTGGCGCCGGTACTGCCTTCCTTGTAGGCCACATGGGCGGCAATGCCGTACTCGGCGAGGCGGTGCATCTCGGCCGTCCGGATCTGGATTTCGAGCGGTTTGCCTTCAAGTCCGATCACCGTCGTATGCAGGGCCTGGTACATGTTCGCCTTGGGCATGGCGACGTAATCCTTGAACCGTCCCGGCAACGGCTTCCAGAGCGAGTGGATCACCCCGATCGCGCCGTAACAGTCCTTTACCGAGCCCACGATCACCCGCATCGCAGTGAGGTCGAAGATCTCGTTGAACTCGCGCCCCTTCTTGGTCATCTTCGTATAGATCGAATAGAAGTGTTTGGCCCGGCCGGCGATCTCGGCGTCGATCCCGACCTTCTCGAGTTCTTCCGACAGGTAACGGCCCGCGTCCTCGACGAAGTTCTCACGCTCGGTCCTCTGCTGGGCGACCAGATGCTTGATTTCCGAATACTTGCGGGGGTGGAGCGTCGCGAAGGCGAGGTCCTCGAGTTCCCACTTGATCGCGTGAATGCCGAGGCGATGGGCCAGCGGGGCATAGATCTCGAGCGTTTCGCGGGACTTGAGGATCTGCTTCTGCTTTGGCAGCGAACTCAGGGTTCGCATGTTGTGAAGCCGGTCGGCGAGCTTGATCAGGATCACCCGCACGTCGGTCGCCATCGCGACCATCATCTTGCGGTAATTCTCTGCCTGCCTCTCGTCGCGGCTTTCGAAGGTGATCTCGGTCAGCTTGGTCACGCCGTCGACCAGCCGGGCAACGGTCGGGCTGAACTCTTCCCGGATTTCCTCGAGGCTGGCGGAAGTGTCCTCGACGGTGTCGTGGAGAAGCGCGGCACATAGCGTTTCGGTGTCGAGGGCCATGCCGACGCAGATCCGGGCCACGCCGACCGGATGGGTGATGAACTCGTCGCCGGACTTGCGCTTCTGGTCGGCGTGATGCCGGCAGGCGAAGACGAAGGCACGGGTCACCTCGTCGCGGTCGATCGCGACCACGGGAACCGAGCCGTGGGTGGCCAGATCGGCTTCGAATTGCTGGATGACTGCCACGAGATCGTCGAGGAGCGACCTTTCGCGGGCCGTGAGTCCAGCCATGTCGGGAATTTCGGAATCCGTCCCGTGAAGCCCGGTAGCGGGCCCGTGGCCATTGCCCGAGGCAGGGGCGTCAACCGGGGTCCGGGACTCCGGGATCACTGACTCTGGGTCTGCCTGTCGAATCGATTCAGTAATTGAACGTGCTCCCGATGAAGCTCGAAATGTTCGGTGAAAACGGCCGAAACCGAAAGGTCCGTCTTCTCCGAGGATACGACTCCGGCGCGTCGGGCACCTCCCGAGCCCTCACTCCGGGCAAGACCAGTCTCGAGCAATACCCTCAGAAGGACGGCCGCCTGCTCTGGTGAACGGGAAGCGCTTCCATCCTTTGACAGCACCGTTCTCAGCTCCTCCGCACCGACCTGACCACCGTCAGCTGTTGCAGCTTCGCGCAGATCCCGGAACAGGTTCCGCAACTGAAAGGTGAGGTCGAGTTGGTGACCGGCGACCTTCGATGTGAACTCGAACTCGACCGGTCCGGCCAGAAGGTGGATCGGCAGACGGGCAGCCGCGATCCGGACCATTGCCCCGCCCAGATAGGGCGGGTCAAGCAGCGCAATCCGATCGAAGGAATCGAGAACCGGAGGACGCGGTCCGGCCAGCGTGACGAAATCGGTGACCATAACCCTTGCATCCTCGACATCTTCCAGGCAGGAAACCGGGCTGCCGGCCCAGATGCCGATTACAGCCGATTCCCGTGGTTCGGGGAAAAAGCGGCCCAGCCCGGCCCCTCCCAGTCCCCGCCACCGTTGACTGGCGTCGGCCGTGAGGACCGCGATCCGTTCACCTGAGCTGATCAGTTCGGCCAGCGCAGCCCCGGGCAACCCTCGTGGGCCGGAGGCAAGCCGTAGATCCGCCTCCTCGGCGCCATGCGCAGATTCGGTAGTTGCGGTCATCGCCGCATCGAGGCGATCCCACCACTCATCCGACTCGCATTCCGGTAACGGCTCCGCATCCGTCATGACGGCTACCTCGGTCACCCTGAGCTGGGGTTCGATCGACCCGTTCCAGTGGTTGATTCCAAGCTCCGCCACCAGATCCACCCGTGCGTTCTCTTTCAGCCCGAGTGACGGTTTCCCGAAGCAGACTCCCTTGGCCCGGTAGGAGCCGGAACGGATCGTGAAGCGGCAGTGCTTCCCTTCACCCATCGCAGTCTCGTTTTCGATCTGTGCTCCTGGCACCACCACCCGCACCGGCGGGTTCCCGTTACCGAAAGGCTGCAGCTTTTCCATCTCTTCGGCCAGGTCCAGACCGAGGTCGGAACCACCCACCACCGTGTCGAATTCGACTACCGGTTCGGCCGGTTCACTGCCGATCCGGGCCTCTACCGCCCGGCCCAGTGATTCCCGGAACCGATCGATGCGATCGGTCCGGATGGTGATTCCGGCTGCAGCCGCGTGGCCGCCGAAGGATTCGAGCAGGTAGGCGGTGTCCTCCAGGGCCGCATGGAGGTCGAGTCCGGGCACCGACCTGGCCGAGCCGCGGCCGGTGTCGCCATCGATCGAGATGACCACGGCGGGGCGACCGCTCGCCTTGACCAGTTTCGCGGCGACGATCCCGACCACCCCCTGATGCCATCCTTCGCCTGCCACGACGACGGCTGCCCCGGGACTCCCGAGGGACCGCAGCTCTGCTTTCGCGAGGGCCTCGACTTCCTGTTCAACCCGCCTCCGCTCGGCGTTGACCGAGGCCAGCTCCCGGGCGATCTCATTGGCCCGCTCCCGGTCCTCCGCGAGGAAGAGCTCGACCCCCGCATCTGCCCGGTAGAGCCTTCCGGCCGCGTTTATCCTTGGTCCGAGCCGGAACCCGAAGTCATCGGATTTCAACCTCGAAGGCTCGACGCGGGCCTCGGCCATCAACGCCGCTAGCCCGACCCGCCGGGCCCGGCGGGCAACCTTCACTCCCGCGCTCACCAGATGACGGTTCTCACCAGTGAGCGGCATGATGTCGGCGACGGTGGCAAGGGCGACCAGATCTAGATCGGACTCGTCTGCGGCTCCGTTGAAACCGGTCGATTTCCGCAACGCCAAAGCCAGTTTGGCCGCAACCGCGGCCCCGCAGAGCGAGGTATATGGATAGCCACTTACCTGCGGGTGAAGAATCGGGCAATCCGGCAGCTCCGGGCCGACCTGATGGTGGTCGGTAACCACCACCTTCATTCCCAGTTCCTTTGCAAGTTTCACCTCGGCGACGGATGTCACCCCGCAGTCGACGGTGACCACCAGCGATGTGCCGCGCTCCCCGATCCGCCGGATCGCCTCCGGATTCAGCCCGTACCCGTCGGCGATCCGGTCCGGAATGAACCAGTCGCATTCACCACCCAGTGCCCGGATTGCCCCGACCAGGATCGCCGTGGCGCAGACGCCATCGCAGTCGTAGTCGCCGTAAATCGTGATCCGCTCACCCGAATCGATCGCTTCCGTGACCAGGCCCACCGCCCGGTCCATGTCACGGAAGGAGAACGGGTCGTGGCTCTCTTCCGCGGCGAGAAAAGCTTCGGCATCAGCCGGATTGGAATGACCGCGTCGGGTAAGTACGGTGGCGACCGGTCGGCTCAGTCCGGTTGCCCGCTCAAGTTCGAGCGCGAGATCGACCGGGTAGGGCTTCGCCCGGAAGCGGATCGGGTCAGACCTTTTCGGTCGTCGGGGAGTCTTCGATCGGCTCGGTGCCCTGCCTGACTCCGATCCGGTAGACGACCCAGGCCCCCAGGGCGGTACCGGGCACCGCAGCGAGGAAGGTGATCAGATCGGTGTCGGCAAGTCCATTGCCCAGGATCAACTCGACAATCGCACCGGAAATCATGCCGCCGACCACACAACCGATCAGGGCGCCGATGATCCCTTGCCAGAAACGGTCCGGCACGAAAATCGTGAAATGCCAAAGGGCCAGGGCGACCGTGAACCAGATAACGATCGACATCAGCTGTCCTCCTCTGCCGTTTTCGAACGGGCGGCCTGGCGTTCCCGGCGACGGCGCTCACGGGGCGAGAGCTTCCCTTCGCTTTCCGGGCCGGCGTCTTCCTGATTACCGGCGCCTCCGTCCGTGGTGGCCCCGGCGGCGCTATCCCCGTTGCCGTCGTCCTTGCGGGCAACCTCAAGATCAGAGGCGAACGCAGGAACGTAGCCCTGGGTCTCGATCTGCTGGCGGCGGCGACGCTTGAATCCGGGTTCGTGCTCCTTCCAGAGGGCCAGAACCGGGGAGGCGATGAAGATCGAAGAGTAAGTACCGGAGGCCACTCCGACCAGAATTGCGATGGCGAACGAGCGGAGCACCTCGCCACCGAAGATCAGCAATGCGACGACGCCGATAACGGTCGAGAAGCTGGTCACCAGCGAACGGGTCATGACCTCGCTCATCGACTTGTTGACTACCTGCGAATAGGTCGCCCTCGGCATTTTCGGCTCGTTTTCGCGAATGCGGTCGAAGACGATGATCGTGTCGTATTGCGAGTAACCCAGAATGGTCAGGAACGCAGCAACGGTGGCACTCGAGACCTCGAACCCGAGCAATGCATAGATCCCCAGGGCGATGAGGAAGTCGTGGGCGATCGCTATCAGCACCGGAACCGTGTACTTGGCGCCGAAGCGGATCGCCACATAACCCATGATCAGGATCAGAGAGAAGAAGATGGCCAGGGCGGCGCTGCGGGCAACCGAGGCACCGAATGTCGGGCCGACCGAAGTGCTGTTGAAGCCGTCGGCACTCACCCCGAAGTTCTGATTCAGGGCATCGTCCACCTTGGAAACTTCGGAAGGATCGAGGGTGTCGCTCTCGATCTGGAATGCATTGTCGCCGAGCGCCGGATTGTTCGAAATCGTCTGGATGTCGGCGTCACCCAGGCCGAGCGGACTCAGAACACCGCGGACGTCCTCGGTCGAGGCGGACTTGTCCAGGCTCACTTCGATACGGGTGCCGGACTCGAAATCAATGCCGAAGTTGAGGCCCTTGGTAGTCAGGGCGCCAGCTCCGATCAGCAGGATCACTCCCGAAATGGCGAAGAAACGGGGCGCCTTGCCCATGAAGTCGAAATGCCAGCGTTCCTTGCCCTCGATCCCGGAGAATCCCTTGCCGGATCTGAGCAGCTTCGTGTTCGACATCGATCCGAGCAGCGCCTGGGTGAAGACCACGGCGGTCAGCAGCGAGACCAGGGTTCCGACGCCGAGTGTGAAGGCGAAGCCCTTGATGCCGGAGGTCGCCAGCACGAAAAGGATGAAGGCGGTCAGCAGGGTGACGACGTTGGCGTCGATGATCGTGCTGATGCCGCGCCGGTAGCCGAGCGTGATCGCCGATTGCACGGATCTTCCTGCACGCATCTCTTCCTTGACGCGTTCGAAGATGACAATGTTGGAGTCCGCAGCGACACCGATGGTCAGGACCAGACCGGCGATTCCGGGCAGGGTCATGGTGATCGGGATCAGCTTGATCAGGGCCAGGAAGAGAACCGCGTAGACCAGCAGGGCCAGCGAGGCGACGCCGCCAAGGAAGCGGTAGAAGGTGATCAGGAAAAGGATCACGCAGGCGAGGCCGATCAGCAGGGCCAGCACGCCCTGGTCGAGCGCCTCCTGGCCGAGCGTCGCCGAGACCTGGCTTTGCGAGGTCAGCTTCAGGTCGATCGGCAGCGCGCCTCGCTGCAGGTACTCGGCCAGGCTCTGAGCCTGATCGATCGTGAACCCGCCGGAGATCTGGGCGCCCTGGCGACCATCGATCCCATCCGGGTTGTCGAAGAAGTTGATGATCGGCTTGGAGACGACCTGACCGTCGAGGATGATCGCGAAATTGCCGGAAAGGGCCGATGCCTGATCCGACGAGGTAACGCCTCCGATCGCCCGGGCCTGACCTTCCTGGGCGATGGTCCTCGTGATGTCCTGGAACGCCTTGCGCCCCTCCCCGTTGAATTCGAAGGTCACATTGGGCTGGTTGAACTCGTCGAGACTCTGCTGCGGGTCCTTGATTTCCGAACCGGACAACGCGGCGTCGTCTTTCAGGACGAAGTAGCCCGCCTGGGTCGGGTCGTCGATTGTCCGGCCGTCATTGTCGGTCGGTAATTCTTCGACGATGATCGTGCCCTGGGGCACCTTCTTGACGATTCCCTTGTGCGGGATCGGGCGACCCTGATCGTTGAAATAGAGGTCTTCCTTCGTGGTGACCGGGCCCGAGATCAGGTCATGGGTCTTCTCGTCGAAGAGGTAGTACTTGTCGCCAGAGGTGCAGTCTTCACAGGTGTCATTGCGCGGCTGCTGGGCGGCCAGGTTGACCGCGTCCCACATCGTGGGCTCGGCACCCTGGTTGATCCAGGTGCGGTTGAAGTCCTCGGTCGGCGGGCGACCGGCCTTGATCCATTGCTGACGGACCTCTTTCAGGACCTCTTCCTGATCGCTGCCGGTGCCGGCCAGACTCAGGTCGCGGGCTGGCCCGATCAGGTTGTCCTGCCAGTTATAAAAGTAAAGACGGGCCGGCTTGGTCGCACATTCGGTCGCGGTCCCGACGTTGGTTGCGCCCGGGATGCCGACCGAGATCTGGTCGGCCCCGAGGCGGGAGACTTCGATCTCGGAGACGCCGAGCTTGTCGCAGCCGGAACGGATGATGTCGACCGAGCGGTCCATCGCATCGGACGTGACTTCCTTGACCTGCGGGGTCGGGCGACCCTGCAGGGTCAGCTCGATGCCTCCCTGAAGGTCCAGACCGAGCTGGGTCGGCTTCTTCAGGCAGACGATGCCCGAAACGATCACCAGACCGAGCACAAAAAGCAGCACGAATATGTTGCGGCGCCTGCCTCCCATTCGTGCGGAAGCTTACCCTTCCGGGGTCAAGACAATCATCAGGCCCCCGTCATCGTCATATGCGGGGAAGACATCGGCGATCGCTTGCGCCCCGGATTCCTTCTCGGAGCGGACCTCGACCCGCTTGCCGAGCGACCTGACGCCCCATTCGAGCGAGGTTTCGATCGGGTCGGTTTCGCCGTCACCGTTGGTGTCGGCTTCGGGGCCGCCGTCTCCGCGGTCGATCCACTCGAGCCCGAGCACGTCGCGGACCGGCCGACCGATCACGTCCTCGTCGGTCAGCCCGGTCAGTTCGAAGCTTCCCCGACCCGCGTCGATAACCCGACCTTCCTGGTCGCAGACGAAGAAGGCCGCGTTCGGTGCCGGGTAGTAATCGTCCAGCAGCTCGAAGACGAAACCGAAGCCGCACTTCGAGCAGCCCTTCGGTCGCGGGCTGAACCCGGCGGTCCGGTCGCCGCTGTTCTCACGGTTCCCGCAGCTGGGGCAGATAAAGAAGGGCATCCCGGCAAGGGTATTGAAGCGCGCTCTTCGACGGTACGCTGGGTCCATGAACATTCTCGTCGCCGGATCGACTGGAGTCGTTGGAGCCCCGCTCACAAAGAAACTGGTCGAGCTCGGGCACCAGGTAACGGGCACCACCAGAAGCGAGTCGCGGTTAGCCGGGATCGAAGCGGTCGGGGCCACGCCGACGGTCTGCGACGCCCTGGACCGGGCCTCGGTCGGGGCCATGATGGAATCCGTTCGCCCTGAAGTCGTGATCAACCAGTTGACCAATTTCCCGACAGATTTAGACCAGCGCGATCCCGGCTTCTACGACGGAACCAATGAGATCCGTCGAGTGGGTGGCCGCAACCTGCTCGAGGCAGCGCAGGACGCGGGGGTGCGACGTTTTGTCACCCAGAGCCTCGCCTTCATGTATCGGCCGTCGGGCGACTGGGTCAAAGATGAATCTGCCCCCAATGTTGATGAATTTTCCGGGTCTATCGGTGGCGCGTTCCAGGCAATGCTCGAACACGAAAAACTGGTGGTCGATGCCGACGGGATCGAGGGCGTAATTCTCCGTTACGGCTTCTTTTACGGACCGGGAACCTTTTACGCCGGGGACGGGATTACAGGTATCGAGGTGAAGAGGCGCCGTTACCCGATCATCGGCAAGGGCACCGGAGTGATGTCGTTCGTTCACCGGGAAGACGCCGCCGACGCGGCCCTGGCCGCGATCGACCATGGTGCGCCCGGCATCTACAACGTGGTGGATAACGAACCGGCGCCAATGTCGGAGTGGGTTCCGATCTACGCCGAATCGCTCGGAGCTAAACCTCCCCGCCGGATACCGCTCTGGCTCGCCCGACTTGTCGCCGGCAAGGAAATTGCCGCCTTGGCTGTCGAGATGCGCGGGGCAGACAACACCAAGGCCAAGAGTGAACTGGCTTGGGAACCTGAACATCCCAGCTGGCGTCGTGGTTTCCTGGACGCGAACTAGAACAGCGACTGATGGCCGCTCGGCACCGGCAGCCCGAGGTGCTCGAAAGCTGAAGGCGTGAGCACACGCCCCCGGGGAGTCCGCTTCAGCATCCCCATCTGGAGCAGGTAGGGCTCGAGCACGTCCTCGATCGTGTCCTGTTCCTCGCCGATCGCCACGGCGATGGTCGAAAGCCCGACCGGCCCGCCGCCGAAGCGGACGGCAATCAGTTCGAGCAGGGCCCGATCGGCCCGGTCAAGGCCGGCCTTGTCGACCTCGAGCATCTCCAATGCGGCATCGGCCATATCCGCATCAACGGAACCGGACCCCTTCACCTCGGCGAAGTCCCGGACCCGTTTCAACAGTCGATTCGCCACCCGGGGGGTTCCGCGGGATCGCTCGGCAATCGCCAGAGCTCCACCGGCGTCGATCTCGACTCCGAGGATGCCGGCCGACCTCTTGACGATCGTCGACAGATCATCCGCCGTGTAGTACTCGAGCCGGTGCGAGACCCCGAAACGGTCCCTGAGTGGAGTCGTCAGGAGACCGCTGCGGGTGGTCGCTCCGATCAGCGTGAACGGGGGCAGCGGCAAGGTCACGGTCTGGGCGCCGGCGCCCTGACCGAGCACCACCGGCAACTCGCCGTCTTCCATCGCCGGATAGAGCGTTTCTTCCACGGCCCGGCCGAGGCGGTGGATTTCATCGATGAAGAAAACGCTGCCGGGCTCGAGCGAGGTCAGGAAGGCGGCGACGTCTCCCTTCCGCTCCAGCGCGGGACCAGCGGTCTGGACCAGTGGAACCCCCATCTCGGCGGCGACGATGTTGGCCAGTGAGGTTTTGCCCAACCCGGGAGGTCCGGCGAGCAGCACGTGATCAAGCGGCTCGCCCCGACGGCGCGCCGCTTCGATGAACACGGCCAGCTGCTCGGTGACCTGTTTCTGGTTCACGAAGTCTTCGAGACCTTTCGGCCTCAGCGACAGGTCGAGTTCGCGGTCGGGCTGATCAGCCCGCGCGTCATGAACACGCGGTTCGGCGCCCTCTGGCAGGTCGGCTTCAACCCCGAGGTCGATTCGCTTTCCGCCGAAATCAGGCAGGTCGTTCATATCTCAGCACCGTTGCGCACATTCGCCAACCACCCACAGGGTCTCACTCGCCCCGGCCGGAAGCCGCGGCGCGCTTGAGCGCGGCGCCGATCAGCTCCTGGGGGTCATCAGCGGCCCCGACACCGTCGAGCAGCTGTTCGGCTTCGAGTGGCGCGTAGCCGAGATTGACCAGTCCGTCCCTGGCCAGGGACCTGGCATCCGAAGCCGCGGGAGCGATCGTATCCCCGGCCTGCTCGGCGTCGCTGGTCACCTTGTCTTTCAACTCGAGGATGATCCGCTCCGCCGTTCGTTTGCCGATCCCCGGTACCGCCTGAAAGCGCTTGGCGTCGCCGGCGATGATTGCCCTGGTCAGATCGCGGTGCGGGCCTCCGGAAAGAGCGGCAATCGCCACCTTCGGTCCGATCCCGCTGACCCCTATAAGCATGTTGAAGAGTTCCCGCTCCTCCTCGGAAGCGAACCCGTAAAGCAGCAGGCTGTCGTCGCGGCTGATCGTCTCCGTATGCAGGAAGAACTCCTGCCCGGCCGCGGGCACGCTGCGCAGGGTTTCGGAGCTGACCGCCAGCCGGTAACCGACCCCGGCAGCCTCGATCACGACGTGATCGGAACGCCGGACCAGAACCTCACCTCGGACCGTGGCGATCAACTGGCCACCCGCAGGGACGAATCGGACCCGGCCAGGGCGGCCTCGGTCGCGTCCCTCCGGCCCGCCGTGCCGCCATGGCAGATGGCCACAGCCAGCGCATCCGCCGCATGGTCAGGTTGCGGCACTTCGTTCAGGTTGAGCAGGGTCGCGACCATCTTCTGGACCTGTCGCTTGGCAGCGTTTCCGGAACCGCAAACCGCGGTCTTTATCGCCTGTGGCGTGTAGCTGAAACAAGGCACGCCGCACTGGGCTGCCGCCAGCATCGAGACACCGGAAGCCTGGCCGACCTTCATCGCCGAGCCCACGTTCTTACCGAAGTAGAGATCCTCGATCGCCAGAGCCACCGGTTGATGCCACTCGATCAGGCGGGAAAGGGTCGAGTGAATCTCGCTCAGGCGCTTCTCCAGGGGGTCCGAGGAGGAAGTTTCGACCACGCCGCCATCGAGGGCAACCATATGCCCCCCTTCGATACGGACCACGCCAAAACCGAGATTGGCCGTTCCCGGGTCAATGCCCATGACAACCCTCATTGGCTCTTATTCTGCGTCCTTCGTCGGACGCCTCTTTCATCCGCCCTTGATGCCACCCGGGGGATCTGCGGCGTACGTTGCGATCAGACCGCTTATCAAGGTCTTCTTCTCGGAATCCGACAATTTCGTTCCGCTGTGGATCATCGTGTACTTGGAAGGCGGCATCGAGCCCTCGCTGATCTGTTCCACCAACTCATCCACATCGGGCTGAGGCTTGTCCCACTCCGAGAAATTCATAATGCTTCGACCTTCGTCCACATCCGACTGAACCAGCCACGAGACCGGCGCCACGTTCGAATACCAGGGCCATTTGGTCAGGTTGCTGTGGCAATCTCCGCAGGATTTGTTGAAGATCTGTTCGGTTTGGGCCCCCACCCAGGCCGGGGACTTCGTGACCGGCGGGTTCGTGTGATCACGTCCGTAGGGCACGATCTGGATCAACAGAAACAGGGCGAATATCCCGCCCCCGATTCATCCCAGACGTTTTGGCCAGGAGGCCCGGCTCCAGCGACTCCCTTTGTTCTCCATGCCGCCACGGTAGCTCGGATCGACAGCAGAATCCAGAAGTGCGAGAAGACTCTAATCAACCGGCGATTCGCTCAAGGACCTCATCCGAAATATCGAAGTTTGCGTGGACTTCGTTCACGTCTTCCTGATCCTCGATCGCGTCGAGCAGCTTGATCAGGGTGCCGGCCTCGGACTCCTCGACCTCGACCGTGTTTTTCGGGATCACTTCGAGGCCGGCCGATTCGATCTCGATTCCGTCGCTTTCGATCGCCTGCCTGACCGCGGTCAGGTCCGACGGTTCGGCCAGCACGCGCAGCTTTCCGTCTTCCTCGAGCACGTCGCTGGCCCCGGCGTCGATCGCTCCCATCAGGTCGTCTTCGCTGTTGGCTTTCCCGTCGACCACGACCACGCCGTGGGTTTCGAACATCCAGGCGACCGAACCCGGTTCCCCGAGGCTGCCGCCGTGTTTGGTGAACGCATGCCTGACTTCGGCGCTGGTCCGGTTGCGATTATCGGTCAGCGCTTCAACCAGGATCGCGGCCCCGCCGGGACCGTATCCCTCGAACTGGATCCGCTCGACAATCTCGGCGTCGGCTCCTTCACCGGTGCCGCGGTCGATCGCCCGATCGATGTTGGCCTTGGGCATCGATTGTGCCTTTGCCTTCTGGATTGCCGTGGCCAGCGAGGGGTTGCCGTCGGGGTCGCCGCCACCTTCGCGGGCGGCAATCGTTATCGCCTTGGCGAGCTTGGTGAACAACTTGCCGCGCTTGGCGTCAGCAGCGCCTTTCTTGTGCTTGATCGACGACCATTTCGAGTGTCCAGACATGTTGTGATTCTATGAACAAGAGCGCTCAATGATTTCCGAGGGCAAACACAAGGCCTCAAGGACCGTCGCGGCGGGTGCCGTCGCCGGTGTGATGCTGCTCGCGGCGCTTTCCCTGTGGTCGGTAATTCCTCTGGTCTGGCTCTGGGTCGGTTCACAATTTGCGGACAGTCAGTTCCCCAGCCTCGGCCCCTACCTGATCGTGCTTTTCGGAGCGATCGCCTCGATTCTTCTGGTCGCCTGGATCCTCGGACGTCTGAACGAGGTCTACATCCGGCTGACCGGTGCCCGCGACGTCGGACCGATCCGGATGGGATGGATGAAGAGCCTGAGAGACAGCGAGAAATCCGGCGATCCGCCTTCGCTGATCGAGGTCGTGATCATCGGTTCGGTCGTGATCGCTTTCCTGGCTTTCATCGCCTGGTTCTTCATCGCCGCCGGCTCGCCGCTCCCGAACTCCTAACTTCAGGTCAGGCGGGCCTGGCCCGCCCTTCCGACGAAACCCGCCGGCCGGCCAGACCGTCAAATTGTCTGGCCGGGTGGCGTTCAGGCGGCGCAGAGTTCCGAGAACCAGAGGTGAATGCGGTTGTCGGGGGTCAGTTCCGGGTGAAATGAGAGCGCGGTTACCGTTCCCTGACGGACGGCGACCGGGTGATCACGAACCTCGGCGAGAACCTCCACCCCGTCTCCGGTCGACTCGACCCAGGGCGCGCGGATGAAGACCGCCCGGATCTTCCCCTCGACGATTCCCTCGACTTCGATGTCGTCTTCGAACGAGGCCAGCTGGCGACCGAAGGCGTTACGCCTGGTGGTGATTTCGATCAGGTCGAGATGCTCTTTTCCGGCGACGATCATTCCGGCGCAGGTCCCGAGGACGGGCCGGCCGGCTTCATGGTGGGCGAGGATCGCCGGAGCCAGGCCAGCCTTCTCGATACCCATATTGATTGTGGTGCTTTCCCCGCCGGGCAGGATCAGGCCGTCGAGGTCTTCGAGCTCGGTCGGCAGTCTGACCTCGACCGGTTCGGCCCCGGCCTCGCGAAGATGTTCCACATGCCGCTGGAACCCGCCCTGAACCGCGAGCACGCCGATCCGTGGCCGACCGGAGTCGACCCGAACGCGGCTTTCTGCCGAAGGGTCCGTTTGGCTACCAGCCGCGACCGGCGAGCCGACCATCTTCGCCGAGGGCGGCCATCTCGATCCCGGGCATCGCCTCGCCGAGCTGCTCGGAAGCGGCGGCAATTCGCTCGGGATCGTTGAAGTGCGTGGTCGCTTCAACGATCGCCTTCGCCCGGCGTTCCGGGTCGTCCGACTTGAAGATGCCCGAGCCGACAAAGTTGCCTTCGGCTCCGAGCTGCATCATCAGCGCCGCGTCGGCCGGGGTAGCGATGCCACCGGCGCAAAACACCGGAACCGGAAGCCAGCCGGCGGTGGCAACCTCACGGACCAGTTCGAGCGGCGCCTGAAGGTTCTTCGCAGCGGTCGGCAGTTCCGTGGAGCTGAGCGTGGTCAGATGCTTGATCCCGCCGACGATTTCACGCATGTGACGCACGGCCTCCACCACGTTGCCGGTTCCGGCTTCGCCCTTCGAGCGGATCATCGCGGCGCCTTCACCGATCCGCCTCAGTGCCTCGCCCAGGTTGGTGGCGCCGCAGACGAACGGCGCGTCGAACTCGAACTTGTCGACGTGGTTGGTTTCATCGGCCGGAGTCAATACCTCGGACTCGTCGATGAAGTCGATCGAGAGCGACTGAAGTACCTGCGCTTCGACGAAGTGGCCGATCCGGACCTTCGCCATGACCGGGATCGAAACCGAATCCTGGATCTCCTTGATCATCCGCGGATTGGACATGCGGGCGACGCCGCCGTCCTTGCGAATGTCGGCCGGTACCCGCTCGAGCGCCATGACCGCGCAGGCGCCGGCCTCCTCGGCAATCTTCGCCTGGTCGGCGTCGACCACGTCCATGATCACGCCGCCCTTCAGCATCTCTGCCAGGCCCGTCTTAACTCGGAAAGTCGCTTCTTCAGCCATCCCCTCAAATATAGAGAGGGCGGCGTTCAGACCGCGCCGACGACAAACGTCTCAATTCGCACGGTCTTTTGACAGATCGTCACGACAGGCCGCCGCGCCGGGGCTACTTCAGCTTGTAGGCACGGATGCGGTCGCTGTGCTCGTCTTCGCTTAGCGAGTAGACCCCGTAGGCGAGGGCATGGACCAAGGCCATGAGAGCTGTGTTCGAACGCAGGAATGACGGGCTGTTGGAGGAGAAGTAGAGGCTCATATCGGCCTTTTTGACCGCGTCGGAGAGAGTTGCGTCGGCGATCGCGAGAGTGCGGGCACCGCGGTGGCCAGCGAGCTTCATCGCCCGGGCCAGCAGGGCATGCGAGCGGCCGGAAGACAGGGTAATGAGCAGGGTTTCCTCGTCAACCCGTCCCAGACGCTGGAGCGAAGGGCCGGCGGTCGAGGTGACGATCTCGGCCCGGATGTCAAGCAGGCTGAGGGTATGACGCAGGTAACTGGCGAAAAAGGCCATCTGGTCGGTACCGACGATCACGACCTGGCTGGCGCCGGAGAGCGCGGCCACGGCCTCGTCGATCTGGGACTGATCCAGCTTGCGGGCGGTTTCCTCGAGGTTCGAATGGTCGGTGCCGAGAGAGGCCTCGAATTCCGAGTGGTCGAACGAAAACAGCATCCGTCCGCCGCTTTCCTCGCCGCCGACGGTGGCCCGGTATTCCTCTATTGCCGATGCCTGAAGTTCCGGATAACCCTCGAATCCAAGAGCCTGCGAGAAACGCACCACGGTCGAGGATGAAGTCCCGGCCCGACGGGCCAGCTCCTCCGCGGTGAGGAAGGCCGCCTCGTCGAGATGGTCAACGATGTAGCGGGCGACATCCTTCTGGGAGCGGGAAAACTCGTCGATCCGATCCTGGATGTAAGTTGACAGGGTCTTGGTTTCGGCGGTCACTGGGCTCACGCCGGATCAATTCGCCCCCTTCAACCGTTTCCCTTCTAAATTCGCTCTGAGCAGGGATTTTGACCAGGTATTCCGGATTTCCAAATCGCAAGACATCGCTCACCGGCCTGACCGATGAGGGGGATGAGGTCTGGATCATCCGCTCGATCTCCCAGAAGTTCTACAACTGCCTCGGTTGCCGGGGACCGATCGAGATCGGCGATGAGCATGTGGTGGTGCAGTACGTCGGGAGGCTCGGTGGAACCGAACATTCCCACTGGCATCAGCGCTGCGCCGAGGAAATCCTTTACTCGCAGGTGCGGGGCATGCGGCAGGTGTCGGCCAGGGAATCCAGCCGGGGCAAGCTTGAAAGCCGGGGGCGTCGACCTGCCGGACGCAGGCGACGCCCCCGCTGAGTCTCCGGCCTTACTGGCCTTGCCCCTTGCGACGGGCGCGAACCACGAGCCCGGCAACCGTGCCGATCGCCAGTCCGGCGATGACGATGAGGATCAGGGTCTTGCCATTTCCCCCGTCGTCATCCGACCCCGAATCCCCGGAGTCGACCGCGCTTGCTGTGGGCTCACCGGTTTCGTTCGCACCGCTGTCAGCGGACTGGTTGCCGGCGGCCTGGTTTTCCGAGGCCGGGACCGCAGCTGCCGAGGTCAGCGTCACGGCCGGGGCCGGATGTTCCGGCTCTTCCCCGCCGGGCGGTGTCGCCTGGATCCAGGCCGTCTGGGCTCCGCCCTGGCATTTCTGGACGGTCTTGAACATCACTGTTTCACCCTTCTTGCCGTACAGCGTCGCCCGGAACGGGAAGTCCTCGGTCTGGTGGTCGGGGAGCGGACCTCCCGTCCAGGTCAGGGTTTCCGGAGTCGTCTTCGCATTCCAGCCTTCGACGGCGGAGGCTGTCATGTCGTCCGCCTCTTTCGGAATCTGGACCACGATCGAGGTCGTCGCCGCTCCGTCGCATCCATGCGGGATCTCGAAGCTGAGGCTTACCGGCTTGCCGGCCGGAGCTTGCGATGGGCTCATTTCCACATGCGCCCCGGCAACGGCCGGGATGAGCGAGGCGAGCAGGATCGCAAAAAGGGTTGTGAGCCCCATGATCGTTTTCGTCTTGATGTTCATTTGATTCCTTTCCGGCATTCAGCGCCGGTCAAATTCTTTCGGGTTTCGTCGGATCAAACGCATGATGGTGGCCCACGCCTGGCCATTGAATTGGCGATCAGCCGGCCTCCCCGGGCGGGGACGGGACCGAAAAGGGTCCGGAGCGTGGCTTGGCCACAGGCCCGAACATGCCGGAAGGCCCGGGCCAGCAAGAGCTGTGCGCGAGCGAGGGTCCGTTCGCCCGGATACTTTCCGCCCATCAGCAGCGCGACCAGCAGAATCAGCGGGGCCAGCCCGATCATGAAATCGGGAAGCCAGCCGGTCATCGCACGTCCACCTTGAACCCGGCGATCGGTTCCTCGAATTCGGAGAGCCGGATCGCCACTTCAGCCTGCCACTCCCCCTTCACGCCGAGCATCGCGGACGGCACCACGAAATGTCCTGGTCCTGCCCGACGGGCGACGGCTTCGATCGGGGCAATCCCCGCGGAGGGCAGAGCAAAAGACACGTCCATTGAACGAACCTTCACCGGGGCACCGGTCCGGTCGTTGAACACATAGAGATGCACTTCATTTACGCCGACCCGGGCGGGGTCGACCGTGTACTCGAGGCGCTGGCCTTCGACCCCCACTGCGCCTGATGACGGGCCCGACTGAATCGAATCCGGGGGCGGGTAGCTGACCAGCGCCGCGGTCACACCAAGCACCACCGTAACCAGGATCACCTCCAGCCGAAGAGACTGGCGGAGCCGGTTGCCGGGCCGGCCGGGTGACTCCGAGTGATCGAGTCGCCGGACGAGTCCGGGGATGATCCGGGTCCGGTTTGCAGCTCCGAGTGCGATCAGCGCCGCGAAAAGGATGATCTTTATGAGCACGGCCCGCCCGAACTGGGTATCGAACAGATCCGGCACCGAACCGACCTCGATTATCGCCTGGATCGCGCCGGTGACGCCGATCAGGGCGACCGCGACGAATGCGACCGTCGAGAAACGCAAGGTGGCCCGGGTCAGGACCCTGGTGCGTTCGGCCGGCTCGTGAAGTTGGCGGGTTACCGCCGGCAGCAGCACGAGCATTGCCGCGAGCCCGCCGGCCCAGACCGCCATGGCGATGACATGGGTGATGTCGCTGGGGATCAGCAGCCAGCCCGGGTCCCGGGTTGATGCGTGGCCGGCGAAGGCCGGTGTCGCGGCAAGAGAGACTCCGACCAGGACCGCCACTATCGGGACCGGACCTGGACGGCTGAAATAGCTGCTCCCGAAGAAAGCCAGCCCGGCCAGCAGAACCCAGAGCCCCGAGCGGACCAGCATGACCGACCCGAATCTTGTGTGGATTACTTCGCCCGGAATTCCCGAACCGAAGGCGTCCCAGAAACTCGTTCCCGCTCCGATCGATCCCTGAAAGATGATCGCCAGCAGCGAGACGAGAAGGCCACCGGTTGCGGCGACAAGGATCAGCTTGCGAAAACGACGCTCGACTACTCTGCGGTCGATCCCCGCGGCTGTCGAAACCGGCCCCCAGACGAGAAGCATCCAGGCGAGAGCGCCGACCGCCAAAGCAATCGCCAGATACCCAACCCAGCGGTCCGCCCAGAAAGCGACCTCGGTCACCTTGCCTGCTTCGCTTTCGGCCAGCAGTTCGGAGATCGTCTTGCTCTGGGTGAAGCCGGTCAGATCCTTGCCGGGCTTGCCGACGGTGAAAGTGATCCCGCCGGAAACCGGATGGGAATCGGCCGAAATCACATGGTAGGTGGCGGTATAGAGCCCATCCGGCAAATCGGCCGGCAGACCCGCTCCTACCGCGTCGGCGTTTTCGCCGGGACGTTCGAGATCATCACTTTGAACCTGATCACCGGAAGTGTTGAAGACTCGGACTGCGCCCAGTGAAGCTTCGACCGGTTCGTCAAAAACGAAATTGACATGGGTTGGAGGGTTCTTCAGCTGGGCGCCGCGGGCCGGCGAGGAACTCTCCAGCAGTGCGTGGGCCGAAGCCTGGCCCGCCAGCGCAAGCAGGCAGGCTCCGAACAGCAGGCTTGTGGCCAGAAGCCGCCTCACCAGGCTTCTTTCGCCTCCTCGCGGTCGTGCTCACGATCCTCCGGGTTCCGGTCGGACCCGTCTTCCCCCTCATCGTCCGGTCCGCCTGCACGGCGCCGCCGGTAAACCCAGAACCCGATCGCGGCGAGAATCGCGATCCCGAGAATGACGAAGGGAATCACCGGTGCCTTGGATCCGGTCCCGACCCAGGTCAGGGTGCCATCGATCGTGGCCGGCCGGCCACCTACCTTGATCGGAATCGTGTAGTCGAAGACCTTTGTCTTTTCAGATTCGTCCTTGACCTGCGGCGGCGTGCCCTGCCCCATGTAGTGGGAGCGATGATCATGCCACTCGAAAGTCCCGTTGTCGTCGATGACCTTCCAGTCGGGCTTCGCCTTTGCGTCGGCCCGGGCCGGGATGTCGACGTCCGCGTAGCGGTCCTCGTTCAGGTAATAGGCGGGAGAATTCAGGTTGACGGCGACGCTGCCGTCGGGCGAAAGTCGTGCATAGGGCTCGCCGTCGTAGCCCTTGATCACGACCTCCTTGCCGGTCTGGTTGACCAGGCGGACATGATCGTCGAAATTGACGATCTCGATTTTAAGGCCCTGACCCAGCGCGGCGGGACGGACCGAGGTGATCTCGGACCGGTAATCGGGATTGCCCTGATGGGCATTCGCGGCCACCGGAAATACGGCGACCATAAGCAGGGCGACCGTGCCCAGGAAACGCTTCATTGTCTTCTCCTATGTCGCCGGTGGCGACGCTCTGATCAAGTGAACTTACGGACCTGCGGTCCCGAACGATTCCGGTCCGGACCGGACCGGTTCAGAAGCCGGGGAATGGAGGTCCTCGGGCAGAGAGAAGTCCGGGCCGGATGATTCCGCTGCCGCTTTCAACCCTGCCCGGCAAAGCAAGTATCGGATCGCTGGTGCAAGTCCGGACCTTGGCCGAACGCAGTAGGCCGATCAGGTCTTCACCGACATACCGGCCGATTGCGAGCGGGGCGACGAGGAGAAAGACCGGGATTGTAAAGAGGATTGCCTCCGGGCTGCCCGACAGGACCAGGGTCGCAGCCCATGCCACAGCCACCAGGAGCAACCCCGAAGACCGTGCAGGAGAGACATTTCGACCGGTCTCCATCAGGGGAAGTCTAACCGGGATGCCCGCCATCGTGACCATCTAGGCTTCGCTTCATGGCGCAGATCAAGGCTCTCCTCTTCAATGATCCCTCCTGTCCCTGGGGCTATTCGGCCAGTCCGGCCTTCCGCACCCTCGAATGGCGCTACCGGGACCAGATCGAATGGCACCTGGCCGTTATCGGGCTTTCCGACGAGAACCATCCCGTGCCCTACTCGCGGGAAACCCTCTCCGACCTGTACTTCGATTTCCGCTGCCGGTACGGCATGCCTTTCGCGATCGAAACCAAGGTCCGTTCGTTCACCAGCGCCACCGCCTGCAAGGCGATCACCGCAGCCCGCCTGCTCCACCCCGGCTCGGAATGGCGGGTCCTGAGAACCCTTCAGTTGCTTCATTTCAATACGCCTCTCGTGCTTGACGACCGGTCCCAGCTGGCCGAGGCGCTCGAGACTGTACCCGGACTCGATTCCGCGGCCGTCATGGCCGCGATCGACAACCCCGAAGTTGTCGCCGCCTACGAGGTGGACTACGGCCACGCCCGCAGCGCGACCGGCGGCGCGACGCACCTCCAGGACAAGACCGCATCCCACGCCAATGGCGAGCGGTACACGGCACCTTCAGTGATCTTCGAACACGGAGACCGGCGGGCCGAGGTCGGCGGTTTCCAGCCGATCGAAGCCTACGACGTGATGATCGCCAACATCGATCCCGGCCTGAACCGCATGGGACCGGCCGAGGATCCCCTTGAGGCACTCCAGCTCTACCCCGCCGGTCTGACCACCCAGGAGGTGGCGGCGATCATGACCAGCGGCATGGACAAGCCGGACCGGATCGACGCCGAGCGCAAGCTGGTCCACCTGCTGGGAGAGCAGAAGGTGCAGCGGGTTCCACTCGGCGATGACGCCCTCTGGATCAGGAATTGACTTCTCCCGGCCGAGCGGACGCCATTTCGGGGTGAACCGGTAGCCTGCCGCGGATGGCTCTTGGCGGTGCCGAGGTCGCCGCCAGAGAAAGCGGCTCCCCTACGGCTAAAGAATCGGGCTCCAACTTCCGGCCCGACATCCAGGGAATCCGCGCAATTGCGGTAACCCTTGTCCTTGCATGTCATGCCTCGATCCCCTGGGCCAAAGGCGGCTTCATCGGGGTCGACGTGTTCTATGTCCTCTCGGGGTTCCTGATCACCGGACTCGTGGTCCGCGAAATCGAGAAGACCGGCAAGGTCTCGATCCGCAACTTCTACGCCCGGCGGGCCAAGCGCCTGTTGCCGATGGCGGCCCTGGTCCTGGTCTTCATCTGTATCGGCACGCTGTTCATATTCTCGCTGGCCCGTCAGGTCGAGATCGGGGGTGACGTTTTCGCCGCCGCGCTCTACTTCGTCAACTGGCATTTCATCGTCCAGGGCGTCGACTACTTCGCTGCCGCGGACGGAATCCACAGCCCGGTCCAGCATTACTGGTCACTGTCGGTCGAAGAACAGTTCTACGTGGTCTGGCCGCTGATCCTGCTTGTGGCCGGCGCGCTGGCCGCGAAGTTCCGGCGGCCCACCAAGGGCCTGGTCCTGGTTTTCATCGTGCCGGTTGCGATCGCTTCGCTGATCTACAGCATCCACTTCACCCAGGTCAATCCGGAGGCAGCCTTCTTCTCAACCGTCGCCCGGGCCTGGCAGCTTGCCTTCGGGGCCATTCTCGCGATGGTTTTGCCGAAAACGAAGATCGGCATGCCGGCCTGGCTTGCGACCGTGATCGGCGTTGCAGCGGTGGGTGTCCTCGGCTGGGCGACCTACACGATGTCGGCCTCCACCCCGTTCCCCGGCTCCAATGGCCTCTACCCGGTCATGGCCACGGTCGCCCTGCTCGTGGTCGGCGCTTCCGGTGCGGGCATCACGACCCGGATCCTCTCGACCCGCCCCTTCCAGTACCTCGGAAACATTTCCTATTCCTGGTACCTCTGGCATTGGCCCTTTGTGGTCTTCGCCCTGGGCATCTTCGACAACCTGACCTGGCAATGGCTGGTTGTCGCCACGCTTCTCTCCTGGATTCCGACCCAGATCAGCCACACCCTGCTTGAAGACCCGGTCCGCCGGGCGAAAATCCTCAAGCTACGCCCGAATCGCGCCCTCGCGATCGGTGGCGCCTGTTCGATCGCGGCTGCCGCCTTCGGTCTCTGGCTCGGCTCGAACCGGATCAACGTCGACATCATCAGCCAGGACGAGGTTGCCGGGGCCGCGGTGGTCAAGAACGGACATGTCCCGCTGGTCAACTCGGTCGACAAGATCAAACCGAACCCGCTCCACGCCCGTGAGGATCGCGGTCAGATGTACTCGGACGGCTGCCTCCTGCTGGGGCCACGAACCGAGTCGGGTGACTGCACTTACGGTGACCCCGATGGCGACATCTCGGTCTTCCTGTTCGGCGATTCCCATTCGATGATGTACATGCCGGCCCTGGATGCGATCGGCAAGGAGCGCGGCTGGAAGATCACCGGCCTCTCGCGAGGCAACTGCGTGATCGCCGACGTGAAACTGAGCAAGTACTGCGACGAGTGGCGCCAGAACTCGCTCGACCGGATCAAGGAGGAGCATCCCGACCTGGTCGTGGTCGCGACCTCGACCCAGGCCGTCTACAGCCTCAAGAAGAACGGCAAGCAGCTGAGCCGTCTGGCCAGCGAGCCTTACCTGGTCGACGGGATGGCGAGAACCTTCCGGAAGCTTGAAAAGGATTCAGACAAGGTCATCCTGATCCGTGACCAGGCCCAGGCCCCGCGCCAGCCCTGGCTGCCCCACGAATGCGTGGCCGAGAACCTCGACAACCTGAAAACCTGCGCCTTCGCCCCGAAACGACATCCCGAGCTCGGCTTCGACGTCGATGCGGCCGAAAAGACCGGGGTCGAGATTATCGACCCGATGCCGATCCTCTGTTCCGACGGCCGCTGCCCGGCCGTGATCGGCAACGCCCTCGTCTACCGGGACAGCTACCACGTCTCTGCCACCTATATGGAGACGATGGCCCCCTGGCTCGAGAAGGAACTCGCCAAGCTCGATTTCCCGCCGGGCTCGAAGCAGTCCGGAAACTGACCAGCCGACGAGGGTCCAAACCGGAGACCGCGTATCAGGGGCTGGCGTACGGAGTCACTTTGAGACTGATCCGCGTTTCCCCTTTTAGGCTGCGGAGGCGGAGCACGTTCGACCTCCTCGGCGAAACACGCTTTGCGCCTTTTAACCTGACCTTGTATCCGTCCCGGTAGACCCGCCACGGCAGGAACACCTCGGTCACCGATCCGCGCGGAAACCGTCCTTTGCCGCCAGCCCTTGCTGTGTTGTACCGGAGTTTGAACACTCGCGTGCCGGGGTCGAAATGGAAGGCTTCGGGCGTGCCCGCCACAGCCCGCGGATATGGACGAACAAGCATGTGTGCCAGCTTCTGATTCACGTTGTCGGCTATGGGCGACTGGTTTAGGTCTTCCACGAACGCGCCCTTCGCGCAGGTGCCAAAGCACATGTAATCGTCGTAGTTCCAGAAAAGCCACGAAACCATCCGCCGGTCCGCTCGCTGGAGCATTGGTTCGAGTGCGGAACGTTGGTCGGTCGATCCGAATTCGCTGAGCAGCAGCGCGTCTCCGAACGGCGCCCTGGCCCGTGCTTCAGCGTTGTCGAAAACCTTCTCGTCTGCCGCATCGCAGCCTTCCAGGGATCCGCTGGAAATGAAGCTCAGGCAGTAGTCGTGAAAAGAGAACCCGAGGTGCGGGTCTTCGATCTTGCCGATGTAGGTGGGAACCCCGATGTTGAAGAAGACATGGGGTTCGTAATAGATCATCGTGAGGCGATCCACGGCGCGGATTGCCGCGATCACCCTTTCCAGAAACGAGGTCATCGCATCCTGGTCGAATGTGGCACAACCGACCTGGAAGCAAGTCAATCCCGGTGAGCCGGGAATCGGTTCGTTCATGATTTCGTAGCCGACCACGTCGGGGTTGGTGGCGAAGCGCTTCGCGACCTTCCTCCACGCGGCCGCATACGAGTCCTGAAGGCCGACGCCGTTCGGTCCTGGGTCGTTTGCCCAGAAGTGATCCCAGGCGCGCTTCTGTGCCGGGTTGGCGAAATAGTCGACGGCCGAGCCAGTGCTGATCGATGGCAGACCATCGGTCTGGACCATCCAGTCGGGAAGTCCGCGACCACCCACCGCGTCGCTGTACTTGTCCTGATGGAAGTCAAGGATCGTCCGGACGCCGTGCGATCCCAGGATGTTCACGGTCTTCTCGATCCGCCCGAGGTACTTGCGGTCCCAGAGGCCAGGCTGGGGCTCAAGGAGCCCGAGCCAGACACCCAGCCGCACCACGGAGAGGCCCTGTCGGGCGAGAAACACCGCATCGTCATTCCCGAAGCCGAGATCGGAGGGAGCATCAGTTTCCCTGTCGGGGACAACGTTTATCCCGCGAATGATCACTACCCGGCCGTTGGCATCGGTGATCCAGCGTCCCGCGTTTCCATATGGCGTCTTCGGAGCCGAGTCCGCCATCGAAGCGAACCCCATCCAGCCCAGCCAGGCTGCGACAAGCGCCAGCAGCCAGCACCACCGGCCTATGACCCTCCGTGATTTCCCCATCAATTTTCCCCGTGCAACAGCGTCGGTCCGCGGCGCCAGAAATCAGCCGCGCCGAAGATACCACTCCCGTCCCAGCCGGCCGGCAGTCTTCCGCTCGGTCTCCGCTCGCCAGCGACGACGGTGCGCAAGCGCCGCCTGCCGTTTGTGATGGGCCGGGAAGGACTCGAACCTTCGACCTACGGATTATGAGTCCGCTGCTCTAACCAACTGAGCTACCGGCCCGGGACGCTCTGGGAGCGGGTGGCTCAGAGAGCGAAAAGCTGGGAGAGCGAACGACCCACGTCGGGCGGTTCCTCTTCCCCGTTGGCCGCGGCCTTCACGCCTGAGGCGAGAGCCTCCGCGGCCTCGGATATCTGACTGGCCCGGTTCGGCCGTATCTCGCCGGCCTTGGCGGCGTCGGAGAGGTCGGACTCCATCAATCCCGCGAGCTCGCCGATGCGGCGCAGGCCCAGGGTCGAGGCGGTGCCGTGAAGCGCGTGGGCCTCCTGGCGGAGAGCCTCGAAGTCAGATGTGCCCGTGTCGAGCCCGGCAGAGATAACGTCGCAACGCTGCCGTGCCTCCTTGGCGAAAGCACCGAGCAGCTCGCTGTCTGACTTCTCCTCACTCATGGCTCACCTCATCGATCTCGGACGGAAACTTCGGTCGGGCGCCAACATTCTCCACATTTGCGAGCGCGAGTGCAGGCTCGCCCGCGCCCGGTCCCGTTTCTGGCATAGGCTCCCGATGGTTTTCATCCTACGAAACGGAGCGAGAGTGGCAAAGCGGGCGGCATTGGTTACGGGTGGTTCGGGCGGCATCGGTCTGGCAATCGCAAGACGCCTCGCGGAGAGCGGATACGCGGTCACGATCTCCGGCCGTCGGGAGGACAAGTTGCTGAAGGCGGCCGAAGGGCTGGCCGACGATGACCTCAAGGTCGAGGCGGTCGTCGCCGACGTCACCTCCGAGGAAGCCGTCGTCGAACTGGTCGCCGAGCACAAGCGCCAGTGGGGCCGGCTCGACTGCCTGGTCAACAATGCGGGAATCGGGATCGGCCAGCCGATCCACGAAATCCAGACCAAGCACCTCGACCTCCAGGTCGCGGTCAATCTGCGAGCCCTCGCCGTCGCGACCCGCGAATCGGTCGAGCTGCTCAAGAAGGCCGGTGAGGAACACGGCAAGGCACTGATCGTCAATCTGGCCTCGATCGCGGGAGTCGACTCCCCGCCGTGGCTTTCGATCTATGGGGCGACCAAGGCCGCGGTGATCGGCTTTTCCAAGTCGACCCAGAAGGAGCTGATGGGCACCGGGGTCGCCGTCACCGCGATCTGTCCCGGATTCGTCGCTACCGACATGACCGAGTTTGCCCAGCAGGCGGTGCCCGCCGAGGAAATGATGCAGCCGAAAGACATCGCCGAGGCGGTCAGCTTCCTGCTAAACGTCTCCCCCGCCTGTGCGGTGCCGGAGTTGATCATGGCCCGTCCCGTGGCGGGACCTGAAACCCAGGGGATGTAGAGCTGGCCGCAGCTTCGCGAGCTTTGCGCTGCCTGGTCGCTGCCTTCGGCGACCCCGGTCATGTGTTTCCGGCGATCGGCCTAGCCCGGGCCCTTCAGGCCCGCGGCCACGAGGTGATTGTTGAAACCTGGCCGCAGTGGCAGCAGACAGTCGAGGAGGCGGGCCTCAGGTTCGTCAGCGCCGCCCAGTACCAGGTGTTCCCGCCACCCTCATCGGGTTCTCCGGGCGCCGGACAGGCAGCCGTGGCCCTGATGCCGTTGCTCGAAGAGTTCAACCCGGACGTTGTGGTCAATGACATCCTCACCGTGGCTCCAGCCCTGGCCGCAGAGGCATACGGTTGCGCCTGGGGAACGCTCATCCCCCACATTTATCCGGTGCAGTACCACGGCATGCCTTTCTTCTCGATCGGTGCCCTGCCTCCCCGCTCCCGGCTCGGACGCGGCTTCTGGAGCTTCACGGAGAAGGCGCTCGGATTCGGTCTGGAGCGGGGCCGGGATGACCTGAATACCCAGCGCGCCCTGGTCGGGTTGCCGCCGACCGAACGCTTCCATGGAGGAACAAGCCCTGACCTCGCCATGGTTGCCACCTACCCGCAACTCGAGTATCCGCGCGAGTGGCCTTCTTCGGTCCACGTCACGGGACCGATGCCTTTCGAGACCCCGTTTGAAGACATCACTCTGCCACCCGGAGACGATCCGCTGGTCCTGGTTGCCCCGAGCACGTCACAGGATCCGGACAACCGCCTCGTCCGCTCGGCTCTTGCCGCGCTCGGCGGCCAGCCGCTGCGGGTCGTGGCAACTACCAACCGGGTCCGGCCCAGCCGACCGATCGAAGTGCCGCCGAACGCGGTGCTGGTCGACTGGCTCAGCTACTCGCAGGTCCTGCCTCTTTCGTCCCTGGTGATCTGCCACGGGGGTCATGGCACGGTCGCAAGGGCTCTCGCGGAGGGGGTCCCCGTACTTACCTGCCCGGCCGCCGGGGACATGAACGAAACCGCGGCCAGAATCACCTGGGCGGAGGTTGGCCGGTCCATTCGCTGGAGCCTGACCGGGCCCCGCTCCCTTCGATGGGCGGTGGGCGAGATCCTCGGTGAACCCGTGTACAGGGTGCGCGCCGGGCAGATCGCCGCCTGGCATGCCGGCCACGATGGCCCGGCCCGGGGAGCGGACCTGGTCGAAACGCTGACCGGCGGCGGGAAAATGAGCCCGCTCCGGATTCCGGACGGGCTCCGGTGACTCGGGGGGGCGGACTCGAACCGCCAACCCTCTGATTAACAGTCAGATGCTCTACCGATTGAGCTACCCCCGAATGCGGACGATCAGACTACCGAATGGTTGCTGCCTTCAGGTGGCCGGTTCATCGGACGATGCCTTTCTCAACTGCTCTACCAGCCCGGACCGATGCCTTTGCAACTCGGCCCTTCTGGTGGCATCACCGGCATTGGCGGCGGCGGAGATTTCGTCTTCCAGGGCGGCCAGTTCCAGTTCCAGGTAATTGCGCCTGATCGATCCGGTCCCGACCAGGTCCGGGTCGGCCCGCGCGACCAGCGCGGCGATCATCTTCTGAAGTTCGCGGTCCTGCGGATCGAGGCCGGAAGCGGGGTCATCCAGATGATCCTTCAGCCAGTCAACCGTGCGCTCGGTCAAGGGTGAACTCAAGTGCCTGGAATCGAGCTTCTCCAGCCACTTGCGGCCTTCATCGGGTTTTGCGACGCACATCGCCAGCAGCCACCTTTCGCTTCGTTCGCGACGGGATAGCACGGCAGGCCTGGCCGGCTGATCGGTCCCATTGCCACTCGAAGTGCTTCCCGGCCGCGAGGAGACCCGGTCTCCGCCACCTGGAGCCGGGCTTGCGGGACTGGCCGACGCCCCCTCCGCATCGACCCTGGACAGGACCACGCTGGAGTCGATCTGGAGACGCTCGCTCACCCTTCTGGTCAGTTCCTGCCTCGTTGCCCCGGGGGGCACCTTCGCGAGGACCGGCGCCGCTTCGGCCAGGCCCCGGTCACGGTCGCGGGGAGAAGCCAGGTCGACCCCGGCGAGGATCAGATCGACCTGGAATTCCGCCAGATCAACGGCCCCTTCCACCAGATCGCGAAAGCGTTCGGCGCCACCCTGCTCGATGACCATCTCGGCCGGGTCCACTCCCTCGGGCATCGCCGCGACCAGGATCTGCAGGCGACGGCCGGCCGCCACTTCCTGGGCCCTGAGCATCGCCTTCTGGCCGGCTGCGTCGGCGTCCAGGGCAAGGACCACCGTGTTGACCACGGCCGAGAGCTGGGCGACTTGCTGCTCGGTCAGGGCGGTCCCCATGATCCCCACCGACTCCTTCAGACCGGCCTGATGGAGAGCGATCACATCCGTATAGCCCTCAACCAGGATCGCCCGATCGGCCCTGGCCATCGATGCCCGGGCCCGGTCTATTCCGTAGAGGATTTCGCTCTTGTGGAAGAGTTCGTTCTCGGCGGTATTGATGTATTTGGCGCCCTGTTCATCACGCATCGCCCGCGCCCCGAAGCCCACCGCCCGGCCGCGGGCATCGCGGATCGGGAAGGTGATCCTCTCCCGGAACCGGTCGTAATGCCCGCCGTTTCGGCCCTTCTGGGCGAGTCCCGCCCGTTCCAGTTCGCCGACCTTGAACCCGGCCCTCTGGCTGCGCACCAGCAAAGTGTGCCAGGCGCTGGGCGCGTAACCGACCCCGAAATCCTCAAGGATTCCGCGGTCGAGACCGCGCTCCTCAAGGTATTCCCTGGCCTTCGCAGCTTCGTCGGCGGTCCGGAAGAAACTGGCGTAAAAGCTGCCGGCCCGCTCCATCAGCTCGGATAGCCTTGCCCTTTCCTGACGGCGCTGTTCGGCCCTGGGATCCTCCTTCTCCCGCGTGACCTCGACGCCGTAACGCTCGGCCAGCATTTCCACCGTGTCCGGAAAGTCGAGGTTTGCGGTACTCATCACAAACTCGAAGACGTCACCCCCGACCCCGCAGCCGAAGCAGTGGTAGAGCTTGTCGGTCGCGTTTACCGAAAACGAGGGAGAACGTTCCTCGTGGAAGGGACAGAGCCCCATGTAACGGCCGCCACCGGCGCGTTTGAGGTCGGTCTGGGCGGAAACGATCTCGACCATGTCCGCGGCCGCGCGAACCCGATCGATCGTGTCTGGAGTGAACTTCGCCATCTCCGGCGATCTTATGCCCCGCTAAAAGCGGGAGCCTTCGGGCACGTAGATCGCGGTGTAGTCAGCGATGCAGTACCGGTCGGTCATGCCGGCCAGGAGATCGGTGACCCGCTGTATGGAATCGGCTTCGGGGTCGAGCGGCGGCAGCTCGTCGATCCGCTGAAGGTAATGCTCGAAAAGGGCCCTGATTACCCCGTGAACCCGGTCGTGATCCTTGCGAGCCTCGCCGCCAAGGTAGACGTTGTCGAACATGAACTTGCGCAGGCGAAGCATTGCCATGCCCATGTGTTCGCTCTGCATGATCTCGTCGGCATCCGTCGACTGCCGGACGATGTCCTTGACCAGCGAATCGATCCGGCTGGCGCCGGTCGGGCCGAGCATCTCGATCTCGTCGGCCGGCAGGTCTTCCTGGCGCAGGATTCCTGCCCTCAGTGCATCGTCGATGTCGTGGTTTATGTACGCGACCCGGTCGACGAGCCTGACAATCTGGCCTTCCAGCGAGGCACTCTTTTCCGGCCCCGTGTGTTTCAGGATGCCTTCCCGCACCGGCTGGTTCAGGTTGAGCCCCCGACCTTCCCGCTCGAGTACGTCGACCACTCTCAGCGAGTGCACGTTGTGTTTGAATCCGGGTCCGCCGTGAGCCTTGCTGGCCTCGTCCAGCGCCTGCTCGCCGATGTGACCGAAGGGCGGATGACCAAGATCATGGGCCAGCCCGATCGCTTCGGTCAGGTCCTCGTTCAGCTTCAGGGCCCGCGCCACAGTCCGGGCGATTCCGGTCGCTTCGAGAGTGTGGGTGAGCCGGGTCCGGTAATGATCTCCCTCCGGCGCGATAAAGACCTGTGTCTTGTGCATCAGGCGGCGGAAGGACTTGCTGTGAACGATCCGGTCCCGATCCCGCTGGAACGGTGTTCTCCACTTGCTGTCCGCCTCCGGCTCGGCCCGGTCAGCCGGGTAAGAGCGAACGGCGTGCGAACCGAGCAGCAACTCCTCCCGCTCGCGGGTCGATTTCTCGAATTCGCCGCCCGGTCCGTCGCCGGGACGTTCCGGAGCGGCTCCGGGGCTGGCCAGGTTCATGCCGCCAGCCTCCCTTCCGGCCGCGGCAACCGGACATGCGCGTGATGTTCGAGCGTTTCACCGATCGCCCGGCCGGCCTGTCTCACGGCCGCCGTATCCCCGGGAAGAAGATCGGCCATCGGCCTTCCGAGCGCCTGGACCATGAAGGTGTGGGCTTCCGCCGAAAACGGGAAGGAACCTGCCTCGCAGGTCGGGCAGACGACCCCTCCGGCAGCCCCGGAGAAGGCGGTCATGTGGTCGGTGGCGCCGCAACGTGCACAGCCGGAAAGCTCGGGGGCGAAGCCGGCGGCGAGGGCCAGCTTCAGCCGGAAGGCGACCATTCCCGCTCCCGTGGTGGCCGGTCCCGCCGGATCCGCGTCCACCAGCTCAAGGTAGCGGCAAAGCAGGTTGTAGGCAGGTTGATTCGGCTCGTCCACACCATCGAGGAGCCGCAAGACGCCACCGCAGGCATCGGCGGCCGCAGCGATCCCGGTTCCGCTGGCCCTGAGCCGGGGATAGCCCTCGATCGTTTCGGCCGAGGTGACCGTGTGCAGGTCTCCGCGACTCCGGTGAAGCACGAGCGCGAGCCGGAAGAACGGTTCGAGCCGGCCCCCGAAACGGGACCTGGGTTTCCGTACGCCTTTCGCGATTGCCCCCAGCCGGCCATGTTCACGCGTATACAGGTGAAGGATCCGGTCGGCCTCGCCGTACCGGATGGTCCTCAGCACCACTGCCTCTGTCTTGAAAGTTCGTGACATGTCTAACCGGTTCATGATGTCGTCCGGACCGGACGGCGCCTGACCAGGCCATCGACCTAACGGTCCACAAGTCCTAAGGCCCGGGAACGACCTTCTTCGCCCCCGTCCGTCTCGGCCTTCGGCGCAGCCGCTTCTGACAGTTCGGGCAGAAGTAGGTGGAGCGGCCACCGACCACGATCCGCTTGATCTGGCCTCCGCAGGTCACGCATTCCTCTCCTTCCCGCCGGTGGACCAGGAATTCGTTCTGCATGCCGCCCTGTTCGCCACGGGCGTCGCGATAGTCGTCAATCGACGCTCCGCCGAGGTCGAGTCCGCGCTCCAGCGCCTCGACCACACCGTCCCGCAGGGCGAGGTGATGTTCCGGCTTCATCGAGCCCCCCGGCGAAAGCGGGTGAAGGCCTGCCCTGAACAGGGCCTCGTCGGCGTAGATGTTGCCGACCCCCACCACGCCCTTCTGATCGAGCAGGAAAGATTTGAGCGGACCGGTTCGTCCGGCCGTCATCCGCGCCATCGATTCGACGGTGAAATCCTCCGAAAGCGGTTCGACTCCGAGCCGTGCGGCGAAGTAGGCCTCCAGATCCTCGGCCCCGGCAACGAACCCCCGCCCGAAGCGTCGGGGATCTGAGAAGCGCAGCTCGCCGCCGTCGTCCAGTGTGAACCGGGCCTTTAGGTGTTTTTCGGTCTTGTCGGCGGCGTAGATCCGGGCATCGCCCGGGTTTTCGGTTCCGTCCGGGTCCAGAAGGACCAGCGAGCCGGTCATTCGCAGGTGAATGACCACGGTCATCCCGTCGTCGAGTTGGAGCAGAAGGTATTTGCCTCTCCGCCCCACATCGACTATTTCCCGCCCGTTCACTGCCCGCTCGAAGTTGCCGGGCAGCTCAGGCTTGGTGAAATAAGGGTCGAGCACCTCGACGACCTCGATCACCCGCCCGTTCAGGTCGGGTTCGAGTTGACGGCGAATCGTCTCGACTTCGGGAAGCTCGGGCACGGGTCAGCCGGTTCTATCAGAGCCAGCAATCCGCCCGGTGGGTCGGATTGTGGGCCGGTGGACCGGAAATCCGACCCACCGGGGATTTGGCTTCTCAGTTGGCCTGCGCCCGGGGATGAGATGCGTAATAGACGTCGCGAAGCTGCTGGCCGGTCAGGTGGGTGTACATCTGGGTGGTCGCGACATCGGCGTGGCCGAGCATCTCCTGGACGGCCCTGAGGTCGCAACCGCCGGCCAGGAGGTGGGTGGCAAATGAATGCCGCAGCGTATGCGGGCTCATCCGATCCTCGAGTCCGGCGTTTCTCGCATGACCCTGAACGATCTTGTAAAGCCCCTGTCTGGTCAGGCGGCGGCCCCTGAAATTCAGGAAGAGGGCCTTCTCCGGCCGGCCTTTGGAAAGCTCCGGCCGACCTGCCCTGAGGTACCCGTCGAGGGCATGGATCGCCTGCCGCCCGAGCGGCACAATCCTTTCCTTGCTGCCCTTGCCACGGGCACGCAACATTCCCTCATAGGTGTCGACGTCGGTCATTTCCAGTTCGATCAACTCGGATGCCCTCAGACCGCAGGCGTACATCACCTCGAGGATCGCCCGGTCCCGGTAAGCCTGGGGTGAGTCACCGGAAGGGGTCCCGAGCAGCCTCGTCACCTCTGCCTGGTTGAGCACGTTCGGCAGTTTCTTCGATCGCCTCGGAGTGGCCAGCCCGGCGGTCGGATCCGCCACGACCAGGTCCTCGCGGCGAAGGTGCTTATAAAACGAACGGAGTGCGGCGGTCTTGCGGTGAATCGTCGAGGAGGCAAGACGCCGGCCGGAACCGTTGCCTTCGGTCAGGTTGGCCACGTATTCGGACATCTCCGCCGGATCGACTTCAAGCGGATCCATCTCGTTTGCTCTCAGGTAATCCCCGTACTGGAGCAGGTCGGTGCGGTAGGCGTTCAGGGTGTTTCGCGAAAGCCCCCGCTCGAGCTCCAGATAGGCAAGAAACTCGAGCAGCAGATTCTCGAATCGGGCGCCTTCAAGGGCTTCTGTGGCAGGCTCGGGCGTGACGGTAGCCGGGGGCATGAAAGCGTTTTCTCCCCCGCCTGCCCCATCCCTTGCGGCGCAATGAAAACGCCGCTCAGGCGAGGTCGGCCAGCCGCTTGCCGGCTGCCAGCGGTCCCGCGAAGAATGGTTCGTCTTCCTCGAGGTCCCGACCCATGGTCCGTCGCGGCAGCCCGCACTTCGCGTAACCGTCGAGATCGACCTCGACCGCAACGACGCCATCGACCCCGTCGGGGATCAGGTCAAGGAACCGGTCAGGCACCGGAAGCTCGATCGGGCCGAGCGCAAGGTCGAGCACGGCCCGGGTGTGATGGCTGAGACCCTGATGCCTTGGCCGCGGGTCGCCGGAGGACATCCTTGGCGAAAGCAGCGCCGGAGCTCCCAGGGCCAGGGCGGCGTGGATCACGTCCAGGGCGGCCATGCCACCGTGACCAAACGCGGTTCCCGAGCCGAGGATTCCCGGGCCCGGACCGGCGATAACCGCCTGCCAGCCCAGGGATGCGGCGGCATCGATCGCCCCGATCAGGGAAATCGCTTCCGCCGGCCCCCCATACGAAGGACCGGCCGTCACATGCCCCGCAAGGAGACCGCGGTCAAGCAGTTCGGCGACGTCGCGTGAAAGCGCGGCGGGAAGTGCGCCGCCCCCGGTCTGGATGTAGCCGACTTTGCCCGCCCCGCCGTCTGCGGCTGCCCAGGCCGCCGGGGCGAGATGGCCGTGAAGCCCGATTGCCAGCACCGGCAGTGGCATGCTGCGATCTCTCCCTTCTTCACGCTCGATCGTAGCGACGGGATGCTGGAGCGAGGTGTAATTGAGCTTCATCACGTGCTCGCTGGGAGAACCCTCCGCTTTCAGGCCCCGCGTGAGGTTCACGTGAACCACGTCAAAGCCTCCCGACCCGAGCCCGAGGTCGAGCGCCTCCACGTTTACGACAACCTCGTCGCCCGTTTCGCAGGGACCGACCATCGACGGATCCGCCCAGGCGCTGCGAACTTCGTCGGAACCGTCCAGCCTGATCTGCAGGGGTTCATCGGAAACAACGGTCGCGCGCCGGAGCTTCAGCATTGATCTTCGGCCCCGGCCAGTTCGACGATCGCTTCGCAGATCTCGAGCATCTCGACGAGGTTTTCCCGCGGCACGTTCTCATCGAGAGTGTGGTTCGCGTAGGTGCCGTTGGCCAGCAGCAGGCAGTCCATATCCCGCGCCCGGAACACACTCGCGTCCGAGCCTCCGCCGGTGGTGATCCGTCGGGGGAGGTGACCGCGCGCCGACAGGGCCGCTTCCGCCAGCGCCAGTGACCTCGAGTCCTCTTCGACCCGGTAGCCGGTGAAGTGCTTCTCGGTGGTGATGTCCACCTCCACCCCGGCTTCGGATGCCGACCAGACCATGGCATCGGTCATTTCGGCGATCACCCCGGTCACACGCTCCGGGTCGATCGATCTGGCTTCCCCGACGACCAGGCAGTGGCCCGGGATCACGTTGCCTGAAGTGCCCCCGGAAATGACCCCGATGTTCGCGGTGCTCTCTTCGTCGAGGCGGCCAAGTTCCATCTCCGCGATCGCCCGGGCGGCCGCCGCGATCGCGGACCGGCCCGATTCGGGGACGAGACCGGCGTGAGCCTCGCTACCGTGAAATTCCGCCCTGATTCCTATGTGGGTCGGTGCGGCAATGATCACGTCCCCGATATCTGTCGCGTGGTCCAGTACGTATCCCATTTCCGAGCGGAGCTTCGAACGATCGAAGGCGGCCGCCCCGCGCAGTCCCTGTTCCTCGGCAACCGTGAACAACAACTCAAGCCCGACCGCCGGAGGCTCGGCTACCGCTCGAGCCGCCATTTCCATCAGCACCGCCACCGCCGCCTTGTTATCAGCACCGAGAATCGTGTCGCCCCCGGAGCGGTAGATGCCCTCTTCGTCGAGGACCACCTCGATCGGACCATCGTGGGGAACCGTGTCCAGATGGGCACAGAACATCAGGTACCCCGGGTCGGAACCATCCGGGCGGGGTCGGCCCGGGATCCGGGTCAGGAGGTTTCCGGCACCGGCGCCGGCCGGAACGGCAGCATCGTCCTCGGCAACCTCGAGTCCAAACGACTCGAGTTCGGCCCGGACCAGATCGGCTATCTCCCGCTCGTCGCCGGTCGGGCTGGCTGCTTCGCAGAGGCGAACAAAGCGGCTCATCCCGGCGGGTTTCAGTTGGCGTCGGGCGAGGCCCGGAGGCTGCCCTTGCGTGACAGCCAGTAAAGGACGATCAGAATCGCCGGGTTAATGATGTCGAGCCACAGCACGAATCCGGTGTTGTCAGGATCGTGATTGTCGTACTTGACCATCTGATGGATGTGACCGTAGGCATCACCCCAGAACTGGATCGTCGCGATGATGATCACTGCGAGCCAGAATTTGGCGTCACGGATCCAGAGGCAAAGCAGGCCGGCGACGCCAATCGCAAGATCGCCCATCGCGTTCTCGAACTGGAAGGCTCCGGTACCGGTTGCATTCCACGGCACGAAGCCGATCTGTTCGGCTGTCTCCTTCGCATCGAACACGTGAAATGCAGCGCCGAAGATGGAGCCCAGCCCGATCGCCAGGGCGAGCCAGTACATCAACAGCACCCTTGAAACTTCAGCGGTCCCGCGCTGGTCCTTGTGCCGCGCGAGATGGATGCCGGCGCCGATCAGGGCGACCAGGATCCAGAAGAGAAACGGCATGTCTACGCCTCCTGGGTCTCGACTTCAACCGGAGAACTACCCGCAGCGTCCACTTCCTCGACATCGTCGGGCCTTTCGGCCGCGACCTTGGCGGCGGCCTTCATGAACTCCCGGAAAAGCGGCTCGGGGCGGTTCGGCCGGGAGTTGAATTCGGGGTGGAACTGCGATGCGACATAGAAGGGATGGTCATCGAGCTCGACGATTTCGACCAAACGTTCATCCGGCGAAGTGCCGGAGCAGATCAGACCCTGATCCTCAAGCCGGGTCCGCAGAAGGTTGTTCACCTCATAGCGATGACGGTGGCGCTTGTAAATCACCGCTTCGCCGAAGATCTCGAGCGCCCGGGTGCCGTCATGGAGCTTGACCGGGTCCGCGCCCAGCCGCATGGTGCCTCCCATGTCGGAAACCTCCTTCTGCTCCGGCAGCAGGTCGACCACCGGAAAGGGCGTTTCCGGATCGAACTCGGCGGAGTTGGCTCCATCCATGCCGGCGATGTGCCGGGCGAACTCGATCACCGCGATCTGCATGCCGAGGCATATGCCCAGATAAGGGATCCCGTTCTCGCGGGCATACCTGGCGGCCTCGATCTTGCCTTCCACCCCGCGTTCGCCAAAGCCGCCCGGAATCAGGATCCCGTCGACTCCCTCGAGGCGAGTGACGTCAAATTCCTCGGAATCAACCAGGTCAATGTCGACGTCGACCCCGTTGTGGATGCCGCCGTGTTCAAGTGCCTCGATCACCGACTTGTACGAGTCGGCCAGCTGGATGTACTTGCCGACCAGGGCGATCTTCACGGTTCCTTCGGTGCTTTCCGACATCCTCAGCATCGCTTCCCAGTCGGAGAGATCGGGCGGCGGAGCATCCTCCATGTGGAAGTGTTCGAGGATGAAATCGTCGAGTCCCTCGGCCCGGTACATCAGCGGGATCTTGTAGACGTTGTCCACGTCCTGGCCGGAAATCACGCTGTCCGTCGGCAGCGAAGCAAACTGAGCGATCTTCTTCCTGATGTCGCGATCGAGGCCGGAGACCGACCTGCAGATCAGGGCATCCGGCTGAATGCCGATCCGGCGAAGTTCGTTGACCGAATGCTGGGTGGGCTTGGTTTTCATCTCCCCGGCATGAACGATGTACGGGACCAGCGTGAGGTGAATGAACATGGCCCGGCGGGAGCCGAGATCCGTGTAGAGCTGACGGATCGCCTCGAGGAAGGCAAGTGATTCGATGTCGCCGACCGTGCCCCCGATCTCGGTGATTACGAAATCGACCTGCTTGGTCTCGGCCACGATCAGGATCCGGTTCTTGATTTCGTCGGTGATATGCGGGATCACCTGAACTGTGCCGCCGAGGTAATCACCGCGGCGCTCACGTTTGATCACCGAGTTGTAGACCGCCCCCGCGGTCACATTCGATGCCCGTGAGGTGTTCTCGTCGGTGAAGCGTTCGTAGTGTCCGAGATCAAGGTCCGTCTCGGCACCATCTTCGGTGACGAATACCTCTCCGTGCTGGAAGGGGCTCATCGTCCCCGGGTCGACGTTCAGGTACGGGTCGAATTTCTGGATCTGGACACGGAAGCCACGGGAAACAAGCAGCCTGCCGATCGAGGCCGAGGCGATGCCCTTGCCGAGAGCCGAAAGCACTCCGCCGGTGACGAAGATGAATCGGGTTTCTCCTTGGTACTGGTCGCTCACTTGACTCTCCCGAGTGAGTCTACAAATCGCAACGGCGGTATCCGCTCGATCGTTTTCGAGATCGAGCGGAATTCTCCGTAAACAGTGAGCAAAATCACCACTGCCAGCCCGATCAACCGGCCGGTTTCGTCCAGGCCGGTCAGCAAACAGACTCCGGCCAGGGCTCCGGCCAGATTCGAACCCGTGTCGCCGAGCATGGCGCGGTCCCTGAGTGTGAACCAGGCGCCGACTGCGAACGGACCGAGGAAGATCCCCGTGAGCTCGACCGGGAACAGGGTCCACCCTCCCAGGCAGAGACCTGCAACCACCAGGAGGAGCACCTTCTCGACCCTCCCGCCGCGCAGATCGAGCAGGTTGAAGAGATTCGTGGTCAGCACCAGCAGGGCGACATCCGCAATGTATGTCGGCCACTCGTTTCCGGTTCCAGTGACCACGTAGGCAGCCAGCGCCAGGGCGCCGATCGCCTTGACCGCACCGGTCGAAAGTTCGCCCCTCAGGACCGCCCGGGCGTGGCCACGCCATCCGCGCGGCGTCCCTTCGGCGTGGCCCAGCCCGAGTGAATCGTCAAGCAGACCGAGGAAGGCCACCCCGATGAAGTAAATGATCCAGCGACGGAGGTCGGGTTCGAGCAGATCCAGCCCGGCTCGGTCATTGAGAACCGCCAGTGGTGCGAGGGCAACCAGGGATGCCGTGACCAGCACCGCGCCGAGGGGAAACGCCAGTTTGATCCCCCGGTAGTTGACCCTGGTCAATCCGGCCCCCAGAAGGCCCCGGACACCGGCCGGGACGACCAGCAGGCCGACCAGTACCGCGACCGGTAGGCCGAGCCAGGTTACGACTCGGCCCCGCCCTGATTGCCGCCTGGCCCGTTCCCGTTCCCGGACTGCTGGCCCGCCTTCTTCTTGCCGGCGGGAATCAGGAGCTCGGGCAGCAGCCGGGTCGCCTCATCCTTGACCCCGAACGCGCCGTCAGCCCCGGCCAGGGCGTAAACCAGGCTCAACTTTCCGGCTGGCTGATCGAGGTTGTCGACCGTGGTCAGGTTCCGGTCCCGGAGGAAGGAGATCGTCGAGGGGTCGGTACCGACCGTTTCGATCCCGACCAGGCGGGCCCGGGTCGAGTTGGCCCCGTCGATGATCGCGCTGTCGAGGAGTTCGGCCGTGCTCTGTTCTGCCGGATCGGAATCCTCCGGCTCGGCCCGATAGAAGATCAACCCGTCAAGCCCCGTGAACTGGCCACTCGACTGTGACATCAGTTCGCTGCGGGTCATGTTGACGATGCGGCCCCCGGTCACGAGCTGCCGGCCGACGGTTCGGCCGTAAGCAGCGAGCCTCTCTTCGCTGCGGGCCACCTTGCGGAATCTGGTGCCCTGAAGTTCGGTTGCCAGGTCTTCGCTTGACGGTGGCTGACGGATCGCGCCGACCGCGACCAGTTCCGCCCCGGTCTGCTCCAGCGACTTTTCGACCGCGTCGGTGACGTTCGACGGCAGTTCCCCGAAACCGACCAGCCCCACCCTGTTGCCCTTCAGGCGGCCGTCGGCAAGCAAGGGAAACACCGAGGCTCCGAACTGATCCGATTGGTCGAGCTCACGGTTGAGGTCATCGATGTTTGCCCGGGCGTCGTTGAGGTCGCTGGTCAGGCTGGTTTCGAGATCCTTGCGCGTCTTGTTCAGCACGTCACTTCCCCATTGGGATCCGATCAGGATGCCGATAGCCAGTGCGAGGAAGACGGCCGCCAGAGAGGCCGCGTGGTAGCGCGCGCTGTAACCCATCGCCGGAAGCCTAGACGCCTGTCCCGCTCAAAGTCCGAGCCAGATCTTGATCTTCAGCCAGATCAGGTCGAAAAGGTCGGCCAGAGCCGGTGAGCTGAGGACTACGATCGTGGCCAGCACCAGGAAAGCTCCCAGGAAAAGCATCAACGGACCCACGGTCAGTCCGGGGTTGTAGAGCCGGCTCACCCCTTTCGCGTCGACCAGTACCTCGCCGATTCGGAGCCTTGTCAGGAAGGTCGATGACATTCCCGCCCGATCCTTGTCGAGGAACTCGATCAGGTTGAAGTGGGCCCCGACCGTGACGATCAGGGATGCGCCCTTTTCGTAGGCCATCAGCATCGCGACGTCCTGGCTGGTCCCGACGAAGGGCAGGGCGATGTGATCCACCCCCAGATTCCGCATCCGCTCGGCTCCGGGAGCCCTCCCGTCGGCATAGGCGTGGACCACCACTTCGGGGCCCGACTTCAGGGTGGCATCGGTGACCGAATCCATGTCGCCGAGGATCATGTCGGGGTCGTATCCGGCTTCGCGGATCGCGTCCGCGCCGCCATCGACGCCAATCAGGATCGGCTTCACATCCCGGATATAGGCCCTGAGTGCCCGCAGGTCCCGCTTGTAGTTGGGTCCGCGTACGACGATCAGAACATGGCGTTCCCTGAAGTCGGTCCGGATTTCCGGAAGTTCGATCGCCCCCGAGAGCAGTTCGCTCTCTTCCTGGATATGGGTGACCGTGTTCTCGGCGAAGTCGGCAAGGGCGTGGTGGATCTCGGCCTGCTGCCTCGCGAATTGCTGCTCGAGTTCCGGCTCTAGCTGCTCGTTTCCGGTGGCGATCACCACCCCGTCCCGCTTGACTTCGCCGCCTTCGATCACCACATGCTCGTTCTCGACGAGGGTGGTGAACAGGTCGGCCTCCGGGAAGTCGATCAGGCGGACTCCCGCCCCGGTCAGGATCAAGGGCCCACGGTTGGGATAGCGACCGTCTGACGAGGGCTCGTTGTTGAGAACCACCCGGACGCCGCTGGCAACGAGGTCTTCGGCCGCGATACGGTCGATGTTGCGGTGGGAGATCACCGCGACGTCTCCCGGGCCCAGGGACTTGACCAGATCCTTCGTCTTCGTTCCCAGTCGAATCCGGCCACCGGTTGTCACGATCCCGTTGTTTCCCCTATCCGGCATGCGGGAACCGGGCCGCCCGCGCAGCCTTCTCGTGATCGTGTTCACCCCTCAAGGGTAAGGCAACTACGGAGCGGAAAGCTGACGATTGGCCGACACGAGTTCCCGCGCATGGCGGGTCGCGGCCTCGTCCCCTTCACCCGCTCCGAGCATGCGGCGTATCTCGGCGACGATCGATTCCTCGTCAAGTGCGGAGACGGTCGCCGTGACGGTTCCGTTTCCGGCCACCTTTTCGACGCTGAAATGCGACGCCGCCCGGCTCGCGACCTGAGGCAGGTGGGTGATCGCGATCACCTGCCTGCCGTCGGCGACCTCGCGCAGACGCTCACCTACGACCGCTGCCGTGTTGCCGCCGATCCCGGCGTCAATTTCGTCGAAAATCAGGGTTCGCCTGTCGCCCGCACCGCTGGCCGCAAGCGCCAGCATCACCCGGGAAAGCTCGCCTCCCGATGCCGTGTCCCTGAGTGGCTGCGCGGGCAGGCCGGGGTTGGGCGCAAACATGAACTCCACCGATTCCGCGCCGGAAGCAGCAGGACCGTCCGGCAACGGAGTGAAATCGATTCTCAGCTCCGCTCCCGGCATGGCCAGATCCTCCAGATCCTGGCTTACTCGCTTGCCGAGCCCGGAGGCGGCCTTCCGGCGGGCATCGCCAAGTGACCGGGCAGCCCTTTCAAGGTCTCCTGTCGCATCTTCGATCGCCTCCCGAAGTTCCTGCTCCCGGGTTTCGCCACCCTCCAGTCGCGAGATCTCGGTTCGACACCATTCAGCGTGAGCCAGCACCGACTCGATCGACCCGCCGTGTTTCCGTTCGAGACGGTCGATCAGATCAAGCCTCTCTTCCAGAACGGCAAGGCGTTCCGGGTCGGCTTCGATCCCTTCGAGATAGCGACCGAGGTCCAATCCCACGTCCTCGACCTCCAGAGCCAGGGCTTCAACCCTTCCGGTCAGACCGTCGAGTTCGGCGTCGATTCCCCTAAGTCCGGAGAGGGATTCCAGCGCTCCGGCGAGGAGAGCGGCGGCACCATCGGTTTCTTCGCCACCGCGCAGCCGGACTGCCGACCCCGCGGCGGACTCCCGCAGAGCTTCGGCATGCCGGAGCCGGTCCCGTTCCTCACCGATCGCGTCCTTTTCCCCTGCCGCCAGGGTTGCCGAGTCGATCTCGTCCAGTTCGAAACGATGCAGGTCCAGATCCCGTTCCCGGGCCATGTCGCGTCCGAGCAGTTCCTCGAGCTCTCGATTGAGTTCGCGGTGACTGGACCAGGCCGCCCTGAAACTGGCCAGACGCTCCTGCTGCCTGAGCCCGGCAGCTCCGTCAACCATCGCCAGCTGGGCCGAACCGATAGTCAAGCGGCGGTGCTCATGCTGACCGTAGAAGGCGATCAACCTTCCGGCCAGCAACTGAAGATCGCCCGCAGTGGCACTCCTGCCGCCCACGAAAGCCGAAGTCCGGCCGGATTCGGAAACCCGTCGACCCAGCACCACCTCGTCGCTCCCCGCCGGGATCCTGTCGAGCAGCTCGGCCAGTTCCGGAATCTCGTTCCACTCGGGCGGCAGGTCGAAGACCCCTTCAACCCAGGCCTCCGGCGCTCCGACCCTGACGATTCCCTTCCTTGCCTTGCCCCCCATCAGGAGGTCCAGGGACTGGGCCAGCACCGTTTTCCCGGCCCCGGTCTCTCCGGTCAGGACATTCAGTCCCGGGGCCAACCGGAGTTCTGCCCGCTCGATCAGCAGCAGGTTCTCGATGCGAAGTTCACGCAACATCTGAACAAACTTGTAACGACGCCGTCGGACGAACAGATGTTCGCCTGGCCGGGCCCGGTCAGGCTATGGCCCGCGATGACGGTCGCTCAGACCGCCAGGTGCCCGAACTTTTCGCGGATCCGGTGATAGAAGTTCGAGCCGGGCAGCTGGGCCAGGCTGGCGAGATCCGGCAGGTAGCTGACCTCTGCTTCGGCACCCGGACTGAGTTCGCCAATCTGGACCCCGTCCACGGCGATGTCGACTCCATCCCGGCTGCGGTGGTTCATGACGTGGAGCACGTCTCCCGGAGCCACCACGAGTGCCCTCGCCGTGAGGGTATGGGGCGCGATGTAGCTGACCACGTAACCGGCCACACCCCAGGCGAGGATCGGTCCGTGGTTGGCGAGGTTGTAGCCGGTCGAGCCGGTCGCGGTGGATGCCACCAGCCCGTCGCAACGCACATGCCCCACCTCTTCGCCGGCGATGCGGTAGCTCAGCTCGGCCACCCCGCCCCTCGGCCGTCGACTGAAGCTGGCGTCATTCAGAGCGATATGGGTCTCCGCGTTGGCGGTGATCGAGAGCCCCGGAAGATCAAGTACCTCGTATTCGCCGGCGAAGGCCCGGTCAAGCCCTAGTTCGATCTGGTCGGCTTCCACCCCGGCGAGGAATCCCACCCGCCCGAAGTTGATCCCGAAGACCGGTACCCGGCCGTCCAGTGAGGCGCGGAGCGCGTGTAGGATCGTCCCGTCACCGCCGAGCACGACGAAAAGCGAGGGCCGATGCCCTTCCGCTTCCCTGCTCGGCACGAGATCCCAGCCGTGCCGTTCGGCCGCGGCATGGGCAACTTCCACCGCCCGCTCCATACCGGCGGCATGCGAATGGGTGAAGAGGATTGCGGTGGGCCGACTCACAGATCGACACCTTCGCAGAGAGCGGCCCCGCTGTCAGCCCCTCGGCCCCGGCCGGGCGATCCTTCCCCTTCCCTGCCGCTGCGTGTCTTGCCGAGCTGGATGAAGGTCTCAAGGTTCCCTTTCGGCCCCGGCAGCCGGGTAGGGGCGATTCCGTCCAGGCTGAAACCCAGTCCCGATGCGAAATCGGCGACCTGCTCGACCGCTTCGCGGCGATCGTCCTGGTTGCGGACCACTCCTCCCCGGCCGACCCGCGCGCGACCAAGCTCGAATTGTGGCTTGACCATTGCCAGGACGGTCGCCTCGTCAGCCATCACTTTCTCCACCGCGGGCAACACCTTGACCAGGGAAATAAAGGAGACATCGATCACCGCCAGCTCGGGCCGGTATTCGAGATCCGAAGGCAACAGGTCGCGGGCATTCAGCCGCTCGATCACGGTTACCTCCGGCCGGGCCCGGATCGACGCGTCGATCTGCCCGTATGCCACGTCGAGGGAAATCACATGTCTTGCCCCACGCTGAAGCAGGCAATCGGTGAATCCTCCGGTTGATGCCCCGACATCCAGGCAGAGCTTGTCCTCGACCTCCAGGTCCAGTGAGTCGAGCCCGTTCTCAAGCTTGGTGCCTCCACGCGAGACATATTTCTGCCCCTCCAGAACCTCCACCTCCTGGTCGAGGGCGACTTCCTGGCTGGGGCGAAGCGCGATCGGCCCGTCCTTTCCCAGCTTGATCTGACCGGCCCGGATCGCCCGGGCTGCCGCAGTTCGGGATGTGAACAGGCCACGCTCGGCGAGCAGCAGGTCCAGTCGTGATCGCTTGGCCATGGTCCGGGAAACCGTACCGGCCGGGGCCTGCGGCGACCGCCGTGAAACCGCTGCCTTCGCGATCCGCGAATCGTGCGACATGACTTCGTGTCAACTGTGACCCGACTCACACACGAAAAGTAAGTGGACCTCTACCTTGACTTCAGGAGAACGATGTCGATGACTACGAGACCCATAGAACTCAGCGTCCACAACGCCCTCGTGCTGGCCACCGCGCCGCTCTTGATGATAGTTCCGTACCTCCTGACCTTCAGCCCGGGAATCGGTTTTCTGACCTTCTTCCTCGGTGCATCGCTCATGGGCGTTTCCCTTGCGGGTTCCAGTCCGGCGAGGCCGCTCTCACTGACGGCTCAGTCCGGTTTCGACTGGGCGCTCGGCATCGCGATCTTTGCCATCGGCATTCTTTCCGGCCTTTCCGGACAGGATCCAATGACCACAATCTTCCTGGTCGGGTTCGGCGCCGCTCACTTGGCACTTACCGTTTCAACGCGGTACAGCGCCCGCGGCGCATAGAGAGCCCACCGACCTCCCATCGATCAAAAACACATATAGAGATCATTGAATCTCTCTCCTCCCTAAGTAACACCAAGAGCCCCGCCCTCCCAGCGGGGCTCTTACCTTTGCAGGCTTTCGGGGGGCGAGATCCGGGCGTCAGATGCTGTCTCTAGTCTGGACCGGTGCCCCAACCCACGCTCACATCTGCCGATTTCGAAACCGAGGCCTTCGGTCTGATCGGCGAGCTCGAACTTGAGGCGGAGGCGGGGGTTCGCGAACGTTTGATCGATGATCGCCTGGAGCAGTTGCGAGCGGCCTGGCGGGGCCTCGACCCGGATGCCCAGGCCGGGTCGCGGACCCTGACCGGCCGGATCGCTGCCCTCGTTTCGGCCCGGCCGGATAATCCACCCGGCGAAACGGCCGGGCGACAACTTACCCCCGCCGAGGCCGCAGGCCAGACAGTCCTGATCGCCGACGAGCAGGAAGAAGCGGCCCTTGCTCTTCAGGGTCTGGAGGGCATGGACCTGGCCGATGCAGTCCAGGCCCGGGTATTTGAGGGCGACGCCGATCCCGACCGGCTGCTCGCCCACATGGGGTACGACGGGTTTCGCCCCGGCCAGCGGGACGCCGTGGCCGCTGCCCTGGCTGGCCGTGACTGCCTGATCGTGATGCCGACCGGCGGTGGCAAGAGCCTTTGCTATCAGCTGCCCGGACTCGCCTCGCCGTCCCTCACCCTGGTTGTCAGTCCCCTCATCGCCCTGATGGCAGACCAGATCAAACGTCTGAAATCCGACGGGCACCCGGCCGTGATGTTCGCCTCCGGTCTTTCAGCCGAGGAATCAGCAGCTTCCTGGCAGGCAGTTCAGGACGGCACCGCCAGGATCGCTTACTGCTCACCCGAACGATTCGGTTCGGCTGCCTTCCTCGATCTGATCGGTTCCCGGGAGATCGACCTGCTGGCGATCGACGAAGCCCATTGCCTTTCCGAATGGGGACACGATTTCCGTCCCGATTACCTGCGGCTACCAGGAATCGCCGAACGACTTGGCCGGCCGCCGGTGATGGCCCTGACCGCGACGGCAACGCCCCAGGTTGTCGCGGAAATCGCCGACCGGATGGGCATGAACGAGCCAGTCGAGATCCACTCGGGTTTCGACCGGCCAAACCTCAGTTTCGACACGATCGCGCTCGAAGGCAAGGGGTCGAAGGCCCGCAAGCAGGCGCTCCTCCGGCTTGGCCTTTCCGATCCGGCGAACCGGCCGGCAATCGTCTACTGCGGCACCCGCAAGAGCACCGAAGAGGTGGCCGGGGATCTCCAGGCCGAGGGCATTTCCGCGGTCGGCTACCACGCCGGGATGGCTCCCGACGAGAGGGCCTCGGCCCAGGTCCGGTTCATGGACGGGGACGCCGAAGTAGTGGTGGCGACCAATGCCTTCGGGATGGGGATCGACAAGGCCGACGTGAGGTCGGTCTGGCACTGGGCGATCCCTTCCAGCGTTGAGGCCTACTACCAGGAGGCCGGGCGCGCCGGGCGGGACGGGCAGCCCGCGCGGGCGGTTCTACTTGCGATGCGTGCCGACCTTGGCCGGCTGGTCAGGTTCAACGAACAGCGCCGCGTGGACCCGGCCGAAGTCCTTTCATACGTGGATGACATCCGCCGCTCAGCCGGTCACCAGGCGGATGGAAGCCCCGGCTCGGTGACGATCGAGGCACCTCGATCGGACGCCGAGAGGATCCGGTTGGCGGTCGGGGAACGGTCAGGCGCACTACGGGTTGAGCCGGCAGCTGGCGGGCGCCTGCTTGTCACACCGGGCCCGGAAACCGGCCAGGCCCCGGTCCGGGCGGCCTGCAGGGTCGCGGAGGATCGTGGCTGGGTCGCCTACCGGGCAGTCGAGTCCTTCAGCTTCTCGACCACCTGCCGCCGACGGCAATTGCTCGACCATTTCGGCGACCGGGGACCCGGCGCACCGACCGGGCGCTGCTGCGACATATGTGACCCGATCCAGTGGCTTCCGGATCCCGATTCGATCGAAATCGTCCGGCCCAGGTCCGGTCCCCGCAAGACTTCGCAGCCGCCGCCCGAGCTGGCCCCGCAGGATGAACCGCTTTACGAAGAGCTCCGGCGCTGGCGGCTGGAGGCGGCGGGTGATCGCCCAGCCTTTCACGTTGCCTCAAACCGCACCCTGACCGCGATCGCGACGGTCAAACCGCTGGACGAACACTCGTTGATGGGGATCTCCGGAGTCGGCCCGGCCTTCATGGAGAAGTACGGCGCCGACGTTCTCCGGGTCGTCTCAGTTCACATCTGAGCTGATTCAGTGCCGCGGCGCGAGTCCTGACTCGACGGCAGCCCGGACCTTGTCCGCCACCGCTTCCGCCGTGAACCCGACTTCCTCGTGGAGGAGTTCGGGCTTGCCATGGGTGACGAACCGGTCGGGCAATCCGACCCTGAGTACCCTGGCCCGCTCGCCCGGGTTTTCGAAGTTGTCCTCGAGGTGTTCGATCACGGCGGAGCCGAATCCCCCCTGCAGAACCCCTTCCTCGATAGTGACGATCAGGTCGTGGCTGACCGCGAGACGCTCGACCAGTTCGGTATCGAGGGGTTTGACGAACCTCGCGTCGGCCACGGTCGGCTTCAGGACTGCCTCATCTTCCAGCAGACCGGCGGCGTCAAGGGCCACGCCGACCCCGGATCCGTAACCGAGCAGGGCCACCCTTTCGCCGTTCTGCAAGGTCTCCCCGGTTCCGATCGGGACCGGAACCGGTTGCTCGGGAATTTCGACCCCGACCGCGGCACCTCGGGGATATCTGAGAGCGGCCGGTCCGTGATGTTCGATCGCCGTATGCAGCATGTGGACTAGCATCGCCTCGTCCCTGGGAGCCATCGCCACGACATTCGGCAAGGAACGGAAATAGGCGATGTCGAACGCCCCGTGATGGGTCGGTCCGTCATCGCCGACCAGTCCGGCCCGGTCCATCGCAAAGGTCACGTCGAGGCTCTGCAGGCAGACGTCGTGGACAATCTGATCGTAGGCACGCTGCAGGAAGGTCGAGTAGATCCCGCATACCGGCTTGCCACCCTGAAGGGCGATTCCGCTGGCCATCAGGACCGCATTCTGTTCGGCGATGCCGACGTCGTAGTACTGGTCGGGCCGCTCGTCGGCCAGGCGCTGCAAACCCGCTCCGCCAGCCATCGCGGCCGTGATGCCGATCACTCTCGGGTCGCGCCCGGCCTCAGACACAAGTGCATCGGCGAAGACCTGCGTGTACTGCGGCGGCGCCGACTTCGGGTCGGGCTTTTCGAGTATTTCCGGAGCGATCGAGGCCGGCGCATCCGACTCCTGCACCGGCACCAGCTTCGGCTTCAACTCCGCCGGGGCCCCGTCGACGATCGAGCCAGGCTTGGCCGCATGCCACTTCTCCATTCCGGCGAGGCCGCCCTCTTCGGCCGGGGCAAATCCGCGGCCCTTCACAGTGTGAACATGGACCACCACGGGCCGGTCGGCCGCGAAGGCTTCGGTCAGGGCACGACGCATCGCACCGACATCATGGCCATCGATCACTCCCATATAGGCCAGGTCGAGTTCCTCGAAAAGCAGCCCGGGCGCCCAGTAGGCCTTGATCGCCGACTTCAGCTCCGGCCCCAGCCTTTCGATCCGTTTGCCCAGACCGAGGGGCAATTTGGTCAGGCGATCCTCGACTTCTTCCCGGGCATGGAACAGGCCGGGCTTCAGTCGGGCCCGCTGGAAATAGCTGGACAGGGCACCGACGTTTGGCGAGATCGACATCCCGTTGTCGTTGAGCAGGATCACCATCGGGGTCTGGTACCCGCCGGCCGCATGCATTGCCTCGTAGGCAACACCGCCGGTCAGGGCGCCATCTCCGATCACCGCCACCACTTTGCCGTCCTCTCCAATTCCTTTTCGCATCGCTTCCTTGAGACCTACCGCGTACGAAATAGAAGTGGAAGCGTGGCCGGCTCCCATGATGTCGTGCTCGGATTCGGGAATCGAGCAGAACGGCGCGAGCCCCTCGTATTGCCTGATGGACGGCAGCCCCTCCCGACGCCCGGTCAGGACCTTGTGCGGGTAAGCCTGGTGACCGACATCCCAGAGGATCTTGTCGCGGGGGGACTCGAGCAGGCTATGCAGGGCGACGGCGATTTCGCAGGTTCCGAGATTGGCCCCGAAATGACCGCCGATTTCGCCGATTACATCGATTATGTAGGCGCGGGTCTCGTCGGCCACCTGTTGAAGCTGCTCGTCGCTCAGCCCCTTCAGGTCGGAAGGCGAATCGATGCCCGGGAGCAGCGGCGTCCTGTCGTCATTTGCGTCGTTCACTGTTCTCTCGAATAAATGTAGTCGGCGATTCGCCTGAGGTCATCTGTTTCTCCGCCGGCGCCGGCCAGCGCCGCGAGAGCCTCTTCGTGGGATTCGGTGGCAAACGATCGGGCTCGATCCAGTCCGTACAGGCTGACATATGTGAACTTCCCGTGACGTTCGTCGCTTCCACGGGGCTTGCCGAGTTCTTCGTCGCTGCCGGTCACGTCGAGAATGTCGTCGACGATCTGGAAGAGAAGCCCGATCAGGGTGGCAAACCGGCGGTAGGGCTCCCGTTCTCCTTCATCCAGCCCCCCGAGGGCAAGCGTTACCTCGACGCTGGCCCGAATCAGCCTCCCGGTCTTCAGCGAATGAAGGTGCCGTAGGCCTTCCGCGTCGAGGGTAGGAGCGGAAACGTCTATGTATTGGCCGCCGACCATGCCTTCGACACCGGTCGCGGCGCACAGCAGACTGACCGCTTCCAGCACCCTCTCCGCCGGAGCCGGAGCGGCACTCAGCGCCCCGATCGCTTCCGCAAAAAGTCCGTCTCCCGCGAGAATCGCCACCGCTTCCCCGTACTTCACATGCGAGGTAGGCTTGCCGCGGCGCAGATCGTCGTCGTCCATCGCTGGCAGGTCGTCGTGGACAAGCGAGTAGGTGTGAATCATCTCGAGGGCGGCAGCTGCATCGAGAAAATCCTCAAGCGGTCGTCCGATTGCCCGGGCGGTTGCCAGGCATAGCACTGGGCGGATCCGCTTGCCGCCGGCGAGTAGCGAATAGCGCATCGCCTCGTCCAGGCCCGTGGTGTCGGCACCGTCCGGTCCCGTCCCGTGACTGAATCGGACGGTTTCCAGGTGGCGATCAACGATCTGCCGAAGTTCTTCCGGGTAGCTCAAGGCCTGCCGCCGTCCGGCTCTCGGGTCTCCACGGGTTCAGCCCTGCCGGTCGGCCCGCTCGACCGACGCCGCGGCTTCGTTCGCCGCTTCCGCCGTCAGCTTCGCCGCCTCGCCGGCTAGTTCGGCCGCGGCGGAATCCGACACATCTCCGGACCCGAGCGCCAGGGTGATCTCCTCGAGACGGTCGCGAATTTCCTCAAGTCGACTCACGCTGCTTCTCCGTTGCTCTCGCCGGCATCAGTCTTCATGTCCCGGGCGGCGGCCCCGAGAATTCCGTTGACGAAGCCGGGCGCTTCCGCACCGCAGAATTTTTTCGCGGTCTCGACCGCTTCATCAATCGCCACTTCAAAAGGCACGTCTTCCCGGAAGTTCATCTCGTAGAGCGCGACCCGCATGATGTTCTTCTCCAGGGGGGCGATCCGTCTCAAATCCCAGCCCTTGGCATAACCGGCGATGGTCTCGTCGAGCTGATCGCGATGATCCTCCACCCCTTCCGCCAGCTCCACGGTGAACGGCTTCGCTTCGGCGAGGAGAACGGAAAGGGGCCGGTCGGTGACTTCCTGCTGGTAACAGGCGAAAACCGCATCCCGGCGCTGATTGGAGCGACGCATCAGTCAAGAATATTGGTTCAAACCCCGAGGCCCCCGGTGGGTCGGATTTCCGGCTCACGGACCAACGATCCGACCCACCACGAAACGCCCAGGCAGCGCGGTGGGTCGGATTTCCGTCACTAGTCCCGGAAATCCGACCCGCCCGGCGGCGGATTCGGGATTCTTCGGGTTTCCGTTCGCTAATCGTTGCACCCGTCGAGCCACATGTGAGCCGCTTCCCGGCACCTTTGAAGGGTGATCCATCTCGAGGTGACCAACCTGATCTCACTGCTCGCCGGCCGAAATGACGGGATTGTGAACCGTCGGCAACTGTTGGCGGCCGGAGTCTCCCCCAACCAGGTTGATTCGCGTGTAAAGAACCGCTCGCTGAAGATGCTCTACGCGGGCGTCTACGCCGTCGGCCACGACTGCCTCTCACTCCAGGGAAGGCAGAGGGCAGCAGTGATGGCGGGCGGCCCGAACGCCGTGCTTTCTCACCGAGCCGCAGCCAGCCTGCTTGGTCTCCTTCCACCCGACGGGAAGCTGGAGGTCATTCGCAAGTCAAGCCCGGATCCTCACCGACCTCCGCCCGAACATGCCAGCCGTGCGATAAATCCAGGCCTGACCATTCACCGGACCAGGTCGCTGAGCCCAACCGAAGTGACGACTCGCCGTGGAATCAGGGTGACGTCCGCGGTTCGAACCATGATCAACCTGGCCGAACGCGAATCGTCCAAGACCCTCGACACCGCAGTTCGACGGGGCGTCGCAAACAGGTCCCTCGACCTGGCAGGCCTGAACCGAGCCATCAATCTTGCCCGTGGACGCAAAGGAATAGCGAAACTGAGGAAGGTAGTGGAGAACTGGAACCCGGGCAAGCTCAGGTCAAAATCCGGCCTCGAAAACAGGACCGCGGACAGGTTCCCGGAATGGGGAATACCGATGCCCTTGATCAACGATTTCAGGTGTGGATACGAAATTGACTTTCAGTGGCCAGGCTCCAACATCCTGGTGGAAGCAGACGGTGGTGCCTACCATGCAAGCCGAGCCGATCGACATCGGGACTACCAGCGAACGCTCGACCTCCAGGCGGCGGGCAACACTGTCGTGCGAATCGACGAAGCGATGGTCGGCCCGGAAGCATTTGAAGTGGGAATGAAGATTCGAAAACTCCTCGAAGACGAAGGTGTTGTCGAGCTTCAGCCGCTGTCTCCCCAGCCAGTGGCGGTAAGTGACCGGGCACCGCCGTGATCGCGGTGCTCGCAGAGGTAGATCCCCTGCCAGGTACCCAGATGGAACCTCCCGTTTCGCACGGGAATGGTCAGGTCAAATCCGGTAATTGAACCCTTGATGTGAGCGGGCATGTCGTCCGCCCCCTCGGTCGTGTGGGTCCATGCGTGGGAAGTCGGCCGCTCGGGGACGGACGCATCGATCCACGAGGTGAAATCCCGCCTCACGTCCGGGGAGGCGTTCTCGTTCAGCGTCAGCGAAGCGGAGGTATGGCGGATCAGCAGGTGGATTAACCCGATTCGGAGTGATCGGAGCTCCGGTATCGCGTTCTCGATTTCGCGCGTGACCAGGTGAAACCCCCTCGGACGGGCCTCGAGAGTCAGATCACGCTGAAACATCTCCATCCGGTAACCGTACCGCCGAGCGGCGGGTCGGAAAATCGGCACCTGAGCCGTAAACCCGACCCGCCACGTGGCGACACAGAGTTCGTTTGTCCAGACTGGGTCGATTATCCGGATCAGATGCCGGAAAACCGACCCGCCGCTTGGTCCACCGTTTGGGGTTCTGGGGGTTGACCTGCCGGCCTTTCCGAACCGGTTTGGGGTTGAGCCTCAGGCCCGGGACATGTATTCGGCGGTCTCCGTGTTCACCTTGATGACTTCGCCTTCGTTTATGAAGAGCGGCACCTGGACCTCGACCCCCGATTCGAGGGTGGCCGGCTTGGTCCCGCCGCCGGAAGCGGTGTCACCCTTCAGGCCGGGCTCCGTCTTCACCACCTTGGCCTCGATCGAGCTTGACACCATCACGTCGGATGGGTTCTCGTCGACGAAAAGAACGTCGACTTCGTCGTTTGGCTGGATCCAGCGCAAGGCGTTCTCCGCGACGTCGGCGGGAATCTCGATCTGGTCGTAGTTCTGGTTGTCCATGAAAACGACCGCATCACCGGATTCGTAGAGGTACTGCATCTTCTTGGACTCGGTTCGAACTGGACGGAACTTCTCGCCGGCCCGGAAGGTCTTGTCAATCACCCCGCCGTCCTCTATCCGCCGGAGCTTGGTGCGGACAAAGGCTCCGCCCTTGCCGGGCTTCACATGCTGGAACTCGATGATGCGCATGATCTTGCCTTCGACCTCGATATGGGACCCGTTGCGGAACTCGCTGGTTGAAATCACGGCAAACACTCTAGTTGGCCACCGGCCGGGCCGCCGCCCAACCGGCCGGCTCCTGCCGAACGGCATAATCCGGTCCATGACTACCCCGCCGCTTCTCGATGAACTTCTGCGAACCCCTGGCCCCTCCGGGTACGAAGCCCCGGCCGCCGACGTCTGGCGCAAGGCTGCCGGTTTCGCGGATATCACGACCGACGGGCTGGGCTCGAGCGTCGCCACAATCCCGAGTTCGGACGGAAGCGACGAGGCCCCGCTGCTGGCCGTGGTCGGCCACATCGACGAAATCGGCCTGGTGGTCACCCACATCGACGAGAAGGGCTTTCTCTACTTCGCACCGATCGGCGGCTGGGACCCCCAGATACTGGTCGGTCAGCGGGTAACGGTGAGCGGGAACGACGGCCCGGTGCCCGGCGTGGCCGGGCGCAAGCCGATCCACCTGCTCGAACCGGAGCAGCGCAAGAAGGTCGTACAACTAAAGGAAATGCATATCGACATCGGGGCCGACGATCGCGAAGACGCGGAGAAGATGGTCAGCGTCGGTGACCCGGTGGTGGTCGATTGCGAGCCCCTGCCCGTGGCGGGCGGTCGTCTGGTTTCACGTTCGATGGACAACCGGCTCGGTTCATATGTCGCGCTCGAGGCGGCCCGCCGGATTCACGAAAACGGCAAGGCAAAACTGCGCTTCGCCGGAGTCGCCGCCGTGCAGGAAGAAATCGGCCTGTTCGGATCACGCACCGCTGCCTTCACGGTCCGGCCCGACCTCGCGATCGCGATCGATGTGACCCATGCGACCGACGCCCCGGGAATCGACGAGAAGGAGGTCGGCAGCCACCCCTTCGGATCGGGCCCGGTGATCGGCCGGGGTTCCACGCTCTCCCCGAAGGTCTACGAGCTGCTCCGTGAAACCGCCGAGCAGGCCGGCATCGACTACTCGGTCGGGGCCAGCGGCAACTCGACCCACACCGACGCCGATTCGCTCCAGATATCCCGGACCGGCATTCCGACCGGCCTGGTGTCGATCCCGCTCCGTTACATGCATTCACCCGTGGAGATGGTTGACCTGGCCGACGTCGAGGCCACGGTCTCGCTGATGGTCGACTTTGCCGAATCTCTGGATCCCGGGGTGGACCTCTCCCGCTGAGTGTCCCGGCCCCGAGGCGGATAGCCGGCTGGCCGTCGGGTACGACGCCGTACGGCGGGTCGCGTACAGGAACGTTTTGTTCCGGTACGAAATCGTTCAGAAACACGGTGTCCATTCGGCGCAACTTCCGGTCATAATCCGGTCTAATATCTGTGATCTAAGTCACACGACCGGCCTCGTCTGGGCCGGTCCCCAACTACGGCCGCCTTCCAAACGGCCAGTCAACAGAGGGAGTTGCACGGAGAGATGAATCACCAACTGGGCATCACGAATGCGCGCCGCTATGTGGCGATCGCTTTCGCCCTGATCATGGCCTTCGCGCTGATGGCATCCTTTGCCAGCAGCCAGGCCGAGGCAGGAAAGAAAAAGAAAAAGGCCAAACCGGTCAAGGTAACCGCCGCCGGAATTCCGACCGCCAGCCAGCAGCAGCTGCTGAACCAGAAGAAGCTGGTCGTGAAGATCAAGTCCACCGGCAAGGCCACGGTCAATCTTTCGGCCATCGGCGCCGCAAAGAACGGCACCTTCAAGTCCAAGAAGGTGAAGTTCGGCAAGAAGGGCGTCCGGAAGATCTCCCTCACCCTGACCAGCAAGGGCAGCTCCGTGCTCGGCACCTGCGGAGCCAAGACCGTCAAGGTCAACGGCAATTACAAGCGCAAGGTCAAGAAGGGCAAGAAGACGAAGACCAAAACGGTCAAGTTCTCGAAGAAGAAGACCCTTTCCAAGTGGGCGGGCAACCCCGACTGCGTGGTTCCAAAGAAGCCGACCTGTGATCCGCTCGACCCGAAGGTCTGCATGCAGCCCTTCCCGAGCAACCTCTACACCGAGGCTGACTCGACGACTGATACCGGTGTCCGCCTGGACCTTCCCGAAGACGCGATGCCGCAGAACCGACTCGGCAAGCCGATCGACCCGACCGACATCAACCGCGCCGACGGCTACAGCGTGGGCAACTCGATCGTGACGAAGATCCCCGAGGTTTCGACCCCGGCCGCGTTCACGAACTCGGGCATCGTTCCGATCGACAACATTGGCGCCTACGCCGCCGCCAACGCGCCGGTCATGGTGATCGACGCCGCGACCGGCGAGCGTCAGCCGATCTATGCCGAACTGGACGCGAACCCGACCACCAAGTCAACGGTCAAGCTCACCCCCGGTCAGCCTCCGGTCGTGATCACCGGTGGCTACCCGAACGACAATCCGACCAACACGGATGACGTCAACCTGATCATTCGCCCGGCGAAGAACTTCACCCCGGGCCACAGGTACGTGGTCGTCCTGCGCAATCTGAAGGACGCCTCGAACAACGCTGTTTCGGCCCAGGCCCCGTTTGCCCAGTGCCGCGACGACGCAAAGGCGATCACTGACGCCGAGCTCAAGTACGTCTGCAACGAGCTCACCGACAACGTGTTCCCGGTGCTGTCCAGCAATGGCGTCGCCAGGGACTCGAGCCTGTACCTCGCCTGGGATTTCACCGTGGCGAGCGACAAGTCGACCACCGGTCGTGCTACCGAGATCCGCGATGACGCGTTCTCCCGCCTTGGCGACAACAACCTCGCCAACCGGGTGATCGAGGGCAACAGCCCGAGCTACGTGATCGACGCGGTCTGCGACGCGGACAACGGCGGTGATTGCGGTCCCAGCAACTATCACGGGCTCAGCGACTTCGACCCCGGCGACCCGATCACGGTCCCGACCCCGGGTTCGAACGAGCAGCGCGTGGTTGCCGGACGCATCACCAATGTGCCCTGTTACCTCGACGAAGACGGCTGCCCCTCCGGGGCCCAGTTTGCCTTCGACTCGAGTGGCAACCTGACCTGGAACCAGGCCTACAAGACCGACGTTCCCTTCCTCTGCACCATTCCGAAGTCGGTGGTCGCAGGTGGAACCCTGCATCCGGGTGCGACCGGCATCTACGGTCACGGCCTGCTCGGGGCGCTGAACCAGGTCCGATCGACCGGTTCGACCCGCGAGATCGCCAACCTGCAGGACTCGACCTGGTGTGCGACCAACTGGGACGGTTTCTCGGAGAACGATTTCCAGACCGTCGCTGCTTCTCTGAGCGATCTGTCCAACTTCAACAAGTTGGTGGACCGCATGCAGCAGGGCTTCCTCAACATGATGATGCTCCAGCGGGCGATGGTTCACCCGAGCGGTTTCGCGACCAACGCGGCGTTCCAGGTTGATCCGGACGGTGCCGGCAGCGAGCCTGCCGGCTCGGTGATCGACACCACCAACGGTGTCAATACCAGGGCGATGTACCACGGCATCAGCCAGGGCGGCATCATGGGTGGCGCTTACACAGCGCTCGCCCCCGATGTCGACTACGGCGTGCTGGGTGTGCCCGGCATCAACTACTCGACGCTGCTGCCACGAAGCGTGGACTTCGACGAGTACGCCCACGGCATCATCAGCGACATGTACCTGCCGAATGTTGGCCTGTACGACAACTACCCGGACAAGGCCCAGCTGCCGCTGGTCTTCGGGATGATGCAGCTGCTCTGGGACCGGGGCGAGGGCAACGGCTACGTTCACACGATGAACCCGGCCAATTCGCCTCTGCCCAACACCAACGCGCACAAGGTGCTGCTCGGTGTGGCGGTCGGCGACCATCAGGTGGCCAATGTCACGGCCGAGGTGGAAGCCCGCACGATCGGGGCGAAGCGTTACTCGCCGTCGATTGTCAGCGGCCGCGGCCTGGACTTCTCGTACTTCGGGATTGATCCGATCGCCGCGCCGTTTGCGAACCAGAACACGCTCGTGTTCTACGACGGCGGGCCCGAGGGCTACACGGGAACGTTCGGCCAGGGCAGCAAGAACCCCCCGCTGGAGAACGTTCCGCCCCGGCCCGAATGGGGCTACGGCGGAGATCCGCATAGCTACCCGCGGAAGTCGGCGGACGGCATCAACCAGGCCGCTTCCTTCCTGGAGGGAGCCGGAGTTCCGGTATGTGCCGCTCCGAGTGGCAACTGCTTCTCGAACGGCTGGGACGGCAGCTCTGGCCTGTAGGCAGGCAAGAAGTCAAGGAAACGGGGCCCTGCGGGGCCCCGTTTTCGTTGCAGCGGACACGCCGCCATGCAGCAGACCGGCGAGGTGGACAGCTGCAATGAAAAGACCGGCCCCCTCAGGCCGGTCTCTTCGTCTGCACCTCTCTCCTCAAAACTCCCTCGCCATACTTGCCTTGGAGCTCCTTCTCCACTTGCGACAGAAGCGCTGTCGTCTGTGTGACGGGTATCACACTATAGAGGATCGTTACGAATGATGCGTTCTCCCCGATCGGGCCTGAAGCGACTCAAACGAAGGTGAGCTGCTTCGGGATGGAGCAGAAGTTACGAGCCACCCCTTCTTCGCCGACCAGCACCATGTCTTCAATCCTCACACCGGTCGCTCCCGATATGTAGATGCCCGGTTCGTCGGTCACAACTTCGCCGGCCATCAGCACGTCCTGACTGGAAGGACCGAGCCGGGGGGCTTCGTGGATTTCAACCCCGACTCCGTGGCCAAGACCATGTCCGAAGTTCCCGCCGTAACCCGCCTCGCGGATGATCGCACGGGCGACTTCGTCAATGGCGGAGCCGGCCTCCCCCGCCCTGATCGCCGCCAGCCCTGCCTCATTGGCCCGCAGCGTCACCTCGTAGATCTCGCGTGAGAGCGAGTCGAGATGCGCTTCGCCGCCGGTGGCGAAGGTGCGGGTGCAGTCCGAGCAGTAGCCATCAAGCCTTACACCCATGTCGATGGTCACCATCTCGCCCGTGCCGATTTCCCTCGGACCCGGCTCCGCGTGAGGGGAAGCACCGTTCGGACCCGATGCGACGATTGGCGGAAACGAGGGTTCGGCGCCCTGCTCGCGCATCCAGCCGGTCAGCCACCCGTCGACCTCGGCCTCGGTTCGTCCGGCCAGTCCGTCGTCGAGCAGCAACCGGTATAGCTCGTCGGTCATCCGGGCAGCTTCGGCAATCCGCTCGATTTCATCGGAATCCTTGACCCGCCGCAGGCGTTCGACCTGACCCCCGGCCTCGACCATTTCGGCAGCGTCGGCGGCTTCCCGGATCTGATTGGCCGTACGAACGGTGACCTGGTCATCCTCGAATCCGGTCCGGCCCGACAGGCGCGAGGCGAGTCCCTCCAGCCACTGGCCGGAAACGATTTCCACATCCCAACCTTCGATCTCCGACGCCCGCTCGGCATATCGGAAATCGGTGAGGAACATACGCCGCTCGCCGGAAACGATGCAGGCGCCGTTGGTTCCGGTGAAGCCAGTCAGGTATTCGACGTTGACCAGGTTGGTGACCAGCAGGGCATCGAGTGGCGTCTCATCCGGACCCGCTGTGGCCAGAGCGGCGACCAGCCGGTCGGCCCGTCCGGAAGGAGACCCGGTCATACGCCAAGCCGGTCGGCGAGAAGCTCAAGGGCCTCGCGGTACCCGTCCACTCCCTTGCCGCAGATCTTCGCTTCGACGAGGCCGTCGAACACGGAGATTTTTCTCCACTGGTCACGGTTTTCGACGTCGGAAAGATGAACCTCCACCGCGGGAACCGGATCGACTCCGTAGGCATCGCCGATCGCCCGGCTGTAGTGGCTCCAGGCGCCGGCGTTGATGATCGCCCCGTCCGCCGTCTCGGCGAGGCGATGAAGGTAGCCACAGAAATCGGCCTCCGAGTTCGACTGGAAGAAGATCGGCTCGAGACCGAGTTCGCCGGCAAAGCCCGAAATCCGGTACTCGAGTTCGGCCAGGCTGAGCCCGCCGTAAAGATCGGGGTTCCGTTTTTCGAGCACATCGAAGTTGACGCCGTGGAGGACGGCAATGCGGTTCGTGGCTGCGCTCACCGGTGGCCTTTCGGGTTCATGGGAGAAGCTCCTCGACCGCAGCGAGAATGTCGCCGTCGGCAACGGGCCGGTCGATGAGGGGCTTTCCGGGGACTTCCAACAGCACGAAGCCTACTCCGCGCGAAGTCTTCTTCTTGTCGAATTGAACCGCCTCGACCACCGCGGCGGGATCGATCGAAGGATCAAGCTCGACCGGCAGGCCGTGCCGCAGATTCCACTCGCGGATCTCGTCATGGAGCAAATTGGCACCGGAAAGACGCAGCGCTGCGAGCAAGCCGAGGGCGATCGCCTCGCCGTGCCGGTAGCGCTCGTATGAGGTGACCGATTCGATCGCGTGGCCGACCGTGTGGCCGAGGTTGAGCTGGGCCCTGAGGCCGGTGTCCCGTTCGTCGGCCGCAACAACCGAGCACTTGTAACGGGCGCAGGCGAAGACGAGATCAGCCCGGGTCAGGATCTCTCCGGGTTCGAGTTCGGCGACTTCTTCCCAGAGCCCGCCGCCGGCCAGCAGGGCGGTCTTCACCACTTCGGCCATGCCAGCGGTCAGTTCGGCTTCGGGCAGCGTCGCGAGGGTGTCAACGTCGCTGACCACCGCTGAAGGCAGATGGAAGGCGCCGACGTAGTTCTTGCCCTCGGGCAGGTCCACCCCGGTCTTGCCGCCGTAAGCCGAGTCGACCTGCGCGACCAGGCTGGTCGGCACCTGGATCACCGGGATGCCCCGCTGGTAGGTGTGGGCGGCGAAACCGGCCAGATCGCCGACCACTCCGCCGCCGAGGGCAATCAGTCGATCCGCACGGGTCACGCCGGCCCGGGCCATTTCCCGGAGCGATTGGTCGAGCTGGACCATCGTCTTTGCCGTCTCTCCGGGAGGCACCGCGAACATGCCGGCTAGCTCGCCGAGCCGCTCGCCGTAGATCGGGCCCACCGCTTCGTCGGTGAAGCAGAAGGACCTCCCGCTCCCCGGCAGGGCTGCCGAGCCTTCCCGGAAAAGCGGGGATCCGAGCAGTTCCCTCCCGACGTAGACCGGGTACTCGCCGCCTGAGCTCTCGGCCCAGAACATTCTCGTTCCTTCCGGCAGATCCCCGAGGCCACGCACCGCCTCGTATGCGCGGTCCCAGATCCGGCGGGCAATGCCGGGCAGGATCGCATCCGCCACCGCTTCGTAAAGCGGCTGTCGCGAAGCAAACAGGGCCCGGAATGCCGATTCGTCACGGGCCAGGGGGCGCTTCGAGTTACGAACCCGGCGCCAGGCTGAATCGGCGCCGATCTCAAGCCAGACGACTGTGTGGGCGTCAACCGCCAGCGCCTCGCGGATCCCCTCGGACTCGACGGCGCCGCCACCCAGCGCGAGCACGTCGATCGACGGATCGGCCAGGGCCCCGATCACCACTTCCTGTTCGAGTTCCCGAAAGGCAGCTTCGCCATCGGTCTCGAAGATCCGGGCGATCGGCCGGCCTGCGCGCTCCTCGATCAACGAGTCGGCGTCAACGCTGTGAAGCCCATGTGCGGCGAGTTCGACCAGGGCCGTCGACTTGCCGGCGCCCATGAACCCGACCAGACAGATCATCGCCAGCCGATTCGCTCTTTGTAGGCGTCGATCGCGGCCAGTACGTCATCCATGTGATCGCCGCCGAACTTCTCCCGGTAGGCCTTCACCATAGCCAGGCAGATCATCGCTTCACCGACCACGGCAGCCGCCGGGACGACGGTCGAGTCGGTCCGTTCCTTGTGGGCCTGGGCGGGCTCCCTGGTTGCCGTGTCGACCGAACGCAGCGGCTTGGTCATGGTCGAGATCGGCTTGATTGCCGCCCGCACCGATAGCGGCATACCATTGGTCATTCCGCCTTCGAGGCCGCCGGCATGATTGGTCTCCCGGTAGTAGCCCCGCTCCTCGGAATAGAAAATCTCGTCGTGGGCTTCGGATCCCGGCCGACCGGCTACGTCCCAGGCCTGGCCGATCGAAACGCCCTTGATCGACTGGATCGAGCAGATCGCCTGGGCGAGGCGACCGTCGAGCCGGTCTTCCCACGAGATATGACCGCCGAGACCCGGAACCAGGCCGAAGACCCGCACCTCGAAGGTGCCGCCCAGACTCTCGTTCTTCTTGCGGAGCACATTGATCTCCTCGACCATCGCGGCCGATGTATCGGGATCCAGGCAGCGAACGGAATCGTCATCGACCCCCTCGAAATCCTCTGGTTCAAGATCATCCCGCTCCGGCGCGACGACCGATCCGATCTGGGTTACATGGCTGCGCACGGTCACGCCGACCGCGGTCAGAAAGGCCCTGGCGATCGAACCGGCCGCGACGCGGGCGGCAGTCTCGCGCGCACTTGCCCGCTCGAGGATGGGCCGGAGGTCGTCGTGCTTGTACTTCCACATCCCGACCAGGTCGGCATGACCGGGGCGAGGCATGGTGACCGGCGGGATCTCTCCCTCGATCGGCCAGGGGTTCATCCGCTCGTCCCAGTTCTTGTAGTCCTTGTTGGCGACCAGCGCCGCTACCGGCCCGCCCATCGTGAACCCGTGACGGACCCCTGCCCGGATCTCGACCCGATCGGTCTCGATCTTCATCCGGCCCCCGCGACCATGACCGAGCTGACGGCGGGCCATGTCCCGGTCCAGCGCCTCGCGGTCCAGTTCGAGACCGGCCGGGAGCCCTTCGACGATCGTCACCAGGCCCGGGCCGTGGGACTCGCCAGCGGTTGTGAATCGAAAACTCATTGGGGCTTCTAGGCTATTGAGAACCGCCCGCCCGACGCTGTCTCAACCAAACCGGGGTCGGGCGCATGCACTTGGCCGCCCGTCGACTACTGATAATCATGCTGATTCTGCTGGGGATATCTTCGGTGATCGCGTTTGTGATCCCGGAACCGCAGCGAAACGATTCCTCGCCCGAACAGTCGGTTACCGGCACAACGGGCGAAACGCAAACGAAGGCAAAGTCCGGGGAGTCGAACGGGACTGAATCTGCGCCGGTTAGTGACCGCACCGAATACGCCACCGTGAATATGGAAGCAAACAGGCCCGAACAGGTGAATGCCAGACCAGGTCAACGACTGATCCTCACCGTCAAGACGAGCCGCGGCGCAGACGTCGAAATCGAGGGACTTGGGCTGACCGGTTTCGCCGACCGCTTTGCCCCTGCCGTTTTTGATGTGATCCTCCCCCTGAAGGCTGACCGGTTTCAGGTCCGCGCCCCCGGAGAGAAACCGCGCGCGGTGATCGTCACCGGTCCCTGAAGAATTTTCAGGCCCGGGCGGCCTGACGCATAGTTTCGAGATCCGGCTTCATGCCGGTCCAGATCTCGAACGAACGGGCGCCTTGCCGGACCAGCACCTCGAGACCATCGATCGTGCGGGCACCGTCCTGCCGGGCGGCGGCGATCAAGGCTCCCTCCATCTCTCCGTAGACCATGTCGACCACGGTCTGCCCGGGGCGAAAGCCTCCCTGGTCCAGCGGCAGGTGAGCCAGAGCATCTTCTCCGCCCAGACCGGCGGCCGAAGCGTTGACGATCACCTCGAATGGACCCGGATCGATCGATCCATGCTGGTCGGAGGGGATGACTTCGACCCCGAGCCGAGCCGCCAGGTCCTCGGCCTTTGACCGCGTGCGGTTCCAGAGCATGACCGTCATGCCCTCGCCGGCCAGTGCCCAGACCACCGCCCTGCCCGCTCCGCCTGCTCCCAGAACGAGCGCGCGGGCGCCGGTCAGGTTCGCGGCCGGCGTACCCGGATCGTCGGTTAGCGCGTCGATGAGCCCGGGTGCGTCGGTGTTCTCCGCCCTGACCAGCCCCTTCGAGAAGCTGAGGGTGTTAGCGGCGCCGATTGCCCGCGCCGCCTCCGATGCCTGGTCGGCGACCGCCAGGGCCGCCTCCTTGTGCGGGACCGTGACGTTGGCCCCGAGAAAGCCGCGCTCCGGCAGCTCACGCACCAGCAACGCGAATTCCTCCGGAACCACATCGATTGCTTCGTAATCCCAGTCCTCCAGACCCACTGCGGCGAGAGCAGCATTCTGCATCGCGGGCGAGCGCGAATGCGAAACCGGGTGTCCGAGAACCGCGAGTCGGGTGGCGGGTTCCGGATTCATGCTTCCGTGCTTCCCGCCGTCATCCGCAATCGGTGGGCGAGCCGCCCGCCGCGGCCTGGGCTGCCTCGTACTTGGCGACGTTCCGGTTGTGTTCGGCCAGCGTTGAAGAGAAGACATGCTCGCCGCAGGTCCCGGGCTTGACAACGTAAAGCCAGACATCGCTGTCTGCGGGATGGGCCGCGGCCTGAATCGAGGCCAGGCCGGGATTGCCGATCGGTCCCGGCGGAAGCCCCTGATTGGTCCGGGTGTTGTAAGGCGAATCGGTCTCCAGGTCGGATTCGGTCAGCGGCTCGGTCCAGTTGTCCAGGGCGAACCTGATCGTTGCGTCGATCCCCAGGGGCTCGCCCATCTTCAGGCGGTTGTAGATCACTGCCGCGACCAGTTTCCGTTCCTTCGGCACCGATACTTCCCTCTCGATCATCGAGGCGATGGTCAAGACGTCATAGGTGGTCAGGTTCTTCGACTTGGCGTACTTCATGTTGACCCCGGCGATGTTGTCCTTGAAGGCCTGGAGCTGTTCGGCCACCAGATCCTCGACGTCGGCGGTGGACTTCAGTTCGTAGGTCGCGGGGAAAAGGAACCCTTCGAGATTTTCTGCCCGGCCCTGCGCGCCGTAATCGTTCGGATTGAAGCCCTTAACCTTGACCGTAGCGGCCATGTAATCGCCCGGAATGCCGGCCGCCTTTACCACCGCCGCAGTTTCCGACCGGCTGAGGCCTTCCGGGATCGTCACCGTGATGGTGCGCTTTGAAGTGGTCCTGGTCAGTTCGTCGATGGCGGAGGAATAGGACATGTTCTCGCGGAACTGGTGGACCCCGTGGTTCAGGTCTCCGCGCTTGCCGGAAAGAGTGGCGCGAACCTCGAACAGGGTCGAGTTGGAGATGATCCCGCGGTCGGCCAGCAGGTCGCCGATCTGACCGACGCTGTCCCCGGCCGGAACGTTCAACGGAAACGGTTCCCCGTCACCGTCGCCCTTGAATGGCTGGAAAAGCGCGAAGAGAAACCAGACCACGATGATCAGGCCGGCCGCGCCCAACCCTGCGGCCACGATGCGTCCGGTCCGTGGCCCTCCGGTTCCGGACTTGCGCCGCAACCCGCGGTTTCCCGGTCCGCGCCCCGATCCAAGGGATTTTCGGTCGCCCGAGCGAGCACCGAGTACCGGTTTGCGGCTCTTCTTGCCGCCAGAATCCTGCTGGCGCCGGGTTGCCCGCTCCTGGCGCCTCAGGGCTCGCTCAACCGCCTCCGGGTCGTTCGGATCATGTTCCGGCAGATCATCGAACCAGCGGTCGCTCAAGCCTCTTCCTCCCCGCCGGTCTCTGGATCGCCGGCCTGCGTTGCCTGGAGGTAGCTCTCCAGGAGATGCGCCGCCGCGATCGAATCCTCGGCCGACCCCGCGCCTGTATCGCGACGGGTCTGCGCGGCCATCCGGGTGGTGAAGCGCTCGTCCCAGGTTTCAACCGGGACTTCGACCCTCTCGCCAAGTTCGCTTGCGAAGGTTCTGGTCAACGCCGTCTGCCCGGAGTCCTCCCCGGATAGGGAAACCGGCAGCCCGACCACGATCTTCCCCGCTTCCCTTTCCCCTGCGACCCTGGCGACCTCGGCCACTTCAGGCGGCTCGATCGCGGCGATCGGTGTGGCCAGGGTGCCGGTTGGATCGGATATCGCGCAGCCGATTCTGGCGGTGCCGTAGTCCAGGGCCAGGATCCGCATCAGCTGGCAAGCTCCGAAAGCAACTACCGGGTCTCCAGATACTGACGGGCCGCGGTCAGCGCTTCGGCGACCCCGTCGGCGTTCTTCCCTCCGGCCTGAGCCATCTCGTCGCTGCCGCCACCCCCGCCACCGATCTTCGGGGCCGAGGCTCTGATCAGGTCACGGGCCGAGGCCTTCGACGCATGCTCAGCCGTGAGCAGGGCGACCATTCCGACCTTTCCAGATTCAGGATCCGCTCCGGCCAGCACGGCGCTGGCCCCGGATGATCCCTGAACCTGTTTGGCGATCTGAAGGATTTCCTTCGGGTTCCCGAGCGGCACTTCCGCCACGACCACGCTGAAGCCGCCCACCTCTTCGACCTTGCCAGCCAGCTCCGTCGCCAGCTGCCCCTGCTGTTGCCGGGCGGCCTGCTTGGCGCCCTCGCTGGCAGCGCTCAACTTCTCCGAGGCATCCCGTGCCGCACGAACCGGATCCCGGGCGTCGCCGAGCAGGTGCCCGACCTCGTTCAGCTCGGATGCGCGGTCACGGAACCAGTCGATGGCGTCTGGTCCGGTGATCGCCTCGATCCGCCGGACATTCGCCGCGGAAGAGCTCTCGTGGACGATCTTGAAGATTCCGATCTCGGCAGTGTTGTCCACATGGGTGCCGCCACAGAGCTCCCTGGAGACGTTCTCGACCTCGACCACGCGGACCAGGTCGCCGTATTTCTCACCGAAGAGAGCCATGGCCCCCAGCTTTTCTGCCTCCGGCTTTTCCATGATCATCCAACGGACGGGGTCGCCGTCCTTGATCCAGCCGTTGACCCTGTCCTCGACCCAGGCGATGTCATCCGGGCTCATCGCCTCGCCGTGGGAAAAGTCGAAGCGAAGCTTGTCCGGCCGCACCGACGAGCCCGCCTGGTGGACATGGGTGCCGAGCCGTTCGCGCAGGGCGGCGTGAAGCAAATGCGTCGCGGTGTGGTTGCGCATGGTCCGGAATCTGGCCTCCCGGTCCACCAATGCTTCGACCGTTGTACCGGCCGGCGGCCAGGAGCCTTCACCTTCGCCCGTCGGCTTCAGCTCGAGAACCTGATCGTCACCAACCCTGATCACGTCCGCAACCTCGACCTGACCGCCGCCCCAGATAAGCCGGCCGGTGTCGGCGACCTGTCCGCCGCCTTCCGCGTAGAAGGGGCTTTGCTCGAGCTTGGCGAGTGCCGTCCCGTTTGCGGCTTCGAGCGCACCGATTCCGGTTTCCGAGCGCAGGTACTCGTAACCAACGAACTCGGACTCCGCACCCTGGCCCGCGAAGGCCAGGATCCGCTGGTGCCGGTCCCCGCCGCCGGATCCGCCGCCCGCGTTGCTGCGGGACTGGTTCCGCTGCTGCTCCATCAGCTCCTCGAAGCCCTGATCGTCAACCGAAAGGCCCCGCTCCTCGACCATCTCGCGGGTCAGGTCATAGGGGAAGCCGAAGGTGTCGTGCAGCCTGAACGCATCGTCGGCGCTGATCCAGGAGTTCTTCTCGCTCAGGGCCTCATCGACCAGTTCCTCGAGCAGAGCGGTGCCGCGATCGAGGGTACGTCCGAAGCTCTCTTCTTCCGCCCTGACCCAGCGGTCGATCCGGTCCCGTTCGGCAGCCACCTGCGGATGGGCGTCACCCATCATCTCGACCGTTAGATCGGTGAAGTCACCGAGCCAGGAACCCTCGAGGCCGATCGCCCTGCCTCGCTGGATCGCCCGTCGCATAACCCGTCTGAGTACGTAGCCGCGATCCTCGTTCGAGGGAACGACGCCTGCGGCGAGCAGGAAGGTCATGCCGCGGCTGTGGTCGCTGATCACCCGCATCGCCCGGGTCACCGCGTCATCCTCGCCGTACTTCAGGCCTGACTTATCCTCGGCCAGGCCGATCAGCGGCCGGAAAAGGTCGGTGTCATAGACCGAGTCGACTCCCTGGAGAATGGCAGCCATCCGCTCGAGGCCCATTCCGGTGTCGATGTTCTTCTTCGGCAGCGGGGTCAGCTTGCCGTCGTCGGACTGGTCGTAGCTCATGAAGACGTGGTTCCAGTACTCGAGGAAGCGGTCGCTGTCATCCCCGGGACGGTCATCCCCGGAGCCGAAGTCAAGGCCCCGGTCCAGATACATCTCGGAGCAGGGACCACAGGGACCGGTCGCCCCGCCCTGCCAGAAGTTCTCCGATCGCGGCAATTTCACGATCCGCTCGTCGGGGACGCCGAGGCCCTTCCAGATTTCGATCGCCTCCTCATCCGGCCCGAGACCGAGTTCCTCGTCACCGCCGAAAACTGTTATCCAGATCTGTTCGGGGTCGAATCCGAAACCCTCGGTGGAGAGCTGCCAGCCGAAAGGGATCGCTTCTTCCTTGAAGTAGTCGCCGAAGCTGAAATTGCCGAGCATCTCGAAGAAGGTGAGGTGCCGGAGGGTCTTGCCGACCTCTTCGATGTCGGGGGTCCGGAAACAGGTCTGACTGGACGTAAGGCGGCTGGCCGGCGGTGTTTCGCGGCCGAGAAAATAGGGCTTGAAAGGCTGCATCCCGGCGACCGTAAGCAGGGTCGAGGTGTCCTCGGGCGGAGGGACCAGCGACGCGGAAGCCATGCGACGGTGCCCCCGCTGCTCGAAATAAGACAGATATGTCTCCCGGATCTCCGCCGACTTCATCAGGGACGCAGCCTACTTTGATCCGCTTTGACCGGCGATGGTCGCGTGTCCGACGACCACGTCTCCGCTCATCAGCACGGCGGCCTGTCCGGGCGCGGGACCGTCAAAGGGCTTTTCCAATTCGATTTCGAGCGCCTTGTGTTCCCCGGCTTCGGCCTTTACCCGGGCGGGCACGGGTTCGGTGTGGTACCTGAGCCGGACCCGGTCAACCCGCTCGCCGTCGCGGTGCATGACGGCGTTCCGGATCCGTACCCGGTCGGTCGCCAGGCGTTTGCGGGAGCCGACCCTGACGGTGTTTGAGTTCGCGTCGGTTCCCAGCACGTAGAGAGGCTCCGTTGACGCCACTCCCAGTCCGCGTCGCTGACCGACCGTGAAGTGATGATGGCCGGGGTGTCGGCCGAGTTCGACACCGCTCGCGTCGACAACCGGGCCGGGTCGGTCGACCAGGCCGCCGTGACGGCGCAGGAAGTCCTTCTTTGACTGCCCTGCGAGGAAGCAGAGGTCCTGGCTCTCCGGCTTTTTTGCCACCGAAAGGCCGCCCCGCTCCGCGATCTCCCGTACCTCGTTCTTGGACAGGTCGGCCAGCGGAAACCTGAGCCGGGCGACCACCGCAGGAGGCAACGCGGCGAGCATGTAGCTCTGATCCTTCAAATCGTCGCTTCCCGCCGCGATCAGGGTCCCGCCCTCATCCTCGACGACCCGTGCATAGTGGCCGGTGATCAGCTGAGTTGCCCCCAAACGGTCGGCCAGGTCGACCATCGCCGAAATCCGTACCTCGCCGTTACAGAGCACACAGGGGTTGGGGGTGCGGCCTTCGCCGTAGCCGCGCAGGAATTCTCCGACCACCCGCTCCCGGAAAGGTCCCTCGAGGTCCAGGGTGAAGTGGGGAATGCCTAGATCGTGGGTCAGCGAGCGGGCACCGAGAACCGCTTCCGGCGAGCAGCATGCCTTGGTACCGTCGGTGTCGGGGTCGGCCCAGAGCTTGACGGTCACCGCCACCACGTCGGCGCCTCGTTCTTTCTCCCGGAGTGCCGCCACCGCGCTGTCCACCCCGCCGGACACAGCGACCAGAACCCGGTTCGGGTCAGCTTCCGCGAGGATTTCCCCGGAAGAAGCCGCTGCCGACAGGGCCCGATGAAGCGCATCCGCCGCGAGCATCGCCGCATGACGGCGGGCCGGACTGAGGCCACCGAGTTCCTCTTCGATCCGGGCCGCGCCGATCCGGGCCGCTTCAAGCACCGATTCGCCCTCTGCCAGCTCACAGACGCAGGCGCAGGCAGCTCTGGTGGCGGCGCATCCTTCGGTAGCGAAAACCGCCGAACTGATTCTTCGAGCAGCTATCGAGATCGAGATCCGGGCCAGATCGCCGCAGGCGGCTCCACCTGCCGCGCCGGTAAAGGCATCGGCCGGGGCATCAGCCTCGCGCGAGCGATCGGCCACGTATTCGGCGAGCAGCGATTCCATCCCCTGAAGGGTAGATGTTCGAATCCGCGAACGGATAGCCTCCTCACCATGAGCAAAGGGTGGACTGCAGATGACATTCCGGATCTGAAAGGCCGGACGGCCGTGGTGACCGGGGGAAACAGCGGGATCGGCGAAATCGAATGCCGGGAACTTGCCGCCCACGGCGCCAGGGTGATCCTCGCCTGCCGCAACGAGCAGAAGGGCGAGGATGCCGTCGCCCGGATACGGAGTGATCTTGGCGCGGCCGGCAGCAAGGCGCAGATCGAGGTCCGCAAGCTGGACCTCGCTTCACTGGATTCAGTCAGTAAGTTCGCCGATGGGCTGGCTGCAGAGCTTCCCGACGGAATCGACCTGCTGGTCAACAATGCCGGCGTCATGGCGCCGCCACGCCTGGAGACAGAGGACGGCTTCGAGCTCCAGTTCGGGACCAACCATCTGGGACATTTCGCCCTGACCGGTCGGCTCTTCCCCCTGCTGAGGAAAAAGCCGGGTTCAAGGGTCGTGACGGTGTCCTCGATCGCCGCGAGGATGGGCAAGATGAATTTCGATGACCTGCATGGGCGGAAGGGATACCGGCGCTGGATGGCTTACGGGCAATCGAAGCTGGCTAACCAGATCTTCGCTCTCGACCTGCAGACCCTGATCGATGAGGCGGGGCTGGACATGAAGAGCATGGCGGCTCACCCGGGCGTTTCGGCGACCAACCTGACCAGCGCCGGCAACGACCTCGACAGCGGTCTGATGGGCCTGCTCTCGAAACCGTTCCTGAAGCTCAACGACCTGTTCATCGCCCAAAGCGCCGAGCACGGCGCCCTGCCGATCCTCAGGGCCGCAACCGACCCGGACCTCGCCGGTGGCAGCTACATCGGCTGCGACGGTCGCGGCGAACGCCGCGGCAAGCCGGTGGTCGTCGCGCCCCGCAAGGTGGCGCTGAACCGCGAGGTAGCCGACCGCCTCTGGCAGGAATCGGTAAAGGCAACCGGAGTCGACTTCGACTTCGGCCCGGTTGCCTCCTGAAGATTTCGATCCTGCCGGGATGCCGTTGAAGGAAGACCCGGCGGCTGCCAATCGCCCCGATTAAAGAGGCCCCAACCTGCCGTTGCCGCCTCCGGCATTGATCCCTTTATAAAAAGGTGGGTGCCTATCTTCGTCCCGCGGGGGACTCCGAAATCGGCTCCCGTGCCGTTGATGTTGGGTCAATTTACGAGACGGCTGTCGAACAGGTTCGAGCCTCGAAAACAACCTACCACTCCAACCTCCCGAAACGCGGTGGGTCGGGTTTCCGTCACGGGGGCCGGAAATCCGACCCACCGGAACTGCGTCGCTAGTCCAGGTCCATCCCGGAAATGAGCTCTTCGGCCTCGGACCACATTCCGGGCGGAACCTGGAGGTGGATGTCGCCGCGACCGAATTGGTCGAGTTCCCAGTCCGAGGTAAGTTCGGCCGGGATGTTGTGTTCGCGCAGGACATCCCGCCAGGCTAGCCCAGTGGCGAGATCTTCAAACTGCTGGACCGTCTCCCAGTCGTCGAAGCGGGGGTCGTCTATCTGGATCCGGCCAGAACCGTCGCCGATCGATTTCACCCTGTCCTTGAAGCGATCGAAGAGGCTCATGACGAAGACGGATTCACGAGGATCGCCGGGCCGTCTCTCAGCCCTGTCCGGGCAGTTTCTTTTTGCGCAGTTCGATCCCGACGTCGCGCATCTGGATGTCGTCGATCGGCGCCGGGGCACCGGTCAACGGATCGCCTCCGGAGGCGGTCTTGGGGAAGGCGATCACGTCGCGGATCGACTCGAAGCCGGCCAGCAGGGCGGCGAAGCGATCGACGCCGTAGGCGATGCCGCCATGTGGCGGCGCGCCGTACTTGAGGGCCTCGAGCAGGAAACCGAACCGTTCTTCGGCCTCTTGGTCGGAAATGCCAAGGGCCCGGAAGATCTGCGACTGCAGTTCGGGCTTGTTGATACGGATCGAGCCACCGCCGATCTCGACCCCGTTCCAGACCAGGTCATAGGCCTCGGCCCTGGCCTCACCGGGATTCTCCGGATCGAATTCACCCTTGGGAGCGGTGAACGGATGGTGCAGCGCGTCCCACCGATCCTCGTCTTCGTTGAACTCGAAAAGGGGCCAGTCGACGATCCAGCAGAATCTGTTGCCGGCATCTGACGGAATCAGGTCCCAGCGTTCGGCCAACCGGGTTCGCAGCCCACCGAGGATATGAGCGACCATCCCAGGCTGATCGGCGGCGACCAGCATCAGGTCACCCTCCTCGGCAGCCATCGCCTGGTTCAGGTTCTTCAGCTCTTCGTCGGAGAGGAACTTGGCGATCGGCGCGCGCCAGCCGTTTCCTTCCCGGAAGGCCCAGACCAGGCCTTTGGCGCCGAGGTCCTTGGCGTCGTCGATCAGCCCGTCAAGCTGCGCCCGCGAAAGTTCGCGCTGGCCGAAGTTGATGCCTTTGACCTGTCCCCCGCCTTCGATCACGCCCCCAAAGGCCTTGAATTCCGTACCGCGGAGGATTTCGGTCAGGTCGGTCAGCTCGTAGCCGTACCTGAGGTCGGGCTTGTCGGACCCGAAGCGGCCGATCGCTTCGTCATAACACATGCGCTGGAAGGGGATCTCGACTTCGACGCCCATTTCGGCCAGCACATGCCGGATCAGCCGTTCGTTTACCTCGATCACGTCCTCGCCGGTGACGAAGCTCATTTCGATGTCGAGCTGCGTGAAGTCGGGCTGGCGGTCGGCCCTGAGGTCCTCGTCGCGAAAGCAGCGGGCAATCTGGAAGTAACGCTCGAATCCGGACATCATCAGGAGCTGCTTGAAGAGCTGTGGCGACTGCGGCAGCGCGTAGAAGGAACCGCGCTGCAGCCGGGAAGGCACAAGGAAGTCCCGGGCGCCTTCGGGGGTCGAGAGCGTCAGGATCGGGGTCTCGATGTCAAGAAAGCCCTCAGCGTCGAGAAAGGACCGCATCGCGGTGGTCAGCCGGTGACGCAGCTTGATTGCCTGCTGCATCTGGTCACGCCGCAGGTCCAGGTAGCGGTGCTTCAGGCGGGTTTCCTCACCGACCTCGCCGTGGAAGCCCTCGATCTCGAAGGGCGGCGTGTCAGCCTCGGCCAGCACTTCGGCCTCTTTCACCCGGACCTCGAACTCGCCCGTCGGCAGATCCGGGTTGACCGCTTCCTCGCTTCGGGTTACGACCTCACCGGCGACGCTGATCACATATTCGGAGCGCAGGGTATGGGCCAGCTCATGGGCTCCTCCGGCCTCATCCGGGTTGAAGACGAGCTGGACCAGACCGGTCCGGTCCCGCAGGTCGATGAAGATCAGGCCGCCGTGGTCACGCCGGCGATGGACCCAGCCGGAAAGCCGCACCTGACTTCCGACCCTGTCCCCAAGGACCTGGCCGGACCAGGTGTCGCGATACAAATTCGGTTTCAGCTCTGGCGCGTCGCTCATCGAAGCGCCAGTCTTTCAGGAAACGACCGCCGGACCTTTCCCCGATCAGGCCTCCCGACCCGCCTACTTCACCCTCACCTTGAAGGTGCGGGAGGCCGAACCGGCATTGCTGCCGCTGTAGGTGGCTCGTAGCTGGTAGGCCTTCTTTCGCGCTTTCGGCTTGGCCATCAGGCGGATCTTCGCCTTCCGGATCGCCCCAGCCGCGACGGTGCCTACGCTCTTGCAGGCCTTGCCCTTCACCTTCAGGCCCTTCTTCGCGGCGCGGTTGAGCTTCAGACAGACCTTGACCTGATTGGCGGGACCGGTGCCGTCATTGCGAATCTGGACCGTGATCACCTTTGATTTCTTGCGCCGGATCACCTTTTTCTTCGGCAGGATCTTTGTGAACACCAGTCCCGGCTCGAGGACCGGGGGGATGAACTGGACCGCCCCGATGTCACAGGACCCGGCGGGGCGTGGATTGCCGTTCTGGTCGATGCTCGGGCACTCGTCCGGGGCCGCGGTGCCGCCGGCGCCGATCGCCGGGGATCCCGACAAGAGCGCCAGGGTCGGGGTCTGGCCGCCGTTGTCACGCAGGGTCGAATCGACCTTCAAGTCGGAGCTGACCAGGTTGGTGCCGGGATTGAATCCGACCAGGCAGTCGGCCGGACCCATCGATTGACTCGACAACGTGTAGCGAGGAAAAAACTGGGGGCCGCTGGAGCAGTCAGAGGCACTGTTGCCAGGGGTGGGCGAAGTGCCCGAGTTGCCGGCGTTTATGACGTTGGTGAAGCTGACCGTCAGGCTCCCGGCCTCGGCCAGGCCGCCGCCGTAGCCGCTGCCGTTGCCGTCCGAATCTGCCTTGTTGCCATAGATAGTGGAGCTGTTTGCGACAAGCGAAGCGCCGCCGGGAACGTAGAAGCCACCACCGTTTCCTTCCGCCTCGTTCTGGGCGATCGTGCTGTTTACGACCTGCACGTTGCTGTAGACGGCGACGCCCCCGCCCTGGGCTTCGGTGCTGTTGCCGTCGACTGTCACGTTCTCGAGCGCCGTGACGCCAGTTGAGTTCTGGATTCCGGCACCGTCTTCGAACCCGGTCAAAGCGCCCCCGGTGATCTGCACCGCGAGGAACTTGACCAGGCCGCTCGACATGTCCTGAAAGACCCGGTCGAGGCCATTGCCATCGATCACGACATGGGCAGTGGAAGATTCGGGCTGAATGTCCAGCGGGTTGGTTCCGGTGATGTCGAAATCACCGGTTGCGTTGGCATCTTCGCCGGCACCCGCCCGGGTGATCCTGTAAGTGCCATCAGGCAGGCTGATCGTGTCTGCGGCGAACCCGGCCGGGCAGCCCCCGAAGGAAGTGTTGGTCTGGGCGGCGGTGATCGCTTCACGCAGGGAACAGTCGGTTCCCGAGCCGTATTCATCGGCCGTCGTACCAACCTTGATCTCGACCGCGCCGGCAACAGCCGGAACCAGAGCCAGCGCGGAAATGACGAGTGCTCCTGCCAGGAAAGACCTCTTCATCAGCTTCTTCCTCCTGTAGCTCGGGCCGTCCCCGGTTCAGGCCCATCAGGATGATCGTAGGCGGGAGCCCCGATCCGGTCAAGACCAGGTCGTCGAAACCTGCACCGACCCGGACCTCCGAAGCCGCTCTGCGTGAGCAATCGCACCGGGCAGGCGCGCGTCTTCTTCGGCCAGCAGGGTGAGCAGAAGCTCGGCCGCATCCAGATCACTCTGGCCGGAGCTGGTGCCGCACCAACGGGAAATCAGGACGGGGTCTTCCGATTCGATGACCGCCGCCCGGAGCCTCCCGTCGATCCGTCGCGCCGCTTCGATCACCGCGCCGACCTCGGATAGCGGCAAGAGGCTCTCCCGGTACCTGTTCATCGCTTCGCCCACCCGGCCAGCCTCGATCAGCGGCTCCACCTCAAGGAAGTCGGCCCGGAATTCGGTCCCGATCCGGTAGGGACGGGATTCGATGATCGGACCGGCCAGGGACCGCAGCCGGCTGATCTCCGCCCGTACCGATTCCGGGCGACCCCGGTCACCGTAAAGTTCAATCGCCAGCCGCTCGGCCGGGATCCCGTCGGGATTCATTGCCAGCAGCGCAAGCAGTTCACCGTGCCGCAGGCTGAGCGGCACCGACCGCCCGCCGACCGTCAGCCTGGGGCTCAACGAAAGAAGCTCCACCATCAGCTCCGAAGGCAGATCGGGCGAGGCCTTGCCCGCTCCCCACAGAAGCACGAGCGAATCACCGTCCAGCTGCTCGAGTTCGGCGATTTCGCCGCCCTCGTTGAGCGTGACCCTGGATCCCCCGGCCGGAAGATCCACGTGGCCGCTCACCCACCCCTCCGGTACGGATGAGAGCACTTTGCCGGTCCGGCCGAGGATCGCCGCCGGCTGCTCGGAACCGGCGCGGCCGGCCAGATGACGTTCCCGGATCCGGGTCACCCGGCGTTCAAGGTCCTGTTGCATGAAGACTTCGGCCATTCCGGCCGCCGCACCGACCAGCGAAAGCGTGTGCGGATGGGCCGTCTTCAGGTGCCCGGTCAGGTCGATCGCGCCGAGGATCTCGTCGGTCTCGGGGTCGTGGATCGGAGCCCCCGAGCATTGCCAGGGATGAACCACCTTGTTGAAGTGCTCGGCCGAGAAGATCTGGACCGGATGATCGACGGCCAGCGCCGTTCCCATCGCGTTGGTGCCAGCCTGCCCCTCGCTCCAGTCCGCTCCGGTGACCAGATGCATGTTCTCGGTTGCTTCGACCACCCGGCGATGACCCTCGATCCAGAGCAGGATGCCGTTCTCGTCGGTGATGACCAGCATGTGGCCGGACTGGGTCGTCGCGTCGGTGAGCAGCTGCCTCAGCAGCGGCAGGACCGGGAACAGCGGATGTCCCTGCCAGCGTTCCGCGATCTCGTCCTCGTCGGCGACCACGGGCGGCAGTTTCTCCGGGGTCAGGCCCGCCTGCTCTGAACGCTTCCAGGACTGGGCGACCACCGCCCGGAGCTGGGAATCGACCGGCTGGCCTTCATGAAACGACTGATAGAGCCGCCTCAGCGCAAGGGCATGGCCGACGCGGTCAGAGGTCGCGTCGACTGCGTGCCAGGCACTCCCGGGGATACCGAGCATGTGTCAAGCCTACGCCCCTCGAGAGGTCGGCAAGCCGACGACGCAAAACGTTGCAACCCCGTTGCAACCCCGGGGAGATGCAGCGGTCCTGCAACGGGTCGCTCCCTAACTTCGACGCAGCCTCCCGATCGGAGGCGAGAGGGAAAGAAACCGCAGCCGCGGATGAACCAAGGAGAGTCCCAAATGGCAACAACGATTTCCGAAGCCGAAGAGCTGGTCCGGCAGACCGGACCGAAGCAGATGCTGATCGGCGGCGAATGGGTCGAGTCGGCAGAAGGCGCGACCTTCGAAACCCACGACCCGGCTACCGGCGACCTGCTTGGCGTAATCGCCGAAGGCGGTGCCGAGGACGTAAACCGGGCCGTTGCCGCTGCCCGTTTTGCCCTCGAGGAAGGCCCCTGGTCGAAGATGTCGGCTTCCGAGCGCGGCCGGCTGATCCACCGGGTCGGCGACCTGATCATGGAAAACGCCGAGGAACTCGCCACGCTTGAGACACTGGACAACGGCAAGCCGAAGGCCGTGGCGCTGGCCGCCGACGTGCCCCTCGCGGCCGACCTCTTCTGGTACATGGCCGGCTGGGCCACCAAGCTGAACGGCGGCACGATCAACCCCTCGGTTCCGTACCTGCCCGAGGCCGAGTTCCACTCCTACACCCTGCGGGAGCCGGTCGGCGTGGTCGGTCAGATCATCCCGTGGAACTTCCCGCTGCTGATGGCAGCCTGGAAGCTCGGTCCGGCCTTGGCCACGGGCTGCACCGTGGTGCTGAAGCCGGCCGAACAGACGCCACTTTCGGCTCTCCGCCTCGGTCAGCTGATCCAGGAAGCTGGCATCCCGGACGGCGTTGTCAACGTGATCCCCGGCTACGGCGAGACCGCCGGTGCCGCCCTGGCCGCCCATCCGGATGTGGACAAGGTGGCCTTTACCGGTTCGACCGAAATCGGCAAGCTGATCGCCCGCACCGCGACCGGCAACCTGAAGCGGGTCTCCCTGGAGCTCGGCGGCAAGTCGCCGAACATCATCTTCTCCGACGCCGATGTGGACGCCGCGATCGAAGGTGCCGCCCAGGGGATCTTCTTCAACCAGGGCGAGGTCTGTTCAGCCGGCTCCCGTCTCTACGTCCAGTCCGATCAGTTCGACCGGGTGGTTGAGGGCATCTCGGAGGCGGCGAAAGGCATCAAGGTCGGTCACGGGCTCGAAGAGGACACGGATATGGGTCCGCTGGTCTCGGCCGAACAGTTCGAGCGGGTCACCGGCTACCTGAACCGCGGAGCCGAGGAAGGCAACACCGCGGTGACCGGTGGCAAGGCGATCGACGGCCCGGGCTTCTTCGTCGAGCCGACCGTATTGGTTGATGCCAAGCCGACCGACACGATTGTCCGCGAAGAGGTCTTCGGACCGGTCATCGCGGCAATGCCCTTCGACGATATTGACGATCTCGCCCGCCAGGCCAATGACTCCCACTACGGGCTCGCCGCAGGCATCTGGACCCGCGACATCTCCAAGGCGCACCGGCTGGCCAAGCGGATCAAGTCAGGCACGGTCCACGTCAACACCTACCACGTGTTCGCTGCGGAGCTGCCCTTCGGCGGTTACAAGCAGAGTGGCTGGGGACGGGAGATGGGCGAAGAAGTCCTCAAGAACTACCTCGAGACCAAGTCGGTCATCGTCGGGCTCTAGATCGAAAGGACGATCGGGCCTTACCTCCCACCATCAAGCCAGACGGGCCGGCAATCTCTCCCCCGGCCGGCCCGCCCCTCCCAGGACGAAGCCCCGGAACAAATCCGGGGCTTCGCCTTTCAGGCAGGGGCTCGGTCGCCGCTCAGAGACCGCCGATGCGGTTCGGCGGCCAGTAGGTCGCAAAGGCCTTGCCGATCAGCCAGTCCTCGGGTAACGGTCCCCAGTACCGGCTGTCTTCGCTGTTTCCGCGGTTGTCACCCATCAGGAAGAAATGGCCTTCCGGCACGGTGATCTTCTTCGGCAGGTTGCATTCCTGGCTTCCCCGGCAGGGCCGGATATCGTAGCCGTCCGGCTCGACGACCTTTCCGTTCACCACCGGCAGCCCTTTCCGGATCGAGACCGTGTCTCCCGGTCCCGCGACGATCCGCTTGATGAAGGTATCGCCGGACTCCTCGGCGGTCGGCTCGGGGCAGGACTGATCTTCCGGGTGAGGGACGCCGCACTCGCCGGCACCGCCTCGATCCACCCCCTGGGGCGGGTGGAACACGACCACATCACCCGGCTTGGGATCGGTGAAGTGGTAGATGAACCGGTTGACAAGGATGCGCTGGTTGATGTCCAGGGTCGGTTCCATCGAGCCCGAGGGGATCTGGTACGGCTTGACCAGGAAAGCCTGAACCAGCAAGGCAAGCCCGAGAGCGAGCGCGACGATGACGACCAGCTCGACGAAACTTCCCCCAGCCGTTTTCGCTTTCGGGATCCTCGGAATCACTTTTCTTCCAACTTCCCGGGCCCGGATTCAGGGCCGGATCAGGTTGCCGACGTCTTTGGGATCGACGGTCTGCTGGTCACCGGTTTCCATGTTCTTGAGCGAGGCTGTGCCGCCCGGCTCGAGGATCAGGGTGTGGGCGGCCCCCACCCGGTCGGCCTGTTTGAACTGGCCCTTGACGCTGCGGCCGGCCAGGTCCATCTCCACCGCCAGACCGTGGTGGCGGAGCTCGGCCACCAGGGCGACGGCCTTGGTGGTCAGTTCCGGGTCGGGCACGACCACGAAAAGGTCCATTCCGGCCGAGGTGACATCCTCGTCGAGGGCGAGCAGGATCCGTTCGATCCCCGCAGCCCAGCCGACCGCAGGGGTCGCCGGTCCGCCAAGCTGTTCGATCAGTCCGTCGTAGCGTCCGCCGCCGCCGATTTCGGACTGGGCGCCCAGCCGGTCGCAGACGAAGCTGAAGATGGTCCGGGTGTAGTAGTCGAGTCCCCGGACCAGGGTCGGGTCGATCGTGAATTCGACCGATGCCGCTCCGAGATAGGACTTCACCTGTTCGAAGTGTTCGGCGTCTTCCTCACCGAGGAAGTCGAGTAGCTGCGGCGCGTCGGCCATCACGGCCTGCGTTCCCTCGTGGTCGGAGTCGAAGGCCCGTAGCGGATTGATTTCGATGCGTTCGCGGACATCATCGGAGAGTTCGCCCTCACGGGATCTGAGATGTGACTTCAATTCGTCGAGGTAGGTGGCACGGGCATCAAGCGAACCGAGGCTGCCGAGTTTGAGCTCCACTCCGGGCACCCCGAGTTCCTCGATCAGGTCGCTGATCAGGGTGATCACCTCGACATCGACCAGCGGCGAGTCCGACCCGATGGCTTCCGCGCCGATCTGGTTGAACTGCCGGTAGCGGCCGGCCTGGGGCCGCTCATGGCGAAAAAACGGACCGGCGTAAAAGAGCTTGACCGGCTGCGGCAGCTTATGCATGCCGTGCTCGATGTAGGCCCGGCAGATCGACGCCGTTCCCTCGGGCCGGAGGGTGAGCGACCTCTCCCCCTTGTCCTCGAAGGTAAACATCTCCTTGCGGACGATGTCGGTCGACCTGCCGACCCCGCGCTCGAAGAGTGCCGTGTCCTCGAAGACGGGCGTGGCGATCAACCGGTATCCGGCCAGGCCGAAAATCTCCCTTGCGGCCTGCAGCAGCCGCTCACGCTGGGCGGCCTGTTCCGGCAACACATCAAAGGTGCCGCGCGGCGCCTTGAACTTCTCCGCCATCAGGCCTTCACCTCGGAATCTCGGTCAGGAAGGGGTTGGTAGCCAGTTCGGCCCCGAGGGTGGTGACCCCCATGTGACCTGGCAGAACCTGCGTTTCTTCGGGGAAGCTGGTGATCAGCATGCGAATCGATTCGAGCAGGGTGTCCCAGTCCCCGCCGGGCAGATCGACCCGGCCGACCGAGCCCTGGAAGAGCACATCTCCGGAAAGGAGCAGGCCGGCTTCAGGAATCGAGTAGGTGACATGTCCGGGACTGTGACCCGGGGTGAAAAGGACGTCGATCTCCAAGCCGGCGAGGGACAGGTGCTCGCCACCTTCAACCGTGTGATCGGCGTCGTAGCTTTCGAAGGGTCCGATCCCGGGCCAGGGCACATAGGCCATGACATCGGCCAGGATCGGAACCTCGATCAGCGGGCAATAGACCGACGCCCCGGTCGCCTTCGCGATCGGGGCAACCGCACCGATGTGATCGAAGTGGCAATGGGTCAGGAGGATCGCCTCAAGCTCCAGGCCGCGATCGGCCAGCGGCTGCATCAGGCGGTCGGCTTCGTCACCGGGATCGACGAGGAGCGCCTTCCCGGTTTCCTCCTTGAAGAGCAGGTAGGAGTTCTCGGCAACCGGCCCGACGGTGGTCCCGATGACCTCGAGCCCGGCCAAGGTCAGCCCTTGCTCCGGGCCCTGATCCGCTGACGCTCGCGCCGGCGCCAGAGAAAGAGATCCATGTAGTAGCCGGCCGGGATGTAGAAGATCAGCATCACGGCGCCGATTATCAGGGCGCTGACCAGTGGCCGTCCGAACAGCAGCAGCAGGAGCAGGACGAAGACGCCCGAAGCGATCAGACCCCGGACCGTCGCTCCCCGCCAGTTCGGGGGGCTGTCGCCCTTCTGCATGGTGCGGCTGCGTCCGGACCCGCCCGAGCGAGCCTGGTTCTTTGCTTCCGCCCGGCTTCTGGGCCGGGAACGACGGGAGCTGTCGATGTTGCCGGCCTGGGTGCCGCGCTTCTTTCTGGTGCGCTTCTTCTTGGTCTGTGCCACTGGCGAAACCTATCGGACAGCGACTATCCGCCGGCTTCGCCACGCGGCTTCAGCCGGCGCTCGATGACGTGAAAGGCAGGGTCGAAATCACGGATCGGAACCTCCTCCGGATAGTCCTCCATCGCCGCTTCGGGAATCAGCCCGATAAGTTCCGCTTCGACCACATGGGTGCCCCGCAATGCCGCCTCCTCCTGGACCGCCGAGACAATTTCGTTGAGCGGCGTCCCGATCGGGTCGTGGACATTGGTGGACACCTGCGCCCGTCCGGTTGAGAGGACAAGTCCCAGCGCCCGGACCCCGGGAATTCCGTCATCCGGGCTTTCCCGGATCGCCGCAGCGATGTCTCTCGCTACGGCCAGGTTATCGCTCGCAAGCTCCAGGTTGAAGGCGGCTATCGGCGCCCTCGCCGTGACCAGGGTTGCACCGGCGGTCGGATGCGGCTGGCCGGGGCCAAAATCAGGTTCCAGGCTGCCCGAGGTCATCCGCTGCCAGAGTGAGTCGAGCCCCCCGGCCCGGAAATAGGCACGTTCCCGACGGTCACTGCCAGTCGCGAGATCCCCGTAGAAGAAGACGGGAACGCCCATCGCACCGATCGCCTCACCGACCTCCCTGGCCACCTGCGCCGCCATGTCCCGGCGCTGCTCGCTCAGCCACACCACCGGGCAGACATCGAGCGCACCGATTGCCGGATGCTGCCCGTCCCAAGCGGTCATGTCGATTTCCACCGTCGCCGTCCCGGCCAGACCGGTCAGCGCCCCGGCCAGGGTTTCCGCGGGTCCGGCCAGAGTGAAGACGGCCCGATGGTGGTCGAGGTCGGTGTGCCGGTCCAGCAGGGTTACCTCCTCTCCCAGTCCGGCCTCGAGCCGGTCCAGCCGGGCGAAGTCACGCCCCTCGGAAACGTTCGGAACCGCCAGCAGGCTCACACCAGCAACCTGCCTTCGAGGACCACGGGCGTCCCGTCAATGGTCACTTCGGGTCGCATCGACACCACATCGAGGTGGACCGGCACCTGGACCTTGCCGCCGATCGCCGCCGAAGCGCCGAAGGCGACGTGAGCGGTACCGATGATCTTCTCGTCCTCGAGGATGTTGCCGGTCAAAGTCGCCTTTTCGTTGGTGCCGATTCCCAGCTCGGCCACGTTGGTTCCGTCTGGCCCGTGAACGCTCAGCAGCTCCATCAGCTTTTCGCCTTGTTTACCGGTCGCATCGACCAGATGGCCGCCCTCGATGGTCAGCCGGACCGGGTCGGAGACCAGGCCGACCCCGGCGATCGACCCGTCGACCACGAGTGTCCCTTCGGCGGTGGCCGGGGCGATGAATCCTTCGCCGCAGGGCAGATTCCCGAAGGCGCCGGCTTCGGTCAGCTCCCCGGCATCCGGGATCGCGACCCGACCCTGCAGCCCGAGCGTCAAGTCACTGCCGTGGTCGCAGGTGAGCCGGGCTTCGGTGCCACGGTCGAGCAGCTCCGCCACCCGGTGGCCACGGTGCCTGAGCTTTTCCATGTCGTCGCTCATCACCCGGGAGAGCATCTCGACGGTTGCTCCCGGCAGGGTCGCGGTGCGGGTGCCGGATTCGGTCGCCCGCTTCCGGGCCGCGGTGTGGGAGAGCGACTGGATGGTCGGCACCAGCAGCACGTCGGCGGCCACCATCGCTTCCGCGACAGTCGCCGGAGGCTCACCGGCATGTGAGGCGCGCTCGGTCATCACCGCCAGCACCGCCTCCGCCCCGATCGATTCCGCCTCGGTCCTGAAAGCATCGCCGAGCTCCCTCGTCGCCGGGTTGCAGACCACAAGGACTTCTTCGTTTGGCCGAACCCCCATGCATTCGTGAACGACGGTGCGGACGGCCTTCGCGAGCTCGTGAGACATGAAGAAAAATCTACCCATTGAACGCTCCCGGCCGGTTAGGCTCGGTTCACGGGCAAATCAACAGTCACAGGAGGAAGCGATGAGCCTGAGCGAATGCAGAGTTGCGGCGGTGGCGGCAGTTTCGGATCTCGAACAGGCCAGGAGTTTCTTCGAAGGCTCACTGGGGCTTTCGGCGGTCGACTCCGGTGCCGGCGGCCACGAAATCGTTTACGGATGCGGGAGTGAAACCGGATTGATGGTCTACCCCTCACCCGAGAATGCCGGAAAGGGCACGGCCACAGTGGCATGCTGGGCAGTCCAGGACCTCGACGCCGAGATGGCAACCCTGAAAGCCAAGGGCATCGAGTTCGAGATCTACGAAGGTTTCGGACAGGACGAGAACGGAGTGCTGGATATGGGTGAGGGCCGTGTCGCCTGGTTCACCGATCCTGACGGCAACACCTTCGCGCTCGCCGGCTAGAAAGCTCACCCTCACCGGGTCGGTGGGGCTCACCCTCACCAGGTCGGTCTGGTTAGGCCCGGTGAGGGTACTTTTCGTGCCGTGAAGTCCTGGCAGCCTCCGCTCCTCCTGATTGCCCTGATTGTGCCGGCAGCGCTCGGCTTTGCGCTGGCGGGACCGGGCCTGGGGTTGACGATCGCCGGTTTGTCGCTGGTCGGCCTGGTGATCGTGGCGATGCTCGTCATCCCCCGGGATCCGATCGGCCGGACGCCACATCCCGAACTGGCCCGGCGGCTCCTGGTGGTGACCACCTTCCCGATCGAGGACGCGGCCTCGATCCAGCGGGTGGCAGATGAGGTGCGGATCGGATTCGACGAAAACGAAGCCGAGATCCGCCTGCTGACTCCGGCCGCGAACACTTTCCTGCGCCGCTGGGCCACCGACCTGGAGCGGGCGCGCGATAGCGCCCAGCGTGATCTGGTCGTGTCGGTTGCCTCCCTCACCCTCGCCGGCGTCGATGCTTCGGCCTCGGTGGGTGACGAGAACCTCGTTCAGGCGGTCGAGGACGAACTGGTGACCTTCGACGCGACCGAGGTATTCCTGCTGACCCGGGGCGATCCCGAGTCTGCCGCCGCAGGGCAACTACGCGAGCGCCTGCGGCCCCGCTTCCGTCACGTCGACCTACGGTAATTTCCGGGCCATGAGCGCAGCAATCGAAGTCGAGGGACTGGTCAAGAATTTCGGTTCGACTCGAGCCCTCGATGGTCTGGGACTCAGGGTTGAAGCCGGGCAGGTCCACGGATTTCTGGGTCCGAACGGCTCCGGCAAGTCGACCACGATCAGGATTCTGCTCGGTCTGATCAGGGCGTCAGGCGGCAGCGCCCGGCTTTTCGGAGAGGATCCCTGGAAGAACGCGGTGTCCCTGCACCGGCGGCTGGCCTACGTGCCGGGTGACGTGAACCTTTGGCCGAACCTGACCGGCGGCGAGACGATTGACATGCTCGGTTCGCTTCGCGGCGGACTCGACCCGAAAAGGCGGAAGGACCTGGTCGAACGATTCGAACTCGACCTGACCAAGAAGGCCTCGACCTATTCCAAGGGCAACCGCCAGAAGGTCGCGCTGGTCGCCGCCCTCGCGACCGACGCCGAGCTCTTCATCTTCGACGAGCCGACTTCCGGCCTCGACCCGCTCAAGGAGGAGGTTTTCCATGAATGTGTGCGGGAGATAACCGGCGAGGGTCACACCGTCCTGCTCTCCAGCCACATCCTCGGGCAGGTACAGGATCTGGCCACGATGTTCACGATCATCCGGGCCGGCAAGACCGTCGAGACCGGAACGCTCGAAGAGCTGCGGCAGATCGCGGCGAGCGCCGGCCGTGATCCCGAGTCGCTGAGCCTCGAGGATCTCTTCCTCGGCATCTATTCGAGTTGATGGCCGATTTCGCCGGAACCGTCGACGCAATCCGCTTCGCCCTCAAGCGAGACCGTTTGATCCTGCCGATCTGCGTGGCCGGGCTGATCGGCTGGATGGCGATCTATGTGGTCAGCTACAACGACCTCTACGGCACCCAGGCGGAGCTGAACGCGCTCTACAAGAGCGTGGCCGGCAATCCTGCCCTTGTCGCGATGTCGGGGCCGACTGGCGGCCTCAGGAGCCTGGGCGGCGCCCTTTCCTGGGACAGCACGCCCACCCTCTCGATCATTGGCGGGGTTTTCGCAATGTTCAGCGTGATCCGCCATACCCGTGCCGAGGAAGAGGACGGCCGCACCGAGTTGTTGCTCACATCGGGATCGGGTCGGCTGGCACCTCTGGCGGCGGCTGTGACTATCACCTCCTTTGCCCTGGCCCTGGCCTCGATCGGGTATGTCGTTGCCCTTTCTATCGGCGGCTTCGAGTTCGGCCCGTCGATCCTGCTTTCGCTGTCGCTGCTCGGTTTCGGTCTGGTCATCACCGGGACGACCGCGATCGTCGCCCAGGTGACCGGCAAAGCCCGGACCGCCCGGGGTCTGGTCGGCATCGTCATCGGGGTGGCCTGGCTGCTCAGAGCAATCGGCGACACCGGGGACGGCACGCTCTCCTGGTTTTCGCCGCTTGGGTGGGCCCAGCAGACCAGGCCGTTCTGGGAAAACCGCTGGTGGGCGCTGCTGCCGCCGCTTGCCGCGACCGGAATCACGTTCGGCCTCGCTTTCTGGCAACTGGCCAGGCGGGATATTGGCAGTGGCCTGATCCAGCCCCGGCCGGGGCCACCGGCCGCCTCTCCTTCCCTGCTCCACCCGCTCGGTTTCTCCCTGCGCCTGCAGCGAGGGACGATCATCGGCTGGTCCTCGATGCTTTTCCTCTACGGCTTCGCAATCGGCGTGATGGGGAACAACATCGAGGACATCCTCAAGTCGAGCACCGCCTTCACTGAGGCCTTTGCGTCCGCAAGCGGCGATCTGGTCGATTCCTATTTCGCCTCGATCCTGACCGTGATCGCGATCATGGCGGCCGGCTTCACGATCAGTTCGGCGCTACGCCCACATTCCGAGGAGAGCCGCAACCGGGTTGCGATGCTGCTCGCGGCGCCTCTGGGGAAGGTGAGATGGGTCGCCGGCCATGTACTGATTGCGTACGTGGCAAGTGCCATGGTCATGGCCCTGACCGGGCTCGGCCTGGGCCTCGGCCTTGGCATCGCCACTGGCGATTTCGGCGAGACGGGCACCCTGCTCGGATCCGGTTTCGCCCAGGTGCCAGCGATGTGGCTGACCGGAAGCATCGCCGTGCTCCTGTTCGGGATCTCCTCCCGGCTCAGTTCGCTCGCCTGGGCCATCCTCGCGGCTTTCGTCGTGATCTGGACGGTGGCCTCATTCGGAGAGCTGCCTCAATGGATCGTCGACCTTTCACCCTTCTCCCATGTCCCGGCTGTTCCGGCGGTCTCCCTCGAAGTCAAACCGCTCCTGGTAATGACGCTCCTGGCCGCAGCCTTCACCGCGGCGGGCCTCGCCCTCTGGTGCCGCCGCGACCTGCTCTGAACCGGCCGCCGCAATCTCTGGCGAGCTCGGTTCAATTCACGGGGAAATAGCGCCGGTAAATCGAACCCGGGATTGCCTCGGGCGGCCGCCGGGGCCGACCCCGCATCGTTAGACTGACCGGTCCCCTGCCGGGGTAGCTCAGCTGGTTAGAGCAGCGGAATCATAATCCGCGTGTCGGGGGTTCGAGTCCCTCCCCCGGTACCTCAGTTGGTCTGGCAGGCGTCCTTGTAAAGGGAGGCCGGGACGTCTGATTGTTTGGCGTTCTTGCCGCAGACCTGGCCGCGATCCTTGGGAATCCAGAACTGGCCTTCGGCTTCGAAGACGGCGGTGACCGTTACCTCCGCCTCGCCCGACCCCACGTTCGGGAAGGCCACGGCCCAGCCATCGGCGCACCGGTAGCCATCCGAACCGCCCGGCAGCGTCGCCTTGCCCCCGCCGTTGGCCTTCGCCCAGGACCTCACCGCCTCCTGCATCGAGGCCTCGTTGCACTTCGCCGATCCGGTGACGAGCGCATCGCCTTCGCCCGAACCGCTCCGGCTGTCCCCCGAATCGTCACCGCTGCCGCATGCGGGCAATGCCGCAAGGGCAGCAATTAACACCAGGGCCAGGGTCGGCTTCACGGGTAATGGGGCGCCGGGTGGTGGGTGCCGGGGCAGTGTTTGTGGGCCTGGCAGATCTTGTAATTGACCAGCAGGTAATCGCCGGAATGGCGGTCGTGCTCGTAGCTGTAGGTCGCCGGAGCCGGGTTTTCCTGGTGGTAGCAGTGGTACTCCCCGGTTGCCTTGCAGTGATAGCGGTTGTGGCCGCTGTAGGGGTCGAAGGCGTAGGTCTCGATTGTCCCGTGACTGTCATGCCACCTCAGTATGTGCCAGCAGCCCCGGGCGAAGCCGGATTCGGAAATGAATCCTTGCGGAGCCCCATAAGCCGACTTGAAGGGAGGTTTGAGGTCAGCGGGACCGCGGTACTTGATCCAGCTGTCCTTACTGTGTTTCTCGATGTGAGTCAGCTTGACGGCGTGGGGAATGTTGTTCCAGACCTCGACGTGGCAGTGGTTGTAGATCGTCCGGTTGCTGGTGCCCGAACTGCTGTCGCCGGCCGAATTGCCGTGACTGCCCGGGCCGCCGAAAGCGCTTAATGCCAGCGCCGCCAGAACCAGTCCGGCCAGCCCGGCGGCCCCGATGATTCCTCGCCCGATCTTCCCCATTTCACGCCCCCTTTTGAACCTTTCACTTCCGGATGGTGATGCCATGCTTGACGGTTTTGCCTCCGCCGTTCGAAGACATCACCTTGAAAGTGATTCGCGACTTGCCGCGTCGCTTCGCTTTCAGTCTGACCCTAACCGTTTTCGTGGTGGTGGCCGGAATTTTTCCGACCCGCCTGCTGAAGCTGAATCCCCGGCCCCTGACTTTGAGCCTGACACCGCTGGTCTCAAGGTTTCCGGAATTGGTGATCCCGACCCTGAAGGTTGCCTTCCTGCCCTTCCTGATCTTCGACGGTCCCTTCACGATCAACTTGCTGATCTTCGCCTTGTATTCGGGAGGCAGAGGCCGGTCTTCCGTGACGAGCTCCGCGTTGATTTCGGGTGTCGCTCTGCCGGTTACAACCGATACGGGTGTCGCCTCTTCGAGAGTCGACTTGTCGTCGTAAAACTCGGGGGTCACGATCGACTCGTTCGTGTTCTCGCAGTCGCTGAACTTCAGTTTGAAGTTACCGCCGTACAGCGCGTTCAACGAGTACTGACCGGCCGAATCGGTGTGGGCCAGAATCCCGGCTGGTCCATTTTGGTCGAAAGCCTGGACGCAAATGTTCTCCAGCGGCCCGCCCTCGGCGTCGGTGATCATGCCGGTAATCGTGCCCTCGAATCCCAGCACCGCACTCACCTGGGAGGTGGTCGAACCTTCGGTCACGTGCACCGGCGTTGCCTTTGCGAGAGAGCTCTGGTTGTTGAAGTATTCGGAAACCCAGAACGGATCCATCGACCATACGGCGAGGCACCCCTGCTCGAAGTAGAGCCTGTAACTCCCGGTTATGAGCTGGTCGATCTTGTAATCAACCGGTGTGTACACGAAACCGGAGGTGTTGTAGCTGCCCCACAGATTTCCATCCGAGTCGTAGGCCTTGACTGACATCCCGCAGACTTCAGCCGGGGCATCGGTGGGAATCACGGTGCCGCTGATCGAACCACCAGGCGCCAGATGGGCGTTGATACCCGGTGTGTCAAACCCTTGCGTGACCGATACCGGTACAGCTTCCGTGTAAGTCGCCTTGCCGGGATAGAACTGTCGGGCGACGTTGTCTGACTCACCACAGCCGCGGAACTCGAGTTTGTAGTCGCCGGTTTCCAGGCCCTTCATCTTGTAGGGACCATCCGGGGTGACCCTTGCGAATCCGGACCAGTATCCGGCGGCGCCGGGCTTGTCCGCGTACACGCAGACTTCCGGTACGGGGAAACCCGGCTCGAAAGTCACAACCCCGGAAATCGTTCCACCGATGTCGAGCCGGGCGTCGATTCCGGGTGTGTCTTCGCCGTCCGTGACATTGACGATCGTTGCGTCCTCGAACGTTCTGGCGTTGTCGTAGTACTCCCACAGAACATTCGCGTCGCATCGCTCGAACTCGACCTTGAACGGGCTTGTATTCAGCCCCTCCAGCCTGTAGGAGCCGTCGGCGCCGATCCAGGAGAAGCTGACCCTGTCGCCCCCCAGGTCCAGGGCCCGCACGCAGCCGTCGGTCACCGGCTGACCGTTGCTGTCGGTGACCGTGCCCGAGATCGACCCGGTGTCATCTGCTTCAGCAGAAGTCGGCAGCATTACGAACAGGGCCGCCCCCGAAAGAACTGCGATCAGCGTCTTGATACCTCGGGTCATTCCGCTCCCCCGGTCAATGCGGCCAGATGCCGCCCCTCTGGATCATAATCTGCTTCCTCATGTCCGGGCCAGCATCAACGGAACGCAAGAGGGAAATGCCGGAATGGTTCATCTGGCCGTACTACCTGGTTCCGTTCATCCCGATCGCGATCATCCTCGATTTCTTCGTCGACGCGAGCGCCACCCTGATTTTCGTTACCGCCGCCCTGGGCGTGATCCCGACCGCTGCGCTGATGGGGGTCGCGACCGAGGAGCTTGCCTCCAAATCCGGGCCCGGGCTTGGCGGGCTGCTCAACGTCACCTTCGGCAACGCCCCGGAGCTGATAATCGCCCTCTTTGCTCTCGGGGCCGGCCTCCAGGAGGTGGTCAAGGCCTCGATCGTGGGAGCCGTTCTCGGCAACATCCTGCTGATCATGGGGATCGGCATGTTTGCCGGTGGCTGGAAGCGCGAGAAGCAGGTCTTCAACCAGACCGCGGTCTCTTCCCAGGCACTGATGCTTTTCCTGGCCGTGGCCACCCTGGTGCTGCCAGCGGTCTTCGTGCTCGTACATGGCGGCGGGCTGCCGGGGGTTTCCGACGAGATCACCGATTTCGGACATGACGTCAACGCGATATCGATCGTCGCCTCGGGGATCCTGCTGCTCACCTACGGTGCCGGGCTTCTGTTCTCGCTGAAGACCCACAAGAACCTGTTCAATCCGGCCGGAGAAGAGCACGGCTCGCCGCTCGGCTGGAGCGTCGGGAAGGCGGTAGGGATGCTGGCCCTGGCCGGCGTGGCGGTAGGGGTGATGGCCCACATCCTGGTCGGGTCCCTGGAAGAGGTTTCGGTCTCGGTAGGTCTCTCCGAGTTCTTCGTCGGCATCATCATCGTCGCAATCGTCGGCAATGCTGCCGAGAGCTGGGTATCGATTCTCTACGCGACCAGGAACAAGATGGACCTTTCGGTCCAGATCGCGATCGGCTCGGCCACCCAGCTCGCGCTCGTCGTGATGCCGACCCTGGTGATCGTTTCCTTCTTCCTCGGCCCGAACCCGATGGCACTGGTCTTCAACGGATACGAGATGGCCAGCCTGATCATCGCGGTGATGGCCGCCTATTACGTGGTCCAGGAGGGCGAATCGAACTGGTTCGAGGGCCTCCAGCTGCTCGCCCTATACGCGGTCCTGGGCGTGGTCTTCTACTTCGCCTGAGCCGAAAAAGCCGGGATGTACGTACAAAGTCTGTACAATTGGTTGATGGCTGTCGCCAGGGACAGACTCAATATCCGCATCAGGGAAGACGATCGTGCATTGCTGGAGCGTGCCGCTGGCTATCGGCAGGTGTCGCTAACCCAGTTTCTGGTTGAGAGTGGTCGCGAGCAAGCGGAATCCCTGCTCGCAAGTCGCACCAGCTTCCCCGTCGAAGCCGCTTCCTGGGATGAATTGGTCGAGGCAATGGACCGTCCGGCCCAGGCCAGGCCGGAGCTGGTTGACCTTTTCTCCCGACCCCGGCCGGAATAATTGGCCTCACCGGTCGGTCCGGTCCCGCTGGACGCTAGTCATCGACTGGAAGGCTTCGACTGCGAGGTGGATTCACTAAACAATTGGCTGGTTCGCCATGCAAGACGGGCCGATGCCGCAGGCTCGGCAAGAACGTATGTGGTCGCACTGCCGGGTCACGACCAGGTCGTTGGGTACCACGCGCTGACTGTCGCGACCATCTCACATCAGGATGCTTCACCACGGGCCGGGAAGGCGATGCCTCAGCACCCGATCCCTGCCGTACTCCTCGCCCGCCTCGCTGCCGACAGAGAGTTCCAAGGGAAGGGAGTCGGAGCGCTCCTGCTCGGTGACGCTCTGAGGCGCTCCCTGTCGGTGGCTGAGACGGCGGGAATTCGTTTGCTGCTCGTCCACGCTTCGGATGAGTCGGTGCGGGCCTTCTATCTGAAGTTCGGTTTCGAGCCCTCTCCCACCGACCCGATGAACCTTCAGTTGCTGATCAAAGACATCCGCCAGAGCCTCGACCTGTCGGGATAACCCGGCCGCTGATCTCGGCGGTCGGACCGGGTTGCGCGTTCGGCGGCCGGGCCGGGTTGCGCGGCTTGCCATAGTTGAGCCATGGTCAAGATCGGCAGTTCCGAGCTTTCCGTTTTCCCTCTCAACCTCGGTGGCAACGTTTTCGGGTTCACCGCCGACGAGGCGCAGTCCTTCGAAGTCCTCGACTCCTACGTGGCGGCTGGCGGCAACTTCATCGATACCGCCGATTCCTACTCGGCCTGGGCCCCGGGAAACTCCGGCGGCGAGTCGGAGACCATCATCGGCAACTGGATGGAGAGCCGGGGAAACCGTGACCGGATCGTTCTGGCGACCAAGGTTTCACAGCATCCCGACCGCCAGGGGCTTTCGGCCGCAAACGTTGCGGCTGCCTGCGAAGACTCGCTGAAGCGACTGAAGACCGACCGCATCGACCTCTACTACGCGCATTACGACGATCCCGAAACTCCCCTCGAAGAGAGCCTCGCCGCCTTCGATGAGCTGGTGAAGGCCGGCAAGGTTCGCTACATCGCCGGCTCGAACTTCGAGCCGGCGAGGATCGAAGAGGCTCTCGCCACCCAGGACCGCGAAGGACTGGCCAGGTGGGTTGCCCTCCAACCCCATTACAACCTGGTCGAGCGCGACGAATTCGAAAACGGTGGCCGCCGCGAAATCGCCGAGCGCGAGAATCTCGGCGTCATGCCCTATTTCTCGCTGGCCAAAGGGTTCCTCACCGGCAAGTACCGGGACGAGTCGGATTTCGACAAGAGCCCGCGCGGACCGGCTTCGGCCGCGTACCTGAACGAATACGGGCACCGGGTACTGGCCGCACTTGACGAGGTGTCAAAGTCACGTGGAGTCGAACACGCGGCGATCGCGATCGCCTGGCTATTGGCCCAGCCTACGGTTACCGCTCCGGTCGCAAGTGCACGCGACCCGAAGCAGCTCGAGCCGCTCCTTGCCGGAGTCGGGCTGACTCTTTCCGAATCCGAGTTGGGCCTCCTGAACGAGGCCTCGGACCCGAGGGCCTGAACCAAATCTTCGGGTCAGCCGGGTCCGGCGACCGGGTGTGACCAGTAGGCGACCCAGGAGACTTTGTGATGGGGCTGTCCTTGCCGCCACCAATGCCCCTGGATCCTGAGCGGATTCACCCAGGCGCTACTCGGGAACGCTGCCCATTTTCTTGATCTGACCAACCTGGATGTTGAACTTGGCGTTGCCGTCGTCGTCAACCGAAGTGACGGTGACCTTCATGTCGTAATGGTTGCCTCGCTGGTCGACCAGTTCGCAGGTTTCGGTGGCATCGACTTCCGCCTTGAGGTCCTCAGGGCAATCGACCGATGCCGGCTTTTCACCGTAATTCTGTTCCAGGGTCTTCGACGACTGGTTTTCGAGCTCGCTCTGGCCGATCGTCTTGTCGCCGATCGAAACCTCCTTTTCGCAGGCCGCGAGAGCAAAGGCCGATCCGAGGATTGCGGCCAGGACGAGAACACGACGGGGAGACTGGTTCATGCGGCCACCCTACAAGGGGGCACGGAGCCCCTTGTTGACGCTTTGCCACGCCGGATCGGCCCGGCCCGGCTAGGGTCATGGAATGTTCGGGGAACCGGAAGGCAGCGTGAGGCTGCTCGACGCAGAGCCTTCGCTGGCGCGGGGCATGGAGCGTCGGCTTCTGGACGAAGCCCGGGAAAAGCTGACGGTCGAGGTTCGCCGGGTCGAGCCGGGCGACTGGGAGGAGTCGAGAAAGCCGCCTTCGAGCCCGCAATTTCTCGGTTACCTGATTCTCGAAGGCACCTTGATCCGCGAGATCTCGGTCGCCAGCCGACCCTCGCTGGAGCTGCTCGGGCCCGGCGACCTGATCCGCACCTGGGTCGTCCCGCAGGCGCTGGCGGCAATGCATGTGACCGACGAATGGGCGTTGCTTTCGACCGGGCACATCGCGATCATCGACGAAAGCTTTCACGAACTGGCGCAGGATTACCCGAGCATCCTCACCGTGCTGATGGACCGGGTTGTGGCCCGCGCCCGCTGGCTCGGTTTCCAGGTCGCCCTTTGCCAGCTGCCGAGGATCGATCACCGGCTGCTGCTCACCTTCCGGTATCTGGCAGAGCGCTGGGGAGTCAAGGGGGCAAACGGGGTGAAGATCCCGATCCGTCTCAGCCATCGCAACCTGGCCGCCCTGATCGGAGCCCGCCGGCCCAAGGTGAGCTCGGCCCTTGCCACCCTGAGCGAGGGTCATCTGATCGATCAGGCGCCAGACGGAACCTGGACCTTCTTTGCGGCCGATATCGATCCGATGGCCGTGCTTGCCGGAATCGACGACCTGCCGGACCCGGTCAAGTCCTGAGTCGGGGCCCGACCCGGTCCAGCCCCGGGTCAGAGCCCGACCGGGCAGGTACCCTCGTTACATGATCACGGGACTTGACTTCATCGGCATTCCATCCACCGACGCGGACCGCTCAAGGGCTTTCTATGTGGAGACCCTGGGACTTCGACCCGACGATGGCTCCGACTACGAGTTCTGGGTCGGCGAAACCTGCTTCGGGATCTGGGAGCCGGAGAAGCAGGGCATGGAGTTCTCGGCCGAGAAATGCTCGCATCTTGCCCTTCATGTCGATGACGTCGAGTCAGCCCGGGCCGAGCTCGAGGAAAAAGGCGTGACCTTCTTCGGAGAGACCTTCGATACCGGTGTCTGCCACATGGCCCTTTTCGCTGATCCGGACGGGAATTCGCTCATGCTTCACCACCGGCACACCCCCCGCTGAACGAAAAACGGTCCGTTTCGGGACAATTTTCCCTCCGAAATGCAACAACTACGTACTCTGATGTCTTTTTTGTGAAACTCTCTGTTTTCAAGCTGTTGCGCCAAATTCGAGCCGCTTTTGCCCCTTTGTAGAGCCACTTTTCTGACCTTGGCCGGGAACTTAAGACTTTCTTTAGGTTTCGGATACTGGACAGTTCACAAGTTGATGCATACGGTTTTGGCGAACGATCAGGCACCACTGCACGGCTCTCGCCATCGGGAGTCCCAGGGCAGCTACTCGGGAGGGTCACTCCTCCGGAAAGAGAGGCTGAGATGGAAAGCAAGGTTCAGACAAGGGTGGATTCACCAAACGGCATCATCGGGCTGGCCGAAGAGAGCGAGCTCTGGGAACGACGGGAAACCGACGTCGAGGCACGCGAAGAGCTGGTCAACCGCTACCTGGCATTTGCCAAGAGTCTGGCTGTCCGTTACCGCAGCCAGGCGGAATCGCTTGACGATCTGGTCCAGGTCGCCAGCCTCGGCCTGGTCAACGCAGTCAATCGCTTCGATCCCGGGCGGGGGGTTCCTTTCATCGCCTTCGCCTCCCCCACCATCACCGGTGAACTGAAGCGGCACTTCCGCGACCGCACATCCTCGATGCGCCTTCCCCGGAGCCTCTACGACCGGATCGGCCAGATCGACATCGTCGTCTCGGATTTGACAAGCCAACTGAACCGGGATCCTTCCGCGGCCGAGATCGCGGCGGAGATGAACTGCCCCGAGTCGGAGATCACCGAAGCCTTCGAGGCGGGCCAGAACCGGCATCCGGTTTCTCTGGACCAGACACCCGGTTCAGCCGACGACGATCAGAACTCCCCTGCCGAATGGCTCGGGCGCGAGGATTCGAACTTCGACACCGCCGAGAGCAGAATCATGCTCCGCAGCGCGATGGCGGATCTCAGCGGCGAAGAGAAGATGGTGATCAATCTCCGCTTCCAGGACGGGATGACCCAATCGGAGATCGCCGACCGGATCGGTCACTCGCAAATGCATGTTTCACGGATGCTCAAGCGGATCCTGAACCGGATGGAGGATCGCCTCCCCGCCGCAGCCTGACCCTCCCGAACTCCCCCAGAAAGCGAACCGACCGGCCCACCCCCTTGGCCGGTCGGTTTGCTTAACGGGGGCCGTCTTCTAACGGGCTTCGAGCATCGGCTCGCCGAGCCGGTCTGCGGGCCGGAAGCCGGGCACCACCGAACCGTCCTGAACGCAGTCGGCCAGGGTCTCCCCCAGAGCCGGAGCCAGCTTGAAAAGGTTGTGGCCCGCAATGAAGTAGGCGTCATCCCGTTGCCAGATCGCCAAACCGTCAGCCGCCCAGGGAAGCTCGGTGACCCAGCGCTGGAAGGAAACCGCTCCGCCGCAATCGAGTCCCGGCATGGCCCTCTCAACGTAGGCCCGGGTCCTGTCCGCGACATCAGCCAGGGAGTCGGGAGCGGGACGTTCAGGGTCGGCTTCGACGCTGATCGCCAGTCCGACCGCGTATTCGCGGTTCCCGCGCACCGGTGATCCGTAAGCAATTGACTCGCCGAAGGCATCGGAAGAGTCCTGGAGGCAGGCCAGCCTGGAGGGGGCGCTCTCCCCGGACACGGGCAGGGTCAGGCGCATGTGGGCCTGGGTCGAGGACGGGATCGATATCCCTGCCCGACTGGCAAGGTGCCCGGTGCCTGCCCCGGCCGCCACGATCGCGGCATCGAAGGATCCGGTGCCGGACTCACAGATCACTTCTACTCCGCCTTGCGGGCGCGGGATAACCGACTCAACCCGTTCGGGCATGAGTTCGGGACCCGGCGACCCGATCAGGCCGGCGATCGTAAGTCGGGTCCGGATCGCCCCCGCTCCCTCGTCGATAAGGGCGGGCCCTTCGTATTCGGCCAGGATCGGCAACGCTTCGGAAATCTGCCCGCCCGAGAGCTCCCTGACCTGGCAGACCGGTTCGTCGGCATAGCGCTGAAGCCGGGCAACGGCCCTGCTTCCGATCACCATCGCACCATCCCCCGAGATCAGCTGGACACCGAATTCGCGCTCCCATTCGACCCAGCCCCGACGCGCCCTGACCGCCAGCTCGAATTGGCGCCGATCATCATGAGCATGTCGGAATATCCGCGATTCGCCGGCCGACTGGCCGCCCCCCGGGGCTCCCTGTTCGAAAATCACACAGGTGATGCCCCGCCGCGCAAGCGCCCTGGCGGCCGCGAGACCTACCACTCCCGCCCCGATTACCGCAACCCGCGTCATCGTCGTCTGCGCTTGAGGTCGGACCTCAGGCCAGCCAGAGAAGCAGCGACACGGCGAGACCGACCGCCGTGAATCCGATCGAGACCCGGGCAAAGAACTTCTGCCAGATCCCGGTGTAACGCACGCTTTCGAAGAAGAGCAGCCCGATGATGTTGGCCACGTTGACGAGAAAGGCACCGATCGCGATCATCAAAATGATCGCGGCCGACCCGGAAAGCTCACCTCCGTCGTCGGTACCCGCGGCGACGGCGATCATTCCGAGCGCAACCGTCCCGATGAACCCGACCAGGATGCCGGCGACGTCGAGCCGCCTGAGCGGCGGAAAATTCCGGGTCTCGTTGATCAACTCGTCTTCGGTTTTCTCGTGGGCGGGGGCATGTTCGACCGCTTCCACCGCGGCCGCCGACCCGGCCGAATCGGGATGGCCGACCTTGAGCTGGGTCACCGGGGGATGGAAGTCATCCTTGATCCGGCCCCACAGGTCCTTTTCGGCGTGTTCACGCTCACTGTCGACGTGGCTGACCACGATGATCTCGTCGGCATCGAAATCGACCAGGCCGTCTCCGACCGCGACCTTAGGGTCCGGGTCTCCGACCACGCCGCTGGCGGCGAAGCCCTGATCTTCGAGCTCTTTCAGGATGTGGTCCAGTCGCTCGCCGGCTTCGGCCTTCGGTCCGTCGATGTCGCCAAGCTCCTGGTCTACGGCGGAATGAGCGGTGGCTGTCGAAATGACGTGGATCTCCAGCCCTTTCGTTGACTCGAGATGTGACCTCAGCTCCTCGGCCAGGTCGCTGCCGCGGAAGAGCTCATCGGCGACCAGCAGCACCCGGTGAGACTCTTCCTGGTTTCCGAACGCCGGAACGTTCGCGGATGATTCACCACTTACGGTCTCAGGCATGATGCTCCCAATCTACCCGCCTTCGCCCGAGCGGAATCGCATTCTCAGGAATTTCCCGGCCTTGGGACCGGGTCGAGTTCAGTTGAGGAGCGGAGAGGGCGGGATCCTCGTCTCCCCTTCGATTCCGTCGATAACCAACGCCAGGTCATCGACGTAGCACCAGGACCATTCCTCGCCGGGTTCGATCGAGCGGATCAGCGGATGGCCGGACTGCTTGAAATGCCTGGTCGCATGGCGCTCAGGCGAGCTGTCGCAGCAACCGACATGTCCGCAGAGAAGGCAGATCCTGAGATGGACCCAGCCGGTCCCCTCCCGCAGGCAGTCCTCGCATCCGTCGACCGATTCCGGCAGCCGGGTGACTTCGACCTGCCCCAGATGACTGCATTCCTGACTCATCGGTTCATCCTCGCATCCCGGTCAAGCCGGGCTCACGGTTCGATGATCGGAAACCAGAGGTCGAACTCGTCGAGATGCTCGCCGAACTGACGAAACACTTCCAGGCCCGGTCCCGGTTCCACCTCGCCGGCTTCGACCGCTTCGTCAAGGGTGACCTCGTTTCCGACCAGGCGGTTGAGCAGATCCCGGCTCATCGCCAGGACCGGCGCGCTCTCCTCCCGGTCGACCATCGAGTGGCTCAACACTCCGTTTGAGAGCCGAAGCACCGCCGACTCGCCGGTGTCGGTGATGTCAAGGTTGAGGTCCAGCTCGAGGTCGGCGGCGTTCACCCCGTGAATCTTGATCGCGAAGAAGTTGAAGATCATCGGCAGGGTCATTGCCCGAATCGAGTCCTCGCTGGCCGTGCTTCCGATCGGATAGCTCGGGGTGCCGTGCCGGAGCTCCTGGGCGCCCATCAGGTAGGCGTTTCGCCAGGTCGAGGATTCGGTCTGGTAGCCGAGCTGCTCGAAGGCATCGGCCTGCAGCTCACGGGCTTCCTGATTGGAGGGATCTGCGAATACGACGTGTCCGAGCACTTCGGCAACCCAGCGGTATTCGCCCTTCTCGAAGGACTCGCGGGCCATGCTGACCACTTTCCCGGCACCGCCCATGAATTCGACATAGCGCCTGCCGGATTCGGTCGGTACAAGTGGTTCGAGATTGGAAGGGTTGCCGTCGTACCAACCGAGGTAACGCGTGTAGGTCGACTTGACGTTGTGGCTGATCGTGCCGTAGTAGCTGCGGACTGACCAGTGCTTCGCCAGCGAGTCCGGGAACTCGACCTGCTCGGCAATCTCCCGCGGGGTCAGGCCATGATTGGCGAGGCGAAGGGTCTCGTCGTGAATGTAGCGGTAGGCGTCACGGCCCTTCTCCAGCATCTCTCGCACCCGGTCGGCTCCCCAGACCGGCCAGTGATGCATCGCGTACATCACATCCGACTTGTCGGCCCAGCGGTCGATCGTGTCGTTCAGGTACATCGACCATGCCTGCGGGTCGCGGACGATCGCCCCGCGGATCGGGTAGGTGTTGTGGAGGGTGTGGGTGCAGTTCTCGGCCGCGGTCAGGGCCCGCAGCTCCGGGATGTACCAATGCATCTCGGCCGGCGCCTCGGTGTCCGGAGTCAGCATGAACTCGAAGGTGAGGCCGTCGATCACGCGGGTCTCGCCGGTCCCGGTGATCAGGTCGGTCGGTGGGATCAGGGTGATCGTGCCAAGTGAGGTACCGATACCGAGGCCACTGCCGACCGTGCCCTGGACATCGGGCGGCAGCAGGATCCCGAACTGATACATGGCCCGGCGGGTCATCACGTTGCCGGCGGCCACGTTCTCCGATACCGCGGCCTCGAGGAAGCCTTCCGGGGCGATGATCGGGATCTTCCCCGAATCGACGTCCGCCTGGTCGACTACGCCGCGAACCCCGCCGAAGTGATCGACGTGGCTGTGTGAATGAATCACCGCAACCACCTCCTTCTCGCCACGGTGTTCGAAGTAGAGCTCCAGGGCTGCCTTCGCCACCTCGGCCGAAACCAGGGGGTCGACCACGATCACCCCGGTATCGCCCTCGATGAAGGTGATGTTGGAGATGTCCAGGTTCCGCACCTGGTAGATCCGGTCGCATACCTCGAAGAGTCCGCCGTCGGCGTAAAGCCGGGCCTGCCGCCAGAGGCTCGGGTTCACGGTCTCCGGCTGTTCCGGTTCCCCGGAGGCAAAGGCGAGCTTGTGCGGGTCGAAGACGAAATCTCCGTCCTCTTTCAGAATCTGGCCGTCGGGCACCGGGGCGATGAATCCGCGTCTTGCTTCCTCGAAAGAGGCCTTGTCCTCGAAGTCGAGACAGCGCACACTGTGGACATGGGCTTCCTTCGTGAAGTCTGTTGCGCCCTTGCGGTCGATGCTCATTGACTCTCCTCGCTGCTCGTTGTGGTGATGGCCACCGCGGCGCTGACCACGGTCTCCTCCTCCAGTGCCTGAAGCGCCGCATCCAATTCGGCTTCCCCCATTCTTCCAGCACTCGGCCCCATCTGGACCAGATCCCTCACCGCGGCCCGGTCGAGCTTCATCTGCCATTCCAGATTCCGGCTCTCTGCCCCGTTCGCAAGCGTCCCCAGGCTTCTTTCGAGCCGTTCTCCTTTATCAGGATCGACCGAGATCATCCTGAACCGCTCGATCAGTTCTGCAAGGTGACCGGATTGCGGGGTGACCACGACCAGTCGGCCGCCCGGAGCGAGAATCCTTTCCATCTCCTCCCCGTTTCGGGGCGAAAAGACGTTCAGCACGAGGCCGGCCGCATCATCCCTGACCGGTAGTGCGTCCCAGATGTCGGCGACGACCGCGCTTGCCCGCTCATGGCACTTCGCGGCCCGCCGGGCGGCAAATTTCGAATTGTCGATCCCGATCCCGACGCTGCCGGGCAAGGCACCCAGGACATTGGCCAGGTAGTAGCCGGTCCCGCAGCCCAGGTCCACGACCACCTCCGGCTCCCCCTTCGCCGGCCCGGCGTTTTCAACCAGGGCGTCAGCAAGGGGGCGGAAATGACCGGCGGCGAGGAACCGCTCCCGTGCCGCGACCATTTCGGCGGAATCGGCGGTGTGGGTCCCCGAATCGCGGCCCAGCAGGCTCACATACCCCTGCCGGGCGATGTTCATCGTGTGGCCCTTCGAACAGATCAGCGAACCGCCGTTCTCGCGCAGCTCGCCCCCGCAATGGGGACAGATCAAGAGTCCAAGCGCGGCCCTGTTCACCCACCGCACTCTAGACGGGACGGGACCGCCCCCGGTGGGGGGGGGGGGGGGGGGGGGGCGGCAGGGGGAGGGCGCCACCCCGGCGGGAGGAGGAGGGGGCGCCGGCGCGAGGAGGAGTGTTATGTATTTTGTTTTGTC
>JACJWY010000006.1 GCA_020636955.1 Thermoleophilales bacterium | reverse complement strand
GACATGGACGCGGTTGTGGCGGAAGTCGAGGCCCGGCTCGAAACCTACGAAGAGCCGATCGAAGTGGCCGTTCTCGGTTGTGCGGTGAACGGAATCGGTGAAGCCAAGGGCGCGGATTTCGGCATCGCCGGGGCCAAGAACGAGGGGGTGGTATTCGCCAAGGGGAAGGCAATCAAAAAGGTTCCAACCAGCCAGCTGGTGGAAACGCTCTTCGAACAGATCGATCTCTCGCTCGACCGGGGCGGCGAGGTCGAGTTCGACGAAAAGGAATCGGCCGAAGGCGAAGCCTGGGTCAAGAAGATCGAGGACGAAAACGCCGGTGACCTCACCCCCGAGAAGATCGCCAAAATGGAGCATGAGGCCTCGCAGAAGGCCGAGAACGACAAGTTGCTGGTCGACGAAGCGGTTTCGCCTACTGCCGGACGTCGCTTTACCCGGGCCTAGGGTGGCGACGGGGGTTGGCAGAGACTGCCTCCTCGGCCCGAAACGTCGTCGGCACCCTCTGCCAACCCCCGTCTGCATGAAGATCCGGTAATTGATGCCCGAAGGTCCTAGCAAGACGGCTGAGTATGTGGCTACCTTTCGGGCGGTCGAGTCGGCGCGTCCGCCAGGTGAGCGGCTCTTTTCGGATCCTTACGCAGCCTGCTTCCTGGAAGGGCGTCTTGCCCTGGGGGCCAGGCTGGCCCGGAATCCCCTGGGGCAGCGACTGGTCTGCCGATACATCGACCGGAACTGGCCCGGGTCCCGGCCTTCGGCGGTGATCCGGACCCGCCTGATCGATGACTCGGTGACCGCGGCAATCGAGGGCGGGGCGGAGCAGCTGGCAATCCTCGGGGCCGGTTACGACACGCGAGCACTCCGCCTGGCTGCCGCCCGGGGAATTCCTGTCTTCGAACTAGATCAGCCTCCGACTCAGGAACGCAAGAAGCGGAAACTGATCGAGCGGGACGGCGAGTTGCCTTCGAATGTCAACTACGTACCCTTCGATCTGCTCGAGGAGGGGGTCGGGGCACCCCTGGAACGCGCGGGATTCCGGACCGGACTGAAGTCGGTCTACATCTGGGAAGGGGTCCTCAGCTACCTGACGCCGGAAGCGGTGGACCAGACCCTGGCCTGGGTGACCGCTTCGGGAGCGGCGGAGAGCCGCCTGATTTACACGTATGTGGACGTCGCACTGCTGAACGAAGGCGGCGAGGACCGCCCTCCCTGGAGTGCGCAGGTGGCGAAAGTCGGCGAACCCTTCCGATACGGCCTCGACCCGGCAAAGATGGATGAATTCCTGGGTAGCCGGGGGTTACGCGAGATCCGGGATCAGTCCACCGCCGAGGCGCTTGCAAGGCACCCGGTGCCGGGCGGTCGCAACGCACCCGGCTTCTATCGGGTCGCCGAAGCCGAAGTCCTTCCCGGCCGATAGGCTCAGGCACCGATGACGAGAGTCTCACGCACCCTTCTGCCTACCCTGAAAGACCCTCCGGCCGACGCCGAGGCCCTGAGCCACAAACTGCTGGTCCGGGCCGGGATGGTCCGGCAGATGGGCGCCGGCCTCTGGACGTATCTGCCAGCCGGCTGGCGGGCCCACCGCAAGGTGGAACAGATCATCCGGCAAGAGATGGACCGGATCGGCGGCCAGGAGATATCGATGCCGGTGCTTCAGCCAGCCGACCCCTGGGAGAAGACGGGACGTTACGGAATCGACGAGTTGTTCAAGCTCGAAGACCGGAAGGGTTCCCCGATGGTCCTGGCGATGACGCACGAGGAATGCGTTACCGGTCACATGGCAAACGAAATCCGCTCCTATCGGGACCTGCCTCAGCTGGTCTACCAGCTTCAGACCAAGGAGCGGGACGAACCGCGACCCCGCGCGGGAATTTTGCGCACCCGGGAATTCGTGATGAAAGACGCGTACAGTTTCGACCGGGACGAAGCCGGCCTTCAGGAGACCTACAACCTCTGCATCGAGGCCTACGACCGGATCTACGACCGGAGCGGGATCCGGTGGTACAGGGTCGAGAGCGACGTCGGCATGATGGGTGGTTCCGGTGCTCACGAGTACATGGCACCTTGCGGCGCCGGCGAAGACACCATCGCCCTCGCACCCGGTTACGCGGCCAACCTCGAGGTCGCCTCGGCAAATCCCCGGCCGATCGAGGCGGGGGAGCAGCTGAGCGAACCGGCAGAGGTGGAAACCCCGGGCCAGAAGACCATCGACAAGGTCTCCGCCGCGCTCGGTGTCGATCCCGGTGCGCTGATCAAGGCGGTTCCCGTGATCACCGACGCGGATCAGTTCATCCTGGTTCTGGTCCGCGGCGACCATCAGGTGAATCCGGTCAAGCTGGCCAACGCTCTCGGGGTCGAGTCCCGACCGGCAACCGAAGGCGAGATCGAAGAGAAGCTGGGTCCGCCCGGATACATCGGACCGGTCGGAGCTTCGGTCAGGATCATCAAGGACCGTGCGATCAAGGGAGCCGGACTGGTCGCCGGTGCCAACCGGCCCGACCTTCACCTCAAGGGGGTGGAGCCCGGCCGTGACTTCGCCTTCGAGGAAGCCGACGTGCGCTCGGTGCTGGAAGGGGATACGACCGACGACGGTCATCCGATAACGCTGGAGCCGGCGATCGAGGTCGGCAACATCTTCAAGCTCGGCACCCGGTACAGCGTGCCACTCGGGGCCACCTTCCTCGACGAGAAAGGCAAGGAGCAGCCGATCGTCATGGGCAGCTACGGGATCGGCCCCGCCCGGATCGTCGCGGCCGCGGCCGAACAGTTTGCCGACGACAAGGGCCTCTCCTGGCCGCCCTCGATCGCACCCTGGCAGATCCACCTTGTTTCCCTTTCAAAACCGGACGAACCGGAAAGGGCCGAGGCGGACAGCCTTTACGAAGCCCTGCTTGAAGGCGGGTTCGAGGTGCTTTACGACGACCGTGACGCCGGCCCGGGCCAGAAGCTGACCGACTCCGAGCTGATCGGTTGCCCGCTGCGGGTGGTGGTCGGCCGCCGGGGACTGGCGGACGGTATTTACGAGGGGAGCGAGCGGCGAAGCGGAAAGGATCACAGGATCCCGGTGGATGGCGGGGCGGAGGAGATCGCCAGGATCCATGCCTCGCTTTCCGGTTCGGACTGATGGGCGACGCGGCGCCCTTCGGCAAGGGCAGGATCCGCAAGCTTTTCGGGCTCGACCGGACCGGCGCGGAGCCGGCACCGACCAGAGCGGGGCAACCACTTCGGCCCTTCACCATCCCCAATTTCATCGGTTACCTGCGACTGCTCGGAATACCCCTGTTCCTGATCGTGGCCTTCAGCTCGGACGACGGTCGGGACTGGCTGTCGGCGCTGCTCTTCTTTCTGATCGCCGGCGGCGACTACGTCGACGGTTTCCTGGCCCGGGTCACGGGCCAGTACAGTCGCCTCGGAGCGCTGATGGACCCGGTGATCGACCGGCTGACGATCTTTTCCGGGCTTGCCGTCTGCTGGCACTTCGAGCTCTTGCCAAGATGGATGCTTGCGTTGCTGCTTGTCCGCGAACTCGCGACCCTGGTGCTTGCCCGCTGGGGTCTTTCACATGGGGTTGATATCGAGGTCAACTGGTTCGGCCGGGTGGCCGTGTTCCCGGTAATGATCTCCCTGCTGCTCGCCCTGGCGGTCGAGACCTGGGTCGCCACGGTCCTGCTGGCGATCGGCATCGTCCTCGGGATCATCGCGACCTACCTTTACGCCCGGGTGGGCCGGGACCAGATCAACGCCAGACAGACGGTCACGACGGAAGAAAAAACCCAACCGTAAAGCCTGAGTTGAAGGTTAGGGTCGGGCCGTATAATGCCCGGCATGGCGACCCACTGCCCAGAATGCGGCTTTGTAAATCCCGAGGCCGCCAACTATTGCCAGAAGTGCGGCACCTTCATCGGTCGTCGCGAAGGAAGTGACGAACAGGGTACTTCCACCTATCAGGTGGGAGAAACGGGTGAGATTGAAGCGGTCGATGTCGACGCCGAGGTGGAGCGAACCGGCGCCGCCCTGGTGATTCGAAGTGGCGGGGGGAGGGCCGGGGAAACCTTTCCGATGGAAGAGGATCGCGTTGCCATCGGACGCAGTCCTGACGCCGGAGTCTTCCTCGATGACGTGACCGTCTCCCGCAACCATGCGCTGCTCGTCTCCCGGGGCGACGGGACCTACATCGACGATCTTGGCTCGCTGAACGGCACCTACGTGAACCGGAAGCGAATCGAATCCCAGCGTCTGGAAGACGGCGACGAGATTCAGGTCGGCAAGTACAAACTGACTTATCTGGAGAGATGAGATGACCCTCAGCGACCAGAACCTGGCTGAAGGCAGCCAGATGGCAGCCCGAAGGCCCCGCAAAGCACTGACGATCGGGGCCGTTGCCAAGCTGCTCAGCAAGGAATTCGAGGACGTGTCAATCTCCAAGATCCGTTACCTGGAAGATCAGAAGCTCGTCACTCCTCGCCGGACTTCCGGCGGCTATCGCCTTTACAGCCAGTCCGACGTGGATCGCCTACGCACCGTGCTCCGGCTGCAGCGGGACGAGTTCCTTCCCTTGAGAGTGATCCGCCAGGAACTGGCCGCCGGACCGTCGGTGACCGGTCTGTCCGGGAATTCTTCGAACACGGCCAGAAGGGCGAAGCTGATCGGGACCAGCAGTTCCCGTTTCACGATCGACGAGGTGATCGAGGAAACCGGCGCCAGGGCGGAGTTCATCCGCGAACTGGCGGAGTACGGACTGGTCTCGTCAAGGACCGACAACGGCAATTCCGTCTACGACGAAACCGACATGGAAATCGTCCGGGCCGCCAACGAACTGGCACGTTCCGGGGTCGGCGCAAGGAACCTGAAGCTTTTCAAGACCTCGGCCGATCGGGAAGTGAACCTGATCGAGGCGCTGCTCGCCCCCAAACTCGCTTCGCGCAACCCTCAGCGTCGCAAGGAAGCGGTCGAAAGCCTCGAACGGATGGCGACCGTTCTCAGTGAACTTAAACATGCCCTGCTGGTCCGGGATCTGCGCCGACTAGCCGACAGTTAGGCAGGCGTTGCCGACGGTCAGTCGCAAGAGGACTGTTCCGGCTAATCCGGACAGGGTCTATGACTTGGTCAGTGACCCTTCACGGTTGAGTGAATGGTGGCCGCGGGTGATCCGGGTAGAGGATGTGGCCGGGAAGGCGGGAGCGGAACGGACGCGCTGGACCAGTGTGCTGGAGGCGGACTCGGGAAGGATGTTGAGGCTCGATTACCGGTGTACGGGAGCGACGCGGCCCCAGCGATACGAATGGGAGCATGAACTCGACGGAACCCCCTATCAGTCCCACCTCGTCCGGCAGGCCGTGGAAGTGAGAATCACCCCGAAAGGCGAAGGTTCAGAGGTGAGCCTGACCACGGTAAACGCCCTCCGGGGCACCGCCAAGATCGCCGGATTCTCGATGAAAAGAGGCCAGCGTGAGCTTCTGGATGAGGCCCTGGAGGGACTTGCCGGAAATTTCTCCTCCGCAGCGGACACTGACGGCGAAGGCGCTGGATGAGCGAGCCGCGACGCGACAACAGGTGGTGGGGGTGGGGAGATCCGGCGGAGCCGGTGGAACTGGGTCCGGCCGCAGAGCGTTTGCTGGCCGAGAGGGAAATCGCCACCATCGACGGGTCCACGGCGCCGCAGATCGATGAGGTGAAAATCCCCGAGGCCCGGCCCCTGGCCGAGCGGGTCCTCGATGCTGCCGGAAAGGAGAATGTGTTTACCGGTCACGAGGACCGGGTCCGGCACGCGAACGGCCAGAACTATCTTGACCTGATGTCATTGAGAGCCGGTCGGCTGGAGCAGGCACCCGATGCGGTGGTGGTTCCGGAAAATGCAGATCGGGTTCTTGCGGTGCTCGAGGCCTGCGCCGATTCGGGCGTCGCGGTGGTTCCGTTCGGCGGTGGCAGCAGCGTTGTGGGCGGGGTTACTCCTCTGCGGGGCGAGCACGAAACGGTGATCAGCCTTGACCTCGCGGCGCTGAGAGAAATCTCGGTCGATGAAACTTCGCTTACCGCGAGGCTTGGTGCCGGGCTTCGGGGTCCGGAGGCGGAGCGCCTGCTCGGCGAGCGCGGGTACACGCTCGGGCATTTTCCCCAGTCTTTCGAGTACGCAACGATCGGCGGCTTTGCCGCTACCCGCTCGGCCGGTCAGTCGTCTAGCGGCTACGGCCGCTTCGATTCGCTGGTCAGCTCGATCCGGATGATCACTCCCGCCGGCGAGATTTCGACCCTGGCGACTCCACACACCTCGATCGGCCCGGCCCTGCGCGAGGTCGTGGTCGGCTCCGAAGGGATCCTCGGGGTGATTCCCGATGTGGACGTGCGGATCAGGCCCCTGCCTGCCGTCCGCAGATACGAGGCCTGGATCGTCGAGGATTTCGAGGCCGGGAACGAAATCGTGCGAAAACTGGCACAGGCAGACGCTTTGCCAACAATAATTCGGGTTTCCGATATTCCGGAAACCGAGGTAAACCTGGCGATGTCGCTTCCGTCCGGGGCTGCCGCAAACGCCTTCCGGCGTTATCTGAAGCTGAGGGGCCGGGCAGGGGGTTCGCTGGTCATCAGCGGGTACGAAGGTAGCTCCGGGACCGTCCACCGGAGAAGATCCGACGTGGCGCGTGAGATCCGCCGGGGCGGCGGCGTGTACCTGGGTCAGGCAGCCGGGAAGGGCTGGGCGAAGGGGCGCTTCCACGGGCCATATCTGCGTGAAGGCCTGCTCGACCGGGGCGTCCTGGTCGAAACCCTCGAGACCGCTCAGCAGTGGAGCGGACACCGGCATCTCTATGAGTCCGTGCGCCGGGCCATGGAAGAGGCATTGGCGGCGAACGGGATGGAGGGGATCGTGATGTGCCATCTCTCGCATGCCTACCGCGACGGCGCCTCGCTCTATTTCACGGTAATCGCCAGTCAGGGTCCGGCCGGGGGACCGGAGAACTGGCCAAAGGTGAAGCTCGCGGCCTGCCGGGCGATCCAGGCCGCCGGCGGGACGCTCTCGCACCATCACGCGACCGGCCGGGATCACGCGCCCTGGATCGAAGGCGAAATCGGAGCCGGCGGTATCGATGCCCTCAGGTCACTGAAAGAACAGTTCGACCCGTCCGGGATCATGAATCCCGGGAAGCTGCTTCCCTGACCTACTGGCTCGTCTGGCTGGCGGTGCCGTTGCAGATCGGCACGATCGTGTCCTTGGCCTTCTGCGGCATCGAGATGGAACCTTCGAGGGTCGTGGTGCCCGTGTAATCGGGAAGCTTCACGTTCTGGCGGTCGGTCAGACGGGCGGCCTTCAGTGCAGCATTGAATTCCTCGTTGCTCACCCGGGAAACCCGCAGGGTCGGGAAGAAATCGGAGGCGATCAGGCAGATGACGGCCTCGTTCAGGTCGATCTGCCCGGTGATGGAACCGGACTTTCCGACCTTTGCCGCGTAGATGGGGAAAGCGCCGGAGGAGCCGAAAAGCCAGATCACATAGCCCTCGCCCTTCCTGTTCGGGGCCAGGTCGCTGATCTGAAGGTTCGCCGCGAGGCTGGTCCCCGCAAATCCGAACTGGACCTGTCCGGATCCCTGCTCGTTGCCCACGGGCTGAAGCACGGCCACGGTCGGGGAGGCTGTCGGAGCGGCGGATTTCTCGTCATCCGAGCCACCGAGTGTCCCGGCTACCAGCAGGATCACCACCGCGGCCAGCAAGGCACCGCCGAGAAGAACCGCGATCAGTCGCCGCTGATGACTGGTGATCGAAGAGATCCCGCCGGGAGATTTCGGGCCGGCGGTAGCCTGGGTGCTTGCGGCTGACGGCAACGGTGAAGGAGCCGGTTTCGGCTTTCCGGCCTGCGGTGAACCCGGCCCGGGCAGATCGGCGCCGGGAAAGAGAAGCCGGAGCTGATCGGCCAGCCCTTCGGCCTGTTCGGCCGCAGCCGGGTCCGAGGAGATCCGGTTGCCGACATCGGCCCGGGTGATTGGATCGGCCTGGCCAAGCAGGTAATCGGACAGGTCGGGGTCGGGCGCCGTACCGTCGATTTCGGCCAAAGCCGTGTTCGCCCGCCGACGGACCTCGGCCTCATCGATTCCGAGCAGCCCTGAGATGTCCGCGTAACTCTTTCCTCGACCGAGCAGCAACTGCAGCAGTGCCCGACTGTCCTCACTCAACGGCATGGACGTGAACCCTACGGGTTCCGGACGGCGGCCTGATTCCTGAGAGTTACCTGAGCCGGATCGGGGTATTTCGGCCCGGGCGTCCGGACCCTTATCATCCGCGCGATGCCAGACGTCAAGCTTCCAGAATCCCCGTTCGACAATCTGCTCGGTACCGAGTGGATTTCATCCGACCCCGACAGGGCCGTAGTTCGCGTCACCATGCGCGACGATCACCGTCAGCCCATGGCGATCATGCACGGCGGCGTGATGGCCAGCCTGGTCGAGAGCGTCTGTTCGATGGCCACTGCTCACGCAGTCCTGCCCGAAGGAAGGATCGCGATGGGGCAAAGCATCTCGGTAAACCTCCTGCGTCCGATTTCCTCCGGAAAAGTAGAGGTGGTTGCGACCGCCGTGCACCGCGGCCGTATGACCTGGGTCTGGAAGGCGGAAGTTCTGGATGAGGACGAACGCGTCTGCGCCGTGGCCCAGATGACGATGGCGGTGAGGGAAGCTCCCGAAGGAGCCGACCTCAGCCAGTTTGTCACTCGTTAGTCGGCCCGCCAGGGCCGGTAACGGTTCGTGATCGGCATGCGACGGTCACGGCCAAAGCCCTTGGTCGTGATCTTGAGACCCGGCGGGGACTGGCGGCGTTTGTACTCGGCCCGGTCCACCTTGGCGATTACGTCTGCGACCACCTCGGGGCTCTCTCCCCGGGCAGCGATCTCGGCCGGCCCGAGGTCATCCTCGACGTACATCTTCAGGATCCGGTCCAGCTCGTCGTAATCGGGGAGGGAGTCGGTGTCCAGCTGATCCGGTCGCAGCTCGGCCGAGGGCGGTCGGGTCAGGATCGACTCCGGGATCACCGGCGAGGATCCGTTGCGATGGCGGCACAACTCATAGACGAGGGTTTTCGGCACGTCCTTGATCGGGGCCAGCCCGCCCGCCATGTCGCCGTAGAGAGTCGAATATCCGACTGAGGTCTCGCTCTTGTTGGCGGTGGTCAGGACAAGCCAGCCGCGGCTGTTTGACAGTGCCATCATCAGGTTGCCGCGGATCCTGGCCTGCAGGTTCTCCGCCGCGATGCCGCTGGCGGGCTCGCCGAGGGTCCGGTCATAGGCCGCCATCGCCTCCTCGATTGAAAATTCGATCAGCCCGGTGCCCAGGCGCCGGGCCATCTCGCGCGCATCGGCCTGGGTCGCGCCGCTCGAGTGTGGTGAGGGCATGACCACGCAGGTCACCTGCTCCGGGCCGAGTGCGTCGGCAGCAAGAGCCGCAACCAGGGCGGAATCGATGCCACCGGAGAGCCCGAGTCCAACGTGTCCGAAGCCGTTCTTGACCACATAGTCACGGAGTCCTGTAACCAGGGCCGTGTAGACCTCGTCGAGGTCATCCATCCAGCCGGCCACCGCGCTCGAAGGCTCTCCCGGGTCATGGATCAGAAGGTCCTCCGAAAACTGTCCGGCCCGTGCGAGCACACCGCCGTCAGGTCCGATCAGGGCACTCGCGCCGTCGAAGATCAGTTCGTCCTGGCCGCCGACCAGGTTGACCATCGCCACCGGCAGATTCTTGGCCGTTGCTACCCGGCGAAAAATCTCCTCTCTTTCGACGCCCTTTCCCCGGTGATACGGAGAGGCCGAGGAATTGACGACCAGCTCCGCCCCGGGGGCGAGGTCGCTGAACACGGGGGATCCTGGATCCCAGCAGTCTTCGCAGATGGTTACCCCGAGCTTCGTGCCGGCGGCCTCGGTCACCAGAGGTCCGCTTCCGTTGCGGAAGGTGCGGTATTCGTCGAAGACGCCGTAGTTAGGCAAAAGGCGTTTGCGGTACACGCCCCTGATCTCCCCCTGGCTTATTACCGCGATCGCGTTCGCGGCGATGGCACGGCCGACCGGATTGCCGACCGGTTCGGGGAAGCCGACGAGCGCCGTGATGTCACCGACTTTTTCGGCAATCTCCCGGAGGCTCGCGCCTGCTGCAGCGATGAAGTCCGGTCTGAGATACAGATCCTCGGCGGGATATCCGGTCAGGACCAGTTCGGGGAAGACCACGACTTTCGCGTTGCTCTGCGAAGCAAGGCCGATCCATTCGCTGACCAGAGCGGCGTTTTCGTCAAGATCGCCAACGGTCGGGTTGACCTGGGCCAAAGCGATCTTGGGAAGTGGACTCACTGGTCTGAGTATCCCGATTTGCAGGGGTTCCTGCCGTGTGAAGGAACGCACACACGGTCCGGTTCACCTCCCGCACACTCGTTGCTAACGAAACGCTAACAAAAGGCGCTCTCACCTCTGGTGGGATCGCGAACAGCGCCGAGCTTCCCCGGATTCGGGGAAGGCGGGGAAACCAACCGCGGCGACAAGCCGCATGGGGTGAATCCGGTGGTGATCCGCCGGTAGTCCGGGCCCGGGAGGGGCAGGACGAATCCGTCAGCTAACTCCGCAGGCGCCGAAAAGGAGAAAGTCGAAGATGAGTTACAGCCGGTTTTTCCGTGCCCTGATGTCCATGCTTGCCTGCCTCGCGGTGTTCGCCGCCCTGGGTTCTGGCGCCAACGCCTCGAATTCCGCCGGGTCCACCGGGACGAAGGCAGGCTCGCCCGCGAAGATCGAAACGAAAGGCCGCAAGGGCCCGGTGGTCCTGAAAGTCGCGGATTACAGCGTCAATTTCGGCGGCAGGTTCCGCCTGCGGGGCAAATCCGGCCGGTTGACGAGGGGGCATATCCGGATCCAGTCAAGCAACGGAAACGGCTGGCAAACGATCAGGAAGGTCAAGACCGACGGGTCGGGACACTTCAGCGTCAAAGTCGCGGCGAGAACCAGGGCCGCGCTCCGGGCCGTGGCAGGTGACGGCCACCGCTCGAAGATCCGACACGTCACGGTGATCGGCCAGATCCGGCTGGACCGGCCGGAGAGATACGTGAAGCTCGGCCGAAGCCTCAGGGTGAGTGGCGTCGTGCTTCCGCGCGGCTCAAGGGTCGTCCGGCTGCGGGTGCGGGGGCAGGGCACCGTTTCAACCAGGTCACGTGCCAGCGGACGCTTTGTTCTGAGCTTCCGCCCGCGCGAGAACGGTGATTTCAGCTATCGGGTCCAGGCCGGCAAGAGCAGTCGTTCGACCGGCGACTTCAGCCTCTTCCGGCGATTCAGCGCCCTGCGGCCCGGCCACGCCTCCTACTACGGCCCCGGCCTGTACGGAAACGGGGTCGCCTGTGGTGGCACCCTGACCCCGACCACCCGGGGAGTCGCCAACAAGTACCTGCCCTGCGGCACCAGGGTCACCCTGCAGTATGGGGGTCGCACGGTGGTCGCCCGGGTGATCGACCGCGGCCCGTATGTGGCGGGTCGTGACTGGGATTTGACCGAACAGACCAAGAAGGACCTCGGCTTCGGCGGGGTCGGCGTGGTCTGGACCAACAAGTAGGAGAGTCCGCCTCAGGGGTGGGTCGGATTTCCGTCAGAGATGCCGGAAATCCGACCCACCGTTCTTTTTGCCTTGTCGGCTCTGTCATGATCGGGGCATGAGTTCGGCCGAATCGAAAAACCTCGAAGCGATTTCGAAGGCGATCGACCACCACAACGCGACCTGCCCGTTTCCTGCTGCGGAGGTTCGAATGAATCCCTTCGAGGTCGAGCGGCTGGGCTGGGAGGAGATCCGCGGCCTGCCAATCGTTCCGGATCCGGACATTGGCACTGGCCGCTTTCACATCGTCTGCTCTCGCGACATGGACGGAGACGAACTCGAAGAGGTCGAAGCGATCGGCGAGGACCTGGTCACGGTCACTCCCGGTACCCGCGAGGAGTCCGGCCCCCCGAAACCCGAACCAGGGCCGGCCGAGAACCCGGGCCGCTGGAACTGACTAGATGGAGTTCCAGAAGTCGATGCCGAGGTCGGTCATCCAGTGCTGGATCTCGATGTTGATCCGGTAGAGCTCGCCGGTCCAGATCAGGACGCCCATGATGATCAGGATCACGCCACCGATCGCGATGATCAGGCCGTAGTGGCGCTTGATTACCGCAAAGGCCGTGGTCATGCGGTTGAAAGCGAGGGCCGTGAGCAGAAAGGGGATCGCCAGCCCGGCTGAATAAACCGCCAGCAGAAGTGCTCCGCGTGCCGCCGAGTCGGTCAGCGAAGCGGCCGAGAGGATTGCTCCGAGGGTCGGACCGATGCACGGAGTCCAGGCGAACGCGAAAGCCGCACCAGCAACCAGGGGACCACCCTTGCCGGCCCGCTGCATCAGGGCATCGACATGCCACTCCTTGTTCAGGCGGGTGACGAAGAACGAGGCCACGAAGAGAATCCCCATGGCGATGATCAGGGCGGCAGCGATCTTGTCGAGCAGGTCGCGGTGATCGGAAAGCAATGAGCCGATCTTCGTGGCGCCCATGCCGAGCAGAATGAAAACGGTCGAAAAGCTGGCGCAGAAGATCAGGCTCGGGACCAGCACCTTGCGCCAGTCGGCGCGGTCGAGATCGGAAACCTGAACTCCGGAAACGGCGGAAAGGTACCCGGGAACGATCGGCAGCACACAGGGCGAGAGAAAGGACACGATCCCCGCGACCAGAGCAGTCAGCAGGCCGACCCCGGCCGCGGGATCGCTGGCGGCAAGAAGGAGGGCGAGGGGCCCGGCGTGGACTGTCTCGGCGAACGGCAAGAGAAAACAGGTTACTTTGGCATCCATGGAACAGGTCCTGGAGGGTGCAGTTGTCGTGGTTACGGGTGGTGCCGCCGGAATCGGCCGGGCCACCGCGACGAAGATGGCGGAATCCGGAGCCCGGGTCGCGATCGGGGATATACACGCCGAGAAGGCGGTCGAGACTGCCGGCGAGATCTCCGAGATGGTGGGCCGAGAAGCTGCCAGAACGGGCGGCAAGGTCATCGGAAAACCGCTGGACGTCACCGACCGGGACGGATTCGAACTCTTTCTTGACGATGTGGAAGCCGAGTTCGGACCGATCGACTGCCTGGTCAACAACGCCGGCGTAATGCTGCTCGGACCGATCGACGAAGAGGAGCGGGCGGCAACGCGGGCGATGATCGAGGTCAACCTGGTCGGGGTGATCAATGGCACCCAGGCCGCGATGGCGCGGATGAAGCCCCGCCATCGGGGACGAATCGTCAACATCGCCTCCCAGGCCGGCAAGGCCGGCATGGCGGGAGGGGCCACCTATTGCGCGACCAAGTTCGGCGTCATCGGTTTCTCCGAGTCAGTCCGGGCGGAGCTGAAAGGAACCGGCGTGTCGATTTCATGGGTCCTGCCCGGGCTGGTCAACACCGAGCTCGCGGCCGGTCTGCCTGATATTCCGCTCATGGACCTGCTGTCCCCGGATGACATCGCAATGGCCGTTCGGGCCGCGCTGACCGACGGGGGAAGCGAAATCTGGGTTCCGGCCCGCAACCAGTGGCTGGACGCCCCGGTCCGTCTGCTGCCGAGGTCGCTCAGGGAACGTGTCTTTGCGCTGACCGGTGCTGACAAGGTGCTGGCGGAGGCCGATTCCGGCCGGCGGAAGGAGTACGAAAACCGTCATTCGGGGCTGTCCTGAACGTCAGGGCGATTTGGCCCGCCGGATAGATGGGGCTGCCCGGGCTTCGGTAAACTGCCCCGGTGGCCTGGCCCACCTCGGGCGGCGGTTCCGACCGCCGCCAATACGTGTCTCCAACAACTAACTGCCGCTCTGCGGCCCGAAAAGCGCGCAACATGACAGAATTTGCCCCGTCGATCGCAACCCGCGACGGCCTCTACGACTCGACCAATGAACACGACGCCTGTGGCGTCGCCATGGTCGCGCGCCTCGACAATGTGCCCCGCCACGAAGTCGTCAGCCAGGGCCTCCTGGCGCTGGAGAACCTGGAACACCGGGGTGCGGCCGGAGCCGACGCCTCGACCGGTGACGGTGCCGGCATCCTGATCCAGCTCCCTGACGTCTACTACCGGGAAGAAGCCGGGGTTGACCTGCCGCCGGCCGGCAAGTATGGGGTCGCGATGTGCTTCCTGCCCCGCGAAGACGCGAATCGCCGTGAGGAACTCAAGACCTTGATCGCCGAGACCGCCGAAGCCGAGGGCCAGGTCGTGCTCGGCTGGAGGGACGTGCCGGTCGATACCGGTCACGTCGGCAACACGGCCGACCGTTCCCGTCCCCACGTGGCGCAGCTTTTCGTCGGCGCGGGAGAAGGATTCACCGGAGATCAGGATGCCTTCGAGCGCAAGCTTTACGTGATCCGCCGACTCTGTGACAAGACGGCCGGGGGCGAGCTATATATCGCTTCTTTCTCGTCGCGGACGATCGTCTACAAGGGCATGCTCACCTCGTATCAGGTGCCCGGTTTCTACCCCGAGCTTCAGGACGAGCGGGTCCGCTCGGCCATGGCCCTGGTCCATTCACGCTTCTCGACCAACACCTTCCCCAGCTGGGATCTCGCGCACCCGTTCCGCCTGATCGCCCACAACGGCGAGATCAACACCCTGCGCGGCAACATCAACTGGATGCGCGCCCGCGAATCGGAGCTTGCCTCCGAACTCTTCGGGGATGACCTCGAAAAGGTGATTCCCGTGGTCCGGCCCGATGGTTCGGATTCCGCCACCTTCGACAATGTGCTCGAACTGCTGATGCTGGCCGGGCGTTCACTGCCACATGCGGCGATGATGATGATCCCCGAGTCCTATCAGGGCAGGGAGGATCTGAGCGATCAGCTGAAGGGCTTTTACGCCTATCACTCCTGCCTCATGGAGCCCTGGGACGGACCTGCCGCGGTCTGTTTCACCGACGGAAGGGTGATCGGGGCCACCCTCGACCGGAACGGCCTGCGCCCGGGTCGCTGGGTGGAGACCAACGACGGCATGATCGTTCTCGGGTCCGAGATCGGCCTGCTCGACATCGCCCCGGAAGACATCAAGCGGCTTGGCCGCCTGCAGCCCGGCAAGCTTTTCCTGGTCGACCTGGAAAAGAACCGAATCGTTGAAGACGAGGAAGTCAAACGGGAGATTTCCACCCAGCAGCCTTACGGTGAGTGGTTCGAGAACGCCTCGGTGCATTTCGATGACCTGCCCACGGCTTACGTGACGATGACCGGCATCCAGCCGACTCCGCGCCGGCAAAAGGCATTCGGTTACTCGCAGGAAGACCTGCGGGTGCTGATCACGCCGATGGCGGCCACCGGGGCGGAACCGATCGGTTCGATGGGCAACGACACTGCCCTGCCGGTCCTGTCGGACAACAACCCTCCGCTCTACAGCTACTTCAAGCAGCTATTCGCCCAGGTGACCAACCCTCCGATCGATCCGATCCGCGAAGAGATCGTGATGAGCCTGTCGACCGGGGTGGGCGCAGAACTCAACCTGCTCAGCGAGTCCGAACAGCATGCCCATCAGCTGCGGCTCGACCAGCCGATCCTGCTCAACCAGGAGCTCGAGACGATCCGCCACGTCAACCACGACATTTTCGAAGCGGACACGATCGACATCACCTGGGATTCCTCCGATGGTGCCGACGGCCTGGAGACCCGCCTGGCAGCGATCTGCATGGAAGCCGAACGCGCGATCGAGCGCGGCTTCAACATCCTGATCCTGTCCGATCGGCGGACCGGCCCTCGTCGGGTTCCGATCCCGGCCCTGCTGGCGGTCGGCGCCGTTCACCATCACCTGGTCCGGGAAGGCACCCGCCTGAAGGCGGGACTGATCCTCGAGTCGGGTGAGCCGCGCGAGGTACATCACATGGCCACCCTGATCGGTTACGGCTGCTCGGCCATCAACCCTTACCTGATGCTGGACTCGGTCGACGACCTGGTCGTACAGGGTCTCGTCCCGGACATGGAGTCGCCCGAGAAGGCCCAGCGCAATGTGGTCAAGGCGATCGGCAAGGGTCTGCTGAAGACGATTTCCAAGATGGGCATCTCGACCACCCAGTCCTATTGCGGCGCCCAGATCTTCGAGGCAGTCGGTCTGGAAAGCGACCTGATCGACCGCTATTTCACCGGAACCGCCTCGCGGATCGGTGGCATCGGCCTCGATGTTCTCGCCCAGGAGACGATGGACCGGCATGCCTCCGCTTTCCCCGGCGACGGCGACGACCTGCTCCCGGTCGGCGGCGTCTACGCCTGGCGGCGGGACGGCGAGTTCCACCAGTGGAACCCGGAGACCGTCTCGCTGATTCAGCATGCGGTGCGGGGCGAGGGCGGCACCGCCCAGGAGAAATACGACGAGTTTTCGCAGCAGGTCAACGAGATCGCCCTGAAGCGGGCAACGCTTCGCGGGCTGTTCGAGCTGAAGACCGCCGAAGGCGGCCCGATTCCGATCGAGGAAGTCGAACCGGCCAAGGAGATCGTCAAGCGCTTCGCGACCGGGGCGATGTCGCTCGGCTCGATTTCACGCGAAAGCCACGAGAACCTCGCGATCGCGATGAACCGGCTCGGCGGCAAGTCGAATACCGGCGAAGGCGGGGAGGACCCGGTCCGCTTTACGCCCGACGACAACGGGGACCTGCGTCGCTCGGCGATCAAACAGGTTGCCTCCGGTCGCTTCGGGGTCACCTTCCATTACCTCGCGAACGCCGACCAGCTCCAGATCAAGATGGCGCAGGGCGCGAAGCCGGGCGAGGGCGGCCAGCTGCCCGGTCACAAGGTCGACCGTTACATCGGCTCGGTCCGCCACACCACGCCCGGGGTGAGCCTGATCTCGCCGCCGCCGCATCACGACATTTATTCGATCGAGGACCTCAAGCAGCTGATCTATGACCTCCGCTGCTCCAACCCCGAGGCCTCGGTCTCGGTCAAGCTGGTCGCCGAAGTCGGCGTCGGCACGGTTGCCGCCGGGGTCGCCAAGGCAAACGCCGACCACGTCCTCATCGCCGGACATGACGGTGGCACCGGTGCCTCGCCGCTTTCCTCGGTCCAGTCGGCCGGTATTCCCTGGGAGATCGGCCTCGCCGAAACCCAGCAGACTTTGATCCGCAACGATCTGCGCTCGCGCATCACCGTCCAGACCGACGGTCAGCTAAAGACCGGGCGTGACGTCGTGGTTGCTGCGATTCTCGGGGCCGACGAAATGGGCTTCTCGACCGCGCCGCTGATCGCCTCCGGCTGCATCATGATGCGGGCCTGCCATCTGAACACCTGCCCGGTCGGTATCGCCACCCAGGATCCGGAGCTGAGAAAGCGCTTCAAGGGCCAGCCCGAGCATGTCGTGAACTACTTCTTCTTTGTCGCCGAAGAGGCCCGCAAGGTCATGGCGGAGATGGGGGTGCGCACCATCGACGAGCTGATCGGGCGAATCGAACTGCTCGGAACCGATGACGCGGTGGATCACTGGAAGGCGAAGGGAATTGACCTTTCCGGATTGCTCGCCTGGCCTGACGGCATCGACCCTTCGGTCGATCGCCATCGGACTCGCCCGCAGGAGCCGGTTCTCGACGACAATCTCGACTGGAAGCTGATTGAAAACGCGCGGGGAGCGATCGACGGGGGCGAGCCGGTCGAATTCGACATGGACGTCAAGAACGTCGACCGCTGCGTCGGAGGCATCATGTCGAACGCGATCGCCAACGCCCAGGGCTCCGAGGGGCTTCCCGAGGACACGATCAAGGTCCACTTCCGCGGTGCGGCCGGCCAGTCATTTGGCGGCTGGCTCGCCCCCGGGGTCAGCTTTTCGCTCCGCGGTGAAGTCAATGACTATTGCGGCAAGGGACTTTCCGGCGGCATCCTCGCGGTCTCTCCGCCGGAAGGCGCCGCCTACCAGCCGGAAGAGAACGTGATCGTCGGCAACACCTCGCTTTACGGAGCGACCAGGGGCCGGGCTTTCTTCCGGGGCAAGGGTGGCGAGCGCTTCGCGGTCCGTAACTCGGGCGCAACCGCAGTGATCGAAGGCGTCGGAGATCATGGCTGCGAATACATGACCGGTGGCAAGGTCGTTGTGCTTGGTCCCACCGGTCGCAACTTCGCGGCCGGAATGAGCGGCGGCATCGCCTATGTCCTCGATGACGAAAGCGAGTTCCGTGGCCGGGTCAACCCGACCATGCTGAACCAGCTTGAGGAGCCGGATGAAGATGACCGGATCGAGTTGCGGGGGCTGATCCAGGAACACTTCGAGCGGACCGGCTCGGAAGTTGCCCGGCGGATCATCGACGACTGGGACGAGATGTCGGCGAAATTCGTCAAGGTCTTCCCGGCCGACTACAAGCGGGTGCTGGCGGAACTCGAGGCAGAGGGCGCCGGCGAGCCGGGCAGGGGCCCCGACACCGATGACGTGGAAGTGATCGGCGAACCGGCGACCGGTGTCGCCTCGGACAAGGGGGCCTGAGGATGGGAAAGCTCGGCGGTTTTCTGGAAATTGAGCGTGCCGGCATCCCGTACAGGGATCCGGCCGAAAGGGTCGGCGACTACAGCGAGTTCGTGGTCAGGCGCTCCGACGAGGAGCTTTCCGACCAGGGTGCTCGCTGTATGGAATGCGGCGTGCCTTTTTGCCATAACGGCTGCCCGCTCGGCAACCTGATCCCCGACTGGAACGACCTCGTCTACCACGGCCGCTGGCAGGATGCGATCCGTCAGCTCCACGCGACCAACAACTTCCCCGAGTTCACCGGCCGGCTCTGCCCGGCGCCTTGCGAGGCGGCCTGCGTGCTGGAAATCCGAGAAGGCGACGCAGTCACGATCAAGCAGATCGAGCAATCTATTGCCGACCGCGCCTGGAAGGAAGGGTGGATCCGCCCCCGTCCGCCCAAACGCGAGACAGGCCGGCAGGTCGCGGTCGTCGGTTCCGGACCGGCCGGCATGGCCGCCTCCCAGCAGCTGCGTCGCGCCGGACACAACGTGACCCTTTTTGAAAGGGACGAAGCCGCCGGTGGCCTGGTCCGCTTCGGGGTACCCGACTTCAAGATCGAGAAGACCGTGGTGGAACGGCGGGTCCAGCAGCTCGTCCACGAAGGCGTTGAACTGCGTTGCGGCGTGGATGTCGGCGTTGACGTCACGGTCGCGGAACTGAAGGAGCGATTCGACGCGGTCGTGCTCGCAACCGGATCACGGGTGCCTCGCGACCTCCCGGCTCCGGGCCGGGAGCTGGACGGTGTCCATTTTGCGATGGAGTACCTCTACAGCCGCAATCGCTGGCTGGCCACCGAGGTCGGTCCCAAGCCGATGACCGAAGCTCCGGAACCGGCACCTATTTCCGCCCGGGACAAGCATGTGGTGGTGATCGGCGGTGGTGACACCGGGGCCGACTGCGTCGGCCATTCGATTCGCGAAGGCGCCGCCGAGGTCGTTCAGCTTGAACTCCTGCCCGAGCCGCCGGAGTACCGTCCCGACGATCAGACCCCGTGGCCGCTCTGGCCGCAGAAATACCGCCTCTCCTACGCGATGGAGGAGGCCAAAGGCATCTCCCGCGGCGAGCAGGACTTTTCGGTCACAACCACTGCCTTCAAGGGCGAGGACGGACGCGTGCGGGCGATCGAGGTCGCCAAGGCCGATGCCGCGCCGCCGTTCACCCCGATCGAAGGTTCGAATTTTGAAATCAAGGCAGACCTGGTTCTGCTGGCCATGGGTTTCCTTCATCCCGAGCAGGAGTTGCTGGACGGGCTCGGCGTTGAGAAGGACCAGCGCGGAAACGTGAAGGCCGGCACCTACGAGACATCGGTGCCCGGGGTCTTCGCCGCCGGCGATGCCCGCCGTGGCCAGTCACTGATCGTCTGGGCAATCAACGAGGGCCGTCAGGCAGCAAGGATGGTCGATCGTTACCTCGCGAGCCTGCCATCGCCTTCACCCTCGCCTCGCCGGACCGATGTACACACCGGCAACGTGAACCCGGCGGACGAAGGCCCCGAGGGACCGCCAAAGCATGTTGCTCCCGGCCTCGGTCCCGATCCCAGCGCTTCCGGACCGGGCTTCGCCCAGGAGTGAGAAGTTAGCTGCGACCGTCGGGGCGGCTCCGGTCTAGGGAGCACCGGCGGGCGGAGTACCTGCTGGCGCCTTCGGCCCCCAACTCGCCTTGGCCGGCCCGGTGATCGGGACCGGATCACCTCCCATAACCGGGGCGCCGGTGAGCACGTCAAAGACTGCCTTCGCCCTTGACGCGACTTCGCGGACGTCGCTCTTGATTCCCTGGCCGCCGTAGCCGTGAAGATCGGAGGTCAGGCCGTTGGCGCTGAGACCTGCCGCCTTGGCCAGAAACAGCGAGCGCTTCATGTGAAAGCCCTGGGTGACGATGATCGCACTGGTCACACCGAAGATGTCCTTCGCCCGTTGCATGGTCGCGTGGGTGTTGAACCCCGCGTGGTCGGTGAAAATCACCCTGGCCGGAATCCCCTCGGCCATCAGTGCGTGGCGCATGGTGGTCGGCTCGTCATAGGTCCACTGCCCGTGATCGCCGGACACCAGGATCTTGTCGACCTTCCCGTCCTTGTAGAGAGCCGCGGCCTGATCGACCCGGTCGGCAAGCATCATGCTCATCGTCCCGTCGGGGTTGACCATCGCGCCGGGCACGATCGCCACTTCGGCATGGGTTGCCTCCGCCGGGTCATTCCAGATCTTCCCGTCGGAATCGAGCAGCACGATCAGGTTGGCGGCCAGGATCATCAGCAGCCCGATCGCCAGGGCCAGCACGGCAGCGATGAGGAAGCGCTTCCGCCACGGCGAGGGGCGCCGCTCCTTCACCCGCGGCGGGGCCAGAACTGGAAGTGATTCCGCATGTGATCCGGTATCCATGCGGTTCAAGGTAGCAGCGATGCCAGCCGCAAACGGTGGCCGACCACGCTGGTCTTAGACTCGCAGTCACGGTGGGTCACGAGCACGAACACGGCGAAGGCGGACACAGCCACGGACCGGGGGCCTGGCGCGATGCCGACCGGAAAGCCCTGCTCATCGCAGCGGGGCTCACCGCCGGATTCATGTTCGCGGAGATCATCGGGGGCCTCCTCACCGACTCGCTGGCCCTGCTGGCCGACGCCGGTCACATGCTCTCCGACAGTTTTTCGCTGTTCCTGGCCCTCGGCGCTGTAGCGCTTGCCGCCAGGCCGGCGACGCCCCGACGGACATACGGGTACAAGCGCGCCGAAATACTTGCCGCCCTGATCAACGGCGTGCTGCTGGTGGTGGTCTCGGTCTGGATCGTGATCGAAGCGATCAACCGCATCGGTGACCCACCGGACGTGCTTGGAGGATGGATGCTGGTCGTCGCCGTGGCGGGACTGGCGGTCAACCTGATCGCCGCCCGGGTGCTTGCCCGCTCGGCGGGAGAAAGCCTGAACGTGAAGGCGGCGCTCAGGCATGTCCTGGCCGATGTCGCCGGTTCGGTCGGGGTGATCCTCGCCGCGGTGATCATCCTGACCACCGGCTGGGAGCTGGCCGACCCGATCGTGTCGATCGTAATTTCGGTCCTGATTGCCACCTCCGCGTGGTCGATCCTGCGGGACTCCGTCGATGTTCTGCTCGAAGCGGCACCGCCCGGACTCGACACCGAGGAGATCGGCTATTCGATGGCATCGCTCAGCGGAGTGGATCAGGTGCATGACCTCCACATCTGGCAGATCACCTCGGGGATGCCGATGCTGAGCGCTCATGTTCTGGTCGCTCCCGAATCCGACTGCCACGGAATCCGCCGTGAACTCGAAGTACTCCTGGATCGCGAATACGGAATCGACCACACAACCCTTCAGGTCGAACACACAGCCACCCAGAAACCGATAATGATCGAGGGTTTCGGCTAGGCCCGATGTCAGATCGGGCGTCCGGGACCGACGCTACCTTCTGAATCGTGAACTGGTTTGACCGGCGCCTGGCCGCCTTCGACATAGAAACAACCGGTACCGACATTGAAAATGACCGGATCGTCACCGCTGCGGTGAGCGTGGTCGGCGGGGGCGAGGATACTTTCAGCCGGAACTGGCTGGTCGATCCCGGGGTACCGATTCCGGCCGAAGCAACCGAGGTCCACAAGATCACCAACGAGATGGTCCGGCGGGAAGGTGTAGCTGCCGTCGAAGCAACGGAAGAGATCACACGGCTGCTCGCCGATTCACTCGCTCGGGAAATTCCCGTTGTGGCCTTCAATGCCCGGTTCGACCTCACCATTCTCGACCGCGAGGCACGTCGGCATGGACTCGAGCCGCTAGCGGACCGGGTCGGAGGTCCGGATGGGCTCCTTGTGATTGACCCCTATGTTCTCGACAAACATGTCGTTGTAAAACGCTACGGGCGTCGGACCCTGGGAGTGCTCTGCGAGGCATACGACGTTCCGCTCTCTGAAGCTCACGCGGCCGATGCCGATGCTCTGGCCGCGGCCCGACTGGCCTGGCGGTTGGGGAAGAATTTCGATGAACTTCAGGGTCTCGACCTCTTCGAACTCCACGAGAACCAGATCCAGTGGGCCGCTGAGCAAGCTCGGGACCTTCAGGCCTACTTTGCGAAGAACGGCCGTGACGAGTACATCGAGGGCGCCTGGCCGGTGGTCCCCTTTGGCACCGCGGTCGAGTTTGAAGACCGCCTCGCGGCCTGACTCCCGAATCGCCCGTTCGGCACCCGCCCGTTCAGGCTGAGAGAATCGCCGGGTGAGCCAAGTCCACCGGGCAGAGGACGAAATCGAAGTCGAGCTGGACGAGAAGGAGGAAATCAACCTTCTCGACGAGCTTGGCGGCCCTCAGGGGATCGCCGACTCGAGTATTCCCGGGCTGGTCTTCGTGATCGCCTACACAGTCAGCGGCCAGAAACTTGAGCTGGCCGCCGGGATCGCGGTCGGGGTCGCGCTGCTGATCGCGCTGATCAGATTGATCCGGGGAGAGCGGGCAAGGTACGCCGCCTCCGGCTTCTTCGGGGTCGCCCTGGCCGCTTTCATTGCAACCCGGACCGGCAAGGCCGAGGACTTCTTCCTGCCCGGCCTGCTCTTCAACGCCGGGTACGCGCTCGCCTATGTGGTTTCGATTGCGATCCGCTGGCCCCTGATGGGGGTCTTCATCGGACCCCTGATCGGCGAGGGGATGAACTGGCGTCAGGATCCCGACCGGGTGAAGCTTTTCAACCGGATCAGCTGGCTCTGGGTCGGAACCTTTCTGCTTCGTCTTGCCGTGCAGTTGCCGCTTTATCTTTCGGGTGCGCTGGTCGCGCTGGGTATCGCGAAAACGGCTATGGGTCTGCCGATTTTCGCCCTCGCGATCTACTTCAGCTATCTGATGCTGAAAGCTGCCGGGATCGATCTCCAGCAGAAGAAAGAGGCCGAAGAAGCGGGCTGAACGGCAGGTGGGAGGGAGCCCGCCGCGGTAAACGCATACAATGTCTGGCCGCTTTTGTCTCCGTCTTCATCACCCACCCGAACCGGCGAAGCGCCCAGGCGTGCCGGCGCCAATGGCGAGGCGAGTCCGCGCCCGAAACGCAAGGAAGTGCCGATCCGACTGAGGGTCGGCGCCGACGAAGGCCTGTACCGGATTCGGCCTTTCGAGATGGTCGTCCGCAGCCATCCGCCCGAGCGGCCGGGTGAATACCGTGACGTTGCCGAACTCTGGACTCTGGACAAGGATCAGTTCGGGTCGAGGGGACGAATCGACACAACCATGGGCGTCGGAATGGCAGCGGCTGCCTGGGCGCCGCTGCGCAGTCTGCTCGAAGCCGACGTGCCCGACCGCCTCGAACTCAGTGACGCCGACGTGCTTGACCTTCTCGATGGAGCAGCAGAAAGGCTCGAGGCATCCGGCGTTGCCGTTGAATGGGATCCCGGGCTCGACCAGAGCCTTGCGGCGAAGGTCGTGGTCGGCAGCAGCGGCCGACTCAGCCAGAGCGTCCCCGATGTCTTTGACCAGAACGCGCTGCAGGGTTTCTCCTGGCAGCTTTCTCTGGGCGAAGTACCCCTCGACGAGGATGAGATGGCCCTGATCGCCGACACCGACGGGCCAATCGCCCGTTTGCGGGAGAAATGGATCCTGGTTCCCCGGGTTATGGCGGAAAGGGCCCGGAACCCGGACCTCAAACCACTCACCGCGATTGACGCCCTTAGCGTCGCCCTCACCGGCAGCACGGTGGTGGACGGCCAGCGGGTCGAGGTGGAGGCAAAGGGCTGGGTCGCCCAGCTTCGCGAAGAAGTTACGGGGGACGCCGAACAGGAGTTGATCGAACCTCCGGCGGACCTGAATGCGACCCTGCGCGAATACCAGGTCGAAGGGATGCGCTGGCTCCACCGCATGACTTCGCTCGGACTCGGTGGCTGCCTCGCGGATGACATGGGCCTCGGCAAGACCGTGATGCTTATCTCGCTTCACCTGCACCGCCGGCTCAACCCGCAGACTGCCGGCCCGACCCTGGTCGTCTGTCCGGCCTCACTGCTCGGCAACTGGGAGCGGGAGATCCAACGATTCGCACCGACCGAGACCGTTCGCCGCTACCACGGTCCCGACCGCAGCCTCGACCAGATCACCAGCGGTTTCGTCCTCACCACCTACGGAACGATGCGTCTCGACGCAGAGCTCTTCGAAGCGGTGCCGTGGGGGCTGCTGGTTGCCGACGAAGCCCAGCATGTGAAAAACCCGCGTTCGGCCGGTGCGAAGGCGCTGCGGACGATCCCGGCCCGCTCCCGGGTGGCCCTGACCGGCACCCCGGTCGAGAACAACCTCTCGGAGTTGTGGGCGATCCTCGACTGGACCACTCCCGGACTGCTCGGCAGCCTCGGGTCCTTCCGCAAGAAGTGGGCCGACCCGATCGAGATGGAAGGCAGCCAGTCCGCCACCCGTCTCCTCAATCGCCTGGTCCGGCCTTTCCTGCTCCGGAGGCGCAAGTCGGATCCGGGCATCGCCCCCGAGCTACCGCCGAAGACGATCACCGACCAGCCGGTCGAGCTCAGCCCCGAACAGGTCAAGCTTTACGAGGCGGCGGTCCGGGAGAACATGCTGCAGATTCGTACGGCAGAGGGCATCAACCGGCGTGGTCTCGTACTCAAGCTGCTTACCAATCTGAAACAGATCTGCAATCACCCGGCCCAGTTCCTCGGCGAAGAGGCCGGACCGCTTGCCGAACGCTCCGGCAAGCTGGAGCTTCTCGACGAACTACTGGACACGATCCTCAGCGAAGACAGCTCGGTCCTGGTCTTCACCCAGTACGTGGCCATGGCCCGCCTGCTGGCCAGGCACCTGGACGAACGGGGAATCGACGCGATGTTGCTCCATGGCGGCACCGCGGTGCGCCAGCGCGAACGGATGGTCGAGCGTTTTCAGGACGGCGAAGTGCCGGTTTTCCTGCTCTCGCTGAAGGCGGCTGGCACAGGCCTCAACCTGACCAAAGCGGACCATGTGATCCACTACGACCGCTGGTGGAACCCGGCCGTCGAGGAGCAGGCCACAGACCGGGCCCACCGGATCGGCCAGGAGAACTCGGTGCAGGTCCATCGCCTGATCGCCGAAGGGACGATCGAGGACCGAATCGCCTCGATCCACGAAACAAAACGCGAACTCGCGGACGCTATCGTCAGCACCGGTGAGGCAGCTCTGACCGAACTAAGCAACGAAGATCTGGCCGAACTGGTCGAGCTCAGGAACGCCGGGTAATGGCCGAGCCGACGTCGGAGGGCGGGCGCACGTGGCGCGGACAGACGATCGAAGAACGCCGGGCCGGCCGTCGGCAACTGCTCATCGAGGCAGGGATCGAGCTCTTCGGCACCCGGGGATATGCGAATACACCGGTGAAGGCGATCTGCGAGGAAGCCGGACTGACCGAGCGCTACTTCTATGAGACCTTCGAGGATCGCGAAAGCCTGCTCGACGCAATCAACTCGATGATCCACGAAGACTGTCGCGAGGCAACCGTGAGGGCGATCGAGGGCTCTCCCGATGACCTCGAATTGTCGATGCGGGCGGGACTCACCGCTTTCGCGCACGAACTTACCCGCGATCCCCGTCGCGCACGGATCCAGGAAATCGAGGTGGTCGGGGTCAGCGCCGAGATGGAGCGAAAACGTCGCGAGACGATCCACACCTTTGCCGGCATCGTCGCCGACCGGATCCGGGAACTGGGCGGGCGCGAAGAGGTCGGCTCCCTGAGGCTGGACGTGGTCTCACTGGGCCTTGTCGGTTCCGTGAACGAGCAACTGATCGATTACGTGCTCGGGTACATCGAGATCGAGATCGAGGACCTGGTCGAAAACCAGACGGCAGCCTTTGCGACGGTGGCCGGCAGATTTCTGGGCCCGCAGGCCGGAACCACGACCTGAAAACAACTGACAACGCTTCGTGTCTTATGTGCGAAGATCACCCCATGAGCCAATCTCAGGGAAACACGTCCAAGACGATCGTAATCACCGGGTCCGGCAGGGGAATCGGTCTCGCCACGGCCACCATTCTCGCTTCGCGCGGACACCGTCTGATCATGTCGGACATCGATGCCGAACTGGCCAGCCAGGAGGCCGAGAAGCTCGGCAATGGAGCGGCCGGGTTCGGTCTGGACGTGACCGATCGTGATGCCTTCAAAGAGCATCTCGAAATGGTCGAATCGGAGTTCGGCCCGATCGATGTCCTGGTCAACAACGCCGGGATCGCCCCGGCCTGCCCAAATATCCTCGAGCAGGATCCGGCAATGACCGATCGGACGATCGAGATCAACCTGAAGGGCGTGATGAACGGAACCATCGAGGCGATCAGACTGATGGCGCCACGTCGGCGTGGACAGGTTGTCAATATTGCTTCCCTGGCCGGGATAACGGGAGTGGCGGGACTCGCCGCCTATTCAGCTTCGAAGTTCGGCGTGGTGGGTTTCACGGAATCGGTTCGGATGGAGTTCGAAGACAGCGGATTGAAGTTCACCTGCGTGATGCCGGGACCTGTGGCAACGGGAATGATGGACGGAACCTCGTCTTCGCCGGTCGTATCGATGTTGCAGCCGGCCGAGATGGCGGCCGGCATCGCCGCAGCGATTGAAAGCGGCAAACCCCGCGTGTCGCTTCCACTTTCAAGCTACGTGCTCTCGCGACTGATATCCATCCTGCCTCCGGCCTTCGGAATCAAACTCGGCAAGTGGACGAAGATCGACCGTATCTACACCCGGATCACTCCGGGCGCGAGGGACGATTACGAGCAGCGAATAAGCCGCTGATTGCCGACAGTCCGAAGCCCATATCGTGAGCCCATGGTTCGGGCACGCGAAGAGTCAGGCAACCCGCGCAACCCGACCGTGGAAACGGTCGAGGCGATCTGGAGGATCGAATCGGCCCGTCTGGTCGCGACACTCTCACGGTTGACCGGTGATGTCGGGCTTGCGGAAGACATGGCACAGGAGGCTTTCATCGCAGCGCTCGAAGGGTGGCCGGATGCCGGGGTGCCGGAGAATCCCGCCGCCTGGCTGATGACCACGGCAAGGAACCGCGGAATCGACCGGATCCGTCGCGACAAGGCGCTTAAAGAGAAGTACGGCCGGATCGCCAGCGAGCTTCAACTGGCCGGACCGAAACCCGGACCGGAAGCGGTCGGGCTCGACGAAGATCGGATCGGAGACGACGTCTTGACGCTCCTGTTCACCGCCTGCCACCCCGACCTGACGACGCAAAGCCAGGTGGCGCTGACTCTGAAGGCGGTCGGCGGACTGACCACCGACGAGATTGCCCGCGCCTTCCTCGTTTCGAACGCGACCATTTCACAGCGGATCGTCCGGGCCAAGCGTACGCTCGCCGATTCGGAGATTCGCTTCGAACCGCCAGCCGGGGATGAGATGGGCGAACGGCTGGCGGCTGTGCTCGGCGTGATCTATCTGATCTTCAACGAGGGCTATGCGGCGACTGCGGGTGAAGACTGGATGAGAACCGAACTCTCGGCCGAAGCCCTGCGACTGGGCAGGATTCTGGTCGGCCTCGCCCCCGAAGAACCAGAGGTACACGGTCTGGTTTCGCTGATGGAAATCCAGGCATCCCGCTTTCCCGCCCGGATCGGTCCCGACGGCGAACCGGTGCTGCTTATGGACCAGGACCGCGCCCGCTGGGACCGGCTGCTGATCCGACGTGGTCTGGCCCACTTGGAGGCCGCGAAGAGCCGGGGCGGGAATGGGCCGTACGTGCTTCAGGCTTCAATCGCCGCCTGCCATGCCCGGGCGATGCGTCCCGAGCTGACGGACTGGGAGGAAATCCTCGGCTACTACAACGAGCTGGCGACCCTGGGAGACTCGCCCGTGACCGAACTGAACCGGGCCGTCGCTCTCGCCATGGCCGGCGACCCTCAGTCCGCGCTGGAAGCGGTTGACCGGGTGGCCGAGGACAGGCGCATGGAGAGCTACCACCTGCTGCCGAGCGTTCGCGGCGACCTGCTCGAAAAGCTCGGCCGTCATTGTGAATCTGCGGCGGAGTTCGAGCGGGCCGCTTCTTTGACCGATAATCAGGCCGAGCAACGGGTACTAAGCGAACGGGCCGGGCGGGCAAGAGAATTTCCGGACTGATGTCGAATTCGGGATTTCCCGTTCGTCTTTGATGAAAAGGCCGAAATTCCGGACCCGAACCGAAGGAGACTGAAATGCGCTGCATGGTGATCGTTAAAGCAACCGAGGATTCCGAAGCGGATGTGATGCCCTCGGAGAAGGATCTTTCCGAGATGGGGGCTTTCAACGAAGAGCTGGTCAACGCCGGGGTGATGCTGGACGGCGACGGGCTCCGCTCCAGCCGCCACGGGGTCCGTATCACCTATTCGGGAGATGAGGCGCAGGTCGTAGACGGACCCTTCTCGGAGACCAAGGAATTGATCGCCGGCTACTGGGTCTGGGAAGTTGGTTCGATCGAGGAGGCGATTGAGTGGGCCCGTCGGATCCCCTTCAACCACGGCGAGTCGGTCGAGATCCGGCCCTTCCACGAAATCGAGGATTTCGGAGAGGCGGTGACCGAGGAATTCATGGAGCGCCAGGCGCGCATGGAAGCGGCGATCGAAGAGCAGAAGACCGACGGTTAACCGAAAGAGGGGGCCCGAAGGCCCCCTCTTTCTAACTCGCTGCGGCTCGACAGAGTCGCTGTCCGGCGGGCCTATTTCCCGCCCGGCAGGCGTGACTCGAAGAACGACATGACGTCGCCCTGTGCCGCCGCGACCACGCCCCCATGATCGACCCCTGGATACACCCGGTAATCCACCGTATCTCCAGCGGCCGTCAGCTCCGTATTGAGCCCATTGGTCAGAAACTGCGGCACGGTGCCGTCGGCCGAGCCCTGAGCCAGCAGGATCGGGGCAGAGGTCTTCAGAGCCGGATTCTGGGCATCGAGGATCCCGTCATAGACGGAAATGTCGAATCCCTGGCGCAGCATGTTGGCCGGCGCGATTCCCGCCAGGCTGTCAGGCGTGGAAAGCTCCGACAGACAGTCGGTGAGCGTGTCCGGATAGAGCGCCAGAACCTCGTCGGAAAGCGCGGCCTTCGCGTTCACCGCCGGGTACTCTGCCGAGAGTCCCCGGATCAGCAGCGTTCCCAGGGCAGTGAGTCCGTTCGGGCTCGTGTACGCCGAGAGTGCGTGGGCGAGCGTCTTTAGATGAGAAGCGGGCGCGTAGGCAACTGTGCCCTTCAGCTTCAGGTCCGGCGTCCACTTGGCCGCGAGCCCGGCTGCGAAGAGGGCCGCGTGGCCTCCCTGCGAATGCCCGGCAATCAGGAACCTGTTCGAAACGTGGAGCCCGAGCATGCGTGAAGCCCGCACGATGTCGAGCACGCCTCGCCCCTCGGACTTGCCGACCAGATAAGGATGGACCCCGGGTGTGCCGAGCCCCTGATAGTCGGTACGGGCGACCGCATACCCAGCCCGCAGCCATTGATTCATCTCTGGATCGGTGTACGAGGTGTAAGCGTCGGCGACGCCCCCCTTGGTGTTCCGGGAAGGCGCACACTTGTCGGCGATTCCCGTCGTGCCGTGACCATAGCTTACGACCGGCCAGCCACCCTTTGGTGCCTTGCCCTTCGGCACGCTTACGGAGCCCGAAACGGCGATCCGCTTGCCGGAGGGGGAAGTCGACGTGTAAAGCACCAGCCTGGTCGTCGATGCCGACTTGAGTGGCACCGAGCCACCGGCTTTGCGCTGCCAGATCAGTTTGCCGTGGCCGGCCGGAAGCTTCTTCGGCGGCTTGTAGAACTTCAGCCCCGCCGGGCCCTGCTTCGGTCCCTTTTTCCGGCCTTTCTTCTTCTGCTTCGACTTGCCGGCCGCGTCGGCGCCAACCGGCTGCGCAACTTCTACCAGAAGGGCAGCGGCAAGAAGCATCGCCAGTGCGAGCACAGCGGCGCGCAGGCGGTTCAGTTCAAAAGTCAAGTTCTCTCTCCCGTGATGTTTGGCAGTCGGTCGGTTGATCCGATCCGGCAACTCTACTCCTGAACCCGGAATCGGTTCAAAAGGTGCGATGCATCAGAAGCGGATAGCGTTGCGGGCATGACCGACATCCTTTCCCGACGCGACATCCAGTTCCAGCTCAACGAATGGCTTGACGTTCAGCGACTTACCGGGCGTGACCGCTACAGCGACCAGACTGTCGATGACTGGAACGATGTGCTCGCTCTCGCCGAGCAGGTGGCCGAGGACCAGTTCCAGCCCCACAACCGCAAGGCTGACATCAACGAGCCGTCGATCGGAGAGGACGGCAAGGTTGTTCTGATCCCGGAAGTCGCGGAAGCCCTGGAAACCCTGGGGGAAACCGGTTTGATGGCCGCTGCCATGCCGGAAGAGGTTGGCGGCATGTCGCTACCCGCCACAGTCTCAAGCGCGATCTTTGCCTGGCTTCACGCCGCAAACGTCGGTACCACCGCCTACCCGATGCTGACTGCCGGTGCGGCAAACCTGCTGATCGCGAACGGCTCGGATGAACAGGTCGACACCTGGGTCAAACCGATGGTCGAAGGCCGCTTCCACGGCACGATGTGCCTTTCGGAAACGCAGGCCGGGAGCTCGCTCTCCGACATCACGACCAAGGCCGTCCCGCAGGACGACGGCACTTACCGGGTCTTCGGCAACAAGATGTGGATCAGCGGCGGCTCGCATGAACTGGGCGAGAACATCGTCCACCTGGTCCTGGCCAAAATCCCCGGCTCTCCGCCCGGGGTCAAGGGCATCAGTCTCTTCATAGTGCCGCGCTTCTTGCTGAACGAGGACGGAAGCGTCGGTGAGCGCAACGACGTTGTGCTGGCCGGGGTCAACCACAAGATGGGTTTCCGCGGCACGGTCAACACGGTGCTCGGCTTCGGCGAGGGCGAGTACAGGCCGGGGGGAGAGGCAGGAGCCGTGGGCTACCTGATCGGTGAACCAAACCGGGGCCTTGCCTACATGTTCCACATGATGAACGAGGCCCGGATCGGAGTCGGCCTCGGAGCGACCGCGCTTGGATACACCGGATATCTCAAGTCGCTCAGGTACGCCCGGGAGCGTCCGCAGGGCCGCAACCTGGCCTCCAAGAACCCGGAAGACCCGCAGATCCCGATCTCCGAGCACACCGATGTCAAGCGGATGCTGCTGGCCCAGAAGAGCTATGTCGAAGGGGCGCTCGGCCTGGAGCTTTACTGCTCCAGCCTGGTCGATGACGAGATGACCGCGCCCGAGGAGGCCGACCGGGGGAAGGCGAGCTTGCTGCTGGAAATCCTCACTCCGATCGCCAAGAGCTGGCCCTCCCAGTGGTGTCTGGAAGCGAATTCGCTGGCAATCCAGGTTCACGGCGGATACGGCTACGCCCGCGAGTACGACGTCGAACAGCACTACCGCGACAACCGGCTCAATCCGATCCACGAGGGCACCCACGGAATCCAGGCCCTCGACCTGCTCGGCCGCAAGGTGATCATGCAGGGCGGGGCTGCCTTCGGGGCTCTGTTCGAAGTTCTCACCGCGACGATCGACGAGGCGAAAGGAGCTGGGGGAGAGGCCGAGCAACTCGCCGCGGAGCTTGCGGCCGCCCTCGGGCGGCTGGCTGAGACCACCGGCAAGCTCTGGGCGGACCGGAACCCGGAGCTGGCCCTCGCCAACGCGACCCTCTATCTGGAGGCTGCGGGTCACATCGTCATTGCCTGGATCTGGCTGCAGCAGTATCTCGCCGCCGAAGGCAAGGAAGGCGAGTTCTATGACGGCAAGCGGCAAGCCACCCGATACTTCTTCCGCTTCGAGCTGCCGAAGACTGGGCCTCAATTCGATTTGCTGGCCAGCCTCGACCGGACTACACTCGAGATGGAGGATGCCTGGTTCTAGAGATGGCCCCGGAAGAAAGAGAGACTCCGGTTGTCGGGATGGGCGCAGCGGAAGTCGCCGCGGCCATCAGGACGCATGAATTAACTCCATCGAGGGCGGTCGAAGCCTGCATTCGCCGGATCGAAGAGGTGAACCCCAGGCTCAACGCAGTGGTCACCCCGATGTTCGATCGGGCTCGAGAGGAAGCCGCAGCCGCTGACCGGCGGATCGCCGAGGACGGCACCGGTGACCTACCTCCGTTGTTCGGAGTGCCGATCACGATCAAGGACTGCTATCCGGTTGACGGAGTTCGCTTCACGGCGGGCTCCTGGTTTCACAGGGACGATGTGGCCAGGTCCGACGCAGTGCCCGTTACCCGGCTCAGGGAGGCAGGCGCGATCATTCTCGGCAAGACCAACATTCCGGACATGTGCTGGGGCTTTGAATCGGTCAACCCGGTCTTCGGCCGCACCGAAAGTGCCCGCCATCCGGGGTTCTCGGCGGGTGGCAGCAGCGGGGGAGAGGCATCGATCATCGCCGCCGGCGGTTCAACCCTCGGTCTCGGCAGCGACATCGGCGGCAGCCTTCGCAACCCGGCCGCCAACAACGGGTGCGTGTCGCTCAAGCCGACGACGGGCCGGGTTCCCGACGAAGGCCACGTGCCTTCTGTGCCAGCGCCAGTGAACGCGTGGAATCACGCCGGACCACTGGCCCGGAAGGTCGACGACCTCGCTATGGCCCTCGGGGTACTCGACGGATCCGGTGAAGTGAATCCGCCTGCGATCGAAGGCGTTCGCTGCCGGGTGTTCACCGGTAATCGCTCGATGCTGGTCAGCGCCGAGGTGAAGGCGGCAGTCCGGCGGGCCGCGGCGGAGCTCGGTTCAGCCGGAATGAATGTCGAGGAGAGTCCGTCCCTTCCGATTCAGCGGCTGGGGGTGCTCTACGGAAGCATTCTGCGGGAGTACGCATTGCCTCAGATCAATGAGCAGCTTGGTGGCGGCCAACGGTTCAGCTGGCCCCGTGAAATGACCCGGGCGATACGGGGCGATGCGCGGATAACCCGTGAGGCGCTGACTGTGTACGCATACATCGCCTACGGCGGCATCCTCAAGCTTGGCCCCGGGGACAGCCTCCAGAAGCTGGAAAAACTGAAGAAGCAGGTAATCGACGCGGTCGGAGATGGCGTGATGATCTGCCCCCTGCTCCTTGCCAGACCATCGCGGCACGGAGCAACGTGGAAGCCCTTCACCCAGATTCCGATGGCTGTGCCTTTCAACATGACCGGACTTCCCGTTGTCATGGTTCCGGTCTACTGGACTGCGAACGGCTTGCCACTCGCAGTTCAGGTGGTGGCCGGACCGGGCCGTGACGAGCTGGCCCTGGCCGCCGCGAGGGAACTCGAGGAGCGGCTCGGGGGGTGGCGTCCGATCGACTGACCGCCCGATCCGACCGGAAGCTCGCCTGACGCCCGTTTCGGTGCACGACGCAACACATATGCCGTCCGCTGCGCCGGGGAGTAACATTCATCACATGGAATTGCCGCTGGGAGGGTTTCCAACGCTTGGAAAAGTTCCATCGCTGCCGTCTTTGAACGATGGGGCCAACTGGCTTGCCCACAACGCCACCGCGCTGGCCGACCGACTGGGCCTTCCACATAACCGGCTGTTTGACGAGTGGGCCTCGACTCTTGATCCGGACAAGTGGCCGGAGCCGCCTCAGGGCGAAGGTCGCCCCGCAATGCTGATCCCCGGTTTTCTTGCCGGTGACCCCAGCCTTTCAAACATGGCCCGCTGGCTCAAACAGGGCGACTGGAAGATGACCAGAAGCGGCATCAACTGGAACGTGAACTGCACCCAGGCAACGATCGAAGTGGTCGAGCAGAGGCTCAGGGAATCGGTGGAGGAAAGCGGCAAACGGGCGCTTCTGGTCGGGCAGAGCCGGGGCGGAGCGATGGGCAAGGTGATCGCAGTTCGCAACCCTGACCTGGTCGAAACCCTCGTCACTCTGGGATCGCCGCTAAACGATCACTTCAACATTCACCCCCGGACCTGGTTCGGGATCGGCATCATCGGGGGTCTCGGCGAGCTCGGATTCCCCGGCTTTCTCAGCCGGGATTGCGCGACCGGGGATTGCTGCAAGGAGACCCGGGTTGCCTATGGCCGGCCCTTCCCCAAGGATGTGCGCTTCATCTCCTTCTACTCTCGGGGCGACACCATCGTCCGGTACCAGGCCTGTCTGCACAACGCGGCCGAACAGGTCGAAATCGGGAGCAGTCATCTCGGGATGGGCCTCGACTCCGAAGTCTGGGTCCGAATGAGCGAGGAACTCAGCCGCTGAAATGGCTGAGCTGAAGCAGCTCACCTCACTGGACGCCCAGTTTCTCGCAATTGAAACGGACCGCAACTACGGTCATGTGGGCGGGCTGGCGATCCTCGATCCGTCGACGGCCCCCGGCGGCAAGCTGACGATCGAAGACCTCAGGCAGCTGATCCTTGACCGCCTGCATCTGATCGCGCCGTTCACCCAGCGTCTCGTCTCGGTGCCACTCAGCATTGACTGGCCGTACTGGACCCAGGACGAGCATTTCGACATCGGCTACCACTGCCGGGACATCGCCTTGCCGGAGCCTGGTAGCAAGGAGCAATTGCTCGAACAGGTCGGCCGTATCTACTCGCGACGGCTTGACCGTTCGCGACCACTCTGGGAGATCTACCTGATCCACGGCCTCGAAGGGGGCAAGGTGGCGCTGCTCTCCAAGACCCATCACGCCGCGATCGACGGCATGTCGGGTGCGGAGATCCTTTCGGCCCTCTACGACCTCGGACCGGAACCCCGCAAGGTCGACCCCCCGGAAAACCAGCCGGACAGGACTGCCCCGGACGGCAGGGACCTGCTGATGATGTGGGTCAAGGGAATACCGCGTTCACCGCTGAACCTCTTCGACCGGCTAACCACGGTGGTCCCGCATGTGGACATGGCGGTGGCGGCCTTCGGGCTGCCGGGGAGCCGGCGAATCAGCCGGGTCATGTCCCGGGTCAGGATCCGTTTCGGGGCCGAGGAGGAGCATGTGATCGAGAGGCCACCGGTCAAGGCCCCTAAAGGGCCATACGGGGCGCCCCTTTCGCCGCACCGGGTCTTCGGTCTCGGCTCGGTCTCGCTGAATGACGTAAAGACGGTAAAGAACGCCTTCGGCGCCAAGGTCAACGACGTCGTTATCTGTCTGGTCGCCGGCGCGGTAAGGGAGCATCTGACCCACATCAAGGAGTTGCCGGATGAGCCGCTCCTGGCCATGATTCCGGTCTCGGTCCGGACCGAGGAAGAGCGGGGCACCTTCGGCAACAAGGTCTCGGCGATGATCGTGCCGCTGCCGACTCACATCGACGATCCGGCCGAACGACTGGAGTTCATCCATTCGGTGATGCGGGTCGCGAAGGACAGCCACGATGCCCTGCCGGCCGAGACGCTGAGGGACCTGACCGACTTCGTGCCACCGGCACTACATGCCAGGGCCGCCCGGGTGGTCACCACAGTGGCCGGCCGTTTCACACGCCCGCCCTGGAATGTGATCATCTCGAATGTTCCGGGCCCGCCGATCGATCTCTACTTTGCCGGCGCGAAGCTGGAGGCCATGTACCCGCTTTCGATCATCTCCGACGGAATCGGTCTGAACGTGACCATCATGAGCTACAAGGACTCGATCGACATCGGGATTACCGCAGACCGCGAGCAGACCCCCGAGGTACAGACGCTGGTCGATGGCATGGAGTCGGAGCTGGAGTTGCTGCTCGCTGCGGCGAAGGCTGCGGTTTGAGCTGTCATTGTCCCGCGGCATGAGTTCTCAACTTGGCGCAGCAGTCAGTGACTTGATGTCTCAGGCCAGGTCGGATCTGGCCGAGCTGGTCGCGTTCCGGTCGGTTGCCGACCCCGCCGTGCAGCCGCCGGAGGAATGCCGCAAGGCGGCCGAGTGGGTGGCCGGCAAGTTCCGGGAACTCGGTTTCGATGATGTCACTGCCAGCGAGACCACGGATGGAAGCCTGGCGGTTCATGGCTCGGCTCCGGGTCCCGAAGGCAGCCCGACCGTTCTGCTCTACAGCCACTACGACGTGCAGCCGCCGCTCGGGGAAGACGAGTGGGAGTCCCCAGTCTGGGAACTGACCGAAGGGGAGAACGGCCGCTGGTACGGCCGGGGCACGGCCGACTGCAAGGGCAACGTGGTAATGCACCTGACCGCGCTCCGGGCCCTGAGGCAGGTGGACGGCGCATACCCGGTGAATGTGAAGGTGATCGTCGAAGGGTCCGAAGAGCAGGGCACCGGCGGCCTCGACGACTTCGTTCCGGAAAACGCCGAGCTTCTTCGCGCCGATGCGATCGCGATCGCCGATTCGGGCAACGCGGTGATCGGCTTGCCAACCCTGACTACGACGCTTCGCGGTATGGCGGCGGTGGACGTGTCGGTCGCCGCGCTTGAGAGCGCTGTCCACTCCGGCGTCTTCGGCGGTCCCGCCCCGGACCCCGTGGCCGGCCTGACGGCAATGCTCGCCTCGCTCCACGACGAGGAGGGAAACACTACGATCGACGGACTGGATAACAGCGGCGTCTGGGAGGGCCAGCAATTCCCGCCCGAGATGTTTCGTGATGCGGCCACCGTGCTCGAAGGGGTCGACCTGATTGGCAGCGGATCCGTTTCCGACATGGCCTGGGCCCGTTACAGCGCGACGGTCATCGGAATCGACATTCCTTCGGTGGCTGATTCGGCCAATTCGATCCAGGCTTCGGCGAGGGCCCGGATCACGCTGCGCATTCCCCCGGGAGGGGATGCCACAGAATCCTCCGGCGCACTCGTTTCACATCTTCGCTCGAGGGTTCCCTGGAATCTCGAATTCAAGGCCGAGGTCGTGGGCAACGGAAATCCGTTCGCTGCATCGCAGGGTGGCCCCGCCTACAGGGCTCTTCAGGCCGGCCTCGAGGAGGCCTACGGCAAGGAGATGATCACGATCGGCCAGGGCGGCTCGATTCCGCTTTGCGATGTTCTGCAGGAAACCTATCCCCAAGCCGAGATCATGCTCTACGGGATCGAGGAGCCCCAGTGCCTGATCCACGCGCCCAACGAAAGCGTCGACCCCTCCGAAATCGAACACATCGCCCTGGCCGAGGCCCTCTTCCTCAAGCGGTACGCCGAAATACCCGCCTAGCGTTACCTCGCTATCGGTCCTGGCCGCCTGAAACCTGCTGCAGCCTGGCCTCCTCGAGGTCGAGCATACGCTGCGTCTTTTCGATCACCTCGGCGCTGAAGGTCCCTACCCGGCGGTGCTGCAGCATTCTTTCCCGCTCAGCCTCGATCACGGCCAGACGAAGTTCGATGTACTGCAGCCGCTGATGGTCAATGTCGCCGCTTGGGGGCTCACCGGTTCGGTCGCCGATGAAGGTGTCCCTCCTGACCCGGTCGACTACCGCCAGGTCGAGGTTCTCTTGGTCCGCCAACCGCTCGAGTTCCTCGCGGCCCGCTTCGGTGATCTCCCTGATCATGTCTTCATACTCCTCGCGGATCCGTTCGGGGTTATCACCCTCGACTCGAAACTTCCCGATCACCCAGGGCAGGGTGGATCCCTGCACGAGCAGCATGAAGGCCGCTCCCACATAGGCGATCAGGACCAGTTCGGCCCGGTACGGCGTGTCCACAGGCAAAGTCTGGGCAGCGGCCACCGTAACCGCCCCGCGCATGCCGGACCAGGCCAAAACGGCTCCGGCCCGCCAGCCGAGCGACTGGGAGATCCGGAATTCGATGTCGGCGGAGACCGCGGCGATGCGATGCTCGACCCGTTCGGTGCCATGCCTGAGCATGTCATCAGGCAGATCGTCGCTTTCGAGCCTCTGCTTGAAGTCTTCGACCCGGGGCTTGGCGGCCGCGGCGCGTTGATCGTCACGTTTGATCATCGCCACCAGTGGCACCACGAACATCACCCGCACCACGATCAGGAGCAGGGCGGCGATCAGTCCGTATAAAACGGCCTGTTCGATGCTGAAGCCCTGATTGCCGGCATCGGTCAGAACGTCCTCGAGGCTGATCCCCATCAGCAGGAAGATGAAACCTTCCATCAGGAAGGCGAGGGTCTGCCAGTTGGTCGCCTCGGTCAGTCGGTCCTCGGCTCGCAGGAACCGTGCCGCCAGGTCGCTGGTGACCAGCCCGCACACCACCACCGCGAAGATTCCGGAAAAGCCGAGGTCCTCTGCCGGGATGTAGGCGACAAAAGGAACGACGAAAGAGATCGCCGTATTCATTACCGGGTCGGAGATCCGCTGCCTGATTTTCACGTTGAGAATGCCGACCAGCAGGCCGATTCCGACCGCGCCCACCACAGCCACGATGAAGTCACCGATCACGCCGCCGGCCGTCACCCCAGCACCGATCGCCGCCACGGCACTGCGGAGCAGCACCAGGGCGGTGACGTCGTTTACCAGTCCCTCACCCTCGAGGATTGCCAGCAGGCGGGAGGGCAGACCGAGCCGTCGACCAACCGCGGTCGCGGCGACCGCGTCGGTGGGACTCAGAACCGCGGCAAGCGCGAAAGCTGCAGCCCAGCCGATCTCCGGCATCAGCGCGTGGAAAAAGACTCCCGCGACGCCAGTCGAGACCACGACCAGCAGAACTGCAAGGCCGATGATCGGTTTCAGGTTCCGCCGGAAATCGGTGGTCGGCATGTTGATTGCCGCCGAGTAGAGCAGGGGCGGCAACACTCCGCCCAGAATCCATTCCGGCTGGATGTCTGTCGCGGAAACCCTGGGCAGGGCGCCGATCGCCGCTCCGGCGAGTACCAGCAGGAGCGGTGAAGCAACACCCAGGCGTCTGGAGAACAGCGCGACCGCCACCACGCTGAACACGCCCCCGACGGCGATTAGCGAAAGCTCCACGTCAGCTGGAGGACTGGACTTCGGTCAGAGTCTTCGACTGGCTGTAAACCGGGTGGGGATCGGCCGGCCCGCCCTCGACCGGCCAGCCAGGTGACCGGAACACGGCGACGACGGAGCCGAGAACGAGAACGGGAGGGGAGAGTGACGAGAGCGACCGGACCAAAGCGTGGTTAGTCTAGTCGTCGCTTCGGAACCGGATTCGCGGCGAATGCGACGGCGATGACACTCGCGTCCTGTGGCGGTTCAGACACACTTGACCGCATCGTGCCGATCTCGGTTCCTCCCTGGGCCAGCCGATCATCTTCCGGATCGCAGGCATCTCGGTCTCCAAACATCCGCTCAGCCGCTCGCTTCTGGTCTATCTCAATCCTGACCGGGCGTTGTCAAACCCGACCGTCCACGCCTTCGTCGACCAGCTGGTATCCGGCGACCTTTCGGAAGAAGCCACGGCCGCCGGTGCGATCCCGCCACCCGGTTCGGCCGTTGCGGCCAACCGCAGCACCTGGACCGATGCGGGCGGCTGACCCGCCGGTCGCGAGTACCATCGCCTCATGAACAAGGAGACCATGATTGTCGAAGCGGGGGAGGGCATCGGGCGGATTACCCTGAACCGGCCCGAACGCGGCAACGGACTCACCCCCGGTCTGATTCGCGAGCTTTCCGAATCGGTCGAGGAACTGGACCTCGATCCGGGGGTCCGGGTAATCGTCCTCTCCGGGAACGGAACCGGGTTCTGCGGCGGATACGACCTCGTCGCAAGCGCCGAGAACATGCTCGAGGGCGATTTCGGCGACGAAAACGCTCCGGAAGGCTCGCCCCTTGACCCGAGGGTACAGGCTGCCAACCACGACCCATCAGGCAAGTGGGACCCGATGGTCGACTACGCCGGCATGAGCCGCAATGTCCGGGCCTTCATGTCGCTATTTCACTGCACCAAGCCGGTGATCTGCAAGGTTCATGGCTTCTGTGTTGCCGGCGGGACCGATCTGGCGCTCTGCAGCGACCTGCTGGTGATCGCCGACGACGCGAAGATCGGCTATCCGCCGGCCCGGGTCTGGGGTTCGCCGACCACATCGCTCTGGGCCTACCGGGTAGGCGCCCAGAAAGCCAAGCGTCTGCTCTTCACGGGAGACAGCCTGACCGGACTTGAAGCCGCGCAATGCGGCCTGGCGATCGAGTCTCATCCTTCCGGGGAGCTCGATCGGGCGGTCGATGACCTTGCTGCCCGGATCGCCATGGTTCCCCTGAACCAGCTTCAGATGATGAAGCTGCTGGTCAATCAGTCCCTGTACGCGCAGGGCCTCCACCAGACCCAGCTGATCGGCACCGTCTTCGACGGGATTACCCGCCACACTCCGGAAGGATTCGCCTTTCAGCAACGGGCTGCCGATGCCGGGTTCAAGCAGGCCGTTCGTGAGAGGGACGAACCGTTCGGTGATTTCGGTCTGGGTTCCGAGCGGAGCGGTTCAAAGACTTAGCGGGCCATGGCGACCACCAGGATGGTGGCGATACCCAGCACGACTCCACCGGCAGCCAGGAATCTCCCGCCCGCCGGTACCGCCGGTTTCTCGACGTGATGTTCGGCCGAAAGTTTGCCGCGCTGGACGCCGAAGAAAATGAGCCCGAGGCCGAAGGCGCAATAGCCGACACCCAGCACTTCGTAAGGCCAGGCCAGAGCCCCGGAATCGAGCAGAGGAACAACCCTCGCCAAGCCTATGCCAACCGCGATCGAGGCAAGACCGGTACGAACCCAGGCCAGTTGTGTCCGTTCCCCGGCCAGCGTGGTGCGGGCGGCAGCCAGGCTTGTCCGGGCTTCATCGTTCTCTTGACTGGTGGGCATGGGTCAATGCTATTGCGCCCACTGCCGGAACACTCCGAATGGCCAGTCAGCCTTTCAGCAGGGCCGAGGCGTTGTCGCGATTGACAAGGTTCTGCGCTTCGGCTGAGTAGACCTCCGCCAGAGCCGGCTGGGGGTCGCCCTCGGGCGGATACATCAGTCCGGCGAAGGGCCAGTCGGAACCGAACAGCACGTGATCGGGCCCGGTCAACGCGTTGACCGCGGCGAGGCTTCCAGGCGAAGCGATCAGGGCGGTGTCGTAGAAGCTGCTGAAGAGAGCCTTCCGGGCACTTTCAAAATCAAGGTCGGAGGCTTGCTCCGGCAGTCCCAGCAGGGGGCCGACCAGCTTCGCATGGGTCACGGCCGTGTCCATCCTGGCGGTCAGCATCGGGATCGTTCCACCTCCGTGCGCGAAATGCCAACGGATTCCCGGGAACCGCTCGAACGAGTTGTGGACGAGGAGATCGAGGAAGCAGCGGGTCGTGTCAAAGGGATATTCCGCCATGAAGTCCGGGATCGGCAGATCCGGCTTGTGATCGGTCGGTACCGCGGTGGGATGGACCATTACCCAGGCCTCCCGCCGGTCGAGTTCGGCCAGGAGCCCTTCAAAGTCGGGATGCCCGAGATACCGGCCGTGGTAGCTGGAGAGCAGACCGACACCCGAGAATCCGAGTACGTCAAGACAACGTGCCGCTTCCTGAAGGGCTGCTCCGGGATCGAGTCCCGGGACGACGGCGAGTCCGCTGAATCGTTCAGGGAAATCGGCGATCACACTGGCCAGGAAGTCATTGCAGGAGGCTGCCAGAGCCGCTGCTTCGTCTACCGGCAGAAAATCAACCCCGGGGTCGGAGACCGAAAGGACCTGCCGTTCGATCCCGTGTGTATCCATGAACTCGATTGCCAGCTCCGGCGTCCAGGGCGGTACCGGGATGCCGCCGATCCTGTCCTTGCCCACCGACTCCAGAGCCGTGCGGTAGGCAGGAGCCACGTAATGGGCATGAACGTCGATCCTCCCGGTGATCACTGCCGGGCCCCGGCAACCTCAGGGGGGAGAGGCCTGCCGGCGACCTCACGAGCCTCGGCCGGCCCCATGCCCAGGCTCATCAGCACCCCGGCGGCGTGGACGCTGCCCGAGTCACCGTCCAGTTCGCCGAGCAAAATTGTGTGAATTACCCCGAGCAAGGCGCCACCGGAAGCGCGAAGCGAAAGCTCCGGGTCGGTCACGTCGAAGCGGCCGGTCCGGATTCCCTCCATCAGGTCGCTCCTTGCGGCCTCGGCCAATCCGAGGCTGCCAATGCGCTGGGGGACTTCGAAACGCACGACCAGCCAGGCGAGGTCTGGCTCGCTGGTAGCCAGTTCGACCAGGTGCCGGTGGCCGATCGACACCTTTTCGGCCGGATCATCGGTTCTGGCCTGCCGCCGCTGGATTCGCTCGAGCTGCTCGATCAGGATCAGCTCCAGGAGCGCCGCGAGCAGATCGTCCTTGGTCGTGAAGTAGTTGTAGAAGGAGCCGACGGCGATGTCCGCCTCTTCGGCGATTTCCGCCACGCTGGTGGCTTCGATGCTCTTGGAGGCAAAGAGCAGCCGGGCTGCTTCGATCAGGGAAGCGCGGGTTTTCGCCTTGCGGCGCTCGACCCGGCCAGGGGGTTTGGTATCGGTCGATTCGGCGATGGAGGGAGTATGGACACTCATCACGACATGAGTATAGCGTCAAACTTGAATATCTATTCAGTTTTGTGCTACGGTCACGACCATGAACCGAGTACCCGTACTGGTCGTGGGAGGCGGCGGGGCCGGATTGACGGCGTCGATGCTCCTTGCGAACCTGGAGATAGAGCATCTGCTGATCAGCTCCCGTCCCGGAACTTCGGACCTGCCCAAAGCGCATGTTCTGAACCTGAGGGCGATGGAAATCCTCGAGGACGTCGGCGCCGCCGATCGAATCATCGAGAAGAGCACACCTCCGGAGCAGATGGCAGCAACCGCGTTCTACGCCGGTTTCGGTGGCGATGATCCCGACGCCGGCCGCCGCATCGCCAAGCTGCAGAGCTGGGGCGGGGGAGGGAAAGACGAGAACTGGCGGGCCGCCAGCCCGATGGTCCAGCGCAACCTGCCGCAGATCCGGCTCGAACCCCTGCTGAAGGAAAGGGCCGAGGAGCTATCGCCCGGGAGCATCCGGTTCAACCAGGAGCTGGTCGGGCTGGAGCAGACCGGAGAACTCGCGTTGGCAACGATCAGGGACAACGACTCGGGTGATACATACGAGATTGCTGCCGACTATGTGATCGCCGCCGACGGCGGGCGCACCGTTCCCGGTCTGCTCGGGATCGAGTACGAAGGTCTCGGTACGGTTTCCGAGACCGCGACTCTGCATGTCTCGGCCGACTTCTCGGATCTGGCAATCGACGACGACGTGCTGATCCGCTGGACGATTTCACCGGTCAGCGGTGCCGGCGTGGTCATGGTGCCCATGGGCCCCGAAAAGTGGGGGCCGGAGTCGGAGGAATGGGTGATCCACATCCAGTATCTGGTCGGTGACCCGCGCGAGGTGACGGATGAAGACGTGCTCCGGGATGTACGTGAGGCGATGGAAATCGGTGACTTCCCGATGGAGATTCACAAGATTTCACGCTGGACCGTCGACGCGGTGCTTGCCTCTTCGTTTCGCAAGGACCGGGTCTTTCTGGTCGGCGACTGCGCCCACAAACATCCGCCGACCGGCGGGCTCGGCCTGACCAGCGCGATCCATGACGTCCACAACCTGGCCTGGAAGATTGCCGCGGTGGTGAAGGGCGAGGCCGACGAAAGCCTGCTCGACACATACGAACCAGAGCGCCGTCCGGTGGTGGCCCGGAACGCCCAGCGATCCCTGGAGAATGCGATCAACCACCTCGGGACAATGGCCGAGATCGGGGTTAGCCCGGAGAACTCCACGGAAGAGAACTGGGCCGCCATGAAGCGGCTCTGGAACGACGACCCTGCCGATCAGGAGTTCCGCGAAAAGGTCGCGAGAGGAGCCCGCTCACAGTCGATGGAGTTCAACGAATTGAACGTCGAATTCGGATATTCATACGACTCGACAGCGGTCGTACCCGACGGAAGGCCACCTTCACCAAACCCGGACGATGTCCGCATCTATGTGCCTTCGACCCGCCCCGGCTCCCCGTTGCCGCATGCCTGGCTGGATGATCCGGACGGTAACCGGCTGCCGATCAAGGATCTGGTCAAAGCGGGCCGCTTTCTGCTGATCGCCGGCGAGGAAGGCGACGCCTGGATCGAGGCGGCCAATGAAATAGCGGACGCGGCCGGCCTCCCGCTGGATTTTCTGCGGATCGGCCACCTGGATGGCGATCTGTACGACCCGCAGCTGACTTGGACCCGTAACCGCGGTATCGGCGCCGACGGGGCGATCCTGGTCCGGCCCGACCGGTTCGTGGCCTGGCGAGCGGGTAGCGCCGCGGAGGATCCGAAGCGGGTTCTGGCCGAGGCTCTCAGCTCATTGCTTGGCCGTGAAGTAAGCGCCCCGGAAGAAGCGGCAGCATGAGCGCCGTTTCGAATATCGGTCACATGGCCATGCGGGTCGAGGATCTGGATCGGGCGGTGGACTTCCAGACCGATGTGATGGGACTTCTCGAAACCGAACGACAGGGCAACACCTCGTTCATGACCTGCAACGACCGGCACCACGAGTTGATCCTGATCGAGTCGGCAAAGCGTGGATACGACCACATCGGCCTGGAAGTCGGGAGTGCCGAGGATCTGGAAGCGGTCCGGAACAAGTCAGCCTCAGCCGGGGGAGAGGTGCTCACCCCGGTCCAGGAAGGAGAGACCGGCATCGATCGCTGCTTCTTCGTCCGCTCGCCAGCCGGACATGTCTTCAAGATTTTCCTCGGCATGGACAAGGTGGCGGAACCCGAGGCGGGCGACCGTCCGTCGCAGTTCGAGCATGTTTCGACAAAGGCTCTCAGGATGAGCCGTGAAGAGAAATTCCTTTCCGAAGGACTCGGGTTCAGATTCTCCGACCGGCTCGGCCGCACGGCCAGCTGGTGGCACTGTGATCCCGACCATCACGGCATGGCGGTGGTGATCGCTCCGAAGGCCGAGCTTTCGCATTACGCCTGGAGCCTTGAAGACCTGAACGCGCTTGGCCGGGTTGCCGACCGGCTCCGGGCTCGCGGTCAGCGGGCAATCTGGGGCCCGAGCCGTCACGGACCAGGAAACAACCTCTTTCTCTACTTCCATGACGCCGACGGCGCGATGATCGAATGCTGCGCGGAACTTGAGAAAATGCCACCGGAGGGTGACTACAGGCCGCGCAAGTGGACGGGCGGCCTGAAGGACATCAACCAGTGGGGCTCGACGCCGCCGGCGAAGTTCCTGCTGACCGGATTCCCGATAAACCATCAGCCTGAAGCAAGGGCAGAAAGGCAGTCAAGTTGAAGCTTCGGAAGGGTCCCTCGGGGCTGATGACCGAAACCGCCGAAGGGAGCTGGGTCTCGCTCCCGGCGCTGAAAAAGAAGTCGGGGGATCTCGACCTGACCGTTGAACAGACCACTGACATGGTCGCGTTCCTGGCTGCCGGTGAGGCCGCCCGGAACGCCGTGTCGCAAGCTCTCGAATCCGCCGATATTTCTAAAGTTGAGGCGGACCCCGGTGAGGCTGGCCTTCCCCTCGAGCCCCGCTCCATGCGGGCCTTCATGCTCTGGGAATCGCACATGATCGCCTCCAGCCGGGTGCTGGTAAAGCGGTTCTTCCCTCCGCCTGCGGCAAAGGTGGTCGAGGGTTTTGAAAAAGTCACCGGCAAGACCTTCCCCAAACTGAAACCAAACAAGCGCTTCTACGAGAAGCCGACCTTCTATGTGGCAAATCACGCCGCGGTGATCGCCGACGGAGACCCGATGTGGTGGCCCAGCCACACGAAGTTCCTGGACTTCGAACTCGAACTGGCGTTTGTGATCGGCAAGCCGATTGCCGACGCGACCCCGGAGGAGGCAGCACAGGCGGTGGGCGGATGGTTCGTCCTCAACGACTGGAGCGCCCGTGACGTCCAGGCGGAGGATGCCCGCGAGAACATCTTCGGACCGGTCGTCAAGTCGAAGACCTTTGCGAACTCGATCGGCTGCGACGTGATCACCCCGGACGAGCTGCCTGACTGGCAGGCTGCCACCGGAAGGGTGCGGGTCGATGGCGAGGAATGGTGCGAGGGCACCACGGCCGGTGCCGCCCACGACATCGGCGAGATGCTCGCCTACGCCTCGGCCGGAGAATGCCTGATGCCAGGAGACGTGATCTCCACCGGCACCATTCCCGGCTGCTGCGGGCTCGAGCTCGATCGCTGGATCCAGCCCGGCCAGAGCGTGGAGCTGGAAATCGACGGCATCGGCACCCTGGCCAACCGGATCGACCCGGAAGCGAAGCCGGTTTCGCTGCCCGTGGAGAGCATCTGAGATGACCGGCCCGGAAAGGGACCTGCTTGAGGCCAACATCGTCGGCACAGTCGCGACGATCGGTGGCGACGGGCGGCCCGGCCAGTCGGTGGTCTACTACGCGACCGACGGCGAGCGGATCTTCTTCAGCACCCTCGGATCAAGGGCCAAGGCAAGGCATGTCGGAAAAACCGGCTGGGCCTCGATCTCGGTAAGAGGTGGAGAGCCGCCGTACCCCTCGGCCACTTTTTCCGGTCCAGCCCGCGTGATTTTCGACGGGGTCGCCGAGATCACAAACCGGATCATGAAGAGCTTTCTCGGCCCGGACGCGCCGGAGATGACCGAGGAGCAGTACCGCGACGTCGATCGTGTCCTGGTCGAGATCACGGTCGACAAGGTCGCCGCTGCCAGTCACCTTCCTGCTGACTGATGGTTTCGCCGGCCCCGACCGGGGCACAGTGGGAGCAGTTTGCGACGGCCCTCTCGCCGCTCCTGCGAATCAACCAGCCGATGATCCTGGACTCCGAAAACCTGAGCAAGGAAGGCTCGCTCTACGTGGGGAACCACACGCTTTACGGGTTTCTGGACCTTCCGTTCATGATGGCCGAAATCTGGTCAAGGTATGGAGTGACGGTTCGCGGTCTTGGTGACAACGGGCACTACAACTTCCCTGGCTGGCGCAATCTGCTGGAGCATTGCGGGATGGTTCGAGGCACCCGGGAAAACGTTCATGAGCTAATGGACTTGAATCAGAACGTGCTGGTTTTTCCCGGCGGCTCACGCGAAGTGAACAAACGGCGCGGGGAGAAATACAGATTGATGTGGAAGGAACGAATCGGATTCGCAAAGATCGCGATCGAGCATGGGTACCCGATTATTCCCTTCGCTGCTGTTGGGGCCGAGGAAATGTTCGATGTGCTGCTCGATGAACACAACCTTCTGTATGCGCGGTTCAGCTCGCTCGTGCAGAGAATCACCGGCTGGCCCATCCACACAATCGTCAAGGGAATGGGACCGACGTTGATCCCCAGGCCCGAAAGGCTCTACTTCTGGTTCGGAAAACCGATCCAGACCTCTGACCTTGAAGGGAAAGCTTCAACCTCGAACGCCAAAGCGATCCGGGATCATGTCAAGGCGGAAATTGAAACCGGCATCGACACGCTCCTGAGAATTCGCGAGTCCGATCCACATCGACATATCTCGACGCGAATACTCAGCGACGCTCGCTAGGACCGCAGTCGGCCGGCCGTCGTTCTTCAGCCCGTCGGGAAAGCCCGCCCGAGATCGCGGCGGAGCTGATCGGTGGCCGGTTTGACTTCTTCAAGGGTCGCTCCGCAGGCGTAGATGAACTGGTCGGGTCGCAGCAGGACCCAGGCCGACTCGTGGTCGATCAGCCAGTCGCTGATCGTTTTGTCCGGGTCTTCGAAATCGCGGCCGGCCAGGAGGGATCTGATGCCTTGCGATCCAAACGCATCTGCCACTTCCGGTTCCGAGGTCAAAGCAGTCCAGTCCAGGCCGGTCAAACCGTCGAGCTTGATCCGGCATCCTTTGGTGTCGACCACCTCGGGCTGCGGAAACTGCGAGCCCACTATGCGCTTGAACACCAGGCCGGCCGGCGTTTCCGCGAAGGCTCCGTCACCGTAGGCCGGCAGTGGCTTGACCCGCTGGCGGCCCCAGTGGTTGATCCCGGTCACCTCGAGGGTTCGGAGCAGGAGGTCCCGGCCCACCGCGACCCTGGAGTTGCTGGTCTGTATGAACTTGCCCATGGTCACAGCCAGGCGGATCATCGCCTCGACGTGAGGTCGACGCTCGGCCTCGTAGCTGTCCATCAGGGCGGCCGGGGCGCCCGAGAGAACCGCCTCCAGTTTCCAGGCGAGGTTCGTGGCGTCGCGGGCTCCGGAGCTGAAGCCCTGGCCCGCGAACGGTGGTGTCAGGTGTGCGGCGTCGCCGGCCAGGAGCACCCGGCCTTCGCGCCAGCGTTCCGCCACCCGGTGATGGAATGTGTATACGACCGCCCTTTCAACCTCGGCCGTTTCTTCCCCTAACCATGGCTCGAGGCGCCTTCGGATCGATTCGGGATCGATCATCGGCTCGACGTCCTCGCCGGGATGGACCATCCATTCCCAGCGGTGACGACCCGGAGACATGGGCAGACAGACAACCGGCCTTTCCGGGTCGCCAAAGAAATGAGGATGCTTCACCCTGTCCAGAGGTCGGTCGAGGGCCACATCCACGACCAGCCAGCGCTGCCGGAAAGTTGAACCGCTGAACTCGATCCCCAACAACTGCCGGACCCAGCTCGTGCCGCCGTCCGCTCCGACCATCCAGCGTGCGGTCAGCTCCCGCTGCTCTCCGCTTTCGTCTTCGACCCGGGCCCTGACCAGCTCGTTCTCCTGACGGAAGTCGAGCAGCCGAACGCCCCAGCGCAGGTCCACGGTCGACTGCTTCCTGGCCGCCTCGATCATGGTCTGTTCCATGGTCGGCTGGTGAATCGAAACCAGTCCGTGCTGGCCCTGGAGGGTGCCGTCCGGTTCCATCAGGGTGAGCCGACGGCCATGACGGGGAACAAAGCTGACCTCGTCCTGAACCTGACTTTCAGCCAGGATCTGATCGAGTATTCCCGCCCACTGATAGATCCTCAGCACCTCGTCGTCGACCACCGCGGCCCGCGGCAGCTCATAGGGCTCGGGCGCCGCGTCGATCCCGACAACCGAGACACCGCGCTGCCCGAGCAGCAGGGCGAGCAGGTCCCCGACCGGCCCGAGCCCGCAGATCAGGACGTCGCAGTCGGTAACCGGAGGTTCAGCTGCCATGGATGTCCGCGATCGGGAATCCGGTCAGGATGAAGCGGAGCGGGGGGAGGCCGCCCCACTGGTTGATGTCCTTCAGGCCGCCGGTCCATTGGCGGGCGGCGTAATCGCCTTCCGGCGGCATCAGGGCGAGGTCGGCGCAGATTTCGATCATCGCCCCGGCGGTGTCGTGGAAATACAGGAAGAGGTTGTTGCCGGGGCCGTGACGGCTCGGTCCCCAGATCGCCCTCTGACCTCGGGCACGAAGCCGGTCGGCTATACGACCGATCGCGTTGAGGTCGGTGCCGGTGAATGCGTAGTGGGAGAGCTCCGGCTTCGGCGCGAAGACGAAGGCCATACCGTGATGGAGGGACTCACAATGCCACCAGCTTGCGTTCCGGCCGAGCCGGTCCGAGAAGCGGAACCCGAGCGCTTCCTGGATGAACCTCTCGCTCTTGCCCAGGTTGCGGGATTTGAACGAGTAGTGCTCGAACCTTTCGACCCGGTCACCCTCGGGCAGCGGACCGGTTTCCTCCATGCCGACGAAAAGCTTGTAGATATGACCATCCGGTCCCCGGAGGAGGGCGGCCCGGTCGACCCCCGGCTCACCGTCATAGGTGCGCCCGATCAGCTCCCCGCCGGCCCGGTAGACCAGCGACCTGGCCTTCTCCAGCGTTTCGGCGTCCGGAACCTCGAGTCCCACGTATTCGTATCCCCGCACTCCTTCGTCCTGGATCAGGATCAGTTCGTGGTGGCGCTCATTGCAGGTCATGTACGAAGTTCCGCCGTCGCGTTCCGTTTCGACCAGCCCCAGGATGTCCTGGTAAAAGTCAACTGCTTCATCCAGGTCGGGCACCCGGATCGCCATATGTCCTACCCGTTCGCTGATCACTTCTTTCTCCTCAACTCGACTCAGACCACCATCAAATCGCGTGCCACGATTACTTCGCCGTCATAGTAGGGCGCGACCTGACCCTTCCAGAAGGCGTCGACCAGTCCGGGGTTGCCCGGGATCAGGTGGTACAGGACAAGTGTTCCGACTCCCGCCTTGGTCGCAACGCGGCCTACGGTCTCCGGGTTGCAGTGGTCGTTGACCAGATGGCTGATGAAGCTCTTCGCCTGCCCCTGGGCAGTCAGGTTGCTGACTACCAGGCCCTCGGCGATGATCTCGTGGAAAAGGACATCGGCACCTTTGGCAAAGGAAGCGAAATTGTCGCCCTTCCGGCCGCGATCGCCGCTGAAGACCATGTCGACATCGGGGGTCCGGATCCGGTAGCCGACTGCCGGCATGCCGCCGTGCTTGACCCTGGTCGCCCGGATGTCCCACTTACCGGAGGAAAAGATCTTCTTCGTGTGAAGCGGCGGCTTGAACTCATGCCAGAACGCGAACTTGTTGAAGTAGGGACGCTGCCCCAGCTTCGTCTGCTGGTCGTTGATCGATAGCCACACTGACTGCTTAAAGCCCTTTTCGTAACGCTTGGTGCCAGTCGGCCCGTAGACGTCCAGGCGGCGCTTCTTGTCGAGCCCGTTGCGTCCCGTCGACCAGGCGAAGGAGGCCATCGAACCGAGTTCGGCGACATGGTCCTGGTGGTAGTGGGTGATGATGATGTTGCGAACTTGATTGAGGTCGTAGCCCGCTTCGGCGATCCGGTGGGTGCTGCCGCAGCCACAGTCAAGAATCGTGAGCACGCCGTCAACGTCGATCAGGACCGAGGTGCCGCACCGCACCCCGGCGCCGGTGAGCTGGGAGATCTGCTGACCGCCCTGGGAACCGAGGATCACGATCTTGGTTCGGCCTTTCGAGATCACCGGAGTAATTTCGGTCTCTCCTGACGCCCTTGGCGCGTTGACGAGCATGCCGCCCAGCCCGGCGGTCAGCAAGCCCCCTGCAGCTGCCACGAGCATTTCCCTGCGAGTAGTAGCCATTTCTTTCTCCAGTCCTCCCGTGGTCAGATGAACGCAACTCCCGGAGACAGAGTAGCTGAAACTGACGATTTCATCAACTATGATATTTCCATCTGTCTGAACCTGCTGATGCTACGATCGCCCCGTGACACCGCCGCAGGAAACAACCTCCGAACCGGACCGGGGAGCACGCCGGAAAGAACGGACCAGGCGCCGGCTGATGGACGCCGCCCGCGAGCTCTTTTCCCGTCAGGGGGTCGAGGCGACCCGCATTCAGGAAATCACCGATGCGGCTGACGTCGGATTTGGTTCCTTCTACAACCACTTCGCCGACAAGAATCAGATCGTCGAGGCTGTGATCGACGAGATGACCGAACTCCAGGCCTCGGCCGTAGATCAGCTGACAGCCGGTCTCGACGATCCCGCCGAGGTGGTCTCGATCGCTCACCGGTATTTCCTCCGCCTCGCCAGCACGGACCCGATCTGGGGCTGGCTGATGATCCAGCTCGATGCCTCTCATCGTCTCCTGGCCGGCACGCTCGCCCCCCGGGCCCTTCGGGACCTGCTGGCCGGTGTCGAGGCCGGAAGGTTCTCGACTGCCGATCCGATCCTCACCATCAACGCGAGCGGCGGCGCTCTGCTGGGGGCGACCCGGGCGATCCTTGAAGGGAGCGTTGCCGAGAACGCCGACCAGCACCACGCCGAGATGGTGTTGAGGATGTTGGGCGTACCGGCCGCAGAGGCAGCCGAGATCTCGCAGCGGGACCTTCCGGTTCCGTCTGCCGGCTAGCCCGCCCGGACGGGGCGGTTCAACTCTCGCGCCAGTGGTGGATTTCCAGAGCCGCGGCTACCTCGAAGGATGATTCGGAGAGAGGGGAGGGGAGCAGCTCGTCGGCCCTGGCGATCCGGGCCAGGACGGTGTTCCGGTGCGCGAAGAGGAGTTCCGCCGTTCTGGTCGCATTGGACTGGTTCCTCAGGTAGACGCGGAGAGTCTCCTTGAGGTTCTCCGGCCCCTCGACCAGCCCGCCCAGGGTTTCCGTGAGGAACCTGGATGCCCGTTGATCGTCGTGAGTAAGCAGCGCCACGACCTTCATCTGGTTGTAACGCGCGACTTCCAGTCGGGAACCGAGCCGCAGCACCAGTCGCTGCACCTCGGAAGCATCGGCGTGGCTCTGTCGAAATCCGGCGAGACCGCTCAGCGGGGTGCCCAGCGCGAAACGGACCCGACCTCCATCGGCGAGCCCGGCCTCGATTTCCGCGAGTTCTCTGGCCGGCTTCACCCACACCCAGAGCGCAGCACTGGTCGCGTGGACGGCGAGGAGGCTTGACGAGCCCGACGCGGCCTTCAGCCTCTCGGCCGCCACCTCGAGCGCGTCCGTTTCGGGTGTTTCGTCCTGCCAGATCACCGCCGCGAGCTGGGTTCCGTCAAAGCTGTAATTGAGACGGGCCGCGGCCTGATGCGGATCGATCGGATTGCCCTCGAGCAGGAGGACTACTGTCTCGAGCCTTTCGGCGCCGGTCTGGTTGAGCTCCTCCCGCTGTTCCTGGATACGCTCCGCGGTCAGCATCATCGTCTTGTCCACGTAGTCAAAGATGGATCGCGCCGACACTTCGAGCAGCTCCCGCAACTCGTCGGTGTCGTCGGTTTCCTCGAAAGCGACTTCCATCCACTTCTGCCAGGTGATGTTCTGACCGGCCCGGTAAGGCTCGAGCGCGTTCGAATCGAGGCCCCGCCGGACCAGGTCCCTGGTCAGGGCGGTTATTTCCGATCCGGAGTACGGGGGAACCTCGCAACCCGGGTCTCTCAGATTCGCCTCGGCCCACTGGAGCACCGTGGCTTCGTTGATCCGCCGGTAGTTGCGCAGCAGCACCGGATCGCTGCCCGCACCGGCAACCTCGGCCGGAATGCTCGCCTCGTTGACCGCGGCGATCACGCTTTGAGAATCCTCCAGCAGCCGGTTTACACAGTTGCGGATCAGCTCGGCAATGCGGGGCGAGGGCTTTGGCCATGACATGAATGCAGACTACCCCCGGCTAGGCGTAAATCACGTGTCGCGCGCCTGAAGATGCGTACTTTGCCGAGTTCATGTGCATTTCGCACAGGAAATCACCGAGGTCTGGATTTTCCAACGTTGCCAGCGGGCGAACGGACGGGGACCATTGTGTTACCCGGCGACCTACCAGAAGGATCCCGAAATGAATCACATGGAAAACCCGCAGGATGAACTCGACGTCTTGATCATCGGTGCCGGCGTCTCTGGTATTGGCGCTGCCTACCACCTCCAGAAGGAGCATCCGGGCAAGAGCTACGCAATCCTCGAGTCTCGTGCCGATCTTGGCGGCACCTGGGATCTTTTCCGGTATCCGGGGATCCGTTCCGACTCGGACCTTTACACCTTCGGCTATCAGTTCAAGCCCTGGACCGATGAAAAAGCGATCGCCGACGGCCCCGCGATCAAGGCCTACATCAACGAGACCGCAGTCGAAAACGGCATCGACCGGAAGATCCGTTACGGCCACAAAGTGAAGCGCGCAGAATGGTCCACCAAAGAGGCCCGCTGGACGCTGACCGTCGAGTTAGCGGACACTGGCGAAAGCTTTGAGATGAGAGCGAAGTGGATTTTCGCGGCCACCGGCTACTACCGCTACGACCAGGGCTACATGCCGCATTTCGATGGTCTCGCCGACTTCGCCGGCCAGGTAATTCATCCGCAGCACTGGCCCGAGGACCTGGATTTCGCCGACAAGAAGGTAGTGATCATCGGCAGTGGCGCCACCGCAGTCACACTCCTGCCTGAACTGGCCAAAGAGGCCGAGCACGTGACCATGCTGCAGCGCTCGCCGACCTACATCCTGCCGGTACCCGAAAAGGACCGGCTCGGCCTCGCGCTCAGACGCTGGATCGGCGACCAGCGCGCCTACCGGTTGATCCGCCGCAAGAACATCCTGCGTCAGAAGTTCGTCTACCAGTTCAGCCAGAGGTTCCCGAAGGCAGCCCGCGCCTTCATCCGTCGCGTGAACCGTAAGGAACTTGAGGGTTCTGGCTGCGATGTCGATGTCCATTTCAACCCGACCTATGACCCTTGGGACCAGCGCCTCTGCGCGGTGCCCAACGGCGATCTCTACAAGTCGATCCGCAACGGGTCGGCCACGGTGGTGACCGACCGGATCGAGACCTTCAACCAGGCCGGAATTCGCCTGGAGTCGGGCCAACAGCTGGATGCCGACATCGTGATCACCGCGACCGGCCTCAACGTCCAGCTCTTCGGCGGCATCGAGGTGGAGATCGACGGCGAGGCATTCGATGCGCCGGAATCGGTCGCCTACAAGGGCATGATGCTCAGCGACGTTCCCAACCTGGTCTTCGCGGTCGGGTACACGAATTCGTCCTGGACCCTGAAGATCGATCTGGTCTGCGAGTACTTCTGCCGGCTGCTCGGCCACATGGACCAGGTCGGTGCCGATATTGCCGTCGCCAGAGTCACCGATCCACGGATGAAGCGAATTCCGCTGCTGGACTTCCCGGCCGGCTACGTGCTCAGGGCTCTCGACAGCCTGCCCAAGCAGGGCACGGAGGAGCCGTGGTACCTGGCCCAGAACTATGCCAAGGATTCGCGATTCCTCAGGGAAGGTAATGTCGCTGATGAGTACATGGAGTTCCGTCGAAGCGAACGGAAGTCCGAGGTCGAGGAGGAGATTCCGGTTTGAGCCAGGTTAGAGACAAGGTCTGTGTTGTAACAGGAGCGGGGTCCGGTATTGGCCGGGCCCTCGCCCTTGAGTTGGCGAAGCGGGGAGCGAGAGCGGTCGGGGTCAGCGACATCAGGCTTGAAGCGGCCGAGGAGACAGCCTCCCTGATAGGCGGCGGCACCGAGGTCCACGCTGCGGCGCTGGACGTCAGTGACCGGGAAGCCGTTGCCGTTTACGCCGGCGAGATCGCCGACCGCTTCGGCCGGGTTCACCAGATCTACAACAACGCCGGCATCGCCGACAACGGACCGGTCACCGAATTCGACTATGACCGTTACGAGCGAATCATGAACGTGAACTTCTGGGGCGTGATAAACGGGACCAAGGAGTTCCTGCCGCATCTGATCGCCTCGGGTGACGGCCACATCGTCAACGTTTCGAGCCTCAACGGGATCATGGCCCAGGAGGGGCTCAGTGCTTATTGCTCCAGCAAGTTTGCGGTTCGCGGTTTCACCGAGTCGATCGCATTCGACCTCAAGGCGGAGGAGCATCCGGTCAGGACCACCGTGGTCCATCCCGGAGGCATCAAGACGGCGATCGCCGACTCGGCCCTGAAGTGGGCCAAGGACACGGGACAGGAGGTAACCCCCGAGCACGAGGAGCGAACCCGCTACTACAACGAGAAGCTGCTCAAGATGGAGCCTTCCCGCGCGGCCGAGATCGTGATCAACGGGGTCGAAGCAAACAACCCCCGGGTCCTGGTCGGCAACGATGCCAGGCTTCTGGACGCCCTGGTTCGACTCGCGCCCCGGCGCTGGCCGAAGGCTTTCGGCCTGTTCCAGCGCCGCTTCGAAAAGGAACTCGAGGCCCGCGGCATCCCACCCCAGGCGAAGAAACCGGCCCGCGAGTCGCAACCGGCTCACCATTGAGTGCAGCCGCTGACATCAGCCTTCCGCCCGGTCCTCGCAACCCGAAGCGAGTCAATGCGGCGCTTTTCCTCGCCGCCCGCAACCGGGCCTTCCACCGCTGGCATCAGCAGTACGGGGACATCTTCTTCGTCGACATCGCCGGTTTCGGCCCGGCCGTCTCGATTCGCGGGGCCGAGCTTCATCGCAAGGTCTTCACCGCAAAGGGCAACATCCTCCACGCCGGTGACAACGCTTTGGGCCGGACCCTCGGTGAGGGGTCGATCTTCTCCATGGATGAGGAAGAACACCTGGCCGAACGGCGCAAGCTCCTGCCACCGTTTCACGGCGAGCGGATGCGCTCCTACGAGAATCTGGTCGAGTTCGAAGCTAACCGCGAAATGGACAGCTGGCCTTCCAACGAACCGTTTCCCACCATCAAGTCATTCAACAGGGTGACCCTGCGGATCATCCTCAGGGCGGTATTCGGGGCCGAAGGCCGGGAACTGTCGCAGCTGGAGGAGATCATTCCGCCGATCACCCGTTACGGACAAATGCGGGTCGCATCCGAACGGTTGATGCGCGATTACGGCAGGCACAGTCCCGGTGGTCGGGGTGAAGCCCTGATGGCCAGGTTTCACGAAATCATCCGGAACCTGATTGACAAACACCTATCGGACCCCGATCTCGAAGAGCGGATCGACATTCTGGCCCTGATGCTGAATACAGATTTGAAGGAGGGGCGGGCAGTCGATTATCAGGCGACCGGGGAAGAACTGATGACCATCCTGGTCGCCGGCCATGAAACGACCGCCTCTTCGCTGGCCTGGACGATCGAACGTGTGACCAGGCATCCGGAGGTCCTGGACCGTCTTACGGTCGATGCCCGTACCGACGAAAGCGAATACCGGCTGGCCGTGATAAACGAAGTACTCAGAATCCGCCCGGTTATCGGCATGACCGGCCGATCCGTTTTCGCGGAGAACTTTGAACTGGACGGCTGGAAGCTGCCGGCCGGGACCAGGGTCATCTGCAATATCCGGGAAACCAACATGGATTCGAATGCTCACCCCGAAGCCGACCATTTCAATCCGGATCGCTACCTCGGCAAGAAACCCGACACCTACTCGTGGATTCCCTTCGGGGGAGGCATGCGCCGCTGCCTCGGCGCCGCCTTCGCCCAGATGGAGATGGACATCGTCCTCAGAACCCTGCTCCGCCGATTCGACCTCGCCGCGACCAACCGCCTCGCGGAGGGAGAAAAGTTCAAGGGACTCGCCTATGCCCCGTCAAAGGGTGCGGTGGCGATGGTCCGACCCCGGCAGGAAGCCGACACGGGCAATACGCGAACTCCGGTTCAGGCTGCGGCTATCTGACCCACGAAGCATTCGCCGGCACTGACTGGCGACGGACCCGGTTCAGGAGGGGAGGGGAGCCCCCAGCAATGCTGCCGCAGCTCCGGCTGACGCTCCGGCAAGGATCACCGGAATCACCGCCACTCGCAACAGCAATAGCGCCACGGCGCCAAGGGCCAGCAACATGAATTGCCATGGCTCTCCCAGGGCGACGGTCAGTGGAATCGCGACACCGAGGATGGCGCCAATCGCTGCCGGTCCGGCTCCGTCAAGAAAGGCTCGTGGGGAAGGATCGGTCCTGAGCCGGTCGAACCGTTTCGCGCCCAGTCCGATGAACCAGAAGGAAGGAGCGAAGGCTACGACGGCAGCGACCAGCGCCCCCGCCAGTCCATGCGCGGCAAATCCCACCACGGAGACGGTCTGAACCACCGGTCCGGGAGTGGCCTGACCAAGCGCCACCGCATTCAGGAATTCTCCCGACGTCATCCAGTGGTAGCGATCGACCGCGTCGGCCTGCATCATCGGGATGATCACGAAGCCTCCGCCATAGGAGAGAGCCCCCACCTTGAAGGCGGTCCAGCAGAGTGCGGCCATTCCTCCGCTCGCCAGCACCGCTGCCAGGACGGGAACCGGCGCAATCCCCCCGACACCGTCCCGCCCTACGGGGCGCATCCAGGCGGGCAGCTTTCGCTGGCAGATCATCTCGACCGCCCCGCAGGCGATCAGGGCGATCACCACCCAGGCGCCAACCAGCACAGTTGTGGCCGCTCCAGCCAGCACATAGGCGACCCAGCGCTGCCGGGATTTCTTCGCAGCCCGTTTCCAACTGGCTGGAATCAGTCCGGCCGCCGCCTGCACCGCGACCGCCGGCACAACCGCACCGGCGCCCACTCCGAGCCCGACAACCCATTCCGGCGGCGACCCGAGAAAGACCGCGGCGAGGGCGATAATCAGGACCAGGCCGGGGAGGATGAAAGCGAGCCCCCCGGCCAGGGCACCGGTCAGCCCCCGAAGGCTCCAGGCGCAGTAGATAGCCAGCTGGGTTGAGGCCGGACCCGGCAGCAGGTTGGTCACCGCGATCGCATGCTCGAACTCGTCCTCCTCGATCCAGCCCTCCCGCTGAACGCAAAGCTCTCGAAACAGGGCGATATGGGCCGGAGGACCGCCGAACCCGAGGCAGCCAATGCGACCCCACTCACGCAGGATCCTTCGAACCGGAAGCGGCCCGGAAGCACCGTCAGCAGTCACCGAGCGGGATTCATTCATTTCAGGCCCACGTCGCGCAAAGATATCTGGCCGGTCTTTGTGAACTTGTTACCAACCGGGACGGAGCCTGGATCGCCGTGGGTCGGCGTAGCTGTAACTTGGCCGCATGATTTCTGCCCATCCGTCCGGTGATCAGTTCGAGATCAGACACGGGAACCAGAAAGCAACCATCGTCGAAGTCGGTGGCGGGATCCGGGCCTACGAGGTTGACGGGCGAGCTGTTCTCGATCCATTCCCGGTTGACCGGATCTGCGACGGCGCCCATGGTGCGCCGCTGATCCCCTGGCCGAACCGGCTCGACGGTGGCCGTTACAGCTTTGACGGGGCGGATTACCAGCTGCCGCTAACCGAGCCGGAAAAGGACAACGCGATCCACGGGTTCCTGCGCTGGGTGGCCTGGACGGCGGAGTCCCACGGCCCGAACGCCGTCACGATGTCAACCTCGATCGCGCCCCGACCCGGCTTTCCCTTCGGCCTTGAAGTCACGGTGAGCTACCGGCTGGATGAGGGAGGACTCTCTGTCAAGACGGAGATTGCCAACGTCGGTGAGAGTCCTTGTCCGGTCGGTCACGGCCAGCACCCCTATCTATCGCCGGGGGAGGGGTTGATCGACGAATGTCAGTTGCAGCATCCGGGGACCGTCCGGATCCTCACCGATGAGCGCCAGCTTCCGGCTGGTCGGGAGGACGTTGCGGGCACCGCATTCGATTGCCACGAATCACGGCAACTCGGCTTCCTCGACATCGACTTCGCCTTCACCGACCTGATCCGCGACCAGGAAGGCAAGGCCTGGACCCGCCTGACCGGGACCGACGGCAAGACTGCCTCAATCTGGATCGACGAGAGCTATCCGCTGCTCCAGCTATACACCGGCCACACCCTGGCCCCGGACCGTGCCCGCCGTGGACTTGGAACCGAACCGATGAGCTGCGCCCCGAATGCTTTCAACAACGGAGAGGGACTGATAAGACTCGGACCGGGGGAGATGACATCGGCAGCCTGGGGCGTGGAACTGACCGATTGACCTTTGGTTGCCTCGGCAGCCGGGATGCCAGATTCCAACCAGCCTAGATTCGCCCGCCTGGCGCCAGGACTGAAAGTCCGAAGCTCCTTGCAGCCTCGTTCAATTTGAAGTCGTAGCTGACAAAACCCTCCAGGCTGTCCTGAATTTCGATCGCAGTCGACAGCTGGATCGCATCCAGGCTGCGGAGAGCTCCCGGCATGATGGAGATCGTCCTTGACCTGATCGAATCCGTGAGCGGGAGAACCACGAATCCGTGAAGCCGCTCCATCGCAACGTCACGAAGATCCGCCGAAATCCGATTCACAGCTCTCACACACTCAATCTCGGAAATGAAGCTCGTCGTCAGGACGGCATCGGTGCTTTCGATCATCCTGGTCAGCTCATCGCTCTCGGTCTCGTCGACGACAAGTTTCACTATCGCCGACGAGTCCAGGTAAAGAGGATCCGCCAGCATGGTCAGAGCCTTTCTTCCCGTTCAGCGTCGAGGGCCCGGCTGATTGCGTCGCGTGGGAGTCCCGCCGGCATCGGGACCGGAGGCTGTTTGCGCAGTGACTCCCGTATGTCACCATGCGGCGGCCTGACCCCGGGGATCGCAAGTATTTGCCTGAGACCGGGGCTCATAGACACTTCCCGCCGCAGCGAAGCTGCACCACGAATGGCCAACTCTCGCAGGAGCGAGGCGTCGCTTCGACTTTTGAGTTGCCTCCCGGCCCACTCAAGCGTTTCCGCGAGTTCCGGATCCTCGACCACGGCAATTCGTCGGTACTTTGACGGCACGAAACGAGTGTACCACCTATGTGTGACACTCAGAATTCATCTGAACACGGCCGCAAGCCCCGTCGGCGTATCTCTTGGTCGAATCGAGGTAGGAGCTATCGTTAAGAATCAATAGAGACATGGACCTTCAACTCCGTATCGCCGACAAAACATGGCCCGTTCTCAGCAAGCTGATGGGCGGTCATGCCCGCGTTTACCGGCTGACGGGCGGCCGGATCGGCCATCGCATTCCCGGGGTTCCGCCGATGTGCCTGATCGATCACGTCGGTGCGAAGAGCGGCAAGAAGCGCACCAGTCCGCTGCTCTACATCGAGGACGAGGAGAACGTGGTCATCGTGGCCTCCAAGGGCGGCTACGAAAAGAGCCCGGCCTGGTTTTACAATCTCAAGGCCAACCCGGACACAACCGTCCAGATCGGCAGCGAACTCCGTCCGGTCCGAGCCCGGGTAGCCACCGAGGCGCAGCGCAAGCGCCTCTGGCCAAAGGCGGTCGAGGTCTATCCGTCATACCAGCAGTACCAGGACCGCACCGACCGGAAGATCCCGCTCGTGATCCTCGAGCCGCGGTAGCGCCTAGCTGCCGCCAGCGGCACGTCGGATCAGGGCATCGAATGCCCGGTCGGGAAGGATCCCGCGGGCGGCGATCAGTGCTTTGGCCCCGATGATGGCAAGGCGCTTCACCAAGGCCGCGGCACTCAAACCTGGAAGCAACTTGCTCGCTGAACGCAGGGCAGAAGCGAGATCTGCGTCCTCGGTAACGGCAATCCTTCGCAGTTTCGTAGGCATTTGGTCAGTGTAAAAGCGCCGGTGGCCCACTTCTGTTTATGCGCGATAATGTGTCTTATGTCAACTTGGAGATGGGAGTACCTGGAACCCAAGTCCATCGGCAACTCGGGCCAATGAGCGGTCAAATGTTGCCACCTTCCCTTCTTTGGATTCCGCCGAGGCGATCACGCAGCAGTCCGGCATCTTGAGGCCAGTGGTTGCCCTGAGTTCAGCGAGACGGGTCGAGCATCCTTCTCCGAGTTCCAACTCCCGGATTTCCAGGGCATCGATCGCACTCTGGACCCGGTCCAGCTGATTGAGGCGAACCGGCGCTACGAACACTTCGGCGAGAGTTATTGAACTGGCTCCCAGCGATTCCGGACCAACCTCGTCCAAGAGTCTTCTGGCCTGCGAGTGAAATGAATCAGAGGAATCCAGATGAGCGATCAGGACGCTTGCGTCCAGAACGATCATTCCGACCAGTCCTCGCGCAACTGACTCAATTCGTCCTCGCGATAAACACCAGTAAGGGCACCAGCAGTTTCTTCGACTGCTTTTCGCCTCGTCGCAATGTCACGCTTCGCTACGTCACTGCCGATGCTGGCCAAGAGAAGCAACAGCTCCTTTCGATCCCGCATGGCAGGCCACCGACGCTGCGCCTCATCCAGCATTTCTTCGATCTCACCGGTATCGGTGATCGTGTATCTCGGCTTTACGGTCGGCATCCAACAAGTGTAGCACCATACATTCGCGGTGCTGCACCTCTTTAGCCAGCGCCTCGATATTCGCCTCCGCTCAGTCTCGTTGCCCGAAAACGTGAGGAGGCCGGCGCATCATCGACAACCGTCAACTTGGAGAATGAACCCGGAAACCTTGTGAGGCTGCTGCCCTGCCCAGGTTCCTGTCGTAGCAGGCAAATGTGTCCAGGTCGGGTTCCGCTTCCCTTGCCGCTTTGGCGCTGGCCAGCTGAATCGCATCAAGTGATTTCAGCCCATGAACAGGCACGAGTTCGGTGGCCAAACTCAACAGATTGCTGGTAACCGGCACCGCCACCAGGTTGGTTCGGTCAAACAGGTCGGACCTCAGATCGGTCCGGAACCGTCGGATGAGGTGATGGGCTTGTAGCTCTTCGAGGTCACCGATCCTCGTCTTGCGCCAGATGGCCGAGGTTCCCTCAACCTCGGACAAGGCGGACACCACGACCAGGTTGAGGCTTCTCATCTCATCGGATCCCGCCTCGTCCACGTAGAGTTTCAGGACTGCGGACGTATCAGCGAATATCACTGGCCTCGCTCTTCCAGAACCAGGTCAGTGAGGGATTTGCCTTTGCTTGCCTTCGCCCGTGCTGTCTCGAATTCTTCCGTTGTCGGTGGCTGGATTTCTGGCTCGCCGATCCACTCTTCCAGCAAGCCTGCGCGACGAAGGCGGTCTCGGACTCGTTCTGCCTCGCTGCCCCCGAAGTCAGGGTTGCTGGCCGACTTCAATATGAAGGTGATGTAACCGTTGACGCTGAGCTTCTGCCGCCGGGCGTCTGCCTTTACATCCCTGGCAAGGTCATCGGAAATACGCAACGATATCTGAGCCATGCTTTCATGCTAGCATTGGTGAAAGCGTATTGGTGGTCTCCGCTGATTCAAGGCCACGCAGAGGTCGCTCTTCCTCCACTGCCGTGGCCTGTTGAATCGGATTTGACTGCTAGGTTCGCTGAGTGGCCTTGTCCGGATCAGGCAAAGAGCGTGGGATCGCTCTCGGAGGTGGGGGAACCTGGTTTGTGACCTGGATGTTGTCCTTCCTCACCACGGCGAAACGGCCTGGAGTTGACCTCGGCAACGCCGAGTCGATGATCGGCCAGCTGAAGAGCACCTAGAACTAGAGAGGATCACCGTTGCTCAATCTCCACCACGCCCACCTGATGGCTTCGGACATTGATGAAACGATCGAATTCTGGACGGAGGGATTTGGGGCCGAAGTCGTGTTTGACCGCGAGTTCGCCGGGGCCAGGAATGTCTTCATGACGGTCGGTTCGGGACACCTCCACCTTTATGACCAGCCTCCGAAGAATCCGGGCCAGAGCGCGGTTCATCATCTCGGCGTGCAGACCGACGAGATCGAGAACGTGGTCGAGCGACTCCGGGCAATGAACATTTCGGTCACCGATGTCCGGGAACAACCCGATGCCTCGTACGCCATGGCAAAAGGACCGGACGATCTGCTCATTGAGATCTTTCAGCCTGACCCCGAGGCCGTTCCCGACGAGCTCCGGGCCTATTTCGGGTTCGACTGATCAGCCGTCGGCGCTGCGCAGCCGATAGCGCAGGTGGAGCACGCGCTGCCCCTGAATCACTTCCGGGGGATCCTCGAGCAGGTGCTGCGCGTCGACCGGGCCGAAGAAGCGCTTGCCGGCTCCGAAGACGACCGGCACGACATCCATCCGCACTTCGTCGACCAGTCCTGCGGCGAGTATCTGGCCACCGACGTCGCCGGCAGAGACCTCAACCGTGCGGTCTCCAGCAAGTTCCCGAGCCTCGACCAAGGCCGCTTCGATGCTGTTTACGAAGTGAAACGGTGCTTCGGGATTCCAGCCTTCTGGCGCTGGCCGACGGGTCACGACAACCACGTTGTCGATCCCGCTCGGAGGCACCCCCTCCCAGCCGTCGGTCATGTCGAAGACGTGACGGCCGACAACCGTCACCGCGATCTCGTCCCAGTACGGCCGAATATAGTCGTGTGAGGCTTGCGAGACCTTCAGGAATCCAGCGTCATCCAGCGGCACCTCGCCACTTGTCAACCAGTCGAACAACGGCCCCGGCTGATCATTCTCATCGGCGATAAAGCCATCGACCGAAACCGACGCGTACATGACTACCTTGCCCACGGTTCCGCTCCCTGTTCTGACATGCCCCCAGACTAGAGCCCTGTCCTTCGGCTATCCGATGCTTCTCCTTAGCTCAGATCGCCGCCGAATACCGGCATCACGCCGATCTCGCCGTAGTCCTGGATCTGCTCGAGGTTCCTGAGTGTGTCCATGTCGACGCCTGAGATCTCGAAGTCGACCTCGGTGTTGCTGCGCATGTGGTCGGGGTTAGAGGTCTTGGGCAGCGGCAGCAGGCCGAGCTGCAGCACGTAGCGGATCGACAGTTGCGGCACACTCACGCCGTAGCGTTCGGCCATGGCTGTTACCTGCTCGTTCCTGAAAAGCTGACCGTGGGCGATCGGCGAATACGCCTCGACCAGCATGTCCTGCTGCTGGCTGTACTCGATCAGCTCGAACGGGGAGCTCGAGATGTGCACCAGAATCTGGTTGACCATCGGCTTGACCGAGCATGACCCGAGGATGTTGTCGATGTCGACGCGCTCGAAGTTGGAAAGACCAATCGCCCGCAGCTTGCCTGCATCGTAGGCGTCCTCAAGCGCTCGCCACGCCTCGCGGTTGCCTTCGAAGTAGTGGTCATCGCCATGGAATTTCATCCAGGGTTTAGGACTGTGAATGATCATCATGTCTGCGTAGTCGAGTCCGAGGTTCGTCAGTGATTCGTCGATTCCGGCGGCTGCCTCGTCATATGACTTCAACTCTGCCGCCAGCTTGGTGGTAACGAAAAGCTCGCTGCGTTCAATGCCGCTGGTGCGGACCCCTTCGCCGACACCCGCCTCGTTGCCGTAGGCGCGGGCGGTGTCAATGTGGCGGTAGCCGATTTCCACGGCGTCCCGGACCACCCGGGCTGCGTCCCCGTCGTCGATAAACCATGTGCCGAGGCCGAGCTTGGGGATCTCGACATCGTTGGCCAGTTTGAATCTCTCTTTCGTGATCATGCGCGCTTCCTTATTTGTTTGGTGAAGTTGGTAGGAGTTCGCCTTGCGTGGGACTAGCTATCGAGGTCTGGTGCCTGTGCGTACTGCTCGTCGGTCACGTGCCTGCCCCAGGTGACCGGGCTGCCCGAGTCGTCAGCCAGTTGCATTGCAATATGGGTCATGAACCGGTTCGGAGCGGCGCCGTGCCAGTGGTTCTCTCCCGGCTCGAAGAACACCCTGTCCCCCGGCCTGATGACCTCGACCGGTCCGTCTTCACGCTGGCAAAGTCCGACACCCTCGGTGACCCAGATCGTCTGCCCCTGCGGATGCGTGTGCCATGCGGTGCGGGCCCCCGGTGTGAAGTGCACCGACGAGGCGCCCAGCGGCACCGCGAGCGCGAATGTGTCGATGAACACCGTGCCAGTGAACCAGTCTTCGGGTCCCGGGGCGGTCGGAACGGCCCCGTTTCGTGAGATTTCCATGTCAGCAGATTCCTCTCGCGGGTTGTTGGAAACGGAGCAGGATTTCGAACCCCGGACAAAAGCGGATACTGCTTATCCGGTCTTGCGGTTTCACCTTAGCACAAAAACGGATACCTTCTATCCGTATTTGTTACGATCTGGTCATGAACACCGCCGAACGCAAGCCGCGCAAGGACGCAGCCCGCAACCGGGAGCGGATCATCCAAGCCGCCGGAGAGCTGTTCGCCGAGCAGGGGCTGGAAGCCACACTCAACGGCATAGCCCACCACGCGGGGCTCGGCGTCGCCACGGTGTACCGCCACTTTCCGGATAAGGATTCCCTCCTCGACACACTCTTCCAGGAGCATCTCGACGACTGGCAGCAACTGTTCGAAGACGGACTCGCAGATCCCGACCCTTGGCATGCCGTGGTTACCGTGCACGAACGTGCCCTGGAATTGTGGCAACGAAACCGGGCCCTCCGCGACATCGTGCTCAGGTCCCCGCACGCGCCCAAACACTCTGAGCAGCAGCGAGCGCGCCTGCACCCGATCGCAGTCGAGTTGATCGAGCGGGCAAGACAGGCCGGAAAAGTTCGGCCCGATGCGACAACCCAGGATTTCGGCGTGATCCTGATCATGGTCAGCGCGGTCATGGAAGCCGGTCGCGGCGTTGCCCCGGACCTTTGGCGCCGCTACCTGCGCATCGCCCTGCAAGGCCTCCGTCAGGAAGGAGCATCGCTCGAACCACTAGCGGTACCCGCGGTCGCTCCCGAACAGATGGACGAACTGTTCATGGGCATCTGGAAGGCCTGACGTACACCGCCGTCCGTCAGCGGCATGGACACAGACGTCCGGACCCATAAGAATGGCGGGCATGCCTATAACCGGACGCAGTTTGCGGTCGACCGTTACTTCCGAGGGAGCACTTGAACTTCGGCTGATCGAGGAGGAGGTTCCGGACCCGACCGGGTCGCAGGTGCTGGTCTCGGTCGAGGCGAGCCCGGTCAATCCTTCCGACCTCGGAGTGTTGATCGGACCGGCCGATGCCTCCACCCTTTCGCCCGCGGAAGGCGGCGGTCTCGACGGCCAGGTGCCCGAGCAGGCGATGTCGATCATGCGGGACCGGATCGACAAGCCGCTGCCGGTCGGCAACGAAGGGGCGGGCACGATAATCGCCGCCGGACCGGAGGCGGCCGACCTGGTCGGTCGCACCGTCTCCCTGGTCGGCGGCGCGATGTGGTCCGACTATCGCCTGGTCGATGCCGCGGCGGTAATTCCCCTGCCTGAGGATGCGACGCCGGCCGATGGCGCGGCCCTTTTCATCAACCCGATGACCGCCCTATCGATGATCGAAACCATGCGAGCCGAAGGCCATACGGCGTTGGTCCACACCGCCGCCGCCTCGAACCTGGGACAGATGCTGGTGAAGATCTGCAGGGACGACGGCGTCGGGCTGGTCAACATTGTACGCAAGCCGGAGCAGGCCACGACGCTCAGGGATCTGGGAGCCGAACACGTGGTCGATTTTTCACAGCCGGACTTTCAGGAGCAACTCGGCGAGGCGATCACGGCGACCGGGGCAACCCTCGCCTTCGACGCGGTCGGCGGCGGAAGCCTCGCCAGTGACATCCTCGCGGCGATGGAACGAAGCCAGCCGCCGGCCGAGCACTGGACCCCCTACGGCTCGGCTGTCCACAAGCAGGTCTACATCTACGGCTCGCTCGACTTCGGGCCGACCACCATCCAGCGAACCTTCGGCATGCGCTGGAGTGTCGGTGGCTACCTCTTGACCGACGCAATCGGGCGGCTGGGCGGAGAGACAGTCATGAAGATGCGCGACCGGGTGGTGTCGGAAATCAAGACGACGTTCGCCTCGTCATATGCCGACACGATTGGCCTGGGCGACATTCTCGACCCGGCCCATCTCGCGGCGGCCGGCAAACGCGGCACCGGGGCCAAGATCCTGATCGACCCTTCGAGCGATCGCACCTGAGCCTTTCCGCGAACCACCCTGAAAGCAGAGGAGAGACATGTCCACAGTCCAGACAGTGACCGGGGAGATCGACGCCGATGAGCTCGGCCTGACCCTGATTCACGAGCACTTCTTTTCATCCGACGAGGCCGTCTCCGCCCAATGGCCGCATATACGGGACCGTCAGCAGGAACATGACCTGGCGGTCGAATCGGCCGAGGCGGTGAAGGGCCACGGGGTCAGGACGGTGGTTGAACCCACCGCCATGCTGCTCGGTCGGGATGTTCAGGCCTCCCGGGAGCTCGCCGAGGAAACCGGCCTCCAGATCGTCCTCTGTACCGGGATCTACACCTACGACTATCTCCCCCAGTTTCTGGCGAACCGCGACGCCGACTTCATCGCATCGCTTTTCGTGCATGACATCGAAAACGGAATCCAGGGAACCGACGTAAAGGCCGCCTTCATCAAATGCGCCGCCGACGAGCCGGGAGTCACACCGAACATCGAGAAGATCCATCGGGCCGCGGCGAGGGCGAGCCTCCAGACCGGTGCGCCGATCATGGCCCACAGCCGCCCGGCCTCCGGGACCGGCCCCAGGCAGGTGGAGATCTTCCTTGAGGAGGGCGTCCCCCCGGAGCGGATCCAGATCGCTCATACCGGTGACACCGACGACCTTGGCTACATCGAGGGGCTGCTCGAATCGGGGGTTTGCATCGGCATGGACCGTTACGGTCTCGACCTCTTCCTCCCCACCGCTGCCCGGAACGCAACGTTCACCAAGCTCCTTAATCGAGGATACGAAGACCGTATGTTCATCTCCCAGGACTTCGACATACCGATCGCCAACGGGCTCGACTGGTACCCGCCCGAAGTGCTCGAGCAACTACAGGCGGCCGGCGCCGCGACCGACTGGGGCATGACCTTCATCTTCGAGGAAGTGCTTCCGGCGCTGAGCGAGGCGGGAATGACCGACCAGCAACGCAACACGATCCTGGTCGAGAACCCGAAGCGCTGGCTGACCGCTTCCTGAAACTTCGGGATATACGCTCGCAAGCGTCGGCTTAGCCGGAACCGGTTTTCCGGTTCCTCACCTTGAGCAGCAAGGCCGTGCCGAGCAGACCGCTGATTATCGAGCCGAGGAAGATTCCGACCTTCGCTTCATCCAGCAAGAGCGGATCCTTGAAGGCGAGGTCGGTGATGAAGAGGGAGACCGTGAAGCCGATCCCGCCAAGCGCCCCCACCCCCCAGACCTGGGCCTTCCTCATCCCCTCGGGTAACGTGCCAGCGGTGAATCGCAGGGCAGCCAGGGTCGTAACCGAAATGCCGAGGATCTTGCCGACCACCAGACCGGCGATCACCGCCCAGGTCAGATCGGAGCTCAGGGCATCCCCCAGGACCCCGCCTCTCAGGTCGATCCCGGCGTTTGCCAGCGCGAAGAGCGGAACCACCAGAAAGGCGCTGACCGGGTGTAGCGCATGCTCGAGCTTCGTGTTTATATCCCGGCCGCGGAATGGTCGGACCGGAACCAGGAGCCCCAGCACCACTCCGGCGATCGTGGCGTGAATTCCCGACTCGTAGGTTCCCAGCCAGATCAGCGCGGCCAGCGGGATGTATGGCCAAATCCGCCAGATTCCCAGCTTCTGGAAACCGATCACAGCGAGAACGCCGGCCAGGGCGGCGAGCGCCCAGCCAATCGAGAATCCGTCCCCGTAGAAGAGGGCGATAATCAGGATCGCGACGATGTCGTCGACGATCGCGATGGTCAACAGGAAGACCCGAACTCCGTTTGAGACTCTGTTGCCCAGCAAGGCCAGAATCCCGACCGCAAAGGCGATATCTGTTGCCGCCGGAATCGCCCAGCCGTCGGCAGCGGAACCACCGCCGGCGATCAGGGTGAAGATGATCGCCGGCAGGGCCACACCTCCGATCGCGGCGAGCACCGGAACTGCGGCGTCCCGGTGGTTCTGCAGCTCGCCGGAGACCAGTTCGCGCTTGATCTCGACCCCGACCACGAAGAAGAAGATGGCCATCAGAAGGTCGTTGATCCAGTGCTGGAGGTCCAGCCTGATGCTGATCGCACCAAGATCGAGGTTCAGGTAAGAGCCCCAGAAACTGAAATAGGAGTCGCTCCAGGGAGAGTTGGCCCAGATCAGGGCCGCAACCGCGGCGGCCAGCAGGATGACCCCACCGAGCACCTCGTCATCGAGGAAATCGGTGAGCGGATCGATGACCTTCTGTTTGAGAATTCGCTTCACTGGACGGCTTTCGGGCAGGGACGGAAACTGCCGACCAGTCTTCCCGGCTCACCTTGGACGAGGCTATCAACCGGCCAGGGCACGGAGGCGTCCACCGCTGCGGGTAGCTTGCCGACCGTGAAAGGGGTTTCCTGGTGCTGAGGCTGAGGGTCGACGTGCTGCAAAGCGAACGCGATCAGCTGGTCAAGAACCTGACCTGCGTCGACGGGGTGAGGCGAATCACCTCGGAACCCGAACTTCACGGCGGCCAGTTCATGATCTCCGCCGACGTTGAACCAGCCGCGGCCGACACCGTGCTCAACGTCCTCCACGGGCTCGACCTCCACCATGACGACTATGTGCTGGTGCGGGAAGAGGTACTAACCCACGGGCTGCGCCCCGGGGGCATCAGTGCCAGCGGCGGGTATTCATGGGTCGAGATCCTCGGAGAAGCGCGAGCCAATGCCCGTCCGGTCGCCCGTTACTTCCTGCTGATGGCGGTGGCCGGCTGGATCGCCGGACTCGGCGTGATCCAGTCCAGCACCATCCTCATCGTCGGCGCGATGGCCGTGAGTCCCGATCTCCAGCCGATCTGTTCCACTTGCGTCGGTATCGTCGGGCGTCGGCTCAACCTGGCTGCCAGTTCTTTTCTGACCCTGGTATTGGGCATGGGGACCGTGATGCTGGTCGCATGCGTCGTTGCGATCGGGCTCCAGCTGGTCGGAGTCCTGGATCACAACTTCGACGTAAAGGAAGTCGAGCTGGAGGGACTTGCCAATGCCGATTACTCGACCGGACTCATCGCCCTGGGTGCGGGCGTGGCCGCGATGCTGTCCTTTGAAACCCGGGGGGCAAGCGCGGTCGGCGTTGCGATTTCAGTCACTACCGTCCCCGCTTCCGCCTTCTTCGGCGTCGCCATCGCGGTCGGGGAGATCGCCGAGGCCTGGGGAGCCCTGCTGGTGCTTGGCATCAACCTGATCCTGCTGCTCACCGGGGGGACCGTCACCCTCCACTTCCAGAGACGCTTCACCCCGCTCCCTGAACGCTAGGCCTCGGCCTGTGGGAATTCCTCAGCCCGAACTCCGGGGGCCCGGACGAGGGCAGAATGCGACCGCGTCCAGCATCTTTCGCTTGACCGTACGCGCCAGCCTGGCGTAGCCGGCATCGTTGGGGTGGAGACCGTCGCCGCTGTTGTACCTCTCGGCCAGTCGATTCGGATGTTTCGGATCCCGCAGCGCTTTCTCGACATCGAATACGCCATCAAGTGCATGCGAGGAGCGAATCAAACGGTTGACCTCGTGCCGGGTCCGGTTCACTTCCGAAGTTGAATAGTTCGGGAGCACCGCCGGCTTTTCCGGATCCCCGGTGGGCGGAATCGTCCCGACGAAAATCTTCCTGCCGGCCCGGTGGACGCGCCGCGCGATTTGCTTCAAACCTCGGAACACTTCCCGTGAGCTCACCATGCGGCCCTCACCCGCTGCGCTTCCAATGTCATTCATTCCCTCGATCAGCAGGACAGCCCCGAGACCGGGCTGGGACAGGACATCACGGTCCAGCCTGTTTAGCGCGCTTACGCCCCCGAAGGGGAAATAGTCGGGTGAGTCGGTCAGCACACGGTTGCCGCCGATTCCGGCGTTGGTGACCGTCAGATTTCGGGTTCCCGGAAATTCCGAAAGGAAGCCGGACAGGGCATCCGGGTATCTCCCGTTTCCGTCCAGACTCGATCCGGTTCCGTTGGTGAGGGAATCACCGAGGGCGACCACCGTGGCGGCGTCACCGGAAGCCATGGTCTCGATCCGGGTCAGAAAGAAAACGGCGGGGCCGAGGGCAACATTTGGCATATTGGCGAAGGAAGCCCCGGATCGATCAGAAGTGTGGTCACCCGGGGCGACGAAACTGCTTTGCCTGGCCTCGGTGTGCACGGTCGAAGGGCCTGTGCTGCCCGAGGTGTAAAGACTCGTGACGATGCTGCTGCCGCGGCGGACCGGGAGGTTGACCGGGTCGCTGCGGACATCGGCCCCGGGCTGGATCGTGACCGAGTTTTTTCCGCCAAAGCGGACGTGGCGAGCCGCGCCATCGGCGATTTCGCGGGACATCGAACCCGTTCCACCAGCTGACAGGCCAACTGTCACCGCATCGAACGTGACCGGCGTATCACCGAACCGGTTGCTCAGGACAATTCTCTGCCGGGATCCCCCGAAGTGAACATTCGAAACCGTCCTTATTGTCTGGTCGTTGAATTCACGGCCAACGGCGGTCGAGGGACTGAAGTTCCAGCTGCCTACCCAGTGGGGCCGGCAACTCACCCGCTGTCTCAGGCGTTCGACCCTGATCAGGTACCTGCGACCTCCTTTGAGCCGGATTACCCGCTTCGCACCGATCGACTTTCCGTTCAGGCGGACCCGGTAGCGACCCGCCATCGGCGGCAGTTCAACTTTCCCGCTGGTGCCCCCGGGCACTTTCACGGAACCCCGAAGCATCGAGCCACGGCCGTTGCCGCGCCAGGCGAGATCGATCGGACCGAACCGGGTCGGGACCCTTCCCCTTGCCCATCGCAGCTTTCCCGGATGCGGTTCAATTACCCAGGTTCGGTACCCGGGCTGCACCGGCCTCGCTCCGAGCACGTACTCGGAGAGCTGAGACGTCGGACCGGCCGCCCAGCCGTGGGCGAGGCTCTGGTTGTCAATCGGGTCCGAGCCGGTCAGAATCCCGACTCCGCCGCTGGAGCTCATCTTCTCCCACAGGCCACCGGAATAGTCCGGTCCTTTCCGGACCATGATCCCCCACAGCCGATGCATCAGATTTAGCGCATCGCCATCGTCTCCGGTGGCAAACCTCGCGGCGGTTTCGAATCCGTTGACGAAGGGGCTGATCACTTCGGAGTATCCGGTTCCCTGGCTGAACGGACTGGTTCCGAAGGGAGTCCACAGAAGATTCTTCAAACGGTTGAGAATGCCCTGGCGGATGTCGCGGGGAGCCACTCCGAAGAGCACCGGAAGCACATTCGAGTCCTGCCCGGTCTCGGCCGGTGCCACGTCACTCAACCGGTAAAGGCCGGTGGCATCGTCAAAAAGCTCCAGGTTGATTTCCTTGCGAAGCGACTTCGCCCTGGCTTCATACTCTCTTGCCCGGACCGGACTGCCCAACTGTCGTTCCAGGTAGGCCGCTTCCAGCAGCGAGTGGAAGAAGATCGCGTTCGTCGCTGTAACCGCACCGCTTTTTGGCCCGTCATAAGGCCCGTTCCAGTCCCAGCCGCAGCAAAGCCCGGGACCATGCCCTGGCTGGCTGACCAGCAGGCCTCGCCCGTCGGTCATCCCTTCGATGAAGTCAAGTTGACGGCGCACGAAGGGAAGCATCCGCCGGGCGAACCGGCGATCTCCCGTGTAGCGGAAGTAATCGACCATTGCGTTCGCCGCATGCATGGAATAGGTCTCCGAATAAATAAAACCTCCGCCGTTCAGGGTCCGTATTCCGGGCAGGGCGCCGGAAGGGTCGGCACCTTCCGTCAAGGTGATCAGCGACTGCTTCACATACTGCGATCCGCGCCGGCCCAGCGTGTCCCAGATCACCGGATTTTGAACCACCAGGTCACCGGACCAGATCGAGCGGTCACGCTTGGCCCCATCCACCACCTGTGGTCGGGCATTTCCACCCTGGGCTCCCGGCGGGACCATGTTCAGCTGCACGGTGTAGGCGCCGGAGAACCAGATCCGGTTGAGCTCGGCGTCATTGGAGAGAAACCAGCCCCGGTAGTCCCGCGGACCTGCGCGGAAAGCCTTGAAGTCGACACCGGCCGAACCGAGGACGATCTTTCCGGGACTGGTCAATGCGAGCCGCATGAATCGCTGCGACCCCTGAAGGTATTTCGTCGCGAGCACTCCCGGCCCGGTCGGGGTCCACTCATTCCAGCGATTCGGTTCCGCCGCCGGGGGCGCGGACCCGCAGCAGGGTCCGAGACCCCCATTGTCACCGTCGGCGTCGATGTAGCGACCCGATTCGCTGAACGAAGCGCGAAAAGTGGGCGCCCCACCGGCGCTTTCGACGGTGAAGCGCGGAATTCCGCTGACGGTGCGGCCGAAGTCCAGGGTCACTACCGCTTCCGGACCCCCAGGCTCCATCTTTAGCGTTGTGGTTCCGCGCCCACCCTGAAGCAGGTGACCGGCTCCGCTGACCGCACCACTTACGGACCTCACCCTTTCGGGCTTGACGAACCCAGACCCGGGGCCGAGTACGTACTGTTGCCATCCGCTTTCGGGCTTGGCGGCGCCGGCTCCACCCGGGGCCACCATCAGAAAGAGAATCGCCGCCAGGATCGAGCGACCGGCCAGCCCCGTCCTCAATTTTCATCTCCGACCAGGTTGCTCTCAATCCGGTCAACCTCTGAAGCGCCGTATACCGCGGCGAGAATCCATTTTCTGGTCGGTTCCACCAGCCCGAGCAGGTCCGGCTCCGCCTCGGTATCCAGGGCGTCGCAAGCCAATTGCCTCATGCCGTAGATCATCGCCAGATGCGCTTCCACCGGAACCGGTTCGAGAGCGGGATCCTCCTGCATCAGCACCTTGTACCGGGCGGCAATCACCTCTGCCATCTGGTTCAGAGCGATCCTTCGCCGGGTCCGTGCCGCCTTTCCGGCCGCGTCCATCTCGATCTGCATTGCCCTCGCGACCACGGGATCCGACTGGAGAGCTCCCAGATATGCGCGAATGCCCGCTTCCACATACCGGTCCCATGGCAATTCCGGATCGAGGGCGAAAAAGAGGCGCTCGACAAGTACCGAGATGAACCGCTCGTAGCTCGAATCCGCACATCCCTCAAGGTCATCGAAGCAATCGTAAAAAGCGCTTCGTGAAACACCGACCCTCGAGACGACGTCGGCGACCGTCAATCCGGCCAGGCCCCGTTCGGCCACCGCTTCGCAGAAACCTGCCATCAGCCGCTCCCGCTGGGCCGCCATCGCCTGGTCACGCTTGAGCGCGTGACGACCCCTCGGAAGCTCGCTCCTCGGCGAGAAGAAAACTCCCGACCTGATGGTTTGCCTGCGACTCAACCGCGAATCACCCTCCTGCCCGCTGTGTTTGAGCTCCCGGATCCGCTGGACCCGGACCTTCCTCTCCAGCGTACGATACTGTATTTTGGGAAAGGGATGCCCCCGGCGACAGGGACCGGCGGGCAATTGAGAGAGAGGGAAAGATGCTGACCAGAGGTGTTGCCGTAATCGTGCTGGCCTTGTCTGTGACCGCCTGCGTTATGACCGGCCCGGCTTCACCCGACCCGATCGGCCCGACGAAGGCCGTCGCTTCGCTCCACGAAAAGTGCCCGGCGGTCACAAATGCCTCACAGTTCACCGCAGCCGCCCGGCTTCGGTCGATGACCGTCAAATTCAACAGCTTCGGCCCCCGCAACCTCGGCAGCAATTCCCACAACCGGGCAATCAACTGGCTCGAGAGCCAGGCGCGCGCGATCGGATTCCGGATCAGCTCCGGCCGGTTCAGGCCCTACACCTGGCTGCCTACGACGCGATTTCGTAACCGGCCTGGCCTTGACATTGGCGCGGCCGGTGAGTTGACCGTGCGGAAAGCAACCGGGGATGCGATCTCCATCCCCGACGCCGGCGCAGTCCACTGGTCTCGGCCGGCAGCGGGCAAGGGAAGCAGCGGGAAGCTCGTGTATCTGCCGCCCGACGAGGACATCACCGCCGCCAACTCGGCCGGCAAAGTCGTGATCAGGGATTTCCAGCCTGGTTCGATCCCCTTCGGGCTGATTGGCCCGATCCTCGGGGTGTGGCAGTCGGCCGACCTTGAGGGTTACAGCGACTACACCCGTCCGTATCTGAGCCCCAACCTTCAGGTCGACTCGCTGGCAGCCAGCAAGGCCGGGGCAGCCGGGGTGATATTTGCCTTTGACCTTCCGGCCCGGCAGGTGCGCGGTTACTACGACCCACATACCGGCACGATCTACCGGCAGCCGGAACTGTTCGTCGGTCGGTCCCAGGGTGAGCAGCTGAAAGCACTCGCCGCCCGGGACGCCTCTGCCACCGTTCGGGTCAAGGCCCGCATTCTGCGGAAGCCGACCCGGAACCTGATCGCACGCCTGCCGGGCAGGAGCAGGGAAAAGATGGTCGTGGTGGCAAACACCGACGGAAACTCCTGGGTGCAGGAGGATGGGGTGATCGGGATGCTGGCGATGGGCAAGTACTACGCCAGCCTGCCTTTGTCCTGCCGCCCTCGGACCCTTGAGCTGGTCTTCTCGACCGCCCATGACGCCTTCCGCAACGACGGCCTGACCATGAAGAACTACCCGATCAACAAGAAGACCACGGTTTTCGGTTTCGGGCTGGAGCACCTTGGAACCAGGGAAATACTGCCGAAGGGCGAAGGCCCGAACCGTCGCCTCGTTTTCACCGGAAAGCAGGATCCGGCCATCATGGGTGCCGGCGACAGCCAGGTCCTCCGCGATGTAGCTGCAGAGGTGGTCCAGCGGAGAAAGACCGTGAGAACCGCAGTCCTGAAGGGACTTGGCGTTCCTGACCCCAATACGGCCCCGTCGATCTGCTCGATGGGTGGTCTCGGCACCGTATTCCAGCGCGAGGTGGTTCCGACCCTGGCAATCATCTCCGGTCCCTGGTCGCTTTATGACCCGGCATTCGGGGCGAAGGCAATCGATTTCGCCCAGATGCGCAAGCAGGTCCTCGCAGCAACCGACGCGATCCTCGCCCTCGACGGGTTGCCCAGGAAGGAGATTGCCGGCGACTACCCGGCCCTTCAGGCCCAGCTGGACAGCGGAGAGAAAGAACCTTGCCCGCCGGAGATCTTCCCGCTCCACGCGCCGGGTCCCGGTTCATGAGATCCGATCTGCCAGGTGATCAGGGAGTTCGCGGGGGTGCAACCCTGCGCGGGCGGATCGCTTCGAAGCCCGACGCCTGACGGAGCAATGCATTGTCGTCATAGGCACGTCCGGCGAAGGTGAGCCCGACCGGCATTTCCGTATCGGACATCAGCCCCATCGGTACCGTCACGGTGGGAATTCCGAGGTGCCGGGGCACCAGATTTCCGTTCGCCACCCAGACTCCGTTGGCCCACGCCCGGTCCGCCGATTCGGGATTTACGTCGGCGTCGGCCGGGGCGACGTCGGCAACCGCCGGAAACACAACCGAGTCAAGGCCGAGGTCGTTCATCCATTCCTCAAGGTCAATCCGCCGGGTCTGCTCGAGACCGCGCAACCCCGCTTCAAGCTCCGGCAGCTCGTCCCAGGACCGGAGACCGGCCTTCGCCATTTCGACGTACTCCTCCATCCCGAAGGCGAGATCGCCCTCCCGTCCCGGAAGCGTGCCGGGTTCATGCGGGAAGATCAGATTCCCGTCAACTTCTGCCAGGCGGTTCAGGGCCGGGTCATCGTTGGCGCGGAGGAAGTCATCGTAAGCCCAGGCCGAGAGTCCTCGCAATTCCTCGTCGAGGAATTGCGGACTGACCAGCCCCCGGGTAAAAACGTTCGGATAACCGGGACGGTCGGCCTCGTAGTTTGAGACCGCCGGGAAGTCGACCTCGACCACTTGCGCCCCGGCCGCCTCGAGGTCTCGACGGGCCTCCCGCCAAAGGTCGATCACCGATTGGCGGGTTTCGACGCGTTCGCCGGCAGGCCCCCAGATGTCCGTCTTCTCCCCTGTGCCGGCAATTGGATCGGCGTTGATGTACATGCGGGGAACACCGAATCTCCTGCCGGCAAGCGCGGCAGGCGTCGCTGCCAGATCTGGATACGAATCGGGTCGAACTTCCGAAGCGGCCGGCAGTTCGATCCACCGCTGCGAGCGCCACAGGTCTCCCCTGGTCTCGGGATCGTCGGCCACGATCACGTCAAGCACCTCCAGCAGGTCGCGCATGCTGCGCGCGTACGGGACGACCACGTCCATAGTCGGGGTCAGCGGCCAGTTCCCGCGCACCGAAATCACCCCCCGCGAAGGTGTGTATGCGCAAAGCCCGTTGTTCGAGGCCGGCCCCCGCCCGCTCGACCAGGTTTCCTCGGCAAGGCCGAAGGCCGCGAAGCTGGCGGCGGTCGCGGTGCCGGCGCCATTAGACGATCCCGAGGCGAACGGAGCGGTGAGGTAACCGGCGTTGTAAGGGCTCTCGGCCCGGCCGTAGATCCCCCGCTGCATGCCGCCATTGGCCATTGGGGGCATGTTGGTCTTGCCCAGGCATATCGCCCCTCCTGCCCGCAATCTGCCAACTGTGAAGGCATCACTTCGGGCGATCAGGTTGACGAATGCGGGGCTGCCGGAAGCGGCAGTCATGCCCCGGACCAGGTAGCTGTCCTTGGCCGTATAGGGGATTCCGTCGAGCGGACCGGCCACCCTGCCTTCGGCGCGCCTCTCATCGGAGGCGGCCGCCTCGATCCTCGCCTCGGCGTTCCGCACCACCACCGAGTTCAGCCTGGTGTCAGTCCCCGGTCCGTCGTAGGCGTCGATCCGGTCGAAGCAGGCCTCGACGAGTTCGACCGCGGTCACCTCTCCCGCATCGAGCGCGGTCCGCAGGTCGGCGATCGAGGCCTCGATGATCCTGGTCACGCTCTCACCGGATGCCAGTCTAGTTCCGGCACCCGTCGAGGCGGGTCAGTGTCGTTCCGGTTCCTCGTAGATGGCCGCGATCCGATCGAGAACCTTGCTGGCAGCTTCCAGATCGGAGTCCGAAAGTCCGTCAAGCGCCTCGATCCACTTGAGGTGCCAGCTCTCGATGATCGGAGCAATGGTGCTGCGTCCCTGGTCGGAGAGGTCAACCTTGACGATTCGACGGTCCTCGTCGGAGCGAATCCTCTCGACGTGACCCTGGTCGGAAAGGCGGTCGACCATCTGCGAAACGCTGGCCGGGCTCAGGCCCGTCACCTGGGCAAGCTCGCCGATCGCCATCGGGCCGTCCTTGCGAAGCTCGACCAGGAGCTCAAACTGGGCCTGGCTGACTTCGCTGGCGCCGAGACGGTGGGTCTCGCGGCCCTTCCGGCGGCTCAGGGTCCGGTAGGCATTCTTGAAGGACCGGATTACCTCGAGCCGGCTTCCGGTCAGCTCGGCCGGGATCTCAGGCGCCGAGCGGCTCAAGTTCGGCCTCCGCAATCTTTTCTTCCTCACTCGCCGGTTCGGCCGGCTTCTCTGCCCGCCAGAGCACCACACAGGGGATCAGGGCCAAAAGCGCGATGCCGAGCGCCCACAGATAGGCGGTGCCGAAGGCATCCGCCGCCGCTGTGGCGGTGGTCGCACCCTGGCTTGCCTGCTGCAGGACGACCGCCAGGACTGCAGTGCCGATGGCGCCGCCTACCCGCTGAATCACGTTCATCTGGGGTGTCGCATCCGAGAGCTGATCTTTCCGTAGCGAGGCGTAGGCGACAGTCATGGTCGGCATGAAGGCAAGGCCGATGCCTACTCCCCTGACCAGGAGCATCAGCGAGAGGAAGACGATCGAGGTGTCCGGTCCGATGAAGACGAAGGGCAGCGAAGCGAGGCAGAGGATCGAGACGCCGACGGTCGCGACCTTTCCACCGCCGTAGCGGGCCGTCAAGCGGGCCGCGAACGGGGCGACGAAGAGCATGCCAAGTCCCTGTGGCCCGACCAGCAGGCCCGTGGCCACCACGCTTTCGTGGCGGATCTGCTGGTAGTAGAGCGGAACCAGGATCATCGCCCCGAAGAGGGCCGCACCGAGCGCGAAGGTCGTCAGGGAAGCTGCCCCGAAGATCCTGTTCGAGTAGAGCCTGACGTCGAGCAGCGGCCGCTCGGTCCTCATCGCATGCCAGATGAAGGCGGCGATCAGGAACAGACCGGCGACGATCGGCCAGATCACCTCGGGATGGTTGAACGAACCGGTGCTGCCGATCTCGGAGATGCCGAAAACCAGCGAAGGGATGCCGAGCACCATCAGGATGAGGCCGGTGACGTCGAGCTTTCCGGCCTCCCCCAGTTTCGAATGCGGCAGCATCCTCATGGCGAGAATCACCGCGACGATTCCTACCGGAACGTTGACGAAGAAGATCCAGGACCAGTGCAGGTTCTGAAGGATCAGACCGCCGATCGTGGGGCCCAGGATCGGGGCCAGCATCGCCGGCATCACGGTGACGCTCATTACCCGACCCATGCGCTGGGGTCCGGCGACTTCGGCCATGATCATTTGTGCGATCGGCATGATCATGCCGCCGCCGATGCCCTGGATGACGCGGAAAGCGATCAGCGAGGTGCTCGAATCGGCCACACCGCATAGCGCCGAGCCGAGGGTGAAAAGGACGATCGACGAGATGTAGACCCGCTTTGCCCCGAACTTTCGCGCCGCCCAGCCGGTCAGAGGGATTACTGCCGCAAGGGAAAGCAGGTAGCCGGTAGCCACCCACTGGATGTCGCTAAGCGTCGTGTGAAGGTCCTTGGCGAGGGTGTCGAGGGCGACGTTGACGATCGTCGTGTCGAGAATCGACATGATCATGCCGAGGATCACGACCCCGGCTATTTTCCAGACGTAAGGCTCGATGCGAGTTGAGGAATCCTGATTCATTAGGAACCTAATGTTAGGCTCCTAACCAATTTATGTCAAGTGTGAATCCGTCACACAGGCCCTTGCCGCCATTTCCGGGCCGCGACCTTGAAGCATTCGACACCAAATCGTGGAATGCTTCCCGGTCGCAGGCACTGTCAAAAGGCTTTGAACGGAGAAATAGTGGGTCACTACAAGAGCAACGTCCGGGACATCGAGTTCAACCTCTTCGAGATGTTCGACACCGGGGCAGTACTGGAGACCGGAAAGTTCGAAGGTCTCGACGCCGACACCGTAAAGGTGATGCTGGAAGAGGCCTCGAAGCTGGCCGAGGGCCCGGTCGCTGCCGCATTCGAGTCCAGTGACCGGACTCCCCCTTCATTCGATCCGGACACCCACGACGTCAGCCTGCCGCAGGATTTCAAGGATTCGATCCACGCCTGGACCGAAGCCGACTGGGAAAAACTTGGCCTGATCGAAGAAGTCGGCGGCATCCCCGCCCCGGCCACCGTTTCCTGGGCGATCAACGAATTCATGTGCGGGGCGCTGCCGGCCGGCTTCTTCTACCTTGCCGGCCCCGCCTTCGCCGGCCTTCTCTACAAAAACGGCAACGAGGAACAGAAGCACTGGGCCCAGATGGCCGTCGAGAAGAACTGGGGCGCAACCATGGTCCTGACCGAACCCGAAGCCGGCTCCGACGTCGGCGCCGGCCGCACCAAGGCGATCGATCAGGGTGACGGCACCTGGCACATCGAAGGCGAGAAGCGCTTCATCACTTCCGGTGACTCGGACGACCTGTTCGAGAACATCTTTCACTACACGCTGGCCCGCCCCGAAGGAGCCGGACCCGGTACCAAGGGCCTCAGCCTCTTCGTCGTCCCCAAGTGGCACTTCGATTCCGAAACCGGCGAGATCGGCGCCCGCAACGGGGTCAACGTCACCTCGATCGAACACAAGATGGGGATCAAGGCCTCGGCCACCTGCGACATGGCTTTCGGCGACGGGGACAACCCGGCGGTCGGCTATCTGGTCGGCGACGTCCATCAGGGCATCCGCCAGATGTTCGACGTGATCGAGTTCGCCCGCATGATGGTCGGCACCAAGGCGATCGCCACCCTCTCGACCGGTTACCTGAACGCGCTCGAGTACGCGAAGGAACGGGTCCAGGGCGCGGATCTCACCCAGATCATGGACAAGACCGCCCCGCGGGTCACGGTCATCGCCCATCCGGATGTGCGCCGGTCGCTGATGACCCAGAAGACCTATGCAGAGGGCCTCAGGGCGCTGTACATCTTCACCGCCCTGCACCATGATCCGGTCGCGGCCGAAGTCTCCCAGGGTGTCGACGCCGAGTTCGCAGCGAAGATCAATGACTTCCTGCTGCCGATCGTCAAGGGTGTCGGCTCGGAGCGGGCCTACGAGATCCTGACCGAATCACTCCAGACTTATGGTGGCTCCGGCTTTCTCCAGGACTACCCGATCGAGCAGTACATCCGCGATGCCAAGATCGACAGCCTCTACGAGGGCACGACGGCGATCCAGGCCCAGGACTTCTTCTTCCGCAAGATCGTCCGTGACGAGGCAAAGGCGCTCAATCACCTGCTCGAGAAGATGGATGCCACTGCTGCCGGTTCCGGCAGCGGGCTCGATCTCGAGCGCGAGCGGCTGACCACGGCGATCGCCAGCATGCGCGAGATCGTTGGTTCAATGATGGGTTACCTGATGGGTTCGCAGGAAGACCCCAAGAGCATCTACAAGGTGGGGCTGGGCTCGGTCCAGTTCCTCAAGGCCTTCGGTGACCTGCTGATTGGCTGGCTGCTCATCAGCCAGGCCGAGGTGGCTGCCGCCGCACTCGACAGCGGCGCTTCCGACCGGGACAGGGAGTACTACGAGGGCAAAGTCACCGGCGCGAAGTTCTTCGCCCGCAACATGCTGCCGAACCTCGAAGCGACCAGGGTGGCAATCGCCCAGATCGACAATGACGTAATGGAGCTCGACGAAGCCGCCTTCTAGGCCGGCCGGCGCCCCGCCGGTCATGATGATCGGCTCGATGATCCCGGAGGCAAGAGAAAAGGCCGGCAACATTGCCGGCCTTCTCACCGTAGTCGGGTTTGCCGCGGCTACCGCGCTCAGCGGCACCTGACGATTACCTGCAGGCACCCTCGCCGGCATAGGCGGAGATGTCGACCCACTTGCGGCCGCCTGAAGGAACCGGACGCAACATCCTGGCGTGGCTGTACATCCAGGTGACCTTGCCCTTCCGGTTGCCGAAGGCGGGCACACACTTGAAAGGCTTCCAGACGACGATTCGCGCCGGACCTTCGGGGTTCTTCCGACCGGGCGGAGGCGGAGAGGTCACGAAGTAATGACCACGGCCAACCGAACGGTTCTTGCCCCAGCCATTCCACTTGATCTTGTTCACCTGTGAACCGGCGTTGGCCGAGAAGAAGATGTGACGGGGGTGCTTGGACGCGGTTCCCATCAGGTCTATCCAGAAGATCGGGGCCTTCGAAGTCTTCGCCGAGGTGGCCGGCGCGCTAAGTGCGAGGCAGGCGACAAGCGCGCCGATCAGGATCGCGACTTTGGCTGCTGTTTCCCTGGTTTTCATTTCTCTCCCTGGTCGTAAGGACGTTCGCAGCATCATAGACCTAGTTGATGCAGCGAATCAGGTTCTCTCCGGACTCGAAGCGGTTGAGGCAGTTGCGGGCGTAAGCCCGGCCAACGACCGCTGCGATTTTGTCCTCGCCCTTGAGGAAGTCGCGGCTGTCGCGGGCGACGTAGCGATTGGTAGCGACGACTGCGTCAGGCGCCTCCGCGGAGGCCAGGGTCGCGGTGCAGGATCCGTTGATGACGCAGTCGTTGTCGAAGACCCAGTCAGCCGGGTGCCCACCGGCCGCCACAATCGCGGATTCGATCGAATCGTTGATCGCCGCCCGGGGCGGAACATCAACCGAGCCACACCCGGCGATCGCGGTCGAGGCAAGAATAATTCCCGCCAGGACCAGTCTCACGACTTGACCAGCCGGGCAATCGCTTCCGAGGCCTCCTTGATCTTCGCGTCGGCTTCCGGCCCTCCCTCCCTGGCCGCGTCCACAACGCAGTGCTTCATGTGTTCGTCGAGGAGGCCAAGCGCCACTCCCTCCAGCGCCGAGGTCAGGGCGCTGACCTGGGTCAGGATGTCAATGCAGTACTTATCTTCCTCGACCATCCTGTGTATGCCTCTTACCTGTCCCTCGATCCGCTTCAGGCGAGTCAGATAGCGGTCCTTCTCGTGGATGTATCCGTGGGTGTGTTCGCTCTTATCCGGCATCCGGATGTCCTTTCATGGGGCTGGATACTGATGCTTCCGCTCCACGACCGAAGGAACGGAGCCTGAGGCTGTTGCCGACCACGAAAACGCTGGAGAAGGCCATCGCCGCGCCGGCCAGCATCGGGTTCAGCAGACCGAAGGCGGCGAGGGGAATCGCCGCCACGTTGTAGGCAAACGCCCAGAACAGGTTTACCTTGATCGTCCGCAGTGTGCGGCGGGAGAGCCGGATCGCGTCGGAGGCACCTCGCAGATCGCCGCGGACCAGGGTGATGTCAGCCGCCTCGATGGCAACATCGGTTCCGGTGCCCATGGCCAGACCGAGATCTGCCTGCGCGAGGGCCGGGGCGTCGTTGACGCCATCGCCGGCCATCGCGACCACCTTGCCCCGGGCCTGTAGGCGCCGCACTTCGTCGACCTTCTGCTCGGGCAGGACCTCGGGGATCACGTTGTCAATCCCGACCTCCTCGGCGACCTGCTTCGCTGCGGCCGCGTTGTCCCCGGTCAGCAGGACAGGATCCAGGCCGAGGCCGATGAGCTGGCGGATCGCTTCGCGACTGGAAGGTTTGACGGTGTCGGAGACCACCAGCAGGCCGCGGGGCTCGCCGTCCCAGCTTGCGACCACCACGGTCCGGCCCTCGGCCTCCCGCTCCGACTTCGATGCCGCGAGTTCCCGCGGAAGGGCCTGGGACCGCTTGCCCGGCAGCGACTCACGGCCGACCAGCACCGAATGGCCTTCAACCACGCCCCGAACGCCCTGGCCGGGGAGATTGGCGAAGTCTTCCGGGTCTGGCAGTTCACCGTTTTCGTCAGCGGCCCGCCGGGCTATTGCCCTGGCGATCGGGTGCTCGGAGGCGTTCTCCAGGGCCCCGGCCAGACTCAGGAGTTCGTCTCTCGCGACCCCGGCTGCCGGGATCACTTCGACCAGCTCCATCCGGCCCTCGGTGACGGTGCCGGTCTTGTCGAGCACGATCGTGTCGGCCTGCCTGGTCGATTCGAGAATTTCCGGTCCCCGGATCAGGATTCCGAGCTTGGCTCCCCGGCCGGTTCCGACCAGTAGCGCGGTCGGAGTGGCCAGGCCGAGGGCACAGGGGCAGGCGATGATCAGGACTGCCACCGCCGCGGTGAAAGCGGCTTCTGCCGAATCGCCGGACAGAAGCCAGGCGATCAGGGTCAGGCCCGCTATGACGATCACCGTGGGCACGAATACCGCCGAGATCCGGTCGGCCAGTCGCTGAACCGGAGCTTTTCCGGTCTGGGCGTCTTCGACCATCTTTGCCATGCGGGCAAGCTGTGTTTCCGAACCGACCCTGATGGCTCTGATCACCAGGCGACCGCCGGCGTTCACGGTTGCTCCGGTGACCGGGTCACCGTCCGAAACCTCTACCGGCACCGGCTCTCCGGTCAGCATCGATTCATCGACGGCGGAAGTCCCGGATACGACGATGCCGTCGGTCGCGACCTTCTCCCCCGGCCTGACGACGAATTCGTCACCGACTTCAAGATCTTCAGCAGGAATCGGTACTTCCGCTCCGTCCCGCAGGACAATCGCATCCTTCGCCCCCATCTCCAGCAACGCCCGCATTGCCGAACTGGCCCTTCGCTTCGACCGCAGTTCGAAGTAGCGTCCGGCCAGCAGGAACATGGTCACCCCCGCGGCTACTTCGAAGTACACGTTCGAAGCACCGTCTGAAGGCGAGACTGAAAATTCGAATGGATGGGTCATGCCCACTTCTCCGGCCATGCCGAAGATCAGCGCGTATAGCGACCAGAGGTAGGCGGCGCTGATTCCCATCGTGACCAGGGTGTCCATGGTCGTCGCCCCGTGGCGCAGGTTCTGCCAGGTCGCCTTGTGAAAGGGCCATGCCGCCCAGAAGACCACTGGAGTGGCCAGTGCGAGCGAAACCCATTGCCAGTAATCGAACTGAAGCGCCTGGATCATCGACATGGCAATAACCGGGATCGCCAGCAGGATCGAACCGATCAGCCTGACCCTCAGATCGTCCAGTTCCCGGTCGGCCTCGGCCCCGGCGATGCCCCCGTGGTCATGTCCGTCGGCGTGAGCATGACTGGTGACGGTCCCGGGAAGCACGGCTGAGTATCCGGTTTCCTCGACTGCAGAGATCAGTCGTTCGGCCGCGGTTCCTTCCGGTGCCCTGACCCGGGCCCGCTCTGTGGCGTAGTTCACGCTTGCCTCGACGCCGTCGAGGCGGTTCAGGTTCTTCTCGATTCGGGTGGCGCAGGTCGAGCAGGTCATGCCGCCGATTTCGAGCACCACCTCGGTCTGTTCTAATTCGGGTGACAGCGTTTCCATACTGCCACCTTATACCCCCAGGGGGTATATGTCAAGCTGGCCCGAATTTCCCCTGGCTATGCCCGGATGTTCCCTGACCGTTCAGGAAGGCGAGGACGTTTGTCGCGTCCTGATCCGGCGGAAACACCGGGTAAAACACCTTCTTGATCCGCCCCGCTTCGATGATCATGGTCAGCCGTCGGTAAAGGGTGAGGTTCGAAATCGCGAAAGTGGGCAGCCCCGCCGCGTCCGCCAGCCTGAGACCGGGGTCGCTGAGCAGTTCGTAGGGAATCGACTCGCGCTGCCTGAACTCGGCCTGCGCTTCTGCGGTCTGGGCGCTGAGCCCGAAAACCCGGAGGCCCCGGTCCCTGAATCCGGCGATGTTGTCCCGATAGGAGCATGACTGAGGCGTGCATCCCCTCGCGCCCGGGATGTCATCCCAACCGGGCAGGAGGGGCTCGCCGGGAGTCCCGGTTCGCGGATACACAAAGAGAACAGCCCGATCCCCGAAGTTCGCGGGGAATTCCTCCTCGATCCGGCTGGTTGAAGTCAGTCGAAGCGCGGGAAAGTCTTTGCCCTCGAGGTGATCTGCGGCTCCGTCGTCGACCGGAACCGGCAGGTCCGGAGGCAGGCCCCTGAAATTCTCAGTCAAAGCACGAAGACCAGGCAGAGCCAGACGAACAGGGCGATGAGGCCGACAACGATCGCGCGTCCCGCCCACTTCTCACCCTGCTGGCGGTAATAGAAGGCGAACAGCAACCCGATTATCGGCACGATTATGCAGAGCGCCAGCGTGACGTATTCGTCGGAACCTATCTTGCTGCCGTCACGGTTTTTCTTCGCAGGTTCTTCGGCCATGAGCGAAGCCTATCCGGGCGGGATCGGCTTGCGCCCCTCGGTCAGGAACCCAGTGGATGTGAGGTTTCCAGGAGATCGATCGTCCGCTCGTACATCCTTCGCTTGATCGCCCGCAGAGTCTCCGGGCTCTTGGGGGCCTGCCCTGCCGCATGTTCGACCGCTTCGGAAAGCAGGAGATCCTCCGTGACCGCGGCGTCGACAATGCCGGCCGCGGCTGCCTCGGCCCCGCCGTAGCGACGTGCCGAAACCATCACCTCATGGGCGGTCCGTCGCGGAAGCCGGGCGAGTAGAAGCGAGTTCATGCCGGGCGTAAACGGCAATCCGAGATCCGCCTCGGGCAGGCAGAAGTAGCCCCGGTCTTCTCTCATGATCAGAAAATCATGGGCGAGTGCCAGCATTGCGCCGCCGGCGAAGCAATGGCCCTGGATCGCGGCCACGGTAGGCACCCCGGCCGCGAGAAAGGCGGCGATCAGCCTTTCCGTCTGATCGAGGGCTTCCTGGACCCTTTCCGGGTTCGCTTGAAACCACTCGAGATCAAGCCCGTTGGACCAGACCTTTCCGCTCGCCACGGTAACCAGGGCGCGGGGTGACGGGGCCGCTTCGACTTTGCCGAGCAACTCTTCGATCGCCGAGTTGCGATCGGGGTTGAAGCGGTTCTCTCCGTCACCCAGGTTGAGCAGATACACGTCGCCTTCCCGGCTCAGGGTCGGCATCTCCCCCGTTTCAGACTCCATTGCCCGCTCCGACTCGTTTGGCGCTCACCCAACGACCATACAGTCGTCGACCCTTTTTGATCCGGATTGGCCGGATAGGCTGGCCCTGTGGGTGAGTCGATCGGACAGACACTTCCCCTGGCGGTCGGCGTCGCGATCAGCCCGATCGGGATCATCGCGTCGGTGGTCATGCTGACCACGGGACGGGGCGCCGGCAACGGACTGGCCTTTCTTCTCGGCTGGTTCGTGGGCCTCGCGGCCGCCTGCTGGGTGCTACTGCAACTGAACCTCGGTGCCGATCCCACCACCGGTGGCCATCCCGCCGACTGGACCAGCTACGCCAGGATCGCGCTGGGCCTGCTGCTCTTGGTCGTGGCCCATCGGCAGTGGATCAAGCGGCCGGCGGAAGGCGAGCAACCCGCTTTGCCGAAGTGGATGGACAAGGTGGAAACGATAAATCCCCCTCGGGCGGCCGGGCTCGCCCTTCTGCTCGGTGCGATCAATCCCAAGAACCTGATCCTGACCATGGCAGCCGCAACGGCGATCGGCCAGACCGGCGCCAGTGACCCGGACCAGCTGATTGCGGTGCTGAGCTACTCGGCAATAGCGAGCGTCGGCGCCGCGGTTCCGCTCGGGATCTATCTCTTCATGGGCGACCGGGCGGATTCAATGCTGGCCAGGCTCAAAGCGAGCATGGGCCGAAACAACGGCGTGATCATGGCGGTGATCTGCGTGGTGATCGCCGCCAAGCTGATCGGCGACGGAATCACCACGCTCTCAACCTTCTAGGACTGTTCCTGCTCTTCCTCGCTCCTGGCGAGGATGCCGTAGAGCTTGCGCCGTGCTTCGTCGACGATCTTCCTGGCCTCTTCCAGCTGGGACTGGCTTCCGTTGTGGGCAACCTGGCGGGCCGCCATCATCAGACCCTTGGTCGACTTCATCAGGGAACCGAGCTCTTTCGGCGCGCCGCGACCTTCCGCATCCCAGGGCGAACCGATCTGATCGCGGTTTTCCTCGACCCACTTGCGACCCTCATCGGTCAGTGAGAAGTCCTTGCGACCTTCGGTCTCGTTCATTTCGACGAGACCTTCATCCTCAAGCTGGGAAAGTGCCGGATAGACCGAGCCGGGGCTCGGCCGCCACGCGCCACCGCTACGGTCTTCGACTTCCTGCATCAGGCCATAGCCATTACGGGACTCTTCGTCGAGCAGCAGCAGGATGGCCTGACGAATATCGCCGCGCCTCGCCCTTCTGCCGCGACCGGGACGCCCCGGTCCACGGCCATGTGGACCGCCGAAACCATGTGATCCTCCCCGTCCGGGACCATGCGGGCGACGCCTGCGACGGCGGCCGCCCTGCACTCCGGCGCCGGGACCGAAATCTTCGGGCCCGGAGCCATCCGGCTCGTGGCCGAACCCGGACGGGTCCATTTGCCCGGCGAATCGTCCGCGTTCGCGCGGATCGAAATCTGAATCAAACATCTGCAAAGCCTTTCGATTTGAATATTTCACGATACATAACGATATATCGCATTAATCGAAATGTCAAGGACCCGGCCTACGGAACCGCGTTGCCGCGCAAGGCTTTGATGCAAATTCAGGCAGCCGGCTGTTCGATCTGGCGACCGAAGGTAGCCGGGTGCCAGAAAGCCCACGACCGTCTCGGAAGCACCCCATGCTGCTCCTGACGGGCCAGCAGGTCGAAGTACAGCAACGTGGTCCCGGTGGTCGTGAACGGGATCGCGATCGCAAACACAACCGAACCGATCAGGTTGACCAGCAGCAACGGCAGCGGAGTGAAGATCAAAAATAGGCCGAGCAGCGGGCCGAGCACGGTCAAGAGCAAAAGTAGCGGGACCATGGTCCGGACCGTTCGCCACCAGTGACCGCGGACCACATCACTACTGGCCCGGAAGGATTCCCGAATCGAGCGGTCGGTGAAGAGCACCTCCTGCTGCACGAAGGTCCAGTTGACCAGGAAGCGGATCGCGAACGGAATCCCGATCACAGTGACCATCAGGAGGGTGACTCCGAGGAGCGACAGGAGTTTCGCGATCACGACCCGCCAGAAACGCTCCCAGGTGCCATCGAGGGCGGTCTTGACGGTCGCCGTCCGTTCGTGAACCAGTTCGCGAATGAACACGATCAGGAAAGCGGAGACCAGGGCCTGGGCGGCCGGTCGTCCGAAATTGTTGACCAGGTCGGCGAGCGCTTGCAGCAATCCGTCGCCGCCCGACATGTCGCCGAGCCAGCCACCCAGGGCCTGGGTGCCGCCGACGATCGGAATTGCGATCGCACCGAGAATCGCGAATGGCTTGAAGTGTCGCCAGTAGAGCCTGAAGCTGGCGTTCATGATCTGGCCGTAACTCCGCTGCCGGGACAGCTGGTCGGCGTCGGCGGGTCGCCATTTCGAGTATCCGAAGACCAGAAACACGATCAGGAAGAAGGCGATGACGATTGCGTAGGCCAGGAGCGGCTCCGACTGCTGGAGGTTCATGATCCCGGTCACGTTCTCGATCACCCCGCAGAAGGCGTTCACCGCTTCCGGCCCGACCAGGCCCCCGCCGGGCATGCGGGGGCTCGACCAGCGCTGAGCCTCCATCCAGGTGAAGGGCTCTTCCCACTGGTCTTTGGTCTGAGGCCCGGTTGGCCCGTTGTTGAAGCTCTTCTCTTTCTGGCCCCAGCGACCATCGAAAGAGAGCCAGGCAAACTCGCCCCGACCTGTCGGCCGGTCGGGCAGCAGCACGGGAAACGGGCGGAGTTCCCTCAACGGTTCGGTCGTGTTGTCGCATCCCACCCCGGAGCCATGCGAACCGTTCTGCGGATATACCGCCGACTGGTAGAAGGTGGCATGTGAGCCGGCTGCCGGATAGACGACCGGGTGATCGCCTTCCTTCTCCACCTTGCTGTCGTTCCATTTGGCGCGCTCCCCGCCCGCATGCTGGAAGAGGATCATCTGCGAGGGCTCTTCTTCGAGTGCTCCCGCGGGCGTATCCGCCCCGAAAGTCAGCTGCATTCCCTCCCAGTCGCTCTCATGCAGATCGTTGAACTGGTTGAAGTACCAGTAAAACCAGTACTGAAGCGCAATACCGGAGTGTCCCTTTTCCCTTGCGATGTGAGCGTAGACGGCGACCGGCGCCTCGCCCTCGTTCTTCATCCGTGTGAAGTCCTTCGAGTACACGCAGGTGTCGCCGAGCGGGTCACCGGGCAGGTCGATGTACGCCTCCTCGCCTCGATTCCTCACATCGTCAATGGTCGGCGCCTGCTTGATCAGGGTGGACTTCGAGCTGCCGTTGTTGCGCATCAGCCTGACGTCGGGATTCCCGAAAAGGGCATCGACAGTCATCACCTGGTACTGCTCGACCTTCGTATCGCAGAGATTCTCGCCTTGCTTCCGGATCATCATCACCGGCACGTATTTCCCGGCGAGTGCCTTTGCCGCAGAAGACTGTTTGGCAGAGGCCGCTGTGGCGGGCACGGTCGCAGGAGCCAGGAACAGGCCGGTGATCGCGGCGAGCAGAGCGACGGTTGACCTGACCCCCCACCGGGCTTTTCCTCCGAACGGCACGAGCACAGGCTATTGGTTCGATCTCCGGTAATTTCGCCGGCATGCGGAGCGACGTTCCGGAAACCGTGGATCTCTTTCACTTCGATCAGCCCGGCGCAATCGCCGCCCACCTGTTCGACGGGGTCGTGGTGGATCCTGGAGCCGAGAAGACGGTCGACCGGTTACTGGATGCCCTCGGGGACGAGATACCTCAAGCGATCCTGCTGACCCACATCCACTTTGACCACGCCGGCGCTACCGGTCGCCTGGTCGAGCGATTTCCCGATGTCGAAGTCTGGGTCCACGAAGCCGGCGCCCCGCACATGATCGATCCGGAACGGCTGGTCAGCAGCGCAAGGAAGGTCTTCGGTGAACATTTCGATGCGATGTGGGGAGAGGTCGTGCCGGTCCCCGAAAAAAACATCCGGGTGCTGGCCGGTGGCGAATCGGAAGGACCGTGGCGTGTGGAGTACACGCCCGGGCACGCAAAACACCACGTCTGCTATTTCCATGAGCCCTCCCGGACGGCCTTCACCGGTGACGTCACCGGGGTGAGGATCGAAGGCGGGCCCGCCTTCCCGCCAACCCCGCCCCCCGACATCGACCCGCCGCTCTGGCACGAATCGCTGGAGACGGTCCGGGCCTGGAATCCTGACCGGATCGCCTTCCAGCACTTCGGCCAGGCCACCGACGTCGAAAACCAGATCGACATGATGCACCGCTCGCTGGACCTTTTCGCCGGGAAGGCGAAAGAAACCGACGCCGAGGGGATGTCAGCCTGGATCCGCCAGTGGCTGGGCGAACAGGTAGCTACGGAAGAGCTGGACACCTACTGGCGGGCCGGCCCCTTTGAGGGAATGTGGTCCGGACTGGATCGGTACTGGCAGCAGCAGGAAGCGGCGTAGGCCCTTCAGGCGATTTCTGACCAAAATGGCGAAAGCCCGCCGAACCACGCCGCGGGATCCTGAATCTGCGCGAAGTGTCCGAGGCCGTCCATGACCGTGAGTTTCGCTTCCGGCTTTATTTCCTCTTTCAGGCGACGGGCGATCGCAACAGGGGCCACCGCGTCATCGGCGCCCCAGCAGATCTGGACCGGCATGGCCGCATCCCGGACCGCCGGCAACCAGCGGGACTTCTCGAAACGCCGACGTTCGCGCAGATAGCCGATCAGCTCTGCCATCAGTCCCCGGGGCGCGTCGGTGGCCGCAGCCGAGTACATGTCGAGAATCTGTTCTCCGGTCAACCGGTCATTCCCCTGGGCGCTGACCACCTGCTTTTCGAAAATCCTCGGGTTGTCCATAACCCGGGAAAGCAGCTTGCCGGCCGGCGAGACGAGGGCCCGCTGACCGACTCGCAGCTTCGCGTCACCCAGGACCATGCTGCCGTTGGTGAAGCTGACGCTGATCGCCCCCGGATCAAACCAGTCCGGCTGGTTGTCGTTGAGTCGGGCGAGGATCTCCGTCATCACCGAATCCCCCATGTCGTGGGCGACAAAGTGACATCCGGTGACCCCGGCCTGGCGAATCAGCCGCAAGGCGACATCGGCCTGTTCGACCAGCGAATAGGCAAAGCCGGTCGACGGTTTGGCCGAGAATCCAAAGCCGATGAAGTCGAAAGACAGGACCCGGTCGAAGCATTCGGCCAGCAGGGGAAACGTCCCCGCATAGGAATACGAGGATTCCGGGAAGCCATGCAGCAGGACCACGGTGGAATCCGGCGAGGCATCCGGGCCGCCCTCGTCGATCAGGAATGCTTCGTGACCCAACGGCGTCGCGGCTTCCATCCGACCGCGATCGCGCCAGGAACGGAGGTCGACAGCGCTCACTGCCTGTGGCCGGTCTTGGGGGAAATCATGGCCGGATCCTACCTGTGGACCACAGATCCCCTTGAGGCGGATCCGGCCGGGCGCTCAGTTTCCGGTCAGTTTGTCCTTGACCTTGTCCACAGCGCCCTCGACCTTGTCCTTGACGGAGGCCGCGGCCTGATCGGTCTTTCCTTCGTTCTTCAGTTCCTTGTCGCCGGTCACGGCGCCTGCCGCTTCCTTTGCCCGACCCTTGATGTCATCGGTCTTGCTGCCAGTCATTTTGCCTCCTTGGGTTGTCACAAGGGAGATACCCGGGCAAGCCAACTCCAATCTTCTCTCCGGGTAACTGTGAGCGGAGATGGCGGATTCCCCTGAACCAATAGGCTGGGAAAGGGCACCGCAAGGTGTCGGCCGAGGATCTAAATCGAGGATTGGAGTTTCATGAGCGACTACGCAGTTGTGAACCCGGCAACAGGCGAGACCGTGAAGGAGTACACGACGATCTCGGATGCCGGGCTTGATGCGGCGATCGGCGCCGCCGAAAGCGCTTTCCGGGACTGGTCACAGAACAGCTCGATCGAGGAACGGGCCGCCGCGATGCGCCGGGTAGGCGAACTCCACGTCGAACGTCGCGAAGAACTGGCCGACATCATCATCCGCGAGATGGGCAAGCCACGGGAGCAGGCCCTGGGCGAGATCGACTTCTGCGGCGACATCTATGGCTTCTACGCCGACAACGCCGAAAAGCTGCTGGCCGACGAGCCGATCGAGCTGCTGGCCGGTGATGGTGACGCAGTGGTCCGCAAGATCGGCATGGGGCCGCTGATCGGGATCATGCCCTGGAACTTCCCCTACTACCAGATCGCCCGTTTCGCGGGCCCGAACCTGATCGTCGGCAACACGATCCTCCTGAAGCCGGCACCGCAATGCCCGGAGTCGGCGGAGGCCGTGCAGAAGATGATGGACGAGGTGGGCTTCCCCGAGGGCGCCTACCAGACGATCCTCGCCACGAACGACCAGATCGCCGAGGCGATCGCCGACCCGCGCGTGCGCGGCGTCTCGGTGACCGGCTCCGAGCGGGCGGGCGCCGCGGTCGCGGAGGTCGCCGGCCGCAACCTGAAGAAGGTCGTGCTCGAGATGGGCGGCTCCGACCCGTTCATCTTCCTCAGCGGCGACGTCGAGGAGGCCGCCGAGGCGGCCGTCGGCGCGCGGCTCGACAACACCGGCCAGTCGTGCAACGCGGCGAAGCGGTTCATCGTCGCCGACGACCTGTACGAGGATTTCCTCGGCAAGGTCACGGAGAAGATGGGCGCCGCCGTTCCGACCGACCCGACCTCCGACGAGGCGCCGATCGGGCCGCTGTCGTCGGCGACGGCGGCGGAGCGACTGCAGGACCAGCTCGACCGCGCGGTCGCGGGCGGGGCGGAGGTCGCGCTCGGCGGTGAGCGGAAGGACAACTACTTCCCGACCACCGTCCTCACCGGCATCACGAAGGACAACGACGCCTACCACGAGGAGTTCTTCGGGCCGGTCGCGCAGGTCTACAAGGTCGGCTCCGAGGAGGAGGCGATCGAGCTCGCCAACGACACCCCGTTCGGGCTCGGCTCGTATGTCTTCTCCACCGACCCCGAGCAGGCTCAGAGGGTCGCCGCGAAGCTTGACACCGGCATGGTGTTCGTCAACGGCGTCGGCCTCGACGGCGCCGAGCTCCCGTTCGGCGGGGTCAAGCGCTCCGGCTTCGGCCGGGAACTCGGCTCCTACGGAATCCAGGAGTTCATCAACAAGAAGCTGATCCGGACTCTCAAGTAGCCGGTCCGCGCAGATCCTGACGCGGGAGGTCCCGGGCCACGGGGCGCCGGGACTTCCCGTAGATTGCTGCCTCATGGCAGAACCCATCCAGGTCGAACTGGAACCGCAGCCACTGGAGCGATACCGCGAATTGCTGGGCGTCGACTTCGGCCCGCTCGAGCAGCTCGCAGACGGTGCGCGTGGACGCCTTGACGGCCGCGTGGTGTGGAACGTGAACTCCACCGCCCGGGGAGGCGGCGTGGCGGAGATGCTGCGGGCCTACCTTCCCTATGTGCTCGATGACGGGGTGGACACCCGCTGGGTGGTGCTGCAGGAAGAACCGTCCTTCTTCCGACTGACCAAACGCCTTCACAACAACTTCCACGGCGACCCCGGGGACGGCGGACCACTGGGACCGGACGAAAAGCAGTTCTACGTGGATTCGCTCGCCGATAGCGGCCGCCAACTGGCGGAAACAGTTTCGCCGGAAGACGTGGTGATCCTGCATGATCCCCAGACGGCGGGTCTGGTGCCTGCCATCCGCGGCCGCGGCGCGACCGTGATCTGGCGTTGTCACATCGGAGTCGATGAATCGAACGAATTCACTGAGCGGGCCGAGCGTTTCCTGGCCGATGAAGCAAGCCAGGCTCATGCCTGTGTGTTTTCCCGTCCTTCCTATATCTGGGAATGCCTGCCGGACGGGCTTTCACACATCATCCCTCCGGGAATCGACGCCTTCACCCCCAAGAATTCGGAGATCGACGACGTAACCCGCGACGCAGTGCTCGGGGCAATCGGGCTCGTCGCAGGCAAACCTGACCGGGCACCGACTTTCACCCGACCCGACGGCAGCCTTGGTGAGGTTTTGAGTTCGGGCGTGGTCGTCCAGGATTCAACCTTGCCGCCGGAAGTTCCCCTGGTCGTCCAGGTTTCCCGATGGGACAAACTGAAAGACCACGGCGGCCTGCTCGCACTCTTCGCGGCCGACTTGAAGGACCAGACGGCTCATCTGGCCCTGGTCGGCCCCGACAGCGCCGGCGTCGATGACGACCCCGAGGGCGCTGCCGTCTACAAGGACGTGCTCGAACAATTCCGGAACCTGCCCGCGGAGGCTCGCTCACGGGTGCATCTGGTCAGCCTGCCGATGGATGACCTCGACGAAAACGCCTTCATGGTCAATGCGATCCAGAGGCGAGCCGACGTGATCGTCCAAAAGAGCCTGGCCGAGGGCTTCGGCCTGACCGTCTCGGAAGGAATGTGGAAGGCGCGCCCGATGGTCGCCAGCCGCATCGGAGGCATTCAGGACCAGATCGATGACGGTGTCTCGGGCCTGCTGATCGATGATCCTCGCGACCTTCCCGCCTTTGCCGCCGCGATCGATTCCCTGCTCGATGACACCGGCCGGGCAGCCACGATCGGCCAGGAGGCGAAGCTCAAGGTCAAGTCGGGGCTGCTGTCGGTTCAACGCCTGGCCCTTCATTACCGGCTGATCGATCTTCTGATTTCTCCTCGGCCGACTTCAGGTCAGTAACGACTCCGGCGGCCGCGGCAACAAGCGGCGCCGCGATAATCAGTCCGATCGAGCCGAAGAGCGCGCCTCCGGCGATGGTGACCACAAGTACTGCCAGGGGATGAATTCCCAGCGTACTGCCCATCGCAAAAGGCTGGACCATCTGCTGAAGGATCCCGTTGGCCAGTAACTGAACGACCGCCATGCCTATCGCAGCGTCGGTCCCGCCCGAACCATAAGCGAGCAGCACCGTGAAAATCCCGGCCGTCCAGGCGCCAAGGTAAGGCACGTAACCGGCGATGAAGGTGACCGCGCCGATCGTCCCGACCAGCGGAACCCCGATTATCAGCGCGCCGATCATCACCACCACGGCGCCGAAAGCCGCCACGATCGTCACCCCCGCGAAGTAACCCCTCAGCGAGGCGATCATCCGCCCGGAGACGATCCGCGCGACCTGCGGAGGCAGGCTTGATGCCCGTTCGGCCCAGCCCCGAATTGACGGACCGTCCTTCAGCATGAAAAAGGAGCTGAGCAGCACCATGGCGAGGAAGAAGAAGGCCGAAGATATCCCGGCAATTCCGGACAGCAGCCCCGAAAGCAGCGTGCCGATGCTTGAGGTTGCGCCCTCCTTTGCCCCTTCCTTCGCCTTTTCCACCTGTTCCTTGTCGATGCCCTGGTCGGTCAGGAACTGGCTCAGGTCGTCGGTCGCCTGATTGAGGTCCCGGCTGATTTCGGGAACCTCCCTGACGATCCCGTTTACCACCATGACGGCACAACCGGCGCCGATCAGGATCAGCAGCAGCATGACCAGGATTGCGCCAATTCCCCGTGGCAGGCCGTGGCCGTTCATTTTCGAAACCAGGGGTGAACCGACCGCGCCAACGATCGAGGCAACGATCACCGGGACCACGATCACCTCGGTCAGCGAAGCCAGCCAGACCAGGGCGAGCAGCAGGATCGCGATGCCGACCAGAAACCAGGCCCCCAGTCCGGCGTTGCGAAGCCAGGTGGGGACCGCAAACACATTCGACAGTTCACCCGCGTCTATCTCGATCACCTGGTCGGCCGACGTCTCGGCGGATTCACCCTCCCCACGCCTTATCCGACCCCTGATCATGGCCGCAGGCTACCCTCGGGACCGGACGCGATGAAGCGGTCCGACACCCGGTTTCAACGGTTTGATTGACTGCCCGGATGCCCGCGATCGAGCTCCACGACCTGAAGAAGAGTTTCGGGTCGATCAACGCTGTTGACGGCCTCGACCTGGTGGTTGACGAAGGCATCTGCCTCGGGCTCCTCGGACCCAACGGCGCCGGAAAGTCGACCACCATGAAAATGCTGACCGGGCAGGCGATCCCCGATTCGGGCGTGATCCGGGTCCTCGGATACGAGCTGCCCGGTGAGGCCAAACAGGCGCGGGCCGCAATGGGAGTCGTACCCCAGCTCGACAACCTCGACATCGACGTCACCGTCGAGGACAACCTGCGGATCTTCTCCCGGCTCTACCGCGTCAAGGACATCGACGCGGCCGTCGACCGGGCGCTTGACATCGCCCGCCTGCAGGACCGGCGCAAGGACGCCGTCGATGAGCTCTCCGGCGGGATGCGCCGACGGCTGCTGGTCGCTCGCGGGCTCGTCCACAGCCCCCGGCTCTTCCTCCTCGACGAGCCGACCGTCGGGCTCGATCCGCAGATCCGGACCGAGGTCTGGGACCTGATCGAGGAGCTGCGCTCCGGCGGCACGACGATCCTGATGTCGACCCACTACATCGAGGAGGCCGAGCGGCTCGCCGACGAGGTGGCGGTTGTCGCGGCCGGAAAGGTGATTGCCAGAGCCACCCCTGAAGGAACTGATCGCCGAGCATGCCGGTGAACGGACAGCCGAGGTTCTATGGACCGCCGGAACGGCTCGGCGAGGTCCGCGCCGCGGCCGAGGAGGCCGGGCTCGAGGTCCGTGCCGCCGGCCCGGCGATCGCGATCGTGGGAGCCGAGATGGCCGGCCGGGGCTGATCCTGCAGGATGCCGTGCACCGGGCAGGGTCACTGGAGGACGTCTTCGTGATGCTCACCGGCGAGGACGCAGAGTGAGACCGTCGGACCAGACAAGGTCGGTGCGGCGGCTGGAACCGGCCGTGATCCTCGCCGTGATGGGCCGCGAGTTCGCCAACTTCCGGACGTTCTGGAAGTCGACTGCCTTTACCAGCACCTTCGAGCCGATCGTCTATCTGCTCGCCTTCGGCCTGGGACTGGGATCGACCCTGGTCGCCGACGTTGACGGGATCGACTACGTGCAGTTCGTCGGAACCGGCCTGGTTGCGACGGCCGTGGTCTTCTCCTCCGCCCTGCCGGCCATGTTCGGGACCTTTGTCAAGGAACGCTTCCAGCGAACCTACGACGCGATTCTCGCCGCTCCGGTCGACGTGGAGGAGCTGGTCACCGCGGAAATGCTCTGGATCGGCCTCAGATCGGCGATATTCGGCTGTTTCCCCCTGATCGTGACCATGTTCTTCGGGCTGGAGCCGAAAGTGACGATGCTGCTGGTCCCGATCTTCGCCTTCGTCACCGCCCTCGCCTTTTCTGCCTTCGGGATCACCATGGCTGCCTCGGTTTCGAAAATCGACCAGTTCAACTACGTCACGACCCTGGTTATTACTCCGCTTTTCCTGGTCGCCGGAACCTTCTTCCCGATCGATCAGCTACCGCAGGGCTTCCAGGTCGCGGCCCAGTTCAATCCCCTCTATCAGTTGGTACAACTGGTCCGTGATGCCTGTTTCGGCATGGAAGCAGTTGACGCGCTCCGCTTCCTTGGACTGCTGATGCTGGCCCTGGCCCTCTGGCGCCTCGCCATTGCCCGACTGACAAGGCGCCTCATCATCTGAGCCGTTTCAGGCGGCGATGACTTCCGGCCCGTAGCCCTGGAAGAGCCCGGAGTCGAGCACGCCGACAATCCTGCTGATTTCGTCTTCGAGACCGTCCTCGATCGCTTCGAAACGGCAGTCGATCAGCAGGTTGCCCTGCTCGGTAAGTACCGGGCCGTCCTTTCCCGATCCGGTGCGGATTACCGTTTCGGCGGCTCCGATCTCCTTCAGGGCGGCGGTTGCCACCGAAGCGGCCCGCGGAACGACCTCCACCGGCACCGCGAAGTTCGTCCCGAGGCGATCGACCCGCTTGCCGGGGTCGATCAGCACCCGACGCAACTGGCAGGCGGAAAAGAGCAGTTTCTCTCGAAAAAGGGCTCCGCCCCGCCCCTTGATCAGGTTTCCGTCGGGATCAACCTCGTCGGCCCCGTCAAACAGCCAATCCGGGGCAACTTCGGCCAGGTCCGCCTGGGCAAGCCCAAGGCCGGTGATGGTCAGTTCTGACTCGATCGAGGTCGGGATGAGCCGGATGTCGTGCAGCTCTCCGTGTCTCACCCTCGCGGCAATGGCCCGCACCGCCAGGAAGGCAGTCGACCCGGACCCGGCCCCGATCACCTGGCCGGACTCGGCCATTGCGGCCACCTCTTCGGCCACCTTGAATTTGGCTTCGTGGTTGGCAATTGAGACTGCCTCGAAGGGCTCAAAAGTAATTTCCCGATGTCGGGCAGGTTTCATTCCTGCAACCCTACGGCAATCCGCAACTTCGGCAGAACGGACGGTTTGTTAGCGTTGTATTAGGAAATCCTCTACACTTCGTGTTTCTGAAAACCGATATGCCGAATTTCCGGGCTTCGAAGTTCCGGAAAGCGGGGGACCCAAGCAGTTGGGGCGAACCCACTCGAATGAGTGAGAGCGCGACTCCTAGAGCGCTAGCCCGTCAGCTAACTCCGCAGGCACTGAAAAGGAGATCGGCATCTTCCCCTCATCCCCTCAAACCCAGAGATCGTTCGTACGCAGCCTCGCAATTGGCCTGATCGGCCTGCTCGGCTTCTGCCTCACCCTGGCGATCGGCACACCCTCCAGCGCCAAGGCCTCCTGCAAGGCGGCCTCCTCCAGCGGCGGGCTCACGGTCGGCGCAACCAAGTGCAAGCCGATTCGGAAAGCCCGCCTGATTCGTGGCAAGGCTTATGCACCGGCCAGCGCCCCGGCGCGGGTCAAAAAGGTCATCGCATGGGCCAACCGCATTCGCAACAAGCCTTACGTCTACGGCGGCGGACACGCCAGCTTCTTTGACAGCGGCTACGACTGCTCTGGTTCGGTCAGCTATGCACTCCGCGGCGGACGTTTTGTGGCCTACCCTCTCGCCTCGACCGGATACATGAACTGGAAGCGCCCCGGCAAGGGCAGGTGGATCACGGTCTACTCCAATCCGAGTCACGCCTACATGATCGTTGCCGGACTCAGGTTCGACACTTCCATGACGCCGGGTAACGGCCCCGGCTGGAGTACCAGCCTGCGTTCAACCCCGGGCCGATTTTCGGCACGCCATCCCGGAAACTTCTAGGAAGGCTTCCCTCCCGAAGGCACCCCCGCCCCGGCTCGCCTGCCGGGGCGGTTCTGCTTAAGGACTCTGACGGCGCCCGCGGAGTGCGCTGACGCCACCGTCGATGAAGGCAAGAGCCTGGTCGAGCAGCTCGAGCTGCTCGTCGATCGAGGGCATCTGGCCTTCGGCACGCTCGGCGTGACCCTCGTCGTGAAGCAGGTCGAAGACGGCCATCGCCGCAGCGGCCGCCATGCGGGGTTTCAAATCTGTGGCCGGAACCCCGAGATCCAGGGCGAGGCCGTCGGCCAGCACCAGCTCGAATTCATGCATCAGGGCCTGCTCGTGAAGCAGCAGCGACTCTTCCCGGTCGATCACGATGCGCTGGCAGGTGTGTAGCTCCTGCTCGTGGTCGAAAACCTCACGCTCCCCCACCAGCCATTCCCGCAAAGCTTCCATCGTGTCCTTTCCGGCTGGCCGTTCCTGGATCGCGGCGACAAGCCGTTCCTTGCCTTCCGCACTGACGTCAAAGACGATGTCTTCCTTGGCGGGAAAGTAAGTGGAGACGGTGCGCGGGGATACCTCCGCGGCCTCGGCGATCCGGGAGATCGTGGTGCGGGCGTAACCCTGCTCTGCGAACAGCTCGAGCGCCACGCGAACAATGGTTTCGCGGGTTCTGGCCTTCTTTCGCTCACGAAGTCCTGGTCTGGTTACGCCGGGCACAGGCAAATCCTAGCAGTGAAACTGCAGAGACTGCAGTTTTGCGTTCACTGTGATAATTTGCCCGCTTCCCTCCTTCCCCTCACCTCTGGAGACAAATGTCTGACCTGCTTGCCCGTCTCGCCCGCTTCATTACCGGTAACTGGAAACTTGCGCTCCCGGTTGCGATCGTCTCGGTCATCGCGATCGGCATTCTTTCCGGCACAGCCGGTGAAGCTCCGCCGGAGAATTTCGACGTTCCCGGCACCGAAAGCCAGCAGGCCTATGACCTCTTCAACGAGCACAGTCCGGCCCTGGCCGGTGTCGATGCCACTGTCGTCTTCAACGCGACCGACGGCAACATCGAGAGCCCGGCGACGAAACAGGCGATCCAGAACTCTCTCAAGGACATCAAGCAGCAGCCAGACGTTCTCACCGTAAGCAACCCCTTTGCCCAGGATGCCAGCGGAGTCTCCAGGGACGGCAAGATCGCTTACGTCGACGTCCGCTACAACCTCGACTTCGGTGACGTGACGAAGGTCCAGTCGGAGCGCCTCGAAGACGCGACCGATCCGGTCAAGAGCGAAGGCGTCGAAGTGGCGATGCGAGGCATTGTGATCGACGCCGGCCAGCGGGAACAGGCGCCCGTCGGGGAGCTGATCGGTGTGATCATCGCGATCTTTCTGCTCTCGCTTCTGTTCCGGTCGATCGCTGCCATGATCGCCACCCTGCTCGGCGCCCTGCTCGGCGTCATGGTCGGCCAGATGCTCCTGGTCATCCTCGCCGCCCCGCTCGGCCTGCCCGACTTCGCAGCGACGATCGCGATGATGCTAGGCCTCGGCGCCGGGATCGACTACTCGCTGCTGATACTTGGCCGCTACCGGGAGCAGGCCGCGGCCGGAGACTCGACCCGGGATGCCGCGGCAAAATCAGCGGCCACCTCCGGTTCGGCGGTACTCGCTGCGGGATTGATCGTCATGGTTGCGATCGCCGGACTCCTGGTGATCGGTATTCCGCTGATCGGCAAGATGGGGATCGGCGCCGCGATCGGAGTGGCTGCTGTCGTGGTCTCCGCGCTCACCTTCCTGCCAATCATGATCGGCGCCCTACAGCGCTGGCTGAAGCCCAAAAAGCTCAAGCATGTGCTGCCCTCCCCGGCTTTCGGCAAATGGGGCGAGAAGATCACGGCCCGGCCTTGGCTTTCGATCGCGGCGGGAGTGGTCGTGCTGATCGTTTTCGCCTCTCCCCTGCTGGACATGCGCCTCGGTTCACCGGATGACGGCAATCAGCCGGAAGGCAAGACCCAGCGGGTCGCCTACGACCTGATCAGCGAAGGCTTCGGCAAGGGAGTCAACGGGCCATTTCTGATCGCCGTCGACACCCCCGACGGGGCTAAACAAAGCAAGCAGCAGCTCGACACCGTGGTCAAGGACCTGCGCCAGGTCAATGGCGTCGCCAGTGTCGCTCCGGCAACCCCCAGCGAAGACAATCAGATGGCGACGATATTCCTGATTCCGACCACCTCACCGCAGGATGCGGCGACCAGCGACCTGCTCAGGGAACTGCGGGACACCGTCCTGCCCGATGCCACCGCAGGCACCGATCTGAGCGCCTACGTCGGTGGTAACACGGCCAGCTTCGAAGATTTCTCGGACAAGGTCTCCGAGCGCCTGCCGGTATTCATCCTCGTGGTGATCGGCCTCTCGGTCCTGCTCCTGATGGCAGCCTTTCGTTCGCTCTGGGTGCCGTTGGTGTCCGCCGTCTTCAACTTGCTTTCGATCGGGGCCGCCTACGGGGTTGTCGTCGCCGTCTTCCAGAAGGGAATCGGCGCAAGCCTCATCGGGGTTGATAGCGGGGTTCCGATCATGTCCTTCATTCCGGTGATGATCTTCGCGATCCTCTTCGGCCTGTCGATGGACTACAACGTCTTCCTGCTTTCCCGCATCCACGAGGCTTACAACGAGGGCGACCGGCCGAGGGAGAGTGTGATTCACGGGCTTTCAAGAATCGGCAAAGTGATCCTCTTTGCCGGGCTGATCATGGCCTCCGTGTTCTCGGCCTTCGTCACCCAGGACGACGTGGTGGCCAAGATGATGGGCATCGGCCTCGGCCTGGCGATCCTGATCGATGTGTTGATAGTGCGCCTGGTGATCGCGCCCGCCGTGGTTACCCTGCTCGGAGACAAGGCCTGGTGGCTGCCCGGCTGGCTCGACAGGATTCTTCCCAATGTCAGCCTCGAGGGTCATCTGGTCGACAACAAGGATCCGAAGGGCGAGCCGCTGGCCCCGGAGCTGGCCAAGGATCCGACCTACGAGAGGGCCTAGCCCGCCGGTCCGCGTCTGCCGGGCTATTGCCCGGCCAGACTAGACCGCAGCCAGATCCGGCTCCGGCGCTTCTGCCGGGGCCGGCTGGTGCTGGCGGTGAAAGACATGCATGGGCAGACCGTCCTTCGGCCTGAGCGTGATCACCGCTTCCTGCTCCACCTCTGCTCCCCGCGGAAGGTCGAAGCGCAGCCGTCGGCTGATCATCGCCGCCAGCAAAGTGGCCTCCACCGTCGCGAAGGTTGAGCCGACACAGACCCGTCGGCCCGCCCCGAAAGGCATGTAGGCGTGGCGTGGCCGACCCTTCGAGGTCTCCGGCAGGAATCTGGCCGGGTCGTAGCCCTCGGGGTTCGGCCAGATTCGCGGATCGCGGTGGATCATGCTGATCAGCACCATGATGCTGGCGTTTTTCGGGATCCGGTAACCCAGTATCTCGTCTTCCTCCAGCGCCTGCCGACCCACGGTCCACACCGGCGAATCCACTCGCATCGCCTCTTCCACGCAGGCACGGGTCCAGGGCAGGCGATCCATGTCATCCATGTCCGGAATCCGGTCGCCGAGGACGGTGTCGACCTCTTCGAAAAGACGATCCCGGGCTCCGGGGTTGAGTGACAGCCGGCGCCAGGTCCAGGCCAGGGCATTCGAAGTGGTCTCGTGTCCGGCCAGCATGAAGGTCATCAGCTCGTCGCCGATCTGTTCCCGGCTCATGGTGGCGCCGGTTTCCTCGTCCCGGGCGGAAAGCATCAGCCCGACCAGGTCATCCCCCTTGTCCGATTGCCGGCTGCGCTCCTCCAGCATCTCGTCGATCACCGACTTGAGATCGACCAACGCCCGTTGGAAGCGCCGTCCCTCCGGGTTTACCGCAATCGCCCGCTCGAGGTTCATTCCCGGCATCTGGGCCATCACGAAAGTCGATAGCCGACGGGTCATTTTCGTGCCAAGACCCAGCACGTCATTCATCGCCGGACCGACTTTGCGAGCCGTCTCGCCGCTCAGGTCGGCGCCGAAAAGAGCCCGTCCCACAATGTCAAGGGTCAGCGCCATCAATACCTCGGACAGATCGACCACTTCGCCTTCCGGCAGACCGGCAAAGGGCTCTCCGTCAAGCACCTCGGCGGTGGCCCGGGTCATGTGCTCGGTGAAGTTCTTCAGGTAGCGTTTGGCGAACATCGGCTGGACGAGCCGCCGTTGCTTCCGCCAGGTCTCACCTTCGCTGGTCAGCAGGCCCTCTCCGAGCACGATCCTCAGCAGCTCGTATTCGAGTCCCTTGCGATAGTTGTCCTGATTGCTGATCAGCACGTGCCTGGCGGCTTCGTGACCGCTGACCACGATGAAGTCGCGGTTCCGGTTGCGCACGTGGGCAACCTCGCCGTACTGAATCGCCATTTCGGTCATCGGTTTCTTGAAGTCCCGGGTTGAACTGATCAGAAACTTTGCGGCGTCAAGACCCCGCGGACCCGGGGGCAATGGCTTTTCGATTGCGGTCACGTTGATTCCTTGCTCAGTAGCTCTGTTGCCGAATCCAGCAGTTGGCCCTTCAGGAGCTGCCACTCTTCTTCCGTGTCCTCGACTCCCATGGTCGCCACCGCCATCCCCCTGATCGCCGACACAGACATCAACAGCCAGGCGTCGAACCCGGGCTGGTCTTCGACGCCGGGCATCAGTTCGATCGCGCTTTCGCGAATCCGGTTCTGGTCTTCGAGATGAAGCTGCCGGATCGGCTCCCGCAGCGACTCGTCGGTCCGGGCCGCCAGGTGAAGCTCGAGTGCTGCGGCGAAGGTCGGTCCCCGGAAAACGACCAGAAGCCGGTCGAGCGCCAGCGAAACCCGCTCGATCTCGTCACCGTCGCCGGGTATTGCAGATACGAATTCGTCGGCGAGGCGGTCGGTAACGAAGCGCATCGCGTCCACGGTCAGCTCGGCCTTGGTTCGAAAATGATGCTGAAGTGCCCCCAGCGAGACCCCGGCTTTTTCGGCCGCCAGCCTCGTCGAGGTGCCCGCGTAGCCTCGCTGAACCAGCAGTTCGATCGTGGCCTCCAGTACGGCGGCCCTGGTGCGGGCGGTCCTCTCCTTCTGTTGACGTCGCTCGTCGCTCACGCAATCCTCGCCCTTCTCATGCGCGGAATATACACAAGTCAGTCAACCGACTTGTAAGTTGAAGTTTCGCTTCCCGATCCGTTCCCCGGGCCGGTCACCCGCGGGGATGATGGGCGATCACCCCCGGAAGACCGGGTGGAACCGGCTTTTACGGCAGGCGGGGTCTATCTTTCCGGTCCGTGCGCAAGGACGATGAAACCAACTACGCGGGAGCGATCTACGGAACGATCGTTTCGATGGCGGTGATTGCCACCTCCGCCAAAGACCCGTCGCTGGGCCCGGTGCTGATCGCCTTCTGGGCGGCCGCGACCGCGGTCATCTTCTGGATTGCCCATGTGTACGCCGACATCGTGGCCGAGGGCTACACCCGGTTCCGTGACGCCGGCCAGGTCGCCACGACCGCCCTGCGTAGAGAATGGCCGCTGGTCCAGGGAGCGCTCCTGCCTTCCGCGGCGATGCTCCTGACCGTGGTCACACCGCTGAGTACCGATTCGGCCACCTGGGTTGCCATGGGTGCGGGACTCGTTGTCCTGTTCGCGACGGGCCTTTTGATCGGCACCAGGGATCAGATGTCCTGGCCGCGTCGGCTCCTGATCGGCTGCGTAAACGCCAGCTTCGGCCTGATTATCGTCGGCCTGAAGGTCTGGGTCCACTGACCCCTCGCGGCGCAGCTATCTAGTTCTGCCGCGATTGGGAGGTTCTGGCGTAAGCCGCGATGTCGACCACGAAACCGAAGGCGACGATAAACCAATCGAACCCGTCCACCCCATGCGGGCTCACCTGCCACATGACCACATACGCGAGCAGGGTCCAGGGCAAAAAGAAGAACCCCAGCACCGGCACGACCCAGCCATCAAGCGCACGGCCGATCCAGTCGGAGAAGATCAGGATGAAGAACAGCGCCAGTCGGGGCGAGATCAGCGCGAAGAGCACTACGAAGCATCCCATGGCTGCAATCTACCCGGCCAGACCGGCGGTACTCTTTTTCGAGACCTTTTCGCTCCGGTGAACTCTCCATCCGGCCGCAACATGCGCGCCGAGAACGACCGCCATCGATGCGAGATTGAGGAACAGCAACAGCCCCAGAAACCCAGCCAGGGCCCCGTAAACGGCGCTCCCGCCGCCCGAAATGCCGAACCAGACTCTCAGCCCGGAATAGATCAGCCAGATCAAGAGGGAGGTGACGGCGGATCCCACCGCCGCGCTCGTCCAGGTGGTCGGTCCCGGATTCAGCACCCAGAAGATCCAGGTATAGAAAAGCAGGGCGACCCCGAAAATCCCGACCGGGCCACCCAGATTCTCGGCCGTCCAGGAGAGCAAGGCACTGTCATCGACAACCTTGGCCAGATCACGGGAAAGCGCCAGTGCGACGAAGGCGAGAGCGACCGGAAGGGTGACCAGGGTAATGCCGATGTCGAGCACCTTGTTTTTCGGGAATGGCGGGCCGGACTCGCCCTTCTCGTTCGCGGTTTCCACGGCGTGCCGCAGGCCGCCGATCGCCGAACTCACCGAATAAAGGAGAACCACGATCGAGAGGATGCCCAGGCCGCCGGCCCCCTGGGTCAACTGATCGAGCATGTCCTCGATTTCTTTCTTCCCCTGGGCCTGCTCGATAGGGAGGTTGTTGATCAGTTCCTGGATCAGGTCGTGCCGGACATTTGGCGAATCGAAGATGTTGCTGAGGATCCAGACCGCGAGCAACATCAGGGCCGGGAAGCTCAGCAGGACGAAGAACGAAAGCTGGGCCGCCTGCCGGGTGCCCGCCGAACGATCGAACGAGAGCAGCACTTCCCAGCAGGCGGCTCCGAACCGCTTCAGAGGTTCGGGCAGCTTCGAAGCCCGGGCCTTCAGTTTTAAAGCCCGGGTATGCGAGTCAGTCCCCCATACCGATCTTCGCCACTTCCCAGCGGACGGTCACCGCATAGAGGATGACCAGGTCGAGCGCGATCATCAGGATGCTCAGATAGGGCTGGGATGTCAGGTCAAGCAGGTGGCTGATCGCCGAAAGGAAGACCAGAATGATGGTCACGATCCGGGCCCACTCACGGCCCTGAATCAGGGCCCATCCGGCAAACACCTTGAGGATCCCAAGCAGGATCCAGAACACGCCGAGGGCCTTGAAGCTGACCAGGAACACTTCGTGGAGCGATGCATTGGCGATGTAACCGTCGTCGGTCACCGCGGCCAGTCCGGCGATGACGCTGAACACACCGATCAGCATCAGCATGATGCCGGCAAAAGCAACCCAGGAAGCCCAGGCGGCCGAGCCTCCCGGGGGCTGGGAACCACTTGTTTCAGGCATGTCTCTCCTCCATCGATTTCTTCTTTCTCAGTCCGCCGGCGGACTTTCCGGCGACGGGAAGAACCCTATCCGGCTGTAGCGACGCAGCGGAAGGAAATATGGACCGTGGAGCTTTCTATGCTTTCCGGAATTCGCGCGGAGGGCCGATACCGGGAGCAGTAATTTTCGGCACAGAGGAAGGATCCCCCCTTGAGGACCTTGCGCGGGATGCCACTGGCCGGGTCCCGGCTGGCGTCAACGCCGGCCCCGCGCGGGTTGACTGGCGCGCAACAGCGACTGGTCGGCTCGGGATGGCTGTCGGAGTACCAGGTGCTTGTCCATTCCCAGGCATTGCCGGTGATCTCGAAAAGGCCAAAAGGGTTCGGCTCGAAGGACTTCACGGCCACCGTGCCCGGCTTCCTGGCCCCGCCCGGACGAGGTCGGAACTTCCACGGGAATTCACCGATCCAGCGATTCATCCTTTCCTCGCCGGCCGGGGACAGCTCCTCGCCCCAGGCGAACTCGGCTCCTTCAATTCCGCCACGGCCCGCCCGCTCCCACTCGACCTCGGTGGGAAGCCGCTTGCCCGCCCAGCGGGCATAAGCTTCCGCGTCCTCCCAGGTCACCTGGGTCACCGGATGGTCTTCCTTCCCTTCCAGGGTGCTTGAAGGTCCCCAGGGATGTCGCCACTGGGCACCGGGAGTCCAGGCCCACCATTGCATCGGATCGGACAGGTCGACCGGCCCCCGGGGCTTGGCGAAGGTGATGGAGCCGGGAACAAGCATCGCCGGGTCGGCTCCCGGATACATGGCCGGGTCCGGCGCTTTCTCGGCGGTGGTCACATGTCCGGTGCTTTCGACGAATTCCGCGAATTGCCGGTTGGTGATCGCGGTTTCGTCCATCCAGAAGCCGTCCAGCGTCACTGGTCCGCTTGGCCGCTCTTCGGGGTAGTGACGTTCACTGCCCATCTGGTAGGTCCCTCCCGGGATCCAGACCATCCCCTTGGCGGGCGGCGACCCCGGAGCTTGCTCGAGCACATCCATGGGAAAAGGCTACCCGTCGCTTCCACCCGGGCCGAGCGAGTGTCGGTTCAGGAACGACTCGATCTCCCGGGAGAGCAGACCTCCCTGCCAGGCGAGTGGCGACTGCCCCTTCGCCTCACCGATAAGTTCGGCGCCCGGTATCACCTCGGCCCAGCGTTCTGCCACCTGCCGCGGGTGTCCGGGATCAAATTCGTCGTGACTGGCGACGATGAGGACCGGCATCCTCAGGTTCGCGAGTTCCTCCAGGCTCCGGAACGGGCTCGAGCGCGGGACTTCGCGAAGAGCCTGCGCCACCGCCTCCGGGTGAAGATGAAGGCGGGCCCGGTCGCGGGCAAGGCGGTAAACGGTTTCGCGTGCCTTCGCGCCGGGGCTGTTTTCAGCCACCACCTCGGCGAAGGCTTCCGGTCCGCCCCGCTCCAGGGCATCGGCCCGCCGGTCCCATCTCGAGTCGGCGTCGGCCTCCCCGATGAAAACCGGCCCGATCAGGACCAGGGCGCGAATTCCTTCGGGATCGGCCAGCGCCCGCCTGGTGACCGTATGGCAGCCCATCGAATGTCCTCCCAGTACCGCTCCCCCGGAATCCATCGCAAGTGTCGAATCGATCACCAGGTCGAGGTCCCCTGCCAGCCCTCCGTAATCGTAGGTTGCCGCCGGATCGCTCTGGCCATGGCCGCGAGCGTCGTAGGTAACCAGCCGGTAGCCGCGCCGAGGCAAGTACCGGGAACCGTGGACCACGTAGCGTCTGGTCGCCGAGAGTCCGTGGCAGAGCAGGATCCCGGGTCCCTCCCCTTCGATTTCCCCAACCAGCTTCCGACCACCGGCATCAGCCGTGAACGGCTCCGCTTCGCGTCCTGACAGAACTCAGCCCTGCTCGAGAGTCGCCTTCGTAATGACGACCTGCCTGGTCGGAGTCTCGTCAGCCGATCCGAGGTTTCCGATCGCCTGGACCACATCCATCCCGTCCGAGACCTTGCCGGCTATCGCGTAGTCGGGAGTCAGACTCGACCCCTCGGCTCCGGTGACCACGAAGAACTGGCTGCCGGAGGTGCCCGGCGCATCCGCGCCGGTTTTTGCCATCGCCACGGTGCCGATCGGGTATTTGGTGTTCTTCGGAGGGGTCTCGACCACGCTGTAGCCGGGTCCGCCGGCACCGGAGCCGGTCGGGTCCCCGCCCTGGATCACGAAGTCGGGAACGATCCGGTGAAATCCGAGACCGTCAAAAAACTTCTTTTCGGTCAGGTAGGCGAAGCTGTTCGCCGTGACCGGCCAATCGGTGGTGTCGAGTTCGATCGTGAAGTCACCCTCCGTCGTTTCCATCTTCACGCGAGCGGCCTCTCCCTGCTTGACTATCGACCCTGGCTGCGGCTTTGGGAGCTTTACGTCCTTGGTCACGGGAGTGGCAGTCTCGCCGCCGCCGTCGTCGCCGCCCCTGCCGACCAGAACCACGAGGACCACAACTGCCAGAGCGACACCAATCACTCCCAGGGTCACAAGCTTTGTGCGCTGATTCATCGGCGCCAGTCTATGGCGTTGCCTCTGAAATGATCCGCAGGTGCCCGGGAACAACCAATCCCCCGACCGGAAGACCGTCATCGTCGGCAAGGCGATCTGTCGGCTTGCTGCGGTCGCTCCCTGGGCCTGGCCACTGGTCGGAAGCTCGGTCGGCCGCTTTTTCGATCGCGCCGCGGCGGGCTGGGACGAGCGGACCTCGGCCGGCTCTGCCAGTCACCTCGCAGCGCTTGCCGCAGGCCTCGACGCCCTCCAGGCCAAGCCGGAACGGGTTCTCGACCTCGGTTGCGGAACCGGCGCGGGATCTCTGTTTCTCGCGCGTGAGTTTCCAACCGCCTCGATCAGGGGTGTCGACATCTCGGAGTCGATGATCGGCCAGGCCCGGGGCAAGATCGGGCTCGATCCCGAGGGGCGGGTGAGTTTCCGGGTTGGCGACGCATCGTCTCTCCCCTTCGCGGATGACTCCTTCGATCTGGTGACCCAGGTCAACATGCCGGTTTTCTTTCGCGAAATCGCGAGAGTTCTCAGGCCGGGCGGTGGCGTGATCCTGGCCACCAGCCACGGCGACCACACACCGTTCAGCACACCCGAGCGCCTGGTCAGAAGGAAACTGACGTCCCAGGGTTTCGCAGCAATCGGCTCGGGCGCCGCCGGTGAAGGAACATGGATCTCGGCGAGACTGGACGAGTCGAGATGACCGAAGAACCTGCCTACACCCTGATCGTGAACCCGAGCTCCGGCGGTGGACGCTCGAAGCAGGTCCTGCCCGTAGTCGAGAGCCGGCTCGACGCCCTGCGGGTCCCCTTCCGGGTCGAGAAAACGCGTTCGCTGGAACATGGGGTCGACCTTGCCTTCGAAGCCGTCGATGCCCGCGAGATCCCGGTAGTTCTCAGTGGCGACGGCCTGATCGGAGCGGTCGGCGGCGCGATGGCAGGTGTCGACTCTCCGGTCGGGCTCATTCCCGCCGGACGCGGCAACGACCTCGCCCGGGGCTTGGGGATCCCAACCGATCCGACCGCCGCAGTCGATTGCCTGACGGCCGGCTTCACCCGCCAGATCGACGTCGGAGACGCCAACGGAGAGCGTTTTCTGGGCATTGCCTCGGTCGGCTTCGACTCCGACGCGAACCGGATTGCAAATCAGTCCCGCCTGCTGAAAGGCAGGCCCGTCTACGCCTACGCCGCCCTGCGAGCACTGCTCCGCTGGAAACCGGCCCGGTTCACGCTGATCGAAAGCGGTATCCAGAGCCGGATCACCGGGTACACGATCATCGTCGCGAACAACGGTTTCTACGGTGGTGGCATGAACGTCGCACCAACCGCCGAGATCGACGACGGCAAGCTGGACCTGGTCACGATCGGCGAGGTCGGCAAGTTCCGGTTCCTTTCGAACATGCCAAAGGTCTTCAAGGGCACCCACATAGTTGACAACGACACGGTCTCCACCCGTCAGGTCACCTCGATCGAGGTGCGGGCCAGCCGACCCTTCACCGTCTATGCGGACGGGGATCCGCTGACCGAGCTTCCGGCGACCATCAGGGTTATTCCCGCGGCTCTGAAGATGATCGTGCCGGAGCCAGCCTCTTGATCGGATTCAAGGCCTGGATCGCCCGGTCGATCGGCCGACTGAGCCGGGCAACCGGAAGAGGCGGCGGAACCACCCTGCCCGGCAGGGTTCTGCTCAAACTCGACCCAAACGCGATCGACAAGCTGGGCGCCAGGCTGAGCGAGGGAACCACCCTGATCAGCGCTACCAATGGAAAGACCACCACTGCATCGATGCTCGCGACGATCCTCGAAGGAGCCGGAAGGCGGCCGGTTCACAACCGGGCCGGCTCCAACATGACCTGGGGCGTCGCCACGGCGCTGCTCGAACAGCACGGAACCGAGGGACTCTTCGAAGTCGATGAAGCCTGGCTTCCGGAGGTGGCCGATCGGCTGGAACCGCGCACGATCCTGCTCGGCAACCTCTTCCGCGATCAGCTCGACCGTTATGGCGAGACCGAGGCCCTGGCCGACGCCTGGGCCGATCTGGCCACCAGGAGCGCCGATCGATCCGACTTCGTTCTCAATGCCGATGACCCGCTGATCGCCGACATCGGCAACTCCAGCGGCCCCGGCACCAGCTATTTCGGCATCGCCGATGAGTCGCAGGCGCTTTCCGAACTTCAGCATGCCTTCGATGCCAAGCTCTGCCGTGTCTGTGGACACGAACTCACCTATGACCGGGCTTTCGTGGGCCATCTCGGTCACTACCACTGCGAAAGCTGTGGCATGCGCCGACCCGAACCGGACGTCTCGGCCAACCGGATCACTCTCAGGGGCATGTCGGGCGTTACGGCGAGGATTGACTCGCCCGAAGGCTCCTCGAAGCTCGAGTTGCCTCTCCCCGGCCTCTACAACCTCTACAACGCGCTTGGAGCGATCTCCACGGCCCGTCAGATGGGAGTACCGGTAGAGGCTTCGGTCCGGAGCCTGGCATCGATGAAGGCTGTGTTCGGTCGGGTCGAACGTATCCGGATCAAGGAGACCACTCTTTCGATCCTTCTGATCAAGAATCCGGCCGGGGCAAACGAAGTGATCCGTACGCTTTCCCTCGAGCCTGCCCCGGTCGATCTCTGGATCGCCCTGAACGACCGGATTGCCGACGGTCGCGACGTCTCATGGATCTGGGACGCCGACTTCGAGATGCTGGCCGACCGGATCGGGAAGGTGACATGCACCGGGACGCGGGCTTCCGAAATGGCGCTTCGCCTCAAATACGCCGGCTGGCCGGCAGACCGGGTCGAGGTGATCGGCAACCTCGAGGAGGCGCTCGACCGCGCGCTTGGCGGCGCCAAAGAGGCGCTTTTCGCATTACCGACCTACACCGCACTGCTCGACCTGAGGAAACTGCTGGCCGACCGCGGGGACACCGAGAAGTACTGGGAAGGTTGATCCTCAGCGACGAGAAATCGCCGAGGGAAGCGATCTGGCAGCTGGTCGAGTCCTGTGGATACACGGCGGATCTCCCGGCCTGGGATGAGCTGTCGTCGGGTTCGTCGCCTGTGCTCGATCTCGGTTGCGGAATCGGGCGAGTGGCCCGGCATCTCGCCCGGGCCGGTCGACAGGTGATCGGGGTAGACCTCGATCCCCGTCTGACCGGCGAGCTGAACCGTCTCTCGGAAACGGAATCCGTCGAGGCGGTAGCCGGCGACGTAACCCGACTTGCCGGACTGGACCTGGGACGGGACCGCTTCGAGACGATCTTCGCGCCGCAGCAGCTCCTGCACATCCTCGGAGGCGAGCCGGCCCGGTGCGACCTTCTGAAGGGAGTCAGGGACCGGCTCGGACCGGAAGGGATTGCCGCATTCGCGATCTCCGAGTGGGTGCCTGACGTTTCGCGTTCGGTCGATGTCCTCCCGGACGTCAGGGAGATTGGTGGCTGGGTCTACGCGAGCAGACCGGTGGAAGTGGAATCGGACCCGGAATCGCTGACCGTCGTCCGGCTCCGGCAGGTGGTCGGTCCGGACGGCTCCTTTGAAGAGTCGGAGGATCGCATCTCCCTCTACCGGATCGACCGCCACTCCCTCGCCGACGAACTCGAAGCTGCCGGCCTGGTCGCGCTTCGTGCGATCGAAATTCCGGAGACGGATCGTCACATTGGCTCGGTAATAGTCGTCGCAGGTCACGATGCCGCCGCCCGCTGAGCCGTACCGCAGCTCTCCGAGCCATAGGGTTTCGACATGAAGCTCCGCCTGCTCAGCCTCTACCCGGACCAGATGAACATCTACGCGGACCGGGGCAACATGCTCTTTCTCCAGCACCGCTGCGAATGGCGGGGGATCGATTTCGAGGTGACGCGCTGCGGCCCCGGCGACCGATTTGACCCCGGCGCCTTCGACCTGCTCTACATGGGGGGCGGCCAGGACCGCGACCAGAAGGCTGTGGCCCGCGACCTGCTCGAAACCAAACAGGAGTCGATGCGCAAGGCGAAAGAGACAGGCGCCGCCATCCTCGCGGTCTGCGGCGGCTACCAGTTGCTCGGCCATTCCTACGAACTCGAGGGCGAGAGGATCGAGGGCCTCGGACTGGTCGATCTGAAGACTGTGCGCGAACCCGGGCCCCGGCTGATCGGTCCGGTCTCGATCGAAGTGGATCTGGAAAACGAAAAGCGGGTGCTCGCCGGTTTCGAGAACCACGGCGGCCGGACCAGGCTCGGTGCGTCAGCACCTCTGGGCCGGGTGCTCCATGGCCACGGGAACAATGGCGAGGACGGGTTCGAGGGAGTTCGCGAGGACAACCTGATCGGGACGTACCTTCACGGACCGCTACTGCCCAAGAACGCCTGGCTTGCCGATCACCTCATCTCGACCGGACTCGAGCATCACCACGGCGAGCGACCCGAACTGGAGCCGCTGGAAGATTCGCTTGAACAAGCCGCCCACGAGGCCGCCCTCGCCGCAGCAAGGGCCGGCTGAGTCCTCGTCCCTAGGCCCCGGTCGAACCGAAACCGCCTTCACCGCGGACGGTCTCGCTCAGTGCCTCCGACTCGACCGGTTCCACCGTTGCGAATGGCACGACCAGAAGCTGGGCGATCCGGTCGCCGGGCTTGATCCGGAAAACCTCGGCGGGGTCGTTGTTGAGCAGTAGCACCCCCACCTCACCCCGATAGCCCGCGTCGATGAGCCCGGGGGCATTAACCAGGGAAATGCCATGCCGCTTTGCCAGTCCCGAACGCGGAAGGATGAGACCCGCGTGAGCTTCCGGTATTTCAACGGCGATACCGGTTGCAACCTGCCAGCGTTCACCCGGGCCGATATGGGCAGCCTCCGCCGCATACAGGTCAAGCCCCGCGTCCCCTTCATGGGCACGGGTGGGAGTGGTCGCCGAATCGCGGAGCAGCTGGACCTTGAGTTCCATCGCCCGGAACTCTAGTTGGTCACGAGGTCAGCAAACCGATGCATCTCGCCCAGCGGAAGCCGGGTTCGGACCAGTACGCCCTCGGGTCCGTCCTCGCGATCGACCTTGCCGGCCACCTCATGCAGCTCGTGAAGACGGGAACCTTCCGTGTAGGGGACCAGAAGCTCTACCGGCGCCATGGTTTCCTCGAATGCCCTCTCCATCTCCGCGCGCAGACGCTCCAGGCCTTGACCGGTCATCGCCGAGACCTGAACGGCGTCAGGATGGTTGATCCTGACCTCGGCCCTTTCCTCTTCATCGAGCAGGTCAATCTTGTTCAACACCAGCATCCTCGGCTTTTCCCCGGCGCCGATTTCGTCGAGCACGGCGTCGGCAGCCGCCATCTCTTCCAGCATCTTTTCCTCACCGGCCGAGGCGTCCACCACATGCAGGATCAGATCGGCGAGTACCGTTTCCTCGAGGGTCGCCTTGAACGCCTCGACAACCTGATGCGGAAGCTTCTTGATGAACCCGACCGTGTCGGTGATCAGATATCTGCGCCCCTCGTATTCAAAAGCTCTTGTGGTCGGATCCAGGGTATGAAAGAGCCGGTCAGCGACGCCGATCCCGGCCCCGGTCAAAGCGTTCAGCAGGGTGGACTTGCCGGCGTTGGTGTAACCGGCCAACGCTACCTGCGGCAGCGAGGAATCCTGACGGCGGCTTCGCATCACGCCTCGATTCTGCTCGACGTGACGGAGCTTTCGCCGCAGATCGGAGATCCGGTCACGGGCCAGACGACGGTCGGTCTCGATCTGCGATTCGCCCGGGCCCCTGGTGCCGATACCCGCACCGAGTCTTTCGAGGTGGGTCCACAGGCCTCTCATTCGCGCCATGTTGTACTGGAGCTGGGCCAGCTCGACCTGCAGCTTTCCTTCGGCGGTGTGGGCGTGGTCAGCGAATATGTCGAGGATGATCGCGGTGCGGTCGATCACCGGCACTCCGAGAGCTGCCTCCAGATTCCGTTCCTGGCGTGGCGCCAGCTCGTCATCACAGGCGACCAGATTTGCCCCGGCGCGCTTGATGTCCTCCTTCACCTCTTCCAGCTTGCCACGGCCCAGGTAGCGGTCCGGATCGGGTTCGCTGCGGCGCTGGAGCACTTCGCCGACCGTGGCCACCCCGGCGGTCTTGAGCAGCTCTGCCAACTCGGAGAGGGTTGCCTCGCCGGTCTGATCCACGGCGATCATCATCGCCCGCTGTTTGGCCCGGCGGCTGCCGGATGTCTCGACTGATTCAGTCACCTGCTGCATCCTAGAACCCGGGGCCAGGTGGACCCAGCCCGCGAATCGACTCGCTCGCGGTACGCTCCGCCCATGAAGATTTTCATGACGGGAGCGACAGGATTCATCGGCGGTGCGACAGCCAGGCATCTGGTCGAGCAGGGACATCAGTTGACCTGCCTGGTCAGGGACCGCACCAAAGCGACCGGCCTCGAAGCGATCGGCTGCGAACTCGTAGACGGCGATCTGTCTTCACGCCCCCGCCTGGCCGAATGGATGAAAGACCACGATGCCCTCCTTCACAACGCCGCCCTGTATGAGGTCGGAATCCCCAAGGAGCGCATACCCGTCTTGCGCAAGGCGAATGTGGAAGGAACGGCGAATACGCTCGAAGCTGCACTCGAAGCGGGAATCCCCCGCGTGCTTTACGTCTCGACCTGCGCGATCTTCGGCAACACGCACGGCGACGTCGCAACCGAGGATTACCGGCGGCCGGATCTCGACAACCCGGACGGGCTCGAATTCACTTCGGTCTACGAAGAAACCAAGTATGAAGCCCATCAGATCGCCCTACACCTGATCAAGACGAGAAACCTGCCCTGCGTGATCGCGCAACCCGGAGGCGTCTACGGCCCGGAAGATCACTCCGAACTCGGCTCGACCATCCACCAGTTTCTCGACGGCAAACTTCCCATGGTTCCGTTCCCCGATTTCGGCACCGGCCTGACCAACGTCGAAGACATCGCCGCCGGACTCGCCCTGATCCTCGACAAGGGCGAGAACGGCGAGTGCTACATCCTCAATGAAGGAAACTTCACCATGAGGCAGATTCTCGAGGAGGTCGGCGAGATCGCGGACCGGAAAGTCCCGAAGAGGAACATGCCCACCGGGGTCCTCAAAGCCCTTCGGCCAGTCGGTCCGCTGGTCGGGAAAATCATGGATCAGCCTCCCAACCTTGCCGAACTGATCAGTTCCGCGGACGGCGTCACATTCTGGGCAGACGCAACCAAGGCCAAAACCGAGCTTGGCTGGAACCCGAGGGACGTGAAGACCGGGCTGCGGGAAACGCTCGAAGCCGAAGGCAGGCTTCCCGCAGCGGCCTAGGCGCCCCGGGACTACGCCTGGGCCAGGTGCTCGCGCATCCGCTCCAGGGCCTCGCTCAGGCGCTCGTCCGGAGTGGTCAGGGAGATCCGGAAATAGCCTTCGCCGCTTCGCCCGTACATCGAACCGGGTGAAATGACCACGGCAGCCTCCTCGAGCACTTTCTCGCAGAAGCTGGTCGAGGTGTATCCCTCCGGAACCGGCGCCCAGACGTAGATCGTCCCCTTGGGGCTTTCCACATCCACGCCGATCGCCCTCAGGGTGTCCACCACGAGGTCTCGCCGCCGCGCATAGATCGCGTTCATTTCCTCGAGCGGGCCGGACGGGCCATCCAGCGCCGCCACCGCGGCCAGCTGGATCGCCTCGAACAGCCCCGAGTCGACATTCGTCTTGAGGCGCCAGTAAGTACTGATGGCTTCCGCGTTGCCGAGAATCGCGCCGACCCGCCAGCCGGTCATGTTGTAGCCCTTCGAAAGTGAAAAGACTTCCACTCCGACCTCCTTGGCGCCGGGAGTAGCGAGGAAGCTCGGGGCTACGTAGCCGTCATAGGTGGTTTCCGAATAGGCGTTGTCATGGACCACCAGAATCTCGTTTTCCCGCGCGAAATCAACCACCTTCTCGAAGAGCCCGTCGGGCACTATCGCTCCGGAGGGGTTGTTCGGGTAATTCAGGAAAAGCAGCCGGGCGCGTTCTGCAGTGCCCTGATCTATCGCATCGAGATCCGGGGCAAAGCCGAGCTCTTCCTTCAGCGGGAGCAGCACGGCTTCGGCGCCGGCCAGGATCGGTCCGCCGGTGTAAACCGGGTATCCCGGATCAGACGCGAGGGCGACGTCGCCGGGGTCGAGAAAGGCAAAGCAGAGGTTGTAGATGCATTCCTTGGCCCCGATCGCCGGAATCACTTCATCTTCCGGATCGATATCGACGCCGAACCGGTTCCGGTAGAAATCCGAGAAAGCCTCCCTGAACTCTTCGCGGCCCCGGTTACTCGGGTAGTTCTGGTTGCCCCGGTCGGCCACCGCGCGCTGCATCGCCTCGACCACATGCGGGTAGGTCGGATGGTCGGGATCCCCAATCCCGAGACTGATCACGTCGATTCCCGCGGCCCGTTTGTCGGCGATTTTCTTCTCGAGTTCGGCGAACATGTAGGGCGGCATCGCCTGAAGTCGCCGGGATGGATCGGTCAGCGCCACGTTTCTCCTTGGGTTGGTGCGGGTGTTTTCAGTCTGGTGCGGGTGTTTGCCGGTTGTAACCGGCTCGGCCGTTGCCGTTTCTTCAGCCGAGGTCGGCCAGTGCCGCCATCATCTCAGGTGCCAGCACACCGGCGGCTATCGGCTCCGCCCACCCGGTCAGGGTCACGTCAAGCTCGGGGGATATTTCAACCGTCAGCTCGCCGCCGTCGAGTTCTACCGTTATCGGACTGGGAGCTCCGGCCAGATACGCGGCCACGGCCGCACCCGAAGCCCCGGTACCCGAGGAGAGGGTCTCTCCGACTCCGCGCTCGAAAATTCTGGCTCTGACCCTGGAACCGGAAACGCGGTAGAAGGAAACGTTGCTGCGGTTAGGGAAAACCACATTGTTCTCGATACCGGGGCCGATGCTGCCGAGATCCAGTTCTTCAAGGTCCGCGCCGGCTTCAATCGCACATTGCGGGTTGCCGATCGATACATGCTGGAAGTTCCAGTCCCGGTCGCCAGCACTGAGCTTGCCCTTGCCGTCCGGGGCCCCTTCCGGATAATCCTTTGAAGTGGTGGAAGCCCGTCCCATCTCGACCGAGCAGGTCCGTTCCGAAGTGATCGTCGGAGTGACCGGACCGGATGCGGTCAGGAGGCTGAAGGTCTCCTCGTCGGTCCAGCCATGTCGGCGCAGATAGAGGATCGCTTCCCTTGCACCGTTGCCAGAGAGCTCGGCTTCCGATCCATCCGGATTGAAGATGCGAAGCTCCGCCGCATAGGCAGGATCATCCGACCTGGAGATCAGCAGAACGCCATCGGAGCCGACTCCGAAATGCGGATCGCAAATGCGCTCGATCCTCGCCTGGGTCGGTTCCCAGGGCAGATCGTCGGCTTCGATGATGATGTAGTCATTGCCGAGGGCTTGCCATTTCTCGAAGTTCATGCGACCCGGCAAGGTACCTGTTCGGCGAGTTCGAGGATCTTTGCCGCGACCCCCTCGTCTTCAAGTTCGCTGCGATCGATCACCTCGATTCCCTCAAGCCGCCGCATCCAGGTCATCTGCCGGCGCCCGAGTCTCCGGTGCCGGGCGATCACCCGTTCGAGGTCGCCGGACCTGAATTCATCGAAGCCGATCGCGGCCCGGACGGTCCTCGATGCACCCGCCTGATCGGCCAGTTCGGCTTCGCGCCCCGCTCCGTTCGCGGCCATTTCCCCCACGCGTTCCCTGATTTTCGATAGCAGGACCCGATCGTCTTCGACCAGTCCGATCAGCAGGGTGGGATGCCGCAGGCTGGATGTCCAGAGCTCTCCTCCGCCCTCGTGGTCTGGGTGGGGATTGATTCCCGACCGGTTCAATTCGGTCAGCCGGGCGATTCGCTTGCGGTCGTGCGAGTGGACCTGGCCTGCAAGCTTCGGGGGCAGAGTCGCGTGCAGGGCCTCGGGGCCCTCGCGTTCGATCTCCGCCTCCACTGCCCGGCGGATCTCCGGGTCGACCGCCGGACGCATCTCGAGATCGGAAAGCGCCGCCCGAAGATAGAGACCGGTCCCCCCGACGAGAATCGGAATGCGTCCGGATTCCAGCGCGCCGTCGATTTCCTTCCGTGCCGCTTCCCCGAATCTTCCGGCGCTGAACTCCTCGGTGATCGGCACGAATGAGATCAGGCGATGTTCCAGTTTTTCGCGATCTCCCGATGTGGCCGCTCCACTGATCAGCTCGAGGCCACGGTAGACCTGGATCGAGTCGCAGTTGATCGCCACCGGGTCCGCTCCCCGTTCCCGCAACTTCTCCGCCAGCTCGATCGCCACACCTGTCTTGCCGATCCCGGTCGGGCCGAAGATCGCGATCACCGGGAGCGGAGCCCCCTCCCCTTCCCGACTTGCGCCGCCGGCCACGGATCCCTCAGGCGCCGATGCCGGAAAGCAGGCGTTCGGTCCCGCTCAGGGTCTGCGAGGTCGCAGCCGAGATTTCGACTTCCACAAACCTCCCGGCCTCGGCGGCGCCTTCGAAGTTGACCGCCTTGTTGTGACGGCTGCGGCCACGGATCCGGGTCGGATCGTTCCGGCTGGGCCCTTCGACAAGCACCTCGAGGCTGCGACCGACGAAGCGCTGGGATCGCTCCCTCGCCCTCCGCTGCACGGCTTCGACCAGTCGCTCCATGCGTTCGACCTTAAGCGGGTGCGGGATCTGGTCGTCCATTTCGGCGGCCAGAGTGCCACGTCGGGGCGAATAGATGAAGGTGAATGCCCCGTCGTAGCCCACCTCTTCGACCACTTCGAGGGTTTGGGAGAAGTCATCTTCGGTCTCCCCCGGGAAGCCGACGATGATGTCTGTCGTGATTGCGCAATCCGGAACGATTTCGCGGATCATCGCGACCCGGTCCAGGTACCGCTCCCGGGTGTAGGTGCGGCGCATTTTCTTGAGAATCGGGCTCGAGCCGGACTGAAGCGGAAGGTGGATGTGCTCGCAGAGCGATGGAAGGGTCGCGTGGGCTTCGATCACGTCTTCCCTCATGTCCTTCGGATGCGGGCTCGTGTAACGCAGCCGGTCGATCCCGTCGACGGCGTCGATCATGCCGAGCAGCTCGGAGAAGCGGATCCGGCTGTCCCCGGGCAGGTCCCGCCCGTATGAGTTCACGTTTTGACCCAGCAGGGTGATTTCACGGACTCCGTCGGCGGCCAGCTTCTCTGCCTCCATGACCAGTTCCTGCGGATCGCGACTCTTTTCCCGGCCCCTGGTCGATGGAACGATGCAGTAGGAGCAAACGCAATTGCAGCCTTGGGATATCTGAAGCCAGCCCTGAAACCGGCGGGCCCGGTGGGAAGGCAGATGGCCGGCGAAGTCCTCAAACTCGAAATACCCCTGCGCAGTCAGCTGGTCGGAGTTCAGGAACTCGGCCAGCTTGTGGATCTGACCGGGTCCGAAGGCGACATCGACGAACGGAAATCGTCGAAAAACCTCATCCTTGACCGATTGCGCCCAGCAGCCACCAACCCCGACGATCCGTTCCGGATCTTCGCCTTTCAGCCGCTTGGCCTCACCCAGGTGGGAGATGAACCGGTTGTCGGCGTTCTCCCGGATCGAGCAGGTATTGAACAGGATCAGATCGGCATCCTCCCGATGCTCGGATTCCGCATAGCCAAGGGAGGTGAGCATGCCCTTCATCCGCTCTGAGTCATGCTCGTTCATCTGGCACCCGAAGGTGGTGACATGGAACTTCTTCATGAATCGTCCAGATTACCGCGGGCCACCCCACTCCGCGGCGGCACCGATGTCGTCAGCCCGCGGCGCCTAATGGCCGTGTCGCGGTGCCTGGTGGCCACGCCGTGCGAGCCTGGTGACCACGCCGTGGGGGTTGGCATGCATCCCCGGGGCCCTTGGACTCGCTGCGCTCGTCCGCGGGGAGTTCCCCGGGGACGCATGACCAACCCCCACGGCTACACCAACCCGGCCCCGCGACCCCATAACGCGACTTCACAAACCCTTCGGCGGGTGGATGCCAGGAGCCTCCAGCCGTTCGCTGGCAAGGAGACAGGCCGGAAATGGCCGCGATAGTACGCGGGTACGTGAGCTGCCGTTTCCGGCCGCCGACGAAGCCAGCGGACGGCTGGTGGCCCCTGGCGCCGCCCGGGCCCGGGCGGGCTCTCAGGCCTGGTCGTGACGAATGATGTTGATGGCGGCGGCGTCCTTCGACTCTTCGCCGAGACCCTCATGACCCTCTTCGCGTTCGTGCTGCTCTTCGATCGAGAGCTTGACCGCGAAGGTGGTGGTACCACCGACAAGGACCACTGCCAGGAGCAGCAATCCGATCAGGGCGCCGCGACTGGGGAAGTTCTTTGACCTGAGGCCAATGAAGCTGACGATTACCGCGAAGCAGGCGAGACTGATGCCGAAGATCAGGAAGACGGTCTTGATTTCCATCGGCGCGAATCCTACTGATTTCGGCGGCGCCCGGGTATCGACCCGGACACTCCATTTCGCGGTCGATCAGGGTCGCAGCCCTCAGGCGGCACGTTCGGCGATGCGGATCGCCGCATAGGCCTCTTCGGCTTCGTAACCGCGCCTTGCCAGGAGCCCCAGCGCCCGTTGCCTGCCGCGGTCATCGCTCAGATCGGCTCCCCGTTCGTTTAGCACCCGGACGGCCCTTTCGACTTCACTTTCGACCCCTCCGTCGCTGCCACCGGTCCCGGCCAGGGCTTCATCGACGAGTTCCCGGTCCACTCCCCGTTTGAGCAGGACTTCCCTGATCCGGTCCTTCCCCCAGCCGCTCAGTTCTCTCTTGTCGTGGGCATAGGCGAGAGCAAACCGGCGGTCATCGAGGGCCAGGTTCTCGGTCAGACAGGCGATGATCGACTCGATTTCGTCAGGTTCGACTTCGCGCTCGGCGAGCCAGTCCCGCATCTCGGTTTCGGTGCGGTCCTTGCGACTTATCGCCGCCAATGCGCTGGCCAGCCACTGCTCAGACATCGGAGTCGGTCGGGGCCGGGTTCAGGAGCGATGCCGGCATGCCTGGCCGGTTCAGGCAGCCTTCAGTCCGGCGTCACCCGCATCCGGCTCGATCACTTCTCCGGTCTCCGCATCCACACCTTCGGGTGCCGAGGACTCGATCGGGGATCCGTCACGCGAGATACCGAGGTTGGCGAGGATCCGATCCTCGATCTCCTGGGCGATGTCCGGATTCTCGGTCAGGAACTGTTTCGAGTTGTTGCGACCCTGCCCGAGCCTGGTTTCTCCATAGGAGAAGAACGAACCGGACTTCTGGACCAGGTCATGTTCCATGCCGAGGTCGATCAGTGCCCCCTCGCGGGAGATGCCGAGGCCGTATTCGATGTCGAACTCGGCCTGCTTGAACGGTGCCGCGACCTTGTTCTTGACCACCTTGACCCGGACCCGGTTGGCCACGGCTTCGGTGCCGTCCTTGAGGGTCTCGATCCGGCGGATGTCAAGTCGCTGCGACGAGTAGAACTTGAGCGCCCGTCCGCCCGGCTGGGTCTCCGGCGAACCGAAAGAAACGCCGATCTTTTCGCGGATCTGATTGGTGAACAGGCAGAGCGTATTCGCCCGGTTCAGGTTCCCGGCCAGCTTTCTCAGGGCCTGCGACATCAGCCTGGCCTGCAGCCCGACCGTAACTTCGCCCATCTGGCCTTCAAGTTCGGCTCGCGGGGTAAGCGCCGCGACCGAATCGACCGCGACCACGTCAACCGCTCCGGACCGGGTCAGCACGTCCACTATCTCCAGCGCCTGCTCGCCGTAATCGGGTTGCGAGACCAGCAGCTCGTCGGTGTTTACCCCGATCTTCCGCGCGTACACGGGATCGATCGCGTGCTCGGCGTCGACGAAGGCACAGACGCCGCCACGCTTCTGGGCCTCGGCGATGATGTGGTAGACCAGCGTCGTTTTGCCCGAGGATTCCGGACCGTAGATTTCGACGATCCGGCCACGCGGGATACCGCCGACTCCCAGGGCGATGTCCAGCGGCAACGCGCCGGTCGAGATCGCCTCCACATTGACCGAAGACCGGTCGCCCAGCTTCATCAGCGAACCGGCACCGAATTGCTTCTCGATCTGGCTCTTGGCCGCGTCAAGGGCGGCAATTCTGGCTTTGGCTTCCTTCTCGGTAGCCGGCTCCAGGTCATTGGCTCTGTTTTCGCTCATCTCATTCACCTCGCCGCCACCCTGACGGGCAGATCGTTTATTCATTCGTGTCCGGACAGACACGAACACAAGTTCGTTTTTGGAACAGTAAGTCCTGCTTCGGACGGATCTTTGGATACCGCTTCACGACGAGAAATCTGTCCGAAAACCGCTCAAATGTGTGCAAATAAGGCAACAATTCAGTCCCGAATTCCTGCCTCAATAGTCACATCCGGCCCGGACAGACCCTTGGACGTGAAAGTCAGCCGTCAAGCATCTCGCGAAGCAGATGCATCGCAACCAGGGCCGAGCGCTCGCGCACATCCCGACGGCCACCCGGGATCACGGGGGCCGCGGCTCTCACCCCGCCCTCGGCGGTCCGCACGTTGAAATGAACCAGACCGACCGGCTTCTCCTCGCTGCCCCCGCCGGGCCCGGCAATCCCTGTAATCGAGACAGATACATCGGCATCGAAGCGTTCCAGGGCGCCCACCGCCATCGCCTCGGCGACCTCGGCCGAAACGGCCCCGAACTCCTCCAGCAGGGCCTGGTCCACCCCGAGCAGATCTTTCTTGGCTTCATTCGAGTAGGACACGACTCCCCCGGCGAAGTAATCGGAGGACCCGGGAACGTCGGCGATCCGGGCGGCCAGCAAGCCGGCGCTGCAGGACTCGGCGAGGGCCAGCCGGCGACCGGCCAGCAAACCGGCAACTACCTCATCCACCGTCCTGCCATCAAGGCTGTAAAGCGACCGGGAATGCCTTGCCTTCAGTTCCTGCCGCAGGCGTACGGCCGATTCCTCGGCAGCGTCCCGGTAACGGACGTCAACTTCGACCTCTCCCTTCCTCAGGCAGGTCGTTATCTCGAGACCGTCAAACGAGAGTCCGCCCTTCTCGATCTCCCGCAGGCTCATCGCCAGTTCGGACTCGGGGGTTCCGAACATCCGCAGCCGGTACTTGCGCAGCCGGGTTGCGCGATCGAGCAGCTCGCACAGCATCGGCTCCTTCAGCGCCACATCCCACATCGGCCTGAGCTCCCGCGGCGGGCCCGGAAGGACGAGGACCAGGGGCCCGTCGCCAGAACTCTGCGTCACGATCAGACCGGGAGCGGTCCCGACCGGATTCAGGGCAACCGCTCCGACCGGGATCATCGCCTGCTTCCGGTTCGCTTCATTCAGGGCATCGGTCGAAAGATCCAGGTTCGCGCTGGCGGCGAATCGGGCGAGGATGGCCGCGATTCTCGCTTCCATCGCTTCATCAAGCTTCATTTCCCGGCCGGCGAAGGCGGCGACAACCTCGGCGGTCAGATCGTCGGCGGTCGGACCCAGGCCTCCGGTGGTAACGATCAGGTCGATCCCCACCGACTTCATATGCTCGAGCCCGCTGGCGAGATCTCCGGGATGGTCGGCGACGACGAGGATCTCGACCAGTTCGATCCCGAGATCACTCAACTGCTGCGAAAGCCAGGGGCCGTTCTCGTCTCGGATCGTGGCCGTCAAAACCTCGGTGCCCGTGACCAGGATCCCCGCCCTTACCTCGCCGTCAGAACTGCTTCCCGACCTGAATATCTCCTCGCCAAGTGCCACGGCCTGACCTTACAGCCGCAGACGGCAAATCAGGCCTCTGACCCCGAAGCAGTCGACCGATCTCAGTCGGCCGGACTGCTGCCGGGATCTTCGGCAACCGTGGATCCGGCAACCTCGGCATCGCCGGTACCCGGCAGTTCGGCGCCGGACTGCTCCGACGCACCGCCCCCGCCCAGGATTCGCGGCAGGTCGGCGTGGGTGATCAACACCTGGCGAGGTTTCGAGCCCTCATAGCCGGAGATGACGCCACGACGTTCGAGCATGTCGATCAACCGGCCGGCCCGGGTATATCCGACCCTGAGACGCCGCTGGATCATCGACACAGACGCCGTCTCGGTTTCAACCACGAGCATGATCGCCTCGTTCAGCAGATCATCCTGGTCGGGATCGAAATCACCTTCCGGCCCCTCTTCCTGGGCGGTCTCGGGCTCGCTCAGGAGTTCCTGCTCGAATTCGGGTTCGCCCTGCGCCGACCAGAAATCGGTGATTCGGGCAATCTCGTCCTCAGTGACGAAGGCACCCTGAATCCGGGCAAGTTTCGAGGTGCCGGGACCCCGGAAGAGCATGTCGCCCTGGCCGAGCAGTGACTCGGCACCACCCTGGTCGAGAATCACCCGGGAGTCGGTTTGCGATGAAACCGCAAAGGCGATTCTCGACGGGATGTTGACCTTGATTGTGCCGGTGATGATGTCGGTCGAGGGCCGCTGGGTGGCCAGCAGCAGGTGGATGCCCGTGGCTCTGGACTTCTGGGCCAGACGGATGATCGAGGCTTCGACATCGGCCGGAGCTACCATCATCAAATCGGCGAGCTCGTCGATCACGCAAAGGATGTACGGGAGTCGCGGTTCACCCTCGGCAGCCTTTGCGGAGTTGTAGTCCTCGATGTTTCTCGCCCGGGCCTCCTTCATCAGCCCGTACCGGGTTTCCATCTCGGCGATCAGGTTGTTCAGCACATTTGCTGCAAGCTTGGGATTGGTCACCACCGGGGTCAGCAGATGGGGCACCGTCTCGTAATGGTTCAGCTCGACCTGTTTCGGATCGACCAGGACCAGCCGCACCTCATTCGGCGAGGAATGCATCAGGATCGACGAAAGCACCGCGTTCACGCAGCCGGACTTGCCCGATCCGGTGGTGCCGGCGACCAGTACATGCGGCATCTTCGCCAGGTCTGTCGAAACCGGTTTGCCGTCGATTCCCTTGCCGAGCCAGGCGACGAGCGGAGAGTCCTTCTCTTTCGGCTTGCCGTAGATGTCGCCGAGGCGGACCATGTTCCGGCTCGAATTTGGAACCTCCACCCCGACCGCCTGCTTGCCCGGAATCGGGGCGAGGATGCGGATATCGGTCGATGCGAGCGCATAAGCCAGGTCGTTGGCCAGCTCGGAAACTTTCTTTACCTTGGTGCCGGGAGCAAGCTGAAGTTCGAAACGTGAAACGTGGGGGCCGGTCACCACCCCGACCACCTTCGCCTCGACCCCGAAATGGCCAAGTGTTTCGACCAGTTTGCGGGCCAGTTCCTTCTGCTCGGCCGGATCGGGGCCACCGCCCTTCTGCCCCTTCTCGAGCACCTTCAGCGGCGGCGCCTTGTAATTGATCTCCTCCGAAACCGTGGCGCCGCGCTTCTCGCCCTGCGGGGTCAGCTTGAGCTGTTCCTCCCCTTCATCCGGCGAGTCTGGGTCCCCGGCGGACGGTTGCGGCTCCTCGGCCGGTTCCCCGGCTGGTTCGTCGAACTCCTCTTCGAGCTGTTTGAGTTCCTCTTCGAAGTCATCGCTGAATACGCCGTCATCACCGGAATCACCACCTCCGGCCCCGTCATCGGACCCGGGCTCGGCTACGGCGGTGCCGGGCTCGCCAATTGCCGCGTGGGCGCCGGCTTCCCCGAAGATCTCGATTGGCTCGAGCCGTTCGGTACGGTCGGAAATTGTCGGTTCCTCGCCTTCATCGGCCCAGATATCGACCGCAAAAGGCGAATCGTCCTTTTCCCCTTCGGACGGCAATTCGATCTCGTCGGTTGGCTCGTTCATGCCGACCGTGACGGTCGGCTCGTCTCCGAAGGGAATCGGTTCGGACCCGGACAATGCGACCGTCTCCACGCCGGAGTCGCCGCCGTCGGGCTTGCCGTCGTGAAGGATTGCGGTCCGGGCAAATGTGCGGGTCCTTTCGGCCGACGTAGCGCCTGCTTTCTTCAGGGCTATGCTGCTGCGTCCGAGCACGGTGGCAACGGTGGTTCCGGTCAGCAGGAGCACCCCGGCCACAATCGCGAAGGCAGCGACCAGATGGGCCCCGAAAGGCTGAAGGGCACTGGCGAAAAGCCAGTAGAAGCTCTCTCCCACAACGCCGCCATGGTCGGGGAACCAGCCGGGATCGAAATACGCGATCCGGTCCGGCCGGCCGCCGCCAAGCCCGAAGGTGCCGCCGGCGAAGGCGAGCAGGAGCCCCGCCACCATGAGCGCCGCCCCGGTCCGGAGCGGGCGGGTAGTCGGAAAGGCAGGCCTGAAGATCGCTATCGCCCCCGCCGCGAACAGCGCGAAAGGAGCCAGGTATGCGACCAGCCCGAACAGGTACTTCAGGCCATCGCTGACTCCGGATCCGATCCTGCCGCCATTCCAGCCGAAGTAGAGAACAAAGACGAGATAGATCCCGAGCAGCACGCAGCCCAGGCCGATCAGGTCGAGATGATGCTGGCGCAGCGGTTCGCGGACAGGTTTCTCCTTGCCGGGATCCCGCTTGGAGGCTGCGCGTGACGGGCGACGGTCAGAGCGGCGCCGGACTGAACGTACGAACATGGCTTTCCTTTCAACGAAAGCCCGGTTTACCCTTCATAAATGCGGGGTTGCTTACAATTCCCGCAATGTTGGATGAGGAGCAGACCGGCGGCCGGATTCTTGTCATCGAAGACGACGACGAAATCGTTGACGTTCTCAGGCGCACCCTGAGGGCAGAGGGGTACGAGGTCCGGGCCACCGAAGACGGAACATCCGGCCTGGCGGCCGCCAATGACTTCGTGCCCGACCTGGTTGTGCTCGACCTTGGCCTTCCGGACATGGATGGCCTCGAGGTTTGCACCAGCCTGCGGCAAGGGAGCGCCGAGCTCCCGATCCTCATGCTCACTGCCCGGGACGGAGCAGAAAACCGGGTGACCGGTCTCGACAGCGGTGCCGACGACTATCTCGAAAAGCCCTACAACCGGGAAGAGCTGCTGGCCAGGATCCGGGCGCTGCTCCGCCGGCATCCACCGCGCGGATCCGCCATGCTCACGGTCGGTGATCTGCGGCTCAATCCCGATTCACAGGAAGCGATGCGCGGCGACCGGGAAGTCGAACTGACCAAACGGGAATTCGAGCTGCTCGAATACCTGATGCGAAACCAGCGGCTGGTCATTTCGCGTGAACGGCTGCTGGAAGAGGTCTGGGGATATGACCCACTCGACGAGACGAACACGATCGACGTCTTCATCTCCAACCTCCGCCGGAAACTCGAGGAAGGCGGCGAGTCCCGCATCCTCCATACCAAGCGCGGAGCCGGCTACGTAATCAAGGCCTGAGATGGCCCCGTCCGAAACTAGCCTCCTGGATCGCATGCGCCGTTCGCGCAAGTGGCCTCCCCATTGGCCGATCCAGTGGAAACTTGCCGCGGTATCGTCCGGAATCACCTTCGTGATCCTGGTCGCGTTCGGACTTGCGGTCGGACAGATCACCACCAATCAGCTCCGTGACAACTACGCGGCCGACACCGAGGCAAAGGTCAAGGAGCTTGCCGCCGAAATCCGCGAAAAGGACCTGATCACCCCCGCCTACTTCGGTGACGAGGCAGTATTGAACAACCTTCTGGCTTCGGTGAACGGCTCCGCCGACATCACCTCACTCGCCAATGGCATCCGCTACCGGCCCCCGAATTCCCATGACCTCGGAGCCCCCACAAGTCCCGGGATTTCAAATTCCGATGGGTGGCAGGTGGCGACCGCTGTGGTTACCCAGTCCCGGAACGAGCCCTACGCCCTCGGCCTGGTCAGGTACGGCCGGCCGATGGACCGGCTGGATGCCTCAATCGGCCGGATCTGGATCTCGATCCTTGCCGGGACCCTGGGCGCCACCCTGCTGGCCGCGCTCGGAGGGGTGATTCTTTCCCGGCGGGCAATGCGACCGGTCTCCACGCTCACGTCGGCGGCCGGACAGATCGCCCGTACCCGCGATCCCGACATAACCCTCGCCGAACCCGAGGGTGACGACGAGGTGGCAGAGCTGACCCGCACCTTCAACGACATGCTCCGAGAGCTCTCTATCGCCCGCTCGGAGCGGGAACAGTCGCTGGTGCGCCAGCGCGAGTTCGTTGCCGACGCTTCCCACGAGCTGCGGACCCCCCTGACAAGTGTCCTCGCAAACCTGGAGCTGCTGGACACTTCCCTGCGGCGTCCCGGCAGCGGCAACGGGGACCGCGAGTTCGAAATCGAGTCGGTCGAGTCGGCGCTTCGCTCGTCCGAACGGATGACCCGGCTGGTCGCCGACCTTCAGCTGATCGCCAAGGCCGACACTGGTCGGGCGGGAGACCGGGTGCTCTGCGACCTTTCCGAGATCGCCGGGAACGTTGCCGACGAACTGAGGCCGCTCAGTGAAAATCATCAGCTGGTCATCGACTGCCCGGAGCCTCTCGTGGTCAGCGGCAACCCAGATGAGCTTCACCGGGTGATCCTCAACCTGGTCGACAATTCGATCCGCCACACACCCCAAGGGACCACGATCTCGGTCACCGGCCGGCCCGACGGGGACATGGCCGAAATACGGGTCGAGGACGACGGATCTGGCATTCCCAAAGAAATGTGGCCGACCATATTCGACCGCTTTGTGCGACACGACGGACCGGGAGACCGGGCCAAGGGGAAGGGGACGGGACTGGGACTTTCGATCGTCCGTGTGATCGCCCGCAGCCACGGCGGGTCAGCGACGGTCGGCGATTCATCCCAAGGCGGGGCCGCTTTCACCGTTCGAATCCCGACTGCCGCATCGACGTCAAATGAAGCCTCGCCCGACCCCGACGAATCTCAAGGAAACCGTTAACGAAGCTTTAGGGCCCTTTTATCACCCGTCCCTATCTTTCTACGCGGACGAGACACATGAAGCCGCCGGGGATCTCCCCCAGACTGCCCCGGCGGCTTCGCTTCTTCAACACAGACCGTCGAGCCACTCCCTCCCCCAGGCCCGGCGGTCTTGTTGTTTAACGACCCGGCCACTTTTGGCTGGCATTGTTTTGCCGCCCGCCAACCTGGGCCGGAAAACCTTAAGGAGATCCTTCCCCCGGGTTTAGGGGTTTCTTATCGGCGCGCCGTATCTTTCTTAGCGGACGAGACACATGGAGTCACCGGGGATCTCCCCCAGACTGCCCCGGTGACTTCGCTTCTTCAGAGCAGACCGTTGAGCCACTCCCTCCCCCAGGCCCAGCGGTCTCTCTGTTTTAAACGCCGCTTCCGCGTTCTCGCCGGGAGTGGTCTGCGTGGCGGGGCCCGGTGTTTTCGCTGGGACTCTGTGCTTACGCCGTGGGGGTTGGCATGCATCCCCGGGGCCCTTGGACTCGCTGCGCTCGTCCGCGGGGAGTTCCCCGGGGACGCATGCCAACCCCCACGGCTACACCAACCCGGCTCCGCGGCCCCAGCCAGGTTCCGAATCACCAACCAAGTTCCGCAATACCAACCCGGATCCGCAATACCAACCCGGATCCGCATCACCAACCCGGATCCGGGACAAAGGTGCCGCAGGTTTAGCCCCGTTTGGGGGGATAAACCTGCGTCACCGTCGCCCCGCCAGCCCCGAGCGAACCGACCCCGGCGCTCCGCAGCAGGCTCCCGCGACTTCACAAAACCTTCAGCGGGTCGTGCACAGGGGCCTCCAGCTGTGCGCTGCCAAGGAACAAGGCCGGAAATGGCCGCGATCGTACTCAGGTACCTGAGCTGCCGTTTCCGGCCGTTGACGAAGGCAGCGGACGGGTGGTGGCTCCTGGGCGCGTTGCCCGGGGGTTGCTACTCAGACCTCGACTACTACCGGCACCACCATCGGGCGGCGCTTCAGGCGCTTGTGGATGAAGCCCGCTACGGCGTCATGGAGGTCCTGCTGGATCAGATCATGGTCGCGGACCTTGGCGTCGGCCGAGCGTTCGAGCGAATCTTCGATCAGGTCGTGAAGCTCGTCGATCAGCTCGTCGTCATCTTCCAGTCCGGGCACGCCGCGAGCGATCACTTCCGGATCAGAGACGATTTCCCCGTCGTCGTCGGCGACGGTCGCGACCACGATCACGATTCCGTCAGCCGAAATGGTGCGGCGGTCACGGAGCGTCGCGTCATTGGGATCCGAGAGCTCAACACCATCGACGAAGATCACTCCGCCGGCCGTTTCTTCGGTCAGCTCCGCACCATCGGGGCCCAGCAGAAGAGCCTGCCCGTTGTGGTTGCGGAAGATGTTGTCGCTCGGCACACCGACCGATTCGGCCAGCTCCGAATGGAGCCGGATGCGCTGGAAGTCGCCGTGTACCGGCATAACGTATTTCGGCCGGGTCAGGTTGAGCATCATCTTTATCTCTTCCCGGTAGCCATGGCCGGATGCGTGGATCGGCGCGTCCTTCGGGGTGATCACGCTGGCACCGAGTTCGTAGATCCGGTCGATCGTTTCGTTGACCGCCCGCTCATTGCCAGGCACCGGGGTGGCCGAGAAGACGACCGTGTCGCCGGAATGAAGCTCGATGTCACGGTGGTCGTTGTTGGCCATCCGCCGGAGGGCCGAGAAAGGCTCACCCTGGGAGCCGGTCGAGATCACCACTACCCGTTCGTCGGGGAAATCCTCGATCTCGCGGGGTTGTATCAGCATGCCGTCGGGCGCGTTGGCCATGCCCAGATTGGAGGCGATGTTGAAGTTCTTGCGCATCGAACGGCCGACCAGGGCGACCTTGCGGCCGAGCCCTGCGGCAGCGTCGATTACCTGCTGGACCCGGTGGATGTTCGAGGCGAAAGAGGTAACGACGATCCTGCCTTCGCAGCGGGAGAACGTGTCGTAGAGGGCCGGGCCGACGCTCGACTCGGAAGGTGAAACGCCGGGCCGGTCGGCGTTGGTCGAATCTCCGCAAAGCAGCAACAGGCCCTCGTCGCCGAGCGCTGCAAGCCGGGCGACATCAGCCGGGCGACCGTCCACCGGGGTTTGATCGAACTTGTAATCACCGGTCATGAAGATCTTGCCGATGTCGGTACCGATGATCACCCCGCGCATGTCCGGAATCGAATGGGACAGGTGAACCAGTTCGATTTCGAACGGTCCGGCGCTGACTTTCTGGCCGGCCGGCAGCTCGGTCAGCGGTGCGCTGCCAAGCTTGTGCTCATCCAGCTTCGAACGGACCATGCCCACCGTGAGCATCCCTCCATAAATGACCCGGGGGAAGCCGATCTCCCGCAACACGTAGGGGAGCGCGCCCACATGGTCCTCGTGACCGTGAGTGAGGACGATCGCCTCGATGTCTTCGGCCCGGTCACGCAGGTATTCGAAGTCGGGAAGAACGAGGTCGATGCCGAGCATTTCCGGAGTCGGAAACATCAGGCCGGTGTCGACCACCACGATCTTGCCGCGGTACTCGATGACCATCATGTTCTTGCCGATTTCCCCCAGTCCGCCGAGGGGGAGAAGCTTGATCCGATCGCCACTCATGCCGCTGGCACACCTGCCTCGGCCAGTAGTTCCTCCACGGCGTCACGTTCCCGGTCGGTCGGCTCGACCAGTGGCAACCGCATGGTCGGCGGGATCAGACCCCGGGCCGAAAGTGCGGCCTTGACCGGGATCGGGTTAACGACGACGCCCATCGCCTCGTAGAGCGGACGGAGCTGGTTGTCCAGCGCATCGGCTTCGTCGTGCCGGCCTTCCTGCCAGAGATCCCAGATCGTGCGCATCCGGCCGTTGTCAAGGTGGGAAGCCACGAGGATTCCACCGGCACCACCGAACTTCAGGGTCGACAGGAAGGTGCCGTCGTTGCCTGCCAGGATGTCGAGACCCTCGATCGGTCCGAGATCGTCGTCGTTGGCCTGCTTGACGGCCTTGACTTCATCGATCTCCGCCAGTTCGGCGAGAAATTCCGGCGGCATGTTTATGCCGGTCCGCGACGGAATGTTGTAGGCGACGATCGGGAAACCGGGGCAACCCTCGGCGACAGCCTCGAAATGTCCCCGGATTCCGGCCTGATTCGGCCGAACGTAATACGGGGTCACGATCAGGGCCGCATCGGCCCCGGCTTCCGCGGCCATCTTCGTAAGTTCGACCGAATGACGGGTGTCGTTGGAACCGCTGCCGACGATCACGGTCACATCGGGCCCGACCTCGTCGACCACGGCCCTGGTCAGTTCGATCTTTTCATCGTCCTCCAGGGTCGATGATTCACCGGTCGAGCCGGCGACGACCAGCCCGTGGGAGCCGTTCTCGACCAGGTAAGCCGCAAGCTTTCGCGTCGACTGAACGTCGAGCTCTCCGTCGGGCCGGAAAGCGGTGGCCAATGCCGTTATTACACCTCGGATCTCGCTCACGTCAGGCACCCTATCCGGCGTCGAGAACTCCCGGTGCCCTGCGGTCGATCCACGGATGCGCCCTTTCCAGCTCTCCGGCCAGACGGATCAGCACATCCTCGCCCCACATCGGGGCAACGAACTGGATCCCGATCGGCAAACCCTCTTCACTCATCTCCAGCGGAACCGAGATCGCCGGCTGGCCGGTGGCATTGAAAATGCCGGTGAAAGTGGCGATCTCCCGGGCCTTCAGCATCGCGTCCATCGGGTCGGGGCCGTTCTGGTCGAAGTGACCGAGCTTTGGCGGCACAGTGGCAAGGGTCGGGGTCATGATCAGGTCGAACTGGCCGTCGATCATCACCCCGGCGATCAGGCGGCCGATCAGTTGATGCTGCGCGATCGCCGAGAGATATGCAGCGCCTCCCTCGGTCCGGCCCTTTTCGACCAGAGCCCAGGTCAGCGGTTCGACATCATCCGGGGTCAGGGGCCGACCGATGATCAGGCTCAGGGTATCCGCAGTCTGGCTCATCCCGGCTGCCCAGCGGGTGACAAAGGTCCGGTAGAGCGCATCGGGCTCCCCGGCGGCCGGAAGTTCGAAATCTGTCACCTCATGGCCGAGGTCCTCCAGCTTGCGGCCGGTCTCCCTCGTCGCATCGATGACAGCCGGCTGAAGGCTGTCACCGGTCAGCGATTCGGTCAGCATGGCGATCTTCAGCGGTTCGGTACCGGCCGAGACTTCTTCGGAGTACGGCCGGACCGGTGCCGGACAGCCGTAGGGGTCGCCCGGTGCCGGACCGTGGACCCAGTCGAGGATGGTGGCGATGTCACGGACTGAATGGGCTACGACCAGCTCGGTGGTCAGACCCGACATCGAGTCCCCCATCACCGGTGCCTGCGAGATCCGGGCCCGGGTTGCCTTGAGGCCGACCAGGCCGCATTCACTGGCCGGGATGCGAATCGACCCTCCGCCGTCGGAAGCATGGGCGATCGGGACGATGCCCGCCGCCACCGCGGCCGCAGAACCACCTGAAGAGCCGCCGCTTGAACGCGTCTTGTCCCAGGGATTCTTCGTGGGACCGTCGTTGAGGACCGGCTCGGTGGTTGGGAGGATGCCGAGTTCCGGCGTCGCTGTGCGTCCCAGCGTGACGAATCCGGCATCACGGAAGCGCGAGCCAAGATGGGTGTCGTAGGGCATGGTCATGCCAATTTCCTTGAGCGCACGATTGCCCATGTACATCGGCTGACCGGCCAGGCCAGCCCCCAGATCCTTGAACAGGAAGGGGACTCCCCGGAAGGGACCGTCCGGAAGCTCGCCAGCCGCCTCCTCGCTCGCCTGCTCGAAAAGGGGCGAGCAGATCGCATTGATCTCGGGATTCGCCTTTTCGGCGCGCTCGATCGCCCCGGCGACCAGCTCCTGCGGGGATACTTCTCCGCTGGCAACAAGCTCGGCCTGGGCAGTCGCGTCAAGAGCTACGACATCAGTCATCCAGAATCTTCTCCAGTCCGACCGTGAACCGGTCTTCGAGTTGACCTACCTTGCGTACCGCAAGAACCACTCCGGGCATGAAAGAGGAGCGATCGATGCTGTCGTGACGGATCGAGAGCGTCTGCCCCGTCCCGCCAAAGAGAACCTCCTGATGGGCGACCAGCCCGGGCAGTCTGACCGAGTGGATCGGCTGGTGGACGTTTCCGCCGGCAGCCGAGATCAACTCCTCGGTCCGCTTCGCCGTACCGGAAGGCGCATCAAGTTTGCGATCGTGATGGAGCTCGATGATTTCGCATTCGGGCATGTGCCTGGCAGCCTTCTGCGAAAGCTCCATCAACAGCACTGCCCCGATCGCGAAGTTGGGGGCGACGAAGCAGTTGGCTTTGGTGCCGGAATTTTCGGCTGCGTCCCGGAGCTTTTCGAGGTCGAAGCCCGTCGCCCCGACCACTACGTGAACACCGGCCTCAAGGCAGGCAATCGAGTTTTCCAGTGAGGTGTCAGGCGTGGTGAACTCGACCACAACGTCGACCCCCGGCAGGATGGCCGCGAGTTCGGTGTCCAGAGCGGGATCGGCCCGGCCGGTCAGCTCCATCCCCTCTGCGTCCTCCACTGCGCCGCAGACGGTGGCCCCCATGCGACCGGCCGCGCCGGCAACCCCGACCCGGATCATGCCGCGAGTGCCTCGCTCACCGGCTGAATTGCCTTACGGAAGCGGTCCTGGTCACGACCGACCGAGGCGGCCGAAAGCCGCTCTTCGGCAAATAGCTCACTGGCCAGTTCGGAAACATCCTCCACCTGAACAGCATCGACCCTGGCCAGCATCTCGTCAAGGCTGAGTAGCGGCAGATCGTGAAGCACGGCGCGGGCAATCCGTGACATGCGGGCGGCGGTCGATTCGCCCGAAAGCACCAGCCGGCCCTTGACATGTTCCCTGGCCCGGTCGAGCTCATCGGCGGTCACCGGCTCGCGCTGGATCCGCTTGAGTTCGGTGCCGATCACTTCGCAGGCTTCTTCGACGTTGTCTTCGCGGGTCCCAACATAGGTGGCCACAGCCCCGGTGTCGGTGAACTGTTCCGAGTAGGTGCCGACCGAGTAAGCCAGCCCGCGCTTCTCGCGGACTTCGGTGAAGAGCCTGGATGAACTTGAACCACCGAGGATCGAGTCGAGCACGGCCAGGACGAACCGGCGCTCGTCGGCCCGGTTGATACCGGGGGCGCCGATACAGACGTGGTACTGCTCGGTGTCCTTGGTCGCGAACTCGAGCCTGCCTGTCAGCTCCGGGCTTTGCGGGACCAGGGTCTCTTCCCCGCTCCCTGAACCCGGGGCCAGTATCTCGGCCATCGCCAGAATCTCGTCGTGGTCGACGTTGCCGGCCGCGGCGACAACGATGTTGTTCGCCGAATAGCGGGCCCGATGGTAGGCAGCGATATCCGGAACGGGAATTCCGGAGATCACATCGGAACGGCCGAGGATGCGACGGCCGAGCGGAGTGTCGCCGAAGATCGCGTCGGCCAGGTAGTCGTGCACCCGGTCCGAAGGCTCGTCCTCGTACATGGCGATCTCCTCGAGCACGACGTCCCGCTCCGAGTCGATGTCGGGAAAAGTCGACTCGAGCAGCATCTCGCCCAGGAGGTCGAACACATCTTTCGTGTGTTCGTCGAGGAACCGAGCGTGCAGATGCGTCGTCTCCTTGCCGGTCGCGGCGTTGAACGACGCACCGAGCCCATCGAAGCGCTCGGAGATCTCGATCGCCGAGTAGTTCGGCGTGCCCTTGAAGAGCAGGTGCTCCAGAAAGTGAGAAACCCCCGCCTGAGCGAGGGTCTCGTCACGTGAACCTGTTCTGACCCAGAGGCCGAGGGCGACCGAGCGCACCGAGGGGACTTCCTCGGTGATCACCCGGACGCCGGCAGCGGTCTCCGAAAGGCGCGGTTCGTCAGTGCTCATTTGGAGCGTGGCTTCCGACCCGAATTAGCGACGGTCTCGGTCACCACGATCCCGGCGGCGGCGTCCGCCACCACCGTCACGATCGCGACGGCCGCCTCCGCCACCGCCGCCGCCATTGGCGGAGAGGGCGGCGATCTCTTCGGCGCTCTTGCCCGCGATCGCCGGATCGTCGGTCATGCGCAGTCCGATCCGGCCGCGCTCGCGGTCGACCTCGGCCACGGTCACGTCGATTTCCTGGCCCTGCTCGAGCACCTCTTCGACGGTCTCGACCCGGCCACCGGGCTTGACGTTGGAGATGTGGAGCAGTCCGTCGGTGCCCTTGGTCAGTTCGACGAAGGCGCCGAAGGTGGTCGTCTTCACGACCTTGGCCGCGTTGTAGCGGTCGCCGACTTCGGCTTCCTTGGTCATCGACTGGATGCGGGACACCGCGTCCTCGACCTGCGTGCCGGTCGGAGCGTAGATGCGGATCGTGCCGTCGTCCTCGACGTCGATCTCGGCCTCGAACTCCTCGCAGAGGCCGCGGATGGTCTCGCCACCCTTGCCGATCACGGCTCCGATCTTCTCCTGGTCGATCTTGATCGACTCGATGCGCGGCGCATGCGGTGAGAGCTGCTCACGCGGGCCGTCGATCGCTTCGGCCATCTTGCCGAGGATGAAGAGCCGTCCCTTGCGGGCCTGTTCGAGGGCGTCGGTCAGGATGTCGAAGGTGACTCCGGTGATCTTGATGTCCATCTGGAGGGCGTTGATGCCGTCCGCGGTACCGGCGACCTTGAAGTCCATGTCACCGAGGTGGTCTTCCACACCGGCGATGTCGGTCAGGACGATGTAGTCGTCGCCCTCCTTGATCAGACCCATGGCCACACCGGCGACCGGTGCGGAGACCGGGATGCCGGCGGCCTGCATCGCCATCGAGCTGGCGCAGACCGAGCCCATCGACGAGGAGCCGTTCGATTCCAGCGTCTCGGAGACGGCGCGGATCACGTAGGGGAAATCCTCCTGATCCGGGACGCTCGGCGCCAGGGCGCGCTCGGCGAGAGCGCCGTGACCGATGTCGCGACGCTTCGGGCCGCGCATGAAGCCGGCCTCGCCGACCGAGAACGGCGGGAAGTTGTAGTGGTGCCAGAAGGTCTTGGTCGTCTCCAGTCCGAGACCGTCGACCCGCATGTCCATGCGGGTGGTCCCGAGGGTGACGTTGCCGAGGATCTGGGTCTCGCCACGGGTGAAGAGAGCCGAACCGTGAACGCGGGGCGACACGTCGACCTCGCACTCGATCGGACGGATCTCGTCCTGGGCGCGGCCGTCGGGGCGCTTCTTGTCGACGGCGATCTGCTTGCGGATCGTGTCCTTCTCGATCGCGGCGAAAGCGGTCTTGACCTCGGAAGCACGGGCGGAGTCGGCGTCTTCGTCACCGGTATCCGGTGCGTACTGGGCCACGACGGCGTCCTTGACTTCGTCGATCGCCTCGTAGCGCTCGAGCTTGCCCTCGGTTGCGATCGCGTCGATCAGCGCCTGCTGGTGCGATCCCCGGATGTCGGCGAGCAGCGACTCGTCGATCTCGGGAGCCTCGATCACCAGCTTCTCCTTGCCGATCTTCTGGCGGAGCTCTTCGATGGTCGCGGTGATCTTCTTGATCTCGCCGTGGGCGATGTCAAGCGCGTCGAGGATGTCGGCCTCGGTGACACCGTTGGCGCCGGCTTCGACCATCAGGATGGCCTCGTCGGTGCCGGCCACGATCAGATCGAGGTCGAGCAGCTCGTGGTCTTCCTCGTTCGGGTTGATCACGAAGTCGCCGTCGAGCTTGCCGATGCGGACCGCACCGACGTGCTTGGCGACCGGAATCTCCGAGATCGCCAGGGCAGCCGAAGCGCCGTTCATGGCGAGGATGTCGTAGGGGTGCTCCTGGTCGACCGACATCGGGATGGTGACCAGCTGGGTCTCGTAGTGCCAGCCCTTGGGGAAGAGCGGACGGATCGGCCGGTCGATCATGCGGGCGGTCAGGGTTGCCTTCTCGCCGGCGCGACCTTCGCGACGGAAGAAGGAGCCGGGGATCTTGCCCGCGGCGTACATGCGCTCTTCGACGTCGACGGTCAGGGGCAGGAAGTCCACGTCACGAAGGCCACCCATCGTGGCGGTCGAGAGGACCATGGTGTCGCCGCTGCGTACTACGACGGAACCACTGGCCTGCTTGGCGAGCTTGCCGGTCTCGAAGGAGATATCGGCGTCGCCGACCCGCGTTTCAACGCGAGTCGTTTCAAAGATGCTCATTGGCTATTTGTTTTTCCTCCGGCCGCCCGGTTGGCGGCCATCTGTTTAGAACTGTCGTTCCTTATCCCCACAAGGGTACAGGGCCGTACCGGAAGCCGGGTTCACCCCGCAAATAGCGGAAAATCCCGCGCCGGCAAATCGAAAAGACAACAGAGGGCGAAACCCCGATCCCGGATCAGCGGTAGGCGTTGTGGGTACCGCAGACCTTGATTTTCCCGCCGTCCATGTCGAGCAACGTGTGAAACGGGGTCTGATCGGCGACGTCGGAACCGCGAACGATCATGCAGAAGGCCTCACCGACACCCGCTTCGCCAGCTACAAGGTCGCTACGGACCGTGATCCGGCTGTTTCGTACTTCGATCGACCTCGCACCCGAACAGAACGCCTTCACGTCCTCAAATTGCCGTTCGACCCTGTCGAGTGCTCGTTGGCCGTGATTCTCCAGGTATCTGGACTTGGCCTTGTCGGGGATTTCATAGCCGGGCCCGGGACAGTTGCGAACCATGTACTTCTTCAGATCGGACCCGATCCGGCGATCCGGGCCGGCACTGGCGATGATCTCGATCCCTTCCGGGGATTCAACTGACGAAGCCGAGTTCACGTCCTCCCCACAACCGGCCAGAATTCCGGCCAGAACCAACGTGATCACTGTCCGTTGCATCATCGATCCTCCAGACCGAAATTGAAGGTGTTGAACTTACGCCGGACAGGAGCGTATTCCTTGACATGAACGCTACTCCGATCCTCTTGCGAAAGGGTCTGGCGACTTTCGTGCTCGCCTTGACCGGAACCCTGATCCTGGCCGGATGTGGTGGCAGCTCCGATTCGGGCTACACGTCCAACTCGTCCGGTTCATCCTCCGAGTCGCCGAAAACGGCGTATGGGGACAAGTACGGCAACCCCTCTTCAGCTTCTTCCGGCAGTTCGAGTACGGGGGAAGGCAACGATTCGGCGATGAAGGCGACCACGATCTCGACCGCCAAGGTCGGGGATCTCGGCACGATCCTGGTCGACTCCGGCGGTTTGACCGTCTACTACTTCAAGAAGGACGAGAACGGCAAGTCCGCTTGCTATGGCGCCTGTGCCGAGGCCTGGCCCCCGGTCTCCACTGAAGGCAATCCGGTCGCTAAGGGGGGCGCCATGGACGGAAAGCTTGGAACCGTCAAGCGGAAGGACGGATCAACCCAAGTCACCTACGCGGGCTGGCCGCTCTATCTCTACGCGGGAGACAGCAAACCCGGCCAAGCCAACGGGAATGACATCGAGCAGTTCGGCGCCGAGTGGTACGCCTTGACCCCGAGCGGCGAGAAGCCGGAAGATAGTTAGCCAGGAGTCAGATCCGACCAGTGACCATGCCGGGCGAACAGGTGCGCGAGGCCTATCGGGCTCATTCCGGTGAGCTCTTCGGTTTCGCCTGCCGTTCGCTCGGTGATCGCGACCGGGCCGAGGAAGCCGTTCAGGAGTGTTTTCTCAAGGCCTGGCGGGCCCGGGACAAGTTCGACCCGGAGATTGGATCGGAGCGGACCTGGCTGTACGCGATCCTGCGGAACGTGATCGCGGACATGGGCCGAACCGACTCTCGGCGTCCGAGTGGCATTCCACTGGATGACTCCGGGGACAGCCTGCCCTCGGTCGAGCAGCCGTTCGAACGGGCGATGCTCGCCTGGCAGGTCGAGGAGGCACTCCGCCGGATTGGTGAGCGCCACCGCCAGATCGTGGTGGAAACCTGCCTCAGGGGCCGACCCTACGCCGAGGTGGCCGCCGCGCTCGGCGTCCCCGAGGGGACCATCAAGAGCCGTGTCTATTACGGCCTGCGGGCGATGCGCGACGCGATGGAGGAACTGGGCTATGAGTCCTGACCACCGCGAGATCCGTGAGAACCTGGGTGCCTGGGCTATGGGTCACCTCTCCCCCGAGGAGCGCGAGGCAGTCGACCGTCACATCGAGACCTGCCCCGAGTGCCGGGCCGAAGCCGATTCCCTGAAGCAGACCGGGTCGCTTCTGGAGTTGATCGATCCGGCTCTGATCGGATCGCTCTCCGAGCCGTTGCCAAACCCCTCCCCCGATTTCGACGAACGGGTGATGGCCGGGCTGCGTGATCCGGAGGCCAGGAAGCCACGGCGGAGCCGACGCCCCTGGCGGATCGCCCTCCCCGCGACAGGAGCCATCGCGCTGGTCACCGTGGCTCTTGTTCTCCTGCTGGGCGGCGGCCAGGGTTCACGTGAGGCAGGCCAAGAGTTCACGTTCGCCGCGCTACCGCCCGGCGTGTCGATCGACGGCAGCCTAGAGCCGAGAGCGACCGGGACCGGAATCGAAGTGAACGTAAACGGCATGAGGCCGGGGACCCTCTGCCGGGTCTACGTCAAGACCGCTTCGGACAAGCTGGAGCCGGCCGGAACCTTCCGCTACCGCTATTCAGCCGAAGAGCACGAGTCGTATCCGGCCACGCTCTCGACGGCTTGGGATCTCAGCGAGATTCATTCGCTGGTCATCAAGGCAGGCGACCAGACATTCCGGACCGACATCTGACCGGCAGCCGATGAGGTGGTGCCACTTGCGGATCTCCAAATTGGTGACCTGCGAGTGGCAGCAGCGCGCAGAGGAGAGCTTCAGGAAGAGATTGCTTCGACGATCAGCTCGGGGCCGGGGATGTCGAGCGGGGTCTCCGTCTCGTGCACCCATTCGACCACGCCGTCGGCGTCGATCAGGACCAGCGAGCGGTTCGAGTGGCCCGCCTGGCCGAGGTAGGCGCCATATGCGTCGGCAACGGCGCCTTTGGGCTCGAAATCGGCGAGGAGCGACGTCTCGATCTCGAGGTGGTCGCGGAATGCCTTGTGGGCGAAGGCGGAATCGACGCTCACGCCGAGCAGGGTCACTCCAGCCTCGTCGAGATCCGACTGGATTCCCTTGTAGAGGGCGAGCTGGTCCGAGCAGACCGGGCTGAAGTCCAGCGGGTAGAAGGCGAGCAGCACCCGACTGCCGGAGAAATCCGACAGCGAGACTTCCTGGCCGGCGTGGTCAGGAAGGGTGAAATCCGGAGCTTTGGCTCCGACTTCGATCAATGCCGGAGGCCGAGATCGGCGACGAGGGCGCGGTAGCGCTCGACGTCGGTCCGCTCGAGATAGCGCAGCAGGCGACGGCGCTTGCCGACCATCATCAGCAGGCCGCGCCGGGAGTGGTGATCCTTCCCGTGCTCGCGCAGGTGGCCGGTGAGATCGTTGATGCGTTCGGTAAGCAGGGCAACCTGGACTTCGGTCGAGCCGGTGTCGCCCTCGGACTTGCCGTACTTGCTGATCAGTTCGGCCTTGTTCTCTTTGGTCAGTGTCATTTCTTGAAAAATCCTTGTTTTCGGGTCACGGGCGGACCCGTTTACGGCCGATGGAAGCTAGCACAGACGGCCCTTGTCTTCTCTACGTCCTCTTTCATGGCGATGATCAGGTCGTCGACGGAGTCGAATCGCTTCTCCCCCCGCAACCTCTCGACGAAAGCCACGCGCAGCACCTTTCCGTAGAGGTCGACGTCCTCGTCGAGGATATAAGTCTCGATCAGGACCCCTCGGCCAGTATCGAAGGTCGGTCTCACTCCGATGTTGACGGCGGCCGGAAGTCCGTCGGCGAAGGCGGCATAGACCCCGTGCCCAGGGTGGGCGAAACGGTCGTCAGGCACGATATTTGCAGTCGGGAAGCCAAGTTCACGGCCCCGCTGGTCACCCGTCACGACCTCGCCTTCGACCATGAACGGCACCCCGAGGCAGCGCCTGGCCATCTCCATGTCCCCCGCGGCGACGAGGGCCCGGATCCTGGTCGAGGAAACCGCCTCCCCCTCCACTTCCACCAGCGGCTCCACCCGGGTGGTGAACTCGGACCGGTCGCTCAGCATCTCCGGCGTGCCCTTGGCCTTCTGTCCGAAGCGGAAATTGTCTC
>JACJWY010000005.1 GCA_020636955.1 Thermoleophilales bacterium | reverse complement strand
AGCTCCGCCCACCAATCGGAAAGGTTGGGCGGCACCTGGACGCCGACATCCGGCATGAGGCGTGCGGTCTCCCGGATCAGGTGTTTGAGATCCCCGATCGAGACCGGGCAGGCCCAGTCCGGGAGCGGGATGGTCGGACGTCCGAGCCCGTCACGGTCGGGGTCGCCATTTGACACATCCCCGCCGGCCGTCGCAGCTCCGCCCCCGGATTCGATGCCGGATTCCAGGCCAACCACAGTCCCCGATTCCTTCCAGCGCCGATCCGAGGCTTCAGCGGCGATGTCGGCCGGTTCCTGACCGTAGTAGCGAGGATGCGGGACGAAATTCTGGATGATCACTTCCTGGATGTGGCCGTACTTTCGCTGTAGCGAAGCCAGCGCTTCGAGCGACTGAATCCGCTCCTCCGGGGTTTCGCCGATCCCGACCAGGATGCCGGTGGTGAACGGGATCCTCAGCCGTCCGGCGGCCTCGATCGTCTTCAGCCGGTGGGCCGGATGCTTGGTCGGCGAACCGGCGTGGACGGTCTCCATGAGGCGCCCCGAAGCTGACTCGAGCATCAGTCCCTGCGACGCGGTGACCTCCCGGAGGCGGGCAAGATCCTCTTCCCCGATCGCCCCGATGTTGGTATGCGGCAGGATGCCGCGCTCGAGGGCCCGCTCGCAGGCCCAGATCACGTAGGAGGTGAAGTCCTCATGGCCCCAGGAACGCAATTGCTCGCTGACCACCGGGTTCACTTCCGGCTTTTCACCGGTCAAGAAGAGCAGTTCCTTGGCTCTTCTCCTGACCGCCTCATCAAGCATACGCTCGACTTCCTCCGGCGGGTGCACATGCGCCTGATGGGTGGCAAAGGCGCAGTACTTGCAGTAGCACTGGCAGGTCCGCGAGAGCGAGATCGTGTAATTGCGCGAAAAGGTGACCCGACGCATCCGGCATTCAACCTACCGCAGTGAACCTTCCGCGCCGATTCGGCGTAGTACCCGGATAGGGTGATAACACCCGCAAGCAACCGAGATGAAGGAGACCCCGTGAAAGCTTCGCTCAAGTTCCTGGTCGTGCCGCTGGCAGTCGGCGCCCTGATCTTCGCCGGCTGTGGCAGCAACGATTCATCCGATGACAGTTCCTCCACCGACACGACCACCACTCAGAGCCAGCCGGCCGACAACAGCTCTGCAAGTGGCCAGGTCCTCCAGCTTGCGGCCGACCCCTCCGGTGCCCTCGCCTACGACACGACCGAGCTCTCGGCGAAGCCGGGGAAGGTCACGCTCGATTTCACCAATGAGTCACCGGTAGGTCACAACGTGGTGATCGAGGACTCGGGTGGCAAGGAGATTGCATCGACGGATGTGATCACCGGCCAGAGCACCACCGCGGAGTTCACGGTGAAGCCCGGCACATACACGTTCTTCTGCTCAATCCCCGGTCACGAACAGGCCGGCATGAAGGGTACGCTGACCGTCAAGTAAAATCGTGGCGAGCGATGGGGCTCGCTCCTTCATAACCGCGGTCGATCCGCTGATGGCTCCTGTCACCGTCCCCCGGTACCGATAGGAGTTGCTTCGAAATGATTTTCAGGCGCCACCCGATCCGCAAGCTCATGGCGATCTACGCCGGCGGCGTGCTGGGGGCGTTGCTCAGGGTCGGTTTGGGCGAGGCCTTTCCCCATGCCATTGGTTCGTGGCCCTGGCCGACCTTCGCTGCCAACATTCTCGGGGCCTTCCTGATCGGGTATTTCTTCGCGTCGTTTTCCGACCATGCCCCTGAACAGCTGCACCATCCGTTCTTCGCAACCGGGGTCTGTGGCAGCCTCACGACCTTCTCGACCATGCAGCTGGAGCTCTTCAACATGGTCGATGCGGGCGAGCTCGGACTCGCAGCCGCCTATGCTGCAGTGACGCTCGGACTCGGCTACCTGGCCGTCAGGCTGGGGATAGCGGTCGAAGGATCCAGGCCGGAGGCCGGTCGATGAGCATCTTCGGCCTCGAAATACTCGGCTGGCTACTGGTCGGGTTGCTCGGCGGGCTGGCCGCCGGTGCCCGCTATCTGCTGGACGCAGAAATCTCCCGGCTCGTTGATTCCCCTTTCCCGTTCGGGATCCTGGTCGTGAACCTGACCGGCTCATTCCTGCTCGGGCTCCTGTCCGGCACCGTGCTGCACGGCCAGGCGCTGGTCATCGTTGCCGGCGGCGTGATTGGCTCCTTCACCACGTTCTCGACCTGGATCCTCGATACCCGCTTGCTCCAGATGGCAGACCTGGCGAAGCTCGCCTGGCTCAACCTCTCGCTGAGCCTGGCCTGCGGCCTCGCCGCGGTGGCCCTGGGCCAGACGATCACCGGATAGGCGGCGGACGGAAGCGGCCCAAAGAAAAGGGCGGCCCGAAGGCCGCCCTTTTCGGAGAAACGTTGACCGCGAGGCTCAGGCCTCCGGCGACGGCATCGTCGAAGGCTTCTTTGCTTCTTCGTCGGGCGACCCGCCCGCTCCCGGTGCGATCACGAACTTGTAGACCACGAAGGCCAGAAGGGCGCCGACGATCTCGCCACCGAGGTAGGGCCACACGCCGCCCCACTCGCCCGAGACCAGGGCCGGACCGAACCAGCGGGCCGGGTTCACGGCACCACCGGTCAGCGGAACCAGGATCAGGCCGACGACGCCAAGTACGAGGCCAATTGCCAGCGGAGCCCAGTCCTTGACGGCGCGGACGCCGAGGGCGACAGCGAGCACGGCCAGAACCAGGAGGAAGGTGCCGAGGCATTCGACGACTGCACCGGCGAAGTTGCCACTGAGCAGCGGACTCACCGACACGGCGCCGTAATTGGCAGCGCGACCTTCGTCCTCTAGCAGGCCCTTGGTCAGCAGGGCACCGAGAACGCCACCGGAGAGCTGCGCCAGCACGTAGATCACTGCGTCAACCGGGGCGATCTTCTTCATCATCGCCGCACCGAGGGTGATCGCGGGGTTGAAGTGACCACCGCTGGGACCGCCGAAGGCGAAGATCAATGCCGTGAGGATGAAGGCATAGGTCAGACCGACGACCGCGAAGTCAGAACCGAAAGAGGCGTTGTCGCCCACGGCTATGAAAAGCACGCCGACCAGAGTGATTCCGAACACCAGGAAGAACGTTCCGAGCAGTTCGGCGATGTATGCGGCGAGACCGCGATCTTGCATGAAGTCAAACCTCCCGTGGCTTGTTTCGATTACGCCCCACCTTCGGAGGCGAGCGGTGGCAGTCTAACCAGAGCCCGATGCCGACCGGAGTGTTGCGCAATACGGGGTCGTTTGTTGGGGCTTCCAAATATACGCCGATGGATTGCCGAATCCTGCTTCCCGGCGCCCGGGTGACCGCTTTCAGCCAAGCAGCCCTGCGGCCAGATCCGGCAGCTCGCGAGCCATCCGCGAACGGGGCACGACCAATTCCAGCCCGGCTTCCCGGCCGCGGTCCCGGACCTCGATGTCAACGTGGGAGTAGAAGGCAATCGCCGGAGCCGGCAACGCGGCGATCTCGTCTGCGTCAGCTGCTTCGAGGTCGCAGACGATCAGATCAAAGGGGAAATCCTCCGGCGACGGCGGCACGGGCCTCACCGTTACTTCATGCCCCGCCGCACCGAGCGCGGCGCTGACCCGGCTGGAGAGCATCAGGTCGGGGACCACTGCCAGCACCCGGGCCACTGGCGCTCAGATCGAGCGTCGCTGGCGGAACTCTTCGCGCACGCTCTCCGGCCGGCCCCACATCTGGACGACCTCGGAGCGGCCCTCACGTACCTCGCGCAGAACCAGCTCGCCGGTGAAGCCTTCACCATCCAGCCGCCTGAGAACGCCGAGCACCGTCTGGGGAGCGGCCGCCTTGCCGAAGTTGTGGGCAACCGGAACCCGCCAATGCCATTCGGCCCGCGAATACGGCTGGGCGTTGATCAGGCTGAGGTGAACGGACGCGTCGATGTACCGGTCCTCGTCGTCGATCCGCAGGTCGAATTCGAGGTCCGTCCAGTCAGCGGGCAGCGAATCGAGCACATCCTGAAAGTCCTGGGCGAGCGCCATCGACGCGAAGCCTAGCGCGACCCCGGCGTAGAATCGTTTCATGTTGCCGGTGACCCAGCCAGATATCGATGCCGAATACCGCCAGGTCCGGGAGGAATGCGGTCTGGTTGAACGCCCGGACCGGGTCTGGATCGAGGTGACCGGGCCGGACGCAGCGGAGTTCCTTCAGAGCCAGGTGACCAATGAGACAGAGGCTCTGGAGCCGGGAGCGGGCGTTTACGCTGCCCTGCTGGACCGCAAGGGGCACCTCCAGGCGGACATGCGGATCCTGCGTGTCGATGCGGAAGAATTCCTGATCGACACCGAACCGGCCGCCGGGCCCTGCCTGCTGAAGCACCTGGACATGTACAGGATCGGCCGCAAGGTCGAGGTGTCTCAGACCGGGCGCTCGCTCTTTTCCCTGATCGGACCGGGCGCGATCGAGGTCACCGGGCTGGCGCCGGGATCGGAGAATGACTTTGCGGCTGCCACGATTGCCGGGGCCGAATGCCTCGTGGTGGTCACGGCCTTCGGACTTGACGTGATCTGCTCTCCGGAGGCCGGCGAAGCAGTTCGCTCCCAACTCGAATCCGATCGCGCAGTGCCCGTATCCGAGGTTGCCGCGGAGATAGTCCGGGTTGAAAGCGGAAGGCCCCGGTTCGATGCCGACATGACCGCGGCGAACATGCCCGCGGAGGCCGGAATCATCGAGCGCGCCGTCAGCTTCACCAAGGGCTGCTACATCGGCCAGGAGCCGGTTGCCCGGCTCCACTACAAGGGCCGGCCAAATCGCCACCTTCGCGGACTCAGGCCCGTCGGAGAGGTGGCCCACGGCGATCCGGTCCGTCTCGGGGACCGGGGTCTGGGAACTATCGGAACGGCGGCACTCTCGCCGGCCTCCGGCAGGATCGCCCTGGCGATCCTCCGCAAGGAGGCCGAGCCGGGGTCAACCGTCACTGTTGATGCCGCCGCCGGGCCGGTTGAAGCGGAGGTCGTCGAGCTGCCTTTCATCGAGGGATACCCGACATGAGCGAGGTTCGTCGCCAGGGGCTGGGAGGAGGCCGCCTGGGCGCCGACAGTCCGCTTTTCGGCGGACCGGGCAACACCATCAACGGTGATATCCCCCCGGTCCACGGGGCCGCGCGCTATCCGGAGGAACCCCCCGCCTGGGAACCCGATCCGGATGACTTCGCCGATTCGCGCGAGGCGGCCGCCGCCGAAGCAGCCCGGGCCGCGGAAGAACTCCTGAAGCTGGGTGACCTGCGCGACCTGCTGCCCGCCGCCGAGCCGGACCGGGCCCTCGATGACTGGGGCCGGTCGGAGACCGTGGTCTCACTGATGGAGCCTCTTCTGAACTTCTATTACCGCTACTGGTTCCGGGTCGAGATTGAGGGAATCGAGAACATTCCCTCCCAGGGGGGCGCCCTGATCGTCTCCAATCACTCCGGCGCATTGCCCCCCGACGCCCCGATGATCATGCAGGCGATCCGCAACGAACATCCCGCCCCCCGCCCGCTCTACATGCTGGGCGAGCATTGGTTCAAGGGGTATCCGGGGGTATCGATGCTGGTCAACAAGATGGGGCTGGTTCCCGCCCACCGGGAAAACGCGCAGCGTCTCCTTCACGACGAGGGCCGACTGGCCGTGGTCTTTCCGGAAGGCCAGAAAGGAACGCGCAAGCTTTACTGGCAGCGTTACAAGCTGCGCCGGTTCGGACGCGGTGGCTTCGTTCGCACGGCGATCCGGGCCCGGGTTCCGATCGTCCCGACGGCAGTGATCGGGGCCGAGGAATCGGCACCGATCTTTGCCCATTTCAAACTGCTCCAGAAGCTTTCGGGGCTGATCTACTTTCCGCTCACGCCTTCGTTTCCGCATTTCGGTCTGCTCGCCCCCCTGATGTACATGCCATCGAAGTTCAAAATCCGTTTCATGGAACCGGTTAACATGGCCGAGTTCCAGTCGAGACGATCGACGATCAGCGAAATTCAGGAGATCAGCAGAAAAAGGATCCGGGCCAGGATCCAGTTGCCAGCTGGACGAAATGTCGCGTCCCTCGGATCCCGGTGTGGACCGGTTGGCGCCACCGGGTGGGATACATTTCGGACCGTAAGGGGGCCTGGGTCACAACCGTAGCCTGATGGCTGGTGCCGCGCTCGCCGGCTGTAGCTCGACCCATGAGAATGAACCAAGACCTCCGGTCCCGACCGTGGTCCAGCGTGTCCGTCGCCAGAAACCAGATCAACGCCGAGGCCGCTGCGGGCAGGTGTGTCGGCAGACGAGCGCCCGCCAGCTGATACCCTCAACCAGAACAGGAACGCCCCCCAGGAGACCAGGCCGACCGAGAATCGGCCGCGATCCAACTTCGTCGCCAGCCAGACCGGCCAGGCCACGGTCTGACGCCTTCAGGGGCCCGGAAGGGGTGGTCAGGAGAGTTCCGCCCAACTCCGGGAGGCTCCGGGTCTAGATTTCATGACCGCGCTTCCGACCGGCGTCTACCTTTTCGGCTCGCCGGCGAGTTCCGGCACAACCCCGCACTCAATGTCCGGTCTCAGCCGCGTCTCTCGTCTGGCGGCGACCTGCCGCTGGCGGCGCCTCTTCCGTCTCTTGCCTGCCTTCGGTCTTCCTTCCGCAAAGACAAACGGGCGCTCCCCTCCTGCGGGGCAACTGGCGGTAGGAGGGCTCTGCTCGATAGCGTCTTGGGCGGTACCATGCGGAAGTTTCCGGTACTATCGGTCCCCAGATAACCCGAGAGGAAAGAGTGTCTGTAGACACCTCGCGCTGATGTGAGCCAACGGCGTCTGGAGCCGGGAGGCTCCCGGAGGAGATGGCCGCCTGGTCATCCGCCCCGAGAGCCGAGGGGCAACAGGCCGGAACAAGGCCTTCCAGCTCAAGACATCAGGACCCCAGGCAAAAGATTGCCTTCGAAGTCATCGTCCGGAGTGATGGCCTTAAGCGCCGAGCTTCAACAACGTCTGGGCCGGCCTCGCCGAAGAGCCGTTTCGATCTTCCCTTACGGCGACCACCCCCGAATATGGCCCACCCACATTGAGTGGTTCTGACGCTTCAGCATCGTCTGGAAGGTCGGCCGAAGGGTGTAACCCGCTGGAAGATTCGGTGAGCAGATTAGCCGTCCGCCGCAAACAACGGGCTTCTTACGAGGACGTCGAGGTTCACGGCCTCGACCCGATGGCCGCCGAGGCAGAAAATCTGGGGCTGAGACCGCCAGGGGCTTTCGCGGTTCACCAGGTACAGGCCCAGCAGCTGCTGCGCGAAGAACCTTTCTGGGCCGAAGCCAGCTCCTTACGGTCTGACCTATTTCACCACCATACCGGATGCTGATGGATCAGGCCAAGATCCAGGCCGGCACCAACGTCCTGATCTGGAGGCGCGGCCGGCGGACTCGGCGTCTTGCCGTCAGCTCTGCAAGGCGTGGCGCGGATGAAGTCGGCGTCGTCTCCGACGGGGTGAGCTGGTGAAGCAACTTGACGCGATCGAACTACATCCAACCGCAACGAGTTCAAGGACTTGATGCCGGACCGGCAACCGAGACTCCAGCGGAGAGAAGGCCCGTTTCAAGGCCTCAGTCGGATTCGCTAAGAAGTCAAGTCGATCCTTTGGCAGCTCCCCGGATGTCGTCTTCGAACACGATGGCGAGCGACCGGTCTCGTTTTCGTCACCAAGCCGTTCGGCAAGGTCGTGATCTGCGGTGCCACCTCCGGATTTACACGCTCGACTACGACATTGCGTCCTGGATGCCAGAAACGGATCATAATGGCTCCACTTCGCCAATGCCTACGATTTTTTATGAAGGCGAACCAGCTGATAGCTGAAGGCAAGGTCAGCCGGTGCTGTGGAGAAGACCATGGACTTCGGAACTGGCGTACCGGAAGCTCACCGGTGCTCCACGAACCGGCACCTCAGAAGATCGCCATCCTGGTGGGGCCGAAAGCGAGGACGAGGGCGCGAAGAGGAAGGTCTGACGCAGAATCCAGGCCGAGGTCGGGGGCCTGGGTTCAAAACCGAAGGAAAGGAAGACCGATGACATCTCAGCTCAACTGGCACGTGACCCATTCAGGTCGCAGCGCTGGATCTCGACAACTGGGAGCCAGCCGCCCAGCTGGCGACAGAGTACGGCGCAGTCGGCTGGGAAGTTACCGCTCCGGACGAGATCCGCTTCTCTTCGGCAGGTGACCCGCTGGGACAAAGTCCGACTTCGAAGCCTGGTGGTACTCACCCAGAGTCTCTCGGAATCCGGGCCTCGGTCGTCGATCTATACGTAAACGCCTTCCGGTCTGGTGTTCGCAGGTCGTCGCCTCGGACTGACAGGAAGCCTGCGACATCTGAAAAGGGCTCCGGGAAACCGGGGCCCTTCTTCTCTTTCAAGCTGGCTGGCCTGGATGCGGGCCTTCACTCCCCAGTCCGTGGAATCCCTTGCTTGCGCCGCGGGGACTGGTGAATGCGCGCCGTGGGGAATTGGCATGCATCCCCGGGGCCCTTGAGCTCCTTTGCGCTCGTCCGCGGGGAGTTCCCCGGGGACGCATGACCAACCCCCACGGCTACACCAACCCGGCCCCGCGACCCCGGATCCGGGACGACGGTGCCACTGCGGCACCGTGACACCACCAACCATGAGCGAACCAACCCCGACGCCCAACGACAGGCTCCCGCGACTTCACAAACCTTGAGCGGGTCGTGCACAGGGGCCTCCAGCCGTGCGCTGCCAAGGAGGCAAGCGAAGGCGGTGAAGGGGGCGTACTGGAAGTACGTTCCCGAACCGTCAAGAGACCGACGAAGGCAGCGCGCGGCTGGAGGTTCCTGGGCGCGTGGCCCGGGCCCAGGGCCCTGGGCGCGTTGCCCGGGTTTAGTACGGATCCGGAACTGCTACGCGGACATCGGCAAACGATCCGATCGCTCCGCGGGCGGGCTGCTTGGCGCCGATCGAGATGCTGGTGTCACGACCTACCAGCGAGTTGCCTTGCCGGTCGCCGGCGGCGGCAACCTTGTGACCGTTGACCCAGCCGACCACCTGGGCTCCGCCCTTGGGTCCGTTGAAGGCCCGCAGGGTCAGCCGGTTGGCCTTGTCGGGGCCGTTGACCTTGTTGCCCGCCTTGCGACTCCCGAAATTTAGGACCTGGCCATTCGGCTGGACCTTGCGAAGCCCGTAGCGGCGGGTGTAAGGCCAGACCACGAGCTGGTAGCGACTGCCGTCGGTGTTCTGGCGCAGGCTGACCCCGGCGTAAGCCCTCTTGAGAACCTTCTTTGGCGTGGACCTGAAGATGCGGGCGACCGCGGTCACCTGCAGATTGACCCCGGCCATCGGCACGCGATAGAAGCATTCCTTCGCCTTGGCACCGAGCTTGAACCTGAAGGCATTGGGTGAGCCGCCGCGCTCGCAGTTCGCTCGCGGAGCCATCTGGTGGATCTGGGCCCGGCTTTCGGTGCTGTCAAGATCGTTCTTGTAGACGGGAATCGTGCCAGCGGCGGCATTGGCCACAAAAACGACGGCACCAAGGGACACGGCGGCCAGCAAGGCACGCAACAGGGGGTTTTTCATCAGGGAACGCATGTGAAGAGCCTAAACACAGAAAGTGGACGGATGGTGCGGCCCGCCGGTCCTGTTTCAAATGCTGCGTGACCGATTCACACTCCCGCGGGGACGGTCGGAAAGGTCCGGCCGACGGTAGAATCGCCTGTATGAGCGACCACCGCCTGCCCGAACGAGACCGCCCCTGGGTGATGCGCACCTACGCGGGCCATTCCGATGCCCGCCGTTCAAACGAGCTTTACCGGAGCAACCTGGCCAAGGGCCAGACCGGTCTGTCGATCGCCTTTGATCTGCCCACCCAGACCGGTTACGACCCGGATCACACACTCGCGGGTGGAAGTCGGCAAGGTCAGCGTTTGTTAGCCAATCGGTGACATGGAAACCTGCTGGACAGATCCGCTGGACAACGCGAACACTTCGATGACGATCAACGCTGTCGCAGCCTGGATCGCTCGGCCTTTATGTGGCCGCAGCAGGAGGAAAACCGGCGTCGAGCGGGCCCAACTGGCGCACAGAACGAGCATCATCAGGGTACCTCTCGCGGGGAACCCTATGCCTTCCCGCCCGAACCTTCGATGCGCCTGATCGCCGACATGGTCGCCTTTACGGTCGGCAGGGATCCCGAGCTGGAGACGATAGCATCTGCAACTACCTACCACCTTCCAGGAGGCAGGAGCCACGCCAGTTCAGAGATCAACACGCGGTAATAAACCGATCGCCGTTCTCTCGATGAGTCAAGGCCCGTGGCCAGGTGTCGGAAGCGGACTTCCCGAGGTCTTGGTCGCATCTCCTGTTCGTCAACGCGGGTGTCCACTTTATCGAGAGATCCTTAAGCTGAAGGCAATAGGCCGGCTCTGGACGAAATCAGCCGCGAACGCTGCAGGGTGCCGACGAGAAGAAAATGCTGCGATTCCATTGCAGGGTGCAGGTCAATTCAACTCGGTCAGCCGAAGCCCAGCCGGAGGGTAACATCCAGCGCATCGTGGTCGAAGCACTCGCCGTGACCCTGGCCAGGGACGCCCGGGCCCGGGCTCTGCAGCTACCGGCCTGGAACGAAGCGATGGGCCTCCCCCGCCCCTGGGACCAGCAGTGGAGCCTTCGCATCCAGCAGGTGCTGGCCTTCGAAACCGACATGCTCGAATACCCCGACATCTTCGAAGGCTCGGTCGTGATGGAAGGCCTCGTCGAGGAACTGATGTCCGGTGCCAGGGACGAGATGGCCGTGGTCGCCGAAAAGGGTGGCGCGGTCGAAGCGGTTCCCTACATGAAGGCCCGACTGGTCGAGTCGCATCGCGAGCGCTTCGCCCGGATCGAGAACGGCGAGCAGACCGTTGTCGGGCTGAACAAGTATGAGACGACCGAGGACTCTCCCCTGACCGCGAGCGCGGATGGCGGCATCATGAAGCCGGACCCGCAGGTCGAGAAGGAGCGGATCGATGCGCTCGAGAATTGGCGCTCGGAACGTGATCAGGCAGCGGTCGACGCGGCCCTGGCCGAGGTCGCCCGAGTGGCCGGGACCGACAACGAGAACATCATGCCGGCGACCATCGCCGCGGCCAGGGCCGGTGCCACCACCGGTGAGTGGGCGGCAACCCTGCGCGAAGTTTTCGGCGCCTATCGCGGACCGACCGGAGTCGGCGGTGCTGCCCCGGCCGGTGACCGGGACGCCCTCACCGAAGCCCGCAACAGGGTCAACGAGGTTTCCGAGATGATCGGCCACCGGGTCCGGCTGCTGGTCGGCAAGCCCGGGCTCGACGGCCACTCGAACGGGTCCGAGCAGATCGCTCTCCGCGCCCGCGACGTGGGCATGGAAGTCGTCTACCAGGGAATCCGCCTCACCCCCGAACAGATCGTCGAGTCAGCCGTTCAGGAGGATGTCGACCTGATCGGCCTCTCGATCCTTTCCGGCTCCCACCTCGAGTTGATCCCCGAGGTCGTCCGACTGCTCAAGGAAGAAGGCGTCGATGTTCCGGTGGTGGCTGGCGGCATCATCCCGCCGGAGGACGCAACCCGGCTCAAGGAGGCTGGCGTGGCCGGGGTCTTCACCCCGAAGGACTTCGACATGAACGAAATCATGGCCGAGTTCGTCGAGCTGGTCGCGGCCAATCACGAAAAGTCGGCGGCCGCAACGGCCTAGTCAGGAGGTTCCGTGAATGATCAGCTTTATCTGCTGACTCACGGAATTCCCGCTGTAATCGCCGGGATCATGCTGGCGCTGACCCTCGTCGGGGTCACCGGCTCGATCTGGGGTATCAAGCGCGGCCTCGACGGTGGGGAAAGAATCCTCCGGATCACTGCAGCGATCCTCAGTCTGGTCGGGATCGGCATCGCCGGATATGTGGTGGTGACGGTAGAGATCATGAATCAGATTCCGCAATGCGTCGGCGGAGGTGGAGGTTGCGCAGCGGTAGAGCACAGTTCCTACTCCAGGATCGGCGGCATCCACGTCTCGATCTTCGGACTGATCGGCTACTCGATGCTCCTGATCAGTTCCTTCCTCAAGGGAGACCGGGCCCGGATCGGGGCCTTCTTCCTCGCCCTTTTCGGGTTCGGATTCAGCCTCTACCTCACCTATCTCGAATTCTGGGAGATCCTCGCGGTCTGCCAGTGGTGCGTCTCCTCGGCGATCACCATGACGATGCTGTTCGTGGTCAACACGAGCCGGTTGATCGTCTTTTTCGGGACCGATGACGAAGGTGATGCTTTCGTACCCGCAGAGGACCCTGATCCCGCCGCTGTGTAGGCTCGCTGCCCATGCTTTCGGATCAGCGACTCATCATCAGCCGCAACATCCCGATCGAAATCGGCGCGCTGTTCATCGTCTTCGGCCTGGCAGTGATCGGCCTCGCGATCTGGGGCTACAGAACCCCCGGACCCCTCGGAGAGAACAGGTTGCGGATCACGGCCGGAGTCCTCACGGTGCTGGGGCTGGGAGTCGCCGGCTACATCGCCTACAAGACGCAGATCATCAACAAACCGTTCCAATGCGTCGGCGGTGGCGGCGGCTGCGAACTGGTCGAGAAAAGCAAGTACGCCAATTTTCTTGGCGTTCACATGTCGATCTGGGGCCTGATCGGTTACACGACGATTCTCGGCGCGACCATCTGGAAGGGTGACAACGCCCGCCTCGCCGCATTCGGGCTGTCACTTTTCGGCTTTGCCGTGAGCCTCGTGCTCCGATATCTCGAACTTTGGGAGATCGGTGCGGCCTGCCAGTGGTGCTGGGCCAGTGCGGTACTCATGACCTCGCTGTTGATCGTAAACTCCTGCCGCCTGATCGGCTACTACGGGACCGATGAAGCCGGAGGACCGGACAGTGGCGAACCGGCGGTGGAAATGCCCGCTACCGACGAGCCTGAGCCAAATCCCGCCTCCTAGTAGCATCCCCGCCAATGGCGACCCCATCGCAGCAGAAGAGAAAAGAACTCCGCGAGAAGCGCATGCAGGCAGAGCAGGCCTCGCAGAGCGCGGACAAGCGACAAAACCTCATCAAGATCCTCGGCATCGCGGCCTTTCTGGTCGTGGTCGGCGTGGTCGTCGCGGTGGTCGCAATCAGTTCAGGTGGCGGCAGCGACGACAACCAGGGGTCGGCAGACATCGACAAGCTGCTGGCCGGCATTCCGCAGAACGGCACCACCCTCGGCAAGCCCGACAGCAAGATCACCCTTTACGAGTTCGGTGATCTGCAGTGCCCGATCTGTGATCAGTACTCGAAGGACGCCACCCCGGACATCATCAACAACATCGTCCGTCCGGGCAAGGCCAAGTGGGACTTCAAGCAGTGGGCAATTCTCGGCCCGGATTCCGCGCTCGCCGCCAAAGCTGCCCTTGCTGCGGCGGAACAGAACCGCTACTGGGAGTACATCGAAAACTTCTACGCCAACCAGGGTCTCGAGAACTCCGGTTACGTGACAGATGATTTCCTGACCGACATCGCCAATGACGCCGGTGTCCCGGACATTGATCAGTGGAACAAGGACCGGGAGTCCGCGGCAATCGCCAAGCAGGTCGAGGAGACCGACGCGCAGGCGACCAACCTCGGCTTCAGCGGCACGCCTTCGTTCGCGATCCAGGTCGGCAACGGTGATATCCAGCCGGTTCAGACCAGCAGTTCGACCGCGGCGGCCGATGAGATAGCCAAGGCGATCGACAAGGCACAGTCCGGCAGCTGAGCCACACAAAAAGCCGCATCCGTCGCCGAGGTCGCCGAGGCGCAAAGATATGAGCATGGATTCCCGCATTTCTTCCTGGCTGAGGTGCTACCGCTGCTGGTCCCGCAACCTTGAGGTTCAAGTCCACTTCGACGCGATCCGTCCGATCGATCCGGAAACCGGAATCCCGACCGAGGGCAGCGACGAGATCCAGGAATCGGTCGTCTCCTGCCTCGACTGCATGCATGATCAGCCACATCTGACCTTCGAACGCGACCGGGTGGTCCCGATCGAGGATCGCTGGGAACGGATGGTGGCGGGCACCCCCTGGGTCGCCTCATGCACGGTCACCGTGAGCGCGGACCAGGTCGAAGCCTGCGCCGGCCCGGAAGCGGTGGAATCACTCACCTACGGGGCGTTCGGTGACGCCGGTACCCGCGAGTTCTTCACCCATGTCCGTTTCCACAAGCACCATGAAGACGAGATCGCGGTTCACCTGCTGGTCGAGCTCTATGCGCGAAATCCGGAAGAGGCCAGTGAAGTGCTCACCGGCGCAGCCCGTGGCACGATCGAAATCACTTCACTGGCCGAGGAGTCCCGCCCCCCGGCCCACGCTTCCGGAGACACTCACTAGTCCCCTCGGTTCAATTCACCGGGATATAGCACCGGTGATTTGAACCTAGCCTTGCTGTCCTTAGTCCCCGGGCCTGGGATCTGGCTCGCTGCTTTCGCCTGGGTCGGCCGACTTGTCGCGGTCGATTACTTCTTCCTTGGCCTGTTTGGCCTTCTCGGCGAGCGAACCGTCTCCGGCGAGGATCTCGCGTAATTCCTTCGCGTCTCGCTTCAGGTTCTCGGGCTCAGCCCGGTCACCGAGCTTGTCCTCGGCCTGCTTTTTGAGCTGCCCAACCTGCTGGCCCAACTTCTTGAAGTCCATGAAAAAAGACTACCCACCAAAACTGGTGGGTAGTCAAATGACTTCAGCGGGTGGATGCCAGAGCTAGCCCTCTTCGGGGGTTCCGTGGACCTTGCGGGGGATCAGCGCGGTGCGCTTGAAATGACAGACGAGAACGCCGTCCTGGTTGAAGACCCGGGTCTGGACCTTGACCAGGCCGCGATCGAGCTTGCTCTTTGATTCACGGACCTCGAGAACCTCGGATTCGCAGAAGAGGGTGTCACCGTGGAAAACCGGGGCCGGATGGGCAAGTTCGTCCGTTGCCAGGTTGGCGATCGCCTTGCCGGAGAAGTCGGATACCGACATGCCGACGGCCAGCGAGTAGACCAGCGGGCCGACCACCACATTACGACCCTGCTGCGAGGCGTTGGCGTGAACGTCATTGATGTGCAGCGGGTGATGGTTCATGGTCAGCAGGCAAAAGAGATGGTCGTCGTATTCGGTGACCGTCTTGGCCGGCATGTGCTTGTAGGTCGCACCGACCTCGAACTCCTCGAGGTAACGGCCATAGGGGTGCGAGCCGGACTCCTCGCGGATGGCCTGGTCGGTGGTGAAATCGTTGTTTTCTTCGCTCATTATCTGGTTGGGTTTCCTTGTTAGGTGACTTAAGCAGTCAGTGTTCAGTGGACTTTCTTCAGCTTCGCCCGCTGCTCATGCGCCTCGATGACGCGAATGACCAGCTTTGCCACATTCGAATCTCCCTCGAACCGGATGTGACCTGTTTCGGCGGCCCGACGATAGGAACCGATCGTGCTCTTCTCGTCGGCCAGCTGATTGAACTGCTGTCGATCGATCTCGACCCGGCAGCGTTCGTCCTCTCCTCTACCCTTGCTCACCTTTGGCCCGGGCAACTCGACCCGGTAGGTCTGCATGTCCCCCTTGGCGCGGAGGTCGAGACCGAAGACGAGCTTCAGCTTTTTCAAGGCCGGCACCTCCTCCTGGAGGTGGGTGACTGCTGACTCGATCATCTGCGCTGTGGAGGCCATTGCAAGGGTGTCTACATGGAAAGGACCCTGACGGTAAGCCGGGGCCCTTTTGGTTGATTCTCAGATCTTGTGGCGCTGGAGCAGCTTCTTGCCGATCACCATGCGCTGGATCTCGGAGGTTCCCTCGCCGATCAGCAGCAGCGGTGCATCCCGGTAGAGGCGCTCGATCTCATACTCCTTCGAGTAGCCGTAGCCGCCGTGGATCCGGAAGGACTGCTCGACGCACTCCTTACCCGTCTCCGACGCGAGCAGCTTGGCCATGCCGGCCTCCAGATCCGAGCGCTGGCCCGCATCCTTCATCCGGGCCGCCTTCAGCGTGACCAGTCGCGCCGCCTCGATCTTCGTCGCCATGTCGGCGAGCTTGAACTGGATGGCCTGGTGCTGGGCGATCGGCTTGCCGAACGTCTTGCGCTCCTGCGAGTAGCGGAGCGCGAGCTCGAGGGCGCGCTGGGCGATGCCGACGCCGCGGGCGGCGACATTGACGCGGCCGACCTCGAGCGCGTCCATCATCTGCGCGAAGCCCTTACCGAGCCCGGCCTCCTCGCCGCCGAGGATGCGGTCGGGGGCGCACTTGTAGCCGCTGTAGACGAGCTCGGTGGACTCGACGCCCTTGTAGCCCATCTTCTTGATCTGCGGCGGCACCTCGAGACCCTCGTACTCGCCCGTGTTCTTGTGCTCACCGGGAACCTTCTCGGTGATGAAGCAGGTCATGCCGGTGTGCGGCGGATCGGCGTCCTTGTCGGTCTTCATCAGGGCGAAGACGACGCCGGAGCGGAGGCCGTTGGTGACCCACATCTTCTGGCCGTCGAGGATCCAGTTGCCGTCGTCGTCCCGCTTGGCGGACGCCTTGATGCCCTGGACGTCGGAGCCGACCTCCGGCTCCGAGAGCGAGAAGGCGGCGCGGATCTCGCCCGTCGCCATCTTCGGCAGGAAGTAGTCCTTCTGCTCGTCGGTGCCGAACTTCATCAGCAGGTAGGAGCCGATGAAGTGGGTATTGACGACGCCCGAGATCGAGATCCAGCCGCGGGAGAGCTCCTCGACGATCATCGTGTAGGTCGTCAGATCGAGCCCCATCCCCCCGTACTCCTCGGGGATCGTGACGCCGAAGAGGCCGAGCTCCTTCATCTGCTCGACGATCGGCTCCGGGAACTCGTCCTCGTGGTCGTAGTGCTCGGCGTTCGGGATGATCTGCTCGTCCACGAACTGGCGGACCATCTCGGTGATGTCCTTCTGGTCCTCGGTGATCTCCTGGTAGCTGGACATGGCTCCTCTTGGGTGTTGGTGGCGCAGACTTGAAGAAGCGCGGTGTAGCGCGGAAAAAGGCCCGCGGAGAGCGCGGGCAAAAGGGACCTCCAAGGATACCGGGATTTCCCGGTTGAAAGTCGCCTCATCGCTGATCCCTATACGCTTTCCGGTGGCGCTGATGTCGCTTTTCGGCGCCGGTCAGTACTTCTCTCAACAACCCTCAAGGAGAACCTTGCGCAACCCCCGGAACTTCTTCAAGCCCAAGGCGATCGGTGCTCCCGATCCGATCACCGAGGTCCCATTCGGCCCCTCGCGGATGATCCACTTCTTCGACGCCTCGAACGAAAAGATGGCGGCCAAGGTGCCGGACATGGCAAAGCAGGCCGACATCCTCCTCGGCAACCTCGAGGACGCGGTCCCGGTCGACAACAAGGAAGCCGCCCGGGCCGGCCTGGTCAAGGTGGCCAAGGAAGCCGATCTCGGCGGCACCCCGCTCTGGACCAGGATCAACTCGCTGGAGAGCCCCTGGGTGCTGGATGACCTGACCACCCTGGTCACCGAAGTCGGCAACAGCATCGACGTGATCATGGTGCCGAAGGTCGAAGGTCCCTGGGACATCCACTACGTGGATCAGCTGCTGGCCCAGCTCGAAGCCAAGGGTGACGTGACCCGGCCGATCCTGATCCACGCGATCCTCGAGACCGCCCAGGGTGTGACCAACGTCGAGGACATCGCCGCCGCCAGCCCGCGCATGCAGGGCATGAGCTTCGGTCCGGCCGACCTCGCCGCCTCGCGCCGCATGAAGACCACCCGGGTCGGTGGCGGCCACCCCGGCTACCGCTCGATGGAAGATCCGGACGCCGACAATCCGGAGGCTGCGCGGGTCACCGCCCAGCAGGATCCCTGGCATTACTCGATCGCCCGCATGGTCGACGCCTGCACCGCGAACGACATCCTGCCCTTCTACGGCCCCTTCGGCGACATCAAGGACCTGGACGGATGCGAGACCCAGTTCCGCTCGGCCTTCCTGCTCGGCTGCGTCGGCGCCTGGTCGCTCCACCCCGCACAGATCGCGGTCGCCAAGAAGGTCTTCTCGCCGCCGGTCGACGAGGTCATCTTTGCCAAGAAGGTGATCGAAGCGATCCCGGACGGCCGCGGAGTCCACATGATCGACGGCAAGATGCAGGATGACGCCACCTGGAAGCAATGCAAGGTGATGGTTGAACTGGCCGAGATGCTGGCCCAGAAGGATCCGGAACTGGCCGAGGCCTACGGCCTCTAGCAGTTACTTGCGAACCCGGGCGACGATGCGGAAAATGACTCTCCGCTCGTTGCCCGGCCTTCCGCTCGGATAGCGGGCCCGCACCCTGAATGTGTGTGAGCCCGGCCCGAGTCGATAGCTCTTCGGGCTGCGGCAGGGGCTGAACCCGGTCCGGTCGATCCGGCACTGGACACCGCTGGCCCGGCCCGTCCCCCTGAAGGCGAAGCTCACCTTCCGGCGAACCTTGTTCTTCGCCCTTTTCGTCGCCTTCCGGGTCGCTCGACGCCTGACCAGAGTGACCACCTTACTTGCCGGCCGACGGACAATCTTCACGCCCGCCGGAGCCGCCGATTGCACCAGGTCCTGCACGAACCGGCTGACCCTTGCGGTTTCGACGGATGAGTCGCCGGGCGAGCCGAGTTCCGTGTTTATCCCTTCGTGGTCGTAGGGAACTCCGACCACCGTGGTCGAGGGATCCTGCCCCAGCCGGTTCGCCATCTCGCCGGCATTGGCAACCCGCACCGGGCGGGCGCTCTGGGTGACGAAGAGGAAAGGCGGGTCCGAAGGGTCGGCGAAGAGCAGCGGAGACTGCGAATCCCAGTGCGGGTCGGCCGCCTCCTCGGACGGCGTGCCGAATACCTGCCAGAAGGAAATTCGTCGGGAAGGGCTGGCCGTTGAAGTATCCGGATCGGCCTCTGAACGCACATCGAAGGTGTCCGAGTCGAGCGAGACCACGCCCAGGAGCTGGTCGGGCGACATCCATCGTCCCCTGAGCCAGGAAGGGTCTGTCCCGGCCAGATTGACCATTTGGCCACCCGACGAATGACCGATCAGGATCAGTCGGTCCGGGTCGCCGCCGTAGCCGCGGATGTTCCGGGAAATCCAGGCGATCGCCTCGGCGACATCCGAAATGTGATCGGGGGCGCGGATCCGGCCCGGTGCGAACGCATCACTCAGGTCCCCGTCGGTTATGTCCGGCGAAAGCCGGTAGTTGACGCTGGCGAAGATGTAGCCCAGCCCGTTGACGAGGTTCACCTTGTCCGGCATCCGGTTTGACTTGTCGCCGACCATGAGACCGCCGCCGTGTACGTAAATGACGACCGGTTTCAGATTCCGGTCGGCCTGGCCGGATGTCGCCGGCAGATAGAGGTCAAGGCTGTTCTGCCAGAGCTCCGGTGGTCCGATCTCGTCGAGGTTGTAGTCCAGGTCGAGGATCGCCCGGGCGGGTTCCGCGGCAGAGGCGGGACGAGTGGCGATCGACGTCGCGCAGGCCAGCAGCAACGCGAGGGCGAGGCATACAGACACCGGGGTCGGGCGGTTCATGTCTCTGAAACCCCCTTTCATCCCCCGGGATGCGCGCTCAGCGCACGAATGGGTCCGGAATGCGCCGGGCAAGCCAACCAGTGAGGAGTCGACAGAAAGTGGCGCTGAGGTGCCCCCGATCCCGATACTTGAGCACATTGCCGTGGACTGCCCGGCACATCCTGCCTCCCGGACAGACCTTGGGCAGCGGATCGATTATGTGCACCGCCTTCAGACGCTTTGCGGCAGCGAAGTCATATGCCTCGGAAAGCGGACGCAGGGCCGGAAAGGCGCAGCGCCCGGGATGATTCCGGTTCTGCGAAACGCAGACCGGGGGCAGGAAATCCCTTGACATCGGAAGGTCCCGGATCAGGGTCACCTTGATGCCCCACTTGCGCAACATGAGCAGGGTCTTGTACATGCCCGCACGAAAGATCGGCTCGCTCGCCGCCCGGCTCAGACGCTTGCCGTTCTGCACCACGAAAGTGTTTTCGGCCGTGTTGCTGGCCACTATGACCATCTTCGGCCGTTCGACCCGGATCCGCTTCAGCGCGTTGTGACGCCAGCGGTTGCATACCGGACTCACGTTCACCTGGGCGGCGGTGCAGTTCTTTCTGAGCAACGCGGTCATCTCCCAGCCGCGATCCTTCGCAATGTCGATCAGCGCCGGCGTCCACTGAAGAGCATGTGAATCACCCAGGACCGTGAACTTCTTCTTTGAGCCAACCTCACCGTAATGGCATGGAGGCGAAGTGACCCGCTGCGTGAAAACCAGGCAGCCCTGACGGAACACCGGCCCCTTGTCCTTCTTCACCGTGGCGAACGAAGGCACGTAGGTCCTCGCCGAAACCGGAGAGGTGGCCCCGATCGCCGACAGGCCGAAAACGAAGCAGGCCACGATCAGGGCACGGAATGTGGCCTTTCTCATCGGGTGACTCTCAGCTTTACAACCGACCTGCCGTAGGACCGGCCGGTGTATCCGTAGGCGTTCACGCGCAAGGTATGGAGGCCCGGGTCAAGCCGCCAGAACCGCGGGCAAAGCGTTTCTCGACCACGGTCAATCCGACAGGTGAGCTGCCGCGCACGCGGCTCGGAAGTGATCCGCAGCCGGATCTTGCCGAGTTTCGATTCACCGGTGGCCCGAACCACTCGGCTTCCCCTGATGACCGGCCTGTACCTGACCGGGTCCACGGCGGCCCTGGCGAATCGCATCAAGGGTGCGGTCACCCCCATGTCGCCATGCGGATTTCCGAGCAGCGGAACCACGCCCGCATGCTGGGTTCTGACCCGATGGGAAACCAGCCCGAGTCGCTGACCCAGCCGGGCGGCCATCTTGTGGGCATCGACCCAGCGGTCCGGTGCCGTGGTCGGCACGACGAAGAAGATCGGCGGATCCGAGCGGTCGGCAAAGTTGATCGGTGACGCCGACGCCCAATGCGGGGACCTTCTCTCTTCGGCCGGGGTACCGAAGGCGTTGAACATCATCCGCTGGAAGCCCGCGTTGATCCTCCGATAGGCCGGGGTCATCATCCGGGGAACGTCATACCCCACTGCGTCAAGGGCGAGTACACCCTTGATCTGGCCGGTCGACACTCCTCTCGCCTTCAGAAATGCCGGTTTGGTGGCAAGCAAAGACGAGATCTGGCCTCCGGCGGAGTCGCCACCGATCACCAGCCGCTCCGGGTTGCCGCCGTATTCGGCGATGTTCCGGTTGACCCAGCCCAGCGCCCGGGCTGCGTCCAGATAATGGGTCGGATAGCGGAGCCGATTCCTCGAAAGCGCCCTGGGGCCGGCGAGGTCCGGTGAGAGCCGGTAGTTGATGGAGACGAAGACGAAACCCGCATTGACCAGGGCCTTTGCCTTGTACCGCATGGTGGAGCTGACCTTGTCACCGGTAAACCAGCCGCCACCGTGAATCCAGACGAATACCGGCCGCGGCCGGGCCGAATCCCGCTTCGGTACGTAGATGTCCAGCAGGTTCGAGCCGGGCTGATCGTTGGCCGGACCGTAGGGAACGTCGGACTCGACCGTGTAAGGATCAGCCGAGCGGGCAGGCGGAGCCGTCACCGCGAATATGGCGGCGCACAAGGCGAGCGCGGCGCAGATCCCGACGATCTGAAGCAGGCGCGAGCGACTTTCGACTGAGTTCCCCGGCTGAAGCATCCGGGGTAGTTAACAACCTTTTGGCGGCAGGGGTGCGGCCAGGGTGGCAAAAACCCCGGGCGGACCGGTTCAGGCGATCGCCGGTGCCTCAGGCAACCGTGCGATCGCTTCGTCGAGTTCCTCCTGCGAGAGCTCGAGATCGGTCAACTCTCCGGCCAGGTAGGCCTGGTAGGCGGACATGTCGAAATGACCGTGACCGGACAGGCCCAGGAGAATCACCCGCTCTTCACCGGCCTGCTTGGCAGCCTCGGCCTCCTCGATCACCGCGCGGATTGCGTGAGCGGGCTCGGGCCCGGGAATGATTCCTTCCGTCCTGGCGAACAGCAGCGCCGCCTCGAAGGCGGCTCCCTGGGGGATGGCGGTCGCCTCGACCATTCCCTCGTGAACGAAGGCACAGAGGCTGGGGGCGTCACCGTGGTATCTGAGACCACCGGCGTGGACCGGGGCCGGAACGAAGTCGTGACCGAGGGTGTACATCGGCATCAGCGGGGTCATCCCGACCGTGTCTCCGAAGTCGTAGGCGAACTTGCCCCGGGTCAGGGTCGGGCAGGCTGCCGGTTCCGCTCCGAGGAAACGGGTCTTTCTGCCGCCGCGGATGTTCTCGCGCAAGAACGGGTTGATCAGGCCGGCAAAGTTGGAACCACCACCGACACAGCCGACCACCACATCCGGGTATTCGCCAGCCATTTCCATCGCGGCAATCGCTTCCTGGCCGATCACGGTCTGGTGCAGGCAAACGTGATTGAGCACCGATCCGAGCGCGTAGTTTGCGTCTTCGGTGCCAGCCGCTACCTCCACCGCTTCGGAGATCGCGATCCCGAGGCTGCCGCTCTGGTGCGCCGCCTGGGAACGCCCGGCTTCGGTCAGATCGGAGGGGCTGCGGTGGACGCTGGCACCCCAGGTCTCGATCATCGCCCGCCGGTACGGCTTCTGGTCATATGAGACACCGACCATGAAGACCTCGCATTCGATGCCGAACCACTGGCAGGCCAGCGAAAGGGCCGACCCCCACTGCCCCGCCCCGGTCTCGGTGACCAGTTTCCGGGTTCCGGCCTCCCGGTTGTAATAGGCCTGCGCCACGGCCGAGTTCAGCTTGTGCGAGCCGGCCGGCGAAACCCCCTCGTACTTGTAGTAGATATGGGCCGGCGTACCTAGAGCCTTTTCCAGCCGGGTCGCCCGGATCAGCGGGGTCGGCCGCCAGAGCCGGTAGGTCTCACGCACCTCCTCCGGTATCTCGATCACCGGTTCCGGAGACATTTCCTGCTCGATCAGATTCATCGGGAAGATCGCGGAAAGGTCATCGGGCCCGGCTGGCTGGCCGGTCGCGGGGCTGAGTGGCGGCAAGGGCTCCCCGGGTGCGTCGGCCATGATGTTCACCCAGTTGGTGGGGATCGCGGACTCGGGTAGCAGGTACTTCTTCTCCTCGCTCATGAGCCGATCCTACTCCTGCCGACATGTACTTCCGATCCCCGGGAAAGGGGGCTGTGATCAGGCCTTAGATCCGGCACGAAGTCGAACGGTCGGCCCGACCTGGTCGATGGACCTGGCGAAACGTTGTCGATGGGTGCGGTGGGACTTGGCGATGGGCCCGGTGTGGGTATGTACGCGAAAAACCGTCGCTTCGCTCCCCATTCCGAAGGTTTTTCGCGCACACACCCACGCCGGACCTCAAGGCCCTCCGGGTTCTCCGGCAGGCTCCCCGGGTCCTCTGGCAGACCCTCCGGGTTCATCAGCAGGACTCCGGGTCCACCCGCAAGGTCTCCAGATCTACGAGACGGATCCCGAACCACGACTTTCTTGGTCCACGTCGACGGTGCCGCAGGTTTTCCCCCGATCTGGGGGGTAAACCTGCGGCACCGTCGTTTCTGAATCAAGCTGGGGTTGCGGTTCCGGGTCGTGGCAAGGTCGTCGAGATCCCTGTTTGTGCCACATACCGGCACAAACAGGGATCTCGACGTCCTGGAGTCGGGTTGGTGTCACTGAGCCCGGTTGGGCCTGGTTCCCGGGTACGGGTTGGTGTCACGGGGCCGGGTTGGGGTAGCCGTGGGGCCGGGTGAGCGTCGTCCGGGACGCTCCAGGGCAGACGCGGCGAATGCCGCGCGTGCGTCCGTCCCGGCCTCGCGGGCGAGGATTGCTTCCGGCATCCCGGTCATGCCGACGACATGGCAGCCGTCAGCCGCGAGGCGCCTGATCTCGGCCGCGGTCTCGAATCGAGGACCCTGGGTGGCCGCATAGGTTCCGCCATCCCGGTCATGCCGACGAAATCATCCAGTCAGCCGCGAGCCTCGCCCGCCCTCGGTGACCTTTCCGCCATCTATGAAGTCAAGATCCAGTCCGGCCAGCGCCTCGGTCACTTTTTCGCGCCAGTCGGGCGAGTAAGGATCGGTGAAGTCCAGGTGACGGACCTGTTCGCCCGCTTTCCGGAAGGCCATTTCCCGCCCCCAGGTGTAATCGATCAACTGGTCGGGCACGACCAGCCGGCCTGGCTGACAGGCCGGAGCGATGCCGCCGACGCTGGAGACGGCGAGGATCCGGTCGCAGCCTGCTTCCCGCAGGGCGTGGACGTTCGCCCTGTAGTTGACCTGATGTGGCGCAATCGAATGATCGGTGCCGTGACGCGCGATGAACGCGACGCCATGACCGACCTCATATACGACCGGGAATTCCGATGGCGGGCCCCATGGGGTCGAACCGGTCTTCTCTTCGCCGGCGGCACTCAGGCCGTAAAGGCCGCTGCCGCCAATAACCCCGAGCAGGCCCACGGCCCCGGGCCGTCAGGCCCCGAGACGGGCCTTGAGAGCCTCGAACTGGTTCCTGATCTCGTCCGGAAGCGAGTCGCCGAACTTGTCCAGATGCTCTTCGATCTGCGGCAACTGTGCGATCACGGCTTCATCGTCGACGGTGAGCAGTTCGTCCATCTGCTCGGGGGTCACGTCGACTCCATCGAGATCGAGATCCTCGACCCTGGGCAGCAGGCCGAGTGAAGTCTCGACCGTCTCACCCTCGTCGTCGCAACGGCCAAAGACCCATTCGAGCACGCGGCTGTTGTCGCCGAAGCCGGGCCAGATGAACTTGCCGTCGTCATCCTTGCGGAACCAGTTCACGTAGAAGATCCTGGGCAGCTTCTCGGGGTCGGCCTTGGCGCCGATGTCGAGCCAGTGCTGGAAGTACCGGGCCATGTCGTAGCCGCAGAACGGGAGCATCGCGAAGGGGTCGAAGCGGAGTTGGCCGACCGTGCCGAACGCGGCGGCGGTCATCTCCGAGGACATCGTCGCCCCCATGAAGACGCCGTGCTCCCAGTCGAACGACTCGCGAACCAGCGGGACGACGGTCGCGCGGCGGCCGCCGAAGAGGAACGCGTCGATCGGAACGCCGACCGGGTCCTCCCACTCGTCGGCGATCGAGGGCGACTGGTCGGCGGGCACCGTGAAACGGGCGTTCGGATGAGCGGCGGGCTCGTCGGAGTCCGGCGTCCAATCGTTGCCGTGCCAGTCGATCGCGTGCGCCGGCGGCTCGTCGGTCATGCCCTCCCACCAGATGTCACCGTCATCGGTCAGCGCCGTGTTGGTGAAGATCGTGTTCTTCTCGATCGCTGCGATCGCGTTGGGGTTCGTGTCCGCCCCGGTGCCGGGCGCGACGCCGAAGAACCCTGCCTCCGGGTTGATCGCGTACAGCCGGCCGTCGTCGCCGAACTTCATCCAGGCGATGTCATCGCCGACGGTCTCGACGGTCCAGCCCTCGAGCGTGGGGATCAGCATCGCGAGGTTGGTCTTGCCGCACGCCGACGGGAAGGCGCCGGTCACGTACTTGACCTCACCCTGGGGCGAGGTGAGCTTGAGGATGAGCATGTGCTCGGCCATCCAGCCCTCGTCGCGGGCCATGGCCGAGGCGATGCGCAGCGCAAAGCACTTCTTGCCGAGCAGCGCATTGCCGCCGTACCCGGAGCCGAACGACCAGATCTCGCGGGTCTCGGGGAAGTGACAGATGTACTTCGTCTCCGCGTTGGTCGGCCAGGTCGAGTCCTCCTCGCCCTCGGCGAGCGGATGGCCGACCGAGTGCACGCAGGGCACGAACTCGCCCTCGGCACCGAGGACGTCGAGGGCGCGCTGGCCCATCCGGGTCATGATCCGCATCGAGACGACGACGTAGGGCGAGTCGGTGAGCTGGACGCCGATGTGCGACTTGTCGGAGCCGAGCGGGCCCATCGAGAACGGAACCACGTACATGGTGCGGCCGGCCATGCAGCCGTCGTAGAGCTTGGCGAGCGTGTCCCGCATCTCCGCCGGAGCACGCCAGTTGTTGGTCGGGCCGGCGTCGGCCTCCTCCTCGCTGCAGATGAAGGTCCGGTCCTCGACGCGGGCGACGTCGCTCGGGTCCGACCAGGCGAGGTAGGAGTTGGGGCGCTTGGCGTCGGAGAGCTTGCGGAAGGTCCCGGCATCGACCAGACCTTCGGCGAGGGCGTTGTATTCCTCGGCGGATCCGTCACACCAGTGGACCTGATCGGGCTGGGTCAGCTCGGCGATCTCGTCCACCCAGGCAAGCAGCCTGGCGTTCTTGGTCGGGGCGGTCACCTGGGTCGTCTCACTCACTGGCGGTTTTCAACTCCTTGGTCCACGCGCCGCCGAGAGGGGAACGGCGCGGCTTTTGGCCGATTCACGGATTGTGACGGAGATCAGGGCGGCTTGCTCTCTGACCCGCACAGTCCTGCGGATTACTACGGAGGCGGGCTAATTGACGGACTTGAGGCTCAGCATGCGCAGATCGCCGTTGTCAGTGGTGATCTCGAGCTCTGCGACCGCATCGTCGCCGGAGGCCGCCACCACATGACAGGTAAAGCGGGTGCCGACCGAAACGGGCACATCGGACGGGCAGGTAACCGAGGAGACCGGCACCGGTCGCGTCCTGGACGTCGAAGCGGACCGCGATTTCGGTCTTCTGATCGTCGATAACGTCACCGGACCCACAGCCCGGAAACCACCGCCCCGGCCAGAACCGGGACCATCAGGATGAGAGGAAGCCGATGCCGCAGACACACACTACCGGCACCGTTTGATTCCTAGCGACTCAATCGGAATAACCGGTTTGCCGGTTCTGGAATAGATTTTCGGCGCAATGATCTTCTACGAATACGAGGCAAGAAAGATCGTCGAGCTGGCCGGGATCCCGGTCACCAAAGTACGGCTTCTGCCAGACCCCGAAAGAGGCACGAAAGATCGCTGAGGAAATCGGCGGCCCGGTCGTCGTCAAGTCGCAGGTGCTCGTCGGCGGCCGCATGAAGGCAGGTGGCGTCAAGTTCGCCGACACGCCCGCGGAAGCCGCCGCGCACGCACTCGAGATCCTCGAGCTCGAGATCAGCAACCACATGCCGGTCGGCGTCCTCGTCGACCCCAAGGCCGAGGTCGAGCACGAGTACTACGCGGCGGTCCTCTGGGACGGCCGCGCTCGGCGCCCGATGATGCTCTTCAGCGACATGGGCGGTATCGACATCGAGCAGGTCGCCGAGGAGCACCCCGAGCACGTCGGCCGCGGCCACCTCTCGAACCTCCACCCGATCGCTGACTTCCAGGCCAAACAGGTCATCGCGGCTACCGGCGTGACCGGCAGCCAGCTGAATCGGGCCACCCCGATCCTCGCCAAGCTGGCCCGCCTGTTTCCGCGACTACGACATGACCCTCGCCGAGATCAACCCTCTCGCCAAGCTCTCCGACGGCTCCTTCGTCGCGCTCGACGCGCACATGGAGATGGAGGACGAGGCCGTCGGCCGCCACAAGAAGGTCCTGACCGAGCTCGGCGTCGACCTCTCCGAGCCGCGCGAGATGTACGAGCCGAGCGACTTCGAGCGCAACGTCAAGGCGATCGACGCGGCCGACCATCGCGGCGTCATCCAGGGCAAAGACCACGGCTTCACCGGCAACATCGGGCTCGTGATCGGCGCCGGCGGAGGGTCGCTCACCCTCACCGACGCGGTTCGCAACCAGGGCGGCAAGCCCGCCAACTACGCCGAGATCGGCGGCAACCCCTCGGTGTCGAAGTCGTGCGGCCTCGCCAAGGAGATCCTGCAGAAGGACGGCGTCGAGAAGATCGCCGTGATGATGTCGATCGTCTCCAACACCCGGGTCGACATCGTCGCCCGCGGCGTCATCAAGGCCTGCCTCGAGCTCGGTAAGGATCCGGGTGAAACCATTGCGATCTTCCGCATCCCGGGCGCCTGGGAGGACGAGGGCTACAAGATCCTCGACAAGTACGGCGTCGAGTACGCCGACCGCTCCGTCTCGATGTGGGACGCGGCGGGAACGGCGGTCGCCAAGATCCAGGGAGGCGGCGCCTGATGTCCATCCTGCTGAACGAGGACTTCACCTTCATCGTCCAGGGCATTACGGGCCGCGAGGCGGTCAACCTGACCCGCGAGTGCCTCGACTTCGGCTCCAGCATCGTGGGCGGCGTCACCCCCGGCCGCAAGGGCCGCGAGGTCCACGGGGTTCCCGTCTTCGACACCGTCGAGCAGGCCGTCGAGCACCACGGCAAGCCGATCGACGGAGCAGTGGCGACCGTCCCCCCCGCCTTTACCAAGGACGCCGTGTTCGAGGCGATCGAGAACGGGATCAAGCTGATCGTCGTGGTCACCGAGCGGATCCCGCGCCGCGACGTCGCCGAGATGGTCGAGCTGGCCGACGAGCGCGGTGCTCGCATCATCGGCCCCAACTGCCTCGGCCTGATCGCCCCCGGCGTCGCCAAGATGGGCGGCATCGGCGGCCCGGCCAAGGACGCGGCCAAGGCCTACGTCGCCGGATCCGTCGGCGTCATGTCCCGCTCCGGCGGCATGACCACCGAGATCTCCTCCACCCTCACCGCTGCCGGCCTCGGCGTCTCGACGGCCGTCTCGATCGGCGGCGACGCGATCATCGGCTCCACCTACGCCGACCTGATGCCACTCTTCGAGGAGGACCCCCAGACTGAGGCCATCGTCATCTACACCGAGCCCGGCGGCCGCATGGAAGCCGAGCTTGTCGAGTGGCGCGAGGAGGCCGGATCGACGATGCCGATCGTCGCCTTCATGGCCGGCCGCTTCATGGACGACGAGTCAATGAAGGGTATGACCTTCGGACATGCCGGAACCATCGTCGAAGGCAAGGAAGACTCGGCGACCGAGAAGATCAAGCGTCTCGAATCCGCCGGGATCACGGTGGTCGAGCGAATCGACGAGATCCCTGACGCCGTCAAGGAAAGGATCGGAGCATGAACACTGAAACGTTGAACAGCGTTTTCATCGACATCGAGCTCGACGAGCCAACCACCCCGGACCCGGAGCTGGCGAAGAAGCTGGAGGAGGTCTGCACCGTGGGCATCTTCAAGGCGACCGAAGACGGCACCGAGATCGTCCGGGGCCAACTTGACGAATGCGTTCTCTGCTACCTCTGCGAGCAGGCAGCTCCCGAGGGCACCCTGCGCATCATCAAGAAGTACGAGAACTAGCACCGACCTTCCTTCACTGCTTTTTCACCACGGGTCGGCGGACCCGGCGGCTAGACTCGTCTGCCCTTGAACTTCATCGACGACGTTATCCAGAAGTTCCCCTTCTCGCAGGAGGCAGTCGTTGCGATCGACGGCGAAGGCAACCGGGAGATCTTCTGCTTTTCCCACCTTTTTGCCCGTTCCCTGGGCCTCTCCGGGGCGATGCTGGACCGGGGAGTCCGCCGCGGTGACGCCGTGATGATTTTGATTGGAAGCCGGATCGAATGGGTCATCTCGATGCTTGCCTGTTTCCGCATGGGCGCCGTTGCGCTGCCACTGAACCCGCAGCTCAGCAAGGAGGACCTTGCCTACCGGGCCGAAGCAACCAACCCGTCCCTGGCGATCGGGGAGGCCAGCTACCTGACCAGCCTGCCGGACGGAATTCCGGCCTTCGACATGGATGACCTCGACCGGATCTTCGACGAGGACATCGCGCAGGCAACCCCCGCAAAGGTGGCGGACCTCGAAGCCGAAGATCCGGCCCTGATCGTCTTTACCTCCGGCACCACCGGGAAACCGAAGGGCATCGTCCATTCCCAGCGGTACCTGCTGGGCCAGTCGATACAGGCCCAGCACTGGTTCGGGGCCGAGCCCGGCGACCTTTGCTGGTGTACGGCGGCTCCCGGCTGGTCCAAATCATCCCGCAATTCGTTCGTCGCACCCTGGCTTCGAGGAGCGAAGGCGCTGCTGGTCGATGGCCGGTTCGATCCGGAGACCCGGCTGGACATTGTCCGTCAGCAGCAGGTCAACGTGCTTTGTCAGGCGCCGACCGAATATCGAATCCTCGCCCGGCGTACCGAGCTCGGACCGACTCCCTCGCTCCGGCGGATGGTCTCGGCCGGCGAGGCGTTGAACCCGGAGGTGATCGATGACTTCCGGGCGGCGACCGGTCTCGAGATCGCCGATGGCTACGGCCAGACCGAAACCGGTGCGGTAACCGGCTTCCGCCCGGGCGAGTCAGTCTTGCGGAGGGAAGGCTCGATGGGCCGGCCCCTTCCCGGCATCGAAACCCGGGTGGTCGCCGGCGAGCTGCAGATCCGGGTTGAGACCTCCCCCACCTTCTTTCACAGCTATGTGGACGGAAGGCGCTTCGAAGGTGAATGGTGGCCGACCGGCGACCTGGTCACCGAGGACGAGGACGGATATCTCTTTCACGAGGGCAGAAACGACGACATGATTTCCTCGTCCGGCTACCGGATCGGCCCGGTCGAGGTCGAGTCGGCCCTGCTCAGCCATCCGGCCGTGGCGGAAGCCGCGGCGATTGCCGCCCCGGATCCGGAACGGGGGTCGATCGTGAAGGCGGTAATTGTCCTGCGGGAACAGGGAGCCGAATTCCAGGGGAGCGAGGATCTCGTGGCCGAACTCCAGGAGCACTGCCGCCGGTCGACGGCCCCGTACAAGTACCCCCGGGTGATCGAATTCATCGACGAGCTGCCGAAGACGACTTCCGGCAAGATCCGCCGGGCCGAACTGCGGGCCCGCGAAGGCTGATCAGGCCGCCCGGGCTTCCAGCCTTTCCGGGCGAATCTCGTGAATATCCGCTTCCTTCTTCTTGCGACCGAACCCGAGAAGCGACTTCGCCTTCCCCAGGGTGTCGTCCGGCAGCGAGAGCCGGATTACCTTCTTCCAGGCTGAAGCCACCTGCCCGGGCAGGCTGCCTTCGGCGTAGGGGAGGTCGTAGCGCTCGAAGATGTCCCTCACCTTCGGCGAGATCTCCTGATACCTGTTGCTCGGCAGGTCCGGGAACAGGTGATGTTCGATCTGGAAGGAAAGGTTCCCGGTCATCACATGCATCGCCGGCGAGCCCTTGATGTTGGCCGCCCCGAGCATCTGCCTCACATACCAGTCGTCGTGGGTCTCGCCGTCGATCGACTTTTTCTCGAAGGTAGCGACGCCCTCGGGGAAGTGGCCACACATGATCACCGAATGGGTCCAGAGGTTCCGGACCAGATTCGCGGTCAGGTTGGCCGCGAGGGTGGTCGGGGCCGAGGGACCAGAAAGGGCCGGATGGACCACATAGTCCTTGGTCATCTGGGTCCGGATTTTTTTCATGACCTGCTTCGCCTTGGCCTGGAATTCCGGATTTTCCTTGCGGCCCTTCCAGTTCTTCTTCAACTGGAGATCGTAGGCGGCAATGCTGTACTCGAAAAGGAAGGCGTTGATCAGGTTCCAGGCGGGCTGGCCGAGGTAGAACGGGACCCAGCGCTGGTCCTCGTCGACCCGCATGATGCCGTAACCCAGGTCGTGGTCCTTGCCGATTACGTTGGTGTAGGTGTGGTGAATCTCGTTGTGGGAGTGCTTCCAGAGGTCGGCCGGGGATGCGTTGTCCCATTCCCAGGTGGTCGAGTGAATCTTCGGGTCCCGCATCCAATCCCACTGGCCGTGCATGACGTTGTGGCCGATCTCCATGTTCTCGAGGATCTTTGCCACGGTGAGGCCGGCCGTGCCGACCAGCCAGGCCGGCGGAAAGAGCGAGAAGAGCAGGACGCCGCGGCTGCCCAGCTCCAGTTTTCGCTGGGTGTCGATCAATCCCCGGATGTAGGCGGCGTCCTCTTCCCCGCGGGTGTCGAGTACTTCCTGGCGGATCGCGTCAAGCTCGCGGCCGATCTGCTCGATGTCCTCTCGGGAGAGGTGGGCAATCGGGTTGTCAGGATCTTTCTGAATTGCGGTCATTTTTTCCTCACAGTTCGATTTGGCAGGTGCCGGCGGCGGCCGACACGCAGGTCTGGATCTGGATCTCGTCACCGGTAGTGGCGGTGGTCACCTCGCCGGTCCGCAGGTCACGGACGGCTCCCTCGCGCAACCGGGAAACGCAGCCAAAGCAGATGCCCATCCGGCAGCCGGATGGCATCAGCACCCCGGCCTCCTCGCCGACGTCCAGGATCGGGGTAGCTCCGTCCCCTTGAGCGTTGACGTCCGAGACGGTGAAGTGGATGGTTCCGCCCTCCCCGGTTACCACGACAGCGGGTCGAAAGCGCTCGGTACGAAGCCGGTGGGCAAGCCCGATGGTTTCGAGGTGGGCTTCGATCGAATCGAGCATCCCTGTCGGCCCGCAGGCCCTTATTTCCCGTTCCGCGAGGTCCGGGACCATCGCCGCGAGATTTGCGGGGTTCAGCATTCCGGCCCGGTCCGTGTGGATCTCGATCAGTTCGATGCGGCCTTCGTCGGCTATCCCTCGCAGCTCCCTGCCGAAGATCACGTCCCGGCCGGTCGGAGCCGAGTGAATCAGCACGGAACCCTCGAGATCTTCGGAGTGGCCCCGAAGCATTCCCATCACCGGGGTTATGCCGCTGCCGGCTGTGACGAAGAGCTGCTTTCGCCTCCTCTGCTCACCGAGGGTGAAGTCACCGGTCGCCTGGTCGAGCTGGATGACCGTTCCGGTCCGGATCCGGTGGACCAGATGGTTGCTGACCAAGCCTTCCTCGATCGTCTTGACGGTGATCGTGAGGTTGCCGTCTGGCCGCTCCGGCGAAGAGGTCAGCGAATAGGCCCGCCAACGCCTCACTCCGTTGATGTCTACCCCGACCCGGATGTACTGGCCCGGCCGATGGCCTTTCCAGGTTCTGCCTGGCTTGATGATCAGAGTCGCCGAATCGACCGTTTCCGGCAGCACGCCGACGACTTTTCCTCTGAGCTCAGCGCTCGAAGCGAGCGGCGAGAGCAGGTCGACGTAGTCCGACGGAAGCAGCGGCGTCGCCACCCGCTCGGCCAGGGCACCCATGCCGGAACGGATTCCGGAAGCGGAGCGGCGCGGTGAAAGAAGTGACGGCATAGGGACAGAGTGAACTATCCCTTTGGAATTATCTTGAACCTCTTGGTTGAATTTTGATGCTTGTTTTTATTGTTTTCGAACAAACAAGGCGCTATTCTCGATTGCCATGAGCGCCGAATCTTCATTCGTGCCGGAATCGGTAATCGCCACTCTGCGCGATGTTCTCCCCGATGTCGCAACAGCATCGGCCGCGGCGGTCATCGCCGAAGTGCCCGAATACAGCGCCCTGCGCGGACCCGAAGGAGACACCCTCGACCATCAGGTGGAACTGGCGCTCCGCGGCTTTCTGGTGATCGCATCCGAGTCGCGGTCCGCCGACGCGGTGGTCCCGTTTCAGCCCGCTCTCGACGCCTCCTTCGCCCTCGGCCGGGGAGAGTTCCGCAGTGGCCGCACGACCGACGTCCTCCTCTCCGCCTACCGGATCGGCGCCAGAGCTGCATGGCGGGAATGGTCTCAGGTCGCAATCGAGGCAGGCATTCCGATCGAAATCTTTTCCAGTTTCGCCGAGATGATCTTCGCCTACATCGACCAGCTGTCTGCCTCCAGCGTCGCCGGCTACTCCCACGAACAGGAATCGAGCCAGAGGTCCAGATCCCGCCGACTCGAAGAGCTGGCCCGCCGGATCCTCGCGGGCGGACCGGCCGACGTCCTCCGGGACGAGGCGGAAAGAGCACATTGGGATCCCCCCGAAACCGTTTCGGCCGTGATCGTGGCGACCGGCAGGGCGCAGGGCATTCGCAACCTGATCGACACCCGTTCCCTGATCGTGCCCGACGACCTGCCCGGACTGTCCGGGGAAGACCGCCTGCTTGTTCTCGCACCCACATCCAAAGCCGGGGAGAGGGAACATCTGAAGGGGGCGCTGGCGGGACGCGGCGCGGTCATCGGGCCGGTGCGGCCCTGGCACAGGGCTGGTGAGTCGTTCTCGCGGGCGCTCAAGGTTCTTGACCTGATCGGTGCGGATGGAGACACGGGCACGGCAGACGCTGACAACTATCTGACGGAACTGGTCACAAGCGCGGACCCGATGGCCCTGGAAGACCTTCGGGAGGACATCCTCTCGCCGCTCTCCGACCTGCGCCCTGCGACCGCCGGGAAGCTGAGGGCGACTCTCAAGGCATGGCTGCTCCACCAGGGCCGAAGGGACGAGATCGCAGCTGCGCTGCACGTTCACCCCCAGACGGTTCGCTACCGGATGGGCCAACTGCGGGACATATACGGAGAACGGCTCGACGATCCACGCATGATCGAAGCCGCGACCGTTGCCCTCTCGCTGGACTAGTCAAAACGTCTAGAGGCGAGTTGCCGGTCTGACGTTCCGGCTTGGATTCGGCAAGGGTCGCTATGTAGGCTCCCCTTGAGTCCCACGACCGAGGAGAATCGATGTCTGACAGCGGCCTTGACCCCAAGCGGATCGCTTCGCTGACCGAAGCCCAGCAGGAGATCTATCGCAATCGCACCGGCAAATCCGCCGAGGAGTATCAGCGGGCGGTGAAAGTCATGCCGGGCGGCGTGCCTTCCTCGTTTCAGATGATGGACCCCTGGCCGGTCTACCTGACCGAGGGCAAGGGTTCCCAGGTCTGGGACGTCGACGGCAACCAGTACACGGACTTCCACGCCGGCTTCGGCGTGATGGTGATCGGTCACGCCAACCCGACGATCGGCGAGGCGGTCAAAGCCCGGATCGACCAGAGCACGCACTTCGCCGCGCCTACCAACGACTCGATCGAGGTCGCCGAAGAGCTGAAGAAGCGCTTCGGCCTCCCCCACTGGCGGTTCATCAACTCCGGCACCGAGGCGACCATGGACGCGGTCCACCTCGCCCGCGGCGCCACCGGCCGCGACATGATCCTCAAGGTCGAAGGCTCCTACCACGGCCACCATGACGCGGTGATGGTCTCGGTTGCCCCGCCGCTCGATCAGATTGGCACCCGCGAGGATCCGATCGCCGTCCCTTACGGAGAGGGCACTCCGAAGGCGCTGACCGACCTGACCCACACGGTGCCCTTCAACAACGTCGACGCGCTCAAGGCGGTGCTCGAGAACATCGGTGACCAGGTCGCCGGGATGATCGTCGAGCCGGCGATGATGAACATCAACATCATCCCGCCGAAGGACGGTTATCTCGAAGCCGTTCGCGAACTGACCGAGCAGTACGGGATCAAGCTGATCTTCGATGAGGTCAAGACCGGCGCGACCATGTCTCACGGCGGAGCAACCGGCTACTACGGGGTCACCCCGGACATGATCACCCTGGCCAAGGCCACCTGTGGCGGCTATCCGGGCGGCTCAATCGGGATGTCGGACGAGGTCGCGCAGCTGGTCGAGGATGACCGGGTCAAACAGTACGGCACCTTCAACGGCAACCCGCTGGTCATGGCTGCGGCGAAGGCGGCGCTGACCGAGGTGCTGACCGAGCAGGCCTACGTCGAGCTGAACGAGAAGAACGAATACCTCAAGGGCCGCTGCCAGGAGATCATCGACAGGTACGGCCTGCCCGCTTACACCGAAGGCATCGGCGCCAAGGGCTGCGTCATCTTCTCCCCGCAGCGACTCTACGAGTACCGGGATTACGCGGAATACGTGGACGCGGAGCTTTCAACCCTGGGCTGGCTTTACCACATGAATCACGGCATCTTCATGACCCCTGGCGTCGAGGAAGAGTGGACCCTTTCGGTCTTCCACACCGAACAGGATCTCGACAACTACGCCAACGCCTTCGAGGCATTCGCACAGGACGTCACTGCCTGATCAGGCGTCTGGTTTCGACTCGTCGGGGGCAGGGTCCGGATCCTGGTGGATCAGCCCGCCGCCGACGATGTCGCGGAAACGTTCCTTGAACCGCTGGGTCCGGCGGTCCGGCCGGAAGCGGGCCTCGGCCCGTTTCTGCTTTGAAGGGTTCCTCTCGCCATATCGCCGCTTGGCCCAGACCGATTGCGGTTTGCCCAGTCGGCAGGCTCCGTAGATCGCGATCGGCAGGAAGAAGAATCCGACGACGGCATGAAGAACGCGGTCCTTGAGGAAGCAGATCCCGACCATCAGGAAGACAAAGAGGGCGGTGATGATGCTGACGACGAGGATCCCGATCGAGTTCGAATCGATCTCGAAGGGCCGGACACCAAACATGAGCAGGGCCAGCACCACCGCGGTCAACACGGTCGCATCGATCGACCGGCGGCCCTCCTCCGACCAGTAGACATCCTCTAGGTGAAGCCAAAGGGCGAATTCGTCGATGGTCAACCCGATGCCGATCCCGAAAGCCAGACCGCAAAGATTGAATGCGGTGCCCTCGCCCGCCAGGGCAAATCCGACTGCGCCCGAGATCATCATCAACACGATGCCGAAAACGTGGTGATGAACGTGGAGGCCGCCGTCGCTGACGATGCTTCCCGGCCACCAGGGCACTTTCGGACTTCGCATCAACCGGGTACTCATGCGGATGAAAGCGAACGACAGGAGAAAGCCGACAAGAACCAGGAAGATCGCCTGCTGGTGGTTCGTCTCGATCTGGTCATGCCAGAACCGGCTGAAGATCGACGCTTCGAGCATGGTGGCATCCTGCCATGCCTGACCCCCCGGATGCCCGATGCCCGATCATGTGCCAATGAGCAACCGCCTCGCTGAAGAAACCAGCCCGTATCTGCTCCAGCACAAGGACAACCCGGTCGACTGGCATCCCTGGGGCCCGGAAGCGCTGGCCGAGGCCCGGGAGCGGCAGGTGCCCGTCCTGCTCTCGGTCGGTTATGCGGCATGCCACTGGTGCCACGTGATGGAGCGGGAGTCTTTCGAGGACGAGACGACCGCGGCATATATGAATGAACATTTCGTGCCGGTGAAGGTCGACCGCGAGGAACGACCGGACATCGACTCGATCTACATGGAGGCGGTCCAGTCGATCACCGGCCAGGGCGGCTGGCCGTTGACCGCCTTCCTTGATCCCCAGGGGGTGCCGTTTCACGGCGGAACCTACTTCCCGCCGGACACTTCCCGGGGCATGCCCAGTTTCATGATGGTCATGGAAGCGGTCACCAAGGCCTGGGACGAGAAGCGCGACGAGATCCTCGCCCAGTCGGAAAGCGTGCGATCGCGACTGGGTGCGGTCTCGCTGATCGGCGCCCCGGAAGGAGACCTCGACCCCGACCTGCCCGGCGAGCGGGCGAAAAATCTGGCCGAGCAGACCGACGGGAAACTGGGTGGCTTCGGCCCCGCCCCGAAGTTCCCGCCCGCCTCCGCCCTCGACTTCATGCTCGGTCAGGGCGAGGTCGAAGCCGCCGAAATTACGCTCGACCGGATGGCGGCCGGCGGCATGTTCGACCAGCTGGCCGGCGGTTTCGCCCGGTACTCGGTTGACGAACGTTGGCTCGTGCCCCACTTCGAGAAGATGCTCTACGACAACGCCCTGCTCGCCCGAACCTACCTCCGTGCCTGGCAGGTGACCGAACGCGACCGCTACCGCTGGGTGGCCCAGAAGACGCTGGACTGGGCGATGTCCGAGATGCTCGACCCGGCCGGAGGCTTCTACGCCTCGCTCGACGCAGATTCAGAAGGCATCGAAGGACTATTCTACACCTGGACGCCGGCCGAGATCGAGGCAGCACTCGGCGAAGATGCATCCACCGCGATCGACGCCTTCGGCGTGACGGAGTCAGGCCAGCTCGAAGGCCGCAGCGTGCTTCACCTGCCTGCCGGCCTGCCACCCGACGAAATCGATCAGGGCCTGGAAGAACTGTCCGACCGGCTGCTTGCGGCAAGGGCCGGCAGGGTCCGGCCGGCCCTTGACGACAAGGTTCTGAGCTCGTGGAACTCACTCATGATCTCGGCCCTGTCCGAAGCCGGCGCCGTGCTCGGGCGACCTGACTACCTGGAAGCCGCACAGCGCTGTGCCGACTTCATCTGGAATGGAATGCGCGGGCCGCAGGGCAACCTGCTCCGGACCTGGCGCCACGGCGAGGCCCGGTTGAATGCCTACCTCGAAGACCACGCTTTCCTGCTCGAAGCACTGCTCGACCTCTACCAGGCCAATTTCGATCCGATGACCTTCGACCGCGCACGAGCCGTGGCGGAAAACATGATCGACCGTTTCTCGGATCCGGCCCGGGGCGGTTTCTTCACCACCTCGCACGATCACGAGGATCTGATCGCCAGACGCAAGGACGTCGGCGACCACCCGATCCCGGCGGCTTCTTCTTCTGCTGCCCTCGGCCTTCTGCGACTCTCGGCGTTGACCGGTGAGTCCGCATACCGGCGCAAGGCCGAGGAAGTACTGAAGCTGCTGGCTCCGGCCACCGGTCGACAGCCGGCCGCCTTCGGCCATCTGTTGCAGGCGCTGGCCTTTTACCACTACCCCGGAGCAGAGCTGGCGATCGTCTGGCCCGAAGGCCGGGACGCCGAGACAGCCGATGCGAACGCTGGCGCAGCAGGCGCTGCCGCACTCGTCACCGAAGCAAGGCGGCGGTACAGGCCGAACCTGGTAATCGCCGGCGGACCGGAAGGATCGACGACCCCGCCGCTGATGCGCGAACGGATGTCCCTCGATGGCAAGCCGGCGGCGTATCTTTGTCGCAGCTTCACCTGCCGGGCACCAACCAACGATCCAGCGAAGCTGGGAAAGGAACTCGATGCCCTCGACCAGTGAGATTGCCACCCATTACTTCGAATGCGTCAGCCGCCAGGACATCGCCGGCATGGTCGCCTGCTGGAAGCCGGGCAGCCACGCCACCTTCGTCGGCATGGATGAGCTGAATGCGCCCGAGGACTACAACCAGTGGTTCGGCAACCTGTTCAGCTGTTTTCCCGACTTCCGGCTCGAGGCCCGGAGCATCGTCGCCGAAGGCGAAAAGGCCTCGGTGCATTGGCAGACAACCGGGACGTTTGACGGCGAAGGAGTCTTCGAGGGATTCCGCCCGAACGGAGCGAGGATCGACATCGAAGGGGTCGATCTGCTGACCCTCGAAGAGGGAAAGATCATCCACATCACCGCAATCCTGAACGGGCTGGACATGGCCCGCCAGCTCGGCGCCGTCCCGCCCAAGGGTTCCTTCGCCGACAAGGCAATGGCCAGCGCCTTCAACGCGAAGACGGCCGCGACCAGGAAGCTGGAGAGCCTGCGGAGCTAGAACGTTCGGGCGCGCGCGTCCCGGAGGGCCGGCCTACAGAACCGGCAGGAAGCTCTCGACCTCGAAGGGGGTCACCTGCACCCGGTAGGCGTCCCATTCCTGACGCTTCAGCTCGATGAAGCGCCGGAAGGTGTGCTCGCCCAGGGTCCGCAGGACCAGCTCCGAGTCAGCCGCCAGCTCGATCGCTTCGCCCAGGGTTGCCGGCAGCTGTTCGATTCCGCGCTGGGCGAGGTCATCCGGACCCAGGTGGTAGAGGTTCTCCTCCATTGGCTCCGGCAGCTCGTAGCCCTTTTCGATTCCTTCGAGACCGGCCTGGAGCATCCCGGCCAGGCACAGGTAGGGGTTACAGGCCGGGTCGGGGCAGCGGATCTCGACTTTCGCCCCTTCCGGATCATCGCCGTTCGGTTGCGGAACCCGGATCAGGGACGAACGATTGCGCCGCGACCAGGACAGGTAGACCGGTGCTTCGAAGCCCGGAACCAGGCGCTTGTACGAGTTGACCCACTGCGCGTAAAGGGGGGCGATTTCCCGGGCGTGCCGAAGCTGCCCGGCGATGAAGGCCTTGGCTGTCTGGGAAAGCACCCTGGGCTTTTCCTCATCGAAGAAGGCATTCGAGCCATCCTTCTTCAGCGACTGGTGCAGGTGCATGCCGGAGCCGTTCGCGCCGCCGATCGGCTTCGGCATGAAGGTCGCGTGCCAGCCCTCCTGGACCGCATATTCCTTGACCACGATGCGGGTGCTCATCACGTCGTCGGCGGTGGTCAGGGCCCCGGCAGGCTTCAGGTCCAGTTCGTGTTGTGAAGGGCCGGCCTCATGGTGGGTTGATGCGACGTGTACACCCATCTGTTCCAGCGCGAGCACGGTTTCGCGACGGACGTCGGATCCCGCATCGAGGGTGGTCAGGTCGAAATACCCGCCTTCGTCGAGCACCTCCGGCACCCCGCCTGCGGGCCGCGCCGACCGGAAGTAGAAGAACTCGAGCTCCGGCGCTACCAGGTAATCATCGAAACCGAGTTCGGCTGCGCGGTCAAGCGCCCGCTTCAGAACCCAGCGGGGATCGCCCTCGTAGGCGAGACCGCCGGGCACCTCGATGTCACAGAACATGCGGGCCACGGCATCGGTTCCCCCGGGCCGCCAAGGGATAAGACTGAAGGTCGAAGCGTCGGGCCGGGCCACCATGTCCGATTCCTCGACCGGGTTGAAGCCGGTGAGCGAGGCGCCGTCGAAGCCGATCCCCTGCTCGAAGGCCCGTTCGAGTTCGCTCGAGTTGATCGAGAAGCTCTTCAGGTGACCGAGAACATCGGTGAACCAGAGCCGAACGAAGCGGACATCGTGCTCCCTGACTGCTTCGAATACGTCTTCCGGGGTGTTGGTCTGAACTGCCATCGGACTCCTTGGAGGGGCGAAATAAACGGCTTGCGAGCCGGGATCGAGGTACCTCAGGCCGAAACGATACGCGAAGGAGCTTGCAAGACGCCGCCGCAAGGGGTATAACTTACTTGCGGTAAGTAACTAGCTAAAAGTAAAGTAACGGTCCGATAAACGGCGGCTAAAGGCTGATCACGGGCGTTACTTCTGGAAACACTGGGAAGCGTGACATCGTGACCGTAAAGACAGAAGTCAGCCGATTCCATATCCACGACGAACTGACCGCTCCCGAAGAGAGCGCGCCAATCCTCAAAAGCATCCAGGTGGGCGGCCGCCAGGTGAACAAACTGGTCGGAGTGCTGGCAGGTTCTCCGGCAGTCCTTCGCGCCTACACGAGAATGCGGGCCGAGCTGCAGCAGGGCGAGCTCCCCGTGGCGACCCGGCAACGGATCGCCCTCGCCGTGGCCGAACACCGGGGCGATTCCTACAGCGTCGTTCAGTACGCGAAATCAGCCCGCAATGCCGGCCTCGGCCTTGACGAGGTTTCGAGGGCGAGAAGCTTCGCTTCTTCGGACCCGCGTGAACAGGCTCTGCTCACTTACCTCAAGGCCGCCCTGGAGGCCGACGGCGACCCGCCGATCTACCTCCACGAGGAAGCCCGCGAGGCAGGCTGGGATGACGAGCAGATCCTCGAGGCCCTTGCTCACGTCGCAATGGGCGAATTCCAAAGCGTGATGGCCGCTGCTGCGGCCCTCCCGAAAGATCAGGCAACCCCGAGGGTTCTGCCCGACGCCGCCTGATCAACTCCCAACAGGGGCCTTCCCCCAGGTCCCGGACGAGGCTGTCCTCACTCCCCTGATCAGCCTCTCCCCCTAACAAAAGGACGGCCCCGTTCCGGGGCCGTCCTTTTTTGTGCCGTTCAAGCCCGGCCGGGAGCCGCTGGCGGCCCTCGAACCGGTTGCTGTTTCCTTGCTGCTAGCGGCTCTCCACCCGGACTCCGTAAGTGAGCGCGCCGTTGAAACGGCAGCCATATGAGGCCAGGCTGTTCACGTCAATCTGGGGCTGCGAGTTCTTCATCGTCACGGCCTGGCTACAGGTCGTGCGATCGCGGCTGGCGACCCAGCTGTTGTTGGCGTTGAACTGCCGGCAGACCGGAGGGTTCTTCATCTGCGCCTTGCCGTTCACCATCACCGTCGAACAGGCTTCGGGCACCGAGAGCGCCGGGGCCCAGGTCGGGACGATCAACGCCACATAATCACCCTTGTTCACCTTGATCGGCTGGGCCAGATTGAAGGTCGCCGTCTTGCCGAGGAAGCGGTTCAGGTTCTGGATCGCGGAACGGCGACGAAGCTTGTAGACGATCTTGCCGCCCTGCTCCTTCTTCGCGAGGATCCCGATCGCTGCCTGGGGCACCGCACCGAAGCGCTGCTGGAAGAAGGCGCGGTCCTTCATGGTCGGTTTGCCGAGCTTGAGGCGCCACCGGGTGACGTTACCGACGAAAGGAACGCGATAAGCGTTGCCGATGCCACCAGCCTTGGCCTGGAAGCCGCTGACGATGACGACCGACTGGCAACGCTCCGGGCAAAGCGCGATGCGCTTGGCGCTCGCCTTGCCGAGGTACACGGCCTTGCCCGGCGCGGCATCGGCCTGGTTGCCCGGGCCGGTGAGGATCGCCAGGCCGGCCAGCAAGGCAATAAACCCGGCCAGGGCCGACGCGATAACGGTCCGGCGACCGAAGGACGGGAAGGTGTTTGCAGACATCAGTTTCAGTGGCTCCTTGTGTTAAGTCTCACGGCGCGTATTCCTTGTTTACGCGGCCGGTCACGGTACAAACAGCCGAAAACCCGCGACGGATCGGTTTTTCCCTGCAAAGAAACGGTCGGGGGCCGTCAAAGGTGCCGGTGGCTCGAACGATCCAGTTCGAGAGCCGAACCGCTGCAGCCAATACCGACTCCCGCGGGGGCTAACGGCCGCGACTGAGAATCGCGTGGCGGACCCGGCCGACGCCGGCTCCGGTGAGGCCGATCGCGTCGGAGGCGGCCTTGGTCAAATCCCAGGTACGACCCGCGATGTAAGGGCCGCGATCAATTACCGGGGCGATGATGAACTTGCCCCGGTAGCCGATCAACACGCGGGTTCCGCAGGGCAGATTCTTGTTGGCAAGGCCGATAGTGCCCGGACGCAGGGTCACCTTGCCGCAGGCGGTGCCGTTACCCCAGAGGCCCGGTCCGTACCAGGAAGCTTCCGAAGTCTTCAGCGAACCGATCATCTTGCGCGCGGTCACCTTGTTGACCACACCGCTCCTGCTCATATTGGCCGAGCTCTGAAACCGGCGGACGGCGCTGGTAGTAGGGCGGTCGAAGGTTGTGTTTAGTGCGCCCGAGAGTAGGTTCTTGGACCTGACGATGCTCTTCAGCACTTTGACGTCGGCGCCCGCCATGCCCTGGCGAAGCACCCGGGCCCCGAAACGGGTCCCTTTCACGGCACTTGTGCCCGAGGTTTTCTTGGCGGCCGAACTCTGCGAGGAAAGAACGATGCCTCCCGAGGATGCCGAGGCGTGATCGTTTTGCCCGCCGACCAGCAGCGAAACCAGAGCCAGGGCCACCACGAGCGCAGCAGCAACAGCGATATTCAGTTTGCCCAGCCGGAGGCTGCGATTCATTCCTTCTTCTCTCTTTCGTAAGGCTTGCGGGGTTAGCTGTCGGGCTCGCGCTGAAAGAGCAGCGCTACCTGGCGGATGCCAGTGATTCGCCCCTGGACCGGTGTCCGTTGGGTCCCCCGTTCTCCGCGATCTTGAGGCGGAGATTCAGCAGAAGGTGTGGAAACATTAGCAAACGCTCAAAGAACATGTGCATTTCATTTGTGTGACGTTCATCCGTTCAATCTTGGTCCCAAGTCACCCACTCGCAAAACGCCCCCTACAATGGATCGCTGTGGGTCGGACGGCTGCGGGGAGAGAGAAAACTCCTCGAGGAAAGTCCGGACACCGAAGGGCAAGGACGGTGGGTAACGCCCACCCGGGGAAACCCGCGGGAAAGTGCCACAGAAATACACGGCCGATGGCGCGACCACACGTGAGTCGCGATCAGGCAAAGGTGAAAAGGTGCGGTAAGAGCGCACCGGCGTCGTGGTGACACGGCGGCCAGGTAAACCCCGTCCGGTGCAAGACCAAACAGGATCGTCGACCCGGCCCGGCGAGATCCAGGTAGGTCGCAGGCCCGACCGGCGAGAGCCAGGGCCCACCGGTCCGATCAACCGGTGAGATAGATGGTCGTTCAAGACAGGATCCGGCTTACAGACCCACTAAGGAAGAGGCCCCTCGGGGCCTCTTCTATTTGCACCGGCGCCTGGCGCTCGCACCTTCCGGCCTGGTGGTCACGCCGTGGGGGTTGGCATGCGTCCCCGGGGCCCTTGGACTCGCTCCGCGCTCGTCCGCGGGGAGTTCCCCGGGGACGCATGCCAACCCCCACGGCTACACCAACCCTGCTCCGCAACCCCGCTACGCGACCCCGGAGCCGCAACAACGGATCCGAGACACAGGTGCCGCAGGTTTACGACCTCAGGCGTAGGAAACCTGCGGTACCGTGGCACCACCAGCCCTGGGCGAACCGATCCCGGCGGCACCGTTGCCACCAACCCTGAGCGAACCGACCCACGCGGCCACCTTCACCGGCCCGAGGCTCCCAAGACTTCCACCAGCCCCCAGCGGGTGGATGCCAGGAGCCTCCAGCCGTTCGCTGACGAGGAGACAGGCCGGGAATGACCGCGATAGTCGCGGGTACGTGAGCTGTCATTCCCGGCCGCCGACGAAGATCAGCGGACGGCTGGTGGCCCCTGGGGTCGCCCGGGCCAAACCCGTACACCACGAGAAAGGGCGGCCCCTTGGCCGCCCTTTCGAAGCAACAATCCCGTGCCGAAGCAGCGAACCTAAACCTTGCGGAAAACTCCGATTACCTTCCCCATGACCTGGGCATCGGTGGTGATGATCGGATCCATCGTCTCGTTTTCGGGTTCGAGCCGGAAGTGGTCGCTCTCCTTGTAGAAGCGCTTGACGGTGGCGTCTTCATCCCCGAGCAGGGCGACCACGATCTCTCCGTTGCGGGCTTCCGGCGCCGGGTGAACGATCACGTAGTCCCCGTCCATGATGCCAGCGTTTTTCATGCTTTCGCCACGGACCTCGAGGACGTAGTCCCCGTCGGTGCCGCCGATCATCCCTGGCACCTCGACGTAGTCCTCGATGTTCTCCTCGGCGAGGATGCCGGGCCCGGCCGAGACACGACCGAGCAGCGGCAAACCGGAAGGTGCGGAGGCGACGCTGGCAACCGTGTCGACCATCTCGCGGGCGCTGTCGCGAACCGTCTCCCCCGCGCTTTTCGCTTTGCCGACCAGTACCTCGAGAGCGCGAGGCTTGCTGGGATCACGCCGGAGCACGCCGGCCTTCTCCAGGTTCGCGAGGTGAACGTGGACGGTCGAAGATGAAGTCAGGCCGACCGCCTGGCCGATCTCCCGCACAGTGGGCGGATAGCCCATCTTGTCGGTGTATTTGCCTATGTAGTCGAAGATTTCGCGCTGTCTTTTGGTCAGATCAACCACGTCGCTCCTTTTCGGCTCTCGGCCTTGCTTTGGAAAGCGGTCCGACCCGGGGTGGCGAACCTGTGTTCGTAATCTAACCCTCCTTGCGGACGTATGTTCGTGCGAAGCCAGATTCCGCAAGATGTCGACCGGATTGTCTGTCCGCACCGCCCCGCCCCCGTCCCCTAGAATCCGCGGTCCTCTTGCGGCTGTGGCGGAATTGGTAGACGCGCAAGCTTGAGGGGCTTGTGTCCGCAAGGACGTGGAGGTTCGACTCCTCTCAGCCGCATACATCCGGTGTCGCTTCGCCGTTGGGCGTGGCGACGCCGGGGCTCTGGGCGGAGCGGCACCCGGGGTGGGCGTCACCCTTCGCCGGGAACGGCCGGGGGCGGCGAGAACCGTCGGGCTGCTATCCATGCAGGCGATGCGCCGCCTCATTCCCCTCATCCTCGGACTCGTCCTGCTCTGGGCGCCGGCCCATTCCGGGGCCGTGACCATGCAGACGACACGGTTCGTGGCCGGGTTCGAAGGCTTTGTCTCATGCCCCTACGCCGACCCGGCCGGCCATGCCACGATCGGCTACGGACACCTGCTTCATTACGGTCCACCGACCCGGGCCGACCGTCGAAAGTGGGGCTGCCTGACCCAGTCCCGGGCCCTGAAGCTCCTGCGCAAGGACCTGCGGGAGACCGAGAAAGACGTCTTCGATCGGATCCGCGGAGCGAAGGTAAATGCGCCGATGATCACCGCGCTGACCTCCTTCGCGTTCAACCTCGGAGCCGGCTACCTGGACTTCGTGCCGAAACGGGGCAAGCGGCCGGCCACCAACATCGGCCGCGCAATCAGAACCGGGCGGTACTGGCGGGCGGCAAGGCAGATGCTGCTCTTCGACGGGATCATCGTCGGGGGCAAGCGTTACGAGCTGGAAGGGCTTCAGATCCGGCGACGCAAGGAGTATGGGCTGATGGTTCGCGGCATTCGCCAGTTGAGGGCCTGCGACGGCATCTGCGACGACGGTGCCGGCGGCGGGCTGGGCGTGAACTAGCCCCGTCTCGGGCCCTCGTGGCCCGGCAAGAAACACGCAATATCGAAGCAAGGTCTCCTTCGTAGCTTGCTGGCAACAGCACCCACAAGGAGAACCATGAGCCCCGTTGCCGTCAGCTTCGTCCGTTGTCTTTTCGCAGTCATCGCCGTCTTTCTCGTCATGCCGGGATTCAGCAGTGCCGCCGGAGCCACAAGCGGGGGCTCGATCGCCTACATAAGCGACAACGATGTCTGGATCGCCAATCCGGACGGCAGTCACCGCTTCCGGGTCACCTGGGACGGAACCGCAAATTCTCCCTACCGTTCGCCGAGTCAGGCAGACAACGGGATCATCGCGGCGGGCCACCTCAACGACATCGTCCTGATGAGGCAAAGCGGCGACCTGATCCGCGAGATTGACCCCCCGGCCCTGACCAACTCGGTCAGCCACCCGATGGACGGCGCCCCGGTCGACGTAGCGATTTCCCCGAACGGCCGGATCATCGCCTGGTCTTTCGTCGGCTACGAATGCGACTCCACCGTTGATTGCGGACCCCGCACCGCCACCGGATACACAGACGCCAGCGGCCGGACTCCGGTTTCCAGGGACGGCTCGACCTTCTTCCACAATCCGTCGTGGGTGGGTAATTCCCGCACCATCCAGACCGGCGGCTACGGATCGCAGGTCATGCTCCATGACCCTGGACACGAACCGGTCCACTGGTTCGATGACAGCGATTACGCCGAACAGTCCACAGACCTGAGCGACAGCGAACTGTCAGCGGACGGACAACGCCTGGCGGCGGTGCGTGGCTACGGCGAGGACAGCCGGATCATCACCTTCGGGGTCAGCGGCAACGCCAAGTCCGGTCCGGCCCCGACCGTTCCGACGCCGGACTGCATCACCGACACCGAGGAAGGCATCGCCGCCCCGACCTGGGCCCCGGATTCCGATCACCTGGCCTGGGAGGAGAGCGACGGGATCTGGGCCGGCGACCTGGGCAATTGCGGCAATGCCGGGCAGAAACTGGTGATCCCGGGCGGCACCGAACCCGACTGGGGTCCGGCCCGGGTCGACCCCTCACCCGGAGGCGTGAAACTCCCCTACCCGAGCCTGAAGCGGGCCCTGAAGAAGGGCCTGACGATTGACTTCACCTCGATCGGCAAGGGCCGGGTCGACTTCAAGGTCAAGTTCCGAGGCGCCGTCATTGCCGCCGACCACGGCCGGGCACCGTCTGCGGGTCCGCTTCAGGCCGTGGTCAACATCAGGAAATCCGCCCGCAGGCGACTGACCGGCCGGAAGAAGGTGAAGCTGAAGATCAGCGTCACCCAGGCCGGCAGGTCGGCCGTCGCCACGGGCTTCCTGAAGCGCTGATCAGTCGGCGCCGTTGAGCCTGAGTTTGAGGTTCGAGATGCGCTCGTTGAGCTGGGATTTCGTGGTCGAGAGCTCGCTCTCGAGGCTCGAGACCTCGTTGGTCAACTCGGTGATCTTGTCGCCAAGGGTCTGAATTCCGGCCGCATTTGTCGAAACCTGTGACGAGTCCTTGTTCTCGGCCTGTTTCAGGTCTGCCTCGTCCTGTTTCTCGGCGGCGGCAGCGCCCTTGGTGACGTTCTGCTCGACTTTCTTCGCAGCCATCGCAGCTGCGGCCACGCGGGCGGCAGAGTTCTTGTTGCTTTCCTTGATCTGCTGCTCGAGCTGGGCCTGGGTGTCCTTGTTTGCGTCATTGGCGTCCTTGGCCATGACGATGCCGATGACCCCGACGATTACCCCGATGATTGCGACGGCGAGTGCTGCCCCTACTTTGCGATCCATGTCCTTCTTCCCCCGGAGGTGAGGACCGCCGGTTTTCGGTTGCTCTTGATGCGGGAACCTTGACAGCACCCCCGGACCCACGGTCTAGACTGGGGCTATGGGCAAGGGGATTTTCACGCGGTCAGCCGCGGTCGCGGCCGTCTCGTGCGGGCTGATCCTGGTCGCATTTTCGGCCGTGGCCACGGCCGGACTCCCGCGCCTGAAGGCGGACCCCGACCCGATCCGCGGTGGCCGTATCGTCGACGCAAAAGGCAGGGAGGTAATCCTTCGTGGCGTCAACGTGAATTCACTGGGTCAGTACTGGCAGGGGACCGACAAGCCGCCGACCCTGCCCCTCGAGCGGAAAGACCCGGCGCGGATTGTCCGCATCGGCTGGAACCTGGTTCGGCTGATCGTCTCCTGGTCCAGGGTCGAACCCCGGCCGGGGCAGATCAACCGGGCTTACCTTGACCGAGTCGGGCGCTGGACCCGCCTGATGGGAGAGGAAGGGATCTATGTGATCCTCGACTTCCATCAGGACGCCTGGGGGCCGACCCTTGCCGCCTCCGACGACGAGTCGTGCACTCCCCCCTCCCAGCCCGCTTTCGGCTGGGATGGCGCCCCGGGCTGGGCTACCTTCGACGACGGCCAGCCACGCTGCTTCACGAACAATCGCGAGGTCAACCCGGCAGTAAGGGCGGCCTGGACGAACTTCTTCAACGACCGGTCCGCTTCGGATGGCATCGGGATCCAGACCCATTACGTCCGGATGCTGAAGCGGGTCGCCCGACGCTTTGCCGGACGAACCGCCGTTGCCGGGATCGACATCATGAACGAGCCCAATGCCTTCGGCCCGGTTCAGAGCCAGCAACTGGGCGATTTCTATGGAAGGGCGCTGGAAGCGATCCGGGCGGGCGAAAAGGCCGGCGGCGGTTTTCGTCACCTCGTGTTCTTCGAGCCGGGTGTGCTGTGGTCGTTGACCGGAAGCGGTCCGCCAGGGTCCTTCGATTTCGATTCAGACGTGGTGTATTCGCCTCATCTCTATGGCGGGAGCATCGGAGAAACGGGGCCACCCAGTCGGGAGTCGTTCGAAACTGCCCGCGAGGAAGCAGCCGGATTCGGTGGTGCCCCGGTCCTGACCGGTGAATGGGGCGGCGATCCGCTCCGGGCCGATGGCAGCGGCAAGGATTACTTCGGTCGGCACCTGAAACTCCAGGACGAGTTCCTGGTCGGATCGGCACTGTGGACCTGGAAGCAGTCCTGTGGCGATCCTCACGCCGCGACTCGCGATCCCGAGGTGGCCCCGCCGCTGCCGCCGTGGAGTGTTTACCGGATGGACTGCTCCGGGAGCCGTAATCGCGTGGTCGGTCAATACGGAAAACTGGTCAAGGACCTGAGACGCCCCTTCGTACGCGGGGCACCGGGGCGGATCACCTCGGTCAGGTACTTCCCCGACCGGCAGCTTCTGGTCGCCTCCGGCACCGGCGCCAGCAAGAGCGACGGCCCGCTGGAGCTCTTCCTGCCGACCGATCAGGCAAACGGAGGGTCGGTCAGCAAGAGGGGACTGTTCCGGGTCCGGTTCAGGCGGGATTACGGCCGCAGCGGGATCATCCTGATCTGGCCCCGGGGCGGAGCCTGGAAGATCCGGGCCCGGATTCTCTGACCTTGCCCGACGAAGAATCAGTCGCGGTGATGTGGTTCCGGCGGGACCTGCGGACCCATGAGCTTCCCGCTTTGGCGGAGGCGGCCCGCGCCAGCAGGATTCTGCCCTGCTTCGTCTTCGACGACCGCCTCCTCGCCAACGGGCGCTTCGTTTCTCCGCGCCGAACCGCATTCATGCTGGGCTGCCTCGATGCCCTGCGAAGCGACCTGCGAGACCTGGGCGCCGATCTGGCCTTCCGCCGTGGGATCCCCGAGCAGGTCATTCCGGAGCTGGCAAGTGAGTGCGGGGCGTCAAGTGTCCATTGGACCGAGGATCTCTCACCGTTCGCACGGCTACGGGACCGGCGTGTTGGCAGTGCCCTGGCCGAGATGGAGGTAACCGCGGTTCCGCACCCGGGCGCCTATATCACTGACCGTCCACAGGAGATTCACACAAGGCAGGGACGTCCTTACACGGTCTTCAGTCCTTTCAACCGGGCCTGGCAGGAAACCGAACGGCGTCCCGCAGAAGAGCGTCCGGAAAGTCTGAGTCTGGCCGAAGACATTGAACCCGGTGAGTTGCCCTCCCTGGCCGATCTCGGCATGGAGCCAGGTCGAGCCGGAATCGGAAGTTTCGAGCCCGGCGAGGGGGCGGCACGGAGCGCCGCAAGGAAATTCCTGAACGACGGGCTCTCCGAATACGAGGATCGTCGCAACCTGCCCTCCGGAGGCTCCTCCCGGCTCTCACCCTGGATTCGTTGGGGCTGCCTTTCCCCGCTTGAGCTCGAGACCAAGCTCGGCCGCCGGACGGGAGAAGGGCCGCGCAGCTTCCGCAGCGAGCTGGCCTGGCGGGATTTCTACGCCTCAGTGATCGCCAACTATCCGGAAGTAGCCCGGCACGAATACCAGGAGCGCTACCGCGGCACACTCCAGTGGCAGCAGGACGAGGAGCTCTTCGAGGCCTGGCGAAACGGTCAAACCGGCTATCCGCTGGTCGACGCAGGGATGCGCCAGCTGCTGGGCGAAGGCTGGATGCATAACCGGGTCCGCATGGTCGTGGCATCGTTTCTGACCAAGGACCTGCACCTCGACTGGCGGCTCGGCGAGCGCCACTTCATGGAGCAGCTGATCGACGGGGACGTTGCCTCCAACAACGGCGGCTGGCAGTGGGTCGCTTCAACCGGGACCGACCCGGCCCCCTACTTCCAGCGAATGTTCAACCCGATGACCCAGCAGGAGAAATTCGACCCTGAGGGCGAGTATGTGCGCCGCTGGATACCTGAACTGCGGGGTGTCCCGGACGACCGTCTGGTCCGCCCGTGGAAAATGTCGGCCGGGGAGCAAGCTTCGTCGGGCTGTGAGATCGGCAAGGACTACCCGGAGCCAATTGTCGATCATTCAGAGGAGCGGTTGTTCGCGATCGAGCGATACCGCGCCGCGGCCGAAGCGGACCCGCGGGACGGGGACTGACGGGGATAGGCTGGGCCCGATGACCACGGCTCCGATACTGCCGAGCACTTTCGACCAGGAGATCATCCGCTGCGACGAGCCGGAAATCCAGGCCGAGCTGTCGGACCCGGAACGTCTGGAGAAGATCCGGAGTGAATTCGAGGAAGGCTTCAGGATCATGGAACCGGTCGGGCCCGCCGTTTGCGTTTTCGGCTCCGCCCGCACCCGCCCCGGCAATCCCGAGTATGAACAGGCCCGGCGGGTCGGGGCCGGCATCGCCCGGCAGGGTTATGCGGTGATCACCGGCGGGGGTCCAGGCACGATGGAAGCGGCAAACCGCGGCGCCAAGGACGAAGAGGGGCTTTCGGTCGGGCTCAACATCGAGCTGCCGCACGAACAGTCGGCCAATCCTTATCTGGACATCGGCAAGGAATTCCACTACTTCTTTGCCCGCAAGCTGATGTTCGTCCGCTACTCATGGTCCTTCGTGATTTTTCCGGGTGGCTTCGGAACCCTGGACGAGATGTTTGAAGCGCTCACCCTGATCCAGACCCACAAGGCGCGGCCGCATCCGGTCCTGCTGGTCGGGGCTGACTTCTGGCAGGACCTGATCGACTGGATCGCCAGGCGACTGGCCGGCGAAGGTCGTATCTCCCCGGCAGACATGGAGCTTTTTACGGTCTGCGACGAAGACGACGCGATCGTCGCCAATGCGGTTCGTGGCTTCCCCGCCCTGCCGCATGGACTGGCCTGAACCGTCTCAGGGCACACAACTCGGCGGGCACATGGTTGTCGAGTTGTAAGCTTGGTCAATGGCCCTCCCGACCCCCCTTCCACCCGAACTGGTTGAACTGATAACCGCCCGGTTCAAGCTGCTCTCAGAGCCGATGCGCATTCGCATCCTCGACCAGCTCCGGGAAGGAGAGCAGAGCGTCGGCGGGCTGGCCGAAGTCCTCGACACCAGCCAGCAGAACGTCTCCAAGCACCTCCAGGCCCTTTACGGCGGTGGCGCCGTGAGCCGCCGCAAGGAGGGCAACACCGTCTACTACGGGATCGCCGACGAAAGCCTGATGGCGATGTGCGAGGCAGTATGTGACGGAGTCGAGCAGCGCATTACCGAGCTGAGCCAGATCGTCACCCGGGTCTGACCGGGCCAAAGCCGCCGCGCCGGCCCCCGGTGCTCCGGCGGCCGGTTTACCCGGGACTTGCTTCGACTGGTACTTGTTGTGCTAATCTATTCCACTACACAGTTGTGAACTTGTATTACCGAATGGAGATGGCGATGGAAGCGAGTTGCGAGACAGACAGGAAGCGTGGCTGGTACCTGGAACGGGTGCTTTTCGCGATGGCCGGAACCGTGAGCCTGGTCGGCGGACTGCTGGCCCTGCTGGTTTCCCCCTGGTTTGCCCTGCTGCCTGTGCTGGCCGGGATCAACCAGTGGCTCTACGTCCTCGTGGGCACCTGCCCCGCCTCGCTGATCCTCAGCCGCGTCACCTCGCTGAGCTCCGCAACGGAAGCCGGCCGATGAGTTCCTACGGACCACTCGGTCGGCTTGGCCGCTGGACGACGACAAACTTTCGCATCATCGCCGCGATCTGGCTGGTGATCGCGATCGGACTGGGCTTCTTTGCCCCCAAGGCGGAACATGCGCTTTCCGGAGCGGGATGGGAAGCGACCGGCTCCGAATCGGTAGACGCCCGCAAGATCGTCGACGAACAGTTCGGCGGAATGTCCTCCTCGGCCCTGATGGTGGTCGTCCACAGCGACGATTCGACCTTTGGTTCCACCGGGTTCGACCGGACCCTGAATCAGGCCGCCGACGTGCTCAAGGGTTCAAACGACGTCAAGGCGGTCGTCATGCCCTCGAAGCAAAGCTGGGTCTCGGCCGACGGGCACACCGCGGTAATCCAGGCCGGCGCGGCTTCCGACTCGAACCAGATGGTTCATGCCACCGACGACCTGAAGGAAAACCTGGCCGACCTCCAAACCGATGGCACGACCGTTTCCCTGACCGGATCTTCCGGCATGTGGTCCGACTTCAACCAGGCCAACAAAGAAGCGATGATGAAGTCGGAGGTGATCTCCTGGCCGGTCACGCTGCTGATCCTGGTCCTCGCGTTCGGCTCGCTGGTCGCCGCCGGCCTGCCGTTGATGCTGACCATCATCGGCCTGATGGCCGCTGCCGGCTCGCTCTATCTGGGCACCCACATATTCGACATCTCAATCTGGGCTATGAACTTCGCGATGATGTTCGCCCTGGCGCTCGGCATCGACTACGCGCTTTTCATCGTCTACCGGTTCCGCGGGGCTCTGACCGCACACGGGGACACGGGTGAGGCGATCGCCGAGACCATGGACACGGCCGGCAAGGCCGTCTTTTTCTCGGGGATCACCGTGCTGATTTCGCTCAGCGCAGTGCTGCTTGTGCCGAGCCCGGCCTTCCGCTCGATGGCGATCGGCGTGATGCTGGCTGTGGCCTTCGTCCTGGCCGCCTCGCTCACCCTGCTGCCCGGCGTGCTCGGCAAGCTTGGGCAGCGAGTCAACAAGCTCAGTCTGCCCTGGGTCCATACCGGGGAGCATCGCTCGCCGAAGTTCGCCGCATGGGGCGAGAAGATCTGGGCCCGCCCGCTGCTCTTCGGCATCCCGGCCCTGCTGATCCTGCTGGCACTCTGCGTGCCGGTACTTTCACTTGACACCGGCATGCCTTCGATCAAGGTGGTGCCCGACGGCGACGGAGCCCGGGTCGGCTACGAACAGCTCTCCGAGGACTTCGGTCCCGGAGCCCCCGGAACCCTTCAGGTGGTCGCGCCAGATAACGAAGCCACCAAAGCGGTCGGCTCGCTTCAGAGCGACAAGGGCATCGCCCGGGTCATGGTGGCCGGCGATAGCCCGCAGGGTTACACCCTGATCGCCGCGACCCCGACGGTCGACCCTTCCGACCCCGCGATGGGCACAACGATCGACCGGGTCCGTGACGAATTGCCACCCGGCACCCTGGTCGGCGGAGCCGCCGCGGAAAACCACGACCTCGAAGGCGCCCTCGGTGACACTACCGCCCCGGCGATTGCGATCGTGATGACCCTCGGTTTCCTGCTGCTGCTGATCGCTCTCAGGGCACCGATCCTGGCCGCGATCGCGGTGCTGACCAACTTGCTGGCGGTCGGCGCCGCCTTCGGGGTGGCCCAGCTGATCTTCCAGCAGGGCCATTTGACCGGGCTGCTGGGCATCGAGTCCCAGGGCTTCCTCGATGCCTGGGCGCCGGTCTTCTTCTTCGCGATGGTATTCGCGATCTCGATGGACTATTCCGTGTTCCTGCTCAGTTCGGCCCGGGAGCACTGGGAGAAGTCCGGTGACGCCAAGGAAGCGATGGTTGGCGGGCTCGCCCATTCCGGCCGGGTCGTATTCGCGGCGGCCGGGGTGATGGTCGCGGTGTTCTTCACCTTCGCCCTATCCGGTCCGCTGCCGCCGCGCGAGATGGGCATCATCCTCGGCGTGGCGGTGCTGCTGGACGCGGGTCTGGTCCGGCTGATGCTGCTGCCGGTCCTGATGCGACTGGCCGGCACCAGACTCTGGTGGATACCCAGCTGGATGGATCGCCGCCTACCCCGGGTTTCCTTCGGGCACTGAGTTCAGGTAACAAGCGAAACCCCGGGGGGAGGGGCGGGTTGTGGAAGCATGACCCGTCTCTCCCCCCTTTTCGTTGCGTTATTTGCCCTGGTCCTGGTCGCGACACCGGCCCGGGCAGTTGAGTTTCCCGAGGGAGTCGAGGCGGGCGCACTCACCGACGCGCCGCTGCTCGCCTCGAACTGTGACCGGATCAAGGAGGACGGCGTACAGACCACGGTCATCGGGGCAGTGATGACGAGGATCGTCAAGAGCCCGGGGACCTACGACTTCAGCACGCTTGATGGCCAGGTCAACGCGGCGATCGGCTGCGGCATCGTCCCGGCAATCCGGGTCTTCATCCAACCGTCGAGCAGCGACGACCGCGGCATGCCAGACGACCTCGATGCGTACAGTGCGTTCTTCGGAGCGCTGGTCGGCCACATGAAAGGCAGGGTCACGCGCTTCGGGGTCGAGAACGAGGTGATCGCCCCGACCCACTGGACCGACACCCCGGCCGAGTACTTCCAGCTCCTCAAGATCGCCGCGGACGCCGCTCACGCGGCGAACCCGGATGCCATCGTCCTCGACTCGGTCAGCTCCAGCGGCGGCTTCTCGATCATCGAGGCACGCAAGCAGTGGCTGGCCGGGGACCTCGACGGGGCGCTGGCGACCATCCAGGAAAGCCAGACCAATGACCTCGGCGGCGGCCCTTACCTGACCTCGACCTCCCAGGTCCCGGCCTACCTGTCAAGTGCCAAGGTCCTGAAGATGCAGGACTTCTACGACCAGCTGGTCGCCCACAAGAATCTGATCGATGCCCTGCAACTCCATTACTACGGGCCCGCCTCGAGCATCCCCTCGACGATCGCGATGGTCCGGAACGACGGTTTCAACATGCCGATCGAGATCTGGGAGCTCGGCCACCGGTACCTCGACGGCCGGCCCTTCGAGCAGCAGGACCATGCCGACGAGTCGACCCGCCTGATCGCAACGGCGGTCGGCCAGGGCGCCCGTTACGTGGTTCTCCAGCAGTACTTCGACAAGCTCGCCAACAAGATGTACGGGCTGATCGACGGCGACGGGAATTCCCGCCAGGCCCGTTTTGCGGTGCGCAACACGATCTCGATGCTCGCTGGCACGAGATCGGCGAGGCGACTCCCGGCCGGCACCGGCACCGACGGCTATCGCTTCGAACGCCCCGGAGGCTGGCGACGGGTGCTGTGGGCTACCGGCGGCGAGGCCAGGCCCGGCAAGGCTCTCGGCATCCGCTCGACCACGGTCGCGGTTACCGGCAACCTGGGCGGGACCTCGCATCTGCGGGTCTCGGCCGCCAGAGTCACTGCTTCACCCCGGTGGTTCGAGCCGGACATGATCGAGATCTGGCGACAGGGCGCCAGGCGCAAGGGCTTTGCCCGCGTCAGGGCACATTGCCCCACGGCATCGCCGAACCGCTACTGCCGGGGCTGGATCAAGTTTCGGGGCGGCAAAGGGAACCGCAAACTGGTGGCGGCCCGCAAGTACAAGATCGGCCGCGGGGTAAGCCGGGTAATCGACATCCGGCGCAAGCACACGAAGGTAAAGGCGCGAGTCATCTTTGCCACCCCTTTCAGTTGCTCCGGTGACCTGAAGAGCTGTCGCAGCTGGCAGAACCTGCCCGGCTGATTCAGTCCCGCTCAGGGGCGAACTTCTTCGAGAATCACTGCGCAGCCATTCTCGAGGATGTCGAGTACGTCGGAAAAACCGCCCTCGCCTCCGTAGTAGGGATCGGGAACGTCCAGCTCGCCCTCCCCGGCCATCTCCCTGAACAGTCTGACTTTCCCGGGATCGACCCCCTCCATGGCGAGCAGGTCGGCATGGTTGGACCGGTCCATCGCGAGGATCAGATCGTACTCCCCGAAGTCGGAGGGCCTGACCTGCCGGGCCCGGCCGTTGATCTCGACACCACGCTCGGTTGCGGCCGCGATTGCCCTCGGGTCGGCGGGATTTCCGACATGCCAGTCACCGGTTCCGGCCGAGTCGATTTCAACACCTTCGATCCCTTCACTGGCGATCAGGCCGCGCATAACGGCCTCGGCCGAGGGCGAGCGGCAGATGTTGCCGAGGCAGACGAATAGGATCCGCAACAGCTGCCCTAGTTGGCGTAGCCGCTGAGCCTGTTCACCCTGTTCGTCAGGCCGCGGAGATTCTTGTTGAGCCGGTTGATCCGCTGGTTGAGCTGGGTGTAGTCGTCGTCCTGCTTGACTTCCAGTGAGGAAAGCTCATTGGTCAGTTCCCGCTGTCGGCTGCTCAGGGCGTTGAGCTGATTCCTGAGCTTCCGGTTCTGCCGGATCGCCCGCTTGATCTGCTTGTGGTTTCCGTTGATCTTCTGGAGGAGGTTTTTCTCCCCCGAAGTCAGCTGGGAAACGAGTTTCTCGGCTTCCGACTTCTGGTTGGCCTCGGCCTGGTCCTGCTTGGCCTGGGCTGCCTGGAACTTCTGCTCGACCAGAGCCGCGACGTCGTTGGTCTGGCTCTTGTCATCGCTAACCGCATTCTTGGCGTTGAATGCCGTGATCGTGCCGAGAATGCCCAGAAGGATTCCCACCACACCGAAAACAATTGCCAGAGTCGTCTTGGTCTTGCCGCTCATGGCGTGGACCCTAGACCAAGCCGGAGAATCCGGCCTGCTAGAGCTTGATCAGGAGGATCGTGTTCAGGGTGAACAGGATCGCCGTGACTACTGTCGCCCGGTCGAGATTTTGCTCGACCATCGAGCCACCGCCGATCGAACTGCCGCCGCCACCGATGCCGAAAGCACCGGAGAGACCCGCGTCCTTGCCCGAATGCAGAAGCACCAGGAAGATCAGGAGCACGGATAGCAGAACCTGAATAATGGCCATGATCGTGTACATCGGCCAGCGATTCTAGCTTTCTTTGCCCTTGAGCGCCTCGAGACGATCGAGAATGTCGACCGCTTCCCTTCTCAACTCGGCATCGAGCTCGGCGAAATCCTCCTCCGAAAGCTTGCCGGACTCGCGGTCCATCTCCGCGTCGCGGATCTCGCGGTACTTCGATTCACGCGCGGCCTCGAGGGCGGCGATCTCCGGGTCCTCCGTCGAAGAAGCGGCACGACCGCGCCAGAACGGCATCGATACGAAGGTGCCGACGAAGACGAGCAGGATCAGGAACCAGACCACGATCATGCCGTCTTCTTCCTCCCCCGGCTTCGCTTCAGCAAACCGCTCGGCCAGGCCGCGAACAACGCACCGATGATTGCGATGATCGCGCCGACCCAGATCCAGCTGACCATCGGGCTGACGATCACGCGGATCGTCACCGGTACCTCAAGATTGTCCTTCTTGTACCCGGCGATCACCTTGTCGGTGGTCAGGCTCAGCAGGTCCGTCGCCGCGGCACTGACGGCTTCTGCCCGCGAGGGATTCTTCTGCACGACTGGGAGCACCTTTTGCCGCATGAAAGCCCCGAAGAGGCCGTCGGCCATGCGGGCCCGGCGCTGGAATTCCTTCGTGTTCGGTTCGACCGAAGTCCAGAAATCCGACCGCATTCCGGCCTTCAGGCCAACTTCGCTGGTCGCCTCGCCCTCGAAATAGGAGGCGATGCCGGGTGAGCCCGTGCCATCGGTGATCTGGTGGTACTGGCGGGTCGGGTTGAGTCGGGCAAATGACTTGCCGTTTCTGTCGACCTGCAGCTCGGCCCCGAAAACCAGGGCCTGCTCGGTCCGGGTCAGGGTCGGGTGGACATAGGTGACCTTGTAATCGTCAACCACCGCGGACTGTCCCGGCTTCAGCTCAATGTCCTGCTTGGTCTCGAAACTCGAGGAGGCGGCGATGCCGACCAGGAGCACGACCAGTCCCAGGTGAACGACGTAACCGCCGTAGCGCCGGCGGTTACGGGTCGCGTTGGACCAGATCGAGGCGAAGATCGACCCGCCGACGCTTTTCTTCCTGGCTGCAGCCGCCCGCCAGGTTTCCTGGATAAGTGCGGTGACCGTAAATGCGGCCAGGGTGAAGATCAGCAGAGCCCAGATGCTGTTGGCGGCATCGGTGAAAAGCAGGAGCAAAACGAAGGCGATTCCGGCGGCGATCAGGGGCACGGTGAACACCCGCTTCGCTCCCTCCCAGGAGATGCGTCGCCAGGACATCATCGGCCCGATCCCGGTGAACAGGACCAGGATCACAGCCACGGGTGTGGTGTAACGGTCAAACCACGGCGCCGCGAGAGTCGAACGGGTTCCGGTCAGGAACTCGGAGATGAGCGGGAAAAACGTTCCCCAGAAAACGACCGCGCAGAGGGCGATCAGCAGAAGGTTGTTGATCAGGAAGACCGACTCCCGGGAAGCGAGTGAATCGATCCTGCGGTCCGACCGGAGGATGTCGAGACGGGAGATGATCAGCCAGGTCGAGCCGATCAGGACAACCCCGATCAGGGAGAGGAAATACGGCCCGACCGTGCTGTCACCGAAGGCGTGGATCGACTGGAGCACCCCGGAACGGACCAGGAAGGTGCCGAGCAGCGCGAGGCTGAAACTGGCCACGATCAGACTCACGTTCCAGACCTTCAACATGCCCCGCTTTTCCTGGACCATGATCGAATGGATGTAGGCGGTGGTGATCAGCCAGGGCATGACCGATGCGTTTTCGACCGGGTCCCAGGCCCAGTAGCCACCCCAGCCGAGCTCGGTGTAGGACCAGCGGGCTCCGAGGATGATCCCGATCGAGAGGAAGGTCCAGGCGATCAGGGCAAAACCGCGGGTCGACTTGATCCAGGCCGCGTCGACGCGGCGGCTGATCAGGGCGCCGATCGCAAAGGCGAATGGCACGGTCAGCGACACGTAGCCGGTGTAGAGCATCGGCGGATGGATGATCATCGACGGGTGCTGGAGCAACGGGTTCAGTCCCGTGCCATCGGCCGGGATCGGCGAGATCGTGGTGAAGGGGTTGACGTCCCCGCCGAGCAGCATCAGGCCGGTGAAGAAGACGGCGATCCCCATCATCACGGCGGTGGCCCAGGGCACGAGGTCGCGCAGCTTGTGCCGGGTAGCGGCGAGGGAGATGGTCGAGACGATCGAGAGGATGAATGCCCAAAGCAGCAGCGAACCCTCCTGACTCGACCACATCGCCGTGAACTTGTAGAAAGTCGGGGTTTCGATCGACGAGTGGGTGGCGACCACGTTGAAACTGAAGTCGTCGGTCAGGAAGGCATGCTCCATGACCACCACGCAGATGACCATCAGGGCGCAGAACGAATAGACCGCGTACCTGGAGGAATCGACCCAGCGCCGGTCACCGCGGGTTCCGACGAGCGCAGCCGCCGCCGCGAAGATTGCGGTCAGGAAGGCAAGCCAGAGCGCGGCATCGCCGAAATCAGAGGCCATGGCCGGAGCTACTTATTCTTCTTCTCCGAGAACTTCGAAGGGCATTTGGTCACGAGTGTGTCCTTTTCCCCCACGAAGACCCCGTTTTCGACTGTGCCCGTGAGCACGATTTCGCGCCCTTCGCGGAAGGGATCGGGCACGACCCCGCTGTAGACGACTGGAAGAGCCTCGCCGGTTCCATCGCGGTCCCTCACCGAGAATCTGAGCTTGTCGTTCCCCTCCACCACCGAGCCCTTGACCACCTTGCCGGTCATCTCGTAGCTCTTGCCCGGCACGGCATCGGTCAACTCGCTGGGCTGACGGGCCTCGGAGGAGGCATTGAAGGAGGTGTAAATCAGTCCGGTGGCCAGAAGGAGGGCGGCGCCCAGGGCCACGAACAGGCGCACCTGCCGCTTGCGCTGTACATCCATAACGAAGGGGATTATCGCAGGCCCGGGGGACCGGCGGCTTTCCCCTGCCGGGGCCGACGGCCAACCCCTGCCAGAATCGGAGCATGAGCGAAGAAAAGGTACTTCTGATCACCGGGGCAAGCAGCGGCATCGGACGGGCCACGGCCCGCCTCCTTGCCGGCGAGAGACGACTGGTTCTTGCCGGGCGAAGGGTCGAACCGCTGGAAAAGTTGTCGGCCGAACTCGGCGGGCCGGACCGGGCCCTGGTGGTCGGCTGCGACGTCGGGCAGTGGGACCAGGTCGAGACCATGACCGCCGCCACCCTGGAGGCGTTCGGCCGGATCGACGAGGTCTTCGCCAACGCCGGCTTCGGCGCCACACGGGGCTTCCTCGAGGAATCACCGGAACAATGGAAATCGATGGTCCTGACCAATGTGCTCGGCACCGCCCTGACCATTCGCTCGACCCTTCCCCACCTGCTTGAGCGCGGTAGCGGTCACTACCTGGTTACCAGTTCGATCGCCGGCCGTCGGGTGCTGCCGGGCTCGCTCTACTCGGCGACAAAGTTCGCCACCACCGCGATCGGTGAGGCGCTCCGCCAGGAGCTTCGGGGCCGGGATGACGGCAACAAGATCAAGGTCACCCTGATCGAGCCCGGCATGGTCGACACCGATTTCTTCGACAACCGTCCCGGTGATTCGGCCCTCTCTGACGAGGACATCGCCCGCTCGATCGGGTACGCACTCGCCCAGCCGGAAGGTGTCGACGTGAACGAGATCCTGATCCGCCCCATTTCCCAAGCTACGTAGTCTGGTGTCAAGGCCGTGGGGTCGGGCAGGCATCTCCGGGACGGGCTGCGCGCGGCATTCAGCCGCGCTGGCCTTGAGTGTCCCGGAGATGCCTGCCCGACCCCACGATCAGCAGGACCAGGTGCCAATACGTTCTTAGCATTACCCGAACCAAACCCGTCCTGGCGAATTCGGGGATCAGGGGTGAATCGAGGTCCGGGGTGAGGAGGTTGGCGAACTGGCCCGGGGTGATCACCCGGGCCTGCTGGATCTCCTCCCGCTCCCGCTTCAACCGGGGCAGCCACCTGACCAGGTCCCGGTAGCTCTTCAGCTTAGCCCCGAACCATCCCTGCCTGGCACTGACCAGGAGCAGAACAAGTTCGGTCCCGAGGAGGGCCGGTGCGAGAAGGGCCAGCAACGGACCCGGGTAATTGCGGATCACCATCGCCAACCTGTTTCGTTCGAGCCAGAACCACTTGCCCGCGTTCCCGTGGAAGTCATAGTCGTGATCGACCACAGCCTCGGGTTCAAGTCCGATGCGATGGCCGACCGACTGGATTCGGACAGAGATATCGATGTCTTCCTGGTAGAGGAAGAAATCCTCCGGCAGGCCGCCGACCTGCTGCCAGACTTCGCGCCGGACGGCCAACGCGGCACCGGATGCGACCGCAATCTCGCGAGGCCGGCCGGCCGCTGTCAGCGGCTGACCGTGACCGCCGGCCCAGGCGATGCCGGTGAAATGGACCGGATTTTCCCGAGAGTTGATGACCTTCTCGCCACCGATCCGGCAGGCAACCAAGGCCATCCAGGCTCCCCACTCCGGCCGTTCGCTGAAAGGTCGACGAATCGCCTCCCCGAACCCTGGCTCAGGCATCGCGTCGGGGTTCAGCATCAGGACGACGTCACCGCTCGAAGCCGCCGCTCCGCGGTTGTTCGCCGCGGTGAACCCGGCGTTCCGACCCATTTCGATCACCGTGGCTGCCGGGAGACATTCGGCCACGACATCCCGGGGCGAGACTTTCGACCCGTTGTCGACCACAATCACTTCGTCACCGGTGGCCAACTCGGCGGCAAGGCCGGGCAGGGTGCGGGCCAGTTCGGGCCCGGACTCGTAGGCCACGATCACATAGGAAATCGTGGGCCGATCCTGATCCGGGGTCGTCTCGGTCATCGGGGCGACCCTACCGCCAACGGTCTCGGAAACCGGCGGCGTCAAGACCAGCAGGCCGTCAGGTTCGGTTCAAGATACCGCTTAGAGGGAACTGCTCACCACGGAATCGAGGCACTGGTTTCGTGGGTCAGGTTCTCGTTTATGTCGGATTCCTGATGGACATGCCTGGGTGGCGTATAGAACGTCGCGTAGGGACGCAAGCGCACCGCGACACGCTTTTCCTGACGAGCTCCCTCTTCGACCATGGGTCGGACATCGTCGGACATAGGCTGCCCCGCCATTACCCCGGCAATGCCCATCATCGTGTCAACCACAAGATCGAAGTCGGTCACGATTTCGGCGTCGCAGTAGACCTGAAGGTAGCTCGGCGGCCACTGCTCGTCCAGCACGCAAAGCGAGACTTTGGGATTGCGAGCCACGGCCTTTGCCTTGGCCCGGTCGGACATGGTCGAGACCAGGATCTCGTCGGCGTTGGCCGTGTAATAGACGATCGACATGGCAGGCCCGTCCTTGGCCCGGGCGTAGCCGAAGATCGCGGTGCGATGGTCGAGCACGAACTGCCGACGCTGTTCCCTGTTCACCGCTCACCTGCTCTCAATACGCTCATTTTCCCTCAATCCCGAAATCTCTTGATTACTATTCAAGAGTAGCATCAGTCTTGAACCCTGGTCAAGAGCCATGCCCGCCACCCGCACCCACCTCACCCGTGATCTCAAACGCAGAGAGATCGTCGATTCAGCCGAAGAGCTGTTTCTCGCTGACGGCTACGAGAAGACCTCGATGGCGGCCGTCGCTCGCGGGGCAGGCGTCGCCAGCAACGCCATCTACTGGTATTTCCCGGGCAAGGACGACCTGCTGGCCGCCGTTCTCGAACGCCGCCTAGAGCAGGCGATTGCTGCCCTGCCGGACCCGTCCGAAGCCAGCATGGAGGAACAGGTTCTGGCTGTACTCGCCCAGCTGGACCAGGTCGCCAGGCTGACGGCGGCGGTTCACGAGAGATCCCGGCAAAGCGAGGCGGTAGCCAGCGTCCACGAGTCGTTCCACGGCCAGATCGACGGGTTGCTGCGCCGGGCCTTCCGGGATCGGGGGCTCGATGAGGCCGAGTCGGCAATCGCCTCAGAGGCGACTATGGCCCTGGTCGAGGGTGTGCACCTCCACGACCAGAAGCGGGACACCGCGGCCCGGGATCGCCTGGTGCTGTGGACGATCGGCAGGATCGTTGACGGAAGTCCGGCGTAGCCGGCCAACGGTCCTGACCTGAAGATGAAGCGGACGACGGGTCTCGAACCCGCGACCTCGAGCTTGGGAAGCTCGCGCTCTACCAACTGAGCTACGTCCGCGAAGCGGCCTGAAACCTTACCCCGTGCGGGATCGTCCGCGCAGGCCGAACCGCCCGGGAGACCGGTGCCCGGAGGACTGCCCGCAGTGCCGGTTCTCCATAATCGAGCCTTACGTGAACTGGCGGACTTCAATCGTCGTCCTCGCCGTGGTCGCCCTGCTGGGCTTCCTCGTCTGGGGACTGGTCAAGAAAGGTGAGTCGAGCCTCGCCCTGGGCGAGCCCGTGCCCGTTGCCACCCTCCCCACCCTGCCGGAGGGCAGCGAAGGCTCGCTCGAGGACTACCGCGGCCAGTGGGTCCTGCTCAATGTGTGGGCCTCCTGGTGCGGGCCCTGCAAAGCCGAGTCGCCGGCACTGGACCGCTTCGAGAAGCAGAACCGGGACAAGATCGTCGTACTCGGAGTGGACACCAAGGACCTGAGCGAAGATGCGATGAAGTTCCTCCGGGAATTTGGCATCAAGTACCCCCAGTTGCGCGACGCCAGCGGCGATTACACCGACCAGAAGCTGAAAACGACCGGGGTGCCCGAGTCCTTTCTGGTCGATCCGGAGGGCAACCTGGTCGCCCACTATCCGGGGCCGTTCAAGGACGAGGCGGCAATCGAGGCCTTCGCCGCGCCGGCCCTCGAGCCACAGGCCAGCGCCAGCGGGGATCAGGACAAGTGAAGCGCGCCTTCGCCGCCTTTGCCGTTTTGATTTTTCTGGCGGGGCCAAACCTGTCGCTCGCCGCCGAACCCCAGGCCAGCCTTCCCCAGCTCGAGGACGAGGTGATGTGTCCGGTCTGCGGCACCCTGCTCGGCCTTTCCCATTCCCCTGCAGCCGAACGCGAGCGGGTTTTCATCCGCAAGCTGATCGCCCAGGGCAAGACCGACGACGAAATCAAGGATGCCCTCGTTGGAGAGTACGGCGGTCAGGTCCTCGCCCTTCCGGAGAACCGCGGGATCGACGTCTGGGCCTACGCGGTCCCGGTGATCGGACTGGTCCTCGGCCTGCTCGGAGTGATTGCTGCGATCATCGTCTGGCGAAGGCGCCGCCCGGACGATGACGAAAGGGAAGATGCTCCGGCCCCGACCGAAGCCGAGGAAGACCGCCTCGACAAGGACATGGCCCGCTTCGACCTTTGAACCGGAGCCTCCTGAGCCGGACCCGCTAAACCCGGAGGCAGGCTCCATTAATTTCTTGCTGCTCTAGGGATTCCTGATCCGGGCAATCGCCGGGCCGCCATAGACCGAACCGCTGGCCACGATTCTCCCGCGAGAATCGACGAAGTGGTCGCGGGCGATGTAGAGGGTTCCCCGATAGCGGAAATCCGGGTCATCCTTGCCGTTTGGACGATAGCGATGGATGCTCGCTCCGGAAGGGTCGCCATACGGCTCCGCATCCTGACCGAGTACGAGGATCCGTCCTTTGGGGTCAACCGAAACGCTCTCGGCGCTAGTCCACGCTACCTCGTCAATGCCGATCTTCGCGAAGGAATGGTCAAGCCGACCGGTCTTTGTCAAGCGGAAAAACGGGGCGTGGAGGCTCGAGTTATTGCCGACGCCGACCACACGGCCGCGTCGATCGATTGTCAGGTCGACCACCGTGCCGCCACCCATGTGCGGGACCACGAACGAAGCGACCCCGTCGCCGGAGAAACTGTGATCAAACCGGCCATCGGGAAGCAACCGGGCAACTCCCAGCCTGGTTGTTCCGGATGGGTTCTGGTCGGTCTTCCGCTTGTCCCCGAACCCGACCACGATCCTTCCGGACTTGTCCACCGCCACCGTGTTGACGCTGCTGATGGCCGGTCCGAACTTGCGAATGCCGCCATCGGCGAAACTTCGATCCAGTTGACCGTTCTGCCGGTATCTGACGACGATTGAGCTTCGATTGCGGACGGTGTACCTGCCGCCCACCGCCACGATCCCTCCACCCGGAGCAAAGGCGATTTCGCCCGGCTGGAAGTTCCGGGCCTCGGGCAGGTTCGACAGTCCCTTGCGGGCGAAGGTCCGGTCGGGACGGCCGTTGGGGAGCAGGCGGCCTACCGAGCTCCACGAGTAAACCTCGTCCTGACATTGCCGGCAGTCGCCGAGAATGACGATCCGCCCCCTGCGATCGACCAGAACGTCGTCGGGGCTGATCCGCCTGTTGCCGAAGACCGTTCTGACACTGCCGTCGCCACCCAGCGAAAGGTCCTTCCGGCCGTTTGGCAGGTAGCGAACCACAGACCCGGGATAGCGCACCTGGACGATTCGGCCTGACCTGGTTTCGGCGATACCGAGACCGGCCTGCCTTCCTTCGAAACTCACAATTCCATCTTCGGAAAAGGACTTGTCGGGGGAGCCGGCCACCGGCCATTTGGCAGCCGCAGCCAAGCCGATTGGCAAAACGAGAAGCGCGAGCAGAAGGACGAGACTTTTCTTCATATATCCAGGAACACGGCTCGACACGGGACGTTTCGGCCCCTTGCCGTCCGGCTACATCCGGTCCGGAGCGGTTATTCCCAGCAGCTCGAGGGAGCGACGAATCGTTTCGGCGGTTACTGCGCAGAGCTGGATACGGGCGGCCTCGACGCCCTCTCCTTCGGCGCCGACCACCTGGCAGTCGCGGTAGAACGCATGAAAGGCGGCGGCGGTTTCGCTTGCGTAGGCGCAGATCCGGTGCGGGGCGCGCTTTTCCGCGGCCTCGTGGACCTCGGCCGGAAATTCGAGCAACTTCGAGACCAGTGCCTTCTCCGAGGGATCGACCGGTGCGGCGAGCGGATCTCCCCCGTTATCACCGCTTTCATCGGCCGCCTTGCGGAGGATGCTCTGGATCCGGGCGTGGGCGTACTGGACGTAATAGACCGGGTTTTCGGATGACTGGCTGCGGGCCAGGTCGAGGTCGAGGTCGATCGTCTGGTTGTGGCTGCGCTGGAGCAGGAACCAGCGGGCAGCGTCGACCCCGATGTCCTGGGTCAGCTCGTCGAGGGTGACGATGTCCCCGGCGCGTTTGCTCATTTTGGTTCGCTGTCCACCCTCGACCAAGTGGATCAGCTGCATGATCTGCGCCTCGAATTCCGCCTTGCCGCCCTCGAGCGCCTCCATCGCCGCGGCCATCCGCGCTACGTATCCGTGATGGTCGGCGCCGAGCACGTCGACCAACCGGTCGTTGCCACGCTCGATCTTGTCGACGTGGTAGGCGACGTCGGCCCCGAAATAGGTGACCTCGCCACTGGAGCGGATCAGGACCCGGTCCTTGTCGTCTCCGAAATCGGTTGTTCGCAGCCAGACCGCGCCGTCTTCGTCAAAGACATGCCCGGCTTCACGCATCCGCTCGATGCCACGGTCGACCAGATTGTCTTCATAGAGCGAGCGTTCGGAGAAAAAGTCATCCATCCCGACCCCGAAGTTCCCGAGCGAGCCACGGATGCCCTCGACCATCCAGGCGACCCCGGTCAGGGCAAGCTTTTCGAGATCGGCCGGGTCGTGGCCTTCGGCCTTTGCCCGCTCGGCCAGCTCGTTCACGTAGGTGCCCTTGTAGCCGTCCTTTGGCGGTTCCTCGCCGTTCATGCGCGCCGCTATCGAGGCGGCGAAGTTTTGAACCTGCGTGCCGCCGTCATTCACGTAGTACTCGGTCGTGATCCGGTTTCCGGTCGCCTTCAGCAGACGCGAAAGCGAATCGCCGTAGGCGGCATGCCGCCCCGAAGCGGCCGTGAGCGGGCCGGTCGGATTGGCGGAGACGAACTCGACAATGATCCGCTCGGGATCTTCGACGGGTGGCACCCCGGCGGCACCGGTGGCGGCCATGAGCGAGGTTGCCTCGCGGTACCAGGCGTCTCCGAGAAAGAGGTTGATGAACCCGGGACCGGCGATTTCGGTCTTTTCAAGCACCGGGCCGAGTTCCGCTTCGATTGCGATGGCCAGTTCGGCAGCGATCTCCCGGGGCGCCCGGCCGAGAGGCTTGGCCAGCATCATCGCCGCGTTGGTCGAGTAGTCACCCATCTCCGGCCGGGGCGAGGGATGCAACGCGGGGCTCACCTCGTCATCGCCCGCCAGCCGCCGCGCGGTCAAGGTAACGGCGTCGAGCAAGGCGGCGGTCGGATCCGGGGAACTGTTCACGGAGGCGATTCTATTTTGGCCGGCTACAGGTGGTACTTCTGGCCGGCCAGGATCTTGCTGGCCCGGAAAAGCTGCTCGAGCAGCACCACCCGGGCCAGCTGATGGGCCATGGTCTGGGGGCCCAGCGAAAGGCGATGGTCGGCCATTCCGGAGACATCACCGGGGATGCCTTCCGGACCGCCGATCAGCAGGGTCAACCGCCGTCCCTCATGCCGACGCTGGTCCAGCCACTCGGCCCAGCGCTCCGATTTCATGTCACGCCCTTCCGCCTCGAGCGCCACCACCGTTCCCGGGTCCGGCTGGCTGCCTCCGGACATCCGGGCCGAGATGATCTTCCGGCCCAGCGCATCGTCATCCTTCATCTCCGTCACTTCAACCGGCATCAGCGGTTTCAGCAGTTTCAGGTAGTGGGCTTCGGCATCCGCGAAGGGGGGCTTGATCTTTCCGACGGCTATCAGTTCAATCTTCATCGCTGCCTCTCACTTTCGCACCCTCAGCGATCGCGATCCGGTCGAAGGTCGAAGGATGCGTCCCGAAGAGGAACTGCCAGAGCGCGGGCGGGTCCACATCGGAAAGGTTCGCCTTCGCCAGGCGGACCTGGAGGTCGACCAGTCCCTGTGGATCACCGGTCAGCCCGATCGAAAACCGGTCCGCCTTCGCCTCGACCTGCCGCGAGAGTGCGTTGCCCGGCACCTGCAGGACGAAAACCGCGATGGTGACCCAGAGGGCCAGCACCGGAACCAGGGCCGGGCCGCTGGCGTCGTCGCCGTTTCGCTTGAGGAGCGCTCCGCTCGCCAGCTGGACGAAGAGCACCCCGAGCGGAATGACGAGCAGGGCGAAAGTCAGACCGCGCCTCAGGTCCTTCGCTTCGACGTGGCCGAGTTCGTGAGCGACCAGGGCAGAGAACTCGTCGGGACCCAAATCCCGAATCGCGTTGTCATAGATCACGACCCGCTTCGATGAACCGATCCCGTTCACGTATGCGTTGACGGTGGAGGAACGACGGCTGGCATCGACTACGTATACGTCCCCCACCTTGACCCCGGCCCGATCGGCCAGGCGAAGCACCTCGCTTCTGGTCGGCCCGGCCGGCAAGGGATTGAAATCGTTGAAGACCGGAGCGACCACCACCGGCCACAGCCAGGTCGTGACGATCGCCCAAACTGCGACCAGGATCGACGCGGCAATCCAGAATTTACCTCTCAGCCAGCGCCAGAGGGCTACGGCCAGAAGCGCACCAAGGGCGGCCGGCAACATCGAGATCAGGGTGGACAGAAGCCAGTCGAGCAGCCTCGGCCCGAGATCCTGGCTAACCAGACCGTAGTCGCGACCGAGTTGCCAGGCGGCCAGATCAAGGGGAAGTTCAACCAGCGCCAACGCCACGGAGATCCCGGCCCCGGCCAGCAGCGCGCCGATCAACGGGCGCCGACCCAGCTTTTCGAGCAGCAGCTTCATGCGCCTGCCGCGCCAGAAGGCAAAGAATCCGAGGACGGCGAACTCGACGACCAGGGTCGCCACCCCGATCAGCCTGCCCCAGGACCGGTAATCACCGGACCGGCTCAACTCGGAAGCGGTGAAGCGATCGGCGACCACCCGGGCGGCGGCGGACGGGTCGGAGACCGGAAAGCCCTGATCGGGACTGAGCAGAACGGCCGCGATGACGGCCGCCAGAACCGCACCGGCAGCGGTCCCTGCCAGAACGTAGCCGTTCACTCCACGGCCGGTGGCCGGACCCGAATTCATCGCTCAATACGATATTCGGCAGGCCCGCCCGACCATGAACGTCGCCGTCATTTCCGACATACACGCCAACCGTCCCGCGCTCGACGCGATCCTCGAGGACATCGATTCCGCCGGGGTCGACGAGATCTGGTTCCTTGGCGATGCCGTCGGATATGGCGCCCACCCGGGCGAATGCGTGACCACCCTGAAGGATCGCTGTTCCGTGTTCCTGCTCGGCAACCACGACCTGGCCGCCCTCAGGGAAATCGACATCGGCACCTTCAGCCCCTCCGCGGCGGCCTCGGCTCGCTGGACCCGCGAGCACATGGACGAAGACGCGTTCGAGATCCTGCGCGGCCTGGAAGGAACCTCGGCAAGCAGGGAAGGAATCGGCCTGTACCACGCATCGCCCCGTGACCCGATCTGGGAATACGTGGTCGACAGCGACCTGGCGGAAGACAACCTTGATTTCCAGGAAGAGCGGATCGCCCTGATCGGACACTCCCACATCGCCCTGTATTTCACTCGGGTCGACGAGATGTCGCGGGTCTCCTCGGTTCTGGCCCCGCAGGGAACGGATCTGAGCATGACCAGCGGCAAGTGGCTGCTAAACCCCGGCAGCGTGGGGCAGCCCCGGGACGGAGACCCTAGGGCTGCCTGGGCCGAACTGGACACAGAGAGCTTCCGCGCCCGGTTTCACCGGGTGAAATACCCCGTCGAAGAGGCCGCTGACGCGATCCGGGAGGCGGGTCTGCCATCCCACCTCGGCGACCGGTTGTTCAAGGGTCAGTAAAGGCCGGAAATGCGTCACAAAGACGAGCGTTTCAACCATCTAGACTCGGCGGGAATGCCGTTTCCCGCCCGAAAAGGCTCCCGCCGGGGGCTTCTGCCTGCCTTGCTCGCCTGCCTGGCCCTCGCCCCGCTGCTCGCCGGTTGTGGCGAGGATCGCAGTAACCTGATCCCAAGGGACACGTCGGATTCGCTGATCGGGCACTTCGACCGGATCCAGTCGCTCGCGGCTTCCGGAGAGTGTTTCGAGGCGGCCAAGGTGGCCCGTACTGCCCAACAGGAAATCGAAGCAATGGGGACCAAAGTCGATCCGGAGCTGAAACGTTCACTGCTCGACGGTGTCACTGACTTGACGCTCCTGGTCAATGACCCGGACAAATGCACGGAAGTGGACACGACGTCCGAAGAGCCGACGGTCACAGAAGAGACCCCTACCGAAGAAGGCACGACCGGGGAGACCGGAACCACGGACACCAATCAGGACACCACCGGCGAGCAGGGCACGACAGATGAAAACCAGGATTCAAACCAGACAGACACGAACGCTGACGGAAACCAGAACCAGACCACGCCGCCTGCCGCGAATCCGACCACTCCTGCTACTCCGACCACGCCGACGACTCCGACCGAGCCCACTACTCCGACCAATCCCGGAGGCGGCGTCGGCCCCGGCTCCGGCGGGCTGGGACCGGGGTGATCTTTGATGAGTGAACCGACCATTCTCGCCGACCGCTACGAGCTCCGTGACAAGCTCGGCTCGGGAGGCATGTCAAATGTCTACCGGGCGACCGATCGCATCCTCGAGCGGACCGTGGCGGTGAAGGTTCTGGCCGAGCACCTCTCCGACGATGATCGCTTCGTGGCGCGCTTCCGCCGCGAAGCGCTGGCCGTTGCGAAGCTGATCCATCCGAACATCGTCCAGGTCTATGACACCGGCGTCGACCATGGTCGGCATTTCATCGTCATGGAATGCGTCGAGGGCAAGTCCGGCGCCCAGATCCTCAAGACCGAAGGCCTGGTCGACCCGGAAGTAACGGTGGAGATCGGGGTACAAGCCTGCGCCGGCCTCGAATACGCCCACCGTCACGGAATCATCCACCGTGATGTGAAACCCGGCAATCTGATGGTGATCGGTGGCCCGGTCGGTGGCGGCGAGATGACCTGCAAGCTGACCGACTTCGGCATCGCCCGGGCGGCCGAACAGACCCGGATCACCCAGGTCGGTTCTGTGGTCGGGACCGCCGCCTACCTCGCTCCGGAACAGGTGCGCGGCGAGGAAGCCACCCCCTCGACCGATGTCTATGCCCTGGGCGTGGTTCTCTACCAGTTCCTGACCGGTCGTCTGCCCTACGAAGGTTCGTCGCTGGCCGAACTGGCGGTAAGGCAACAGAACGAGAAGCCGCTGCCTCCACGGACCTACAACGCCGACGTTCCCGAAACGGTGAGCGCCGCGGTGATGCGTGCCCTCGAAGGCGACAAGGCCTACCGCTTCAACACCGCTGCTGCGCTGTCGGACGGCCTACAGCGTGGCCTGCGCGGCGAGGATGTCACCCTGCAGATGGATGAGGAACCGGTCACGCCACCGGAGTTCCCCCAAGCCGAGACCGCGACCCGGCCCCTGGAGCGCACCGCGCGGACCGCCCATCGTCCGGCCCCGCCTCCCCCCAGGTACACCCTCCCGCAGACTGCGCCCCGTCCCCGCCAGAAGCGCTCGTTCATACGTTCCTTCTTCCGCTTTGTACTCGGCGCGCTGGCGTTGGTGCTGATCGCTGCCGTGGTCGCCGGATCGGTGATTTTGCTCACCGACCGGGCAGCTTCGGTGAAGATCAAGGACTGGGCCGGTAACTCGGTCGAAAAGCTCTCCGACGAGCTCAAACAGCAGGTCCGGGACAACACCCAATAGGGGCTATTTGACCTCGGTCCGGAGCGTGCGGACAATTCCCAGGCCCACGATGAGCAGCACCCAGGCGGCAACCGCCAGGATCGCGACCTCGGTGCCGATCGTTTCCGATGGTCCGAAAATCCCCTGGTCGTTGCCACGGATCGCTTCGTCGACATTGCCCAGCGCCGAGCCGAGAGCGTAGTCCCCCACCCTGGGGATCGCGGTGATGATCGAATCGATTACGAAAAAGAAGACGAAGGCGATGGTCATGCCGCCGGCCATCGACCGGGTGATCCAGGCCAGACCCGACGCGACGACCACATAGACCATCCCGGAAACCAGGACGGCGGTACCGTTACGGAAAGCCTGAGTGGTGTCGATCGTCCTTTCGTGCCCGGAGCCTGCGAGCGGAAAGATCAGCATCCCCAGCAGCCACAGCAGGGCGATCGTCCCGATTACAACGATCAGCGCGGCACCCAGTTTCGCCATGATCAGACGGATCCGGCGCGGGTCCGCAGAGAGAACCCTGCGCAAGGTGTTCTGGCCGAACTCGAGCCCGACTACCCAGGCTCCGATGACGATGGTCGCGATGGATGCCGGAATACCGATCGCCAGGTCAAAAACGGCCTCGTCTTCCCCAACGCCTTTCCAGACGCAGAAAATCAGGCCGAGAAGAAAGCAGCCGACCATGAAAACGCCGGTCCAGAGAGCCGTCGGCAGGGATCTGAACTTGAGGAACTCAGCCCGCATTGGCCTCGCCTCCGCTGCCGGAGCCGTCGACGTCGGTAAGCGTCAGGAAGACGCGCTCCAGGTCGGGCCGCTCGCGCATCAGACCGCGCAGCCAGATTCCCGACTCGGCCAGGATCCGGGTGATCTCGGAATCGTCTTCGATTTCGCCACGGGCCAGGAGGCTGCCTTCGCCACGGTCTTCCACCTCAAGGCCTGCGGCCGACAAAGCAGAAACGGCTGCCTCCGTCTGCGAGATCCTCACGTAGACGCGATAGCCCTCGGCGGTCCCCGTCGAGGCCAGAATCTCCTCCATGGTCCCGTTCGCGACGAGTTTTCCCTTATTGATGATCGTCGCCCGATCGCACATCAGCTGGACCTCCGAAAGGAGGTGAGAGGAAACCATGACCGTCGTGCCGCGCTGTGGAAGTTCCTTGATCAGTTCGCGGATCTCGACGATGCCTGAAGGATCGAGCCCGTTGGTGGGTTCATCGAGGATCACCAGTCGCGGATCGTTGAGCAGGGAGATGGCCAGCCCCAGCCGCTGTTTCATTCCCAGCGAGAAGGTCCGGGCCTTGCTTTCAGCCCGGTCGCTCAGACCGACCAGGGCCAGCAGTTCTTCGATCTCCGTCCGGGCCTGACTCAGACCCAGGGTGGCCGCCTGGATCTCCATGTTCTGGCGGGCCGTCGCGTGGCCATAGAGCGCCGGCCCCTCGATCAGGGAACCGGTCTGTTTCACCGAAGTCGCGAAATTCTGGCTGCCCGGCGAGGTACCGAGCAGATCGACCTCACCCCCGTTCGTGTCAGTCAGGCCGAGCAGGATGCGGATCGCGGTCGTCTTGCCGGAGCCGTTGGGACCGAGCAACCCGCAGACGCTGCCCTCGGGAACGGTCATCGAAAGGTTGTCGAGCGCGGTTACGGTGCCGTATCTCTTGGTGACACCGTCTAGCTGGATCAGGGTCTCTGCCATCCGGGTCAGCCTATCGGGCATCCCACGGCGTGGCTCCGGCCAGAATCCTCGCGCTGTATTCCCCGTACCTGCTAGCGGATATCGCCTCGCGGGCGCCGCGCATCAGTCGTTCCATGTAGGTCAGGTTGTGATCGACCAGCAATCGCACCGCGGTCAACTCTTCCGACCGGGAGATGTAGTTGAGATAGTCCCGGTCGTAGTCGGCGCAGGCGACGCAGGGACAACCCGGGACCAGGGGTTCATGGTTGCCGACCTCGCGGGGCTTGCGAACATCGATCCTGAAACGGTTGTCGGGAAGCGGGGCCATGGCCATTCCGTGCCGGGCCAGCCGGGTCGGAACGGCACAGTCGAAAACGTCGAGGCCCAGTGCCACCCCTCGCATCAGGTCGTCCACCTCGCCGATCCCGAGCAGGTGCTTCGGGGCTTCGACCGGAAGGTAGGGCACCGTGAACCCGAGCACCTCGGCCATTTCCTGCTTGTCCCGGCCAAGAGTTCCTCCGATCGAGATCCCGTCGACCCCCGAAGCAGAAACCGCCTCGCATGACTCCTTCCGGAGGTCGGCGTGCGTGCCACCCTGGATGATGCCGAAAACCGCCTGCCTATCCGGCCCGTTGGCCTCATGCCAGTCGAGGCAGCGGCTGAGCCAGCGATGGGTCCGTTCGGTTGACCGGGCCGTGTACTCGCGGTCAGCGTGGAAGGGGGTGCATTCGTCGAAGACCAGGGCGATATCGGAGCCGAGCGCCGCCTGAACCCGCATCGATTCCTCCGGGGAAAGCATTAGCTCGGAGCCGTCCTTGTAGGAGCGAAAGCGGACGCCCTCCTCTTCGATTCCGAGAGTCTTGGCGAGGCCATACATCTTGCGGCCGGAGCCTTTGATTTCCTCGGCCACCCCGCCGTGGGCGAGCGAAAAAACCTGGAAGCCGCCGGAGTCGGTGATGATCGCCTTCTCCCAGCCCATGAACTCGTGAAGGCCGCCAGCTTCGGCGATTCGCTCCGGGCCCGGCGCAACCAGCAGGTGATAGGTGTTGCCGAGAACCATCTCGTAGCCCATGCCTTCCACCTCCCGGGAGGACAAGCCGCGGACCGAGCCTTTGGTCGCCAGCGGGATGAATGCCGGGGTCTCGACCGGGCCGTGGGCCGTCTGCAGCGTGCCGCGACGGGCATCGCCGTCGCGGGCCTGGATCTCGAAGTTCAGGCGAGCCGGGTCCTGCCTCACCGAATCAGCGACCGGCCAGTCATTTCGGCAGGCTGCTCGATACCGAGCATCTGGAGAATGGTCGGAGCCACATCGGCAAGGATGCCGTGTTCGGCCAGACTGAAACCTTCGGCCGTGACGATCACGGGGACGGGGTTCAGGGAATGGGCGGTGTTCGGCGACCCGTCCGGTTCCAGCATGTTGTCAGCGTTGCCGTGATCGGCGGTGACCAGGCAGGCGCCACCGGATCCGAGCACGGTCTCCACCACTCGCCCGAGGCAGGCGTCAACCGCTTCGATCGCCTCGACCGCCGCGGGTATTACGCCGGTGTGCCCGACCATGTCCGGGTTGGCGAAGTTGATGATGCCGAACCGGGGTTCGTCCTCTGCCCAGCCGGCGATGAAGGCATCGGCCGCCTGGTTGGCACTCATCTCCGGCTTGAAATCGTAGGTCGGGACGTCGCGGGGCGAATCGACCAGGCGCCGGTCCTCCCCCTCCCACTCCTGTTCGCGACCCCCGTTGAAGAAGTAGGTGACATGCGGGTATTTCTCCGTCTCGGCGACGTGAAGCTGCTTGCCGCCATCGTCGGCGATGACCTGGGCCATGGTCACCTTCGGTCGCTCCTCGGGGAAGGCGACCGGGTAGGGCCAACCCTCGCGGTATGAGGTCATCGTGGTCAGGTCGAGCAACGGGCCCCCCGAGCGAACAAAGTCACTGAAGTCCGGTTCGGCCAGGGCACGGGTCAGTTCACGGGCCCGGTCGGGACGGAAGTTGATGAAGATCGCGACGTCACCCTCGCGGGCACCGTCGTAGCCTCCGATTACCGTCGGTTTCACGAACTCGTCCGTGATCTCATGCGCGTACGCGTCCGCGACCGCTTCGTCCGCCGTGGATGCCGATGGTCCGGCTCCGTGAACGATCGCGTCGTAGGCAAGTTTGACCCGGTCCCAACGCGTGTCCCGGTCCATCGCGTAGTAGCGCCCGCTTACCGTGCCGATCCGGCCGGCCGAGCGCAGCCAGCGTTCGAGTTCCTCGATGTACTTCGCCCCGCCGTGCGGCAGGGTGTCCCGTCCGTCGGTGATCGCGTGGAAGATCACATCGGGCACGCCTTCCTGGGAGGTCAGCTCGACACAGGCCTCGAGGTGCTCCCAGCCGGAATGAACCCCGCCGTCGGAGACGAGCCCGATCAGGTGGAGACGGCCGTTGCCATTGACCGCGCGCCGGCAGGCGGCCACCAGGGCCTCGTTTTCGAAGAACTCTCCTCCCGCAACTGCGGCGTCGATCCGGGCCAGGTCCTGCTTGACGATCGCGCCGGCCCCGAGATTGAGATGACCGACCTCGGAATTGCCCATCTGCCCTTCGGGCAGGCCGACGTCCGGCCCCTGGGCGCTGAGCTGCGTCGTCGGGTATTCGTTCCAGAGCCGGTCGAAGACCGGTGTGTCGGCCAGTGAGATCGCGTTGCCGGGACCAGCCGGGGCAATACCCCAGCCGTCAAGGATGATGAGTGCCGCTGAAGGGACCGGAATCGATGACATGGTTGCCTGATCAGTCTCCTACTCGAAAGGCACCGCGGCAACTATCGCGCCGAAGTCGGCCGGATCGAGCGCTGCACCACCGACCAGGGCGCCGTCGATGTCGGGCAGGGCCAGGAGCTCTTCCGCGTTGGCCGGCTTGACCGAGCCGCCATAGAGGATTCGGACTGAAGCGGCCTTCTGCGGATCCCGGGAGCGCAGCAGGTTGCGGATGAATTCACAGGCCTCCTGTGCCTGTTCCGGGGAAGCGGTAAGCCCGGTGCCGATCGCCCAGACCGGCTCGTACGCGATCACGACCTTGTCGAGGTCATCGGTGTGGATCTCGGCCAGGTCGGTCAGGACCTGATGCGAAAGCACCGATTCGGTATCGCCCGATTCGCGCTCGATCCGGGTCTCCCCGACGCAGAGGATCGGTTCGAGACCGGCCTCGATCGCTTTCGGAACCTTGCGGGCCAGAGCCTCGTCGGTCTCGCCGAAGAACTGGCGTCGCTCGGAATGGCCGAGGATGGTGCCATCGGCCCCTATGTCGAGCAGCATCGGCGCCGAAACCTCACCGGTGAAGGCTCCCGAGTCCTCGTAGAACATGTTCTGCGCGCAGACCTTGACCGGGGTGCCGGCACAGCGCTCGGCGACCCGTTGCAGAGCAAGCCACGGCGGGCAGAGCACTACCTCGGCGCCGTCCGACGACTGGGCAGGCAGGAAAGCGTCCAGGAACTCGTCCGCTTCGGAAGCGGTCTTGTTCATCTTCCAGTTCGCAGCTACATACGGTCGACGGCTCAATTTCAGCCTCTTTCTTGGTTACTTGTCATCCAGGGCGGCAACGCCCGGGAGTTCCTTGCCTTCGAGCAGCTCCAGCGAAGCTCCGCCCCCGGTTGAGACCCAGTCCACCTGGTCGGTCAGACCGAACTTGACCAGGGCGGCGACCGAGTCGCCACCGCCGACAACCGTGTAACCGGGCGCGGCGGCGACGGCTTCGGCCACGGTCCGGGTTCCGTCCGCGAAGGGATCAAGCTCGAAGGCCCCCATTGGCCCGTTCCAGAGGACCGTCCCGGCCGCCGCGACACGGTTTGCGTAATCCACGGCCGACTTCGGGCCGATGTCGAGGCCCATCCAGTTGTCCGGCACGTCCACCCCGTCGAGTTGTTCGGTGTCGGTATCAGCCGAGAACTCGCGGCCGAGGGCGAGGTCAGTCGGCAGAACCAGATCGCAGTTGCCGCCGGCGGACTTGTCGAGCGCCTCACGGGCCAGGGGAATGTCGTCGTCGTGACAGAGCGAGCCGCCGATCGAATGCCTTTGCGCTTTGTAGAAGGGGAAGCACATCGCCCCGCCGATCAGGATCTGGTCGGCGATGTCGAGGAAGCGGTCGATCACCCCCACCTTGTCGGAGACCTTCGCACCGCCCAGCACCACGACCAGAGGCTGCTCCGGATCGGAGGCGACCGAGGTCAGGTTCTCGACTTCCTTTTCGAGCAGCAACCCGGCGAAAGCCGGCAGGTCGGCGGCAACCCCGGCGGTGCTGGCGTGGGCGCGATGCGCGGCTCCGAAGGCGTCGTTTACGTACAGGTCCGCCAGCGAGGCGAGCCTCGCTGCCAGCTCCGGGTCGTTCCCGGTTTCGCCGGGCTCGTAGCGGGTGTTCTCCAGCAAAAGGATTTCACCGGCCGCGAGTGATTCGGCCTTCGCGGCCGAATCATCGCCCCCGACATCAGAGGCCATCCCGACCGGTTTGCCGGTCAGCTCCGACAGCCGCCTTGCGGCCGGGGCCAGCGAAAGCTCCGGCACCATCCGCCCCTTGGGGCGACCGAGGTGCGAGCAGAGGATCACCTTCGCCCCTTGCCCGGTCAGGTATTCGATGGTCGGCAGCGCGGCCCTGATCCGGGTGTCATCGGTGACCTCTTCCCCGTCGAGGGGAACGTTGAAGTCAACCCGGACCAGGACCCGCTTGCCGTCGACCTCGGCGTCGCGAACCGACGCCTTGTCGAAAGCCATTTCCAGCTCCTCGCGCTGGTGTTCCTAGAGGACCTTGCCGAGCAGCTCGACGCAGCGGTTCGAGTAACCCCACTCGTTGTCGTACCAGGAGACAGCCTTGATCAGAGTGCCGTCTCCGATCGCCTGGGTGCAGTCGGCGTCGAAGATCGACGAATGGGGATCGCCGACGATGTCACTCGAGACGATCGGGTCTTCGGTGTAGGACAGGATGCCCTTCAGCGACCCCTCGGCAGCGGCCTTGACCGCGGCGTTCACCTCTTCGACCGAGGTAGCCCGGGAAGGAGTGAAGGTCAGGTCAACCACCGAGCCGGTGATGACCGGGGCGCGAACCGCGAAGCCATTCAGCTTGCCGGCCAGTTCCGGGAGCACCAGGCCGACGGCCTTGGCGGCGCCGGTGGTGGTCGGAATCAGGTTCTGGGCAGCGGCCCGGGCGCGACGCAGGTCCTTGTGCGGCATGTCCTGGAGACGCTGATCCGAGGTGTAGGCATGGATCGTGGTCATCAGGCCCTGCTCGATGCCGACCGCGTCGTTGATCGCCTTGGCGAACGGGGCGAGGCAGTTTGTGGTGCATGACGCGTTGGAGATGATGTTGTGGTTGGCCGGGTCGTAATCATCAAAATTGACCCCGAGGGCCACAGTCACGTCCGGGTCGGTTGCGGGGGCGGAGATGATTACCTTCTTCGCGCCGGCGGTCAGGTGCTTGGCGGCATCGTCGCGCTTGGTGAAGAAACCGGTTGATTCCAGCACCACGTCGACACCGAGGTCACCCCACGGCAGATCGGCGGGATCCCGTTCGGCCAGGACCTTGATCTCCTTGCCGTCAACCGTGATCGAACCCTCGCCGGCGCTCACGTCGGCGTCGAGGCGGCCGAGGATCGAGTCGTACTTGAGCAGGTGGGCCAGGGTTTCGGTGTCGACCAGGTCGTTGATCGCGACGATGTCCAGATCCGCGCCCGAATCGTGGGCCGCTCGGAAAACGTTTCGACCGATCCGGCCAAAACCGTTGATTGCCACCTTCACGCTCATTCGCTACCGCCTCCTGGGGAAAACTGGGTTGGGGGAAACTCCGATCAGGACACGGATTCTACGGCCCCGGTCCTCGGGACGCGGCCCGGTCCACATGGCCCCGGCCGTGGGGGTCGGCACTCGTGTCGCGGGGCCTGGTGGTCACGCCGTGGGGGCTGGTGCTTTCGCCGCGGGGGCTGGCATGCATCCCCGGGGCCCTTGGACTCGCTGCGCTCGTCCGCGGGGAGTTCCCCGGGGATGCATGCCAGCCCCCGCGGCTACACCAACCCGGCTCCGCGGCCCCGACCAGGGTCCGCATCACCGACCCGGATCCGCAATACCAACCCGGATCCGGGACAGCGGTGCCGCAGGGAGCGCCCTGGGCGCGTTGCCCGGGCCCGCCCGGGCCTCCGGGGCTAGTCCTTGGAAACCGTGATCTCCACGTCATGCCCATCCGGGTCGCGGAGGAAGGCCGAGTAGGAGCCTGATCCGTGGGCGCTGGTTTCTCCCGGTTGGGCGACGTTGGAGCCGCCCGACTCGGTGCCGCCTTCCCAGGCCGCTTTGACCGCGGCGATCCCTGGTGCTCCGAGGCTGACCATCGTGCCTTCAGCCCGGACTCCGGTCCGGTCGGTGATGAAGAGGATCGGCCTCGAAATGCCATATCCGATCGCGTCCGTTTCGTTGACGTGCCGCCTCCAGCCGAGCGGCGAAAGCAGCGCGTCATAGAAGGTTGCGGCGCGGGGAAGATCGGAAACTTCGATTACGACGTGGTGAATCACTCGTCGCAGGCTAGTGGAGATGCAACAAATCCGGAACCTGCCCACTCGGGGGATGGATCGCTCAGCTGCGCGGGGTCCATCGGAAATAGCGCAGGGCGATCACCAGACCGGCCAGTCCCCAGATTGCGACCACTGCCAGCTCACCCCATTCGAATCCCGAACCGACCGTCTTCGGGCTGTAGGCGGTGAAGAATGCTTCGAAGAAATCCCGCACCGGGAAATGGTTGGCAAAGGAAAGGACGCCGTCCGGTATTTCGTTTTCCGGGATGAAGATCCCCGAAAGGAAGTAGAGCGGCAAGGTGATCGCGTTGGTGATTGCCGAGGCGGCTTCCCTCGACGGAATGATCACAGTCATCGCGAGACCCAGGCAGCAGAAGGAAGCGGCACCGACCACAAGGGTGACGACCACGGCCGGGATTCGATCCCAGGGGATCGGCGCGTCGTAGAGCAGCTTGCCGATCAGCGTCACAACGACCAGCATGATTGCCGAAATAACAATCGCGTTTCCGACCCGGCCGGCGATGAAAACCCAGGGCGGCAAAGGGGTGCCACGGCCCCGCTTGAGCAGTCCCTCCTCCCTGGCGATGGTTACGTTCATCGCCAGGTTGACCATGGTCGCCGAGATCACGGCCAGGGTGACGATGGCCGGTATGTAATACGTGGTGACCTTGACCCCGTCGAGATCCTTGATCGTGTCGTCGCCGAAGATCGTCGCGAAGATCAGCAGGAACAGAACCGGCAGCAGGGCGGTGAAGAAGACCGAAGCAGGGTTTCTCCAGAACACCTTCTGGGCGAACCGGAACTCGTGCAGGGCAAGTGAAACCGGCCTCATGATTCGGTCAGCTCGAGGTAGACGTCTTCGAGGCTGGGCCTGCGCACCTCGAGCTGGTCGATCTCCACTTGCCTTTCGATCGCCCAGGCGGTGATTCGGTTGAGATCGCTCACCGCTTCGTGGGTGCTGACGCTCACAGCCTGACTTCCGCCTTCCTGGTCATGGTTTGACAGCGTCTGTCCGACTCCTTCCAGGCCGGAGAGGTCGGTTCCGGCGGGCACGGTGAAGGAGATTGTTGTCGGCAGGCGCCGTCGGTCTCCCAGATTTTCCGGATGGTCCAGGGCCACGATCTCGCCTTCGCTGATGATCCCCACCCGGTCGGCGAGGAACTGCGCTTCCTCCATGTAGTGGGTGGTGAGCAGAACCGTCTTGCCGAGGTCCCTGAGTCCGGCAACCATCTCCCATGCCTGGCGCCGGGCCGAAGGGTCAAAGCCGGTGGTCGGTTCATCCAGGAAAAGCAGGTCCGGGTCACCGACCAGGGCGATACCCACGTCCAGGCGACGCTGCTGCCCGCCGGAAAGCTTTCGTGCGCGGGTGCCCGATTGGTCCTCCAGCCCGACCAGTGCGATCACATCGTCCACGTCTCTCGGGTTCCGGTAATAGCCTGCGTATTGCTGGAGCGATTCCCGCACGGTCAGGGCGGGCTCCAGGGTGGTCGTCTGGAGGACGATGCCGATTCTCTCCCGCCAGGCCGCTGTCGGACGGGCCGGGTCCAGACCGAGCACACTGACCTCGCCGCCGTCACGGTCACGGTATCCCTCGAGGATCTCGACGGTGGTCGTCTTTCCGGCGCCGTTCGGACCGAGCACGGCAAAGATCTCTTCAGGAAAGACCTCCAGGTCGATGCCCTTGACCGCCTCGAGCTCGTCGTATGACTTGCGCAGGCCCCGAATGGATATGACCGGCTCTGACACGGCCAACAACCCTAGAGGTTGCGGCCCCGCCGCCTCCCGGCCGGGAAGGCAGCAGGGACAAATGGTCCCTGTAGCTCAGGAGATATCGCGGTGTGTGACCCTGACTTTCACGTCACTGCGGGCCGAGAAATCGCGCCAGATCCGCTCGGCCACGGTTACCGACCGGTGCCGGCCGCCGGTGCAACCGATCGCGATCGTCAGATGGCTCTTGCCTTCCGCCACGTAAGCGGGAACCAGGAATTCGAGCAAAGGCAGCAGGCGTCCGTAGAATTCGCCGGCCATGGTTCCTGCTTCGACGTAGTCCCTCACCTCCTGGTCGAGGCCGGTGAGGGGCCGGAGCTCATCGACGTAATGCGGGTTGGGCAGGAAGCGGACGTCAAAGGTGATGTCTGCGTCCCGCGGTGGTCCGTTCTTGAAGCCAAATGTGAGCAGGTTGACCACCATCAGACCGCCGGGAGCGGTCTCGATCAATTCGTCGGAGATTCGCCGCCTCAGGGTAGCCGCGGTCTCTCCCGAGGTGTCGATTACCAGGTCGGCCCGGGCCCGGAGCGGGGCGAGAATCTCGCGCTCTCGTTCAATCCCTTCGGCGATCCTTCCGTCCGGCGCCGAAGGGTGACGTCGCCGGGTTTCCTTGTAGCGGTCGGTCAGGATCTCGTCGTGGGCTTCGAGGAAGACGAGCTTCGGCTTGATGCCGTCACCTTCGAGGTCGTCGACGACCTGACTCAGTTGATCTATGTATTCGCCCCCGCGGGCATCGGAAACCACCGCCGCCTTCTCGACTCCGCTGTCGGCAAGCCGGAAAAGCTCACCAAGGGAGCCGATCATCTGGGGCGGAAGATTGTCCACGCAGAAATACCCGGCGTCTTCGAAGGCGGCGATCGCCTCGGACTTCCCGGCTCCGGAGAGCCCGGTTATGACCACCATCTCGACCGGGTCCGGGGAACGGCCGGTCCCTTCATCCGGGGGTGACATTGGGCTATCCGATCCTGTTCAGTTGCTCGTGTATTTCGCGGGCCACCTTACCGGGCAGTCCGGGCACTGCCTCGAGCTCTTCGCGGCTGGCCTGGAGCAGACGGTCGGGAGAGCCGAAATGCTTGATCAATAACCGCTTCCGGTTCGGCCCGACTCCGCGAATCCCGTCAAGCACTGATGAAGTCATCGCCCGGCCGCGACGGCCCCGGTGATGGGTGATCGCGAACCGATGGGCCTCGTCCCGGACCCGCTGGAGCAGGAGATTCGCTTCCGAGTCGGCTTTGAGGTCGAGCGGCAGCGAGGATCCAGGGGTAAAAACTTCCTCCTCCCGCTTGGCGAGGCTGATCACGGTGACGCCGAGCTCGATGAACTCCCGGAGCGCCCTTACCCCGGCCGAGAGCTGACCTTTGCCACCGTCGATCATGATTACCGTGGGCAGGGTGGCAAAGCTTTCGTCCCGGTCCCGGTCATGAGGGGACAGGTCGGCCTGCTGGCGGTACCGGGCGATGCGGCGGCCCAGGACTTCTTCCATCGAGGCGAAATCGTCCGGGCCCTGGTGACCCTCTTCGCCTCGTACCCGAAACCGGCGATAGTCGGACTTCTTCGGTCTGCCTCCTTCAAAGACGACCATCGAAGCGACCGTGTGCTCGCCACCAAGATTGGAGATGTCGAAACCCTCGATCCGGACCGGCAGGTCCTCCATGCCGAGCGCGTCGCCGAGCTGACTCAAGGCTTCGATCCGGCGCTGCTGCCGGTGTTCGCTCTGCAGCCGGTCCTGGTCAAGAGCCAGCTTCGCGTTTCGTTCGGCCATCTCGCGCAGCCGCCTGGTGTCTCCCCGCTCGGCGATGCGGACTTCCACCCCCCTGCCACCACGACGCTCGGCCAGGAAGGATTCGATCTCTTCGACCCTTTCCGACATGCAAGGGCCGAGCACGACCAGTTTCGGAACGGCCGGCGAAGCGCCGTAATACTGCTCGATGAACTCCGCGGTGACCTCTTCGATTTCCCGTTCTGCCGGATTCTCCAGGTAAAAGGACTGTCGCTCGGCGAGGATCCCGTCGCGGACCTGGAAGACCTGGGCGTTCGCGTCGGTCCCTTCGGCCGCGACCCCGATCAGGTCGGCAGTGCCGACCGTTGACCCGGAAATCCGCTGGCGCTCGAAAAGCGACTGGACCGAGGCCAGCCGGTCGCGGAAGATTGCGGCCGCCTCGAAGTCCTGATCCGCCGCAGCTTCCTTCATTCGGGCCTCGAGGTCGCGTTCGATCTGGTCGTAGCGGCCGGAGAGGAAGTCGATCACCCGGTCGATGTTGGCCCGGTAGTTCGCCTGGCTGATGTAGTCGACACAGGGCGCCCCGCAACGCTTGATGAAGTAATCGAGGCAGGGGCTGCCGGAGCGTCGGCCCGGCTCCCGGCCTTCGCAGGTCCGGTACTGGAAGAGCTTGCCGAGCAGGTCGAGCGTATCCCTGACCCGGCGAGCCGAGGAGAAAGGTCCGAAATAGGCCCGGCCCGGGCGGTGACGCTCACGGGTGAAATAGACCCGCGGGTAGTCCTCGTCGAGGCTTACCGCCACATACGGATAGGACTTGTCGTCGCGCAGCTTGATGTTGAAGCGAGGCCGGTAACGCTTGATGAAGCTCTGCTCGGCAATCAGCGCCTCCGATTCCGATTCGGTGGCGAGAAACTCGATCCGCTCGATCAGCCGGGTCATCTCCGCGTTGCCGCCGCTGAAATGGGAGGCGACCCGCTTGCGGATCGAGACTGCCTTGCCGACGTAGATGACTTCATCGTCGCGATCGCGGAACAGATACACGCCTGGCGCGTCCGGGAGCGAACGACGCTCGGCGACTATCCGGGCTTCACGGTCAGCCTGGGTCGATTGCGGTTTCTTTGTGGATCCGGCCACATGCGAAGGGTAAGACCCGCGGGGGTTGGGATACGCTGGCGCCACCTATGGCCGCAGAAACGCTCACTCCCCCGGAAATGAAAACCATCTCGATCGAGATCGACGGCGAGATCGGGACGATGACCCTGAACCGTCCCGACACCTTCAATGCGATGAGTCCGGACCTGATCGCCGACATGGTCGAAGCCTTCGCCTGGCTCGCCGATCAGGCCCCTCTGCGCGGCCTGATCATCACCGGCTCGGGCAAGGCTTTCTGCGCCGGCGGTGACCTCAACTGGTTCAAGGAAGGTCAGGCCAATCCCGACATCGACATCGTCGCCTCGGTCCGGCGTGGTGCCGAGATGCTTCATCAGGCGATCGTGGACATGCAGCGGATCCCATACCCGGTGATCGCCGCCCTCAACGGCCCCACTGCCGGAGCCGGCTTCTCGCTCGCCCTCGCCTGCGACATCCGGTTCTGCTCCGAAGACGCGTTCCTTGCCTGTGCCTACGGCAGAATCGGCGTTTCCCCCGACGGAGGCATGACCTATTTCCTGCCCCGCGTGGTCGGACCCTCGAAGGCGATCGAGATTCTGCTGAACGATCCGAACCTTTCACCCGCTGACGCCCTCGAGGCCGGCCTCGTCTCAGAGGTCGTGGCCCCGGACCAGCTGCTCGACCGGGCCCGGGAAAAGGCCGACAAGCTGGCCAGGAAATCGCCCTATTACGTGAAGATGGCCAAGAACCTGGTCCACCAGAGCCTCGACAACAGCATCACCGAACAGCTCCAGTTGGAGCGCCACGGGATCGCCAACGGGATGGGAACCGAGGATTCGAAGAACGCGATCGAGGCGTTCCTGACCGGCGGCACCGCCGAATTCAAGGGCGAGTAGCGGCTGGTTACTGCGCCTTGAGGGCGCGGGTCACGCTTTCACCAACGAAGCAGGGCTTCTCGCCGACCTGACCGTCGGGGACCTGAACTTCGAGGGTGAACTTCGTGATCAACTCTAGCCAGCCGTTGCCGAGGTCATTGGCTTCGGTCAGTTCGGCCGAGGCCCGGACCTTCGAACCGGCCGGGACCGGCGCCGGAAACCGGACCTTGTTCCAGCCGTAGTTCACGCCAAGCGCGAATCCGGACTTGACCTCGATCAGGTCGAGCCGGAATCCGTCGACCATGGAAAGGGTGAGGTTGCCGTGGGCGATCGTGGTGCCGAAGGGACTTTCGTTTCTGGCCCTTTCAACCTCTACGTGAATCCACTGGTGATCACCGGAAAGTTCGGCGAAGGTGTCGATCATCTCCTGCGTGACTTCGCGCCAGTCGGTCGGCCCGACCGACTTGCCAACCAGCTCCTGAACCTGATCCGGACCTTCAATCGAGAGAGTTTCCATGCCGCAACATTATCGGCATCTGATGCCGGCTCCGGGACCGGGAAAATGCCGGCAGGGGTTCCGGATCACTTTCGGGCGATCGCCCGAGCGGAAAGGCCCGGCCGTCACTTCACTAGTTCGATTGACATGCCGACCGGGCTTATCGCCCCCATGCCGCCGAGCATGCCGAGGATCTTTGCAACGTAGGCCTGGGTTTCGGGATAGGAAGGGATGCAGTTGCAGGATCCGACCGCTCCCGGACCGGCGTTGTAGGCAGCGAGAGCAAGGGCCGGGGAACCGAACTGTTCCAGCAGATCACTCATCAGGTGGGCCTGGGCCATGATCGCCGCCGCCGGGTCAAAGGGATCCTCCAGCCCGTACTCGGCCGCGGCAGCCGGGGTGAAGGCGGCGATTCCGAAGGCGATTCCATTGCCGGCATCGGGGTCGAAACTTGACTCGGCGAAGAGCTGGGCGGCGAGCAGCGCCGCTGAAACGTTCCATTTCATGGCCGCCCTGAGGATTAGCGGCTTGACCCATGAGGGGGTCACCGACGGCATCGACTGCGACAACGCTGCGGACCGGTCTCCCCCGTTCATGCCGACCGAATTACCGGCATCCGAGCAGGGCGCCGGACCCGCGACGAACCCGTAGTGCCAGGCCTCCCAGCTGTACCTCTGGACGAAACCGAACCGGCCGGCGTTGGCGACCAGCCAGCTGTAGCTATCCGAGGCACCCAGGTCCAGCTCGGTTGCACAGCGATGGAGTGACTGGCCAGGCGGTGCGACCCAGGTCGGGTCGGGATTGGCAGCGAAGAGCGCCGCCTGCTCGGCGTCCGACCGGAAAGCGGAGTTGATGGTCAGGCTCACTCCGGTCGCGGCCGCTGCCGTCGACATGGCATCGAAGGCCGCTGCCACGTCGGGGCGCATTCCGTGACCCTGACGTTCGGCCAGGGGCCCGGAATAGCCGCCTCCGCTGGCCATGGAGGGCACCGACCCCATCGAGACCGGAATGCCGATCCTCGCTTCGGCCCAGTTCGGCGGGGCACGGTGCGAGCCACCGCCCGTCCCGGGTCTGACCGAGGTTGCGATCGAGACCCGCGCCCGCACCGGGGCGTATGAGTACGAGTCGGGAAAGCGAACCGAAACTGCAAGTGGAGAGGCTCCGTTTGTGACCGCCGCCCGGACCGCCGCGAGCCGGGCCCGGCTCAGGTAGACGGACTTCGGCATATGGGCGGGGTTGGGCAGTCCGTTCGGCAGGCGAGGCGGCGCCAGCAGCCGTGGCAGATCGTCCTTCATCGACCTGATGGCCGACATCGCTGACAGGTCGGCGGTCCGCTGGGCCCGGGCCTTGCCGGTCACCGCACCTGAAATGGCCACCACCGCGACGGTGGCCAGCACCAGGGCAAGCACGCCGCCGAGCACCAACGGGGTTGCCTGCCCCCGGGAGGAGCGCAGCCGGCCACGCAAAAGGCCGGTCCCGACCGGCCTGCCTTTGCCGGCAGGTTTCCCGGCCAGTTCCACCCGATCGGCAAAGTCGGCCGCTTCCCCGAGTACGGCCTCGGTCAGAGGTCCGGGAGCGACCCGGTCTGGCTCTTCGCTGTCATTCGCAGGATCGGATCCACGCTCGATGCCAGGTTCATCCGAAATGATCAGGACCCGGTCCCAGCCAAGTTCGAGAAGTTCCCGGTAGCGCGAGGCGACGGCGACAACCACAGATGGCCGTCCTTCCAGATGGCTCCGCAGCCGGGTGACCACCTCAACCAGAGCATCCGACGCATCCGTAGCGAGATAGACGACGTTTCCCCTGGCTTTGGGTTCCAGTTGCGGCAGCTCGACGGCGAGTTCGGCTTCGAGATCCTTGGCCTCTCGAGGGGCCAGCAGGCTGGCCGCACGGGTCCGCTCCCGGCCGGTCTCGAGAATTACCCCGGCCCCTTCCCCGGCCACCGCCGCAAGCTGTGCCGCGGCGACCCGGTCTGCCCCGCGCTCGCTGCCGATCGAACCGATCAGGAGGTGCTCGCTCATCCGGGTTTGCCTCCCGCTTCGGCGGAGACCACCAGTTTCTCCGACATGGAGGCAAACAGCGCCGGCGGGCGCAGGCGGACCTTGACCCGGGAACCGACCGTCGAAACCGAAACCCGGCTCCTGGCCCAGCCGGGCAAGGCCTCGAGCACCGCCGGCTCGACCGCTTCACCACGAATCAGGGCGATGGCTCCCGCCTCGGCGGCTCCGTCAGCAATTGTCGCCGTGTATCCCGTGGCGAGCAGCTGGAAGCAGAGCAGACCGGCCAGCATCAGGGCTGCGATTCCGCAGACCGCTTCGACCGTGGCCTGGCCCGACGTTCCAACCCTGGTCTGGCCCGAGCGTCCGGTCACGATCAACCTTCCCCCAGCGAACTCGAACCGTAGACGTGGGTGTCCGGGAACCCGGGGATGAGGCCGGGCACCTTCACTCCGACCCTGACGCCATCCTCCTGCGAGACCTTCAGACCTCCCCGCAACGCTCCCGGGAGCGCATGCTCGGCGGCGGCTCGGGGAGGTTTTCCCGTCATCACCGCCCTCGCCCCGGCCCGGGCGGCCACGCCGGCCGACCAGAGCGCCGCCCCGGCGATCACGATCTGGGCTGAAACCAATACGGCGAGCAGGACGATCGGCAGCGAGCCGATCAGCTCAAGGGAGACCGATCCCCGACGGGAACCGAACTCGCCCCTGACTGCAATTTGCCGTTCCGCTTCCATGACCGGAACGTGGCAGGAAAAAACTCACATGTGGCTCTACGAGAGCAACAAATTGCAACATCCCGGACTTTCAGATCCGAATCCGGGCCAGAACCGGTGCGTGGTCCGAAAGCCGGATCATCAGACCGGTTTCCGGGTCGGGCACATCGCGCCGGTTGGGTGGCCAGGCTTCGGGTGCCTCGAGTATCTCCACCCCTCGCGTGAGCAAATGGTCGATGGAATCAGGCGCGGTGGCGCCGGCAAGTCCGAATTCACCTTCGAGCCGCTTGAAGACATCGCTCGAACGGGGCCTCGCGTTGAAGTCACCTCCGAGGATCAGCGGACGCTCGCCCGCCCGGCCCCCGGCCAGCCGGGCCGAGCGCATCACGTCGCCGTCCGCCCTCTCGCCGGTGCTGGCGTGAAGATTGGCCACGCAGAGACCGCATTGGAGTTCCACCATCGACATCACCCGCCGCTCCGGCAGCCAGGTCAGGGTCGAGCGGCGGAAATCGACTATCCCGGAGCCCGGACGCGAGCCTTCAAGCCCCGGGGTTGCGCCGCGCACCAGGATCAGGTTGCAGCCGCCCTCCCAGCTTCCGGCCAGATGAGGACGAAGGCGGGCGACTGGCGACATCACGGGCCGCATCCAGTTGCGAGAGGTCAGCGCCGAGCGGGCCTCGGCGCCCGTCGCTTCCGAAAGCCGATGCGCCCAGCGGGGCGGCACTTCCTGCAGCAAGGCGATATCCCACCGGGCGGCCGCGAGAAAAGCACCGAATTCACGAAAGAGATCACGATTCAGGCGGATGTGCTTCTTTCCCTCCACCGGCCTGCCCAAGAGTCGCCAGGCAACTGCGCCGGACGGCACACCGGTTTCCTCGCCACCCTCGGCCGGCGGAAAATCCCGACCGTGAAAGAGATTCCAGCTCAGTACCCGGAAATTCAACGGCTAATAGTCCCTGGCCTCGGACACGACCAGCCATATGCCGACCAGGGCCGAAGCGAGGAGCAGAAGCCAGGCCATCGTTCCGAGCCCGGTGGAGAACATCCGGTCCGTCCCGGCGATCAGCAAAACCACCAGGCCGAAACAGGAATAGAGGATCACCCGGCGTGAGTCGGCCAGGGAAACCAGGCCGTGGCGGAACTCATAGGTCAGCCGGTAGACCGTCCAGGCGAGACCGGCAAGGAAAGCCATGGTCATGGTGACCAGGACCGCGTCGGCCACGTTTCCGCCGTTCGGGAGGAATGCAACCCCCGCCGCAAGCAGGGCGATGATCAGGATGTTCCGGGCCAGAGCCACGGAAGAACCCTACTTCGAGACCATTAGAAAGATGCCAAGAGCGATGATCGCGATGTTGGCGAGGAGGCCGATCACACCGACCAGCAAGGCGAAACCGCCAATCACGCCGCGGCCTTCCTGACTCAGATCGACGTAACGGGTCCCGCCCCAGATCCCCAAAGAAGCCGACAGCGAGACCGCCATCGCGCCGGCGAAGGCGTAAAGCACCGTGTCGCCCAGTTCCTTCCAGTTGACTACCGAGGCAATCAGATCCATTTTCAGACGCCTTCCGCCTGAACATCGATCACCTCGGTCTGTCGCGAACGCCGCACGAAGGCGATGACGATCAGCACCACCGCGATCGCACTGATTATCACCGGGCCTATGGCCCCGTCACCAAACACTTCGGTCACCCCGAAGGCGGCCGCCCCGATCAGAGCCGCCGCTGGCAGGGTGAGTAACCACGCAGTGACGATGTTTCCGGCAACCCCCCAGCGCACGGCTGAAATTCGCTTCGCCACCCCCGAACCCATCACGCCGCCGTTGATCACATGTGTGGTCGAAAGGGGAAAACCGAAATGTGATGAAGCCATGATCACGGCGGCACCGGCCCCCTGGGAGGAGAACCCCTGGGCCGCATCCATCTTGATGATCCGCATGCCGGTCGTCTTGATGATCCGCCAGCCACCGCTGTAGGTGCCCAGGGCGATCGCGGTGGCGGAGGTGACGATCACCCAGAGCGGCGGGTCGGATCCGGCCGGCAAGACCCCGTCGGCGATCAGCGCCAGCGTGATTACGCCCATCGTCTTCTGGGCGTCATTGGTTCCGTGGGCCAGGGCCAGGAGCCCTCCCGAGGCAATCTGTCCGAGCCGGTACCCCCGGGTCACTGGTCCCGGTCGCAGGCGGGCAACCATGCGGTAGATCAGGCCGATCGCGAGCGCAGCCACGATGAAGGCGAGAATCGGTGCGACGATTGCGGGAACCAGCACCTTGCCGATCAGGCCAGCGGTCTCGATCGCCTGGGTTCCGGAATCGGCCAGGGCAGCCCCCACGATGCCACCGATCAGGGCGTGGGAACTGGAAGAGGGCAGCCCGAAATACCAGGTGATCAGATTCCAGGCGATCGCTCCGACCAGGCCCGCAAACACCACGTTCAGCGAGCCGGGCCCGGAGATCGCACTCTGATCGACCACATCCGAGGCGATCGTCGCCGCGACCTCGATCGAGATGAAGGCGCCAACGAAGTTGAGAATCGCGGCAAAGGCGATCGCTGCCTTGGGGGATGCGGCCCCGGTCGAGATCGAGGTTGCCACCACATTGGCAGTGTCGTGAAATCCGTTGGTGAAATCGAAGGCCAGAGCCGAAACTACGACAATGACGAGGATCAGGTGGAGGTCCACGGGATCAGGAGTTCTTGATCACGATGCCTTCGAGGATATGAGCCGATGTCTCGGTTGCGTCAATCGCTTTCTCGAGGACGGCGAAAATGTCCTTCCAGCGAATCACAACCATGGGATCGATTCCGTTCGAGAACAGTGACGCGACCGCATCCCGGGAAACGCGGTCACCATCATTCTCGAGACGGTGAATCTCGATCCAGTACTTGTCGAGGTCCCTGAACGAGGGGAGATTCTCCAGGCCGAGCGAAAGCTGATTGCAGCAGTCGACCAGAATCCTGGTCAGATCCTGGGCCTGGTCCATCGGTGCTTCGATCTGGTAGAGCGCCAGGAAATCGGCGGCCTCTTCGATGTAGTCGACGACGTCATCGAGCTTGGTCGCGAGGCCGTAAATGTCCTCGCGGTCGATCGGCGTGACGAAGGTCGAATTGAGCCGGTTGATGATGTCGTGGGTGATCCGGTCGCCTTCCTGCTCGATGATCAGGATCTCGCGGCCGAGGCCGTTGTCATCGGGCCATATGGCCATCATCTCGTTCAGTTTCTCTGCCGCACGCAGGGTGTTCTGTCCGGCCTCATTGAAGAGGTCGAAAAAGGTCCTGTCCCGTGGCAGAAGCGAAAAGCGCATCAGTCGGTCGCCAGACTAGCAGCGAAATACACATTGCCTTTACATCGTCTTTTCATCAGTTCCCCAGGGGGATCGCTGTCGCGGCGAGAGTGTGATGCCGTTCCATCAGCTCTTCCTGGGCGTTACGCCGCTCGCCGCCTTCCGGGCTGAGCCGCGACCAGTTGCCGGAGCTGTCCAGGACCCATGAGTTGGTGTTGTCCGCGAAGCAACGCTCCATGACGTCGAGGATCTGGTCGCGGGCGATCTCGTCCTGCACCGGGGTGACGAGTTCAACCCGGCTGTCGAGGTTGCGTGGCATCAGGTCGGCCGAGCCGATGAAGATGCTCCAGTCCTCGCCGCGCCTGAAGGCGTAAACCCGGGAATGCTCGAGGAAGCGACCGACGATCGAGACCACCCTGATGTTTTCCGAGAGGCCAGGCACCCCTGGCCTCAGGCAACAGATGCCCCGCACGTTGATCTCCACTTCAACCCCTGCCTGCGAGGCCTTGTAGAGAGCCTCGATGCAGGTGCGGTCGACCAGCGAGTTCATCTTGAACTGGATGCTGGCCTCGCGGCCCGCCTTGTGGGCAGCGATGGTCGCTTCGATTTCGGCCAGAATCGACGAGCGCATCGAATGCGGTGAGACCAGCACCCGGCGGTAGTCGGCCGGACGGGAATAGCCGGTCAGCAGATTGAACATCTCGGCAACGTCGGCGCCGATCTCCGGGTCGGCGGTGAACAGGCCAAGGTCCGTGTAGAGCCGGGCCGTCGTCGAGTGGTAGTTCCCGGTGCCGATATGGACGTAGTTGCGGACCTGATCCCCTTCGCGCCGCACCACCAACAGAGCCTTGATGTGGGTCTTGAGCCCGGGGATCCCGTAGACCACGTGCACGCCGACCTCTTCCAGCCGCTTGGCCCACTCGATATTGGCCTCTTCGTCGAATCTGGCCTTCAGTTCCAGCATGCAGACGACCTGCTTGCCCCTTTCCGATGCCTTGATCAGGGCAGAGACCAGGGGCGAATCGTCGCTGGTCCGGTAAACGGTCTGTTTGATTGCCAGCACATCGGGATCGTTCACCGCCTGGGCGATGAACCGCTCCACCGAGCTGCTGAACGAGTCGTAGGGATGATGAACCAGAATGTCACGCTGGCGAATCGCCCCGAAGATGTCGGCGGGATCCTCATCCTCGGTCTGGAGACGCGGCTGGGTGACCGGGTTCCAGGGCTTGTCACGAAGTTCCGCGTGACCCGGCAACTTGACGACATCCCAGAGGTCGGTCAGGTCGAGCAATCCGCCGACCTCGAAAACCTCGTTCTTCTGCAACCGCAAGAGCTCGACCAGGAGGTCCTTGAGTTCCGGGTTCATACCTTCCGCGACCTCGAGCCGGACCACCTCCCCGAATCGCCGTCGGCGGACTTCTTCCTGGACCGCTTCGAGCAGATCGTCAGCCTCATCGGAAACCGTGAAGTCAGCGTCCCGGGTCACCCGGAAGTAGCTGTAATCCAGTACTTCGACACCCGGGAATAGCTGATCGAGGTTGGCGGCGATCACTTCCTCCAGCGGCACCAGCACCCGCTCCCCCTCGTCCCCGCCAAGCTCGATGTAGCGGCCGAGCAGCTCCTTCGGGACCTTGATGCGGGCGAGGACCCGGGTCGAAGTCTCGCTGTCCCGGAGCAGCACACCGATGCTGAGTGACAGATTCGAGATGTAGGGAAAAGGTCTGCCCAGACCGATCACGAGCGGAGTGAGCGTGGCAAACACCTGCTGATCGAAAATGCGATCCAGCTCAACTCGTTCGGTTCCGTTGAGGTCGGCGAGCGTGGCGATCTTGATCCCGTTCTCGGCCAGTTCCGGCTTCAGCTTCTCCTCGAAGGTGCGGGAGAGGCGCCGGTCAAGCTCCAGGGAGCGGCTGCGGATCGCCTGGATCTGCTCGGACGGAGAAAGCCCGTCCGGCCCCCGGGCGTCGATACCGGCATCCACCTGGTCCCAGAGTCCGGCAACCCGGACCATGAAGAATTCGTCAAGGTTGGAGGAGTAGATCGCGCAGAATTTGACCCTCTCGAGGAGCGGGGCCGACTCGTCTTCGGCCAGCTCCAGCACTCGCTGGTTGAAGTCCAGCCAGGAGAGTTCGCGGTTGAAGAATTCGGACGGATCGGGTTGAGTTTCCAAGGTCAGGATTCTACTTTCAGAGAGGTTTCAAGGGCGACCCAGACGCCCTGGCGGGATTGCTCGAGCCAGAGGCGTTTGAAGCGTTCGAACAGCATCTCCCGGCGGGCGGCCAGATGGACCACCGCCAGTTCGAGTCCCCGGTAGGCGTTCCGGTTCGGAGCGGCCTGGACCAGCACGGGATCGAGGTCACGGCTTCCGCGGGCCCGATCGGAGATCACCGAAACGTCCTCGGCCTCCAGCTCACCAATCATCCGGCGGGCAGGCGGCATCGAAACATCGCTATCCCTCATCTGCCCGAGGATCTCCTGCAGGCCACGGGCCGCCCGTCGCGCGGTATGAGCCTGGGTCCCGAGGGCGTCGCCGGTCAGCTCGAGGGAGTAGCGCAACCTTTCGGCGGAAACCCTCATCCGCTGCTGGGCCTCGATCCCGTCCGGCTCGAGACTCTCGGGGGCCCCCTCCCGGAGCCTGGCCAGCCGCTTGGCGACGAGCGATGTCACCTCCCCCGGAAGGACCGCCAGCGGCCGGTACTCCTCGGCCCTTCCGGCAGCATCTGTCTCCACGGTCGAATCGGCGATCTCCTCGATTCTGACCCGGAAGGCCTGGAGCCGGCGCCCGTGGACGACCTGGCCGAGCGCACGGTTGGCTTTCGCCTGGTCCTGGCGCAGCGTCGAAATCACCCGATCCAGACCCTCGGCCCCTTCCGGCGCCGTCTCCCCGCGAACCGATTCGTATGCGGCAACCGCAACGTCGATATCCCGGCGCTCGCCCACCGCCTTGGAGATCCGGCGCGCCTCGGCCTTTCCCTCCCGGTACTCGGAACGGCCCAGGCAGGGACGGAACACCTCGAGCGCCGCCCGGAGCCTGCGCGAAGCGAGCCAGAGATCGTCGGCCGCCGAAGGGTTGGTGACGTCGAGGACTCCCTTGGAGAGAACCGTGATCTGCGTCGCCCTTTCCTCCAGAACCTGAGAGGCAGCGAGCCTGAAATGGGAGTCGGGACTGGCACTCATCGCCTGAAACCCTAGTGGCGGTCCGGGCTCAGCCGGGGGTCAGGGCAGGTTCTGAAAGGTCGATTCCGCCGTTCAGCATGTCCAGCACGATCCCCTCGCGGATTCCGCCCTTGCCGATCTGCAAGTCCTGACCGAGCAGTTCCGCGACCTTCTCGAGGATCAGAACCCCGGTCGACAGCATCCTGACCCGGATCGGATCGAGTTCGAACTGCCGGCCCACCTCGATCGCATCGTCACCGCAGAGCACCCGGATGCTGCGCTCCAGGGTTTCATATTCGAGCCGGGCCCCGACGATCTTTCGCAATGAGGTGGCAGAACCACCAACGGCGACCGCGTGCTCGGGCCGGGTGATCCGGACTTCCGAGAACACCTCGTCCACCTTGTCGCGGATCCGCCGGATCTCGGAAGCGGATGGAGGGTCGGAAACGATCAGCTCTTCGGCCAGTTGCCCCGAGCCGACCGGCCAGGAACGCACCTGTTCGACTCCGCCGCTGATGGTTCCGATGATGATCTCGGTCGATCCCCCGCCGACGTCGACGACGGCGATCCGACCGTCCACCTTGTAGCCCAGGGACTTGGTTGCGCCGAGGAACGACAGTCGCCCCTCCTCGTTTTCCCCGACCACATGGACCGGTATACCGGCAACGGCCTCGATCCCGGCAGCTGCTTCCTTGCCGTTGGGGGCGTCACGCAGAGCAGCCGTGGCGACCGCCCGGAAGCTCTCGGCACCCAGTTCCCGGGCCATCCTGACCTGGGTTTCGACTACTTCCGCAACTTCCCGGATCTTTTCTTCCGGAATCGTCCCGTCCTCCATCCGGGCCTGTCCGATCCTCGTGTAAGCCCGCTGCTCCATCACCTTCTTCAGCTTGCCCTCGTCGGGCTCGGCGACCAGGATCCGGGTGGTGTTTGAACCTATGTCGATCGCGGCGCAGAGCATCGGCCTCCACCGATCGATTCTGGCAGGCGGAGCGGACGGGCCGCGCCGGCGCTTTCGGGTTCCCTGCCGAAGCGGAAGATCAACCGAAACGGCCACTCACGTAGTCCTCGGTTTCCTTCAGCCTGGGATTGGAGAAGATCTTCTCGGTTTCGTCGATCTCGACCAGGACGCCCGGATCGCCACTCTTCTCGATGTTGAAGAAACCGGTGTAATCGCTGGCCCGCGCCGCCTGCTGCATGTTGTGGGTCACGATCACGATCGTGAAGCGCTTCTTGAGTTCGTTGATCAGGTCCTCGATCGCCAGGGTGGCGATCGGATCGAGAGCCGAGCAGGGTTCGTCCATCAGCAGGACTTCCGGTTCGATCGCCGTGGCACGGGCGATGCAGAGCCGTTGCTGCTGGCCGCCGGAGAGGCCGCCGGCCGGCTTGTCGAGCCGGTCCTTGACCTCGTCCCAGAGGTGGGCGCCGGTAAGCGAGCGCTCGACGATTCCGTCCAGTTCGGTCTTCTTCGTCTTCTTGCGATTCAGGCGAAGTCCCGCCGCCGTGTTCTCGTAGATCGACATGGTGGGAAACGGGTTCGGCTGCTGGAAGACCATTCCGATCTGCTGGCGGACAAGCACCGGGTCCATGTTCCGGGCGTAGATGTCGGTTCCGTCGAGCAACACCTTGCCCTCGACCCGGGCCCCGTCAATCAGCTCATGCATCCGGTTCAGGGACCGCAGGAAGGTCGACTTGCCGCAGCCGGATGAACCGATCAGGGCCGTCACCTTGTTCGGGTGGATGTTCACGGAACAATCCTTGACCGCGAGAAAGTCCCCGTAGTAGATGTTCAGGTCCTCGGCGTCGATTCGCTTCGCCTTGGCATCCACGGTCGCGGTGGCGCTCGGGCTGGCCGGGGGGTCCATGATGGGGTCGGCCGGTCCGGCCTGCGCGTCAACCATCTCTTTCTCCTTCATTGTTTCGGTCTCGTTCATCGGCGGATCTCAACTCCATAGCGTCGGGCGATGAGCCGGGCCGCGAGGAACAGCACCATCACGATCAGAATCAGAAGCAGCGCACCGGCCCAGGCCCTCTCGATGTACGCCTCGGGCGGGACGCCGGGAAACTTGTATTGCTCGTAGACGAACACCGGGAGGTTCGCCATCCGTCCGTTGAACGGGTCCAGGTTGACCGAATCGATCGACCCGGTCGTGACGAGCAGCGGGGCCGTTTCACCGATCACCCGGGCGATCGCGAGCATCACGCCGGTCACGATTCCGGCCAGGGCGGTCGGCAGTACCACCCGGAGAATGGTTAGCCACTTCGGCACACCGAGTGCGAACGATGCTTCACGCAGGGCGTTCGGCACGACCTGGAGCATTTCCTCGGTGGCGCGGATCACGATCGGGATCATCAGCACCATCAGAGCGACCGATCCCATCACGCCGAGCCGGATCCCGGGCCCGAAGAAGATTTCGAACAGGGCATAGGCGAAGAGGCCGGCGACGATCGACGGGATTCCCATCATCACATCGACGAAGAAAGTGATTGCCCGCTTGAGACGACCCTTGCCGTACTCGACCAGGTAGATCGCGGCCAGGATCCCGACCGGCACCGCGGCGGCGGTGGCAATCGCGGTGATGATGAAGGTCCCGAGCGCGGCGTGCAGGGCGCCGCCGCCGTCGCCGAGCACATTCCGCATTGACGTGGTCAGGAACTCGCTGTCGAATCTGGCCAGGCCTTCATTCACGACCGTGTAGACCAGGGAAAGCAGAGGCACCAGGGCCAATACGAAGATCTCGGCGATGACAATGGTCGCGACACGGTCAAGAGCCCGGCGGCGGCCTTCCACCATCATCGACCAGATCGAGATCGACGCGAGGGTGAATGCGCCAGTTACAACCAGCCAGACAAAGGGACTCAGCCCGAGCGCGAAGCTGACTGCCGCCGAAGCCGCGGCGGAGGCACCGAAACAGATCAGATTCGCCCGCGGAGGCAGAGCGCCGGAGCCCTCTCCCATGGGGACGGTGGCGACGTTACCGCCCACCGGCGGCCTCCCTTCGGCTGATGATCGTCCGGGCGAACATGTTGACCGCGAGGGTGATCGCGAAGAGCACCAGACCGGTGGCAATCAGGACGTTTACGTCCAGACCCGAGGATTCGGGGAATTGAAGCGCGATGTTGGCCGCGATGGTCGACGGGTTTTCCGAACTGATCAGATCGAAAGTGATCGTTCCGGTGACCGAGAGGATGATCGTCACGGCCATGGTTTCGCCAAGCGCGCGGCCAAGGCCCAGCATGGAGCCCGCCACGACCGCCGAGCGACCGAAGGGAAGAACCACCATGCGGATCATCTCCCAGCGGGTCGCGCCCAGAGCGAGGGCGCTTTCCTGGAGCCCTTTCGGGGTCTGCTGGAAGACTTCGCGGGCCACCGCGCAGACGATCGGCAGGATCATCAGGGCGAGCACGAGACCGGCGACCAGCATGGTGCGGCCGGTGGTCGAGGCGGGGCCGTCAAAGAAAGGTATGAAGCCGAAATGATCGGATAGCCATTGGGTGACCGGGACCGAAGCCGGACCGAGCACGGCGATGCCCCAGATGCCGTAGATGATGCTGGGGATCGCGGCGAGCAGGTCGACCAGATAGGAAACCGACATCGAGATCGCTTTGGGAGCGATGTGGCTGGTGAAGAGGGCGACCGCGATCGCCATTGGCACCGCGATGATGATTGCGATGGTCGAGGAAAGAAGGGTGCCGAAGACGAGCGGCCAGATGTAGTGGATCAGGCTCTTGCCGTCGGGAAGATCGGAGACGGGGGCGGTGATCGCCGGCCAGGCCTCGCCGATCAGAAATATGGCCACCCCAGCCAGGACGATCAGGATTGTGAGGCCGGCGGCTATCGCCAGCCCGGAAAAGACACGATCCCCCGGCCGGCGAATCGCTTTGCCTGATCCTGGTGCTTCGGGGGCTGAAATGGGTCCTGCGCTCAAGTGAATCGAATCTCCTGCCTGCCATTCCGGCGGCGATTGAGCCGGTGGCCCCGCGGCGGCCTATGCCACCGCCGCGGGGTTCACCTGCCCGTTTCCCAGCTCAGCTGGTCTGGATCGCCTCCACTGCGGGGCTGATCTGCTTGCGGAGCGAATCCGGGATCGGAGCCGATCCGGCGTTCGAGGCCGAAGCCTGCTGACCGTCTTCGCTGACGATGTAGCTGTAGAAGGCCTTGACCAGCTTGGCCGTGTCGGCCTTGTCGTAGGTGGTGCAGGCCATCTCGTACGAAACCAGGGAGATCGGGTAGAGACCCTTGGCGGTCGATGTACGGTCGAGGTCGTAAGCGAAGACGTACTTGCCTTCGTTCGAGACCCTCTTCGATTCCTCGAAGATCTTCACCGCCGCTTCGGGCGACGGCGCCACGTAATCGCTGCCGACCTTGATGTTGGCGACACCGAGGTCACCGACCTGGCTCAGGTCCGCGTAACCGATCGTGCCACTGCCGGAATTGACCGCGCTGATCACGCCGGAGGTGCCGTTGGCAGCCTCGCCGCCCTTCAGCGGCCACACACCATCATGCTCGTGCGGCCAGAACTTCGGAGCTGCCTGCTGGAGGTAGTCGGTGAAGTTGTCGGTGGTTCCCGACTCGTCCGAACGGTGAACCACGGTGATGTCCTGATCCGGCAGGTCCGCATCCGGATTTTCCGCCGTGATAGCGGGGTCGTTCCACTTCGTGATGTCGCCGCCGAAGATCTGGGCCAGCGTGTCGGCCGAGAGGTTCAGGTTGTCGACGCCATCCACGTTGTAGGGAACCGCGATCGGCGAGATGTAGACCGGGATCTCGATGTACTCGCCCGGCTTGCACCGCTTGGCGACGTCGGCGAGTTCGGTCTCGTCCATCGCGGAGTCGGTGCCACCGAAGTCGGTGCCGCCGGCGATGAACTGCTCACGACCGCCGCCGGATCCAACCGGGTCATAGGCGATGGTCGCGTCCGGGTTATCGCTCTGGAAGCCGGCGATCCAGGCGGCCATGGCGGCCTCCTGCGAGCTGGCGCCGGCACCGGCGATCTGGCCGGAGACGGCTTCGCCGCCGGAGCTGCTGCCGCCGCTGTCGTCGTCGCTGCTTCCACACGCGGCCACGCCCAGGGCAAGCGCCAGGGTGAGGGGGATCGCGATAAGCCACTTCTTCAAGTTCAAGATTTCCTCCAGTTTGGATTTCTTACGAGGGGTTGCGCAGTAATGAACGGAAGTCAACAGGGGGCAAATCGGCCCGGTGTTACTTCCTTGTGAAAGTTGTGAAAAAAGACAACGAACCGGTGTTTTCCCGCAACTCAGGGGTTGAGCGGACGGGGCGAGAAGCAGTATCCGAAGCCGATGTGGGTCTGAATGAAGCTCCAGTGCGGAAGCGCGGTTTCGAGCTTGTGACGCAGCTTCGAGACATACACGTCCACCGAGCGGTCGTGGTTCGGCATCGCACCACCCCAGACGAGGTCGTAAATCTCCTCCCGGCTGACCACCTGCTCCGGCCGGCTGGCCAGAACCGCGAGCAGGTGAAACTCCCTCACCGTGAGGATGATTCCCCGTCCGTCGGCGAGCACCGTTCTCTGATCAAGCCGGACCTCCAGAGGGCCGGCAGTCAGAACGTGGTCAGACGATTCACTGAGCTGGGACTTCGCAGCTTCCAAATCAGACTCCGCTCAGATCGGGTGGGAAGCATCCTCGAATTCGCGGAACAGACCGGTCACCACGAAGGCCACCTGTTCCCCGACATCGACCGCGTTGTCACCAATCCGTTCGATCGCGCGGGCGGCAAGCAGCATGGTCATCGCCCATTCGCGACGATCCGGCTCATCGCCGATCTCGATTGCCAGCACGAAGCATTCGCGATTCAGCCGGTCGATCAGGTCGTCCTGGCGGACCAGATCCTGGGCCGCGGCCTCGTTGCGATCGGCGAAAGCCTGCTTGGCCTGGATGATCTGGCTTCGGGCCTGAACTCCCATCTCCAGGATCAGGCGGATCATGCTCTCCTCCGACGGTGGCTCGTGGCCGACGATCGGAATCAGCTTGCAGATGTTCACGCACTGATCGCCCATCCGCTCGGCGTTCTTGATGATGTGGAGAAGGGCGGAAATGAGCCGGAGGTCAGTGGCGACCGGTGACTGGGTTGCGAGCAGCGTGATCAGTCCCTGATGGATCTCGAGATAGCGGCCGTCGATCCGGTCATCGTCGGCGGCAACGAGTTCGGCCAGCTCGACATCCTGGTGTTCGATCGCCTCCAGGGTGCGCGCGAGCGCACGGTCCACGAGATCAAAAGCGCCCAAGGCCTGACTCTCGAGATGGTCGAGCTCCTCCTGATACTGGATTCGGATCTTGTCGGTCACTCACATCCTCCGGGACTGGGTTTTCGCCACTCGTGCGGCTGGCCTGAATATTCGTCAGCCTTACAACGCTTCCACACAAGTTTGTTACCTGAACGTAGTCCTGCTGTAAAAGACTTGTGAACGCAGGTGAAGCGGGAACACCCTTGAGGGGCGCCCGTTGTTTGAGTGAGAGGGGTGCAGCGCTAGACCGGCACGCCGGGCGCTTCGGCGCCCGCATCTTCGGTGGCCCGGTCGGAGCCGACCTCTGCGGCCGCGTCAACGGCCGACATCGACGATTCGGCGGCAAGTCTGTAGCCGACGCCGAAGTGGGTGTGGATGTAGGTGAATTCGGGGGAACTCTTCTCCAGCTTGGTGCGGAGCTTGCGGATAAAAACGTCAACCGAGCGATCTCCATGAGCCATCGCGTAGCCCCAGACCCGCTGGTAGATGGCCTCCCGGTCCAGAACCTTTCCTTCGTTCTGGCCGAGCAGCTGTAGCAGCTCGAATTCGCGACGGGTGAGGTCGAGACTCTGGCCGCCGATGAAAGCCTGGAACTGATCGGGACGGATCTCGATTTCGCCGATCACTAGCGGACCGGCTTCCTGTTCGTTGGAATGCCGCCGGCGCCGGCGAACCACCGCTTCGATCCGGGCGATCGCCTCCTCCGGGTGGCAGGGCTTGTTGATCCAGTCGTCGGCACCCATCCTCAGTCCTCGAACCCTCTGCGAGACGGTCCCGCCATTGGCGCAGACGATCACGCCCAGGTCCGGCAGGAGCCCGCAGATCCTCTCCAGGTAATCCCAACCACCGTCGCCGACCACATCCAGGTCAAGCAGCACGGCGTTGATCTTCATCGCCACCAGTTCCTCCGGCGGCAGGCCCGAAGCGAGAATGCGGTACTGCCAGCCAATCGAGTCCATGCGGTTCGAAAGAACCCGGATGAAGCCCGAATCGGTGTCGATCACCGCGACGCGAAGGGGTGCCCTTCCGGCGCTCATTTGGACCTTCCGATCATCTACCGGAAAGTGTAGGGAGTCCGCGGACGCAAAGTCCCGAAATCGGGCCATATTTCACAACTCATTCACAAGCCGAAAAGGATTCGGCTCTGGACCTGAACCCGCTGGTTGCATCAGTGATGCAAGTCACCCCCCGCCCCCGGAACCTGTGAGCCAACAACGGGTGCTGCAAGGGGTGCTCCGTGTGTACGCCGCGGGGACTGGTGCTCACGCTGCGAGGGCCGGTGCTTGCGCCGTGGGGGTTGGCATGCATCCCCGGGGCCCTTGGACTCGCTCCGCTCGTCCGCGGGGAGTTCCCCGGGGACGCATGCCAACCCCCACGGCTACACCAACCCCGGATCCGGAACCCCAGCCGGGTTCGGGAAACGCGAGACGCCACTTTTCGTTCTATACGTGCCACAAATGGCGTCTCGACGAAGCAGCACCCGAAACCGGGACGAAGGTGCCGCAGGTTTACCCCCGGTTTGGGGGTAAACCTGCGGCACTTTCGCGCGAGATGCTTTCCCTGCCACGGGACCGGGCTCGGAGTCGGTTGAACAACCGCGAGATCCCGCTTTGTGCCGGTATGTGGCACAAAGCGGGATCTCGCGACATGCCAACACCACCAACCCTTCAGCGGGTCGTTCCCAGGGGCCTCCAGCCGTACGCTGCCAAGGAGGCAAGCGAAGACGGTAAAGGGGCGTACTGGAAGTACGTTCCCGAACCGTCAAGCGACCGACGAAGGCAGCGCGCAGCTGGTGGCCCCTGGGCGCGTTGCCCGGGCCCCACCCGCGTAACCACAAGCGTCTGGACCTTTGCGGTAGGTTTCGGAGCGTGAATCGTGCCCGCAACAGCGTCGTTGCCTTGCTTACCGCTCTCTTCGTCCTCGCCATGCCTGCCTTTGCGGCCGCGGCCGACGGAGTTGGTACCGCCGGCAGGGTCAACGACCGTTACATCACCTTCTTCTGCTTCGGGGTTATCGCCTTCTTTGCGATCCTCGTCACGGTGCTTTCCCTGATCCAGGGTCGCCTGGACGCGAAGAAGGATCAGCGTCGGCACGATCTGGACCGCTTCAGCTCCTAGCTCCGGGCGAAGTCCGCAGCGACAGCCCGGCGAGATCGCTCAGACGGCCCAGAAGGCTGATTGGGCTCTTCTGATCTGGGCCAGCCTTTCCGGCCAGCCGTTGTCGCCAGTTTCGGGGGCCGGGCTATCTCCGGCGAGATCCGGTGTGAAGCCTCCGAGACCGGCGTAAACAGCATGGTCGAGCAGGGGCAGGGTGTTCGGGTTGTAACCGCCCTCATGCAGGGCGAGAAGTCCGATTCCCTTGCCGGCGGCAAACCCGGCCGAGGCTGCGGCGAGTGCGTGATAGCCGGCCGCGGTCAGGTTCTGACTCGCCAGCTGGTCGGCGACGTGGCCGTCCTGGCCGGCCGAGACGATCAGCAGGCCCGGGTTGAACTGGTCCAGGATTGGACCGGCAACCGCATTGAACCCCTCAATGTGTTCCCGGTCGCCTGACCCTGGCGGCATCGGCAGGTTGACTGTGAACCCGCGACCCTCGCCCACCCCGACTTCATCGATCCAGCCGCTGCCCGGATAGAGCGGCCACTGGTGAAAAGAGATGAAAAGGACCGAAGGGTCGTTGTAGAGGATGTCCTGGGTTCCGTTGCCGTGATGGACGTCCCAGTCCAGCACCGCCACCCGGTCGATTCCCAGTCGCTCGCGGGCGTACCGGGCCGCCACCGCAGCGTTACTGAACAGGCAGAAGCCCATGGCACGGTCCGCCGTGGCGTGGTGTCCGGGCGGCCGGATGATCGCGAACAAGCTGTCGGCTGCCTTCGCCGGTCCGGATACCGCGTCGACCCCGACCAGCGCCGCTCCGGCCGACCGCAGGGCTACGTTGTAACTCTCCGGCGATGCCACGGTGTCACCGTCCAGCCAGGTCGGGCCGTTTTCCGCGGCCGCCCTCACATTCGCGATATGGGACTCGGTGTGGGCCCGGGCCAGGTCCTCGACCTCCGCCGCCCTGGACTCGAGGACCGGCAGCCCGTGGCTTTCGCTGTCTTCCCCCAGGCGATCGATTACACCCGGAAATCGCCTCGCGTTTTCGGGGTGGCTGCCGGTTTCATGCCCGGCCTGCTCACGCAGGATTACCAGACCGGTTTTCATCCGAGGCGAAACCCGGAAAGCAGACGCTTTTCGCTCTCCCCCTTCACCTCCGCCACCACCTCGATGTGATCGGCCAGTGGCGTGTCGCGGATCTTGGTGGCGAGCAGGTCATCGACCTGGAAGATGCCGGCAGAGTTGTTCAACTCGATCTCCAGGCGGACCGGCCGGTTCTCGCCGGCGGAAATGTTGACCTGATCGATCGCCGCGGCCGAAATCGAATGAATCCCCTCCTGGCCCGCCTCGAGCGGCACTCTGGTCCGGCCTTCCGCCATGTCGAGCGCGTCGGCAACCCTGACGATTCCGGCTTCGACCGTGTACGGCTGGCCGCGACGGCGATGGCCGATGATCGCGTGGAGCACTTCGGCCATCACGATCGACTTTTCGGGCTCGGCGTAAATCCCGTCCAGCAGTCGCGGAAGCGCTTCCCGGGCCAGGAAAAGGCTGTACTCCTCATGGTCTGCGCGGTGGATCGACATGCCGACGTCATGCAGAAGCGCGCCTCCGGCAACGACCACCTCGACGTCTCTCTCGCTCATTCCGTGATCGGTAACCATGGCTCCTTCGACGCCGCCCTTGTCGAGCAGACGGGCCAACCGCAGGGCGATGTTGAGCACGATCTGCATGTGAACCCAGGAGTGGTCGGACATACCGAGCCGCTCGGCATGGACCTGGGCCATGTACCACCAGGTCCTGACTTCGTCGTCCCGGTTGACCGCGTCCAGGAACCTTTCGAGCTTGCGATTGCCGCGAGTCGGAGCCTTTACCCGCACCGACTTGACATGTTCGCGGGTATGCATCGCCGGCGCCTGGTCGGCAGGGTCGGGAGCACCGACCTCCAGTTCATCGCCTTCACCTGATTCGTTCACGCCACTCAGGACCAACCCTGTCCGGCAACCGTTTGTTCGCGCTCGCCAAGCCAGAAGCGGCTCGCGGCCAGATCGCTTAGCGCCGGCTCGACTTTCACGCCCAGCCCTTCGGCCAGCGCCGCATGGCCAACGATGACGCCGGGCAGGTGCCGGGCAAGTGGTGCCTCGGCGCCAAACCAGGCGGAGATGTCTTCGCTGGTCTGACCGAGAATCGCGTCAAGGCCTTTGCGGGCTTCCTCCGGTCCGATCCGGGGACCGCACAGTCGCTCGACCACGGGAGCAAGCGACGAGACGACAAGCACCCGTTCGGTTTCCGGCGGGAACATCGACGCTACTGCGCGGGATGCACCGGTCACCGCCGCTTCGATCTGTCCCGGCCGCGGCGGGTCCTGGAACCGGGCCTTACGGGTCATGGTCGACGCTCCGACCGGACGGGATCCGATCCAGCCAGGGATCTCTCCGGGAGCACCGACCGCGAAACCGATCGCGGTTTCGCCGATCGCAGCCACGGCAACCGGATCCGGAAGCGAGTCGCCGGCCGGGACGCTCACCCCGAGAAAAGCGGCTGCCGCCCAGTCCCTTCGGCTGGGGATCCGGATCGGCCCGATCGCGAGAGCGTCGGCGACCCGGTCGAGGAGACGGATCAGCCGCGAGCCGCGCAGGGCGGGCACCGCGACGATTTCGATCTGTTCGGCGCCCTGATCGCGGGCGGATTCCACCTCGGACATGATCAGGGCGGTGATCCGGTCCAGCCCGTCAACGTTGGCGGTCACACCGTGACGGCGCTCGACGATCCTCCTCACCGAGGAGGAAGAGACCTCCGAGAGCGAAAAGCGCGTGGAACGGAGCGATATTTCAATTGCCCCAAGGATCAAGACGGGGCAATCCTAAAGGCTCGGCCGACTACTGGCCACAAACGGGCCACTGGCCCGGCCCGGAGCGCTCGTAAAGGAGCGCCGCCCGGTAGTCCTGCTCCGATTCCGAAGCTTCGCTGGGCAGGCCCTTGCCTCCGACCGACTCCCAGGTGTCAGGGCTGAACTGGTACTTGCCATAGTAGAGGCCACTGGACGAGACGATTTCTGGATCACCACCGGACTCGCAGTCGGCGATCGCGTTGAGAGTCTCCCTGGAAACCGAGCCCGGCAGATCGCCGAACTTCTCGGCCTGCTTTTGCCTGGCCAGGTGGCGTTCGAGTCCTGCCTGCTGCTTTTCGGCGAACTTCTCGGCCGCCTCGGCCCGGGAATGATCGACCAGCTCGCCGATCTGGAAGGCCACGCCGACCGGGGTCTGCGACGTCACCGCTGCAAGTGCGATGTCGGCGCCGGGGGCTCCGGAACTTTCCTGGGGTCTGTGTCTGATGAGGTTCCCGGCGATAATCACGACAGCGATCAGGGCCAGGACGATGATTGAAGTCCGAGTAGTAAGGATGCTTTCTCCCTTTTGTTAGCAAATACTCATATCAGAGCGGGCGACGGGCCGCATTCCGGGTGGCAGCTGCTTCGGGAGGGGTTCCCGGATCGACCGGAGATGGGGCCGGCCCTCTCCCGGGTGCTCCTCGAACAGGTCGCCGCCGGACAAAGGCCGGCCACGGTGCGACTCAGCCGCCCGGGAAGGGTCGTGGCTTTCGGCCGTCGTGACCGGGTTTCCCCCGGCTACCGGGCAGCGGTCGAAGCGGCCCGCCAAGGCGGGTTCCCCGGGATGGAGCGAATTTCCGGCGGGCGTGCTGCCGCGTTCACCGAGGGCGCCCTCAGCCTAACGTTCACGATTCCGGACGCCCGACCGGCGGAAGGGACCGAACGACGGTTCGCCGAATGGTCCGGGCTTGTCAGGGACACCTTTCGTGATCTCGGGGCCGACGCGCGAGTCGGGGCGGTGCCGGGCGAGTACTGCCCCGGCGAGTACAGCATCAATGCCGGTGGCCGGATCAAACTCGCCGGCGTCGGCCAGCGCATGGTCAAAGGAGCCGCCCACCTGGGCTTCGTGATCCTCGTTTCCGGGTCGGGGCTGGTCGCTGAAACCCTCGCGCCGGTCTACTCGGCCCTCGAACTCGAATACGACCCGCAGAAAGTGGGCAGCCTCGAGGACGTGGTACCCGGGGTCGGCCTGGAAGAGGTGGAAGATGCCCTGCTCGAGCGGCTCGACGACCGGGTTGGCGCGAAAGAGACCGGGCTGGATGGGAAAACCCGGGAAGCTGCGGCCTCCATATCTCCGGATTTCCGGTCGAAGCCCTGACCCTCGAATAACCTGATCCCATGGACGCCGACGCGAACGGCAGACCTGCCGAAGAGGGAAGCCCGTCACTGGCCGGGAGACTGGTCGGAGCCGGAACCGGTGGCGCCCGCAGGGTGGTCGGGGCAACCGGCATAGATCAGGCGATGGAAACCGCCATCGAAGAGGCGATCGTGCGGGCGATCGAGAGCGAAGCCGTCGAACGATCGATGACCCGGATCATCAACGGACCGTTGATCGAAAACGCGGTTCGGGACGCGATGAAGAGCGAGGCAGTCGAGCAGGCGCTGACCGAGATCGTGGATTCCGAATTGATCGACCGGCTCTGGGCCCGGATTCTCGACAGCAACGAAACCCAGCGCCTGATCGAAAGGATCGCCGAAGCACCTGAGGTCCGGGCGGCGATTGCCTCCCAGGGCCTCGGACTCGTCGACGACGTCGGCCGCGGCGTGGCCCGGGTCACCCGAATGCTGGATTTCCTCCTGGAGCGAATCGCGCGCAGGGTGCTTTTCCGCCGTCGCCGGGTCACGGCGACCGACCGGGTCGGGATCGTCACCCGCGCCCTCGCTCTCGGCATCGACGCCCTGATCGTCAACGCGGTGATGATCATGACCACGGCCCTGATCGGACTTCTCGCGTCAGTGGTCGGATTGGACCCGGGCAATTTCAGCAGCGCCGCCTACGCAGTCGGTGGCATCGCCTGGCTTGGTCTCGGATCGCTTTACCTGTTCGTGTTCTGGTCGCTCTCCGGACAGACCCCGGGTATGCGGTTCCTCGATATCCGGATCGAACGCGGCGGTGAAAGGGCGATTGGCCCCGGACATGCGTTCAAGCGCCTGGTCGGCTTCTGGCTGGCCGCGATCCCGTTCTGTCTCGGCTTTCTGGGGGTGCTCCTGAGGCTTGACCGACGGGGGTTCCATGACCGGCTCGGCCAGACGATGGTTTTCTACATCAACCCCGCAGGACCGAATCAACCCCATCTCGAAGCGGTTGTTAACCCCATGGAGGAGGAATCGAACGAGCCTGTCATGCCGGCGGATCCGATTCCGGCCGAAAAGCCGGTAAGTTTTCCGGAAGGCCAGCCGGGGGAGGTGGGCTGACCGGGGAAATGAGCTTCGAGGGAGGAACAGCTTGTCCGTGAACCGTGTCTTTGTCGTGTTTGCCAGCCTGGCGCTGAGCCTGGTGGTTGGCTTCGGCACCGCTGCCGCCGATCCGGCGCCCGACCTGCCCGCCGGACCGGTCCTGAACCAGGCGGACTGGCCGAATGACCCGAGCTTTGCCCGCTGCGAAACCCAGGACCCGGTGAGCGGCTGCCAGGACAGCGAACAGTGGAACCTCTACGGCCCGATGGATGGCAAATGCCTCGCCCCCGGCGGCGCCGTGTTCAACCAGCCGCGACCCGATGGCGGATTGCCCTGCTGGGCCCGCAACGCAACCGACCCCGAGAGTTCGTCGGGAGTCAACATGACCGGCGCCTGGGCGCAGGGAAACATCGGCCGCGACGACGTGCTTATCGCCTACATCGAGGGCGGGGTCAACTACAGCGCGAACGGGATCAAGGACGGACTGGACGCGATTTACCTGAACCCGGGCGAACTCCCCTACCCGCAAGGCTGGAACGGTCAGGATCTGGGCCGCTACGACTTCGACGGAAACGGCGAATTCGACATCCGCGACTATGCGAAGGATCCCCGCGTCAACCCCGCCTGCCCGGCGCTTACCGCCCAGTTCACCACCTATGAAGAGGGCACGACCAGGGGTTGCGTCGACGACGGCAACCACGACTATCTCCATTCGGTGAATATCGGAGGGTCCCAGACCCCTTACCTCTCCCCCGACGACCTGATCGCGGTTTTCGGACATTGCCGGATCACCAGCCACCGGATCGAGTCCTGCCCCGACGACGGACGGATCGACAACGACGGCAACGGCTACCCGAACGACGTCTCCGGCTGGAACGCCTACCAGAACACGAATGACCCCCAGACCGAGGATCGCGCCTACGGGCACGCTCCCGGCCTGATCGGCGAGATGGGGGGCGAAGCAAACAACGGCTATGCCGGGGTCGGTAATTGCCGTAACTGCCGGATCGTTCCGGTCAAGTCCGGGGCCGAATCGGTCGGCAAGGCCGATGGCCTCGCCCCGGCGATCACCTATGCCGCCGACCTTGGCGTTACCGCGATGTCTTCGGTCGTGGTCTCCTACGCATATTCCAGTGCGCTGAAGGCGGCGGTGAAACACGCCGTCGACGAAGGAATCCTGATGTCAATGGATTCGAACGACTTCGATTCCATGGACCACACCGATGGCCACCTCTTCGACGATGTATTTCCCGGCAACGGACTCGCCCAGGACGTCGAGGGCGGCGATGTCCAGACCTTCCGGGCCCGTTCGAATGTGACCAGCTACGGGACCCACGCGATCTTCTCCGGGGGTGAGACGACCACCTCGGGCGCGACACCGTTCCAGGCTGCATTCCTCGGCATGGTTCAGTCGGCCGCAAGAAACGCGGTGGACGATCCGACCAATCCCTACAAGCGCCAGCTGACCCCCAACGAGGTCAAGCAGGTCCTGATCAATACGGCGAGCGAGATTCTGCCGCAGCGGGACAATCCCGATGTGCCCAATCAGTGGCCGGGGAATCCGGACTCCCGGACCGACGCAACCCACACGGCCTGGTCGACCCAGTACGGATACGGCCGGGTCAATATCGGCAAGGCGACCAAACTGATCATGGACGGAAAGGTCCCGCCCACAGCCGACATCAATTCCCCCTCCTGGTATGAGTACGTCGATCCGACCAAGGGTGGAAAGGTCCAGGTCAAGGGCAGTGTGGCGCCGTCCGCCTGGGGATCGCAGGGAGTGGAATGGACCCTCGAATGGGCGCTCGGCGCGGATCCGGGCGACGGGGACTTCCACACGATCTCGACCGGCAAGGCCGCCAAGTCCGGAGTGCTCGGGACCCTGAACCTGAAAGACATCCCGGCCGCCTACGCCAAAGCCGACCCGGCCGCCAACGTGATGCCGCCGAATGGACCGGAGCAATACAGCGTGACCATCCGGCTTCGGGCCCGCGACGGGAACGGACTCAAGGGTGAGGACCGACGGTCGATCGGCGCCCGTGCCGACAAGGACCTCGTTGCCGGATATCCGAAGTCGATCGGCACCGAGATGAGCGCGGCGCCGACCTTTGTCGACCTTGGCGGAAAACGCCAGCTTGACCTGGTCTTCGGAACCATGGACGGAACGGTCAACGCCCTGCAGCCGGATGGCTCCCAGGCCCCCGGGTTCCCGGTCTACACCTGGAAGCTGAAGGAAGTGGATCCGCGCAACCCCCAGAACTTCGACAGCGAGGCGTACCGCTCCGTTTCGGCTCTGCGCGACGCCAGAGATCCGATCAGCGGCATCGCAGTCGGTGACCTCGACGGCAACGGCGCCCAGTCACTGGTTGCCACCACGACCAGCGGCTGGATCTACGTGTGGAACGCGTCAGGGAAACTGCGGCAGGGCTTCCCGGTTCACGGGGACAACCAGTACAACACCCTGCCTGTGCCGACCCCGAATTCCGGCTGCCGGCGCTGCCGCCTGCCGATTCGCGGCAACTGGTCCGCGCCCGTACTCGGCAATCTGCGAGGCAACGGCAAGCTGGACATTCTCATGTCGAGCTATGACGGTCACCTCTATGCGTTCCAGCCAAACGGAGATGCGGTGCCCGGCTGGCCGGTGAAGGTCGAGTTGCCGCAATCGATGAAGGACGCGATCGGGGCCGGCGACTACATATCCGATCCCAAACTGATGATGGCCCCGGCAGTGGCCGACGTACTCGGAAACGGCACCGACCAGGTCTTCCTGCCCAGTTTCGAATGTGACGAAGGTGACGGAAAGAGCTTCGCCTACGCAGTCCAGTCCGATGGCAACAACCATCCCGGCGGTGCCTTCCTGCCCGGATGGCCGGTAACCCTGAGCACCCTGGCCGGCTGCTATTCACAGTCGATCGATTTCGTCCAGGAAGGGGCAAATGCTGCCACGATCGGCGATTTCGACGGTTCCGGAAACTTCCGCATCGCGATCACCCCGGTCGCCGGTGCGCCCGTGATCCTCAACGCCGACGGCAGCGTCTTCAAGGCCATGCTGCCCACCTGCCCCTCGGACGCCTGCGACGGGTATCCGCCCTACTACGCACCGGATTCGATCACGGTCGGCGTGACCAGCCAGTCGGCAATCGGTGATCTGAACGGTGACGGGTTGCCGGAGTTCATGCAGCCGGTCGCCGGCGCCACATCGCTGACCGGGGCATTCGGCGATGCGGGCCAGGCAGCTCTCGCCCATGTGTTCGACCAGGCCTGGGATCCGACCACCGGCAAGACCCTGGATAACTTCCCGACCGATCAGGATGGCTTCCCCTTCTTCTCCTCCCCGGTCGTGGCGAACCTGACCGGCGACGGCAACAGGTCGATGGTCACCGCGAACGATTCGTACTGGATCCACGCGCGCGGACCGGACGGCCAGGAAGCGCCGGGGTTCCCGAAGTGGACCGGCCAGTGGACCTCCTTCGGCGGTGCCGTCGGTGACCCGAAACTGGACGGACAGCAGTACCTCGCCTACGGAACCCGGGAAGGTCAGATTTTCCTCTGGAAGGTGGGCGGCAAGCCGTCGCTCAACGACCAGTGGTGGCATTACCGTCACGACGAACACAATTCCGGCCGCTACGGCAACGACACCCGGCCACCGGCCGGTGTCAGGTTCGTCGTCAAGCGCTCGAAGAAGTCGGCCAAAGTCACCTGGAAGGCATCGGGCGACGATGGCGTGAGCGGCGGGAAGGTCGCCGCGGTTCAGGTCTACAGGTCAAGCCAGAAGATCAGCCTGTCCCAACTGGGCAGCCGGATCAAGCTGCCGCAGATCGCCAAGCCGAACGGCCAGCAGAAGGTGAACCTGAAGATCGCCCCGAAAAAGAGCCTCTACATCGCGGTTCGCCAGCGCGACGCCGACGGCAACTGGTCGGCCCTCAGCCGCTTCAAGATCCGGCCTTTCAAGAGCTTCAACCTGAAGAAGCAGAAACGGATCTGTCGCAAGAAATTCAGGACCCGCGGCAAGCATGGGTCGGCAAAGCGAAGGGCGAAGAAGAACCAGCAGAGCTGCATCCGCCGGGCTGTCAAGAAGTCGAAGAAGATCAAGCAGCAGAACACCCAGAAGTCCTGACCGGCTCCCGCCGCGGAACCCGCCGCCCAGGCGCCGGGTCCGGTGACTTCGCCGTGGGGTCCGGTGGTCACGCCGTGGGGGTTGGCATGCATCCCCGGGGCCCTTGGACTCGCTCCGCTCGTACACGGGGAGTTCCCCGGGGACGCATGACCAACCCCCACGGCTACACCAACCCTGCTCCGACAACTCAACCCGGATCCGGGACAAAGGTGCCGCCCGGGGCCCCAGGGCGGGATGCCCGGGCCTCTAGATTCGGCCTGCTGCGAGGAGCCTCCTCAGGAACTTGCGAGTCTCGGGCCGGTCCGGCTCGGTGAGGATCTTCTCCGGGCTGCCCTGTTCGACGATCCGGCCTTCGTGGAGGAAGGCCACTTCGTCGGCCACCTCACGGGCGAAGCTCATCTCGTGGGTGGCGATGATCATTGTCATCCCCTCTTCCTTGAGGCCACGGACGGCGTCGAGCACGTCTCCGACCAGTTCGGGATCGAGGGCGCTGGTCACCTCGTCAAGGAGAAGGGCCCGGGGTCGACCGGCGAGAGCCCGGCAGAGGGCAACCCGCTGCTGCTGGCCGCCGGAGAGCTCGTCGGGCCGGTCGTCTTCCCGTCCACCGAGACCGAACCGCTCGAGAAGCTCTATCCCCCGGTCCCTGGCCGCCTTTCGGCCTTCGCGATGGGCTCGGACGGACCCGAGAGTGACGTTGTCGATCACCTTCATGTGCGGAAACAGATTGAAAGCCTGGAAGACGAAGCCGAGCTTGCGGCGCACCGAAACCGGATCAACCGAGGGGTCGGTGATCACCTGCCCGTCGAGGAAGATGTCACCGTCGTCGATTTCAACCAGCAGGTCAATGCAGCGCAGCAACGTCGACTTGCCCGATCCGGATGCGCCGATCAGGGCAATCGCTTCGTGTTCGCGCAGCGTCAGGTCGATCCCTCCGAGTACCTCCCGGTCACCGAACGACTTGGTTACACCCTGGATCTCGATGACCGGGGCCCCGGAGCCGCCTGGGCGCCGGGCGTCGCTCGTGGGGTGGGCGCTGCTCGCGGGCTGGACATTGCTCATGCGTTGATCTGCTCCCGGGCGGTGATGTGGTCGAGGATCCGGGCCATCGGAAAGGTCACTGCGAGATAGAGCAGGGCGGCCGCGATGAGCGGGGTGTAGTTGAAAGTCGAGGCGGCCTCGACCTGGGCGATCCGGAACGCTTCGCTGATGCCAAGGATCGAGACCAGAGCCACATCCTTCTGAAGCGAGATGAAATCGTTCAGCAATGGCGGCCGTACCCGCCGGACCGCCTGGGGGATCACCACGAAGCGCAGGGTCTGAATCCGGGTGAGGCCGGTGGCCAGCCCGGCGTCAGTCTGACTGGGGTGGATGGAGGCGATGCCGGCCCGGTAGACCTCGGCCACATAGGAGCTGTAAGCGAGTGAGAGGGCGACTCCGGCGAGGATGATCGGGTCGGTCGGAACTCCTTCCAGAGCGAGCGCGGGGATGCCGAACCCGACCAGGTAGACGAGCAGGATTACCGGCACACCGCGAAAGAAGTCGCAGTAGAACGCGGCGAGCAGCCGGATCGGGAAGAGGGCCGGAGCCTTGCTGGTGCGGATCACCGCCACCAGGAGCCCGAGGATCAGGACGATCACCTCGACCGACAGGAACAGCTTCACATCCAGCCAGAAGCCGTCGAGGATGTCGGGGAAGGAAGTCTTGAAGGCCTCGGAGGAGAAGAAAGTCTCGCGGACATCGGGCCAGCCGCTGCTGGTGAAGACGACCAGAGCCAGGCCGCCAAGAACCACGAAAGACGAAAAAGCGGCGATCGCCTGACCGCGCCGCGCCTTGGCTTTCCGGGCCTTGTCGCGGGCGGCCCGGCGATCGCCGGTACCGCTTTGATCTGGAGTGTCCGTGGCCAGATCCTGGTCAGCTCAGCATCGGAGCCTTGGCCGAATCTGACATCCACTGGTTGGTGATCTCCTCAAGGGTTCCGTTCTCCTTGAGCGTGTCGATCGCCTTGTCGACGCATTCCTTGAGGTCGGAGTCCTTGGTCATGAGAGCACCCCACTGGTCGCCACCCTCCTGTTCAAACTGACCGGCAACCACCGTGCCGGAAAGCTCGGCGTCGCGCAGGTAAATGGCGGTCGGGAGATCGACGACGATCGCGTCGACCTGGCCTTGCTTGAACGCGGTAACCACGTCATTGGAGTTGTTGAAGATCTTCGGATCGTTGTCCGGCTGAATCTGATCTTCGACCGCGTCGAGGCTGGTCGTGCCGACCTGGACGCCGATCGAGGCATCCTTCAGCTCGTCGAGGCTGGTGATCCCGTCGAGGTCGCTGCCCTTCTTGACCAGCACAGCCTGATTTGCCGTGTAGTACGGGACCGAGAAGGAAACGGCCTTCTCGCGGTCCGGAGTGATCGAAATCTGGTTCAGGTCGAAGTCGAAATCTTTCGGACCGGGACGGTAGGAGGCGTCAAACGGCACCGTGGCCCACTCGACCTGGGAGTCGTTGAAGCCGAGCTCACCGGCAATCGCGTATCCGAGAGCACTCTCGAACCCCTTGCCGTTGGTCGGATCGTCATCTTCGAAATACGGCGGGTAGGCGGGAGAGTCCGTGCCAATCGTCAGCACACCGTCCTTGAAGGTGTTCAGATCCCCGGGCTTGCAGCTCGAGGCGGTGGTCGTTTCATCGGAGGACGATGATCCACTGTCGGACGAATCGTCACTGGAACCACAGCCAACGAACAGGGCCAGAGCGAATACAGCAATAAGAAAAAGGACAACACGGTTGCGACTCACGAGTTTCCCTCCGCAGGTAGAGCGACTGACGGCAAGAGCCTAGTGGATGGCGAGATAGAATCGCTTGCGCTTTGGACACCAAGCCGAAAAGCCCGGAAGAAGCCGATGAACTGGCCGGTCGTCCCTGCGTTGAAATGAGCGAGGGTGTGGCGAGGTATCTGATGGCGCTTTTCGACCTCGGCCAGGGCGGCGAACCCCCGACCCAGGCCCGGCTGGCCCGTGAACTCGACGTCTCCCAGCCATCTGCCCTGCAGATGGTGAGGCGGATGCGGGAAATGGATCTCATCAGGGAAGAAAACCTCGGTCTCACGCCCGCCGGCATGAGCGCCGCGCTGGTGTTGACTTCACGCCGCACCGCGGCAACCGATCTGACCAGCGAAGTCCTCGGGCTGGATCCGGATGAAGCCAGAGCGGAAGCCGAACACCTGGCTTCGAGCGCTACCCCGGCCTTCGGTCGCCGGCTGGTTGCCTGGTGCAAGTCCCGAAGCTGAACTTCAGCTTTGGACCGCCGGGTCGAGACCGACCCCCGGTTCCGTCAGGAGATCTGACCTGTTCAGCGGCTTCGGCCTTCCCAGGTAATGGCCCTGGACGAAGTCGACCCCGAACTCGCGGAGCATTTCGAGCGTTCGCGAATCCTCGACCTGCTCCGCCACGGTCTTCTTGCCCATGCCGCGGGATATCTCGACCAAGGCCTTCACCAGAAGCCGGTTGATCGGGTCGGAAGAAAGGTTCTGGACAAATTCCCCGTCGATCTTCACGTAGTCGAAGGCAAGGTGTTTCAGGTAGTAGAAGGAAGCGAAGCCCGTGCCGAAGTCGTCGAGGGCAAAACCGCATCCGAGATCGTTCATCTGCGCGGAAAATTCCTGGGCCCCGACCATGTTCCCGATCGCGCTCGTTTCCGTGACTTCGAAGATCAGGTTGGCGGGATCCACCCCGGTTCGCTCCAGTTCGCCCCGGACGAACCCGGGGAGCTTGGGGTCTCCGACCGTCCGACCGGAAAGGTTGATCTGAAGCCGGGGGCTGTTTGCCCGATCGATCCCGGCCAGGATCGATATCGCCTTGCGGATCACCCAGGAGTCCAGTTCCTGCACCAGGTCGTGCCGTTCAGCGGTGGGAAGAAAGGCGCCCGGCATGATCACCCCGCCGTTGGGGTCCCGCATCCGGATGAACAGCTCGTGATGGGGCGGCCCCGATTCCCCGAGCCTGCAGATCGGCTGCGCGTAGACCATCAGTTCATCATTTTCGAGTGCGCTCCTCAGCTTCCCGGCCCAGTCGATGCCGAGGGTGACGTGAGAGTCCGCTCCCGGCCGGAACACGGTGGCACCGTTTCTGCCCGCGTCCTTCGCTTCGTACATGGCGATATCGGCCTGCATCATCAGGGTTTCCTCCGGGACCGGCTGGCCCTCTGAGGAAACGGCCACTCCGATGCTCGCAGTCACCCTGGCCGAGTTTTCGGCGCCTTCGATCCGCACGTCCCTGGCGATGAGGCGCACCAGTTCCTCAGCGGTCGCGAGCGCATCCTCGGGCTCGACATCACGCAGGACGACGACGAATTCGTCGCCACCCTGCCGGGCCAGCGTGTCATCTGCGCGAAGCCGGCTCCTGAGCAGCTCACCGGTGCGGACGATCAACCGGTCGCCAACCGTGTGGCCGTAGCTGTCATTGACGAACTTGAAATTGTCGAGGTCGATGACCAGGATCGCGATACCGCGCTCGTGACCCGCGGCAATGGCCGAGTTCAGTTCCTCCTCGAAGCGCCTCCGGTTGAAAAGTCCGGTAAGCGGATCGTGATCAGCCAGGTATTTGAGTTGCTGACCAAGCCGTTGTCGTTCGGTTATGTCTTCCACCATCGACAGTGCCTGATAGGGAATCCCGTCCGGATTGCGCAGCATCGCAACTGTCAGATAGATCCAGACGACTTCTCCGTTCTTGCGGATGTAGCGCTTTTCCATCGTGAAACCGTCCCGTTCACCGGCGAACAGTTCCCCGGTCAGGGCAAGGTCCTCCTCGAGGTCGTCCGGATGGGTAATGTCGGCGAAGGACATCCCGGCAAGTTCTTCGGCGGAGTAGCCGGTGATCAGTTCGAAGCTCTGGTTGACCTTCTCGAACCTCCCTTCGAGAGTGACCAGACAGAGACCGATCGGGCTCTGTTCGAAAACCTGCCGGAAACGCAGTTCGGCATCGCGGCCGGCGTGAATCGCCCGGTGTTCCTCGGTCACGTCGTGTTTGACCAGGATCAGGACCGGGCCGTCGCCGGGGACCGTGCTTATAACGCCGTTCACCCGGCTCCAGATGTCGGATCCGTCCCTGCGAACCGACCGGCTTTCGTAGCTGGTTTCGCCCCGGTCGGCGAGTTCGTGAAGAACGTCGGACCGGAGCTTCAGCTCCTGCGGGGAGAGATCCGGCGGCGCGATGGTGTCGATATGTCGACCGGTCAACTCGCCGCGCCCGTAACCGTGCATCGCATCGAACTGGGGGTTTGTCAGGACAATGCGGGAATCCGAGATCCTCATCACGACGACCCCTTCGGACATCCTGGCCAGCACGTTCGCCTGCGATTCCAGCTCCGAGCTCGCCTGCTTCCAGCTTTCGTAGAACCGCTGAAGCCGCCTGGATGAATAAGTGATCATCCAGAGCAGGAGGATCAGCATCAGAATCTTGTCGAGGCCCTTGATCAGGGCAGCTTCATCCGGGTCCAGACCCTCCGCGGCCAGTTCGGCCAGCACCATGGTCAACGGGATGAGCAAGGCCGTGGGAACCAGCAGGCGGGCCATCGAAGGCCCCGGGCCTGTGGCGGAAAGGAACTGTGCCAGCCCCCGATCCGGTCTCATCAAGGCACATCCCATGTAGACCAGGACCAGGGCGAGTGCCCCCGTGTAGCTGAAGGTGGGGCTATCGCCGGAGACCAGCACGGCCTGGTAACCGTTGGTCAGAAGAGAACCGAGAAAGGCGATTCCGACGACCGGAAGCAGAATTCTCTGCCAGCGGTATCGGGGGGCGTCGGAGTCGACGAGGAGCAGCGAAATGGCAAGCAGCGGAACGTTCACGAGCGCGGCCAGGGCCGGGCTCATGAGGGAACCGCTCCCCCAGTTGACCAGGTCGATCCCGACGAGATCCGCCAGGAGCAGGATCAGGGCCATCAGCGCGGCCGTCCAGGCCATCGCGATCCCGGCCCGCTCCGAGTTCCGGGAGGCACCCGGACGGCGAAGCAATAATGCTGCCGCGAGCAGCCCCAACATCACGGCCGAAGCCACAGGGAAAGCCGGTCCATTGAGAAACGCGCCGGTCAACAGGGGCAGGTCGAAAATCCAGCCCACCACTCCCGCCGCACAGACCCCCAACGCCGCCCAGCCGAGCAGGGTGGGCGCCATGAGAATCCAGCGGGTCCAGAGCCAGCGGTAGCTGCCCGGACCGGCCGCTTCGGCCCAGATCGCATCGGGATCCGGTCCCCTGTCCTGAGCCGCCCTGCTCGCGGCTTCGACCATCTGGTCGCGGTAATAGTGCCGCTCCACCGGATCGGGAATGTTTCGATCAACCCGTTCGTTTGGCTTCGACAACCGCTCCTCCAACGACGACTCCTCACCGAGGAAACTGCCTATCCCGAAATCTACACCTGACTTCCCCGTCTCAGGCTCCGTGAAACCGGCGGCCGTCGGTTTTCACCCCAGGGCCGACTCAGCGGTCTCTCTGGCGAGGCGATCAGCTTCCTCCCACTCGGCATAGAGCGAAGCCACCTTTGCCTTGGCGTCATCGTGGCGGGAACTGGCGGCTTCGCTCTTTTCCGGAGTTGACCAGGCCGCCGGGTCGGCCAGCTCGTCTTCCAGATCGGCCAGCCGGGCTTCGGCGGTCTCGATCTTCTTTTCGAGGTTTTCGACGCGTCGCCTGGTCCGGGCCACTTCCTTGCCGGGAGATCCGCCCCGACGTGCGTTGTCCGACTTGGTCGCCGGTCGGACCTGCGCCGCGGCGCTTTCCTTTTCTTCCTCCTCGTCGCGCCGCTTCTGATACTCCGCCCAGCCGGTCATGTGATTGCTCAGAGCACCGCCTTCGCAGACCAGGGTCCGGCTCCCTACTGCCTCGAGCAGGGCGCGGTCGTGAGAAATCAGGATCAGCGCTCCCGGGAAGCCGAGCAGGGCATCCTCAAGCGCTTCCCGGCTCTCGATGTCGAGATGGTTGGTCGGTTCGTCCAGCAGCAGGAGGTTTGCCCCGCTGGCGACGAGTATCGCCAGCGAAAGTCTCCGTTGTTCTCCTCCGGAGATGTCGGAAAGCTGTTTGTTTGCGTCCTCGCCGGAGAATAGAAAGGCCCCGAGAAGATCGCGAACCTTCTGGCCGGACAATCCGGTTTCCCGGGCGGCAGCATCGAGCACTGTGCCATCTCCGGAGGCTGTCTCGGCATGCTGGGACAGATAGCCGACTTTGGCGTTGTGCCCCAGCCTCACATGCCCCGCCGCCGGCTTGCGCTCCCCCGCAAGTGTCGCCATCAGGGTCGTCTTCCCCGCCCCGTTCGGCCCGACCAGGACCACATGCTCATCGCGCTCGAGGATCAGGTTCCCGTCATCGAGCAGAACCCTTCCGGGCACTTCGATCCGGCCATTGACAAGTTTCAGCACGACCCGGCTGGCCCGCTCGGGCTTGACGAAATCAAAGCTGAGGATCCGTCGGTCCTGCGGATCCATGGCGGCCGCGTTCTTCTTCACCTTCTCGATCTGCTTGACCCGCGACTGCGCCTGGCGTGCCTTGGTCGCCTTGTAGCGGAACCGCTCCACAAACCTTTCCATGCGGGCGATTTCCGCCTGCTGCCGCTCGATCTGTTTGCCGAGGGCGACCTGCCTGGCCGCCTGCTCCTTGCGCCAGGCATGCCACGGCCCGGAGAAATACCGGGCCCTCCCTGCCTCAAGCTCAAGCACCGAGGTGCCGACCGACTCAAGAAACCATCGGTCGTGGGCAACCAGAACCACGCTGGCATCGACTTCCTTCAAATATTCCTCCAGCCACTCGAGGGTTGGTATGTCGAGGTGGTTGGTCGGTTCGTCCAGCAGCAGCAGGTCGGCACGGGTCCCGAGCGCCCGGGCCAGGGAAGCACGGGTCAGTTCGCCTCCGGAAAACCCGGACAAGGGTCGATCAAATTCGTTCTCTGCGAAGCCCAGGCCCCGCAGGACGAGGAGAACCTCGTCGCGCCAGCGGTAACCACCGGCCAGCTCAAGCCTTTGCTGGGCAGCGGCGTAGGCTCGCATCGTCTCCTCGCCGTGATCGCCCTCCGACATCGATTTCTCCAGGCGTTCGAGTTCCACTTCCGTGGCGATAACGTCGGCCCGGCCGGAAAAGACGTATTCCGTGAGCGTCAGGCCCCGGTCCCTGGGAGGACGCTGGTCATGGAGCGCGACCCTGACGCCCTTCTGGTAACTGAGCGAGCCCGAATCGTTTTCCGCTTCACCGGCCAGAATGCGCAGCAGCGTTGATTTTCCCGCACCGTTGCGGCCGGAGAGAGTCATCCTGTCGCCGCGCATGAGCTTGAAGGAGACATCCGAAAAGAGGGGGTCTCCGCCCATGTGAATCCCGAGGTTTGTTGCCGTTATGACTGCCATGAAGCGACCAGCCAGTCTGCCAGCTTGAGCGGAACGCGCGAGATATGACAGCATTTTCGGCTCATGAGCAACGGCGGATTCGATCCACATCCTCACTCCGGACCGCAATTCGGCCAGTCCTGGGAAGCCCGCATTCCTTCTCCGGAGTCCGTTCACGGCGTCTCTCCATACCCGCCGATTGCCGATTACGGCTTCCTTTCGGACGGTGAGGTTTCAGCGCTCGTGGCCCCCAGCGGCAACATCGAATGGCTGTGTCTGCCGCGTTTCGACTCACCAAGCGTTTTCGGTTCGATACTCGATCGAAGCGCCGGCAATTTCCGGCTGGGACCGGCCGACATCAACGTACCCAGCCATCGCCGCTACCTGCCGGGCACCAACGTGCTGGAGACAAGCTGGGGCACCGGGGACGGCTGGATCATCGTTCGCGACGCGCTGCTGATCGGACCATGGCACCACGAGGGCGATCGTTCCGGCACCCACCGGCGAGCACCGACCGACTATGACGCCGATCACGTACTTCTCCGCATGGTCCGTTGCGTTCACGGCGAAGTCCAGCTCACCCTCGATTGCAAACCGGTTTTCGACTATGGCCGTCAACCCGCACAGTGGGAATACACCGGAGACGCCTACCACGAGGGTCTGGCGACCGCCGAAGGCACCGACATCCAGTTGCGCCTGAACACCGACATGAACCTCGGTTTCGAAGGTCCACGAACCACGGCCCGCACCCTCCTCAAGGAGGGCGACGTCCGGTTTGTCGCCCTCTCATGGAGCGAACACGGTGCCCCGCAAGATTACGACGAGGCCTACGACCGCCTGGTCTGGACCGCCCACCACTGGCAGAACTGGCTGGCCCGGGGAACCTTTCCCGACCATCCCTGGCGGGGGTACCTTGAACGTTCCGCCCTGACCCTGAAGGGACTCACCTACGCCCCCACCGGCGCCCTGGTTGCCGCTGCCACGACTTCACTGCCCGAGACTCCCGGCGGGGAACGCAACTGGGATTACCGCTTCTCCTGGATCCGCGATTCCACCTTCACGCTCTGGGGCCTTTACACCCTCGGTTTCGACTGGGAAGCCAACGACTTCTTCTATTTCATCGCCGATGTCGCCGCCGGTGAAGATGACCTGCAGATCATGTACGGGGTCGCAGGCGAGAAAGAACTGGACGAGGAGATCCTCGGCCACCTCCACGGCTACGAAGGTGCCTCGCCGGTACGCATCGGCAACGGTGCCTACAACCAGCGTCAGCATGACGTCTGGGGAGCGGTGCTCGATTCCTTCTATCTCCACACAAAATCGCGAGACGGAATGCCGGAGGAAATCTGGCCGATCCTCAAGCGGCAGGTCGACGCCGCCCTCGAACACTGGCGGGAAACCGACCACGGAATCTGGGAGGTCCGGGGCAAGCCCCAGCACTTCACCTCGTCGAAGGTGATGTGCTGGGTGGCCGTCGACCGGGGTGCCCGCCTGGCCCGCCTTCGCGAGGAACATGACCTGGCCGCCGAGTGGCAGGTCGTGGCCGACGAGATCCATGCCGACATCTGCGAGAACGCGGTCGACGAACGTGGCGTTTTCACCCAGCACTATGAAACCGACGCGCTCGATGCCTCCTGCCTGTTGCTCCCGCTGCTCCGGTTCCTGCCGCCCGGCGACCCCCGAATCCGCAACACGGTGCTGGCGATCGCGGACGAGCTGACCGAGGACGGACTGGTACTTCGCTACCGGGTCGATGAAACCGATGACGGTCTCAGCGGAGAGGAAGGCAGTTTCACGATCTGCTCGTTCTGGCTGGTCAGTGCGCTGGTCGAGATCGGCGAACTGCGGCGGGCCCGGGAACTCTGCGAGCGGCTGCTCGGCTACTCGTCTTCCCTGCAGCTCTACGCCGAAGAGATCGACCCCCGCTCCGGTCGCCACCTGGGCAACTTTCCCCAAGCCTTCACCCATCTTGCCCTGATCAACGCTGTCATGCACGTGATCCGGGCCGAACAGGAGACCACGGCCCCCCGGGACAAGACCACCTCCCCGCGGGCCAAGCCGTAACCGGACACGGTGGGATTACCGGATCCCCGTTCCCGCGTTCACAACTCGGGCGGGTATCCGGTGTTAGGTTCGACACCATGAAAATTCGTCTCGCCATTGTGCTCGCACTCGTATCCACCAGCCTCGCCCTGACCGTGTCACCGGCGGCGGCCCAGCAACCGATCCCGGGAATCAAACAGACGGCTCAGTTCAAGCAACTGAAGAACTACGTCTCGTTCCTTTTCGGCCAACGAAACAAGCCGGCACCGACTGCTAGGAAGCAGAAGTACAAGACCAATCTTTCAACTCGCAAGAAGAACGCGAACATCAAGGTTTCCTTGCTGCTCGGGCTGAAGCTCAGCCGCCTTTCAAAACAGGATGACAATCAGCAGCGGCGGATCGTCAAGCAGATCCTGACCAACCAGAAGCGCCAGGTTCAGTCGATCAGGCAGGATCTCGCAAATCGCCTCGCCGACCTGCAAAGTGACCAGAACGCCGCGGTTCAGAGGGCCTATGACAAGTACGCCTCGCAGATCAACTTCCGCGCGAACAAGCGCGACATGCTCAAGCGACAGCTCAGCCGAACCACCAACCTGGTGAAGAGGGCGAAGCTGAACAGGAAGATCAACAAGCTGCAGACCCAGATCAACGGACTGGTCAGCGACCGGAACACCGAAGTCAGCAGCATCAATTCGCGCTACCAGGCGCGGATCACCAGCGTCAACAATCTCTACAACTCACGGATCGCCAACGTGAAGGCGAATGCCCGGCAGCAGATCCAGCAGGCGAAAAATGCCTGGCGGAAGACTTTCCGCACACAGATCCAGGCAGCGAAACAACGAAGCTCGGCTCAGTCCGACCTCGTCGGTTCGGTCACTTCCCGTGGATTCGGCTACATCGAACAGATGCCGTCCCCCGGTTCCTGACCGGTTCCGGAATCCGAAAGGTTCAATTCACCGGTACATAGCGCCGGTGAATTGAACCCGGCCAGGCATGAAGGGCCCGCCACAAGGCGGGCCCTTTTCGTGCATGAGGTGGAAGCAAGGGTGCAAGGTCTCCAACGGAAAACCCACCTTGCGGTGGGTTTTCAGTGGAGACGGCGGGAATTGAACCCGCGTCCGCAGTCGCGTGACGAAAGGCGTCTACAGGTTTAGCCGGCGCTTTGTTCTCGCCACCCGGGGTCCGCGCCAGCAGGCACTACGGATGGCCGAGCCTCTGAAATGTCCCCCTCCAGCCGAGGCGCTCCTTCGGGGCAAGCCCGTTTCTGAAGCCGGAACCCCTCCCCACGGGCCGAGGGTGGGCCGACTCTCATCACCTAGGTATCAGCTAGGCAGCGAGGGCGAACTCATGGTCCGCACGTATTGGTTTTTGCCGATTTTTTACGAGGCCATCGACATCCTCGACCTGCAACCCTCCGCACGGTCCGACAACGTCGAAGCCTGTCGTCCCCTTGGATGGTGCTCCACCATTGTACGGTAGACCCGGTGAGCATCCACGAATTTGACGTCGTCGTACTCGGAGCGGGTCCCGCCGGAGAAGTCTTCGCAGGTCAGTCGGCCGACGCCGGCCTGAAAGTCGCCCTGGTCGAACAGGGCCTGGTCGCCGGCGAATGCTCGTACTACGCATGTATGCCCTCCAAGGCGCTGCTCCGCCCCGCCGAAGCACTGGATGAGGCCCGGCGCCTCCCCGGAGTAAAGGAGGCGGTGACCGGCCAGCTGAACGTGAAGGCCGTCCTAGAGCGTCGCGACGAGGTAATTCACCATCTCGACGATTCCGACCAGATGGGCTGGCTCGAGGAACGGGGGATCGAACTCTTCCGCGGCACCGGTGTGATCGCCGGCGAGCGCGAGATAAGGGTCGACGGCGAAGTCCTGGTGGCCAACCGGGCAGTGGCCATAGCCACCGGTTCTTCGGCCTCGATCCCTCCGGTACCGGGACTGGCCGAGACCCCGATCTGGAACAACCGGCAGGCCACCACGACCGAAGAGGTTCCCGAATCGCTGATCATTCTCGGCGCCGGTCCGGTCGGATGTGAGCTGGCGCAGGCTTGGTCAACGCTCGGCACCGAAGTCACTCTCTTCGAGCCGGAGGACCGGGTGCTGGTTCACGAAGAAGCCTTCGCGGGCGACCTGGTAGACCAGGCCCTTCGCGAGAAGTACGGGGTCAGACTGCTAACCGACACGGCGGTCGATTCAGTCAGTTGCCCGGACTCGGAAATCACCGTCACAGCCGGAGGCAACGACTATTCCGCGGCCCACCTGCTCGTCGCGACCGGGCGCCGGCCCCGCACCGACCGCATCGGTCTCGAATCGATCGGAATAGACAGCGGCGGGCCGCTGGAGACGGATGACTGTTACCGGGTCAAGGGGTACGACTGGCTCTTTGCGGTCGGCGATGTCAACGGACGGGCGCCTCTCACGCACATGGGCAAGTACCAGTCCTGGGTCGGCGTGCGTACCCTGCTCGGCCACGAGCCGGACAATCGTGCGGAACCGCTCGGCTCACCGCGGGTCACCTTCACCAATCCGCAGGTGGCCGCGGTCGGCAAGACACTTGCCCAGGCCCAAGCCGGCGGAATCGACGCAGTAGCGATCGACGCCAGCGCCGACTCCTCCGCCGGAGCCTCATTTGTAGGCAAGGGAATCGAGGGGCAGTGTCGGCTCGTGGTCGACCGGTCCTCCGGGCTGATCGTCGGGGCAACCTTCGTCGGCTTCGAGGTCGCCGAATGGCTGCATGCCGCCACCGTTGCAATCGTGGGCCAGGTGCCGATGGACGAGTTGCGCCACGCGGTGGCCGCGTTCCCCACGCGGAGCGAGATCTGGTTGCGGTTCAGCGAAAAATGGGAAGTGCGCCAGTAGGCTCCGGCTCATGAAGATTCTCGCTTTCAGTGACCTGCACCGCGACCTCGAGCAGGCGGTTCGCCTGACCGAGATGTCGAAAGAAGCCGACGTCGTGATTGGGGCCGGCGATTTCGCTTCCGTACATCAGGGCCTTGAGGAGACCATCGATGCGCTTCGCGGAATCGAGACACCGACCGTGCTGGTCCCAGGCAACAACGAGACACTTGATGCTCTGAAGACGGCGGCGATCGTCTGGCCGGCAGCCACGGTGCTGCACGGCGATTCGGTCGAGATCGGAGGAAAGACCTTCTTCGGGCTGGGTGGCGGCATCCCGGTCACCCCCTGGGACTGGAGCTTCGACGTCGAGGAATCCGAGGCAGAGGCGATGCTTTCCGGGCTGCCGGAGAAGGCCGTTCTGGTGGTGCATTCGCCTCCCAAGGGACATTGCGACGAGGCCGGCAACGGTATGAGCCTGGGGTCGGTTGCGATCCTCAAGGCGATCGAAGACAAGCAGCCGGTACTCGCCGTCTGTGGCCACATTCACGAGGCATGGGGCCAGGAGTCAAAGGTCGGCGAAACCGGGATAGTCAACCTCGGTCCGGCTGGCCGGTATTTCGATCTGGACTAGCCGACCTCAGATCGAGATTCTGCCCTGAAGGCTCTCGATCAGGTCCGAGGGGAAACCGGGGACCTTTTCGAGATCTTCAACCGATCCGTATCCCCCGAACCGTTCCCGGTAGGCCAGAATGCGGGTCGCCTGGGTGACCGAAAGCCCGATTTCGCGGAGTTCCTCGAAGGTCGCGGTATTCAGATTCAGGGAATTCGGGTCCTCGTTCGTCGACGGCGCCGCGGAGCCCCCGAAAATCCCCTTGGGTTCGGAAGAAGCTGGCTCGGCAGCGGCCGGTTCGGCTTCGTCTGCTTCGCTGGCCTCTGATCCAGGGGCCGCGGGTTCCGGCGCTGGCGGCGTGGTCCGGGCGAATGGCGGAACCGGAGGGGCGGGTGGTGCGGGGGGTCGCTCACGATCTCGTTCGCGCGGAGGCGGAGTGGCCTCCGGCCCGTCGGGGCCGGAAGCGCCGTGCTCGAGCGCTGCTGCTGCCGCCCGCTCCGCTGCCTCGGCCCTGGCCTCGGCCTCCCGGGCACGTTGTTCGGCCCGGTCGATCCCGCTGACTACGTCGTTCAGGCGCTTTTCCCGTTCTGATTCCTCGACCTTGAGCTGAGCCAGGCGTTCGGCGAATGCGGCCCGGCGTTCGGCTTCTTCGGCCCGCTGCTCGACTCGTCGCAACCTTTCCTCGGCATCGCGGAGGGCCCGGTCACGTTCTTCGCTGTTCTCGCTGAGCCGACGCTCCACTGCGGCGAGCCCAGGGGACAGATCCGCTGCGTCCACCGCCCCCTTCGATAGTTCGGACGGGAAGACATCTTCCGCGGGCGCCGCCGGATTCACCGGCGCAGGGCGCTGGGTTGCCTTGATCTCGGCAACCTTCGCACGGAGGCGTTCTTCGGCAGCGGCCGCTACCGGATCTTCCGCTGCCGGAGCGGGGGCGCCGATATCAGCCAAAGCGTGTTCGGCAGCCATTCCCGGTTCCGGATCGACCGCGGGCTCGGCCATCTCCGACGCGGGTGCCGAGGCTGCTTCCCCCCGCGAGGCACGGGCAGCCGCCAGTCCACCCGCAGTAGCAGCAGCTCCGCCGGCGAGAAATGCTTCGGCGGCGTTGCCGACGGTGGCGTCAGCGCCCGGGTTCTCCAGCGACGGCTCGTGGAGGATCGTCGTTTCGGCCTCGGAACCGGGTCCGTTCCCGGGAGATCCGGGCAGCGGTGATGCAGGAGTCGGCGTGAAGAAGGTCTCGTCAGTTGCTGCAATCGCTTCCCGGGAAGCATCGGGAACCTGGTGCGGGCTCGGCTCGACAACCGGTTCCGGCACCGGTGAAGCCTCCGGGGGAGTCTCTGCCGGCAGCTGGGGTTCTTCCGGGGCCTGGGGTTCTGCCTGCGGTTCCGGCACCGCTGCGTTTGGTTCCGCCACTGGCACGGCATCGGCGGTGGTCACCCCGGCCGCCGGTGCTGTCTGACTGGGAGAGACCGGCGCGGGGATGGTCTGAGCGACCGGAGCCTGGACCGTGCCGAATCGCGCCATCGCGGCCGCGGCAGTTTCCTGGTCGCGGGCCCCCTGCTTTTCTGCTTCGACCGGGTCGAGGCCTCCGGCAGCGACGCCGGCGGCGGTAACCGCTGTCGCACCGGCAGCTGCGGCGGCTACCGGGGCGGCGCCGGAACTGGCCGGGGCCGGACCCTTACGCGCCGCCTTGCGACCTTCGATGCCGGCCTTGCGACGCATCCGTTCTTCTTCCCGCGATCGCTGGATTGCCGCACGCTTGCGACGTCTGAGCTCGGATGGGCTGGGAACCTGTGCCGGCTGACCCTCGGCGTCCGTTGCGGCCGCCGCCGCGCCTGCCGGTTTGCCGGAAGCCAGGGGCTTGGGTTGTGCCCCGGCCTTGCTCTTGCGCGGTCGGCCTCGCATGATCAGGATTCCGGCGATGATCGCCGCGAGCACGATGATGCCGATGATGAACCAGGGTGCGTTCTCGGTGATGAAATCGGAAGCTTTCTCGAAGACGCTCTTGTCATCGTCAGTGGCACCCTGCTGATTGCTCAGGTCATTGATCTGCTCGTCGGTCAGCGTCAGCGGCGCCGAGTCGGTGGAGGAGTTCGAACTGGTGGCCGTTGTGTCGGTGCTCGTCGGAGCTGTTGAGGATGTGGCCGGTTCATCGGCCGCGCTCGCCACGGCGGGACCCGAAACTGCGGCCACAACAACGAGCAGGAGAAGGATGGCGTTCCGGAGCATCATCATCAGGTCAGGAACGATACCGACCCTTGAATTCCCTTTCTATATCTCTTTTCACATCCCGGTCGGCTATCTCGCGTCGCCGGTCCCGGCCTTCCTTGTTTCGGGCCAGGCCGAGTTCGACTTTTGCCCTTGGCCCCTTGAAATAGATGCGGGTCGGAATCAGGGTCAGACCTTTCTGCTGCGTGGTGCCGATCAGCCTTTCGATCTCCGCCCGGTGCAACAGAAGTTTCCGGGGTCGCTCCGGCTCGTGGTTGTTGATCGTCGCCGGTGCGTAATGGGGAATGTGAAGGTTGCGCAGCCACACTTCCCCGTCTTCGACCACCGCGTAGGCGTCGCCCATCTGGGCGTTGCCTTCGCGCAGGGCCTTCACCTCGGTTCCGAGCAGGGCGATACCGGCCTCGAATTTCTCGACCACCTCGAACTTCTGACGGGCCCGGCGGTTGGTAGCCACATCGCCCGACGCCGGGGCCCGCTTCTTTGACTTGTTTGCCATCGACCCGAAAACTATCCGTCAGCGGGAAAGAGATCGACTCGCCCCCGTGGCGCGTCCACTTTCTCGACCTCGACCGCGATCGCATCGCCGAGGCTTACCTTGCGGCCCGTCTTCGACCCGGTCAGTGAGGTTTCTTCCTCGTTCAGCTCGAATCGCTCGCCCCGGATGCGACGAGCCGGGACAAAGCCTTCGTAGACGTCACCTAGTCGGCCGCCGAACCGGACAAATGCTCCGGAGCGGATCACTCCGGAGACCTCGCCCTCGAAGCGCGTCCCGTATCCCTCTTCGAACAACTCGCGCTCGAGCAGGAATGCCGCGCAGATGTCATCGGCGTCACGTTCGAGGATCATCGCCTCCCTTTCCCGTTCCGAGGCATGGAGGGCGGCTTCGGCGACCTCCCCGGTCGAGGGAGCCTCCTCCCCGCCCCCGACCGCCGAAAGCAGCGCACGGTGAACAAGCAGATCGGGAAAGCGACGGATCGGCGAGGTGAAATGACAATAGGCCTCGCTGCCGAGGCCGGCGTGGCCCAGGTTTCTTTCCAGATACCTGGCCGGCTTCAGCGATCTCAGAATAAGCGAGCTGTAGGCCTCTCCACCATGACCTCGCCGTACCGCTTCCTTTGCGACCGAACGGGATGCCTCCACGGCGATCTCTCCGGCTGTCGTCGGACCCATGCCGGTCGGGAGGGGCGGCGCCGGAAGGTCGAGCGAGGCGAGCTGAACCAGCATTCGTTCAACTCTTTCCGGATCGGGCATTTCATGTACGCGATAGACCGAGGGAATTTTCCGGGCACTGGTCAGCTCGGCCACCTGCTCGTTGGTCAGCACCATCAACTGCTCGATCAGGCGGTGGGCCTCGGTCGCAACCTCCGCGACTGCGCGGACTACCTGGCCTTCCCGGTCGAACTCGAATGCAGGTTCCGACTTGTTTACCTCGAGTGCTGAACCGGCCCGTCTTCCGGCGAGGCTCGCGGCCAGATCCCTGGTCAAGGCGAGCGCTTCGGCAACCGGTTCGGGTGGCTTTTCCCGCCCGAGGAAGATCCGGTCGAGCTGGTCGTAATCGAGTCTGGCGTCGGAGCGAATGCAGCTGCGGTAAAACGCGGAGGAGGACACCTCGCCCGATCCCGCAAGCAGAAACTCCGAGGTCACGGCGAGCCGGTCGTCCCCCGGTGAGAGGGAACAGACTCCGGAACTGAGGCTGTGAGGCAGCAACGGCTCGACCGAGGTCGGGACATAGGTGCTGTTTGCCCGCCGGAACGCTTCTTGCTCCAATGCCGATCCCGGCCGCACAAAGGCCGAGACATCGGCGATGTGAATCCACAGCCGAACCCCGTCGCCTTCCCGCCGGGCGGATACCGCGTCGTCAAAATCACGTGCCGTGGCCGGATCCACGGTGAACGTCGGAAGGTCGGTCAGGTTCTGACGTGGGACCTGCTGCGGCGAATCAGCGACCGCCTCCGCCGCCTCCTCTACAGCACGCGAAAAGCCACGCCGGCCAAGCCGCTGAAGGGTCAAGGCCTCCGAGACATCCCGGGCGTTGTCTATCCGTCCGAGATCCCGCAAGAGCCGTGCCCGCCCCGCTCCGAACTCGACCCAGGCGATCTGCCCCTCTCGCGACCGGGCTTTCCTTTCGAGGGCTACCGCCTGGCCCCGGTCGAAGAGCGGCCGGGCAGAGGTGAAGCGTCCCTTTCGTTCCAGCAGGGCCACCTGCCGGGTAGCGCCCTTAGGCCGGTTACTACGATCAGCCATTCACGTCGCCCGAAAGCACCCTGAAGGCCCGGTCCAGCTGGACGTCGCGGGTCGCATCCTTCGGCAAGGGCGCGTAAACGTCGGGCTTCAGGCCTTTCCCGGCAAGTGAGACTCCGTCAGCGGTAAGGAACTCGCCGACGCTGAGGTCGAGCGCCCCGCCGTTGTCGAGTGGGAGCACCTGCTGGAACAGGCCCTTGCCGAAGGTCCTGGTACCGACGACCGGAACGTCCATGTCGGTCTGGAGAGCCGCGGCCAGGATCTCCGCCGCCGACGCGGTGTTTCGATTGACCAGGACAACGATCGGAGGGCTGTCCACCTTGCCTTCAACCGCCTTGTAGACGGTGTTTCCCTGGCTGCGGGATCTGGTTTCGACGACCACATCCCCCTCGTCGAGGAAGACACTGGAGGTGAGGACCGCCTCCTCGAGCAGCCCGCCCCCGTTGTCTCGCAGATCGAGCACGATCCCCTCGGCACCTTTGGAGATCACACGCTCGACTGCCCTCTTGAGGGCGCGCCCCGCTCCCTGACTGAAGGTGGTGAGCTGGACGTAGCCGAGCTTCTCCCCGTCGACTGTGCGGATGCGGTTTGCGGTGATCGGTACCCGGATCTCTTCCCTGGTCAATTTGAAGTCCTTGACCGGACCCTCTCCGTCCCTGCGGATTCCGAGGGTGACGTCGGTCCCCTCCGGACCCTTGATCTTCGCAACGATCAGATCAACGTCCTCTCCCCGGATCGATTCACCGTCCACCTCGACGATCACATCACCCGCTTTCAAGCCGGCCTTGTCAGCCGGTGACTTCCGGAACACGTATCCGACCTCGAGTCCAGTGTCACCGTTCCGGCCAACCGTCATGCCGACCCCGCTGAAGCTCCCCTGCAGCGATTCGCTGAGCTGTTCGTTCTGTTTCGGTGTGAAGTAATGCGAAAAACGGTCGTGATACTGGCGCCGCAGCTGCCGGACCATCCCGTTCACTGACGAATCCTGAACCTGCCCCGCTTCGGTGCTGCGGAAATAGTTGTCCTGGATCAGGTCGGCAGCCTGGTCCGATACCGACTGCTGAACGTCATCTGCGACGAATATCTGGCGCAGGGAGTCGGGCAGGTTGTCCGGGTGGCCTCCGGCCCACATGCCGAGCAGCATGCCGCCGATGACCGCCCAGACGGCAACGGTCGCGGTCTTCAACTCGCCATCAGACAGTTATTGCTGGCGCCCGGAAGCGGGGCCCGCCCGCTCAGACCTTGAGGAACCGGCGCATGGTCAGGCCCGACCCGATCGCCGAAACCAGGATCGCCGCAATGAACAGGCAGCCAACCAGGGCGGCGAAGGACATCGAGTCCTGCGCGTTCATCAGGGCGAACTTGTCCGAGAGGGGGTCGACGACGGTGACCTTGCCAATCCACAGCACCAGTATCGCAATCGCACCACCGAGAATGCCTACCACCACCCCCTCGATCATGAAGGGCCAGCGGATGAACCAGCGGGTGGCACCGACCAGGCGCATCACCTCGATCTCGCGGCGGCGGGTGTAGATGGAAAGCCTGATCGTGTTGCCGATCAGGAGCAGCGAGGCCCCGATCAAAAGCACGGTGATCACGGTGAGGATCAGCTTCAGGGCTCCGGTCACCTGTTCGATGTCGCGGGCATCTTCCTGCCGGTCGTCGACCTCGGCGATGATCGGCGAGATGTACTGGGTGTTGCCCTTGGCGCTGACCGGCTGGATCGCGTTGCGAATGCTGTCCAGGTTCGCGGCATCATCCGGCTTGATGATGAAGTTGGCCGGCAGCGGATTCTTGCCACCGAGTTGCTTCAGGGCGTCGGGATTCGCCTTGCCGAAGTCACTCTTCATGAACTCCTTCTTGGCGTCGGCCTTGGTCAGGTAGGTGACCGACTCGACGTGCGGCAGGGCCTCCAGCTTTTGCTGCAGGGCCTGTGTTTCCGCCTTGGTCGCGTCGTCATAAAGGAAGGTGCGAAGTTCGAGCTGGCCGCGCACATCCTCGCCCTTGCTCTGCGCGGTCTGGAATACGGGGATCAGCACGCCGAGCAGCAGCGCGGTGAGGACGGTGGTCACCACGGCAGCGGTGGTCGGAGCGACGTTCCGCCGGATCGCGCGAATCGCTTCGCCGGTGAAAAAGAAAAGCTTGCCCATCAGTGTGCTCCCTTGGAGTTGCCCGAATTTCCGTTCGTGTGGCCTTCGACCCCGACCCCCATCTCGGCCCGCATCCGGACTCCGAATTCGGTGGTCGACTCTTCGGTGTAGCCGCCGGCGACTTCGTCGCGGATGACCCGGCCCTCGTAGAGCTCGATCACGCGTCGACGCATCCGGTCGACCATTTCGCGGTCATGGGTCACCACGACGACCGTGGTGCCGGTCTTGTTGATCCGGTAGAGCAGCTGCATGATCCCGACCGAGGTCACCGGGTCGAGGTTTCCGCTCGGCTCGTCGGCCAGGAGCAGGGGCGGATGGTTGACGAAGGCGCGAGCCACCGACACCCGCTGCTGTTCACCGCCGGAAAGCTCGTCCGGATAGTTGTGAAGCTTGGTCGAGAGGCCGACCAGCCTGAGGGTCTCCGGCACCTTCTGGCGGATCTCGGCCCGGGAGGCACCGATTACCTGGAGGGCGTAGGCGACGTTGTCATAGACGGTACGGCTGGGGAGCAGCTTGAAGTCCTGGAAAACGGTGCCGATATTCCGGCGCAGCTGCGGGATCTTCTTCTCTGAAAGCTTGTTGATGTCGCGTCCGGCAATGGAAATCGATCCGTCGGTCGGCTCGAGTTCCCGGATCAGCATCTTGATCAGGGTGGACTTTCCGCAGCCGGTCGGACCGACCAGAAAGACGAATTCGCCGCGGTTGATCGCCAGTGAAACCCGGTCGACGGCGAGGTGGCCACCCGGGTAGACCTTGCTGACGTCGCGCATCTCGATAATCGGCGCTCCACCCTTGCGGGGTCGCTCGGCCTGTTTGCGGGCCCGCGCCTCTTCGAGCTCGGCGCTCGCTGACTGCTTCTTTTTCTTTCCGAATGCCATCTGGTTCGCCCTATTCCCCCCTGCCCGGGGTAATCCTTCCCCTGACCGGGATCGCCCACCTGAAGGACCCCTGACCGGGATAATTTCCTGGAAGTTAGCGAAACGTTAGCAATCACTCACGTGCCTTTAGCCGGCCTGAAGTCGAACCGGTACGATTCCTGCAATGTCCAGGGCTGCCCAGAAGGTCAACCGGGTCGCCCTTTTTGGTTGCGGCCTCCTCGCCGCGATGTTGGTGGTGACGGTGCTGGCTGTCCCTTCGCATGCCGGCGCCGGGACGAGAGCCACAGCAGGATCGGGAGCCAGCGCCTCGATCGTGAACGGACATGACACGACGATCGACCAGTGGCCCTGGCAGGTCGCGCTGACCGTATCCCGCAGGGTGGCCCCGGGAACCCTGACCAGCCGGCGCTTCTTCTGCGGCGGGTCGGTCCTGGCCCCCCGCCTGGTGATCACTGCCGGACACTGCGTCGCCGAGTTGAACCGCCGGCAGATCCACCGCATCGAGATCGTCTCCGGCCGCACCCGTCTGAATTCGAATCGCGGCCAGATCGCGCGTGTGACAGGGCTTCGCATGCCGGTCAACGCTTCTGGCAAGCGCCGATACCGGGCCCTGATGGGTGCCGCAGACTGGGATGTCGCCCTGCTCACCCTTGCCACTCCCCTCTCGGCCGAGCCGATCAAGCTGGCCGGGCCCGACGAAACCGAAGCCTGGTCGCCCGGGCACATCGCCTGGACCACCGGCTGGGGCATAACCAGGGCCTTCGCCGACCGGGTGCCGGCCAGGTTGCAGGTGACCCGGCAGGTTCTGATGGGCACCGGACTCTGCCACCGCTCCGACGGGGTCGCCTTCCAGGCGATGCGGATGGTCTGCATCGGCGGTCCCCGCGGACACAGTTCAGCCTGCAACGGTGACAGCGGTGGTCCGCTCGTGGTTGAAACCAGTGCCGGATACCGACTGGTCGGCCTGACCAGCTACGGAGACGGCGCCTGCCGCGGCTTCGTCCCGTCGGTGGATACGAAGGTGTCCGGACGCCCGATCCGCGATTGGGTTGCTACAAGCGCGATGAACCTGACCGGCCGCGACGTGATCGGGAGCGGCGGCGTCGGCGAACCGGCAAAGGAGTGGTGCAGGGTGCCGGCCGTCTTCGGCCTGAAGACCCGCCAGGCGAAGCAGCGACTTCAGGCTTCCGGTTGCCGGCTCGGCAGGGTCCGCACGGACCCCTGGGGCGCCGGTCGAAGCGGGCGCGTGATCGGTTACAGCCGCCTGCCGGGCTGGCTGGCGCCACCCGGATTCAAGGTGAACGTCTGGATCTCGCCCTGATCGGGTATCAAGGTGGCATGAGCAGCAACCGCTTTCGCCGCCGGTCCGCTTCACTTCTGATCATCGGGGTCCTGTCCCTCGGTCTGGCCGCCTGCGGCTCCGACGACGAAGGCGGTAACGCCAGCAACACCGCCACGGAAGCCGGAGCCACCACCGGCACGACCGGCCGGGACGCCACCACCGGCACGACCGGTCAGGGCGGAGAAATGACCCCGGACAACAAAGCACCGGCAAGCGCCGGTGAGAGGGACCCGAACGCTCCGGACAAGGCCATTTCGGAACGGCCCGGCGGGCCGAACCAGCCTTCCAGCCCCTGAACCGTCTTACGGCTCCCGGCTCCCGGGGTCAGTCCGCTCGGGAAGCGGTCGTCACTGCTCCCTGACCAGGTTTCGCGCCAGCAGCACGATCCCGCAGACCAGACCACACGTGAACAGGGCCAGGCCGATGTAGAGGCGGGCACCGGAATCGCTTGTGAAGAGCATCAGCCCCCCGAGCAAGGCACTTGCTGCCACCAGGGCCATTTTCGTGCGACCGGCCGGTTCTAGTTCCTGGCCGGGCCGGCCGCCCTCCGCCTCGGGAACTGCGAGCGGATCGAATCGGCCGCCGAGGACGAGGCCATAGAGCAGATAGAGGGAGGGAATCAGCAGGACCAATCCGATTGCGACGGCGACCAGCAACTCGACTATCACTTCATTCGAGGCAGCCGCCTCGCGGATCGTGAGACCCGGCAGGATCTCGGGCTGCTGCGCCAGCCCCCAGCCGACCACGATCGCCGCCACCGCGACCGCGGCGAGAATCCTCGCCTGGGCGTAGCGCCTGGTGGAGATCAGCAGGAGAGTCGCGGTGCCAGCGATCGCCGAAGCGAGAACACATATCCGACCGAGCTCGTTGTCGTGACCATTGGTTGACACCATCGCGTCAAAAAAGGAGCGGGCGTCCACATAAAGCACAACAAGTCCGGCGATCGCCAACAGACCGGCCAGCAAACCCGCACCCAGTGCTCGCTGGCCGAAGGCATCGGCCAGTTCGTCTTCGCCACGACGTGAAGCATCGGCCGCCAGGTAAACGGCGGCAAGATATGCGGAGGTGGCGATCAGGAGCAGGCCGACCATGATCGGTACCGGTGCGAGCCAGGAGGAGATGACGTCCCCGGCGGCGTTACCTGGCGGGACATTTCCCGCCACCAGCGCGCCGATAACGGCCCCAAGCGCGAAGGGCACCAACAGCGATGCGGCTGCCGCCAGCCAGGTGACCTTCCGGTTGATGCTCACCCCGCCGGCCACATAGCCGACCGCTCGCATGATGATTCCGAGACAGGCCAGGAGCAGGGGAATCCAGAGAGTGGAGAAGATCGAGCCGAAAATCTCGGGGTAGGCGGTCCAGCAGATCACCAGCACGAAAATCAGCCAGACATGGTTTGCCTCCCAGACCGGTGCCATTGAACGATGGCCGGCCTGCGCGAGGCGCTCGGATTCCTGCCCCCTCGCGGTGACCGCCCAGATCGGCGCGCCGAAATCGGCTCCGGCCAGCACCGCATAGGCAATGATTCCGAGCAGGATCAGCAGCGCCGGGACATCAGCGAGTTCCACTTCCCACCTCCCCGGCCTCCCCGGCCGTCTCCAGCACCGCGATTTCCTCCGGGAAAGGCTGCCGGGCGATTCGCCGGAGCACCCAGAACACGGTCACGATCAGGACCGCATAGACCGCAAAAAGGGCCCCGAACCCGAAGACCACACCATCGGCCCCGGTCACCGCCTGCTCGGTTCGCATTACCCCGTAGACCACCCAGGGCTGCCGGCCGACCTCCGTCGTCACCCATCCGGCGATCAGGGCAACCACTGCCGCCGGACCCGCCACCATTACCGCCCGGTAAAACCATTTCGTTTCAGGCAGCCTTCTTCGCCGGAACCAGATCCAGAGAAACCAGGCTGCGAGGGCGGCCAGTCCGGTGCCGATTCCGACCATGGTCTGGAAGGACATCCTGACCACATTGATCGGAGGCCAGTCATCTTCCGGAACCGTCTCGAGGCCCTGGACGGTGGCGTCGGGATCGTGGTAGGCAAGGAACGAGAGCAGTTTCGGGATCTGGATCCCGTATTCGATCGTGTTGTCAGGGGTGTACCAGCCGAGAATCGTCTCCGGAGCTCCCTCCGTGGTTTCGTAGAGCCCCTCGAATGCGGCCAGCTTGATCGGTTGATCCTTCGCCACGGTGCGGGCGGCCCAGTCCCCGATCAGGAGCTGCGCGGGAGCCGCGACGCAAGCCACCGCCAGCGGCACCACGAGCGCGGTGCGGAAGTAGGCGCCCCGCCGGCCCTTGAGCCAGGCGAAAGCGTAGACGCCGGCGATCAGGAACCCGACCACGATGTAGGCGGCGAGGTACATGTGGGTGAGCTGGGGCCAGAGATGCCCGTTCGCGAAAAGTGCCTCGAAGGGCTTCACGTCCACCACCTGACCGGCCTGGTCGACCGAGAAGCCGGCAGGACTGTTCATCCACGCGTTGACCGCGATCACCATCATCGAACCGGTGATTCCGGTCGCGATCACCGGGATGCCGGTCAGGATGTGCCTGCGCGGCGAGATCCTGTCCCAGGAATAGACGTAGATCGAAATGAAGATCGCCTCAATGAAAAAGGAAAAACCCTCCAGCCCGAAAGCCAGACCGAAAACGTCGCCGAAGGCGGACATGAATCCCGGCCAGAGCATCCCCAATTCGAAGCTCAGCAGGGTGCCGGTCACCACCCCGGCCGCGAACAGGGTGATCATCACTTTCGACCAGCGCCGGGCGATCGCCAGGAAGTGGGCCTTGCCGGTCCGCAGTCCCAGCCATTCCATGAAGATCACCAGGCTCGGGAAGGCGATGCCGAAACAGACCAGCGGCACGTGCATCGCGAAGGACATGGCCTGCATCTGCCTGGCCTGAAGCAGGTAGTCCTGATCGACCGTCGGGAACGAATTGCCCGGACCGAAGGCGAAGTCTCCCGCGGCTGCGACCAGATCGAGCACAGCGGAACCCTATCCCCCTCACCGGTGGTCGGTCCGTTCCCGCAGCCAGAGCCGGGAACCGGGGCGATCACGCCGCGGGGCCCGGGGGTCACGCCGCGGTGCCTGGTGCTTTCGCCGTGGGACCTCTTGACTCGCTGCGCTCGTCCGCGGGGAGTTCCCCGGGGACGCATGACCAACCCCCACGGCTACACCAACCCGGCTCCGGCAACTCAACCCGGATCCGGGACAACGGTGCCGCAGGTTTACCCCCTAGATCGGGGGGTAAACCTGCGGCACCTTCGCGCTATCACCGCGACACCACGGCGCCACCAACCATGAGCGAACCGACCCCGGCGCTCCACGGCAGACTCCCGCGACTCCACAAGCCCCCAGCGGGTCGCGCACAGGGGCCTCCAGCCGTACGCTGCCAAGGAGGCAAGCGAAGACGGTAAAGGGGGCGTACTCAGGTACGTTCCCGAACCGTCAAGCGACCGACGAAGGCAGCGCTCGGCTGGTGGTTCCTGGGCGCGTTGCCCGGGGGCTGTTAGCCGATGCTGACCATTCTCTCGATCGGCAACCTGGCCTTCTCGGCTAGGGCTTCGTCAACCTTCACTTCGAACTTCATGTCCCTGAGCGAATCCCGGAGCTTGGGCAGGGTGATCATCTTCATGTACTTGCAGTAGGCCATGCGGTTGGCCTCGATCAGCTTCGCGCCGGGGACGGCCTGCCTCATCGGGTAGAGCATTCCGTTCTCGGTGGCAACGATGTAGGTGCCTTCCGGGTTGTCCCTGACGTACTCGATCATTCCCGACGTGGAGAGCATCTGCACACCTTCGGGGTCGATGTCTCCGTTGGCCACATATTCCATCGCCTGGGTCGAGCAGCCGCATTCGGGGTGGATCAGGAACTCTGCTTCCGGATGCTCGGCTCGGGTGCGGGTGATGTCATCCGGACGGATTCCGGCGTGGACGTGACACTCGCCGTCCCAGACGTGGAAGCGACCGGCCTTCACGGGGTCATCCCTGAGGCCGGTCTCCCTTTCCACGAAGGCGCCGAGCCACATATCGGGCCCGAAGAGGATTTCGGTCTCCTCCCCGTGTTCGGCCCAGATGTGTTCCACGACCTTGACCGCGTTGGAGGAGGTGCAGCAATAGTCGGTTTCCGCCTTGACCTCGGCCGAGGTGTTGACGTACATGACGACCAGGGCATCCGGATATTTTGACTTCCATTCCCGGAGCTGATCGGCGGTGATCGAGTCCGACAGCGAGCAGCCCGCCTTCAAATCCGGGATCAGTACTTTCTTTTCCGGCGAAAGGATCGAGGCGGTCTCGGCCATGAAATGGACTCCGCAGAACTCGACCACCTCGGCATCGGCCTTTTCGGCTTCCCGGGAAAGGCCCAGCGAATCGCCGATGTAGTCGGCCACATCCTGCACTTCCGGCAACTCGTAGTTATGGGCGAGGATGATCGCGTTTCGCTCCGCAGTGAGCTCGCGGATTTCGGCCGAGAGATCCTTGATCAGTGACGGGTCCAGCGGTGGCGGCACATCCGACGCCTGGAGGACTGGCAGGTCAGTGGGCATGTGCCGATTCTACGCAGGCGGACTGGCCGGATCGAGCAGCAGCGAGATGTCCAGTTGAGGAGCGGAATGGGTGAGGGCGCCGATCGAGATGAAGTCCACTCCGGTCTCGGCCACCGCCCGGACATTTTCGAGGTTCATCCCGCCGGATGCCTCAAGTTCGGTGCCCGGACTCCCCGATTCACGCAGGTCCACCGCCCGCTTCAGGAGTTCGATGTCCATGTTGTCGAGCAGGATGCGGTCGGCGCCGGCCTCGATCGCCTCGGCGACCTGGTCCAGATCTTCAGCTTCAACCTCGATCAGGAGGTCGGCCGACCCGCGGCGGCAGGCCTCGATCGCTGCCCTCACGCCACCAGCCAGAGCTATGTGGTTCTCCTTGATCAGCACGGCGTCGTAGAGGCCGAAGCGGTGGTTTATCCCGCCGCCCCAGGAGACCGCCTGCTTCTCCAGCGCCCTGAACCCCGGCAGGGTCTTGCGGGTGTCGAGGATCCGGGTGCCCGTCCCTCCCACCGCGTCCACGTAGCGCGCGGTCAGGGTGGCAATACCGGAGAGGTGTCCGAGAAAGTTCAGGGCGACCCTTTCTCCGGCGAGGATGCCCCGGGCCTGACCGTTGATCAGCAGGACGTCCCTCGGCACCGAATCGTGCCAGTGGCCTTCGACCACAGTCCGGTCGATGTCGGTGACCCCTACCTGGCGGAAAACTTCCTCGACCACGTCCAGCCCGAAGATCACTCCTGCCTGCTTGAGAACCATGTGGGCCTGAGCCGGGAGGCCGGCCGGAATCGTGGCGTTTGCCGTCACGTCACCGGGACCGATGTCCTCGGCCAGCGCACGACTGATCAATTCCGCAGTTCCCTCGGGCAACCCGGTCATGCCGGGAGCCTATGCTCTCTCGGGTGGGCACGTTCAGCCACACCGCCTTTGATACGACGCTCGGCCCGGTGGCCCTTGCCGTCACCGACCATGGCGTCGTCCGCTGCAATCTGCCCGGCTCGGATCCCGACTCTCTGGTTGACGAGGTGGCGTCCCGCACCGGCCTTGCCCCGGTCGAAGGCGGCGACGGCGTCGACGAAGCGGCCGATCAGGTAATCGCCTTTCTCGAGGGCGAGCTCCGGCATTTCGATCTTGACCTGGACTGGCAGTTGATCGGCGGTTTCCACCGCAAAGTGCTGGAGGCGACCACGACCATTGAATGGGGTGAAACGGCCAGCTACGGGGAGGTCGCCGCTCTGGCCGGAGCACCGGGCGCAGCCCGGGCCGCCGGAACCGCGCTTTCCAGGAATCCGATCGCTCTGATCGTTCCCTGCCACCGGATCATCAGGGCCGACGGCTCGACCGGCGGCTACGGCGGTGGGCGCGAGGGCACGGCCCTCAAGCAGCGTCTGCTCGACCTCGAAAACCAGTGAGCGGGTGGATGCCGGAAACCACCAGCCGTCCGCTCCTAGCCAGCGGTGCGGTTCAGGTACTCCCTGATGAAGCCGTCGATGTCGCCGTCGAGAACCCGCTGGGCATCACCGACCTCGAAGTCGGTCCGGTGGTCCTTGACCATCGTGTAGGGCTGAAGAACATAGGAACGGATCTGTGAACCCCAGGCGACATCTTTCACCTCGCCCCGTTCCTGGTTTACGACCTCGGCCCGTTTGCGCTCCTCGAGCTCGATCAGCTTCGATTTCAGCATCTGCATCGCGACCGCTTTGTTCTGGGTCTGGGAGCGTTCGTTCTGACACTGGACCACGACCCCGGTCGGTTCGTGGGTGATCCGGACCGCCGAGTCTGTCTTGTTCACATGCTGGCCACCGGCACCGGAAGCGCGATATGTGTCGATCCTTATGTCCGAGTCGTCGATCTCGATCTCGACGTTCTCGTCGACGACCGGCGCGACATCAACCTGGGCGAAGCTGGTGTGCCGTCGGGACGAAGAATCGAACGGCGATATCCGGACCAGTCGGTGGACGCCCCTTTCGGCGGCGATCAGCCCGTAGGCGTTTTCTCCCTTGAGCAGAAAGGTCGCAGATTTAAGGCCCGCCTCCTCACCTTCGGATGCTTCCCGCATTTCGACCGAGAATTCCCTTCGTTCGGCCCAGCGCAGGTACATCCGCAGCAGGATCTCAGCCCAGTCCTGTGAATCGGTGCCGCCCGCCCCGGCATGGACCGAGACGATCGCGTCGCCGTGGTCATATTCGCCGCTGAACAGACGCGCCTCCTCGAGCTCTTCCAGCCGCGACTCGACCGATCCGAGCTGCTCTTCGAGTTCGGCGGCGAGCTCCTCGTCACCTTCGGCCATCTCGGCCATCTCGGCCAGATCAGCGGCTTCCGACTGGAGCGCCCGGAACCCTTCGAGCTTGCGCTGCGCACGGGCATGATCGGCCGAAACGGAGGCGGCCCTGTCCTGGTCATCCCAGAAACCGGGCTGCTGCATCACATCCTCGAGCCTCGCTACCTCGGCTTTCAACCCCTCGGGATCGAGGTAATCGGTCAGCAGGGCGAGGTGTTCGTCGATCGCCGCCAGTCGGGTGCCGATCGACTCGGTGTTGACGGCTTCAGCCACAAATGGAGCCTACCCGTCCCGATCCCTGCGAAGATTCCTCGAACGATGCGTTCATTTGCCGGCCACTTTCGCAATCCGGTGCTGTTCCTGGGTCTGACGGTCGCTTTCCTGATCGGCCTCGCGGGCCCGGCCAGCGCCTCGACCGATGCTTCAGCGAGCATCATCAAGGGAAAGCCCGCTTCAATCAGCGACTGGCCCTGGCAAGTCGCGATCGCTTCGTCGACCCGGAGGAGCCCGGGCGCGTCACCCTGGTACCGGACCTTCTGCGGAGGTTCGGTCGTGGCGCCGAACGTGGTCCTGACTGCCAGCCACTGCGCACTCGAAATGCTCAAGGGTCGGGTTGGTGACTATTCGGTGATCGCCGGCCGCACGAACCTGAACCATGTGGGTACCGGCCAGGAGGTATTGATCTCGCAGATCTACTTCCCCCTCACCAGCGCGGGTGCGATCCGCTACCGAACGAACCAGGGCTGGGATGTCTCGCTGCTCCGGCTTGCCGCGCCGATCGCCCAGGAGCCGATCCGGCTTCTCGGACCGGACGAGCGGGACGTTCTCGAACCGGGGCGGCGGCTGATCGAGACCGGCTGGGGCACGACCATCACCGGTCGCGATTTCTACCCCAAGGCATTGCGGGTAGGCAAAACCAACATCCAGCCCGGCTCGATCTGTCGGAGCCAGGTGGGGGCGGCGTATTTCGCGAGTTCACTCCAGATCTGCCTCGGTGATTCAAAGGGAAAGCAGGCGAACTGTTATGGCGACAGTGGCGGCCCTGCCGTGGTCGCCACCACGGCCGGTTACCGGCAGGTCGGGGTCACTAGTTTCGGCAGCGCCGACGACTGTGCCGGGCTGATTCCGAATGTGGATGTGCTGGTGGGTGGCAGCCCGGTCGGAAACTGGATCAGGACAGGAGTCAAAGCATTGGCCGGCATCGATCCCGCTGGCTCCGGCGGCACCGCCCCGCCGGTCCACGGGCTTTGCCGGATACCCGCGGTCCGGGGTCTGACTCTTGGCCAGACCAGGCACCGGATGAGGGCGAACGGTTGTTCCCGGTTCAAAGTCGTGCGACGCGGAAGGGGCAACCGCATTTCAAGGCTTCCCGCCCTTCCCGGATGGCTCTGGGACCGGGCCAGGCCGATCCGCCTCGTCGTCGGCGGATCCTGAGGGCAAACGGAACCCGTTGTGACCGCGATGCGTGAAGGAGAAAGCGAAGTCAGGCGAAAGCGCCTGATCCGGGTCATTTCGGTTTCGATCGTCGTCGCGATCCTGACCATCAGTATGAAGTTCATCGCCTGGCTTCTGACCGGGTCGGTCGGACTGCTCTCGGATGCGGCCGAATCGGTGGTCAACCTGGTCGCCGCTCTGGTCGCCCTGATCGTGATCCTCTGGTCAACCCGGCCGGCGGACGAAGACCACACCTACGGTCACGAAAAGGCCGATTATCTGTCGGCCGGTTTCGAAGGCGCCCTGATTCTGCTGGCGGCGGTGACGATTGCCTATGCGGCAATCGAAAGGCTTGTGAACCCGGCCGAATTGACCGAGGTCGGTCTAGGTCTCGCGATCACGGCCGCGGCCTCCGTTCTCAACCTGCTTGCCGCCAGGCTCCTGATCCGTACCGGCGAGGAGGAAACCTCACTGGTTCTGGTCGCGGACGGCAGGCACCTGATGGCCGACGTGTTCACTTCTGCGGGAGTGATCATCGGCGTCGGCCTGGTCTGGGCTACCGGCTGGAACACGCTCGACTCGATCATCGCCCTGGTCGTTGCCGCGAACATCGTGCGAACCGGTGTCGGCCTGGTCTCGGATTCGATGTCGGGCCTGATGGACAAGGCCCTGCCGGAGAAGGAGATGGCCGTGGTCGGCAGGGTGCTGGACGGATACGAAAGCGATGACATCCACTTTCACGCCCTGAGGACGCGCAAGGCCGGCCGCAGAACGTTCATTTCGGTTCACGTCCTGGTTCCGGGTGACTGGAGTGTCAAGCAGGGTCATGACCTGCTTGAAAGGTTCGAGGGAGACCTTCGCGACTGCTTCGAGCAGACCACGGTCTTCACGCACCTGGAACCGATCGAAGACCCGATCTCCTTCGCCGACACAGGCCTCGACCGGACAACCGACCCCCATAGGTAGGGGTTGCGCCGCGGTGCCGGGTGGCCATCCCGAAGGTGGCCCACCCGTTGCGCTTGTCCCCAGCAGCTCGCTGACCAGAGCAGTAATCGGAAGCCACTTCGGGAGGGCCGCCCGACCCCACCGCTACTCGAACCCGGATGAAGACGATGGTGCCGCAGGTCTGACGCCTGAGAGGTAGCGAATCTGCGGCACCTCGGTCAAAAGATCAGTTGACGTAGCCGCGGGGGCCGGCAGGGGTCTCCGGGATACTCAGGCAGAGCGCGGCTGAATGCCGCGCGAAGTGTTCGCCGCTTCCCGGTGACCCCTGTCGGCCCCCGCGGCGTAAACACAAAGTCATGCGGAGAAGGCGGTTCGCGCTATTTCCTTGTCCTCGAAGGGCTCCCACCTCAGGACTTTGGCGTTGCGGAGTACGAAGAGCCATCCCAGCTCGTCGGTGTAGGCGAGCTCGTTGTCTTCTTCCCAACGCCATTCCCGTTTCACTTCGAGCAGGGCCCGGTCGCCGGTCAACTGACAACTTTCGATCAGGACTGTCTGCTGGACTCCTCCCGGTTTTTTTGTCGCCCAATCCCGGGCCTCGTCATGGCCTTTTCGCGTACCCCGCATCCCGTGGATTTCGACTTCCGGGTCGAGCAACTTCACAAAAGCATCCAGTTCCGACCTGTTGAAGGTCGAAACGAATTCCCGGACTGTCTTTTCTTCAGGGGTAACAGGACTCACCATCCAGGTCGTACAGTGAGACCGTCATTTGCTTCTACCGAGCGAAACGATCTGAATGCCGAATGTTCAGGCGCCGTGGCACTTCTTGTACTTCTTGCCGGAGCCGCACCAGCAGGGGTCGTTTCGACCGATGTTCTCGCGGTCTGACTTGACCACTGTCGCCGCGCCGGCGGGATCTCCGGCCGCGCCGACGTTGGGCACACCGCCAGGAACCACACCGGGAACTCCGCCGGCCTCGGCCGGGCCGGGAGTCGCACCAGCGGCAACCTCGGCCAGGGCGGAAGGCTGGGCCTCCATGGTGCCGCCCGAGTAGTCGAAGGTCGACTCGTCGGGTTCTTCTGCCGGCGGGGCGAAGGCTCCGTTCTGATCCGGCTCGATCTCGATCTCGACGTTGAATATCAGTCGGCTGAACTCTTCCCAGATGCCGTTCATCAGCTCCTGGAACATGGTGTAGCCCTCGTTCTTGTACGCGACGAGTGGATCGATCTGGGCGAAGCCGCGCAGGTGAATGCCTTCGCGCAGGTAGTCCATGTCGTAGAGATGTTCCCGCCACCGTGAGTCGATCACCTGCATCAGCAGGGTCCGTTCGAGGTAGCGCATGATCTCCTCGCCGAACTCGGCTTCGCGCTCGTCGTAGGCCTTCTGGGCGTCGTCGCAGAGATCCTCTTTCAGCGCTTCGGGCTCGGCCGATTCGGGAGCAATCGCAGCCACGTCGATCGCGCAGGGCCAGATCTGGTGAAGCTGGGAGTCGAGACCGGGCAGGTCCCATTCCTCGATGATGTCTCCGGCCAGGTATTCGTCGACCAGGCGGCCGATCACTCCGTCCACTTCCTCGCGGGCGATCTCGGACATGTCCCGGCCTTCGAGGATCTCGCCGCGGTACTTGTAGATCACGCGGCGCTGCTCGTTCATGACGTCGTCGTACTCGAGCACCCGCTTGCGGATCAGGAAGTTCTGCTCCTCGACCTTCTTCTGTGCGTTTTCAACGGTCTTGGTCAGCATCTTGGCCTCGAGCGGCATCTCGTGACCTTCCTCGTCGGTGGGACCGAGGCGGTCGAGGATCTTGTAGATGCGATCCCCGGCGAAGAGCCGGATCACGTCGTCTTCCGCAGAAAGGAAGAAACGGGAAGCGCCCGGGTCACCCTGACGGCCGGCACGACCGCGCAGCTGATTGTCGATCCGGCGCGACTCGTGACGCTCGGTGCCGCAGATGAACAGACCCCCGAGTTCCTTGACCTCCTCGGCCTCGACGTCACATTGCGGTTTCAGCTCGGCCGCGATCTTCTCGACCGCTTCGTTGTAGCCCTCGTCTTCCGGGGCGAGGCCCTGCTTGGCGACCTGCGGGTGGGCCATGCCCTCCGGATCGCCGCCCAGCTTGATGTCGACGCCGCGACCGGCCATGTTGGTCGCGATAGTTACCGCGCCCTTGCGTCCGGCCTGGGCGATCGTCTCGCCTTCCCGCTCGGCATGTTCCGGCTTTGCGTTCAGGACCACATGCTCGATGCCCTGCTTCTTGAGCTCGGCGGAAATCATCTCCGACACTTCGACCGAAACCGTGCCGACCAGGATCGGCTGACCGGTTTCGTGACGGTTGACCAGTTCCCGGATCACCGCGTTCCACTTGCCTTCCTTGGTCTTGAAGATCTGGTCGTTCTGATCGTCCCGGGAGATCGGCCGGTTGGTCGGAACCTCGACCACCGGAACCTTGTAGATCTTCATGAATTCGACCGCCTCGGTAAGCGCGGTACCGGTCATGCCGGAAAGCTTGTCGTAGAGGCGGAAATAGTTCTGCAGGGTGATCGTGGCGAGGGTCTGGTTCTCCTCGCGGATCGCCACGCCTTCTTTGGCTTCGACCGCCTGGTGAAGGCCTTCAGACCAGCGGCGCCCTTCGAGAATGCGGCCGGTGAACTCGTCGATGATCATGACTTCGCCGTCCACGACGGCATAGTCCTTGTCCTTCTTGTAGAGCGATTCGGCTTTCAGCGCCTGGATCAGGTGGTTGACCAGGTTGCCGTTTTCGGCCATGTAGAGGTTGTCGACACCGACGAATTTCTCCGAATTGTCGACTCCGCGCTCGGTCGGCGAGACCGTCTTGTGCTTCTCGTCGAACTCGTAGTCGTAATCCGCGTCCGAGGTGTCCTTGCTCTCGCCCATGGACTTGAGCTTGGTCTTGGCCGGAACCCCTTCGAGCTGCTTGGCGAGGCGGGCGAAGGTGTAATAGGTCTGGGCGGCTTCCTCGGGGGCGCCGGAGATGATCAGCGGGGTCCGGGCCTCGTCGATCAGGATGTTGTCAACCTCGTCGACGATCGCGAAGTCATGGCTGCCCTGGACCTTCTGTTCCAGCGAGCCGGCCATGTTGTCGCGCAGGTAATCGAACCCGAACTCCGAGTTCGTTCCATAGGTGACGTCGCAGGCGTACTTCTCCCGGCGTTCGGAAGGATCGTCGTTCTCCTGGATCCAGCCGACCGAAACCCCGAGCATGTCGTAGATCGGCTTCATCCAGAGCGCGTCGCGCTTGGAGAGGTAGTCGTTGACGGTGACCACGTGGACCGACTTGCCACCCAGCGCATTCAGGACGATGGCCAGGGTGCTGGTCAGAGTCTTGCCTTCTCCAGTCTTCATCTCGGCAATCGCTCCGTCGTGAACGACCATCCCGCCGATCAGCTGCACGTCGTAATGCCGCTGGCCGATCGCGCGCAGAGCGGCCTCGCGGGTCAAGGCGAAAGACTCGGGCAGCAGGTCATCGAGCGACTCGCCGTTCTTCGCCCGTTCCCTGATCGAGTTCGCTTCCTCAAGTAGCTCGGCGTCCTCGAGCTCCTTCATTTCGGGCTCGATTCGGTTGATCGAGTCGACCCGTTTCTCGTATGCCTTGAACTTGCGCCCCTCCCCCATCCTGAGCGCACGGTCGATTAGCTGAATGGCCATGCGACAAGGTTAGCCGCTCGGCTTCACCGCCGACTAAAGCCTGCAAGACGGAGGGGCCGGATTGCCGGCCCCTCCGCACCTCTCTCCTCTTTCCCCCGGTTACAGGCCGGGTTGTGCGCCTCCGGTCTCTCGTCCCTGGAGGCGGTTTACAAGCTTTCGCGTCTCCCTGCGCTTCCTTCTCTTTTCCCGGTGCCGCTTGACCTGGCGGCGCATGTCCTCTGCGAGTTCGTGGATGGTGTGAGTCATCTCGGGGCTGGCCTCGTGGGCGTGGAGGGTCACCCCCTTCAGATGAAGCGTCGCCTCGGCCACGAACTTGTCGGAAATGGCCGGGTTCTGCTCCTCGGAGACGACAACTTCGATGCGGGCAAGCGGCGAAACCTGTTCACCAAGCCGCTTGAACCGCTGGGCCACCTGCTCGCGCATTTCGTCGTTGACTTCGACGTTGCGACCACGAATCTCGATTCGCATGGGACCTCCTGGCGGGGTTGTGTTCCTTTGGCCGATGGTAGCCGGGTAACACGAAATTGACAAGTGGGGAGAACTACGGAATTCGCAAAGTGCGACCGCGCCTCAAAGCCTTCTGGTGAATGTGATCGCCGAAACCGACCTGGCACCGGCCAGTCGCAGGGCTCCGGAGCCAGCCGTCAAAGTTGCCCCGGTGGTCATCACGTCATCGACCAGGAGCAAATCCCGGCCGCCGATGACCTTGCCCGCATCCTCGCGAGGGCGGATGTCGGGCGGATCACCGAGTCTGCCGGCGCGGTTTCTTCCCCTCTGACGTCCCGAGCCCTTTCGGTAAACCGGCATTGCGTGAGGCAGCTCCGCCTCGCTGATCTCAGACATTTCCCGGGCCAGCCGACCGACCGGGTCGAAGCCGCGCAGCCAGGTCCTGAACCTTGCCGGCGGAACCGGGACGATCAGCCGGTTCTCGGCGAGGGGCCCGGCAGCGTCAACCATGTAGCCGGAAATCAGGGGGGCCAGGCCGGTCAGGTGGCGGAACTTGAAGGCCGCCACCAGTTCCCTGGCGATGCCGTCGTGATCAGCACAGGAGACCATCTGGTCCACACCTTCGGGAGGATCCTCCCGAAGGACGACGGAGCGGTTGAGCTCCCGCATGCAATCACCGCAGATCGGGCTGACCGGGTCGGCCACCTGTCGGCAAAGGGGGCAGAGCGAGGGAACCAGGAAGCCTGCGACACGGGAGAAATCCATGCTCCCAGACTGCCGTGGAAACACTCACGGGACACTCGACAACTGCAACAAAACGACACGGCCGCGGTATCCGCCGACCGGTCCGATCAGTCCCGGCCGGGTCAGTCCCGGGTGGGGCCGAGAAGTCCCCCGGCCAGGAACGCGCCCTTTTCCAGCGAGGAGCGGTCGAGCAGGACGGCCTCCCTGACCCCGGCCCCGGCCCCGATCGAACAGCCATTTCCCAGGACTATGGGGCCAACCAGCTGGGCTCCCGCTCCGATCCGGGCTCCCTCACCGATCAGCACCAGACCGTCGATTTCGGCACCTTCAATGCCCTCGGCATCTCCGGCAACCCAGACGCCGGGCCGAACCTCGTTATCGGGGAGACCCAGGTCGACTGACCCTTCGAGCCCGTCGAAATTACTCTGGACCAGTTCGGCGATCGTCCCGATGTCATTCCAGTAGGCGTCGGTCTCGTAGGCATGGAAGTCGATGCCCGCTTCGAGCAGGGCCGGAAACACGTCGTACGCCCAGTCAGCGAAGCCGTCCGGATGGCCGGGAGCAGCCAGCTTGCTGGTTCCCGGTGCGGGGAAATATTCGAAGATCTCACGGTCGAACATGTAGATCCCGCAATTGGCAAGGTCCGAAAGGGCCTCGGCCGGATCGGGTTTTTCCTGAAAGCCCTGGATGCGGCCGGAGTCGTCGGTGATCACGACGCCAAATTCCGAGGTGTTGGCCACACGCCGGGTGGCAAGGGTGGCGATCCCGTCGTGTGAGCGGTGGAACTCCCGCATCGAGGCGAGATCCATGTCGGTCAGCGCGTCACCGGAAATGACCAGAAAGTCATCGCCGAAAAAATGGGACGCGTGCCGGACCCCGCCGGCCGTGCCCAGCAGTTCCTCCTCGTAGCTGTACTCCAGTTCGACCCCGAACCCGGAACCGTCCTCGAAGTGGCCCCTGATCGCGTCCGGATACCAGTGGAGGTTGGCGATCACCTCGGCAAAGTCGTGGCTGACCAGCAAGCGCAGGATGTGTTCCATCACCGGGCGGTTAAGCACCGGGACCATTGGCTTGGGCACGGATCGGGTGACTGGCCTGAGCCTCGTGCCCAGTCCGGCGGCCAGCACCATTGCTCTCATTATGTCTTGCCCAGCCGTCGTTTGAAGTTCTGGATTTCATCGACCGGCATGGGGTCGATCCCGCGCAATTCGGCAACCTCGACCGAAACCAGATCGCCGAACATGACCGACCAGAAAAGCCGCTCGGACCGGGTCTCGCCTGAAGTTTCCACCTCGAAAACCTGCGCCCCCGTTTTCTCGATCGATTCGGCAGTCAGTTTCATGCGACGGCGCTCACGGGCCGACTGCCCCGAATCGGTGAGGAAGATCGCTCCGAGCCCGCCTGAGCCCTTTGACCAGGCTTCCATGAGGTTGTGGTTCGCCTCGGGGATCTCGGCCGCGAAGGCAAGCTGTTTGGCGTTCTCGTTGAACTGATTGGCCCAGCGCCTGGCCGGGGCCGTTGTGAGGCTTGCTCCATGCACGACAACAGGAGTGTCCCCTATTTGCGAGGCGAGTGCCCTCGCGAGGGGCTCCATATCGGCCTTGCAGGAGTCGAGGAAGTCCGCTGCCTGCTCGAGCTCACGTCGCACATCCGGCGCCACCCCGGCCAGATGAGCAACGAAGGCCGCGACCACGGTCATGTAGCCGACCGTCATTCGTGGCTGAAAGAAACCGGGTAGCCCGACCACACCGATTCCGGCATCCCTCGCTCTGGCGCCGAGTTCTCCGCCGGTACCGGCGACCCAGCGGTGCGTGCCGGCCTCGCCGGCGTCCTTGAAGGACGAGATCGTTTCCTCGGTATCTCCCGAATAGCTTGAGGCCAGTACCGCCCATTCGGCGGTGACCCATTTGGGAAGACCGTAGGTCCGGGAAACGATCATCGGGCCGGTCAGGCGGTTGTCAAGCACTCCCCTGGCGAGCTCGGCGCCGATCGCCGAACCGCCCATCCCGCAAACCACGAATCCGGCTGACGGCCTGGCTTTGAGCTGGGCCGAATCTACCCGCCATAGCGCGTCCCTGATGTGGTTCGGGATGTCGAGTACGTCCTCAAGCATTAACGACCTCACCGATCTGATTCTTGCCAAGGACTTCATCTCCTACCGTATCCCCTGCCGCAACTTTTACGCCAGGGCCCAGGATTGAATTCTCGATTACCGCTCCGGCGCCGACCTCGCTCCCTTCGAGCAGGACAGAGCCGGTGATCCGGGCACCGGGACCAACCCTGGAGCCCACCCCTAGAACCGCCCTCGGCCCGATAGTTGCGGTCGGGTCGACTTCCGCGTCGCCGGCGATATAAACGCCGTCGCTGTGTTTCTCGACCTCGGTGTGGATGCGGCCCTCGAGAATGTCCCAGCAGGCATCGAAATAGCGTTCCCGGGTGCCGAAGTCCATCCAGTAGCCGCCGAGCGGCCTCGCGTAAAGCCCCTTGCCGGTTATCGAAGGGTAAAACTCGGTCTCGATCGACACCTCGCGTCCCGGAGGGACTTCGGCGATTGCCTCTTTTTCCAGCACGTAGGTTCCGGCGTTGATCAGCCCGCTGCCGGTCCTGGATGGATCTTTTTCACTGAATTTGAGCACCTGCCCGGCCTCGTCGATGTCGACCACGCCGTAGCTACTCGAATCATCGACTTCGTACAGTCCTAGTGTCGCCCGGGCACCGGTTTCTTCATGTTGCTTCCACAGGGCACTCAAATCGAGATCGGCCAGCACATCCCCATTCAGGGCAAAGAACCGCTCGTCAAGATGATCGAGCGCGAATCTGATCGCCCCCGCCGTTCCGAGGGTTTCTTCCTCGACCAGGTACCGGAGTCGCGGTCCGCCGGGTTCGCCGTCCCCGAGCACCTTTTTCATTTCGTCCGGCAAAAAGCCGCAGGCGAGAATCACTTCGTCGACTCCGTGACTGCCCAGCCACTCGGTCATGTAGTTCAGAAACGGGCGGTCGACCAGGGTCAGCGCCGGCTTCGGTGTTTCATACGTCAGCGGCCGCAGCCTGGTGCCTTTGCCACCAACCAGTACCAATGCCTGCAATCTGTCTTACCTGCTTTCATCACCGGTCGCCTGCCTTGCCTATTCCTTCGTAGAGGAATCCGGCAGAGCGGACTTCGTCGGCGTCAAGGAAATTTCGTCCGTCTATAAGCAATGGCCTCCGCATCCGATCGGCCGCCTCGGCCCAATCGATCTCCTTGAATTCCGACCACTCGGTGACCAGCACCGCCGCGTCTGAATCTGCAAGGGCCTCCTGGGCTGTGTCACTCATTTCTACTCCCGGAAGGAGACTCCTTGCATTACTCATTGCCACAGGGTCATATGCAACAACTTCGGCACCCTCGCCTCTTAGACGAGCGGACAAAACGAGGCTCGACGCTTCCCTCATGTCGTCCGTATCCGGCTTGAAAGCCAGGCCCAGAAGGGTAATTCGCTTGCCGACCAGGGATCCGAGGTTTTTTGTCAGCTTGCTCACCACGCGTCGCTTCTGAAGTTCATTGACTTCGATGACGGAGTTCAGCAGCTGGAAGTGGTACCCCGAGTTACCGGCAAGTAATTTCAGAGCATTGACGTCTTTGGGGAAGCAGGATCCACCGAAGCCGATCCCGGGTCGCAGGAAATGAGGGCCGATCCGCTCGTCCAGGCCCATCCCCCGGGCGACCTCTCCCACGTCCGCTCCGACTTCCTCGCAGACGTTGGCGATCTCGTTGATGAACGAAATCCGGGTCGCCAGATAGGCGTTGGAGGCGAGTTTGATCATCTCTGCACTGGAGGTGTCGGTCATCACGAATTCGCCGCCGAGGGGCCGGTAGAGATCGGCCACCTCTTCCGCAGCTTCCGCGTCTTCGGGTTCGGAGCCGATCACGACCCGGTCGGGGTTGAGGAAATCCTTGACCGCGGTGCCTTCCTTCAGGAACTCAGGGCAGGACACGTAGGCGAGGCCCGGCAGCTCGCGCCGGATCGAGGCACCGGTTCCGGCGGGCACAGTGCTCTTCATGATCAGGACGTGATCACCGTCTTCCCTCAGGTCCGCCACTACAGAACGGACCCGAGACAGATCGGCATCTCCGGAATATGTCGGGGGAGTGTCGACGCAGACGAAGAGCAGCCGGGCGTTCGAGAGCAACTCGTCCATGTCGGTGGTGAAGGTGAGCCGGTCCTTGTTCTTCCCGATCAGTTCCGCCAGTCCGGGCTCGTGGATCGCCAGCTCTCCCCGGCTCAGCGAATCGACCTTTTCCTGAACCACATCGCGGGCTATCACCTGGTGGCCGAGTTCGGCAAAACAGGCGGCGGTTACGAGACCGACCCAGCCGACCCCGATGACGCCGATCGGCGCCTTTTCTATTGAATTCATTTCACTCACTTGTTGGGGGTGAAAGCCCGGGTGGACCTTGCCATCCCGAGCATCTGGTTGTTGTCAATGCCGAGCAGCAGCGAATTCGAAATCCAGTAGACGCAGTCCCCGTCGGTCCAGGAGACCAGCTTGATCCGGTCCCCTTCCGGGTAGACCTGGAACTCGCGGTCGTCCATCTCGACTTCGTCATGCGGTGCGTCAAGGATGGGCGGGTCGGTCCAGCCCCGCAAACCTTGCAGCCCGATGTAATGGGTACCGTCGTCTTCCGGAACCGTCATGACCATGCGGAAGGCGCCGTAAACGTTCTTGTCAGGGTCGCGCGTGTGGTAAACGCGGCTCTGGTCGGTCTCGTACTCGGCACCCGAGGGCAGTCGCTTCGGGTAGTAGACCGGGAAATCGCGGCGGGTGATCTGGCTGTCCAGCTCCTGGGCTTGTGACAGACCGGCGCTGGAATCGTCGACCAGGTCGTCGTTGTTCTTGTTGGGAATCTCCGAGGTCGATTTTTCGAGTGCCTTTTGACGGTCCTCGGCGGCCTTCTTCTCTTTCTTCTTATCCGCGGCGCTCTGCGCGCCTTCATCGAGCCTTCCGACCGGACCAGCCTGGTCTTCGAAGCCGAGGAACTTGTTGACCGCGGACTGAATCTCGTCCGGGGTCGCCTCGACATAGGAGATTCCGTCGCGCATGGTGAAGGTCGACGGGAAGGACACTTCGGTCACGGCCGCGCCCCGGGAATCGAAGAGCAGCGCCAGGAGCTGGAAGATCTGCTTGCTGTCGTCGATGTCGGTAGAGGTGTTGTCGGTGAAGGCCTTCAGGAGCTCGTCGCGGCGACCCCACACCTCGCTCAGAGTGAGTCGATTGCGGACCTCGCCGATCAGATCCTGTTGACGTGCGGCCCGGACCAGGTCCGAGTCGGTGTGCCGGTATCTGGCGAATTCGAGGGCATCGGCACCGCAGAGCTTCTGGTACCCGGCCTCGATATCGATCGTCGCGTACTGCTCCGACACCGAGAGGCCCGCGTTGTCGTTGAAGTAGTGCCGGTCGACGTCCACGTAGACGCAGCCGATCGCGTCGATCACGTCGGCAAAACCCTGGAAATCGATGTTGACCACGTGGTTTACGTCGAGACCGGTCAGTGACTTGATGGTCTTCAAGGTCAGTTTGGGGCCACCGTAGCTGTAGGCGGCGTTGAACTTGTCGTAACCGACGCCGGGAATGTCCGTGTAGAGATCGCGCGGTATCGAAAGCATCGCGATCTGATCGGTGTCGGGGTCCAGCCGCACCAGCATCGCGGTGTCTGAACGCCCGGGATCGCCGGCCGTGTCGCCGCCGCCGGTTCGCACGTCGGATCCGATGATCAGGATGGTCTGCGGTCCGTCGGCATCGGCCAGCGCATACGGCGGCAGTTTGATTCCCTTCTTGCCCCCGATCTGGCTGGTCACGTCATTGACGAAATGCATCACCGAGGCCTGGGTGGCCGTCGCGAAGGAACCGACGATCAGGAACACGGCAAGGAGGAAACGCCACCAGTAGTGGCGACGTTTGGCGGGCTGGTCAAAATCCCCGTCGACCGGCGGCCGCGGAGGATCCCAGACGTTCCCGGTACGACGCGAATAGTCGATCGCCTCGTGAACCTCGGTCCGGGCTTCCGCCTGGAGAACAGCCGTCTGCTCGGAGGTTATTCCGGCGCCGGTCGGAATCTCCGATTCCGCGGTTCCGGTGACCGGTTCCTCGCCGGTAACCGGTCCGTCTCCGGTGACCGGTCCGTCGGCGGTCGCCGGTTCCTCGCCGGTCAGGCTTTCTTCGCCGGTAAGCGTCTCCTCGCCAGTGGGCGGCTGGGGTGTGGCACCTCCTCCAGCTTCCCCATCTGGAGGGCTGGCCGGTTCCACGGGAACCATGCTCTCCGAGCTTTCCAGGAGGGCTGCCCGGAAAACCGGGTCGAGATCGGGAACTTCGCCTTCCTCGACCCTCGCCTCGAAGGCGAAGAGTTCCTCGGTCGGCGGCCCCGATTCCGGCTCGGGGGGACTCCCGGGGCCGGGTTCGGCGGGGGGAAATTCGGCCTCTTCGGAAGGGAGACCTTCTTCCTCTTCGGAATTGTCGCGTTCCTCGTTCACCGATTCACCCCCCTCCCTGGAAACCTGACGCCCGCTCGAGGAAATCTCTCAACGATGAACGGTAGGCGAGAAGCGACTCGACCGACACCCATTCTTCCGGCCCGTGGTGGCCGGCCCCGACCGGCCCGAATTCCACCGCCGGGACCCCCGCCCGGATGAACGAAAGCGCGTCCGAGGCACCGTCCCTGCCGACCGAAAGTGAAGGCCCCGCATGATGCTCGGAGCTCGCCCCGATCAGCGCCTTGATCCAGGGTGAATCCGTCCCGCCGCCGCTGACCGGAGGCAGCTCGATGATCGTTTCCAGCGAGGCCGGTCCGAGCCCCGCAATCTGTTCCCGGATCAGCTCCGGGTCCTGGTGTGGCAGGTAGCGTATGTCCACGTCTATCGCGCATGAGTCGGGAACCTTGTTGAGCGCGTCGCCACCCCAAATCCGGCCGAGATTTATCGAAGGGCGATCGAAGAGCTCGGAGCTTTCTCTCGCAAAGGGTAGTGATTCGACCCCCCGGAAGAGATCAACCGCTCGCAGGACAGCGTTTTCACCCAGCCAGGGTGTCGAACCATGGGCGGCGCGCCCGGCCACGGTCAGGCGCAGAGCCAGCACGCCCTTGGCCGCGACCCCGACATGCATGTCGGTTGGCTCGCCGGTGATCGCGAAGTCCCCGGTTAATCCCAAGCCGCCACTGAGACCGTCTTGATCCGGTTCGTCCGGACCCCGCACCAGATAATTGCTTCCCCGGTTCTCGGCTTCCTCGGATTCCTCGTCGGAAACGATTCCGAGCACCACCCGGATGCCCGGCAGCGGCGCATCATCGGTTGGCAGCGCCAGCATCATCGCCGCCAGAGCAGCTTTCATGTCATAGGCGCCACGGCCGATCAACCGGTCACCCTCGATTCGCGCCTCGAACTGGCCCGGCTCGGCCGGGACCACATCGATGTGACCGTGCAGAATCACGGTCGGGCCGCTTTCGCTGCCGTGGGTGGCGGTAATTACCGGAAGGCCTCGGCAGACTCCCTGTTCGGTCTCCACGCCCCGGCTGTCAAGCCACCCCTTGATGAATCCGGCAGCCTCATGCACCCCGTCTTCCGACGAGGTGTCATAACCGATCAACTGCTCGGACAGGGCGAGGAGTTCGTCCATCAGGGAAGGGTATCTGCGAAGCCAGTGTCGAGGGGTCTGGTGGTCCGGCCTCGGTGGTTGGTGGTCACGCCACACGGCCTGTCGGTCACGCACCGGAGTCTCTTGGTCACGCCGCCGGACTCGGTGGTCACGCCGTAGGGGTTGGCATGCGTCCCCGGGGCCCTTGGACTCGCTGCGCTCGTCCGCGGGAAGTTCCCCGGGGACGCATGACCAACCCCCACGGCTACACCAGCCCTGCTCCGCGACCCTGCTACGCGACCCCGGACCCGCGGCCCCGGATCCGGGACAAAGGTGCCGCAGGTTTACTACCCCAGAGGTCACAAACCTGCGGCACCACCTCATCCCGACCGGTCTACGGGTCAACCCAAGGCTTCGCTTCGACAACGCTTCGCATCGAACCAACCCCTGCGACCCCCATCACCGACATCCGAGACACCACAACACCCGAGCGGGTCGTGCACGGGGCGCTCCTGCGGGTGGCTGGCGAGGAATAAGCCCGGAAATGGCGCGATCGTACTCAGGTACTTGAGCGGCCGTTTCCGGGCGTTGACGAAGCCACGGCGCCCGCAGGAGGCTCCTGGCGCCGCCCGGGCTACTACGCGTTGGCTATTTCGAGGAAGGCTTCTACGCGCTCGAGGTCGCGCTCGGCGACTTCGCGGGCGGCTTCGCCCGAGGATTCGTCGGCGAGGCGACCCTCGGCGTCCTTCTTTTCCTCTTCCAGTGCCGCCACATCGAGGTTGTCCGGCTCGATAGCTTCCTGGAGGAGGACCTGCGCATGATTGGCGAAAACCTGGAGCATGCCGTGGGACTGAGCCCACTCCTTCTCCTCGGAGTCAGAGAGCTTAAGCCGGAGCCGGTGCGGCTTCAGGGCAGCCAGGATCGGCACATGGCGGGCCAGGATGCCGATCTCGCCGGTGACGGTACGGGTCGAGAGCTGGACCACCTCGCCGCTATAGACCTCGCCCTCGGGGGTGAGGACCTCAACCGTGAATGTGTTCTCGCCGGCCAACTTCCTAGTTGCCTGAGCTCTTGCCCTGCTCGATGACCTGGTCGATCGAGCCCTTCATGTAGAACGCGCTCTCGGCGTAATCATCCATCTCGCCGTCGAGGATCATTCGGAAACCGCGGACCGTTTCTGCTACCGGTACGTACTCGCCGGAAGTGCCGGTGAACTGCTCGGCCACGAAGAACGGCTGCGAGAGGAAACGCTCGATCTTTCGGGCGCGGTACACCAGCACCTTGTCCTCGTCGGCCAGTTCGTCGATGCCGAGAATGGCAATGATCTGCTGCAGCTCGCTGTAGCGCTGCAGGATCTGCTGGACCTCGGTCGCCGTGGTGTAGTGGTCCTCGCCGAGCACGTCGGGCTTGAGGATGGTCGACGAGGAATCGAGCGGATCGACGGCCGGGTAGATGCCCTTCTCCGAGATCGCCCGCGAAAGTGCGGTGGTCGCGTTGAGGTGGGCGAAGACCGAGGCGGGAGCCGGATCCGTGTAGTCGTCGGCCGGGACGTAAATCGCCTGGACCGACGTTACGGAGCCGCGGGCGGTCGAGGTGATTCGCTCCTGGAGCTGGCCCATCTCGGTTTCCAGCGTAGGCTGGTAACCGACGGCGGAAGGCATGCGGCCGAGCAGCGCCGATACCTCGGAGCCGGCCTGGGTGAACCGGAAAATGTTGTCGATGAACAGCAGCACGTCCTGGCCGCCGGCCTCGCGGTAGTACTCGGCCATGGTCAGGCCGGAAAGCGCGACGCGAAGGCGGGCTCCGGGAGGCTCGTTCATCTGGCCGAAGACCATCATCGTCTTGTCGATGACCCCGGATTCGGTCATTTCGATGTAGAGGTCGGTGCCCTCACGGGTCCGTTCGCCAACCCCACAGAAGGCGGAAAGGCCGCCGTGCTCCTGGGCGATGTTGTGAATCAGCTCCTGGATCAGAACGGTCTTGCCGACGCCGGCGCCGCCGAACAGGCCGATCTTGCCGCCCTTCACGTACGGGGCGAGCAGGTCGACGACCTTGATGCCGGTCTCGAGAATCTCCTGGTTCGGGGTCAGCTCGGTCGCGTCCGGGGAGGGACGGTGAATCGGCCAGCGCTCGACATCGGCCGGCAGCGCGTCGCCGCCGTCGATCGGCTCGCCGAGCAGATTGAAGATCCGGCCCAGAGTGACGTCACCCACGGGAACGGTGATCGGTCCACCGGTGTCGACCACGGTATCGCCGCGGCGCAGGCCGTCGGTGGCGTCCATGGCCACGGTGCGGACCCGGTCATCACCGAGGTGCTGCTGGACTTCGCAGATCAGGTTCTGTTCCGCGCGCCCGCCGTCGCCCTCGGCGACCTGAATCTCGATGGCCGAGTAAATCTCGGGCAACTTGTCGGGGAAGACGACGTCTACGACGACGCCCTGAATCTCTTCGATTCGACCTGTGTTCTTGCCGTTTTCTTCTGACATATCTCCAGTTTCCAGTTTCAGTCGGTGACGTCGCTTAGCCGAGCGCCTCCGCGCCGCCTACGACTTCCAGAATTTCCTGCGTGATTTCGGCCTGACGGACACGGTTCATTTCCAGGGTCAGGTCGTCGATCATGGTTTCCGCGTTTTCGGCCGCGCTGCGCATGGCCGTCATCCGGGCGCCGAGTTCGGAAGCTGCCGACTCGAGCAGGATGCGGTAAAGCGATGTGTTCAAGTATTCGGGGACGAGCGTTGAGAGCAGTTCTTCCGGTTCGGGCTCGTACTCCCAGGAAGCCCGGGCGTGAGCGTCGGCCAGTTCGCCCTCCGGCTCCACCCCGGCCTCATCCTCTGCTCCTTCGCCGACCACATGCGCTTCCTGAACGGGAAGCATGGTCTGCTGGTAGACGTGCTGGGTGAGCGGCGAGACGTAACGGTTGTAGATCACCTCGACCCGGTCGAAGTCTCCATCCACGTATCCCGAGGCGAGAGTCTCGCCGATGTCACGGGCATCGGAGAAGGCGGGACGGTCAGTGAAACCGGTCCACGCCTCCTTCACTTCCAGGTTGCGGAAGGTGAGGGCTCCGTCGCCACGTCGGCCGACCGCGAAGAAGGTGACTTCCGCGCCTTCGGCCTTGATCTCGTCACGGCGGTGGAGGCCGTCACGAAGGATGTTGGCGTTGAAGGCGCCGGCCAGCCCGCGGTCACCCGTGACCAGGAGCAGGGCCACGCGCTTCACATCCTCGCGCTGGGCGAGGATCGGCACCTGGTTCAGATTCCCGGACTGCGCCGCGGCCCGGCGGGTGAGCCGGCGCAGGGACTGCGCATAGGGCCGCATGCTGGCGATCCGCATTTCCGCCCGCCGCAACCGGGCAGCAGCAACCATCTCCATCGCCCGGGTGATCTGGCGAATGTTCTTGACGCTGTTGATCTGGTTTGTGACTTCTTTGCGGTTGGCCATGCTCTAGTTCGGGTTGCTTGGGATTCGGCTCTTAGAGGCTCGCGGTGGCCGCTTCGGCGTCGGCCGTAGCCTCTTCCTCGGCAACATCCTCGCCGGCCTCTTCGCCAGCGTGGATCACGCGCTCGGACTCACCCTCTTCGAGCGGGTCTCCGTTCTCGTCGAAGTCGGGGCCGAAGTCATCGATGAAGCTGGCGATCGCGTCGGAGAGTTCTTTCTCGTCCTCTTCCGGGAACTGTCCGGTTTCGTTGAGGCGGGTCAGCAAGTCCTTGTTCTCCGAGTGGAGACGGGCCAGCAGATCGGCCAGGAACTCCTGGACCCGATCGACCTTGATCTGGTCGAGGAATCCACCGGTGCCGGAGTAGATCGACGCGACCTGGTCGGCGACCGAAAGGGCATCCCGTTCGTTCTGCTTGAGCAGCTCGACCAGACGCTCGCCGCGGGCCAGAGTGCGCTGGGTCTCGGCGTCAAGTTCGGAACCGAACTGGGCGAAAGCGGCGAGGTCGCGGTACTGCGAAAGCTCACCCTTCATCTTGCCGGCAACCTTCTTCATCGCCTTGGTCTGCGCGTCGCCACCGACTCGTGACACCGAGATGCCGACGTTGATGGCCGGGCGGACACCCGAGTTGAACAGGTCGGACTCGAGGAAGATCTGGCCGTCGGTGATCGAAATGACGTTGGTCGGGATGTAGGCCGACACGTCGTTGGCCTGGGTCTCGATGATCGGCAGCGAGGTCAGCGATCCGCCGCCCTCTTCGTCGCTCAGCTTGACCGCCCGCTCGAGCAGACGCGAGTGCAGGTAAAAGACGTCACCGGGGTAGGCCTCGCGTCCCGGCGGGCGCCTGAGGAGCAGCGACATCTGGCGGTAGGCGTAAGCGTGCTTGGTGAGGTCGTCGTAGATGCAGAGGGCGTGGCCACCCTTGTAAAGGAAGTACTCGGCCATCGCCGTGCCGGCGTAAGGTGCGATGAACTTGATCGGGGCCGCCTCGTCGGCCGGAGCGGCGACGATGATCGTGTTGTCCATGGCGCCGGCGGCTTCGAGAACCTCGCGCACCTGGACGATGGTCGACATCCGCTGACCGATCGCAACGTAAACCGAGACGACGCCCGAGTCCTTGTTGTTGATGATCGAGTCGATCGTGACCGAGGTCTTGCCGGTCTGGCGGTCGCCGATGATCAGCTCGCGCTGGCCACGGCCGACCGGGATCATGCCGTCGATTGACTTGATGCCGGTCTGAAGGGGCTCACGGACCGGCTGGCGGCTGATCACGCCGGGGGCCTTGAACTCGGCCGGGCGGGTCTCGGTTGACTTGACGTCACCCTTGCCGTCGAGCGGGCGCCCGAGCGGGTCGACCATGCGGCCGAGGAACTCCTCGCCGACCGGAATCTCGAGCAGGCGGCCGGTGCGCTTGACCGTGTCGCCTTCGACGATCTTGTCCCAGTCACCGAACAGCACGGCACCGACGTTGTCGGCCTCGAGGTTGAGGGCGAGCCCGGTTACCCCATGCGGAAGGTCGAGCATTTCCAGCGCCATGCAGTTGTCGAGCCCGTGAATACGGGCGATACCGTCAGCGACCGAGAGCACGGTGCCAACCTCGGTCAGGTCGGCGCTACCGGGGTCGATGCCCTCGATGCGCTGCCGCAGAATGCTGGCAATCTCATCTGGCTTGATCTGCATCTCGGTCTAAATCCTCCTTAGCCCGCCTGAGCCACGCTCTGGCGGAGTTTCTCCAGGTTGTTGCGAATGCTGCTGTCGAGAACCATGTTCCCGACCTGAAGTACGAGCCCGCCGATGATCGAATCATCGACGCGGCTGGTCAGGTCTACCTTCTTGCCGGTCTGCTTTTCAACCGCTCCGGCTACTTCCTGGGCGACCGACGGGTCCAGCTCTATGGCGCTGGTCACGGTCACTTCTATGCGGTCGTTTTCCTTCTTCCAGAGGTCATCGAAGTTCTTGCGGATGCGGAAAATCGCCGGCATCCGGTGCTTTTCGATGAGCAGCTCAAGGAAATTGAGGAACTCCGGGTTAGCCGCTTCGACGGCTTTGGCCAAGCCGTCGAGTTTCTCCTTCGAGGAGAAGTACGGGCTGAAGAAGAAGACCGCCAGTTCGCGGTTTCCTTCCAGGGCATCGGTGAACTGGGCAAGCTGGGCCTGCACCTCGTCCAGATCGCCCTTCTCCTTGGCAACGCCAAAGAGGGACTCGGCATATACCCGAGCCAGTTCTTCCATCAGTTGTTCCGGTCCTCGCCGGCCAGAGCCGAAAAGTCGACCTCACGCAGGGCATCCTCGACCAGCTCCTTGTGGGCGGCGTCGTCGAGCGACTTACGGGTGACCCGTTCGGTCGCGAGCACGGTCAGGTTGGCGACTTCCTTGCGGATGTCATCCAGGGCCTTGGACTTCTCGGCCTCGATGTCCTTGCGTGCGGCCTCGACCAGCTCATCACGCTTGGTCTGACCTTCAACGGTCGCTTCGGTCTTGGTGGTTTCGGCGGTCTTGCGGGCCTTGGCCATGATCTCGTCGGCCTGCTCGCGAGCCTCGGTCAGGCGCTGGCGGTAATCGGCCAGCAGCTGATCGGACTCTTCCTTCTGCCTCTCGGCCGCCTCGATGCTTTCGCGAATCGTCGCCGCACGCTTGTCGAGCGCTTCGCCGATCAGCGGAAAGGCGAACTTTTTCAGCACCCAGAAGGTGAAACCGAAGAGCACCAGGGTCCAGATCATCAGACCCAGACCTGGCGTCACCAGGAAGCTGCCGCCCTCTTCCTCGGCCGCTTCGGCTGCCAGCGGCAGCACGGTCGCGATATGTGAGAGAACAGGCTCCACGGTCGGCCTAGAGGAAGAACGCGATCAGCGCGAAGATGAAGGTGTAGAAGGCGACGGCCTCGGTCAGAGCGAAGCCGAGCCAACGGATCGACTGAAGCTCGGAAGCGAGTTCGGGCTGGCGGGCAACCGACTCGATTTCCTTGCCGAAGATGAAGCCGATGCCGATGCCGGCACCAATCGAGCCGAGTCCGGCGCCTACGCCCAGGGCGATCGCCTTGCCGGCGTCGGTGACATCGCCGGTTACTTCGGCGAGGGGCACGATGGAACTGGGATCCATTACAGGGACTCCTTTTGGTTAGTGACTTTCGGCGGTTGCTCCGCCGATGTAGATAGCGGTCAGGATGGAAAAGATGAATGCCTGCAGGGTGGCCACGATGCCGACCTCGAATACGTAGAAGGCGAATGCCATCGGGTAGGTGAGGACGCCGAGTGCGGCGATACCGAGCAGGACTGCCAGGCCGCCACCCATGAAGAGCAGCAGAAGGTGGCCGGCGAGGATGTTGGCGAAAAGTCGTACGGACAGCGAGATCAGGCGGACGAAGTGGGAGACAACCTCGATCAGGAAGATTGCCGCCTTGCCAAAGGGATTCATGTCCTCCAGGCCGGAGGGCAGCCAGCTGGCCAGATACTTGATGAAGCCCTTGGCCCGGACGCCTTCGACGTGGTAGGAAATCCAGACGATCAGGGTCAGTACCAGGGGGATCGCGATGTTTGCGGTCGCTGCGTAAAGGGCGAAGGCCGGAACCCCGATCCCGAAGATGTCAATCGTCTCGTGGGTGTTGGTCGGCAGCGGGATGTAGCCGAGCATGTTCGAGAAGAAGATGAAGAAGAACAGGGCGCCGAGGAAGGGGAACCACTTCTTGGCGAGCCGCTCGTCGTCAATGTTGTTGCCGGTGATCTCGTTCTTGGTCACGTCATAGGCCACCTCGATCGCAGTCTGGATCCGGTTCGGCTTCTGCTGCATCTTGCGGGCGATCCAGCACATCACGGTGATAGTCAGGGCCGAAGCCAGGAAGAGGTAAAGGACGGCGCGGTTGATCGAAAGGTCGATCCCGCCGAGATTGATGTTGATCCAGGGGTCGAGCTTGAACTCGTTCTGCGGCTTGAACTCCTCGTTCTTGCCGTTCGATCCGAAGATCAGACCGAAAGCGATCGCGACCGCGAGCCAGATGGCAATGCCAAAGAAAACCTTGGCCTTGGTACTGAAACCCGTTTTTGTGTCGGGCATCTGCTCGTGGGTTGCGACTTCGCTCATCGGGCTGCTTCCTCCGGCTTTTCGTCTTTGCCGAGCAGGAAGGCCAGCCCGCGCGCTGCGAGGTTCACGGTGAAAAGAACTACCAGCAGGGCCGCGGCGTAGAGGCCGGCCTCGCGGTCGATGATGCAGGCGACCAGCACGACGGCGGACATCAGCCAGGGCCGGGCAAGTGAGGTCGAGGCGACGAAACCCATCGCCCGCGTGCGCTCACCGGCGGCGAGCTGACGCCTGGCCTGCCGTTCGGCCCAGACCTGGACCAGTCGCTGGGCGCACCAAACCACGGCGGCAATCGCGTAGCCGGCGAGATCGAATCCCAAAGCGACGAAAACGGGAAGCGCGAGAACCAGAACCAGAAGGTCCAGATTGGCGATCAAGGAGTTGCTGCGGTTACCCATTTCCCCCTCGAGGGATGTCTTTGCGGCATACGTCGTCAAGGGACGGCGACTATATCCAAGAAAGCCTGGTCGGCGCGGTGCGGTCCGGCAATGTGACAGGTGCCACTATCCGTTTATCCAAGCCGAAAATACGCGCCCTACGGGTTACCCGTCGTCACGACTTCTCCGGCACCTCTCCGCCGGGTGGCCCTTCGTCCTTCCAGCGGGGACGTTTGATGATTTCGAGCACGAAGGCGAGGTACACCGTGACCGCCAGAGCCAACAGCAGGACACCCGCCATTATCACGGTCCAGAGCAGGTCGAAATTGCCCCGGTCGTCACTGTAAGGGACGAAGCGCAGGGCCAGAGCGAGCAGCGCCAGCACCAGCGTCCAGCCATACAGGTACACCAGGGTGCGCCGCTGGGAGAACCCGATGTTGGCCATCCGGTGGTGAAAATGCGAGCGGTCCGCCTGGAAGATCGGCTGTCTGTACTTGATCCGTTTGGCGACCACGAAGGCGGTGTCGAAGAGGGGCACAGCAAGAATGACCAGGGGAAAGACGAGGGCGATTACCGCGTTGGTCTTGAGCGCCCCCTGCACCGAGGCGACCGCGATCAGGTATCCGAGCAGGTTTGAACCGGTATCACCCATGAAGCTTGAAGCCGGCGGGAAGCCGTAACGGAGGAAGCCGATCGCGCCGCCGGCCGTGATCGCGGCCAGGGCCCCCGCTTCGTAGCGCTGAAGCGACACCGCGATGATCGCCATGGCCGCGGCCGCGATCGCACAAAAGCCGGCAGCGAGACCGTCGATCCCGTCGATCAGGTTGACAATGTTCATCACCAGGGCGATGCCGAGCACGGTCAGTGGATAGGCAACCCAGCCGAGCTCGAAGCCGCCGAAAAACGGAATCGTGAGATTCGCCGGGTACACCCCACCGACCACCGGGATCGTCGCGGCGCCGAGCTGGCCCATCAGCTTGAGGCCGGGCGGCAGGTCGAACATGTCATCGAGCGCGCCGATCAGGGAGACGACACAGGCCCCGAGCAGAATGCTCAGGGTCTCGGTGCTGATCGGCAGCCAGATCCAGCCTGCCACCTCGACTCCGATCAGGATCGCGAGCCCCGACATCCTCGGGGTCGGGGCCGTGTGCTGGCTGCGGGGGCCCGGCTCATCGATCGCGTCAACCCGCCTCGCCAGCCATTCGGCCGGACGCACCACAAGGAGAGTGACCAGAGCCGCCGTGAGGAAGGCCCAGACGGCATCGATCCCGTCAACCATGCCGCAAGGTTAGAGGGCGGAGAGGATTCCTTCGACGAGGAATTCGGGGTCGCGGGGGTTTCTCGGACCGGTCGGCTCGCTCCTCTTGAGAAGTTCGAGCTGATCGGCGCTCTCAAGCAGCTTCAGGCTGCCGTCGGCGATCAGGGCCTCGTCAACCCCACCCATCTTTCCGGCGAAGGTCGTGTAAACCGGGGTGCCGAGCGCCACCGCTTCACGATTCATGGTGCCGCCGGCACTGACGACCAGGTCGGCGTAGGCGATCAGGCTCTGGGCATCCACCGCCACGTCGGGAACGATCAGGTTTGCCGAGTCCCTAGCCCGGGCCCTCTCACGCTGGCCTTCGGTCCGGGGAATGATCACAGCCGTGACACCTTCAGCCAAGGCCAGGCGATCGATCACCTGCTCGTAGAGGGGATTGTCGGCGTGGTAGGCGGCAGTCTCCGGCGGCGGACGGACGATCACCAGGACTCGCTCGAGTTCGACTCCGAGTTCCGCCGGCACCACCGGGTCGGGCCTGAAGCCCGCGAGGTAGTAGTCCTCCTTGAGGCCCGGAAAGCGGATGAGCTTTGACTCCCTGGCCCCGGCTTTGACCAGCCGATCGACCGGGATCGAATCGGGAACCAGCACCCGTCTGGCCACCCGCCAAGCGATTTTCCGCTGCAGGCCGGCGAACTCATAGTCCTGCATCTGGGCGGAGGGGATGAAGAAAGCCCGCGAGAGGACAGCAAGGTCGACCGAACCGTGCGCGACCGCGAGGTCGGGGCGGAACTTCCAGACCGGTCGGGCGAGCTTCGAGGACCGGGTGCCGAGGGCCAGGGCCTTGCCGGCCTTGCCGGCCCCGCCATGCCTGCCGATAACCAGGTGCGGGATGCCGAGCCGCTCGAGGTTGCCGACCGTCTCGCCGTTCTCGCGGGCGGTGACGAGGATCTCGTCACCGCGCTCGCGGAAACGCTCGATCACCGGCCGGAGCACCACCGGGTGCGCTGCAGCCGTGCAGTCGAACCAGACCTTCATGCGTGAAGCACCCGCGGATCCGGCTGCCGGCGGTGGCGATTCCCGTTCAGCCCGGAACCGGGTATCTCGATCAGCCTAGCCCCGGATAAAGGGGGTACTTGTCCATCAGCGCCTGCGAACGGGCGGCCAGGGAATCACGCTGCGATTCGAAGCCGGATCCGAGCGCGGTGCTGATGATCGAGGCGATCTCGGTCATGTCTTCCGGCTGGAAGCCGCGGGTCGAAAGGGCCGGGGTACCGATCCTGAGCCCGGACGGATTCATCGGCGGTCGCTCGTCGAAAGGAATCGCGTTGCGATTGACCGTGATCCCGACCTGATCGAGCCGGTCCTCCCCGGTCTGTCCGTCGAGTCCGGTCGAAGTCAGGTCGACCAGCACCAGGTGGACGTCGGTGCCGTCGGTCAGCACGTCGATGCCGCCGTCGATGAGCCCTGCGGCGAGTGCCTGCGCGTTCTCGACGGTGCGGCGTTGCCGTTCGGCAAAGACGTCGGTCGAGGCGATGCCGAGAGCAACCGCCTTGGCAGCGATCACGTGCATCAGCGGGCCGCCCTGCTGACCGGGGAAGACTGCCCGGTTTACGTCCGCCTTCAACTCCTCGGTGCAGAGGATCATGCCGCTGCGGGGTCCGCCGAGGGTCTTGTGGATGGTGGTGGTGACCACATCGGCATGCGGCACCGGATTCGGATGCTCGCCGGCCGCGACCAGGCCGGCAAAATGGGCCATGTCGACCATCAGCTTCGCCCCGACCGAATCGGCGATCTCGCGGAAGGCGGCAAAGTCGAGTTGACGCGGATAGGCGGACCAGCCGGCGACGATCAGGTCCGGCTTGTTTTCCTCGGCCAGCCTCGCGACCTCGTCCATGTCGACCCGAAGATCGTCGCGGGAAACGTGGTAGGGGACCACGTTGTAGAGCTTGCCCGATACATTGAGCTTCATGCCGTGACTGAGGTGGCCACCGTGGTCGAGGGCAAGGCCCATGATCGTGTCGCCCGGCTGGATCAGCGCCATGTAGGCCGCGTTGTTCGCCTGGGCTCCCGAATGGGGCTGCACGTTCGCGTGGCCCGCTCCGAAAAGTTCCATCGCCCGGTCGATCGCCAGCTGCTCGACGACATCGACCTGCTCGCAACCGCCGTAGTAGCGGCGACCCGGATAACCCTCCGCGTACTTGTTGGTCAAGACCGAGCCGGCCGCCTCGAGCACTGCCCTGGGGACGAAGTTTTCCGAGGCGATCATCTCGAGTGTGCCCCGCTGCCGGTCCAGCTCGCCACCGATCGCCTCCGCAACGGCGGGATCGACTTCGGCCAGGCTCGCGTCAAGCAATTCTTCGGAAACGGTGCTCATGAAACGGCAACCATCTTTCTGGGGAAAACCTTTCGTGGACGGGGAACAACGAGGGTACCAACGAGACCGGCCCTTCCCGGCTAGAGCTCGCCCCGCTCAACTTCCGTGATCTCCCCCACCCGTCGGGCGTGCCTGCCTCCGTCGAAACCGGTTGTCAGGAAAGTCTCGACGATCGGCTTCGCCTGATCCGGACTCAGCCTCGCCCCGGAGAGAGTGACCACGTTCGCGTCATTGTGCCGACGGCTCATTTCCGCCTCGGAAGGGTCGTGGGCGTTCACGGCGCGGATCCCGTCGACCTTGTTGGCGACGATCGAGACGCCGACCCCGGAGCCGCAGACGATCACTCCCTTCTCGGCGCTGCCGTCGGCGACGAGTTCGGCCGCCTTCGCGGCGAAGGGCGGATAGTCGGTCGATTCGGCGGAATGGGTGCCGACGTCTTCAACCTCGTGCCCTGCGGCTTCCAGCTGTGACTTGACCGCTTCCTTCAGTTCAAAACCGGCGTGATCCGATCCCATCGCAATTTTCATGCGGCGAGACTAGATGATCGATTCGGGGATCGCCTCCGATCGAAAACCGCCGCGAAGCTTCACTACGATGAGCGGCATGGGGAGGAAAGCATCGATCGCGGTCACCGGGGCGCTCCTGGCGGTTTCACTTGCGGTGATCGGCGGGGCGGGTTCGCCTGCCCGGGGCGATTTCCCCCCGAACCGGCCGAGCGGCGTGAAGGATCCCTGCCGGACCCCGAAGTCCGCAAAGAATCTGCTCTGTCCCGACCTCAGGATCGGCAAGCCCTCGGAGATGTATCTCGACCGGGACCTGGCCCCGGGTCAGGCCCTGCTCCGGTCGACCAACGACATCCGCAGCCGGGGTCTCGGGCCGATGGAGCTTCGCGGTCACCGCGACCGGCCTCGCACCATGAACGTGACCCAGGCGATCAAACGACGGGCCGGCGGATATGCGCTCTTCCCGACCCAGGCCCGCCTGCGCTACCACTTCGTTGGCTACCAGTGGGGCGGCGCCTACTGGAAGGTCAGAAACCCGCTCCGTTTCGAACTCTGGCGGGTGAATTCGACCGGAAAGAAGACCGAGCTGGTCCGGACCGGGCCGAAACAGTTCTATTGCTTCCGGGACCTCGTGCAGACCAACCCGGCCTCCACCAGGTCACCCGGATCGGCGGTTTATCCGGCCTGCAACCAGAATCCGCGAGTCCGCAATGTCACGCTCGGAACCTCGGTCGGCTGGTCCGACATCTACCCCTCGACCTATGACGAGCAATGGATCAACGTCACCGGCCTGCGCGGCTGCTTCGCCTACGTGCTCCATCTCGATCCGGGCAATGTGCTCTTCGAGCTGAACAAGAAGAACAACTACTCCCAGCGCACCATCCGCCTCCCCTGGAGCGGGTACGCACGCCGCGGCTGCTGACACGGCTCTCCGCGGCCGCGAGATCCCTAGCGGCCGAGGGCGGCGATCAGGTCTCCCCGGCTCATGCCGCCTTCGCGGAGGATCTCCCATTCACCGAGTTCGTCGAAGTCGGTCAGGTCGACCACGGTCGAAGGCAAACCGGTCAGGCGGCCGCCGTCGATCGCCAGGTCGACCATTTCGCGCACTTCGGGTACGACCCCTTCGAAGACCGACGGGGCGGGCTCCCCGCTCAGGTTGGCGCTGGTCTGGAAGAGCGGGAAACGGACTCCGGAGAGTGGTCCGTCGATAACCCGGATGCCGAGCCGCGATTGATCGTCGCGACAGGCCAGCGGGTACCGGTGGCGGGGATTGGGGACGACCAGGGTCACCGGGCCCGGCAGCAGCCTGGCGGCGGCTTCACTGACCCGCTGACCGAGGTCTCGGATCAGCTCCCTCATCGCCAGCGGCGAGAGGTACATGACCGCGGAGGGCTTTCCGTCGTCGCGTCCCTTGATTTCGTGGATGCGGCGGATCGCCTTCTCGTTCAGGGGGTCACAGGCCAGTCCGTAAAGCCCGTCGGCCGGAAACAGGGCCACGCCGCCCTTGCTGATGCAGGACTCGAGGGCCTGCCGGGCGGCATCCCCGGCGTTGACGTTTGTGGCGACGACCTTCACAACCCGATCATTTCAGGCCGGGGTCATCGACGGCCGATCACGACCCGGTCGATACCAGCCAGGTCAAGCCGGATTTCGGCCTCCGGCCAGCCGGCCTGACGGACCATCTCCGCCACCTTCTCCCCCTGGCCCTGGCCAATTTCCAGACCGATCACGGGAGCCTCGATCCCCGCCCGCCCGAACCCGGTCAGCACCTCCGCGATCACATCCGTCCCGTCCGGGCCGCCGAACAGCGCCCCTTCCGGCTCCCATTGCCCGACTTCGGGCGGCAGACCGTCCGAGTCGGGCACGTAGGGAAGGTTGGCGAGGATCAGATCGAATTCGCCCGGCCCATCCGGCAGGGAACCGAGCTCGAAGCCGACCCGGTCGCCAAGTCCGAGCCGGGCCGCGTTCGCCACCGCCACCTCGATCGCCCCGTCGGAGACTTCGGTGGCGGTGACCCGGCTACCTGGAAGCTCATCCGCCACGGCCAGAGCGATCGCGCCCGATCCGGTTCCGATCTCCAGCACGGTCCCCGGATCCACCTCGAGGGCGAGTTCTACCAGCATTTCCGTCTCCGGCCGGGGAATCAGGACCCTGCGGTCAACCGTCAGGTCGATGTGGCGGAAACCCCTGTTGCCGAGGATGTAGGCGACCGGTTCCCTCCTGATACGCCGCCGTACGGCTTCCGAGAAGGCCCGTGCCGCAGCGGGCTCGAGAGCCAGCTCCCGGTCTGTGACGAGGGTGGCCCGATCGATCCCGGCCAGCTCCGAGAGCAAGACTTCAGCATCGAGGCGCGGGGTATCCACCCCTGCCGCGGCGAAGGCATCTGTCGCCGCCGAAAGGGCGTCGGCGGCGCTCGCCCCGGAGGCGGCCATATTCAGACGGCCTGGGCTTCGAGGCGCTGGCGCTTCTCCTCGGCCGCCAGGGCGTCCGTGAACTGGCTCAGGCCACCGTTCATGATCCCGTCCAGATCATGGGCCGTGAGCTTGATCCGGTGGTCGGTCACCCGTCCCTGGGGAAAGTTGTAGGTGCGGATCTTTTCCGAGCGCTCACCGGTTCCGACCTGGGCCTTGCGCTCGGCGGCCACGGCGGCCTGCTGTTCGGCAAGCTGCCGTTCGTAAAGCCTGGCCCGCAGAACCCGCATCGCCTTCTCCCGGTTCTGAAGCTGCGACTTCTCGTCCTGCATCGAGACGACGATGCCGGTCGGCTGATGGGTGATCCGCACCGCGGAGTCGGTCGTGTTGACCGACTGACCGCCTGGCCCGGATGAGCGATACACGTCGATCTGCAGGTCGTTCTGGTCAATGTCGACCTCGACCTCCTCGGCTTCGGGCAGCACCGCCACGGTCGCCGTGGAGGTATGGATCCGCCCCTGGGATTCGGTTTCGGGGACGCGCTGGACCCGGTGGGTTCCGCCCTCGTACTTGTAGACCGAGTAGGCGCCGGCGCCACGAACCTCAAAGGTGACGTCCTTGAATCCGCCC
>JACJWY010000004.1:172500-187136 GCA_020636955.1 Thermoleophilales bacterium | reverse complement strand
ACGGCGGCTCCGACAAGCCGGATTCCGATTACTCGATCGAGACCCAGGGCAACCTGGTCGCCCAGGTGCTTGACAAGCTGGATGTGAACCGTGGCGTGCTGGTCGGCCATTCCCTTGGCGGCAGCGTCGTAACTTCGGTCGCCGAACAGGCCCCCGACCTTGTCTCGGGCCTCGTACTGATCGACAGTGGCCCTGACACCTCTTACGGAGGTCTTTCCGGCGCGGCGAAAGCCTCGCGCACGCCAATCCTCGGTCAGGCGCTCTGGCGACTCGCCCCCGATTCGATGGTTCGGAAGAACCTCTCGCAGGCTTTCGCTCCCGGTTACGACGTGCCCGACAAGTACGTCCAGGACGTCCGCAACATGACTTACCCGGCCTACAGCAAGTCTTCGAAGGAGATCGAGAAATACATCGATTCGACCTCCCTGCCGGATCGCCTGACCGAGGTCGACAAGCCCTTGCTAGTCATCTTCGGCGAGGAAGACCAGATCTATGACGCCCGGGAATCCCTGAGCGCCTATGCAGCCGTACCGGGTGTGATGACCCATATGATTCCGGGGTCCGGCCACTCGCCGCAGGTGGAAGTGCCAACCCAAACAGCCAGGGAGATCAATTACTTCACATGGGTGATCGCCCGCACCCGGGCAATTCAGAGAGCCGGGAAGTCCGCCGCCGCCAACGCCAGGAAGCGAGTCGCCGAGGCAAAAAAGAAGGCGGGGCAGAAGGCTTCGAAGAGAGCAAACCAGAAGCTGAACCAGGCGAAGAAGAACGCCGGCAAGAAGGCCACCCAAGCGAAGCAGAAGGCGAATCAAAAGGCCCGCCAGGCAAAGCAACAGGCCAATCAGGGCAAGCAGGCGCTGAAACAGGCCCTCGATGCGCAGAAGGAAGCCGCGCGGTCCAAGGTCGAATCACCCTGACGCAGGGCCCCGCTTCCAACCTCTCGTAGCCGCCTGATGCACCATCTAGAAGTGACCGGTCGAGGCGGTCGCGTATCCCGGGTCGGCCCGCCTTCCCTCTCTCCGGCACATATCCATGTGAGCCCGGATCTTGGCGATTGAACCTTCGGGGTCCCGCATCAACATCGCCCAGGTCAGCCTCAGCACCACGAACCCCTTCAACCGAAGCTGCGAGTCCTTCTCCTTGTCCCGCTCGATGCCGAGCGGGAGGTTGTGGTCCTGGCCACCATCCACCTCGACGATCAGACCAAACTCGGCCCAGAAGAAATCAACCTCGAAGCCACCCACGATCCGGTTGACAAGCGGCTCCGGCAGGTTGCCCTTCCGGTAAAGGTTCCGGCATTTGACTTCAAATTGATTCCGGGTCAGGGAGGTCTGCGGATCCCAGTCATCGATGATCTCGCGAAGCACCTTCACCCCCTTCTTGCCCCGGGCTCGGTCCATCGCGGCACGCAGTTCGTCAAAGCGGAGCAGGCCTTCCCGGGCCGCTTCATGAAGCAGCCCCTTCAATTGCCCCTTCGGGACCGACCCGCAGATATCAACGAACATCCGGGCCACGCTGGTCACCGGAATCCCGTTCAACACCGTCACTTCCGAGGGATGCAGATTTCGACTCGATCGAATCCTCAAGACCGGAATCCGTCCGCCGCTTTCGGTTGAGGCCGCCTTTGGCTGACCGTCCCAATGTGCGTCACAGTTAGACCTGTGGCCGGCGCTCTTTGGTCTCAGCACCTCCGTGGGTCCGGACTGTGCAGTGACTCCCCAAAGATGGGCCGCACTCATATGGGAAAGGACGCTCCCCTCCCCGGCCGTCAGGCAACCAGCCACCCAGATCGCCTCCCTGCTGACCCGGGCGGTGAGCGAGTAGGAACCCCGATATACGCGAAACAAACGCTGACTCTGGTTGCGAACGGAAAGTCGCTTCCTCCCAATTCCAGCCGCCGATGCCTGCCAGGTCGAGACGACGCCGTATTGGCGGCCGGCAATTTCGGTCAATTCCCGGTCGGTTTCCGCCGCATTTCCCATCCCCCAAGCGTGGCGAAGAAATGGTTACGGAACAAGACTTGGGCGCAACAAGAGCGCACATCCAAGACGTTTCGGCCCCGGTTTCGTCCGGGTGCTTGAAGTTTGTCCCCCAGTGCGACACAAACTTCAAGCACCCGGAATGTCCTCAAGATCTGACCGGGAGGGTCAGGCTGCGAAGTGGCCTCCGGCCTTTGCCCACTCCAGGAGGTCTTCCTTGCCTTCGAAGCTGTCGGGGATCCGGTGTTCGCCCCGGTGGTGGATCAGGTAGAGGGCGTTTTCGCCCAACTCGTGACCGTTGGCGGAGCTGACTGCCGGCGCGTCGGCCGGAACGTCCACCCCCTTCCAGATATGCCACTGGTCCTTCTGCATCAGAAAGGGGACTATGTGTTCGAGCCGGCAGAAGGCGGTTCCGAGGCTCTTGTCCGGCCAGAGCAGCCGGTAACCCATGTCCTCGGTCAGCTCCATGCCGCACCAGTCGCATCTCTCCCCCTGCGGCTTGTTCATCGAGGACCTGTCTCCGGGGTTTGCCGGAGCGCATACATCAGGCGCAAGCAGGGGGATTTCATGTGCGAACCGTATCTCCGTGCTCTCCCCAGCGCTGCAGGATGAGACTTGCCAGCGCGATAAGCACGCCGCTTACGAAGATCAGCGTGCCCATCACGAACACCTGCGGCGGAATGCCCACCTTGACGGCGCCCGCCACCCACAAGGGGAAGGTCAGGGTCTGGCCGGCCACGAAACTGGTGATGATGTAATCGTCGATCGAGAGGGCGAAGGAGAGCAGGAAGGCCGAGAAGATGCCGGGCAGGATCAGTGGCATCGTTACTTTCCAGAAGGCGATCCACGGCGGGGCGCCAAGGTCCGCTGCGGCCTCCTCCAGAGATTCATCGAAACCGCTGACCCGGGCCTGCACCACGATGATCACGATCGCGATGTTGAAGGCGACGTGGGCGATCAAAATCGTGACCAGCCCGCGCGGCACCGAAAGGGCTATGAAAAAGCCGAGCAAGGACGCACCGACCACGACGGTCGGAGCAGTCAGGTTGGTGACCACGACCAGGTCGATACCGCTGCGGCCGCGGAACCTGCGGCGAACGAGAGCTATCGCTGCCGGGGTGCCGAGCGCGGTGGCAATGATCGAACTGATCACCGCGACTTCAAGCGAATGCCACAGCGCCTGGGTCAGGTCCTGGACCTCGAAGAGCTTCGAATACCACTCGGTGGTGAAGCCGTGCCAGGAGAAGGTGAGCCGCTGATTCGGGGCCTTGTTGAAGGTGTAGAGGATCATCACGGCGATCGGAACCAACGTGTAGGCCATGACCACGAATACGTAGGAAGGCAGGACGAACCGGCTCCACGGGAAGCGGCGCACCGGCCGGGCGCTGTCGGAGGAGACTCCCTTTCCGGCCATCAGTCAGCCCTCCGACTGGCCGACCACCTTGAGAGGGTCGCCTGGGCTGGGCGCCGGATCAGGATCCGCCGGGCTTTCACGCGTACTCCTGGATCGTCCGGGTGCCGAAGACGCGGGCGTAAACGAAGACGCAGAGCAGCAAGGCCGCCATCAGCATCAACGAAAGTGCCGAGGCGACCGGGTAGTCGCCGTTCTGCACGTACTCGGTCTGGATGATGTTGCCGATCATGGTGGTGCTGGGGCCACCGAGGATCTGGGCGCTGAGGTAATCGCCGATGTTGGCGATCCCGACCAGCAGGATGCCGGCGTAGATGCCGGGAGCCGACAGCGGCAGGATTATGCGGCGGAATTGCTGGTAACCGGAGGCGTAGAGATCGCCGGCGGCCTCGACCAGGTCGCGGTCGATCTTCTCCAGGGCGACATAAATCGGAAGGGCCATCCAGGGCAGGGCGTCATAGGTGAGGCCGGTTATCACCGCGACCGGGGTCGAGAGGATGTGGGCGTTTTCGCCAAGGATGCCGATGTCCTTGAGGGTGCCCAGCACGATGCCCTCGTCGGAAAGGATGAACTGCCAGGTCAGGATGCGGATGATGAAGCTGACCAGGAAAGGCAGCAGGAGCAGGAAGAGGAAGATCGACTTGCGCCGGCCGCCGTGAAAGGCAATCCAGTAGGCGACCGGGTACATCGCGATCAGGGCCAGCGCGGTTGAAATGCCGCCGTAGAGGAAGGAACGCCCCAGCTGCGCGGAATACTCGTTGAGCGCATCGGGGAAAACCGCGAAGTTCCAGGTCAGGGTGTAGCCGTCGATCGAATTGCCGGTCATCAGGGATATCGAGACGATCGCCAGCAGCGGCACGATGAAGAAGAGCGCGAGCCAGAGCATTGCCGGCGCCGATTGCAGGTACGGGGCGATACGGGATTTCACGGGCACCACCTCTGGCTGGCCGGATGGTTCATGGCTGGATCACGGGATTCATGACTGGATGATCGGATTGAAGAGTCCGACCCACTCCTCATGGGTCTTGAGTGTTTCGGTCACCGGGTACTCCTTGAGTCGCTTCAGCTCTTTCTCCGAGGGGAAGACGAGCGGACTGTTCGCCACGGTCGGATCATCGAGCTGATCCGCGATGATCGGCTTCGCAGCCGGCACCGGGCAGATGTAATTGACCCAATCGGCGATCAGCGCCGCGATCCCCGGTTCGTAGGCGAAGTTGATCCATTCGATCGCATCGACCGGGTTGTCGGCGTGGTAGGGGATCACCATGTTGTCCCGCCAGATCACTCCGCCCTGTTTCGGGATCACGAACTTGAGGTTGGGATAGCCGGAGTTCTGGGCCTGGAAGACATCACCGGAATAGGCCTGGGTGACCGCCAGGTCTCCGTCCTCGAGGGCCTTTATGTAGCTGTTGTCGTAGTACTGGCGAACCAATCCGTCGTCGCGCTGCTTGGTAAGCAGATCGGCCGCCTTCTGCCAGTCGGCATAGGTCGAGGTCTGGGGGTTGATGCCGAGGGCGAGCAGTCCGGCTGTGCCGAGCTCGTCCGGGTCGCTCAACATCCCGATCTTGCCCTTGTATTTGGGGTCGAAGAGGATCTCGATCGAATCGACCGGTCCGTCGACCTGCTTCTCGTCGTAGGCGATCGCCGTGACCCCGGCCTGCCAGACCGCGCAATAGGTCTGATGCGGGTCGTAGGCGAGGTTGGTGGCGACCGTTCCCGCGTACTTCTGGAAGTTCGGCATCCGCGAATGGTCGAGCGGGATCAGCCACTTGTTCTGCATCAGCTGGGTGAGCTGCCAGCCGTTCGACATCACGATCAGGTCATAACCGATCGACTGGCCGTTCTGGAGGACCGGGCTGATCTGGGAGAAGAAGGAGGCGTTGTCCTGGATCACCGGGCTGTAAGTGACATCGATTCCGGTTTTCTTCGTGAACTTTTCGAGCGAAGGGTGCTTGCCGCCATCGGTGTCGATGTAAAGCGGCCAGCTGGCGAAGTTGAGCGACCCGTTCTTCTGCTGGTCCCGCCACCATGCGTTCCAGTCGGTGCCGGCGGTCCAGCCGGTGTCCTTGGTGCCGGGCAGCCCGCAGGCGGCAATGAACTGGGCCAGCCCCAGGCTGAGTGCGGCGCCGGCCGCCCCCTTCATGACCTGCCGACGGGAAAGCCTCGGCTGGGTCATCCCCCTGATCCAGGCCTGATCGCCGCGGATGTCCTTGCTCTCCATGCCCACGGACTCACGATAGCGATCCGGTTTTGCGGTCCGACCGACCGAAAAGTCCGAAAAGCCGGTTTTTCTTTGACGAACCGCTTGACCGGTCCCGGTCATATATGCGAACATATGTTCGTATATGTTCGTTTGTGTCCTGCTCCCCCTTCTGGCTCTCCGGGCAGCCCTCGACAAGGCCCAGAACCGTCTTCTGGAGCCAATCGCGCTGGCCCCTCAGCATGATGGCCCGCAGCTGACCGGAGAGGTATCACCGGCTGCCCGTCACCTGGGAGTGAGACCGGGCATGGGCCTCGGCGAGGCAGTGGACATATGCCCCGAGCTGACCCTGATCACACCCGACCCGACCCGCGCCACCCGGATCTGGGACGCCGTCCTGACCCGGATCGAGTCGGTCGGGGCGGCGGTGGAATCGGAACGGCATGGCGAGGCTTTCTTCGATGCCGCGGGAATCGAGCGACTCCACGGTGGCCTGACCGGAGTGCTGGACGCGGTCGGCGAAAGGCTCGGTCCGAGTTTCCTGCTCGCCGCCGCCCCGACCCGGCTGGCCGGTCTCGCCGTGGCCGGCGAGCTCGGTGACGGGCGCAGGGCAGCAAACAAAAAGGGAGCCGGGGAAGGACTGGCCGGGCCGGGCCGGGATCCGCGGGTCCTGCCGCCGGAAGAGATGGCCGGCCTCCTCGGGCGGCTGCCGGTAGCGATGCTGCTCGACCGTCTGCCCGGTCCGGCCCCGGAGACGCGGCGGATGCTGGAGTCGATGCGGCGACTCGGCCTCGGGACCCTGGGGGATGTGGCCGCCCTGCCCGCCGATGCGGTGGCCGACCGTTTCGGACCGACCGGCCTGACCGCCCGTGACCTGGCCCTGGGCCTGGAAGGGTCGATCCACCCCCGCCTCCCCTTCGAGCAGATGACCGAGTGGCTCGACCTGCCCGACCCGGCGACCGGCATTCACCTCGAGGGTGGCCTGACCATCCTCTGTGACCGGCTGGCCGGCCGGCTGCGCGCGGACGGACTCAGCCTGCGGAGACTTTCGATCGAGGCCCGGCTGCTCGGCGGCGGTAGCTGGTCCCGTGAGGCTTCTCCTCGCCGTCCGACCACCTCACCCCCAGTTTTGCGGATGCTCCTCCTCCCCGCCCTCGAGCAGCTTCCGCGGCCCGCGGACCGTCTCGGCCTGCGGGTGCTGGAAACCGCACCGCAGGCGGCCGATCAGCTCGAAGTGATCCATCGTCCCGGCGAGGTCCGTCGCAGGCGACTCGGCGAGGCCGCCCGCCAGGTCCGGGCTGCGGTCGGTGAAAGCGCCTTGATGCGGATCCTGGAAACCGAGCCCGGGTCACGCCTGCCCGAGCGCCGCATGCTCCTGACCCCCTACTCGAGCGAGTAACGGTGAGCGCCTCGATGAGAAGAGCCACCATGATCACTTCCGGGTCCCGCCCGACCCGGCTTTACGAGCCACGGCCGGTCGATGTGGCCAGCGACGCGACGGGGGCGCCGGTCCAGATCAACGACGTGGACGTGGTCCAGGTCCGGGAGGAATGGATCGTCGAGGACGGCTGGTGGACCGCCGCCCCGATCAGCCGCTGGTACTTCGAGGTGGTCCTGATCGACGGCCGCGACCTGACCCTGTTCCGGGCCTTTCCCTCCGGGCAGTGGTTCGCCCAGCGGGCCTGAAGGGCCGTGACCCCTTACGTCGAGCTTCACTGCCATTCCTCTTTCTCGTTTCTGGACGGGGCATCTTCCCCGCTGGAGCTGGCGGAGAAGGCGGCGGAGCTCGGCTATCCGGCACTTGCCCTGACCGACCACGACGGAGTCTGGGGGTCGATGGAATTTGCGGTCGCCTGCAAGGGCGCCGGGATCCGGCCGCTCACCGGGACCGAGCTGACCGTCGCCGATCAGGGGCGCCTCTTCCACCTGACCCTGCTGGTCGAAAGCGGGGCCGGCTACCGGAACCTTTGCCGACTCTTGACCATGGCTCACGCCGGCACCCGGGAGAGCCGCGACCGCCGGGCCGTTCAGCCCCGGGTGGCACTGGGCGAGCTGGCCGAACGGGCGGAGGGCCTGATCTGCCTGACCGGCTGCGCCAGGCAGGGACTGGTTCCGGCCGCCTGGGCCGACGGCGACCTGGCCCGCGGCGAGGCTCTCGCCCGCAGGCTCCGCCGCTGGTTCACTCCCGAGAACCTGAGAATTGAAATCCAGCGCCCCTACTGGCGTCATGACCACGCCCGCAACCGCTGGCTGGCCGGACTCGCCCGCGACCTCGACCTGCCGCTAATCGCTACCGGCAACGTCCACAGTCACGAACCGGACCGGGCCCGGTTGCAGGATGCCCTGGTCGCCGTACGCCTCGGGCTGAATCTGGCCGATTCCGAGCCACACCGGCGCGGTAACTCGACCTCCACCCTCGCCTCGCCGGAACAGATGGCCTACCGGTTCCCTGACCATCCGGAAGCGGTCGCCGAAACGGTCAGGGTCGCCGGGCGGATCCGCTTCGACCTCGAGCATGACCTCGGATACCGCTACCCACAGCAGGGGGATCCGAAGACCGACCGCGAACTGGCTTCGCTCTGTCAGGTCCGGATCGACGAGCGCTACCGTGGCACGCCCCGGGAACCGGAAGCCAGGGTCCGCCTCGAAAACGAACTCGGGATCATCCGTGGTCTCGGACTCTCCGGCTTCTTTCTCCTCCACCACGATCTGCTGGAGCTGGCCCGGGAGGTGGCACTCGAGGTGCGCGGCCCTTCCTCGGCCCGGGGCGTGCTGCCACCAGGCCGTGGCCGTGGCTCCTCGGTCAGCTCGATCGTCTGTTACCTGACCGGCCTCTCACACATCGACCCGGTCAAGGCCGATCTCTTCACCGGCCGCTTCCTGAACGAGGAGGTGAGTGCGGTGCCGGACATCGACCTGGATTTCCCCCGGGACATCCGGGAAAGGCTGATTCCCCGCATCCATGAGAGATATGGAAGGGACCGCTCCGCCCTGGTCGCCGCCTTTCCCACCTACCGCTCCCGGGGGGCGATCAGGGACTTCGGCAAGGTGCTGGGAATCCCCGGAACCGAGATCGAACGGGCCGCCCGGGCGGTCGACTTCCACAGCGGGTCGGATGATTTCCAGCGGGATCTGACCCAGGCAATCGGTCGCGAGCGGGCTCATTCCGCCGCCTGGAAGCATCTGGCCTGGCTGTCCCGGCAGGCCCGGACCCTGCCCCGCCACGCCTCGCAACATTCAGGCGGGATGGTGATCGCCACCCGGCCGCTGACCGAGATCTGCCCGGTCGTGCCGGCCGCGATGGAGCAGCGACAGATCGTCCAGTGGGACAAGGATTCCTGCCAGGACGCAGGTTTCCTCAAGATCGACCTGCTCGGCCTGGGCATGCTCTCGGCGGTCGAGAGATCCATCGATGAAATTCACCGGATCCGGGGCGAGACAGTTGACTTGAGCCGGATCGATCTCGATGACCGGGAGGTATTCGAGATGATCAAACGCGCCGAGACGACCGGCGTGTTCCAGATCGAAAGCCGGGCCCAGATGCAGATGCTGCCCCGGATGCGACCGGAGAACATCGACGACCTGACCATCCAGGTGGCCCTGATCCGGCCCGGCCCGATCCAGGGTGGCGCCGTCCACCCTTATGTCGAGAGGCGGCGGAAACTGCGGGAGGATCCGGATTACGAGATCCCCTTCGCCCATGAGATGCTCCGGCCGGTCCTCGGCGAGACCCACGGCGTGATCATCTTCCAGGAACAGGTGATCGAGGTGGCGATGCATGTGGCCGGATTCAGCTCCTCCGAGGCCGAGTCGCTACGCCGGGCGATGAGCCGCAAGCGTTCCCGGCGCTCGCTGGAGGCCCACCACCAGAGGTTCGTCGAGGGGGCGGTGGCAAACGGGGTCGAGCGGGAAGTCGCCGACGGGATCTTCGACCAGATCATCGGCTTTTCCGGCTTTGGCTTCCCCAAGGCCCATTCGGCTGCTTTCGGCCTGCTCGCCTACCAGTCGGCCTGGCTCAAGCATCACTACGGACCGGAATACCTGGCTTCGCTGCTGAACGAACAACCGATGGGCTTCTACCCGCCGGATTCCCTGGTCCAGGAGGCGAAGCGAACCGGGGTCGAGGTTCTGCCGCCGGATGTGAATCACAGCCGGGTCGAATGCACGGCCGAATGGCCGGATCCGGCCGACCCGGGATCCACGGCTCCGGTCGACGGGTCCGGTCCGGCGCAACCATCGGTCCGGATCGGGCTGGGCTATGTGAAGGGGATCAACGAAAGCGAGATGGAGAAGCTGGTTGCCGAACGTGACCTGGGCGACAGTTTCAGCGATCTGGGCAACCTCGCTTCCCGCCTGCCGCTCTCGCGGAGCGACCTCGAGCAGCTCGCCTGGGCCGGGGCACTCAGGTCATTGCCCCGGGGCGACCGCGTGGCCGGGCTGTGGAGCGTCGGCCTCTCGGCCAATCGGAAACCGCTGGTCGGTGGCCGCCAGCTCGCCCTGCCCTTCACCCCTGAAGATGGACCCGAGCTGCCCGAGCCCCGAGACTGGGTCCGGGTCCAAGCCGAGTACAGCTCGATCGGCATGACCCTGGAAGGACATCCGATGGAACTTGCCCGACGCCAGATGACAGAGAGTGTGCTGCCCACGACCGACGCCGCGGCCAGACCGGATCGCAGCTGGGTCCAGGTGGCGGGCCTGCAGGTTGCCCGCCAGCGTCCGGAAACAGCCCATGGCGTGATCTTCATCCTGATCGAAGACGAGTTCGGCACCCTGAACCTGATCCTGCCGCCGCCGGTGGCCAAAAGGCACCGCCAGGTGATCCGTACGGCCACCCTGATCAAGGCCAGTGGACGTATCGAAACCAGTCAGGGCGTGGTCAACCTGCTTGTCCGGGGTCTCGTTGAAGTCCACCCGCCCGACCCCCGTATCAAGGCCTCGGCGCCGGTTGGTATCAACTTCGGCCGACGCGGCAGATGAGCCGGCCCGCCGCCGGGGAATGCCACGCAAAATACGAACGAAAAGCGAACGCCTGTTTGTGCACGGAGAGCAACTGTGCTGCAAATCAGAAATTGCACTTGGCTCTGTGCCTGACTTTGCGCACCTAAATGCACAGAACCTTGCAAACATATGTTCGTGTCCGACCGGGGGCTTACATTACGAACCTATGTTCGTGCAGAAAGAAAATAAAAGCAGCCGGGTTGCAACCCGGGCGGCTAATGCCCTCGACCTGATGATCGAGTTCGCGACACTCGGCGAATACGGACTCGAGTACCCCGAACCGGTCCGGTCGGGCAGCCGCAGGACCGCCACCCCTGACTTCCGCATGGAACGCATCTCGCGCATCCTCGAAGGCAAGCAGGGGCATTCCCCGACAGCTCGCAACGGGTCCAGTGACCGAAAGGGCACTGCCGGTCACCGCCATGGTGCCGGACCCCAGAAGCACCGTCAAGGCCGCCGGCCCTGTCGGCCGGGCCGTACGCGGGTAGACCTCCCGGGCTGGTCCGATCGACCGGGCCACGAAATTCCCGGAGTTCAACCAGGTCGCCGACACAAGGCCGAGCGCCACACGCCCTCCTCGGCGTTGCCCGAGGCCTTGAGGCCGCCGCGGATCAGGCTGGAAGCCGCCTGAGGAGATTGATCACGAGCGGTCGATCTCCTCGAGCAGGCTTTCGCTGAAGCTGATCGCCCGCTCGAAGTCCAAGTGTGAAACACGGTCGAAGCGGTCGGTCGGCCAGTGATAGTCGGGGATCGCTCCGTCCTGATTGACAATGCTGATCGCCCTCCCCCCCTTCATCAGGACCGGGGTTGCGTCATATGGCAGACCCGATCCATGCGCCAGAGGCTCGGCCTTCAATTCCGGATCGACCCTTCCAACAGCCTCTGCCCATGCCAGCAACTCCGGGTCGCAATCGACCGAACCGAGCGGTCCTCCTTCCTTCGACAGGACCCTCAACGATGCGCGTGCACTGACCCCGTCGAAGTTGACGAACAGCCACCCGTCCGTGTCGTTCTGCCGCAGAAACTTGTTCATTCCGTGCACTCCGGATTCTTCGCTGCCCGTGAAAAGAATCATCACCCGAGAAGATTCGAGCGGCTCCCGGACCAGTCGTGAAGCAAGTGCCAGACAGGCACCTACCCCTGATGCGTTGTCATTCGCGCCGGCAACGTTCTCGCCCCTGATCTCCCGTTCCAGCACAAGTCCGAAGGCAATCCCACACAGGGCACGCGCCTTCAGGACCAGGAATCTTCCGGGCCCGCGGCCGATCAGGGGATCCAGGGCCTGAACCAGTAGTGCCACTCCATTCAAGGTTACGACCTGACCCAGATATGGCGTGACGGCTGGATGGAACATCATTCCCGATCTCGAAGAGTCGAGATGGCAGACCAGACAGATCGTCCGCTTGGCCTCACCGATTGGTTCGATGGCGACCGACACGTTGCGGCTTCTCCTCCATCTGGTCACCGCCGATGGCCCGAGACGGCTGAACCTTCCTTCCGCGATCCCGAGAAGGCCCGCAAGAGCCCCGGTTATGTAACGAAACTTGCCCCGTTTCAACGCTCCCGCGAGCAATGCCAGCCCAAAGGTCATCAGGTAGGACGGCCCGAAGCTCCTGCTGCTGCGAAATTCCTCCGTGACGGGAATCAGACCCATCTCCACCAGGCACGTCGATACGTACAAGGCGGCCGCAGCCTCTTCCGCTGACGCCGAAGGCCGGGGGCCGATCTCCTCGGAGAGCACCCGGATAGCTTCCACCCCGGTTTCCAGATCCTGCTCACGCATGACGGACAATGACTTTACCGCCGATGAACCAGAAAAAGAGCCGCCCCGGAGGGCGGCTCTTGAAGGAAAAACCGGCGGCGACCTACTCTCCCAGGGGGTTGCCCCCCAAGTACCATCGGCGCTGTGGTGCTTAACGGCTCTGTTCGGAATGGGAAGAGGTGTTTCCACCACGCTATTGCGCCACCGGAAATATGTCGAGACTATGTGCCTCGATAAAGCTTGAAAACCGCAAATTGACCGACTGAAATAAATATCCGTCAAGCCCTCGACCCATTAGTACCGGTCAGCTACGGGTGTTACCACCCTTCCACCGCCGGCCTATCAACCTGGTGGTCTACCAGGGGTCTTACTCCCTTGAAGGGATGGGAGAATTAATCTCGAGGACGGCTTCCCGCTTAGATGCCTTCAGCGGTTATCCGTTCCGTGCGTAGCTAAGCTGCGGTGCCCTTGGCAGGACAACAGCTACACCAGAGGCACGTTCACCCCGGTCCTCTCGTACTAGGGGCAAATCCTCTCAATTCTCCAACGCCCACATCAGATAGGGACCGAACTGTCTCACGACGTTCTGAACCCAGCTCGCGTGCCGCTTTAATGGGCGAACAGCCCAACCCTTGGGACGTACTCCCGCCCCAGGATGCGACGAGCCGACATCGAGGTGCCAAACCGCTTCGTCGATATGGACTCTTGGAAGCGATAAGCCTGTTATCCCCGGAGTACCTTTTATCCGTTGAGCGACGGCGCTTCCACTTGCAACCGCCGGATCACTAAGCCCAACTTTCGTTCCTGCTCGACCCGTCGGTCTCGCAGTCAAGCTCCCTTGTTGCCTTTACACTCTACGCACGATTTCCAACCGTACTGAGGGAACCTTTGGGCGCCTCCGTTACATTTTAGGAGGCGACCGCCCCAGTCAAACTACCCGCCTGACACTGTTCACTGCCCGGATTACGGCACAGTGTTAGAAGCCCGGTATGTCAAGGGTGGTATCTCAAGGTTGACTCCCCCGCAGCCGCAGCCGCGGGTTCACTGTCTCCCACCTATCCTGAACAGAACACACCAAACTCCAATATCAAGTTGTAGTAAAGGTTCACGGGGTCTTTCCGTCTTGATGCGGGTACTCGGTATCTTCACCGAGACTCCAATTTCACCGAGTCCATCGTTGAGACAGCGTCCAAGTCGTTACGCCATTCGTGCAGGTCGGAACTTACCCGACAAGGAATTTCGCTACCTTAGGACCGTTATAGTTACGGCCGCCGTTTACTGGGGCTTAGCTTCATTGCTTCGCTCCGAAGAGCTAACAAGTCCGCGTAACCTTCCAGCACCGGGCAGGCGTCAGACCCTATACGTCGTCTTGCGACTTAGCAGAGCCCTGTGTTTTTGGTAAACAGTCGCTTGGACCAATTCACTGCGGCCTCCTCGAGCTCCATCCGTATGGACTTCACCCTATCGAGGCGCCCCTTATCCCGAAGTTACGGGGCGATTTTGCCGAGTTCCTTAACGATGGTTATCTCGCTCACCTTAGTATCTTCTACGTGTCCACCTGTGTCGGTTATCGGTACTGGCACATGGATCCTCCCTAGAGGCTTTTCTCGGAGGCATGGGCTCAGAGACTGGCCGGAACTCAATCCAGCTGGCATCGCACCTCGCGTAAAAACGCCACTGCGGATTTACCTGCAGCGACTGGCTACGTGCTTGCCCCAGGACAACCATCGCCTGGGTTCTCTTACCCTTCCCCGTCCCCCCATCGGTGGTAACGGATCCAACGTGGTACAGGAATATCAACCTGTTATCCATCGACTACGCCTTTCGGCCTCGCCTTAGGTCCAGACTAACCCTGAGCAGACGAACTTTACTCAGGAAACCTTGGACAATCGGTGGAGGAGATTCTCACTCCTCTTTCGTTACTCATGCCTGCATTCTCACTTCTCAGCACCGCACGAAGGCTTACGCCAACGCTTACACGCTGAGAACGCTCTCCTACCGCTCATGAACCCCGCAGGGCCATGAACCCATAGTTTCGGTGACTAGCTTTAGCCCCGTTACATTATCCGCGCCCGAACACTTGACCAGTGAGCTGTTACGCACTCTTTCAAGGGTGGCTGCTTCTAAGCCAACCTCTTGGTTGTCTATGCATTCGGACATCGTTTACCACTTAGCTAGTACTTAGGGACCTTAACTGATGGTCTGGGTTGTTCCCCTCTCGCACATGAAGTTTATCCCCCATGCGCTGACTGCCGATCTATATGTAATGGTCTTCGGAGTTTGCCT
>JACJWY010000004.1:0-167500 GCA_020636955.1 Thermoleophilales bacterium | reverse complement strand
CGGGCTCGGTCTGCTCGGATTCTTTTCCGCCTTTTTCGGCATGGTCATGGCGGTTTCACAGGACCTTCCGTCGATCGAGAATTACGCCCAGTTCCGCACCGCCCAGAACTCGGTCCTGGTCGACAGCCAGGGCCAGTACATCGGCACCCTTTCCAATAACGAAAACCAGATGCTGCTCGACGCGGACCAGATCTCGCCGAACATGAAGAACGCGGTGGTCTCGATCGAGGACTCCCGCTTCTACGAACATCGCGGCATTGACTTTCAGGGCCTTGGACGCGCCTTGGTGCAGGATGTCCTTTCCCGAAGCGCCAAACAGGGCGCCTCGACCATCACCCAGCAGCTGGTCAAGCAGGCACTCGAGGCGCAAAACGACCGCTCGCCCCTCCAGAAGGTGCGCGAAATGGCGATTGCCTACCACATCGAGCAACAGTGGACCAAGGACAAGATTCTCACCGAGTACCTTAATACCGTCTACTTCGGCAACGGCGCCTACGGTATCGAGGCGGCAGCACGGACCTACTTCGGGTACGCGCACCCCTCCTGCGGAACCGACGAAGAGCCCTGTGCCTCGCTGCTGACTCCGGCCGAGTCGGCAATGCTGGCCGGGATCATCCAGAACCCCTACGGATACGACCCCAAGAACGATCCGGACGCGACGCTGCTGCGTCGCAACACGGTCCTGGACAAGATGCTGGAGCAGGGCTACATCACCCAGGAGCAGCACGACGAGGCCGTCAAGGAGGCGCTTCCGGCCAACGATGACATCCACCCGCCGAGCATCGATTCCAAGGCTCCTTACTTCACATCCTGGATGCGCCAGCAACTGGTCGACCGGTACGGGGCCGGTAGGGCCTTCTTCGGTGGCCTGAAGGTCAAGACCTCCCTGGACCTTGACGTGCAGGCGGCGACCGAGGATGCGATCTACTCGACCATCGGCGGCATTGGCCCCAGTGCCTCGGTGGTGATCATCAACAACAAGGACGCGACAGTTGACGCGATGGTCGGAGGCAGCGATTACGACCAGTCGCAGTTCAACCTCGCCACCCAGGGATTCCGTCAGCCGGGCTCGACAATCAAGGCATTCATCCTTACTACAGCCCTGAAACAGGGGATTTCGCCCTACACGGTATTTGAGTCCGCGCCGCAGATCTTCTGGCGTAAATGGCGGATCAAGGACAAGAAGACCGGCAAGTGGAAGTGGCACCGCGAACCCTATGAGGTGCACAACTACGGGGATTCATATGCGGGTTCCAGCGATCTGGTCAACGCCACGATCAACTCCGACAACTCGGTTTATGCGCAGCTGGGCATCGAGACGATCGACGGCGGCCCGAAGGCGATCGCCAAGACAATCCACGAGATGGGCTACTCGGACAAGATCGAAACCAACCCGGCGATGGTGCTCGGCACCTCCGAGGTCAATCCGCTCGGCTGGACCTATGCTTTCTCGACCCTGGCCAACGACGGCCGGAGGGTCAGTGGCACGCTGGCGCCGGATCCGGGGGATTCGCCGGTCGCCTACACCAAGGTCACCGACGAGGACGGCAAGACGATCAAGGGCGGCGACAACGAGGTTCTGAGCAAGCAAGTGATTCCTTCCGACGTGGCAATCACCGCAAAGGGAATCCTGCATGAGGTTGTTACCCAGGGCACCGGCGAGAACGCCTATATCGGGGATGACTCCCAATTCGGCAAGACCGGCACCACCGAGGACAACACGAACGCCTGGTTCTGTGGTGCGATCACCGAGATCACCGCCTGCGTCTGGGTCGGATACCCCGAGGGATACGTCCAGATGACCACTGAATACAACGGCGGCCCCGTCGATGGTGGCACTTTCCCGGCGATCATCTGGGCGCGCGTGGTGGAGGCCTGGAAGTCCATCGAGGAGAACCGCGCTGCCGAACGCGCCGCCGAGGATGCCTCGGGCGACAGCAGCGATTCGAGCGGAGACTCCAGTTCCTCCGATTACAGCTACACCCCGCCGACCACCGATTACAGCGCTCCCTCCTATTCGGCCCCCGCGACGACGGTGCCCGAGACCACGGCTCCGGCGACTCCCGCCCCCACCGCCCCGGCACCCGTTACGCCGGCCCCGACCACCACGGCACCGACCACTCCGACCACTCCTTCGACCGGTGGTGGCGTCGCACCCTCATCCGGCGGCGCTTCACCCGGCTAGCCGTCGGAATCGCCGGCCCGGTTCATTTCACGGTGATATAGCGCCGGTGAATTGAACGGAGTTCAATTGATTTCACCGAGCCTGTCCCTGGCGAGCTCGAGTTGAGCGTCAAGGCTGGCGCTGGAAGTACCGCCTTCGCTTCGTTTTGACTCGAGCCAGCTGCCCTGTTTCAGAACCTCGTAGTACTCGTCGTCAAGTTCATCAGACCTGGCTGCGAGTTCCTCCCGGCTGAGGTCGGAGAGGTTCCTGCCTTCGGCCACGCACTGCCGCACCAGATCGCCGACGATTCCGTGCGCCTGCCTGAAAGGTACGCCGCGTCGCACCAGCAGATCGGCGATCTCGGTGGCCGCAAGCATCTCGTCGGATGCGGCATCGGAGAGCCGTTCCCGGTCAAATTCGATGCCTTCGAAAATCCCCGCGGTCATCTCGAGCGTTGCCTCGATCGTTTCCCTCGCGTCGAAGAACGGCTCCTTGTCCTCCTGCATGTCCTTGCCATATGTGAGGGGCAGGGCGTGAAGCACCCCGAGCAGGGTCGTGAAATCACCGATCACCCTCGGCGCCTTGGCTCGCATAAGCTCGGCCGAATCCGGATTCTGCTTCTGGGGCATGATGCTCGACCCCGAGGTGAACGGTTCGCTGAGCCGGCAAAAGGAGAATTCGGTGCTCGACCAGATCACCAGCTCGGACCCGATCCGGGAGAGATGAGTGAGGCAGATCGAACCGGCAGCGAGGTAATCCAGGACCATGTCCCGGTTCGAGGTGGAATCGAGCGAATTCGCGGTAACCGAATCGAAGCCCAGGTCGGCCGCGACCTGACCACGATCAATCTCCCAATTGACGCCGGCCAGGGCGCCGGCGCCAAGCGGCATCACCGAGGCAGCCTTGCGGGCCGCGGCAAAACGATCGAAGTCCCGTGACAACATCCAGAACCAGGACAGCAGGTGATGTCCCAGATAGACCGGCTGGGCCCGCTGGAGATGGGTGTACCCCGGCATCGGCCATTCCCGGTGAGCTTCGGCAAGCTCGATCAGCTCGCCCATCGCCGCGGCGATCCTTTCCCCGGCCGCGTCGGCCGCGTCCATCACCGCCATGCAGATGTCCGTCGCCACCTGGTCGTTGCGCGAGCGGCCGGTATGTAGCTTGCCCGCCAGCTCGCCGATCAGCTCGCCGAGGCGGCGTTCGACCGCCATGTGAATGTCTTCGTCGCCGGGATCAAAGGAAAATTCGCCCGCTTCCAGCTCGTCGGCGACCGCGGCCAGGCCTTCGTCGATCACCTTGATCTCGTCGTCGGCGATCACGCCGATCCGGTTGAGCGCCGCAGCATGGGCCCGCGACTGCGCTACGTCGTAGGGGGCCAGGTGCCGGTCGAAGTCGATCGACCGGTTCAGGCGCCAGAAACGGGGATCCGGCGGCTCGCGAAAACGCGAAGTCGACTTGTCTGTGTGCCTCGCCACGGCGCTGATTATTACCCGGAGCCGCTCAGCCTGCGCCGAGCGCGGCATTCAGGGCGGAAGCGACCCGATCGATGTCGCCCTCGGTCAGCCCGGTGTGAAACGGCAGCGCCAGCGAGCGGGCCGCAACCGATTCAGCGACCGGGAACTGCCCTTCGCGATAGCCGAGTTCGGCCAGGTGCGGGAAGAGGTGGATCGAGGGAAGGTAAGCCTTCGCCGGGATGCCCTGCTCTCCCAGTTTCCGGATCACGCCGTCACGGTCGGAAGCTTCGGGCAGCCGGACCGGAAAGACAAACCAGCTGCGACGGGCTGGTGGCCGGTCGGCGGCCGGCAGTACAAGTCCCGTGGCCGAGCCGTCCGAAAGCGCCGAGAGGCGGTCCATGTACATCCGCGCGACCCGGGACCGGCCTTCGAGCAGTTCATCGAGCCGACCCACCTGGGCCACTCCGATCGCCGCGGTCACGTCGGACATCCGGTAGTTGAACCCCAGCCGGTCATGGTCGAGCCAGTCCATGTCAGTCGCCCTCCCCTGATTGCGCTCGCTACGCAGCACCTCGGCCATGGCCGGATCGGTCGGAATGATCATGCCGCCCTCACCCGTGGTCATCTGTTTGTTCGCGTAAAAGGCGAAGGTGGCCACGTTGCCGCGACTGCCGACCTTGCGACCCTCTTGGTCGACCGCACCCAGCGCCTGGCAGGAATCCTCGAGAATGCCGAGCCCGCGAGAAGCGGCGATGCTTTCGAAGGCCGGCAGGTCAGCGGGCTGGCCGAAAATGTCGATCGGCAGCAGGCCGACCGTCGCTTCAGTGATCGCCGCTTCTGCCGCCGCCGGATCGAGGTTGAGGCTGACCGGATCGATGTCGGCGAATACCGGCTTGACTTCCTCGTAGAGCAGGCAGTTGGCGCTGGCGACAAAGGTGAAAGGGCTGAGAATCACCTCGTCGCCCGGTTTCCAGCCGAGCGCCCGAACTCCGAGATGGAGCGCGGCCGTTCCGCTGGATACGGCGACGGCGTCCTCGACTCCGAGCCAGTTTGCGAAATCGCTTTCGAAGCGCTCGAGCACTGGCCCGAGGGAAAGCCGACCCGAGCGCAGCACCTCGAGCACGAGGCGCTCTTCATCCGGCCCGATTTCGGGACGGGCAAGATCCAGCGCAGGCAACTCTTCAGCCACCGTCTGCCCCGGAACCATTCGGGGAGGCCCCGTTCTGGAACGCATATGCGAGCGAGTCGACCAGCGCCTCCCAGGAAGCCTCGATGATGTTGGGAGAAACCCCGATCGAGCCCCACGAATCCCCCGACTCGCCGCGACGCGAATCGAGCAGCACCCTGGTCCCGGCCCCGGTGCCGTGGGCGGTGTCGAGGATCCTGACCCGGTAGCCGGTCAGTTCAATGTCATCGAGTTCCGGGTAGTGCCTGGTGATTGCCGCGCGCAGGGCCTTGTCCAGCGCGTTGACCGGTCCGTTGCCCTCCGCGACCGTGACGTAGCGCTTCTCTCCCACCCGGATCTTCACGATCGCCTCGGTTTCGACCTTTTCACCCGCTCTCAGCTCGGTCTGAACCTTGAATGACTCGAAGGTGAAGAGCGGCTGGTACTTCCCTGCTTCCCGACGCAGCAGGAGGTCAAATGACGCTTCGGCCGCCTCGTAGTGGTAACCGTCGTGCTCCCTCTGCTTGAGCGTCTCGACCGCGTCCCGGGCCTGACCGTCGTCAAGTTCGAGGCCGATCTCCTCCGCTCTGGCGACCACTGTAGCCTTGCCGGAGAGCTCCGATGGCAAGACCGACCGGCTGTTGCCGACCGCCACCGGATCCATGTGCTCGAAGGTCCGGGCATCGGCAGCGATCCCGGCAACGTGCATGCCGCCCTTGTGGGCGAAAGCGTTGCGACCCACATAGGCCTGATCCGGATCCACAGCCACGTTGAGCAGATCTGCCACGAAGTGGGACACGCTTGAGAGCTGTTTCATCTGCTCCGGGGGAATGACTTCGTATCCCAGCTTCAGTTGAAGGGCGGGCAGGATCGAAACCAGGTTCGAGTTCCCGCAGCGCTCGCCGTATCCATTGATGGTGCCCTGGACCTGCCGGGAGCCGGCGGTCACCGCGGCCAGAGCATTGGCAACTCCGCATTCGAGATCGTTGTGGCAGTGGATGCCAAGCTCCGCGTCGGGCAGGGCAGCCTTGACGGACTCGACCGCGGACCTGATCTGGCTGGGCAGGTTGGCACCATTGGTGTCACAGAGCACCAGCACCTCGGCCCCGGCCTGCTGCGCGGCCTGCAGGCACTCGAGGGCGTAGTCACGGTCATCCTCCCAGCCGTCGAAGAAGTGCTCGGCGTCGTACATGACCCGTTTGCCTTCGCTGCGCAAGTAGGCGACCGACTCGCTGATCATGGCCAGGTTCTCCGCGGGCGAGACCTTCGTGACCTTCTCCAGGTGAAGTGACCAGGTTTTCCCGACCAGTGTGACCACCGGCGCAAAGGTCGACGCAAGCAACCTGAGAGCCTCGTCCTGATCGGCCTCCACCCCGCGCCGTCTGGTCATGCCGAAGGCGCAGATCGCGGCCTGCTTCAGGTTCTCGGCAGCCAGAAGTTCGAAAAGCTCGGCCTCCTTGGGGTTCGAGGCCGGGAACCCGGCCTCGATGAACTGCACACCGAGTTGATCGAGGGCGTGGACCACACGCACCTTTTCGGCCGCGGACAGGGACATGCCCTGACCCTGCATGCCGTCGCGGAGAGTCGTGTCATAAAGCTTCACTGCTGTCATCGGAAACTGCCTTTCAGAAAATCAGGAGGCCCGGAACCTGGTTCGGGTCCGGGAGGACTGCACGCGGCATCCCGCCGCTGCCGCGGGATCAGCGCCCCGCAGCCCCCGTAATTCGGGAAATCCTGATCTCTGTGAAAGCGTGAAGCATCGGCCTCAGACTGTACTGGGTTCGGTTTTCGCTGCCGGCTCGCCAACCAGATCAAGCCACTCCGAGTACTCGGGCGAGCGGCCGTAGATTGCGTCCTCGTAGCCTTGCTGGACCAGCCGGGTCACTTCACCCGGCTCTCCGAGCGGATGATCGTCGACCTCACGCACCGGAACCACCTCCGCGGCGGTGCCACACATGAAGATTTCGTCGGCCAGATAAAGCTCGGAACGGGCGATGTCGCGCTCGACGACCGGATAACCCTTGTCTTCGAGGATCTGCATCACAGACTTGCGGCTGATCCCGTCGAGGATCGAAGCCACCTGCGGCGGCGTATAGACCTTGCCTTCCTTGACCATGAATATGTTCTCGCCCGAGCCTTCGCAGACCATGCCGCGCTCGTCGAGCAGGATCGCTTCCTCGTAGCCTGCCTTGGCCGATTCGGTCTTGGCGAGGATCGAGTTCAGGTACTGGCCGGAAGCCTTCGCGTGCGGGATCAGGCTGGCCGATGAAACCCGGCGCCAGGAAGAGACCTTGGCCCGGATCCCGTGCTTCTTGCCATCCTCTCCGAGGTAGGCGCCCCAGGGCCAGACCGCGATGATCACTTCGACCGGGGCCGATTTCGCGTAAAGACCCATCTCGCCGTAGCCGCGGAAGGCCAGCGGGCGGATGTAGCAGTCGCGCAGCCCGTTCTTGCGGATCAATTCGCGGGTTGCTTCGCCGATCTCCTCCTTGGTGAAGGGAAGGTCGAGGAAGTACATGCGGGCAGAATCCTCGAAGCGCTGGAGGTGCTCCTCGTGGCGGAAGATCGCCGGACCCCGGTCGCCGTCGTAGCAACGAACGCCCTCGAAAACCCCGGTTCCGTAGTGGAGACCGTGGCTCAGTACATGCACCTGCGCCTCGTCCCAGGGGACGAATTTGCCGCTGTGCCAGATGTACTCAGCCTTTTCCACTGCTTCTCCTTCGGATTGCTTATCCCGCCCATGGTACGCCAGAACCCTCCGGCGCAACAGGTGAGTCTAGCCCTGACCCAGTTCGGCCAGAACCGCTGCCGTGACTTCTTCCGTGCCGACCCGGGTTTCCCCCGCGCCGCCCTCGAAGATGTCCGGGGTCCTGAGACCCTTGGCCAGGACCGCGTCAACCGCATCGTCGATCCGGTCTGCGGCCGCTCCGTCTCCGAGTCCGTAGCGCAGCATCATCGAGGCCGAAAGCATCGTGGCCAGCGGATTCGCAACTCCCTGGCCGGCTATGTCAGGCGCCGACCCGTGGACGGGCTCGAACAGGCCAGGATCCCCATCGGAGCCGATCGAGGCGGAGGGCAGCATGCCCAGCGAACCGGTCAGCATCGCGGCCTCGTCGCTGAGGATGTCGCCGAACAGATTCTCGGTCACGATCACGTCGATTTCGGCGGGGGCCGAGACCAGTTTCATTGCCGCGAAATCGACCAGCAGGTGATCGAGCCGGACATCGGGATATTCCTCGGCCACCCCCTTTACGGTCTCCCGCCAGAGCCTGGAGGTCTCGAGCACGTTGGCCTTGTCCACAGAAAGAACCCGCGGGCTGTCGGAGCGCTGACGGGCGGCCTCGAAGGCAGCCCGGGTGATCCGCTGTATTTCCGGCACCGAGTAGGCGCATTCGTCGTAGGCGACCGTGCCGTCTTCACGCCGACCGGAATCACCGAAATAGATGCCGCCGGTCAGTTCCCGGACGACAAGCAGGTCGGTGCCGTCGATCAATTCCCTTTTCAGAGGGCTGGCATCGATCAGCGCCGGCGACGGCTTGACCGGGCGCAGGTTGGCGTAGAGGCCAAGCGCCTTGCGGATGCCGAGCAGTCCCTGTTCCGGCCGTGGCGCGGTCGGGTCCTTGGCCACCGCCTCATCCCACTTCGGACCTCCGACCGCTCCGAGCAGTACGGCGTCGGAGGCCTTGCAGGCTTCTATCACCTCATCGGTGAGGGCCACTCCGTGCCGGTCGATCGAGGCGCCGCCGATCAGGTGCTCTTCGTATTCGAAGCTGCCAACCGCATCGAGGACCTCGCGGGTCGCGCCGACGATCTCGGGTCCGATTCCGTCCCCGGCCAGCACGACGATTTTTCTGGTCTCAGTCATTCTCGGTCTTCCTTTTTGCGGTCATGTTCAGGCGAACATAGTTGAAGGTGGACGGCTGACCCATCTCGGCCATCAGCCGGTCTGCGTACCCAGTGAACTGATCGTCGTCCAGAACCTGTCGGGCCGGGGCCAGAAAGGAGGCTTCGAAGAACTCCCGGGGATCCTCCGGATGGGCGACCCTTTCCTCCAGCCAGCACTCGGCATCTTCATAGCCCGCGTCGACCAGGCGGATCTCGGTCTCTTCCGGGCCGGCGAAGTTCCACGGGTTGTCGTACTCACCGAAGATCTCGGCGAAGGGTTCCTGTCGGTTGACCACGCCGAGCGCGGCGATCACCTCGGCCACGTTTCCACGGCCGCCGCATTGAGCGACCAGGCTGCCACCCGGCTTCGTCACATTGGCCAGTGAGCGAAAGAGGGCGTCGTGGTCGCCGATCCAGTGGAAGGTGGCATTCGAGAAGACATGGTCGACCCGATAATCCAGCTCGAGGCCGGCCAGATCCTGGCAGATGAAGGTGACCCGGGGGTCAGATCCAAGTCGTGCCTTCGCTTCCTCGACCATGCTGGGCGAGCCGTCGACGCCGATCACCCGGCCGTTCGGGAGCCGGGCGAGCAGGTCTTCGGTCACGTTACCGGAACCGCAGCCAGCGTCGACCACGGTTTCATCGCCGTTCAGGACCAGCCGGTCCAGAACTGCCTCCGACCACTCTCGCTGCGGAGTCGCCGTTCGGGAATACTTGTCCGCTTCCCAGTCCGCCGGACGGGAATCCTGATCACCGCTCATGTTTTGCTCCTGACTACAGACTGGTTGTCACGGGCCCGTAGGTCCCGCCGGGGCCGGCCTCGAAGGCCTCGATCTCGTCCTCGGACTGGAGGGTGAGAGCGATGTCGTCAAGCCCGCCGAGCAGCCGCCGCTTGATCTCGGAGTCGATTTCGAAGCTCGCCTCTCCCCCGTCCCAGCTGACTGTCTGGCTTTCGAGGTCGATCTTCGCCTGGCCGGCTTCGACGATCTTCTGGCAGTCCTCGTCGTCCAGGACCACCGGCAAAAAGCCGTTCTTGGTGCTGTTCGAATAGAAGATGTCAGAGAACGAAGGCGCGATCACGGCCTGGAAGCCGAACTGGTGAAGCGCCCAGACGGCATGCTCGCGGGAGGAGCCGGACCCGAAATTGCGTCCGGAAACCAGAATCGGATGCGGCTCGAGCTCGATCTCGCCGTCGCGGACCCAGTCGTAGAAGAGGAACTCGCCATATCCGGTCCGTTCAACCCGCTTCAGGAACTGCTTGGGGATGATCTGGTCGGTATCGACGTCACTGCGGTCCAGGACCGCGACTTCACCTTCGATTGTGCTGATCGATTCCATCGTTTCTCCTAGCTCCAGTTGCGAATGTCGACAAAGTGACCCTCGATGGCCGCCGCAGTGGCCATGGTCGGGCTGACGAGGTGGGTCCGGCCACCCTTGCCCTGACGGCCTTCGAAGTTGCGGTTTGAGGTCGAGGCGCAGCGTTCCCCCTCGATCAGGATGTCCGGGTTCATGCCGAGGCACATCGAGCAGCCCGCCCCGCGCCATTCGAAACCGGCCTCGCGGAAGATCTCGTCGAGACCCTCATCCTCGGCCTGGGCCTTGACCAGCGCCGATCCCGGCACGACCATCGCCCGCACACTGTCGGCTACCTTGCGGCCCTTGATCGCACCGGCTGCCTCGCGCAGATCGGAGATCCGCGAATTGGTGCAGGAGCCGATGAAAACCCGCTCGGGCCGGATTTCCTCCATTGGAGTTCCGGCTTCCAGTCCCATGTACTGCAGGGCGCGCTCGGCTGCTTCCTTGTCGGCCGGGGAATCCATTTTCTCCGGGTCCGGAACGGTGTCGGTGACCTGGATGACCATTCCCGGAGTCGTACCCCAGGTGACCATCGGCGAGATCCGGGTGGCATCGATGTTGATTTCCGAATCGAAGGTCGCGCCCTCGTCGGTCGGCAGCTTTTTCCAGCGCCCGACGGCCGCTTCGAAGTCTTCCGGCACCCCTGGTTTGCCTCGCATGTATTCGAAGGTCGTCTCGTCCGGCGCGATCATGCCGGCCTTGCCGCCGCCCTCGATGGTCATGTTGCAGACCGTCATCCGCTGCTCCATGGTCAGGTTTTCGATCGCCTCGCCGGCGTACTCGACCACATAGCCGGTCATGCCGGAGGTGCTGAGCTTGCCGATCGTGGCGAGGATCAGGTCTTTGGAGGTCACGCCCTCGCCCAGCTTGCCGTGGTAGTTGATCCGCATGGTCTTCGGCTTGTTCTGGACCAGGGTCTGGGTCGCCATCACATGCTCGACCTCGGAGGTGCCGATCCCGAATGCCAGCGCCCCGAAGGCCCCGTGAGTCGAGGTGTGGGAGTCGCCGCAGACGATGGTCATGCCCGGCTGGGTCAGGCCCAGCTCCGGGCCGATCACGTGGACGATGCCCTGGGTTTCCGACCCTAGGCTGTAAACCGGCACACCGAAGTCGGCCGCATTCTGCTCGAGCGTTTCGACCTGTTTGCGGGAGAGAGCGTCCTTAATCATCGCCGCGGCGGGAGTGCCATCGGTCGGCACGTTGTGATCGGCGGTGGCCACGGTCTTGTCCGGCCGGCGCAGTTTGCGCCCGGTCATCCTCAGACCCTCGAAGGCCTGCGGCGAGGTCACTTCATGAACGAGGTGGAGATCGATGTAAAGCAGGTTCTCCCTGACCTCGTGTGCTTCCCAGATCTTTTCGAACATTGTCTTCGGCATCTGATCTCCTTCCTTTCCTAGCCCCGACGCAGGCCGGCGGCGATCACAGCGACAAACTCAACCGGTTCATCGCTTTCGTTTTCAAAATGATGTGGCAAATCGGCATCGAAGGTGACACTGTCGCCTTCGGCCAAGTGATAACGGTCGCCCTCGAATACGAGCACGACCTCGCCCTTCTGGACGACTGCGGTTTCGCGGCTGCCCGGCTCATGCATCGGGGCATCCCCGGCCCCGCCGGTGCTGGCGCCGGACTCGAGGCTGTGGGCAGACACGTCGGCCCGCTGCCCGGGCAACGGCGGTGTCAGTTCCTCAATGCGGTGCCCCCTCCGGTTCCTGACCAGATGATCGGATGAACGGCTGATCACCACATGCTGAACCTCGTCAAGCCTGAGCAGCTGGGAAAGGCTGAGATCCAGACCGGTGGCGATTTTTTCCGCCACGGCCAGGGTCGGGCTGGTGCTGCCACGCTCGACCTGCGAAAGCATCGTCGGGCTGACTCCGCTCTGCTCCGACAGATCCCTCAACGAGTAGCCCATCGCTTCCCGCAGGGCCTTGACCCTGGCACCAACGGCATTCTCGGCCACGCCGGAAGTGCTTTCCGGGGCGTCGGCAGAAGCCGGATCAGTGACGGTTGCCTGACTCATTACGTTTGTACGTTATCACGCACATCCTTCCTGTCAAGTCGATTCTTCGGGCAGGCCTTACGGTTCACCGACCGACCGGCGAAAGGATCCGATGAACCATCCCGTCAGCTACGAGCTCGATGGCCAGATTGCGACCATAACGATGGACGACGGCAAGGCCAACGCATACTCCCTCGACATGCTGGCCGAACTCCACTCGGCCCTTGATCAGGCCGAAGCGGACGGCGCCGCGATCCTTCTGCGCGGCCGGGAAGGCCGGTTCTCCGCCGGGTTCGACCTCAAGGTGTTTCAGGAACAGCCCGAGCGGATTGCGGAAATGGTTGGATCCGGTGCCCGGCTCTCCGAGCGACTGTTGGCCAATCCACGCCCTGTCGTAGCGGCCTGCACCGGCCACGCGGTAGCCGCCGGTGCGTTCACGCTGCTCGCCTGTGACTGCCGGATCGGTGTAGACGGCCAGTTCCAGATCGGCCTCAACGAAGTAGCGATTGGCCTCACCGTGCCTCTCTTCGTGGTCGAGCTGGCTCGTTATCGCCTCACCCCGCCTGCATTCGACCAGTCAGTGGTGACCGGTCGAATGTGGTCGCCGCCCGAGGCGGCCCGAGCCGGATACCTGGATCTCTTGGTGAACCCGGACGAGCTGTATGAAGTGGCGGCCGCAGAGGCGACGTGCCTCGCGGGACTGCCGGCCGAGGCACACGCAGCTACCAAGCAGCGGGCCCGTGGTGCTGCTCTAGGTGCCGTGCGCGAAGCTATCGAAACCGAGCTCGCGGACAACTAACCGGGCTTTCGCGTCCGGACGACCAGATGCGCATCTCCGTGACCGGTCCGGCCTCACCCTCTGCAACGAAAAAGCCCCGCCGTCAATGGCGGGGCTTTCGAAGCATTCGGGATCCTGAATCCCTTTGCACCTACCGGTCGTTCCGGGGCTGCTTCGGCTTCCTGTGGTCACCGGGGGCAGAGGCGCTGAGCAGGCTGAATATAGCTTTGCCCATCATGGGTATCACTTCTCACTTATGTTGCGGTTCATGTGGCAGGAAAACCCTGCATAAGCAAGGTACAGACGCAAATAGGCCAAGTCTGTGACCGCCCTCACTCATTATCGAACCTTTACCCAAGCCGCGCCGCCGAGGTACCTGTTGCTTTGGGCCTCGGGGGTTGTGCTTTTTCCTTGGTGCGGGACTACGCAGTCGGAAAAACCACAACCCCCAAGCCGCCTACAAACGGGTAGCCCTCATTAGAGCCAGATCAAGTCGAGCCGAATCAGGGTTGATGTAGCCGTGGGGTCGGGTGGGCGTCTCCCAGACGCTCAGGAACAGGGCGGCTGAATGCCGCCCGTGTTCTGTCTGGGGGATGCCCACCCGACCCCACGGCGTAACCACCAATGCCCTTCGGGCTAAGGAGTGTGTTCCTTTACAGCTTCAGAGGTTGCCTCTTCGGCCTGCCGGATCGCGCTCCCATCCAGCAGGTTGCCGAGTGCCCGGACATAGGCCCGGGCCGAGGCTTCGATGATGTCGGTTGAAACGCCCTGGCCCGAGGTGGTGCCGTTCTCGTTCTTGAGCACGACCGTCACCTGACCCAGCGCGTCTTCGCCTCCGGTCACCGCACCCACGTGGTATTCACGCAGCTCGGCTTCCGCCCCGGTCGCGGCCAGGATCGCGGCGAACACTGCCTCGACTGGTCCGTCGCCTGTGCTTTCGCCGGTACTGACTTCGCCTGAAGGATGCTTGATGCGCACCCGACCGACCGGTTTGCGGTCGCTACCGGCTTCGGCTTCGAACCACTCCAGTTCGTGCGACTGGGGCCGTTCGCGCATCTCGTCGGAAACGATCGCTTCCAGGTCCAGCGCGGTGACCTGCTTCTTCTTGTCGGCAACGTCCTTGAAGCGCCTGAAAGCCTGGTTCAGAGCTTCGCCGTCGACCACGAAGCCCAGCTGTTCGAGCGCGTCCTTCAGGGCGTGACGACCGGAATGTTTGCCCAGAACCAGATGGTTTGAATCGAAACCGATCTCGGTCGCGTCCATGATCTCGAAGGTCTCTCGTTCCTTCAGCACCCCGTCCTGGTGGATGCCGGATTCGTGGGCGAATGCGTTCTTGCCAACCACAGCCTTGTTCGGCTGAACCACGTAACCGGTCAGGCGCGAAACCATGCGGCTTGCCCGGGCCAGTTCCTTCGAGTTGATGTTGGTGTGCAGGCCGTGGACATCCTCGCGCACCTTGATCAGCATCGCGATCTCTTCCAGCGAACAGTTGCCGGCCCGCTCGCCGATGCCGTTGATCGCACATTCCACCTGTCGGGCACCCGCCAGCACGCCGGCATATGAGTTGGCAACGGCCAGGCCCAGGTCATCGTGGCAGTGAACCGAGAGGCGCACGTCCTTCAGCGAGGGCGCGAAACGGTAGAGGTCCTCGAAGAACTTCGTGTACTCGGCCGGCGTCGTGTAACCGACCGTGTCGGGGATGTTGACCACGGTGGCACCCTCTTCGACCGCGATGGCGCATACCTCGGCCGTGAACTCGACGTCGCTGCGGGTCGCATCCATCGGCGAGAACTCGACGTCCTCACAGTAGGACTTCGCCTGCGCCACGGCGGCCCGGGCACCCTTCAGCACGTCCTCGCGGGTGTTCCGCATCTGATGCTGGATGTGGATGTCGGAGGTGGAAATGAAGGTGTGGATACGCGGCTGCTCGGAATCCCGGATCGCGTTCCAGGCTGCATCGATGTCCGGGGCCTGGGCACGAGCCAGACCGCAGATCGTGGGCCCGTGAACCTCGCGGGCAATCCGCTGGACCGCCTCGAAGTCACCGGGGGAAGCGATCGGGAATCCGGCCTCGATCACATCCACCCCGAGCCGCGCGAGTTGCTGGGCGATTTCGATCTTTTCCGAGGCGTTGAGCGAGATACCCGGCGACTGCTCGCCGTCTCTCAGGGTGGTGTCGAAAATATGTACGCGGTTTGCGTCTGTGTCCTCGATGGACATGTGCTTCTCCTTCTGACTAAGTACTCGAATCTTGCTTTCAGCTCGCGGCTATCGCGCCGCCCGGCGATCAATCCCCCCAGAGGGGGAGAAGGAGAAGAAGGGCCGGGCTGTTGAAACGGTGATTCATACCGAGCGCCAAGCGTAGCGCAGAGAGCGTGGCGACTTCAAGGAGCCAGCGTATGAATTGCGGCTGGCGACTTCAAGGAGCCAGCGTACGAATTGCGGCTGGCGACTTCAAGGAGCCAGCAGGACCTTGCCGACGTTCTGCCTCGACAGGATGAACTGGTGGGCTTCTCCTGCTTCCTCGAACGGGAACGTGCGGTCGACCACGGGATTGAATGCGCCTCGCTCGAGTCCCGCTTCCAGCAGGCCGCCGATCCGTACCAGTCCCTCCTCTTTCCACCAGTCGAGGAGATTCAACCCGAACACACCCTTGTTCTCGTTCATCACCCCGAAGCTTTTCCACCACGGCGTGGCGGCGAGCGGCATGCGGATCAGCGCCGAAAGGGATTGACGGCTGATCATGCCCTTGCCGGCGGTCACCTCGGATGCCCCGTACATCACCATCTTGCCGCCGGATCTGAGCAGCCGGTAGTCCTTGCGGAAGTTGGTTGGACCGGTGGCATCGATGACCAGGTCAACCCCCTCGCCACCGGTCAGCCTCCGGACTTCCTCTTCGAAGTCGAAGCTGCGGTAGTCGATCGGGTGATCGACACCTTGCGCCCTGATCACCTCATGCTTTGACGCCGATGCCGTGCCGAAGATCTCCGCCCCGGCCTCTTTCGCTATCTGGGTCGCCGCAATTCCGACGCCGCCGGCTGCGGCGTGGACCAGCACCCGCTGGCCTGCGGCGAGCCCGCCCATCACGACCAGTGCGGCGAGTGCAGTGGCGTAGTTGACAGGCAGAGCTGCTGCCTGCTCAAGGGAAAAGGCGGCCGGCTTCGGGAAGACGTCGGTCGCCGGGACGGTGACCAGCTCGGCATAACCGCCGAACATGGTCATGCCGAATACCTGGTCGCCGACATCGAAATCCTCGACCCCCGGACCGACCGTTTCCACTTCGCCGGCAAACTCGTACCCGATCACGCAGGGCGGCTTCGGGGCATCCGGGTAAAGCCCCTGGGTGGCCATCACGTCAGCAAAGTTGACTCCGGCAGCCTTCACTGCGACCCGCACTTCGCCCGCAGCAACCGGTGGATCGGGACGCTCCTGTACTTCCAGGTCATCCGGCCCGCCGTGACCGGTCAGAACTGTCGCTCTCATGAGCCCAGACTATCCCGCCGGGCCGCCCGCCCGGTCGGGCTCATCCGCGCCGGCTCAGAGCTCGATCGCGTATCCGGCCGAGAACCCGTCGACTGCCTTGATCGTGTCGATCGTCCCCGCCGAAACCGGAGCGTCTGAGGTCACGACCATCACGGCGTTGTCGCTGTCGGCTTCAGCGCCGACGGCGGCAGAACCGATGTTGACGCCCTCTTCCCCGAAGAGCGATCCGACTTTGCCGATCATTCCCGGCTGGTCGGCGTAGCGGAAGATCGCCATGTGCTCTGCAAACGGCAGGTAGAAGCTATGGCCCCAGATCGAGACCAGGTACGGAATGTTCTTGGGACCGACCGTGGTGCCGCCGACGGTCACTACATCCGCCCCGGACTGGATCGTCACCCGGACCAGATCCGTGAACTCGTCAGCGGTGGTGTCCTTGATCTCGATCACCTCGATGCCCCGTTCCTCGGCCATCTGCGGTGCATTGACCAGGTTGACCGCCTCCTCGGTGTGACCGGAGAGAAGGCCTGCCTGGACGGCGATCCCCAGCAGACGGGTGTCGTTTTCGGCGATGCCGCCCCGGAACTCGACCTCGACCCGATCGATCGACCCCGGGGTCAGGCCAACCGCGACCTTGCCGAGGGTCTGGCAGAGCGGGACATACGGAGCAACGGCCTCCATCGCGGCCGGGCTGACCGCCGGGATGTTTACCGCATTGGTAACTACGCCCCCGGTCAGGGCCGCGGTTACCTGCTCGGCCGTGTCGGTGCCGGCCCGGTCCTGGGCCTCGGCGGTCGAGGCCCCCAGATGCGGAGTGACCACCACGTCGTCGCGGGAGAAAATCGGATGCTCGGTGAACGGCTCCTCCGGAAACACGTCCAGGGCAGCCCCGGCCAGCTGGCCGGACTCGAGTCCGTCAATCAGGGCGTCGAGGTTGACCAGATCGCCCCGGGCGCAGTTGACCAGCCGCATGCCCGGCTTGAACTTCGCGATTGCCCCGGCGTCAATCCAGTCGATTGTCTCTGGAGTCTTGGGAAGGTGGATCGTGATCAGGTCCGCCCGCCGGTAGATCTCGTCGGGCGAATCCACACCCTCGACTCCGAGGTCACGGAACCGCTCGTGGGAAACGAACTTGTCAAAGGCGAGCACTTCCATTTCGAAGCCCTGGGCGAATTTGGCGACCAGTTGACCGATCCGGCCGAAACCGATCACGCCGAGGGTCTTGCCGTAGAGCTCGGCTCCCTTGTACTTCGCACGGTCCCAGCGCCCATCAACGAGGGCGGAATGGGCCTGGGGCACGTTGCGGAAGAGAGCGAGGGCCAAAGCCATGGTGTGTTCTGCCGCCGCGACCGAGTTCGACTCGGGAGCGTTGGCGACGATGATTCCGCGTTTGGTGGCGGCCGGAATATCGACGTTGTCGACGCCGGTGCCGGCCCGGCCGATCACCTTCATGTTGTCGGCCTTCTCGATCAGGTCCGGCGTGAGCTTGGTTGCCGAACGGATCAGGATCGCGTCGAACTCGCCAATCCGCTGCGCCAGTTCCGCATCGTCCATGTCGATGCCGATTTCGACGTCGAAATTCTCTTTCAGCTGCTCGACGCCGCTGTCGGCGATCTTCTCCTTGACGAGTACCTTGGCTCGCTCGCTCAAATCAATCCTCCTGGTTGGCCGGTCCGGTTGAACCGGCTTCGTTCAAGACTTTCATGCAGTGGCTCCGGCGTTCGCGATAACCCAGTCGACGCAGGCTGTGAGTGCCTCGATGTCGGAGGGGTCCACTGCCGGGAACATGGCAATTCGCAGCTGGTTGCGACCGAGCTTGCGGTAGGGCTCGACGTCGACGATGCCGTTGGCGCGAAGCGTGGCCGCAACCGCCGCCGCGTCGATCGAGTCGTCGAAGTCGATCGTTCCGACAACCAGTGAACGCCGGGCCGGATCGGCAACAAAGGGAGTTGCGAATTCGCTGGCCTCCGCCCATCCGTACAGGTGCGACGACGAGGCGGTGGTTCGCTCGACGCAGAAATCCAGTCCTCCGCCGGCCAGCATCCAGTCCAGCTGTTCCGCGAGCAGGTACAGGGTGGCCAGAGCCGGGGTGTTGTAAGTCTGGTCCTTGCGGGAGTTGTCGAGGGCCGTCTTCAGCGACAGAAACGGCGGCTGCCACCGACCGTGAGCGCCGTCGAGTTCCTCGATCCGGGAAATTGCCGCCGGACTGAGCGCAGCCAGCCACAGTCCACCGTCGGAACCGAATGACTTCTGCGGAGCGAAGTAGTAGACGTCGCTCTCCGTAATGTCGACCGGCAGGCCGCCAGCCCCGGAGGTCGCATCGACCAGGACAAGGGCATCACCGGCATCCACCGGGCGCTCGACGGGAACCATGACTCCGGTCGAAGTCTCGTTGTGCGCCCAGCCGATCACGTCAGCTCCGTCGCGACCAGCCGGAGCCGGAGCGCCGCCCGGTTCCGCTTCGATCAACACCGGATCCGACAGGAAAGGGGCGCCGGTCGTGACCTGGGAAAACTTGCGGGAGAACTCGCCATAAACAAGATGAAGGACCTGGTCTCGAACAAGCCAGGCGGCCGCCGCGTCCCAGAAGGCGGTGGTACCACCGTTGCCGAGGGCGATCTCGTAACCGTCGGGAAGCGAGAAAAGATCACCGAGGCCGCTCCGGACCCGGCCGACCAGATCCTTCACAGGCTTCTGCCGATGCGAGGTGCCCATCAGATCCGACCGGCCGGCGAGGGATTCAAGAGCCTCGGGCCGCACCTTCGAAGGGCCGCAGCCGAACCGGCCGTCGACGGGCTTCAGGTCATCGGGAATCTTGGCGATATCTGTCATCCCGGCTGAGGATATTGAGTCGCCGTCCTCGGCAGTTCCTCCCCTCGCCTGAACCTCTCGAGGGTCCGGCTTCACGAAGTCCGCGAGGCCGGATAGTCTGGGATTCAGTTCGACCAGTCCCCCGAACCAAGGAGAGATTCTTGTATCCAGTCACATATGAGGCCGACTATCTGCGTGAGCGCAACCGGCTGACAACCTTCTTCCGACTGATCGTCGCGATTCCATGGCTGATCGTCGCCTCGATCTATGTCATGGCCCAGATGGTGGTGGTATTCATCGCCTGGTTCGCGATCCTCTTCGTCGGGCGGTTCCCGGAGGGCATGTACAACTTCGTCGGCGGAATACTTCGCTTCACCCAGCGCGTGAACGGATTCATGTATCTCCAGACCGATGCCTGGCCTCCCTTTGGCATCGGCGATGACGACTCGTACCCGATCCGGGTCAAGATCATGCCGCCCGCCGCAAAGCAGAGCCGCCTGAAGGATTTCTTCAGGCTGATCCTGGCTATCCCGCTGCTGGTTCTCTCCTACGCGATGAGCTATGCGCTGATGGCGGTTGCGGTGATTTCCTGGCTGACCATCGTCTTCCGCGGCTATCAGCCGGCGGCGATCCACAACGCGATCGCCTACCTGATGGGCTGGTCGACGCGGGCCACGGCCTACATCTACCTGATGCGGGACGAGTACCCGCCGGTCGGTGACGAGACCCCGGTCGAGGTCGACCCCCCTGCAGGTGGCGAACTCCCCGCCAGCGAGGCAGCCCCGCTCGACCCTGCTCCGGCAACCGAAGAGCAGCCCCCGCCCCCGGCTCAGTAACGGGCGCCACTTCAATCAGGAAAGAGAGAGGGCGGCCTGAAGGCCGCCCTCTCTCTTTGTAGCTCGATCGCTGCCGGACAGCGCGAGAATCAGTCCTCGTCCCACTCGAAGGGCGGATACTCGGTCGACATCCAGTACGAGTAGAAGCCCGACCGGAGGGTCCAGGTGAAACCGTTGTGGATCACGTTGAACAGGCCCTGGGGGATCTTCTTGGTGAAGATGATTGTGAAGAAGGCGAAGAAGGAACAGATGCCGGCAACCATCGATATGAGCGAGGCAACGATCGCGTAGGGGATGCAGATCAGCCAGGCAAAGAACGGGCGCCAGCGGGATACGTGCTCCGGGTACTCGGCGACCAGCTGGATTGTGTCGTCCGCAGTTTCTTCGAGGGTGAACGGCGGATAGCTGTCGGTGATCAGGTAGTTGTAGGCCATCACTCGCAGGGCCCAGCGGTGAACGCCGACCATGTAGTTCCACATGCCTTCGGGGTATTTCGCCGTAAAGAGAGTGGCGAAGAAGGCGATGAAGGCGACGAACATGGCTCCGATCGCGAGGAAGAACAGGCAGATGTAGTGAGGCAGCAGGATCAGCCACTTGATCAGCGGCATGAACCGCGAATATTCGGGCAGAAGCTGCGCGTCGACGTCTACCGGATACCCGCCACCAGCGACGAGATCGGTTGAGCCTCCGGCAGCTACGGCAGCGGCCTCCACCTGATCATCGGGTGTGGGAGTTGGTGTGTCAGTCATCAGAACTCCTTGTTGATCTTCCCCCGGGAACCGGGGCCAACATGAACCTACCCGCTAAACCGGCGTTCTCCTGTAAACGCCCTGAAAATCCCGCAACCGCGCGCGAAGCCCCGTCTAGAACTCGGTGTTGATCCAGGGCATCATGTCGCGAAGCTCGGCGCCGACGATCTCGACCTCGTGATCCTTGCCTTCCTGGCGCATGCGATCGAAGTTCTCGTTGCCGGCCTTGTTCTCGGCGATGAATTCCTTCGCGAACTCACCCGACTGGATCTCGCCGAGGATTTCCTTCATCGCGGCCCTTGATTCCTCCCCGATCACCCGCTTGCCCCGGGTCAGGTCCCCGTATTCGGCGGTGTTCGAGATCGAATAGCGCATTCCCTGAATGCCTTTTTCGTACATGAGGTCGACGATCAGCTTCAGCTCATGCAGGCATTCGAAGTAGGCCAGTCGAGGGTCGTAGCCTGCCCCGACGAGGGTGTCGAAGCCGGCCCGAACCAGTTCGGTGGCTCCGCCGCAGAGCACCGCCTGTTCACCGAACAGGTCGGTTTCGCATTCGTCCTTGAAGGTGGTTTCGATGATTCCGGCCCGGCCTCCGCCGACTCCGATCGCGTAGGCGAGCACTAGGTCATGGGCGTTTCCGGTGGCGTCCTGCTGGACCGCCATCAAGCAGGGAACGCCGGATCCTTCTTCGAACTGGCGCCGGACCATGTGACCGGGACCCTTGGGGGCGACCATGCCGACGTCAACACCGGCCGGGGGCTCGATCTGTCCGAAGTGGATAGCGAAGCCGTGGGCGAACATCAGCAGGTTGCCTTCGGCGATTCCGTCGCTGATTTCGTTTTCCCAGATTTCCGCCTGTTTCTCGTCGGGCAGGAGGATCATCACGATGTCCCCCTTGCTGGCCGCATCGGCGACAGAAAGGACCTCGAGTCCGGCGGCAGCGGCCTGCTCCCGGCTGGCCGAGCCCTCACGGAGTCCCACTACCACGTCCACACCCGAGTCCTTGAGGTTCAGGGCATGCGCGTGGCCCTGTGATCCGAAGCCGAGGATGGCGACGGTCTTGCCCTCGAGCTTCGAGAGGTCGCCGTCCTTGTCGTAGAAGATGTCTTGGGTGCTCATGCCTTGATGCTAATTGAGCAGGGCTGCGCGGTGGAGCTTGCCCGAAGGGGTTCTGGGCAGTTCACCAACCACTTCGACCGCCTTCGGGATCTTGTACGAGGCCAGTTTGCCTTCGCAGTGGCTTCGCACTTCTGCGAGGTCCACTTCGGTGCCGTCCCGGGCAACGATCACCGCCGTTACCGCCTGCTGCCATTCGGGGTCGGGCCGGCCGACGACCGCCGCCTCGATGATCTCCGGATGCTGGACCAGAACATCCTCGACTTCCGCGGGGATGACGTTTTCGCCACCGGTAATGATCATCTCGTCGGTTCGCCCCTGCACGTAAAGGAATCCGTCCTCGTCGATCCGGCCGACGTCACCTGTGTGAAGCCACCCGTCGGCATCGAGAGCACCGGCCGAAACGGTCGGACCCTGGACCAGGATCTCTCCCCCCTGGATACGCAGATGCGAGGTGAGCAGGGGCCGACCGACCGAACCGACCTTGCGGCGGGCTTCGGCGACTTCGAGGGTGGTCACCTGCGAACAGGTTTCCGTCAACCCGTAGGTCTGGATCACTCGGGCACCACGGTCGAGTGCCTCCGAGAGCGCGCTTTGCGGGACCGGACCGCCCCCGACGAGAATTGCCCGCGGGGCACTGAGGTCCACGCCCTCTTCGAGCAGGCGGAGCAGCATGGTCGAGACAAGGGAGATCACGTTTACCCCGTCGCGTTCGATCGCGTCGGCGACCGCTTCGGGCTCGAACTGGTCCTGGAGCACCATCGCGGTCCCGTAGATGACCGAGCGCATCACTATCGAAAGTCCGGAGATATGACTGGTCGGCAGCGCACAGAGCCAGCGATCGGAAGGGTCCACCCCGATATTGAAGGCCGAACCCATCGCGCTGAAAAGATGGTTTCCGTACGAGAGCGGCACGGTATGAGGCATCCCGCTCGAACCGCTGGTCAGGATGCGGCAATGCGGATCGGCCATGTCGTGCTCGCCGAGCAGGGGCATGTCCGCCTCGGTCTGGGTCAGCTTGCCCGGATCGTCCAGATCGATCGATACGCCGCAGGACTTGATCGCCCTGGCCCGTTCGTCTGGCGAGAGCCTTGGACTGAGCGGAAGCAGGACCGCCCCGGTTTTCATCAGGGCGTGTACGAGGATGATCTTGTCGCGGCCCCGACCCATGTTCATCGCCACGGTTGCGCCGCGCCTGACTCCCCAGGCAGCCAGCCGACGTGCGGCATGGACTGCTTCTTCTTCCAGCTGGGCATATGTGGTCGACTCACCGTCGACGATCAGGCCGACGCGGTCGGGGCAGCTCTGCGCTCTCTGGGCCAGCCAGTTGTCGAGTTTCAATTGACCTCGTTTATCGTGGGTCCTTCAATTCTTGCGATCGGCGCGCCTCGCAGGCCGCAGCCCTACGAACGGAGTACCGGACTTGCCCGAAAGACACCGAAACGCACCCCCGGAAGAGACGCTGTACGGGCCGATCGAGTGGCGGTCGGCCGGAGATTACTCCGACATCCTTTACGAGAAGGCCGAGGGCATCGCGAAGATCACGATCAACCGCCCGGAGGTACGCAACGCTTTCCGCCCCCAATGCCTGGCCGAACTGCGGGACGCCTTCGAGCAGGCTCGGGACGACACCGAAGTCGGGGCGATCATCTTCACCGGTGCCGGGACCGAAGCGTTCTGCTCGGGCGGAGACCAGCGGATCCGGGGCGACGACGGATACATCGGTGACGACAACGTCGCAAAACAGGGGGTCGGGCGCCTTGACGTAGGCGACCTGCACGTGCAGATCAGGCGCACCCCGAAGCCGGTGGTGGCAATGGTCGCCGGTTACGCGATTGGTGGCGGCCACATACTGCACCTCGTCTGTGACATGACGATCGCCGGCGACAACGCCCGCTTCGGCCAGACCGGGCCCCGGGTCGGGTCCTTTGACGGCGGATTCGGCGCCAGCCTGCTGGCCCGGAACATCGGGGTCAAGAAAGCAAAAGAGTTCTGGTTTCTCTGCCGTCATTACACCGCCGAGGAGGCACTTGACATGGGCCTGGTGAACGCGGTCGTGCCGGTCGACGAACTGGAGCGGGAAACGGTCGCCTGGTGTCGCGAGATGCTCCATCTTTCTCCCCTCTCTTTGCGCCTGCTCAAGTCCAGCTTCAACGCGGAAGAGGACGGTCTGACCGGTCTACAGCAGCTCTCCCATGACGCCACCCTGCTCTTCTACATGTCGGAGGAGGGCCAGGAAGGCCGGAACGCCTTCCAGGAAGGTCGCAAGCCGGACTTCGACAGGTTCCCCAAGCGTCCGTGAGGATCTGGCTCAACGCGGCTCGGCCGCGCACCCTCCCGGCCGCTGTCGCCCCCGTCTTTGTGGGCACGGCGGCCGCCATCTACGAGGCCGGGGACCTCCCGAGGATCTGGGTTTTTCTCGCTGCCCTCGCCGCGAGCGTGATGATCCAGATCGGCACGAACCTGGCAAATGACTATTCCGATGCCCGCCGTGGCGCCGACACCGCCGACCGACTGGGCCCGGTGCGGGTCACTTCGGCCGGGCTGGTAACTCCGCGACGGGTACTGACCGCGACCTGGATTGCCTTCGCGATTGCGATCCTGCTGGGCCTCTACATCGCGTGGCGTTCCGACTGGATCATCATCGCAGTCGGGGCAATCTCGATCGCCGCCGGCTTCCTCTATACGGGCGGCCCGAAGCCGTATGGCTATGCCGGGCTGGGCGAGGTGTTCGTCTTTCTCTTTTTCGGGCTGGTCGCCGTCAACGGTTCCTATTTCATCCAGCTCGAGACCCTGGCCTGGCTTCCGCTCGGCCTATCGGTGACGGTCGGGTTTCTTTCGACTGCGATTCTCGTCGTCAACAACGTGCGGGACATCGACACCGACCGCCGGGCAAACAAGAACACCCTGGCGGTCCGCCTCGGCCGCGAGCGGACCCGCCGCCTTTATGTGTTTCTCGTTCTCGCCGCCTTCTTCGTCCTGGGCCTCACCATCGTGCTCAACGACGGCCCCTGGCTTGCCCTGATCGGGCTGATCGCCGTTCCCATGGCCCGCGACCCGATTGCGGCGGTCACCGGACGAACGGACGGACCCTCGTTGAACAAAGCCCTGGCCGGCACCGGCGCGCTGCTCGGGGTGACTTCGCTCTTTACTGCGATCGGGCTGGTCCTCGGAGCCTGAGATGGAAGTCGGACCGCTTGGTGTCGAGGTCATCCCCTTCGCGCTCGGCTTCCGGCGGCCTTACGTCACCGCCACCGGGACTTTGAGCCGCCGGGAATCTGTCCTGCTTCGCCTCCGGGACGAGAACGGGATCATCGGTCTCGGCGAAGGCGTGCCAATGACCCTGCGGGGCGGGGACGGACTCGCAAAGGTCGTAAGTGAACTCGAAGACTGGGCCGATGAGCCGGCCAGGTTTCCGGTTTCACCGCCCGCCCGCTGTGCGGTGAGTATGGCGGTGGCAGATCTGGTTGCCAAACGGGAACAGCTGCCGCTGTGGGAATACCTGGATCCCGCGGCAATTCAGCGTCCGATCCACTGCAACGCCACGATCACCGCGGGTGAGATCACGGATGCGGTCAGTCAATGCGAGGCGTGGGCGAAGGACGGTTTCGGGGTCTTCAAGCTGAAAAGCGGTCCGGCCGAGGCCGTAGATCTGGCGACCGCGGTCCGCAGCTGCCTGGGAGATGACATTGACATCCGAATCGATGCAAATGGCAGCTGGGGAGATCTGGCTGCGGGGATTCTGAGCGAACTCGAGGCGGTGGGAGTCGAACTGGTCGAGGAACCCGTCAGCGGTCTGAGCGAACTGGCGACGCTCAGCCGGGGTACCTCGATCCCGCTGGTCGCCGACGAATCCGTAAACGACGCGTCCGAGGCCGCCGACGCGCGCATCGAGGGAGCATGTGCCGCGGTGACCGTGAAGCTGAGCAAAATCGGCAGCCTCGACGCCGGGCTCGGTGGCCACCTGCCCACCTATCTCTCGAGCGCCCTTGACGGGCCGGTCGGCATAGCGGCAGCGGCCCATGTGGCGCAGACGCTCGATCCCGCCCTTCCCTGGCCCGACATGGCCCACGGACTGGCCACGGGTCGTCTGTTCGAAGAGGAGCTCTCAACCGAGGGACCCCTGACTGTTCGCAACCGGCTCGACCCGCCGTCAAACGGCTTCGGCCTTGGAGTCGAGCTGGACGAGAGGGTGCTTTCCTTATGCCGGCTCTGACCGTTTTGCCCTGATTGTCCGTGCAAGCTGGGGCACCAACGCCCGGCTGCCGAGTCATCGGCGACCGGGTGGCACTAGGCTGCGACTTCCCTTGGACCCGACCAGCACCAACATGGCGCTTTGCACGGCATTTGCGGAGGAACTGACGCGTTGCGGAGTACGGCTCGCGGTGATTTGCCCCGGCTCCCGTTCGACCCCGCTCGCACTGGCCCTCTACCGCGAGGCTGGAATCGAAACTCATGTGGCACTCGATGAACGATCGGCTTCGTTTTACGCGCTCGGCGCCGCACATTCCACCGGCATCCCGGTCGCCGTCGTCTGTACCTCCGGCACTGCGGCAGCGAACTTCCACCCGGCGGTGGCAGAAGCGGACCTTTCAGCGGTTCCCTTGATCGTTCTGACTGCGGACCGTCCGCCCGAGCTCCGGGATATCGGGGCCGGTCAGACCATCGACCAGATCAAGCTCTTCGGGTACTCGGCCAGATGGTTCACAGAGGTCGGCAGCCACGCCGCCGACGACAAGGGCCTGCTTCACTTTCGCTCGCTCGCCTGTCGGGCATATGCCGTCGCCGATGGTGACCCCCGCCCCGGCCCGGTTCACCTGAACTTCCCGCTTCGTGACCCGCTCGCGCCGGTTGACCAGGATGGTGCCGTGACGGCAACCAGACGGCTAGCTCTCGAAGGACGGCGCGATCATCCGCTGACCGCAGTGCATAAGGCGACCTGCGGCGCCGACCGCCCGACGGTCAACAGGCTGGTCGCGATGGCCCAGGCGGCGGAGCGGATTCTCATCCTCGCCGGCCGTCAGACCGACCCTTCCATCCGGGAGCCGCTTGCACGACTCGCCAACGCCTGCCGGGCCCCGGTCCTCGCCGAACCCACCTCCCAGTTCCGCCTGGGCCCCCACGACCGGGGAGCCGTGATCACCGCCTACGAGAGAATCGCTCGCCGGCGAGACCCGTCCCTGGCCCCGGACCTGCTGATCCGGATCGGGGAGTTCCCGACCTCGAAGCAGCTCCGGCTCTGGATGGCAGAGACCGACCCCGCAGAGATCGTCATCGATTCCGCGTACGGATGGAACGAGCCTGTACGCACTGCCGACCTGATCGTCCGCTGCGACCCCGCCACCCTGCTTCACCAGATCGAGAACACTTCCGAGCAGAGAGTCGAAGGTCCGGCGGGCAGCCGCTACTGGAACGGCTGGCTGGAGGCCGAACGCGAGGAAAGGCAGGAGATCGAAAGCTCCTGGAGTTCAGACGGCATCCTCCACGCCGGTGAGGTTCATGCCCGGATCGCCGAACTCATGTCTGATGGCGAACTCGCCTACACGGCTTCCAGCCTGCCGATCAGGGACCAGGAGGAATCGGTTCCCGCCCTGAACCGGGATCTCCTCTATCTGGCAAATCGTGGGGCCAACGGAATCGACGGGCTGATCGCCTCCGGCCTCGGGGCCGCCCGCGCCACCGGCCGACCGACGACGATCATCACGGGTGACCTCGGCTTCTTCCACGACGTCGGCAGCCTCGCCGCAGCAAGAGACATTCAAACGGGCGTGCGAATCGTCGTTCTCAACAACGGCGGTGGCGGCATCTTCGAACGTCTGCCTCAGCGAGAGGTGATGGCCCCGGAAGAATTCGAAGATCTGATGCGCACTCCCGCCGGGCTCGAGGTGGAGCGGGCAGCCTCCCTGTACGGGCTTCCATTCCGGCGGGCGGTGGACCTGGACGCCCTGGATGCCGCCTTCGGGGCAGATTCCGACGACGTTTCGGTAATCGAGGTACCGGTCGCCGGCTAACTGAGCAAGGGCAACAATGCCCCCAGCTTGATTTCGGTTTCGGCCAGTTCGGCGGCCGGGTCGGAATCGGCAACCACTCCAACTCCGGCGAAAAGGTGGGCTTCACGGTCCCGGACCAGGGCGCTACGCAAAGCCACACAGAACTCGCCGTCGCCGGAACCGTCCATCCAGCCGACCGGACCGGCATACCAGCCACGGTCCATCCTTTCCACCTCCGCCATGACCAGCCTGGCCTTCTTCCACGGCTCTCCGCCGACCGCCGGGGTCGGGTGAAGCAGGCCGGCCAGTTCGATTGCGGTTCGGGGCTGGGCGAGCTGAGCGTAAACGGGCGTGCCCAAATGCTGGATGTTTGCCACCTTGATGATTTCGGGTTCCTCGGCGGCTTCGACCCAGACGCTGATACGGCTGAGGGCCTTGACGATCCGCTTAACAACCACCGCCTGCTCTCCTCTGTCTTTCCCGCTTGAAAGGAGCTGCTGGGCGAGGTGATCATCGACTGCCGGGTCACTGCTGCGGCGGGTCGATCCGGCCAGTCCGACCGTCGACACCCCCCGGCCAGCGCAGCGAACAAGCAGCTCGGGGCTGGCACCGATAAAGGCCGCCTCGCCGGTGCCTGCGCAAAAGTTGAAGCAGGAAGGGAAGCCGATCCTGAGCGCCCCGAAAATAGCCGCCGGATCATGAGCCGAGCCGGCCCGGACAACCACCTCGCGGGCCAGAACCACCTTCTCGATTTCGCCCGCCCTGATCCTTTCGACCGCGGCCGCTACCGACTGCTCGTAAGCCTCGGGACTGCGAACGCTCTCGATCACCGGGGCCACAGTCGGATGGGGATCGATCATCGGCAGCTCGGGATGGACCAGTCCGGCGATGCGACCCAGAGCCGCTTCTATCAGGGCTTCGGGTTCGCGGCCAGCCGCAACCATCAGGTTCGCGGTGATGAAGGTCCCGGCGTCGGAAGACTGAATTGCCAACTCGGGCAGGATCATCGAGGCTGGCTTGAAGGAAGACCAGGCCGGCTCCTCCCCGGATTCGGCTTTGTCATCGTGGAAGGCGAAGCCACCGGTCCAAACCGGACCGGTCGTAAAGCCGCCCTCACCGCACAACACCGCATCGCCGGAAAGGTGGGCACAGTCGGCCGCAACCTCGACGAATCGATCCGGTCCTCGCGAAGTGACCTCGTGGACCCGGCCCAGCGCGGCCAGCCTCAGGTTCCGGTCCGGCTGCTCCCAGCAGAAGAACGGTTCGCCCGCCCGGCGGGAGGCGAAGACGGTCGCGATCGGGTCCTCACATTCGAAGGGCACCGTGACCGAGACCACGGTCTGACCGCGGCGGCCCGTTGCTTCGGACAGCGCGTCGCGCAGACCCTTCTCGAGATTCGCCCGGTCTGCGGGCGCTGACATCAGTCTCCGCCGCGGGCCAGCGCGACTTCGCCGGTGCGGACCATCTCCAGCAGGCCATGCGGCCGGAGCATGCTTTCGAATGCCTCGATCTTGTCGTGTGAGCCGGTCACCTCGACGATCAGGGCGCGCCTGGACACGTCGACGATCTTGGCCCGGAAGATTTCGGCGAACTGGACGATCTCCGCCCGGTTTTCAACCGCGGCGGAAACCTTGAAAAGAGCCATCTCGCGGGCAACCGTCTCCTCCGGTTCCATGTCCCTGATCTTGAGGACGTTGACCAGCTTGTGGAGCTGCTTGGTGACCTGGTCGATCGGGTGAACCGCGCCGTCGAGGGTCAGGGTGATGCGGGAAACTTCCGGGTCTTCGGTCGGGCCGACCGCGAGGGTGTCAATGTTGAAGCCGCGACGGGAAAAGAGTCCGGCCACCCTGGCCAGAACGCCAGGTTTGTTCTCAACCAGGATCGAAAGCACATGCTTGCGACCGGAAAGCGGCGAGCGCCCGGCGTGAAGATCCTCGAGCCTGACCATGTCAGTGGATGCCATCAGCCCACCATGTCCCTTGCCGCGTTCCCCGCGGGGATCATCGGGTAACAGTTTTCACGCGGGCTGACCCGGACGTCCAGCAAGGCCGGCCCGTCGTGCTCGAGGGTGGCGATCATCATCTCTTCCAGGTCGGCGCTGTCCTCGCACCTGAGGCCGCCAGCCCCGAATGCCTCGGCCAGCTTCACCCAGTCGGGGCTCGGGCCATTTTCGACTCCGCTGTAGCGCTCCGACCAGAACAGTTCCTGCCACTGGCGGACCATGCCCATGAAGCCGTTGTTCATCAGGAAGACCTTGACCGGAACTTCCTCGTTCACCGCGGTGGCCAGTTCCTGGACGTTCATGATCAGGCTGCCGTCACCGGCCAGGCAGACCACCTGTTCGTCCGGTCGCGCGACCTTGGCCCCGATCGCGGCCGGCAGGCCGAATCCCATCGTGCCGAGACCGCCCGAGTTGATCCACTTGCGCGGCTGGTTGAAGCCGTAGTACTGGGCAGCCCACATCTGGTGCTGTCCGACGTCGGAGGTGATGATCGCGTCACCTCCGGTCACCTTGTGCATCATCTCGACCATCAGCTGGGGTTTGATTTCGCCCTCGGTTCCGGGCTCGTAGGTGAGTGGATATTCGTTCTGCCAGGCCCTGATCCGGCTCCACCATCCGTCGAGTCGGCTCGGGTCGGTCTGGAGTGCCTGGTATTCGCGATTCAGCTTCGGCAGGACGAGCTTCACGTCCCCGACGATCGGGATATGAGCCGGGACGTTCTTCGAGATCTCGGCCGGATCGATGTCGATGTGAATGAACTTCGCCGAGGGCGCGAACTCGGAGAGCTTCCCGGTGATGCGATCGTCGAATCGCGCACCGATCGCGATGATCAGGTCCGCTTCGTCCATCGCGTAATTGGCAGTGCGGGTGCCATGCATGCCGAGCATGCCCAGCCACTGTTCGCTGTCGGACGGGAAGCAGCCAAGCCCCATCAGGGTGGAGGTGACCGGGAATTTGTCGGAGTCGCAGAGTTCGCGCAGCTCGGCCGACGCATTCGCGTTCTTGACCCCGCCACCGGTGTAGATCACAGGCCGTCGGGCATTGGCCATGGCCTTGGCCGCCAGCCGGATCTGCTTCAGGTTTCCCTCGACGGTTGGTTTGTACCCGGAAAGTTCGACCGGTTCTGTACGAGGCTGATAGTCGATCTCGGCCCGCGCCAGATCCTGCGGAACATCGACCAGGACCGGGCCGGGACGGCCGGTTGAAGCGATGTGGAAGGCCTCGTGGATGTACTCGGGAATGTGCTCGGGCTCGGTCACCAGCAGCGAATGCTTGACGATCGGCATGGTGATGCCGACGATGTCGGCTTCCTGGAATCCGTCGGTGCCGATCAGATCGGTGCGCACCTGCCCGGTGATGAAGACGGTCGGAACCGAATCCATCATCGCGTCCGCGATCGCCGTAACCAGATTTGTCGCTCCAGGACCAGAAGTGCCAAAGGCGACCCCGACCTTGCCGGAGGCATGCGCGTAACCCTCGGCCGCGTGGCCGGCGGCCTGCTCGTGACGGGCCTGTACATGCCGCAGATCGGCGTCGACCAGCGCGTCATAGGTGGGCAGGTTCGCGCCACCCGGAATGCCGAAGATGTGGTCAACACCTTCCGCTTCGAGGGATCTGAACAATGCGTCTGCGGCTCTCATCAGACCAACGATCCTAACGAATCGGAAGCGGGCCGCTAGGCCTTCTGCCCGGCTGAAAGCGCTCCACCCTCGAGCTCTCCCGGATTCCACTTGGTCTTCGGAGTTATCGCCCTCGGAATCACCCGTTCCTTGTGCTGCTCGATGGTCGAGAGGACCGATCGGACCAGTTCCTCGCCGAGGTAATGGGGCTCGAGCCCCAGATCCAGCAGTTTCTGGTTCTTCGGGTTGTAATAGTGGCTTTCCAGCTCGACCCTCGGGTTGGGGAAGGTCTCGATCGAAACCTCGTGCCCGACCTCGGAGGCGCAGCGCTGGACCAGCTCGGCCAGTTCGGCCACCGTGAAGTGTTCCGTGAACTGGTTGAAGACCCGGTACTCGCCGCGATCGGCGGGATTCAAGGCCGCGAGTTCGACGCAACGCAGGGTGTCGCGGATGTTCAGATAACCGCGGGTCTGACCGCCGGCCCCGTAGACAGTCAGGGGATGGCCGATTACCGCCTGGACGCAGAACCGGTTGAGGACGGTGCCGAACGTCTCGTCGTAATCGAAGCGGGTCGCAAGCCCCGGGTCCAGCAGGGTTTCATCGGTTTCGATTCCATAGACCACACCCTGATTCAGATCGGTGGCACGGAGCCCCCAGACCCTGGTGGCAAAGTGGATGTTGGTCGAATCGTGGACTTTCGAGCAGTGATAGAGCGAAGCCGGCAACTTCGGGAACGGCAGCGTGTCCTTACGGCCGTTGTGCTCGATTTCGATGAAACCTTCCTCGATGTCGATGTTCGGCGTTCCGTACTCGCCCATCGTGCCGAGCTTGATCAGGTGTGCGTCCGGAACGTGTTCGCGCATCGAAAAGAGCAGGTTGAGGGTGCCGATCACGTTGGTTTGCTGGGTCTCGACCGCCGTCTGGCGCGAACGCATGGAAAACGGGGCCGAGGGCTGTTCGCCGTAGTGGATCACGGCTTCGGGCAGGAAGCCGGCGACGACCGAATCGAGGAACTCGCCGTCCTCAATGCAGCCGACCCTGGCCTCAATCCGGCGGCCGGCCACCCTCTCCCAGGTGTCGAGCCGGTCCTGGAGGCTCGAAATCGGGGTCAGCGAATCGGTCGATTGGTCCAGGTGCCAGCGACGGCGCGCAAAATTGTCGACGACCATGACGTCGTGTCCGCGATCGGAAAAGCGCATCGCCGTTGGCCATCCGAGATAGCCGTCACCACCAAGAATCAGAATTCGCATGACGGTCGAGATTACCGGAACCAAGAGGCTCTAGGATTCGCTCAGTGCGCGTGCTAGCCCTCGTTCTCGTGGTCATTGCCGGATTGGCCCTGAGGATAGATGCGGCCTGGCAGGGAACCTCCGAGAACCTTCCCGATTCCGCTGCCTACGAAAGAATCGCCCGCGGCCTCCACGACGAAGGCGAGTTCACCCAGGTCGGCCAGGGTACTCCGGCCCACGCTCAGCCAGCCAGCAACTACAGCCCGGGATTGCCGCTCGTGGTCGCCGGGGTCTTCGACCTGGCCGGCAACGACGACGTTCGGCTGGCCCGGATCGTCCTGGCTTTGGTCGGAGCGCTGGCGATTCCCCTGGCCTGGCTTCTGGCCCGCCGGCTGGCCCCTCCCGAAGATCCGGGCGTGGCCGGTTTGGCCGCGGCCTCGATCGTGGCTTTTTACCCCTGCCTGATCACCGACGCCGGTCAGCTGCTGACCGAGGCACTCGCCGGCACGCTGATCACCGGCTCGCTGCTGGCAATGCTCAGGGCCCGTGACCGGCTTGCGGATCCTGATCGCCGGCTTTCCCTGCGTGTATTCGACTGGTTGCTGCCCGGGGCCCTGCTCGGAATGACCGCGATGGTGAGACCCGAATACCTGCTGATCTCGGTCGTTCTGATCCTCGCCCTCGCCTTCATCTCGAGGGAACGTGGCTTGGCACCGCTTGTTGGCGCCTCAACCCTGATGCTGCTGGCCATGCTGCTGATAATCGCTCCCTGGACAACCCGGAACCTCGATCATTCCGGGCGTCTGGTCCCGCTCTCCACCGGCGGGGGACAGACCCTCTTCACCGGCAGCTACCTGGCCTCGGCCGGCGATCCCCTTGAGGTAATGCCTGATGTGCTGGCCCGCAATCCCGAAATCGCGTCGAAAATCGAAGCCCAGAACCGGGCCAGCGGCGAAGGCCCGGATTCGATCACGCCAGAGCGTGTTCTGGCTCTGCTCGCGGCGGAGAAGATGCCCGGAGTTCCAACCGACGTCGCCCTTTCCCGGATCGGCCGCCAGAACTATCTAAGGGCGCTCAACGAGAATCCGGTCGGATTACTCGGATACTTCGCTTCGAAGTCTGCCCGGATCTGGTGGCGCGGACGGACCGACCTGACCGGCACCACCTTCGGTCGCGCCTTCCACATGACGCTGGTCGCCTCTGCCCTGGTCGGCCTGCTGCTGCTCGGCTTTCGTCGTCGTCCCGAGTTCTGGCTGATCCTCACCCTGGCCATCGCCGCAACCCTGATCGGAGCGGTCTTCGTGGCATCACCGCGTCGGACCCTTGCCTTCTGGCCGGTGATCGCCAGCCTTTCGGGGCTCGGCTTCTCGCTCGCGCTGCGCCTTGCGCGCGACGCGATTGCCCACCGCTTACGCCCGGTTCCCATAGCCTGACCGGCCCGGATGCCGCTACTAAAGGACTACTTCACCCGCTACGGACGCGGGGCGATCATCGCCCTTGCCGTGATCGTCTGCGCCGGCTTTCTGGTCCGGGCCTGGGTAGTTGTAAATCCACTCGCCGATCCGGGCGACGACGCCCTCGCCTACCGGGCATTGGCCGAGGCGCTCTACAAAGACGGAACTTTCGGCTACGGGCCCGACTCTCCCAACGGACCGGAATTCAAAACTCCAAGCGACTGGTCGCCCGGGGCACCGTTGATCTACGCCGGGGCCTACTACCTGACCGGGGGAGTCCGTGACGGTGTCGCCCGAGGGGTCGAAGCTCTCTTCGGAACTGCCGCGATCCTGCTCGCTTTCCTGCTGACCGCCCGTCTGCTCGGCCCTCCCCGCCCGGGTTCCGGGTGGCGGGCGGCGACCCCTCCTCTTGCCGCGGCCACCCTGGTCGCCATCTACCCGCCGTTCATCCACTCCACCGGGGCCCTGATGAGCGAGCCGCCGGCACTGTTCACGTTGCCCGCCTCGGTCCTCGCCTTCATCTGGGCCGATCGCCGGATGGCCGAAGCCCGAGCCGGCGACCGGTCGCTATGGGCCTCGGTATGGCCATGGCTCCTGCCCGGCCTCGGGTTCGGGCTGACCGCCCTGATCCGGCCGGAGTATCTCTCGGTCTGCGCCGCGTTCACGCTCTTCCTGCTGGTCAGGGCCTGGCTCAAGTCCGGTGCCGGTCCGGCCCTCATCGCTTCGTTGCTCTTCGTGCTGGCGAGCCTCGTTCCGATCGTTCCCTGGACCATTCACAACTACCATGAGCTGAACCGGGTGGTTCCGCTTTCCACCGGCAGCGGCAAGGCCCTGTTCACCGGCACCTATTACCCGGGCGACGGGGAATACCAGCAGGTAAAGGCCGAGCTCTTTTTCCAGCAGACCGGGAAGCGGCTCGACCCCGATTCAGCCGAGCTTGAGGCGGTCGACCCGGTGCCGCTGTTTACCCGGGTCGCGAACGACTACAAGGCCGAACACAACCTGCCGGACCTCGATCGCGACGACGCCCTCGGACGCCTCGGCAAGGAAAACCTGAAGGAGTATTTCGGTGACCATCCACTCGGTTATGTCGGCATGACATTCCGGAAGATGGGCCGGATGTGGAGTTCAGGGGTTGGGGATGCGATGTCCTCAACTCCGGGCCGGCTGGTCCAGATCCTGCTCGTGCTCGCCGGATTGGCCGGACTGATGCGGCTGGCCTGGAGCCGACGCTGGGAGGCGATTGCCGTCGGGCTGCCGATTGCGACGGTTACTGCAGTCGCCGCGATCACCCTCGCTCCCGCCCGGCGAAATGAGATCCTGATGATGCTCATCCTGCCGCTGGCGGCAGTCGCGCTCGACGCCCTGCTCAATCGAAGGCCGGAAGCAGCTGGAGAAGCCAGCCGCCCCGAAACCAATACCTGATGATTACCGCCTCGATATTCCCGGCCCAGCTCACCGCCCTGCGGGCCACCGGTCTGGTGATCGCGGCCCTGATCATCGGCTTCGCGATCGTCCGCCGCCGCGAGCTCCGGAATGCCGACGTGATCCTGCTGCTGCTGGCCGGTCTCGGACTGGCGATTGTCTCCGGCACCGAACTGACCGACCGGCTGCTCTCGGCACTTTCATTCAACCGGGGCAACGGTGGCCGCATCCTCGGTCTCGCGGTCATCGCGATCTTCATCCTCTTTCTGATGGCGATCCGCGCCCTCTCGGTCGGGGCCCGGAATGCCCGTCAGCTCCAGGCGGTCCTGGAGGGGATTTCATCCGAGCAGTTCCGGGTCTCGGATCGCCGCAAACAGTTCAGGGGCAAGGTCGGTGTCGTGATCCCTGCCTATAACGAAGCCGACAACATCGGTTACGTGCTCGACCAGATCCCGGCCGAAGTGTGCGGCCTGCCGACCGCGACACTGGTCGTCGATGACGGCTCCCGGGACGGCACCGAGGATGTCGCGGAGGCTCACGGGGCCATCGTGATCCGCCATGTGGTCAATCGTGGCGGCGGGGCGGCACTTCGCACCGGCTACCGGCTGATGGCCGATTCGGAAGCGGCGATCGTGGTCACCCTCGATGCGGACGGCCAGCATCTGCCGGCCGAGATGGCAAACCTGGTCCAGCCGGTGCTCGACGGCGAGGCCGATGTCGCCCATGGCTCGCGAGTACTCGGTCATGCCGAGCAGAACCATTTCGCCCGTGAACTCGGAATCGTCTTCTTCAACCGCCTGGTCTCGTTCATTACCCGCACCCATGTGACCGACTGCTCGAACGGCTATCGGGCGGTCCGCACGTCGGTCCTCCCCACCCTGGTCCTCAAACAGGAGCAGTTCCACACCTCGGAGTTCCTGATCGAGGCGATCAAGCGCGGAGTCCCCGCGGTCGAGGTCCCGGTCACTGTCGAGCAGCGGCTTCACGGCCACAGCAAGAAGCCGGCCGTCTTCCGCTACGGAATGGGCTTTGCCAACGCGATCGTCCGCACCTGGCTCCGCTAGCCGTTCCCTCAGGGGCTGATGTTCACCCCGCTACCCGCGGCAATCACGCCGCGTGAGTCCGGAGCTCGCGCCGCCGGACTCCGTGCTTACGCCGCGGGGCTCGGTGGTCGCACCCCCGCACTCGGTGGTCACGCCGTGGGGGTTGGCATCCATCCCCGGGGCCCTTGGACTCGCTGCGCTCGTCCGCGGGGAGTTCCCCGGGGACGCATGACCAACCCCCACGGCTACACCAACTCGGCCCCGCGACCCCGACCAGGTTCCGCATCACCGACCCGGATCCGCAATCCTGGATCCGGGACAACGGTGCCACTGCGGCACCTGGCGCGATCAGCTCTGATCGGACCAACCCGGCGCGCCACGGCAGACTTCCGAGACTTCACAAACCCTTCAGCGGGTCGTGCACAGGGGCCTCCAGCCGTGCGCTGCCAAGGAGGCAAGCGAAGGCGGTGAAGGGGGCGTACTGGAAGTACGTTCCCGAACCGTCAAGCGACCGACGAAGGCTGCGCGTGGCTGGTGGGCCCTGGGCGCGATGCCCGGGCCTGGCGCGGCCCGGGCCCTACCGGGGCGGCATCCTGGTCTCTTCCGGCGGCGGCAGATAGAGGTCATACCCGCACCGGGGGCAGACCTGCACGTAGAGCTTGAGGATCTTTCCGCAGTTCGGACATTGGCGTTCCGGCTCGTTGATTTCGTTTCTCATCATGAAGACCGCGATCAGACCGAGTCCGGGGAGGATCGTTCCGACGATCAGCCAGATCCAGAAGGATCCGCCCTTGGCCCGGCCGATGACGCCAGTGGCGATTCCGAAGAGCAGGGCGATGAAGAGATATTCGTAACCCACACCGGCATTGTGCCCTTCGGGAGGTTCCGCTTGACGTCTGGTGAAGAATGTGAAGTCAGGGATGTCTGCAAGAGCGGGGAAAAAGAAGCGAATCAGGGTCTACCACCGCGAGAGGTGGGTGGATTCCGGCGAGGGCGTGGTCAGGTTGAGGAAGAAGGTGATCCGGCGCCGCAAGGGGGAAAAGGCCCCGCGCAAGGGTCCCGGTCCCCGTCCCCTTCCCCGGCCGCAGGAGCCGACGTATCCTTGGAAGCCTCAGCCTTTCGGGACTTACAAGGGCCGTTTCGGCCGGCTGGAGGCGACCCGTCTGCTGAACCGGGCCGGTTTCGGACCGGCACCGGGGCAGGCCGAAGAGCTGGCCCGGCTGGGCATGAAGAAAGCCGTGCTTTCCCTGACCCGGCCGAAGGGGAAAGCGAAACTGACCGGTCCGGCTCCGGTCGACCAGGAAGGACTACCGCTGGCCCCCTTCGATTCATGGGGTCATGACCATCTCTGGTGGCTTGACCGAATGGTCCGTACCGATCAGCCCTTCCGCGAGCGCATGGCCCTGGTTTTCCATGACTGGTTTGCCACGTCGAGATCCGGGGTTTCGCAGCAACGCCAGATGATCGACCAGTACTGGACCCTTCGGGCAGGTGTGAATGGCACCTTTGACGACCTCGTGGTCCGGATCACCAAGGATCCGGCAATGCTCCAGTGGCTGAATGGTGGCGACAACAACAAATGGTCGCCGAATGAGAACTATGCCCGGGAGCTGATGGAGCTGTTCACCCTCGGCGCGGACCGTGGCGCATACACCGAGGATGACATCCGCGAGGCGGCCCGGGCGCTGACCGGCTGGCGGTATGACTGGGACGAGAATCTCGGCGCGGTGAACTTCCGCTTCGACCCCGAGTATCACGACGAGGAGTCGAAGAAGATTTTCAGCCGGAAAGGCAACTGGAACTGGCGCGATGTCTGCCGGCTCTGCGTGACCCACAAGCTTCACGCCAGTTTCTTCGTGGACAAGCTCTGGAGCTATTTCGTTCCCGCCGCCCCGTCGACGAACACGAGAAAGGCGCTGATCAGGCTCTACCTGGAAAGCGACCGGAAGGTTCTGCCGGTGGTCGAAGCGATCCTCCAGCATCCGGATTTCTACCGTGGACCGCCGATGGTCAAGCCGCCCGTGGTTTTCAATGCCAGTCTGTTGCGATCGCTCGGACTGCCGATCGAGACCAATGACTGGATCTGGCTTTGTGACGGGGCTGGCCAGGAGTTGTTCATGCCTCCGAACGTGTCGGGATGGGACGACGACAGGTGGCTTGACACCTCAACCGTGAGGTTCCGCTGGATGATGGTCACCTACGCCCTGGACAAGGTTCATGCCGACCCCTGGGATGACTCCTACCGGGATAGCGAAACCACGAGGGAGGCGGTCAACCGCGCGCTTGGCACTTACGGCTGGCCGGCCCTGAGGTCGGATCACCAGGCCGAGTTGATCGCTATGGCGAACCGGATCCCCGCCTACATCCAGGACGAATGGCAGGCTCGCCCCTACCTGGCGATGCGACAAAACGCTTTGCTTCAACTGATCCCTTCCTGCCCCGATTTTCAGCTCTCGTGAACAGACCCGGCTGCTGCGACAACTACACCCGCTCCCGCCTCTTTCGCTCGGCGGCAGCCCAGGCGGGTCAGGGACTGCCGCAGATCGAGTCCGGGATGCCGATGCCGGCTGGTACCGGCCTGACCCGGCGCGGCTTCATCGCCGGCGCCGCCGGTCTCGCGCTCGCGGTCTACGGCGCCGGGAAAACGCCGCTTCCATTTTTCGAGGACGGCATAGCTGAAGCCGCGCAGTCGGACCGGATTCTCGTCTCGATCTTTCTCGATGGCGGCGCCGACGCTCTGTCGCTCCTGGCCCCGGTCGGCCACCCGCGGTACCGGGAGTTGCGTCCGGTTCTCGCGCTCGACGAGGGTGACGGAATCGCCTTCACCGAGGATCCCAGCCTCCGCTGGCACCCTTCGGCCGCGGCGCTGGCCCAGCTTTACGGGGAGGGCAAAGTGACTGTGTTTCCGGCGGTCGGCTATACCGACCCCAATCAGTCGCATTTCACTTCCCGGCACTTCTGGGAGGTCGGCGAGCTCGACACCGACGCGAGGACCGGCTGGATGGGCCGCTATCTCGATCTGGTCGGGAGCGAGACCAATCCGCTTCAGGGACTCTCGCTTAGCAGCAGCCTCTCCCCTTCCCTGGCGACGCTTGACAAACCGGTTGCGGCAGTCGAAGGGATCACCGGCTATGACCTCTGGTCGCATGCCTCCGAGCCGGTGAGCGACGAGATGTTCCGTAGCTTCACAAACATGGGATCGATGAAATCGCAGTCGCCGGCACTCGATGACAGCAGGCGTGCGATCCGGGCGACCAACATCGTCCGCCAGACCCTCGCCAACTTCGGCGATTTCGAGTCGCCGGTGATCTATCCCGAGGCCCGTCTGGGAACGCAGCTTTCCGGCCTGGCTGCCCTGCTCGGGGCTGGCATGCCGCTCCACCTTGTTTCGGTGACCGCCGACGGCGCCTACGACACCCACTCCGCCCAGGTCGAGGAATTCGACGGGGCAATCAAGGCGACCTGCGATTCGATCCTCGCTTTCCAGCGGGATCTGGAAGCGCGCGGTCTTCAGGACCGGGTACTGGTCCAGGTCTGGTCCGAGTTCGGTCGCCGTCCGGAGGAGAACGGATCCGCCGGGACCGACCACGGTGCGGCCGGGGTCGCGTTCTTGATCGGCAGCCGGGCCAGTGGCCGGATGGTCGGTGAGTTCCCCGGCCTGGTCAACCTCGATGAGGACGACAACCTGCGCCACACCTCGGATTTCCGGGCCATGTACTGCTCGATTCTCGAGCAGTGGTTTGGCCACGAGGCCGCGCCGATCATTCCTGGCGCGGCCGGCTTCGCCCGTCCGGTGCTGATCAAATGAGGAAGGCGACCCTCTTGCTGTTGGCACTGTCAGCGCTTGTCCTGTCTGGCGGGCCGGCTCCGGCATCGGGTTCCGGCTCCGACAAGAGCCCGGGCCCGAAACCGGAAAATCTCTCCGTCGCCGTCCCAGGTGGCTCGACCGTGACGAAATGCCATTGGGAGTGGCGAAAGAAGAAAAGGGTCCGTTGGGTCTGGCGGCACGGCAGGAAGAAGCGCGTGGTCACATTCAGGAAGTACAAGGTGCGGAAATGCAGGACGATCGAGGTACCGGTTCCGGACCCGGCCCGCCTCGGGGTGAAAGCCTGGGAGTTCGGCTTCACCCTTTCGGCCATAGAGATCAAAGCCGGCGACACGATCATCGAGTTGAACAATCAGGGGGAAGACAGCCACGACCTGCACGTTCAACGGGTTGACGGTGACGACGAGATCGCCACGCCGGAAACCGGCCCGGGCCAGGTGAACCAGATCCGTTTCACCACCACGCCGGGGATCTATCGCCTCTGGTGCTCCCTGCCGACCCATGCCCAGCGTGGCATGGACACAACGATCACGGTCAGCTAGATCCGGCGTCGCTTTCGGCGGTGGCGTCCGCAGCGGCACGATCGCGCCCCGCCGCGGGGAGCTCACCCTCGACCGGACGGTGGGAGCCGCCATGGGCATAACGGTCGGGGCTGAGAACACCGGGCCGGCCGATTGAACCGACCTCGGATATGTCACGCGAGAAGGGCAGGCTGGCGGTCCAGTCGATCACCGCACGGGCCTTTCTGGAAGCACCGGGTATCTGGCTCATGTGGTACGAGCGGGCCATCCACCAGGCCTTGAACCCCCGAAAGGTCCGGTCGCCGACCTTGCCGACCGCTTTGTATCGGCCGAGGTTGACGAAGGAGGCGTAGCCCTGGTAATCGAAGGTTTCGGGTTCGCCGAGCCCGATCGCCGCCGCGATGTTTGCGGCCACGACCGGCGCCTGGCGGACCGCATGCTGCGCGGTCGGCGGGCAGACGCCACCCTTCGGATTGGGCACCGCCGCCGAATCACCGAGAGACCAGACGCCCTCCGCCCCCTCCACCGCCATGCTGCTGTCAACCTTGACCCTTCCCTTATCGTCCAGGGGGACGTCGAAATTCCGGAGCCCCGGGTTGGGAACGACCCCGGCGGTCCAGACCACGGTCCGGGTCGGAATTACCTCGCCGGTTGAAATCGTGGCGGTGGTCTCGGTCACCTCGTCGAGGGTCGTGGCGAGCTTGATGTCGATTCCCCGGCCCCGCAGTTCATCAACCGCGTAGTCGGCCAGTTCCCGGTCGATCTCGGGCAAAACCCGGTCGGCCGCTTCCACCAGAACCCAGCGCATGCCGTGGAGGCGGGCTTTCGGATAGTCCCTCATCGCATCAGCCGCGAAGTCCTGAAGCTCGGCCAGCGCCTCGAGTCCGGCATAGCCACCACCAACGAAGACGTAGGTGAGCAACTCCTCCCTCAATTCCCGGTCATCCGTGGCATTGGCCATTTCGAGGGTCTCGATCAGGTGGTTTCTCAGAAAGATCGCGTCGGCGAGGCTCTTGAATCCGACCGCGTGTTCGTTCAGCCCCGGCACCGGGAGAAACCGCGAGATCGAGCCCGGGGCAAGAACCAGATGGTCGTAGGGGATCTGTTCGGTCTGGCCCATATGGCCGCGAAGGGTGACCTCGCCGGCCGCCCGGTCGTGCGCGTCGACGACCCCGAGGCGAAGGTTGGTGCGGTGGAGGATCTCGCGCAGCGGCGTCACCACGTGCCGGGGCTCCAGGGTGCCGGCCGCCGCTTCGGGAAGCAGCGGCGTGTACAGAAGGAAATTCACGTCATTGACCAGAGTCAGTCTCGACGATTGACGGGGCAGCACCTTCTCGAGGTGCCGGGCCACGTTGGCTCCGGCGAATCCGCCGCCGACTATGACGATGTTCCAGGCCATGGTCGCGAGTATAGGACGAGGGGATTTCCGGCCTGTTCGCAACCAATGGTCTCCTGATCTGTTCTAATGGAACCATGGGTCTCACAAGCAGGGCAAGGGGAACGGCGTTCGGGGCTATCGCACTGGCCGTCGCCCTCACAGCCATCCTCTTTTCGTTCTCGTCCAAGGCGACCGCTGCCGAAATCGTCAACCTGGGGCCACCGCCGCCCAAGGTGTCGAAGGTAAACCCGGATTCCGGCGGCGTCGTCTCCGAAACCGTGCTCACTCCGGCCTCGGCTGATTCCTTCTGGACCCCGGAACGGCTGGCTGCGGCCAAGCCGGCCGACATGCCCGACCCCGCAAACAGTCTCGACATCCCCGATTTCATCGGCGGCGCTTCTGCTTCCGCGGCGACCGGCGATTTCACCCCGGGGAACGTAACCAAGTTCCCCCAGGTGGTTCACGGGAAGATCTTCTTCTCGGTCGGCGCGAACACGTACAGCTGCTCCGGGACGATCATCGACTCCCTCAACCGCAACGTGATTTTCACTGCCGGGCATTGCGTCTTCGATCAGGCGACCAAGTCCTTTGTCACCAACCTGGTGTTCATCCCCGGATATGAGAACGGGGTCGCGCCGCTGGGGGTAGGTACCGCGGTCAGCCTTTACACCACTTCCCAATGGGTAAGCCAGGGCTCGAACTCCTACGACATCGGGGTGGTCGTGCTCGACCAGCCGGCCCAGAATTACTTCGGTTCAAGGCAGATCGCCTTCGACCTGAACCCGAAGGGCCTGGAGTACACGCTCTACGGATACCCCTCGAAGCCGAACCCGCCCTATGACGGAGAGATCCTTCGGGGCTGCCACTCGTCTTTCGCCGGTCGCGACAACGGAAGCAGCAACCTCGCCCCATACCCGATCGCCGCAAGCCCCTGCTATATGCAGCAGGGCGCCAGCGGAGGCGGCTGGGTTACCCTCGGCAACTATGTGAATTCGGTGGTCAGCTACGGCTACTGCGACAGTGCTCCCAGCACCTGCGGCTTCATATTCGGCCCGTATTTCTCGAATGCGGCCAAGTCCCTTTACGTCAACGCCGGCGGCTCCCCACCTCCGAAAATCAAGCTGCTGAGTGCCCCGCCCAAGGTGGTCCACAAACGGTCGGTGAAGTTCAAGTTCTCGGGTTCGGCGGCAACCCTGCTCGGTTTCACCTGCAAGTACGATCGTCGCAAGCCCCAGACCTGTGCCAGCAAGATCACAATCAAGCGGTTGAGCCCCGGCAAGCACACCCTGCGGGTCTGGGCGGTCGATCAGACCGGCAAGAAGAGCAAGCGCGCCGTCGTTCGAAGCTTCAAGGTGAAGCTGCGACGCCGCTGATCGCAGGGCCGGACGAAACCTAGAGGCCCAGGTGCTGACGCAGGAGGCGGTTGACCTCGCCTCCGTCGGCGCGGCCCTGGGTCGCCTTCATGACCGCCCCGACCAGGGCACCGATTGCCTTCTCGTTGCCTGAGCGGACCTGCTCGGCAGGTTTCGGGTTGTCTTCGATGGCCTGAATTACGATTCTTTCCAGTTCACCGGAATCGGAAATCTGCTCGAGGCCCTGCTCGGCAACCACCGACTCGGGTTCCGCCCCGGAGCTGACCATTTCTTCCAGCACGGACTTGCCAGAGCCGTGCGAGATCTTTTTCTCCGCGACCATGTTGATGAGAGTCGCCAGCGCGGCAGGGCCGACTTTGGATTCGGCAAGTGGCCGGTCGTCCTGACGGCGGAGCTCGGCCGCAAGTTCTCCGGTTACCCAGTTCGCAGCAACCCGGGGGTCGATTCCGGTCCCGGCCTCGAGCACGCCTTCGAAGTACTCGGCCCATTCGACTTCGAATGACAGGAGCAACGCGGCCTGCCCGGAGACTCCGATCTCCTCGTAACGCCGGGCTCGCGCGGCCGGAAGCTCCGGAAGCGAGCTCTTCGCCATCTCCAGCGTTTCCGGCGACGGGACCACCGGGACCAGGTCCGGTTCCGGCAGGTAGCGATAGTCGTGGGCTTCCTCCTTGGACCTCAGCGAATGCAGCTCGCCGGTCGAAGGATCGAAGTGGAGGGTTTCCTGCTCGACCTCTCCCCCGGCCGCGATCACTTCCTTCTGCCGGGTGACCTCGGCCTCGATACCCCGTTCGATGAACCGGAAGGAGTTCATGTTCTTCAGTTCGGTCTTGGTGCCCAGTTCATCCGAGCCGACCGGACGCACCGAAATGTTCGCGTCGCAGCGCAGTGAGCCCTCCTCCATGTTCACGTCGGAGACCCCGAGCTGCCGGATCGTCGCCCGGAGCAGCTGACCCCATTCGCGCACCTGGGCACCGGAGCGCAGGTCAGGCTCGGTGACAATCTCGACCAGGGGAGTTCCCCCCCGGTTGAAATCCACCTCGGAGGCGTCGGAGCCGCTGATCCTTCCCCCGCCACCGGTGTGGATGGTCTTGGCGGCGTCTTCTTCGAGGTGGGCGTGATGGATCCTCACCTCGCCAAGCCGGCCGTTAACCGCGAAGGGATAGGTGGCCTGGGTGATCTGGTAGGCCTTGGGATTGTCCGGATAGAAGTAGTTCTTGCGGTCGAAGGTGGAAACCGGGGAAAGCTCGCAGCCGAGCGCCGCGCCGATCTGAAGCGCGTACTGAACCGCCTTTTCGTTCGGCACCGGCAGGACGCCGGGAAGGGCCAGGCAAACCGGGCAGGTGTGGACGTTGGGCTCATCGCCGAAGGAAAGCTCGCAGCCGCAGAACATCTTCGTCCTTGTCGAAAGCTGGACGTGGATTTCCAGTCCGATCACCGCCTCGTATTCGGTGCTCATCGGGCGCCCCCTTCGAGGGCGGCTGACCCGTCGAATCCGATCGCCTGTTCCAGCGCATGGGAGGCTTCGATCAGTTTCTGCTCGCTGAACGCGGGGGCTGCGATCTGAAAGCCCACCGGGAGTTCGGGCCCGCCGCCATCGGGCTCGGCCAGCCCGGCCGGAATCGAAATAGCAGGGATGCCAGCCAGTGAGATCGGCACCGTGAAGACATCGCTGAGGTACATCGTCCAGGGGTCGGCGGTTTTCTCGCCAAGCCTGAAAGCGACGGTCGGGGAGGTAGGCGTGACGACGAAGTCGACCTTGGCGAAGGCGCTGTCGAAGTCCTCGACAATCCGGGTCCGGACCTTCTGGGCACGGCCATAGTAGGCGTCGTAGTAGCCGGACGAAAGTGCGTAGGTGCCGAGCATGATCCGCCGTTTGACCTCGGGCCCGAAGCCCTCTTCGCGGGTCAGCTCGTACATCGAGAGGAGATCTTCATCGCTGGAGCGCAGGCCGTAGCGCACACCGTCGTAGCGGGAGAGGTTTGTCGATGCCTCGGCCGGGGCCAGCACGTAATAGGCCGAAATCGCATGGCCGGCATGCGGCAGTTCGATATCGACGATCTCTCCGCCGAGCTCGGCGATCCGGATCAGTGTGTCCTCGAAGCGGGCGAGAACGCCGGCTTCGATTCCCTCTCCAATCAAACCGCGCGGCACCCCGAAGGTCATTCCGTCGAGGCGTTCTGCAGTCGGAGCCTTGATCCCGCCTTCGATGCCGACCGAGGTCGTATCCATCTCGTCACGCCCCTGAAGGACCTCGAGGAGGAGGGCGGCATCGGTGACATTTCTGGTCAGGGGACCACATTGGTCCAGCGAAGAGGCGAAGGCGATCATTCCGTAGCGGGAGATGGCTCCGTAAGTGGGTTTCAACCCGACGATGCCGCAGAAACCGGCGGGCTGCCGAATCGAACCGCCGGTATCGGTACCGAGCGCCCAGGGAGCGAGCCCGCCGGCCACCACGGCGGCCGAGCCGCCGGAGGATCCGCCCGGAACCCTTTCGGTGTCCCAGGGATTGAGGCAGGCGCCGTAAGCCGAATTCTCGTTAGATGAGCCCATCGCGAACTCGTCCATGTTGGTCTTGCCCAGCATCGGCATCCCGGCCGCGGCGGTCTTGCTCACCGAGGTCGCCGTGTACGGCGGCACGTAACCGCCGAGAATCCTCGACGCGGCAGTGGTCGGCACTCCTTCGGTGCAGAAGATGTCCTTGATCGCAATCGGAACACCGGAAAGCGGACCGCCGGGAGCGCCGCCTTCCCTTGCCGATTCGGGACCGGATTTCCAGAGGTATCCGTTCAGGCGGTCGTTCGCGGCACGGGACAGCCAGAAGTCGAGCACTTCATCAGCCGAGACCTCGCCGGCGGCAATCTGCGCTGCGGTTTCCGCACCGCTGGCGGCAAGCAGTTGCATATCGGCCATCGCTCAGGCCTCCGCCTGCGGCGATGGCACCCGGAAGGCGCCGTCGTGAGGATCGGGGGCCTGCGAGAGCGCCACCTCCCGTTCGAGGCTCGGTCGAGGCTCGTCGGTTCGCAGCACGTTCTCGAGCGGCAGAACATGCGAGGTCGGTTCGACCCCCTCGATGTCGACTTCAGCGAGCTTGTCGACATGGTCGAGAACCGACGAGAGTTCCCCGGTCAGGGTGTCGACCTCTTCATCGCTCAGACGCAGCCGGGAAAGGCGGGCCACATGGAGAACCTGTTCGCGCTCAATCACGAAGCTGAGTTTATGGACGGATCACCCGCAACGTCAGGCCGTCGGGTCAACTTTCCCTGCGGACGCTCAGCCACAACGTGAAACTAATGGCAAGCATGCCGGCCAGCGCCAGATAGCCGGATTCAAAGACCACATTTGACGGAAACAAAGCCTTGAACACGAGAACCAGACTGACCAGGCAGGAAACGATCCACAGGAAGGTCTCGTAGACGATCGGCACATTGGTCTTTGCGCTCATCGCCACCACCACCGGCAGGGCGAGCCCGGACATGGCGACCAGGATGACGATCAGGTGGAGCGTGCCGGGCGAGGAAACGGTCCTGATCAGTCCGAACGCCACAATGAGCCCGATCAGTCCGACCAGCCATTCCGCCGGGTGAACCCTGGACAGCTTCACCGGGCCCTGGCCTTGGCGGCGATCAAGGTGTTCGCCATCAGCATCGCGATGGTCATCGGACCAACACCGCCCGGAACCGGGGTTATGGCTCCGGCGACTTCGACCGCCGCTTCAAAGTCCACATCGCCCTTGAGGCCGTCGTCGGTCCGGTTGATGCCGACGTCGATCACGGTCGCGCCCGGCTTCACGTGTTCGGCGCCGAGCAGACCCGGCACCCCGACCGCGGCGACCAGGATGTCGGCCCGCCTGCAAACCCCCTCGAGGTCCCGGGTACGGGAATGAGCGGCGGTGACGGTGGCGTTTCGGCCCAATAGCAGGCTGATCAGGGGCCGGCCGACCAGATTTGACCGACCGACGATAACCGCCTCCGCACCCTCGATTTCCGTCCCGGCGTGGTCGAGCAGCTCGATTACTCCGGCGGGCGTGCAGGGAACCAGTCCGGGCCGTCCGCCGGCCAGCAGACCGGCGTTGGTCGCGGTCAGTCCGTCGACGTCCTTGGCCGGATTGATCGCGGCGATCACTGCATCGGCGTCGATGTGGTCGGGCGGTGGGAGCTGGACGAGAATGCCGTCAATGCCGTCGTCGTCGCCAAGGGCCTTGACCAGGGCAACCAGGTCGGCCTGGCTTGTTTCGGCCGGAAGTTCGTGATGGACCGAGCCGATTCCGGCCGCCTCGCAGGCCTTGTGCTTGTTCGCCACGTAGACATGTGAAGCCGGGTCGTCCCCGACCAGCACGGTCGCCAGCACCGGCTGATGGCCGCCACCGGCGATGAACTCGGTTACCTCAGCCGCGACCCTTTCGCGAACCTCGGCCGAAACCGCCTTGCCGTCAATGATCTTTGCGCTCAACCGCCTGAACCTTCCGTCCGTCTGTTTTCAGCCCGACTTCTTCCTGATTGGCGCGTATTCGGCCATCAGTTTCCGCTCACTGCCGTCGCTGGCGAACCGGACCATGATCACCCCGCCAGGTTCGGCGCCAGTCACCACTCCTTCGCCAAAGGTGCCGTGAATCACATCATCACCAACCTCGAAACGAAGCGCAGTGCCGGGCTGAATCTGGCTCTGTGCGGTGTCGCCCGTGCCGCCGCCCGGCCGAGGCCGTCCCGGAGCCTGATAGCTTCGCGCCCGGCCACTTCCTCCGTAACCGGCACCGGAGAAGCCGGGCGAAAAGCCGCTCTGGCCAACTGCGGACCCCTGCTGGTGGACCAGGGTGGCGGGAAGCTCGTCGAGAAAGCGTGACGGCATGGTCGTTTCTGACCGGCCCCCGAACATGCGGCGGGTACGGGCACTGGTCAGGTAAAGCCGTTTTCGCGCCCTGGTGATGCCCACGTAACAAAGGCGCCGTTCCTCTTCCTCCTCGCCCTCGTCCAGAGCCCGCTGATGGGGAAAGACTCCGTCCTCGCAGCCGATGATGAATACCGTGTCGTACTCAAGCCCCTTGGCGTTGTGGAGGGTCATCAGGGTAAGCAGCTCTTCGCGGTCGGTCAGCTTGTCCTGTTCCGAATAGAGCGAGATCTGCTGCAGGAACTCGTCCAGAGGTGGCACATCGCTGTCGCCTTCCAGCGCCCGGTTGGTGTCGAATTCCCCGGCCACACCGATGAGTTCCCGGAGGTTCTCGATCCGCCCTTCGGCCTCAACGGTCCGTTCCGATTCGAGTGCCTCGAAGTATCCGGTCTCGTCCAGAACCCGTTCCAGCAGGTCGGCCAGCGGGCGGCCTTCCACGTCCTCTTTCAAGCCTCGCATTGTCCTCTGAAACTCGGAGACCGCGCGGATCGCCGCCGTGCCCATTCCCGGGACAGACTCGACCTGGCCTGCGACATTCCAGATGTCGTCACCGGTCGTGTTCGCAAAGGCGAGCAGCCGGCCCTGGGTCGTGTTTCCGATTCCCCGTTTGGGTGAATTGACGATCCTGGTGAAGGCGACCGAATCACGCGGGTTGGCGATGTACTGCAGGTAGGCGATCGCATCCTTGATTTCGGCCCGGTCGTAGAAGCGTGTACCTCCGATCACCCGGTAAGCGGTGCCGAAGCGGACCAGGGTGTCTTCAAGTACCCGGCTCATCGCATTCATGCGGTAGAAGACCGCGACGTCGAGCGGCGAAATACCTTCGTCCTCGACCAGCCGTTCAATCTCCCCCGCCACCCAGCGGGCTTCCTCGTGCTCGTCCGAAAGTCTCACCACTTCGATCTCGTCGCCTTGCCCCAGATCGGTCCAGAGCTTCTTTGGCCTGCGGTCCCGGTTGTTCTCCACCACCGCGTTGGCAGCGGAGAGAATCGTCTGGGTCGAGCGGTAGTTCTGCTCGAGCTTGACCACCTTCGCATCCGGGAAGTCCTGTTCGAAGTCGAGGATGTTGCGGATGTCGGCGTGCCGGAAACCGTAGATCGACTGGTCCTCGTCCCCGACCACGGTCAGGTTCCGGTGCTCCCCGCAAAGCAGCTGCAGCAGCCGGTACTGGGCGTGGTTGGTGTCCTGGTATTCGTCCACCAGCACGTAGCGGAAGGCCCGTCGCCACCTTTCCCGCACCTCGGGGAACAGCTCCAGCACGTTGACCATGCGGACCAGCAGGTCGTCAAAGTCCATCGCGTTCGACTCGACCATCCGCTGCTCGTAGAGCGCGTAGACCCCGGCCGCAGTGTCCTCAAAGTAGGAGCCGCCCCGCTGCTTGTACTCCTCCGGATCGATCAGCTCGTTCTTGGCGCCGGATATGGCGTTCTTGATCGCCCGGGCTGGGAAGCGTTTCGGGTCGACATCGAGCTCATCCATGACCCGTTTGATCATGCGGATCGAGTCGGCCTCGTCATAGATCGTGAAGGCCCTTGCGTAGCCGAGCTTTTCCGCGTCGCCGCGCAGCATTCGGCCGCAGGCAGAGTGGAATGTGGTCACCCACATCGCCCGCGCCTTGGAACCGATCAGCTCCTCCACCCGTTCCCGCATCTCGGTCGCGGCCCGGTTTGTGAAGGTGATCGCGAGGATCTCGCCCGGCCTCGCCCGGCGGGTGCCGAGCAGGTGCACGATTCGGTGAGTCAGCACCCTGGTCTTGCCCGAACCGGCCCCGGCGATCACCAGCAGCGGCCCGTCTCCGTATTCGACGGCCGCCCGCTGGGGCGGGTTCAGTCCGTCCGCGAAAAGCTGAGCCGGGGCGCCATCACCGACCTCGTCCGGTCCGGGTGAGTCGGGTACGCCGCTTTCGTAGTTGGATGCCGCTTCCACCCGTCGAGGATATCTACCGCCGCGGCGGGGCCGATCCGTCAGGTTGACCGATTATGGACCGGCCGCAAACTCAACCGCCAGCCGAGGAGCGACCCTTTTTTGGCTCGTTGTCAGGCTCATCCACGTCCGGCTTCGGCTCACCGGATAGCTCGGCCACCTGCCTCTCGAGGTCCTTGATCCGGGCCGAAAGTGACTTCACCGCGTCCTGAAGCGGGTCGGGCAGGTGAATCCAGTCGGCATCCGGACCATCGGTCACTTTGCGGCCTTCAATCCGGACCGGGTGGCCGGGGTTGCCGACGACTGTCGAACGCGGCGGAACGTCCTCCACCACCACCGAGTTGGCGCCGATCTTGGCCCCGTGACCCACCTTGATCGGCCCAAGCAGCTTTGCCCCGGAACCGATCGTCACATTGTCCTCGATCGTCGGGTGGCGTTTGCCTGCCTGAAAGCCGGTTCCGCCCAGGGTGACCCCCTGGTAGAGGGTCACGTTCTCGCCGATCTCCGCGGTTTCCCCGATCACCACGCCTGCGCCGTGGTCGATGAAGAGTCCCGGCCCGATCCTCGCATCGGGATGGATTTCGATGCCTGTAATCGCGCGGCTCAGATAGGACACGGCGAATGGAAGCAGCGGAATTCCGGATCGCCTGAACCGGTTGGCCAGGCGATAGGCCAGCAGGGCCTGCACCCCCGGCCAGGTCAGCAGGATCTCCAGGCTGGAGACATTGGCCGTCGCGGGATCGCGGCCACGGGCAGCGGCGATGTGGGAGCGGACGCCCCCGAAGGTCCGGGTGATCAGGTCTTCGGCCACCCGAAGAGCCTAGAAGGTTGCCGTCGCGGTCAGGTTGCGAAGAAGGGAAGTGACATGTATCGGTCGCCGCTGTCGCAGATCACGGTGACGATCCTGCCGCCTGCCATTTCCGGCCGGGCCGCCAGATCGAGGGCGGCATGGACGTTTGCCCCGGCGGAGATCCCGCCGAGGATCCCCTCGGTCGAGGCAAGCTTTCGGGCCGTGCGGAGCGCATCGTCATCACTGACCGGAATTACCTCGTCGATCAGGTCCATTTCGAGCACTTCGGGGACGAAACCGGCCCCGATCCCCTGTATCCGGTGCGGCCCGGGACGCCCGCCGGAGAGCACCGGAGAGGTCGCGGGTTCGACGGCATAAATCCGGGCGTCAGAACCCTGCTCCTTCAGGTACCGGGCCACCCCCGTAATGGTGCCTCCGGTGCCGACCCCGCAGACGAAGGCGTCGATGTCCCCGCCAGTGTCGGCCCAGACTTCCGGTCCGGTCGAGCGAAAGTGGGCCTGGGGGTTTGCCTCGTTCGAGAACTGGAGGGGCATGTAGCCGCCCCTTTCGGCCGCGATCCGCCGGGCCATTTCCACTGCCTCGTCCATGCCGCCCATGGAAGGCGTCTCCCTTACCTCGGCGCCATAGGCCCGCAGCAGCTTCGCCCGTTCCCGGCTCATTCCCTCCGGCATGGTCAGGATCAGCTCGTATCCCCTGGCGGCACAGATCATCGCCAGCGCGATGCCGGTGTTACCGCTGGTCGGTTCGACGATCACTGATTTGCCCCTGGTCAGCTCGCCCCTGGCTTCCGCCGCCCCGATCATCGCGGCGCCGATCCGGTCTTTGACCGATCCGCCCGGATTGAAGTATTCGAGCTTGCCGCAGACCTGCGCATCCAGGCCCTCGCCGATCCGGGCCAGCCAGACCAGCGGGGTTCCTCCCACGGTCGCCGATGCCTGGGGCGCGATCAAATGAAGTACATCCTTCCTGCCGCGTCCCGGGCTTCACGTTCGTGAAGATCTTCGATCGTCGTCTCGCCGAACACCCCCCGCAGGGCCCGCACTCCTTCGGCCCAGATCCCGCCGGCCTCGTCAGCCTCCTGGCCGACCTTGCCGTCGAGCGCCTGAACAACCTCGAGCACCGTGATGTCACCGGCCGGACGGGCAAGGATGTATCCGCCCTTGCTACCCCGGCGGCTGGTCAGCAAGCCTGCCCGCCGCAGGGTGGAGAAGAGCTGCTCCAAGAACTGATCAGGGATGTTGCGGCGCTCGGCCAGCTCCTTGACCGGCATCGGCCGATCCCCGGAGCCGGCCAGCTCGACCAGCGCCACTACGGCGTATCGCGACTTGGACGTAACCGAGATCACGCCGACACTTTTATCGCATCCGGCGACGTAAAGCAGACTAACCCTGTCAGAAAACAGGTATTTGCCGGATTCAGGACTGATCAGCCAGCTTGGACCTTGCGACTTCGATTCTGGCCAAGGTTTCTTCGCGGCCGAGCGCCGCGACCGACTCGAATATTCCCGGCGAGATGGTCGTTCCCGTGATCGCCACACGGATCGGCTGAAAGACCTTCCCGGCACCGAGGTCAAGCTTTTCCGGCAACGGCTCCAGGACCGACTGGACCGCTTCGATCGCGAAACCATCGTGATTCGGCCCTTCACCGCTATCGGCGATTCCGATCAGCAGGGCTTCGACCTCCGTGAGAACCCGGGCCGCCTCCCCCTTCATGACCTTGCGCCAGGCCTTGTCGTCCTGGACCGGTGGCTCGAAGAGGAAACGGATCAGCGGCCAGACTTCCCTGAGTGTCTGTGCCTTCTCCTGGACGATCCGGCAGCCGAACTCGAAGCGCTCCTCGTTCAGCGGCCTTCCCCCGGTCTCGGCCTCGACAAAGCTGCGGACCGCCTCGAGGTATTCCCATGCCGGCATCTCACGCATGTACCTGCCGTTCATCCAGCGCAGCTTTTTCTCGTCGAATACGGCCGATGACTTTCCGACGTCCTCGGGACGGAACCTTTCGACCAGATCGTCGGTCGAGAGCAGAGTCTCGTCATCACCCGGGCCCCAGCCCAGCAGGGCGATGTAATTGCGGATCGCCTCGGGCAGATAGCCCGCATCGCGAAGTTCCTGCACCGAGGCTGCACCGTGGCGCTTGGAGAGTTTCTTGCCGTCTGGTCCGTGCAGAAGTGGCACGTGGGCGTACCGGGGCGGTTTGATTCCGAGCGCCTCGAAGACCAGCAGCTGCTTCGGTGTGTTTGAGAGATGATCGTCACCACGGATCACTTCGGTGATCCCCATGTCGGCGTCATCGACAGCGACCGCGAAGTTGTAGAGCACGGAACCGTCATTTCGGGCGATCACGAAATCGTCGTAGCTGCGGTTGGGGAAACGCACCTCGCCGCGGATCAGGTCATCGACTACCGTGTCACCGTCGTCGGGCACCCTCAGGCGGATCGCTCCGCTTCCGTCCCCGGAAGGGGTTCCGCGATAGCCCCGGTCCGCCCCGTGCTCGGCCTTCCATGCCTTGACGTCCTCGGCCGTGGCCGAGTCAGGGTAGGCAGCCCCGGAATCGAGCAGCTTCTGAAGCGCGGCGGCGTGGTCATTTGCCCGGCCGACCTGCGAGATCGGACCTTCGTCCCAATCCAGGTCGAGCCAGCGCAGGGCGTCGAGGATCTGGGCCACGTTCTCGGGGGTCGAGCGTTCGAGGTCTGTGTCTTCGATGCGCAAGACCATGGTGCCGCCGTCGTGACGGGCCGCAAGCCAGTTGTAAAGGGCGGTGCGGGCGCCGCCGATGTGCAGGGCACCGGTCGGTGAAGGAGCGAAGCGAACGCGTGTTGCTTTTTCAGCGGTGCTCATCTTTGCCCATGTTTCCACAGCGGGAGCCGACGAGGAATCGAAACACCACAGCACCCGACGCGCATCATCCGATCCGTATGACCGTCCACCGTTGGCCAGCGGGTAGGTTGTCGTCAACCGAGCACCGAAGGAGACAGATGACCCCGCCGGAACCGACACCGCAGCAGAAAATGAATCCCGAAAGGGAACAGACTCTGGTCGAGAGTTACTTCACCCAGCCCGCTCCGGACAACCAGTTGCCGGAAGTCGGGATCCCTGCGCGCACCGCATACAACGTCATCGGGTCGGAGATGGAGCTCGATGGTGACCCCAGCAAGAACCTGGCCACCTTCGTCACCACCTTCATGGAGCCGGAAGCCCGCCAGCTAATCGGCGACACCCTTCACAAGAACTACATCGACCACGCCGAGTATCCGCGAACCGCAGAGATCTCGAAACGCTGTGTTCGGATGATCCACGACCTCTTCAACGGTCCCGACGGCCAGGAGGCTCCCGGTACTGCCTGCGCCGGATCCTCCGAAGCGGTGATGCTCGGCGCACTGTCGATGAAGTGGAACTGGAAGAACCGCCAGAAGAAGGCCGGCAAGGACATAACGCAGCCGAACCTCGTCTACGGCTCGGATGTACACGTGGTCTGGGACAAGTTCTGCCGGTATTTCGACGTCGAACCGCGAAACATTCCGATCCCCAAGGGCAAGACGGTGATGGGTCCCGATGATTTCCGCGAGCACATCGACGAGAACACGATCGGCGTGATCGGAGTGGTCGGCACGACTTTCACCGGCCAATGCGATGACGTGGTCGGCATCGACCAGATGCTCACCGAGCTCAAAGGCAAGGGCCTCGAGGTCCCGATGCACATCGATGCCGCCTCTGGTGGCTTCGTTTTCCCGTTTTCGGATCCCGACTTCACCTGGGACTTCCGCCTTGATTCGGTGGTGTCGATCAACACCTCGGGCCACAAGTTCGGTCTCGTCTACCCCGGCATCGGCTGGCTCGTGACCCGCACCGACGCCCAGGTTCCGGAAGATCTCATCTTCTATGAGGACTACCTTGGCGAGAAGGACGCCACCTTCACCCTGAACTTCTCGGGAAGTTCGTCGTTCGTCCTCGCCCAGTACTACCAGTTCCTCCGGCTCGGTCACTCGGGATACAGCTCCATTGTCCGCGCGATGGGAGACAACCGGGAAGCCCTGGCCGCTCGCCTGCGCGAGATGGACGCGCTGTCGATTTATGACGACGACAACCCGACCCTGCCGCTGCTGATCGCCAAGACCAACGACAACGAGCCGTTCGACAGCAACGACCTGGTCGGAGAACTGGCCAGACGCCGGGGCTGGCTGGTACCGGCGTACCAGATGCCACCAGACAACGAGAATGACCGGATCATCCGGATGCTGGTCAAGTTCAACCAGACCCGCGAACTCGTCGACGCCCTCTGCGATGACTTCGAAGCATCGATCAAGTACCTCCGCCAGCGGGGAGAAGGAAAGGCCGCAACACCCCCCACCCACACCGGCCACGGCTATTAGCCGGTACCGATCCCGGTTACCGACCCCGGGGAACGAGAGAATGCCGCATGGGACTCCAAGTGTTTTCGGGCGGGATCAAGCCAGGAGCGACGGATAGAAGATGTGCACAAGAGTGATGTGGCCCGACGCCAATGGAGCGGTGATCGTCGGGCGGAACATGGACTTCCACAAGGACCTGATGACCAACCTGTGGAAGCAGCCCCGCGGAATCGACCGCGATGACGGTGTAAACGGCGACCTGACCTGGACCTCGAAGTACGGCAGCGTCATCGCCACTTCCTTCGACATCATTTCCGTCGACGGGATCAACGAGGAAGGCCTTGCCGGCCACGTCCTCTGGCTGGCCGAGTCCGATTACGGGGCCCCCGCCGAGGGCCGAACCAAATTGAGCCAGGCTGTCTGGATGCAGTATTTCCTCGATAACTTCGCGACGGTGGCCGAGGCCGTGGAATGGGTAGAGAAGAATGATGTCCAGGTTGTTCAGCTGCAGGATCCCACCGGCGGAAAGCCGCCGACGATTCACCTCGCACTCGACGATGCCACCGGCGATTCGGCCATCATCGAGTACGTGAACGGGGAGGCGGTCATCCACCACAGCCCCGAGTACCGCGTGATGACCAACTCACCGACCTACGACCAGCAGATCGAACTGGTTAAGCAGTACGAAGGACTCGGCGGTGACGCTCCCCTCCCCGGCACGAACCTGGCCACGGACCGGTTCGCCCGGGCGTCCTACTACGCGAGCCGTCTGCAGCAGCCCAGGACCCAGCTCGAGGCGATCGCCGCGATGTTCAGCGTGATCCGCAACGCGGCCCAGCCTTTCCGGATCCCTGACCCGGGCAAGCCGGATGCATCGCAGACCATCTGGCAGACGGTGTCGGACCTGACCAACAAACGGTACGTATTCGAATCCACCACCCGCCCGAACATCGTCTGGGTCGATCTCCGCGATCTCGACTTCAGCGAAGGCTCAGGCGAGCTCAAGCTGGATCTGATCAGCGAGCTAGCCCTCGAAGGCGGATTGGCGGGCAACGTCAGCTCGAGATTCGAGGACAAGGGTCCGATGACCTTCATCTCCCTCAAACTCGAGCAGCAGATGGCTGAGGCAGCCGCTGAAGCGAACGCCAAAGCCTCCGACAACTAGGTCGGAACAGAACCGCTTGTCATTGAGAGGGGCGGCCTGTCGGGCCGGGCTCACGCTCGAGTCTCGGAAGGTGGGTGTGAGAGTCGTCTAAACAGACAACTCCGATCGGCACCAGCTCTGGGTCTGGGTCCGGCGGCAGTCGAAGTACCGCGAGAGCCCAGTTTGTGCCGGTATGTGGCACAAAGTGGGTTCGCGCGACATGCCGACACCACCCGTCCTCAGCGGGTGGATGCCAGGGGCCGCCCGGGCCAGCCCCGAAGCGCCATGAGAAAGGGCGGCCTGGAGGCCGCCCTTTCGGTGCAACAGGAGAACTTCGAACCGGCGCTACTTGATCTTGAGACCCGAGATGCTGCGGGAGATGACCAGTCGCTGGATTTCCGCGGTGCCCTCGAAGATGTCATAGATCTTCGCGTCGCGGTGCATGCGCTCGACCGGGAACTCGCGGGTGTAGCCGTTGCCGCCGAGGATCTGGATCGCACGCTCGGTGACCCAGGTCGCGACTTCGCCTCCCTTCAGCTTCGACATCGAGCCTTCGCTGTTCTTGAACGGAATCTGGTTGCGACCCATCCAGGAGGCGCGCCAGACGAGCAGGCGGGCGGCGTCGATCTCGAGGCACATGTCAGCGAGCGTGAAGGCGATCGCCTGGTTCTCGATGATCGGACGGCCGAACTGGACGCGCTCCTTGGCGTACTCCAGTGCGTACTCGTAGGCGGCCCTGGCGATGCCGATGGCCTGCGAGCCGACGATCGGGCGGGAAGCCTCGAAGGTAGCCATGGCAGCCTGCTGCTTGCCCTTCTTGCCTTCCCGGACCCGGGCGAGGCGCTCGTCGAGCTTCTCCTTGCCGCCGAGCAGGCAACTGCCGGGCACGCGGCAGTCGTCGAGGTGGACGTCAGCGGTGTGGGAAGCGCGAATGCCGTGCTTCTTGACCTTGGCGCCCTGGGAGCAGCCGGGGGTGTTCGGCGGGATCACGAAGGCCGCGTGGCCGCGCGATCCGAGCTCACGGTCGACCGAGGCAATCACCACGTGAACGTTGGCGATACCGCCGTTGGTGGCCCAGGCCTTCTGGCCGTTGATCACCCACTCGTCGTTGGCCTCGTCGTACTTGGCCGTGGTGCGGACGTTCGAGACGTCGGAGCCGGCGTCGGGCTCGGAGGAGCAGAACGCGGCGATCTGGACGTCATCCTCGGTGCCGTAACACTGTGGGACCCATTCGCCGATCTGTTCGGGAGTGCCCTGGCCGAAGATCGAGGCGACGGCGAGACCGGTGCCCTGAATTGCCATGCCGAGACCGGCATCGCCCCAGAAAAGTTCCTCGTTGACCAGCGGCAGACTGAGGCCGGTCGGGTCGGCGAAGAACTGGGCAGTTCCCTCGAAGCCGTAAAGGCCGATCTTGGCGGCCTCCTGCACGATTTCCCAGGGGAATTCCTCGCGCTCGTCCCATTCATGGGCGGCGGGGCGCATCACGTTCTCGGCGAAGCCGTGTACCCACTCCTGGATGTCCTTCTGGTCCTGATTCAGCTCGAGGCTGAATTTCGGCTCGGAATCCGCATCCACAGTGGCTTCTTCTGAAGTTTCTGTAGCAGTCATGACCCGAATGTTACACGGATCGATGACATCGTTATGTGAATCGCGGCACTGAGTCAGGCGGCGCGGGCGGCGGTGCCTTCACCGAATATCTGGTCGATCTCGGTCGAGAGCCCCGGCGAGTGCCTGACCCGGAAGTCGGGGCCAAGTTTGAGCCGGTGCTCGCGGTCCCCGTTTACCACCATGACCACATCGGAATCCCCCTGGTGCTGGCCAAAAACCGACTTCATTTCTTCCAGCGTGTCAAGCGACATCTGCTCCGGCACCAACCGGACCACAAAGGGCTCGTTCTTCTTCGCGTAGGCGATCTTTGCTTTCTCGATCTGGGCCTCGGAGGGGTTGAAAAGCTCGGCGTCGCGGACCTTGAGTTTCGTGCCCTCTTCCGACTGGTCGATTGTTCCCTTGACCATCACGACTTCGTCCAGCTGCACCAGCTGCTGCTTCTCCGAATCCTCGAGGTTGAACAGCATCAGTTCGATGTTGTGCTCGATGTCGCTGAGCGTGGCGAAGGCGATGTACTTGCCGGCCCGGGTCCTGAGTTTCCGGTAGGCAGTGACCAGGCCGCCCACCTTGACCCTCGAGCCGTCCTTGAGTTGGGTCAGGTCACGCAGACTGCAGTCGGCCTCGCCAAGGATCGCTTCCTTCAGTCCGTCCAGCGGGTGGGCGGAAAGGAAGGTTCCCATCGTCTCCTTCTCCAGGGCGAGCATTTCCTTCTGGTCGAATTCGACTTCGCTGATCGGTTCGTGGCTTCCGCCGCCGCCGGGTTCGTCCATGCCCTCCTGTCCGAAGATGGACTCCTGACCGAGCGTCCGGTCGGACTGGGCCTTGGCCCCGGCCGCGGCGGCATCGGGCAGCCTTTCCAGCATCCCCTTCCGCGATCCGGGCAGCAGATCGAAGGCACCGCACTTGATCAGGCACTCGACCGCGCGCTTGTTGACCGACCGGTTATCGACCCGTTCGCAGAAATCCCAGAGCGACTCGAAGGGCCGGTCCCTGCGGGCGTTGATGATTGCGTCAACCGCGGAATAGCCGACGTTCTTTACCGCGTCGAGGCCGAAGCGAATGTCGCCCTCGTCGACCACGAAACTGTGGTCGGAAATGTTGACGTCCGGGGGCAGCACCTGGATACCCATCGACGAGCAGTGGTTGACGAAAAACGGGACCTTGTCCTTGGTGCTCATCACCGAGGAAATCACCGCCGCCATGTATTCGGAGGGTAGTAGGCCTTGAGGTAGGCGGTGCGGTAGGCGATCAGGGCGTAGCAGGCCGCATGCGACTTGTTGAACGAATAATCGGCGGCCGCCTCGTTGATGCTCCAGAGGTGAGTTCGGCAGGGTCTGCGTCGGTGCCGGATGCCTCCAGCCCCTCCATGAACTTCGGCTCCATCGCCGCCATCATTTCGCGCTTCTTCTTGCCGATCGCCTTGCGCAGGTCATCTGCTTCCGAAGGAGTGAAGCCGGCCATGTCCTTGGCCACCGCCATCAACTGCTCCTGGTAGAGGAAGCAGCCGTAGGTCGACTCGGTGATCTCCTTGAGACGAGGGTCGGCGTACTCGACCGATTCCGGGTCATGTTTGCCCTCCGCGTAACGCGGGATTTCCTTCATCGCGCCGGGGCGGTACAGCGAAACCAGGGCCGTGATGTCGTCAAATTCGGTCGGCACCACGCGGCGCATCGCTTCCCTCATGCCATCCGATTCAAGCTGGAAAACCCCGACCGAATCGCCGCGGGCCAGCATTTCGAAGGTGACAGGATCATCAAGCGGGATCTCGGCGATGTCGATCTCCACTCCGCGGGAGCGCCTGATGATGTCGATCGCATCGTCAATCACATCGAGGTTTCGCAGCCCCAGAAAGTCCATCTTGAGCAGGCCGATTTCCTCGATCGGGACCATCGAATACTGGGTCACGGTCTTGAACTGCTTGACCGGCTTGCCATCCTCGCCGGTGACCGGGGGTGCCGACTTGTCCTCGACCAGCTGCAGCGGCACGATCTCCTGCAGCGGGCGACCGGAAATCACCACCGCGGCGGCGTGGATGGAGGTGTTGCGGATCTTTCCTTCAAGACCTCGGGCGGTGTCGATGATCTTTGCCGCGTCCGGATCGGAGTCATAGGTCTTTCGCAGCTCCTCCCCTTCCTCGAGGCATTCCTCGAAGGAGGGCGAGCGGCCCATGATCGGTTCCGGTATCTCCTTGGCGAGGCGGTCACCGGTCGAGTAGTCGAAGCCGTGAACCCGGGCAGCGTCACGCACCGCGGCCCGCGGAGCCATGGTGCCGAAGGTGATGATCTGGGCTACCGAATCAGCCCCGTATTTTCTGGTCACGTACTGGATCATCCGGTCGCGGCCACGGACCGAGAAGTCGATATCGATGTCAGGCATCGACTTGCGGCCAGGATTGAGAAAACGCTCGAAGAGCAGGTCATGCTCGACCGGATCGAGGTCGGTGATGCCCAGCGAGTAAGAACGATCGAACCGGCGGCCAGACCCGCGCCCGGTTTCCGACCGCGATGCCGTTCTCCTTCGCGTAGTGGCCGAAGTCCCAGACGATCAGGAAGTAGGCCGGGAAGCCCATCTCCTCGATCACCCCCAGTTCGAACTCCATCCGCTCGCGTGCTTCGGCCGGAACCGGGTCGCCGGAAGCGCACCTTCAGGCCGTCTTCCGCCAGTCGACGCAAGCATCCGCTTTCCGTTTCCCCGTTCCGGTCAGGGGAAGGCGGCAGCAGGATCTGGCCGAGCGGGATCTCGACATCGGTGCGATCGGCGATCTCGATCGTCGAAGGAATCGCCTCCGGCCACTCGGCGAATGGCTCATGCATTTCGCGTGCGTCCTTGAGGTAGAACTCGTTCGTGTCGAAGCTCCTTCGAGGTCGTCGAGGGTTTCGACTTGGTCTGGACGCAGAGCAGCGCGGTGTGGTTGGCGTGGTCCTCGCGGTGGAGGTAGTGAACATCGGCGGTTCCGACCAGCGGCCGGCCAACCTCGAGGCAATCCGGGCAATCTGCTCGTTTGCCTTGTCCTGGTCCTGGCCCGTTCTTCTGGACTTCCAGGTAGACCTGCTCGGACCGAAGACCTGAATCAGCTGGTCAAGGTGCTTGCGCGACTTCGTCCGGCCGGTCCTCCGAGCCAGACGCTTCACGAAACCTGGCCTGCAGACAGCCGGTCAGGGCGATGACGCCCTCCGGAGTGGCGCTCGAGCAGCTCCATGTCCACGTTCGCCTTGCCGCGGTGATAGCCCTCGAGGAAGCCTTCCGCGGGAAAGCGCTTTGGTTGGCGAAACCGGTGTTGTTCTCGGCCAGCAGGGTGAGGTGATTTGCGTTCATGGCGGCCGCGGCCGCGCCGCGATCCGGTCGTCGACGTAGTACGCCTCGATGCCGAGAATCGGCTTGATGTCGCGGGGCCCGGCAGGCCTTGTACATGTCGAGGGCGCCGTTCATCACGCCGTGGTCGGTCACGCCTGGGGCGGGGCATCTCGAGCTCGGCCGCGCAGGCCGTCATTTCCTTGATGTTTCCAGGCTCCGTCCAGCACGGAATGCTCGCTGTGAACGTGAAGGTGGACTACCTGTCCGTGGCTGGATGCGGAAGAACTCATCGCCGGTCCATGATGGCAAGCTGTGCATGCCGACTTGGTCTCGGTGAACCCTGCCCCGCGTCCGCGTTTCCCCGTAACTTGCGGGAAGGCTCAGGGCGACCCGGTCTCGGCCCGAGGTCAGGTAAACGACGGGTTTCTTCACCGACTCAGGGTCGTCCAGAGCGCCCCGAACAAGGACTCCCGCATCGGTGTCGGAACCGGAGGTCGAACCTGATTCCTCGATCACTTGGTTGACATGCCGACATGGTCCGCGCTCCAGTGAGTAGGAAGGCTGACCGGCCAGCGGGGTCAGCGAGCTGCTTCGCCTGCTCTGCGGAAGCTCGTCACGGATCGACCCACCCGGTTGCTCAGAAAGCCGCCGCTCCTTCGCCCTCGCTTCCGGCCCCGAACTCCCGGCAGGTCAGCACCAGCTCGCGTGTGGCAGCTCGTCCGATCTCCCGGACCAGCCGGGGAGTTCCTCCCAGGCCAGCGGAATGCCCAGGTCGATCTCGCCGGATCGAGAACCGGGTGTCCGCAGCGGCCAGACGCAGGTCGCAGGAGGCGCCAGTACCAGGCCGCCGCCCACGCAGTGGCCGTGAACGGCTGCGATCGTGACCGGTCGCATGCCGGTCAGGGCGTCGGCCATCCTTCGGCCGAGATCCGCCGCCTCCAGGCGTTCATCCGCGGTCGGATCCGGCCCGGCGGATCGTGAAGGCGGTCAGGTCGCCCCGGCGCAGAAGGCCCTCGCCCGGCCGCGCACCAGGACGACCTTCACTCCGCCGCGTTCGCCTGAACCCCTTCCGAGGCGAGGATCGGCTCGCAGCAACTCTGCTCCCCGCGTTGAGCTTCTCCGGCCAGTTCAGGATCTGGTGACCGATCGCCCTGGCGACCTTCAGGGTCGCTCTTTTCCTCCGCACCTCAGCAGGCGGCGTCGGCCGCGGCATCGCGATCTACGATCCGCTGGTGCGGATAATCTCAGGCCATGATCTATCTCCTGCGCCACGGCGATGCCGAACCCGACCAGGGGTCCGGTGACGCGGCCCGCCGGCTGACCGACAAGGGCGAGGCCCAGGCTCTTGCTGCCGGCCTGGCGATGGCGAAAGCTGGAGATGGACGTCGATACCTGCCTCGCCTCCCCGAGGCCCCGCGGCCTTCACCGCGACCTGGCCTGCCGCTCAGCTGGGCATCAGAGGTCGAGGTCTCACCGGCCGATCGGCCGGCAGTTCCTCGACAGCCTCGACCTCGCCGCCGGCCGGGGCGACACGCTGATCGTCGGCCACGAACCGGACATGTCGATGGAAGTCGCCCGGCTCACCGGCGCCAACATCAAGATGAAAAAGGGTGGCCTCGCCGCCATCAGGGGTAGCCAACCACAGGCCTACGCGGTGATCGAACCCGCCCGGGGTAACTCGCTGAGTCCTCCATCAGATCCGTTATTTCGAATGGGGGACCGCCAGGAGGGATCGCGTCGCCTGACCGGCGACTTGCCGGAATCAAGACCAGGCGCCGGACCAGGCGCCGGGGCCCGCTCGGCCCAGATCAGGGCGGCGATGCGATCCTGGTCGGCCTTCGGAGGCATCCTGGGGCAGGACCCTGCCATAGGCCGCCCAGGCGGAAGGCATGATCTGGTATGCGCCGCCGGCCCGCTCGAGGGGTTGACCGCCCGAATAGTTGCCGCCCGATTCGCACATCACGATGTAGGTCGGGATCGAGTACGGGCCGCCGAGGTTCTGTTCGACTTCCGCCTCGGCCTGCCGGCGCTGACCTGTTGCTGCTTTTCGATCTGCTTCTGCCAGCCGGCGATGTCGCCCTTCAGAGGAATCGATCTGCCCGGCCGGTCCAGGCGGCATTCTCGGAGGCGAAGGTGGCGGCGCTCGATTCGGCCGCCGCCATCTACCTTCGAAGCGATCTGGTCCGGGCGGCCGCCGGGGCGTACCCCGTTATGCCGGTCGACCGCCAGCTTGGCGTCCCGAGGGTCCCCCCACCTCGCCGTCCAGCTCGCGCCTTAGCTCGGCGACCCGTTCCATCAGCCGCTCGTTCGAGTCCTCGATCGCGGTCATGGTATTCGAGCGGTGCCAGTGGCCAGTTCGTCGATGTCGGCCCCCAGGGCCATGTCGAGCGTGTCCGGCTCGCCGCCGTTCATGTAGACGGCGACCAGGTGTTCAGGCCAGATACCGCAGGCCCAGGCCAGTCGCTTCTTCGACCTGGCCAGCGCCGCCTCGGCCGCGGCCGACGCTTCCCTCTGCCAGTTCGGCCGAGCGCTGCCTGGCCGTTGGCGAGCAGGCCGGAAAGGATCGGCTTCCCGGGTGGCGGCCTCATTGCCCGTTTGCTCTGCCGATTCGAGGTCGGCGGCTTGGCGGCGAAACCGCGATCGCTGATGCGGTGGTCCTCTGCTCGATCCGGTCGCGGGCAGCCGCCTGTTTCTGCTCGAGAGTGCTCGCCGAAGCCGGTCCGGAAGCGTGGCGAGCCCAGCGCGCAGGCAAGGAATCCAGCGGAGACCGCCCGTCAGGGCGGCGAAGACAGTCGAAGATCGCAGTTGGAGCCAAAATACGAAGAGTCATGTACGTAACGGACCTTCTCCGTGGCACCTATGGGCGGGCCGTCGGGTGCCAGGTCAGTGGTGCCCGGTTCAGGCCGAGGGTCAGGGGCGTCTCGCGGTCTGAGCACGTTCTCGACCGCTTTCGGCAACCGGCGTCCGGGAAAGGCGATGGCGAATTGAAAGGCACCGATTCGAAGTCACTTTCAGGGTCTTGTTGGCTGATGGCCTTGCGGCGGATGAACAGTCTGCCGAGCGCGACGACCGCCATTCCGATCGGCTTGTAGATCACCTGGTCCTGCCTCCATTTGGTCGAACCTACCCTAGCCCTTCTCCCGGCACCGAACCTGATGGGCCATGCGGCTTTGAAGCGAGATCAGTTCGATGAAGCCCGGCGCGGCGTTCTGCGAAACTCGTCCCCGGACGCCCCGTGGTGAGGCGAGGTTCTCGTCGTACAACGCGTATTCCGGACCTGCAGGCGACCGGGGTGACCGGTGCCCTTTGAACAGTTTCAGGGTGACTTCGCCGGTGAGCAAATTCGTTTGGCCGAATCCGCCAAGGCATCGAGATCGTGCCGGGCAGCGGTTCGTACCAGAAGGCCGGGCGTAGACCATGTAGGCCCAGTGCCGGTCAATTGAATGTTTGAAGTTGTTCTGGTGGATGGTCAAACGACCTTCTCCAGGTCTGATGGGCGGTCAGCACCCAGCGCGGCGGCCGGCACCTCGTAGATGTCCCTGACCTTGAGGCCGACGATGCGGTCCTCGATGTGATCGACGATTCCGCAGCCATGCCGGCCCCCGCATCGGCGGCCGCCTCCAGCAGCGGCACCAGTTCGAGCCGCGTTCGCCGTTGAAGGTGACCGGTCGGCCCGCTTCGCATCCGCGGTCACATATTCCGGTTCGTCCGGGCCTCTTCGGGCCGGGTGACCAGCCTCGACGTCATCCGTTGGCGGCGTGTCCAGCTTCTCTATGATCTTGCCCTCGGAGGAGCGGCCCCAGAGGTTGTCGTCGATCGAGTAGGGCGATTCGGAAGTGCCGCCCTTGAGCGGGATTCCGTTTTGGCGGCAGTATTCAGAAGTTCCTCCTCGCGACCGATCTGCCACGGCCCGTCGACCGGGGCGATCATCTTCAGGTCAGGATTCAGGGTGGAGACCGTTCCTTCAGAGACGGACCTGGTCGTTGCCCTTGCCGAGTCAGCCGTGAGCGCCGGGTGTCGCAGCCGCACTGGGCGGCGACCTCGACGCCGAGCTTGCCGATCAGCGAGCCGCCACCGAGCGAGGTGAACAGCGGTAGCCGCCGCCGTCCCGGCGTGAGAGCGCTGATCGCCGGCAGCACGAAATCCTCGGCGTGCTCCTCGCGGGCATCGATCACGACGGTCTCGACCGCACCCATCGCCCTTCGCCTTGTCGAGGATCGCGACTCCCGTAATCCTCGCCGGGCTGGCCGGGTTGACGGTCAGGGTGACCACCTCGGCGTCGTAGGCCTGCTGGATCAATGCCAGCATCACGCTGGTGTCGAGGCCGCCCGAGTAGAGCAAACGACGCGGTTTACCTCTTCCCGGGGGCGGGCCTCGTACCGAAGCAACCGGTCCCGAAAGCGAGATCGGTGAGATTTCGGTCATCCGGGGCCGATCCCGCCGCTGCTGTTGCCGACTGCCCGCATCGGTGCCGAACCGGTGTCGGGGGTGACGCCGCCGGTATCCGTGCTCGTGCTGGAAGTCGGTTCCGGCTCCCGTACCGGTTCCGGTGCCCGGACCCGTGCCGGTGTCTGGACTGATTCCACCGCTTGCCGTCACCGTGGTGCCGACCACAGTGTCGGTCGGGGTCACGCCGCCGTCGTCATCGGTGGAATCCGTGGTGCCGGTTTCTCCGGTCGGCGTTACAGGGACGACCAAGTCGTCACCGCGGTCACGTCTCCGGTGGTCGCCGAAGTGTCGTCGCTGCTGTCGCCGCCGGAGCTGATGACCAGCACCGCGATGACCAGGCCGACGATCACCGCGACCAGCACGATGATCAGGTTCCTCAGGTGCTTCTGCTGCCTCTTCCGGGGGTGTAATGCGGACCGTCGTCCATGAAGCGCCTGCGGGGTGGCTCGTCGTTCCGCATTACTCGTGTCGGGTCATCACCATCTGACATCTCCAGTCACTTCGATTCGACCGGATGGTACCCGGCCAGAGTTTCTGCTATCAGGCCGATAGCCTGCTCCGCCTGCTCATCGGTCAGGACAAAGGGCGGCAAAAAGCAGAGCAGTGAATCGGGTCGCGGCGCGGCATCGGCGCCGGCCCCTCGGGAGCAGATCCGCATTGACCCTCCGAAGCAGTCAATTCCGGGATCGAGCCGGACGCCGATCATCATGCCTTGACCCCGCACTTCGGCGACCCCGTCAGGGTGGAGGGTGCGAATCCATCGGCGGCGATCTGCCCGAGCGACCGGATCCGTCGCAGCATCCTCGGGGATCGTCGACCAGGTCGTAAGGACCGCCAGGGCGGCGCGGGAAGCCGATCGGTCCGGCGGCGAAGGTCGAGCCGTGATCGCCCGCGGTCAGGACCTCCTGTCCGGTCTCAGGATTGCCGATGCAGGCGCCGATCGCGACGCCGCCGCCAGCGCCTTGGCGGTGGTCATCACGTCGGGTCGTACCGGCCCCTGCTCGAAGGCCCAGAGCGAGCCGGTCCGGCCGACGCCGGTCTGCACCTCGTCGAAGATCAGCAGGGCCCGACCTTCGTCGCAGGCCTCGCCGACGCCGCCAGCAAGGGCCGCCCGAGAAGCGGAAAGACGCCGGCCTCACCCTGGATCGGTTCAATCAGAACACGGCGGCGGTGTCCTCGACCGATCGCTTCGCGGAGCGCCGAGGCGTCGTCGAACGGCACCGACCGGAAACCGGGCAGCATCGGCGCGAAATCGAGTTTGCACCCCAGGCCGGGGTGGCAGAAAGCGCACCGTAGCTGCGACCGTGGAAGTCGCCTTCGAAGGGAGCGATTTCCGGGTTTTTCGACTCCCCGGCCACGGGCATGCTTGCGGGCGATCTTGATCGCGCATTCGTTGGCCTCGGTGCCCGAATTGCAGAAGAACACCTTTCCGCCCAGCGAGCTCTCCGACAGCCGCTTCGCAAGTTCGACCATCGGAGCCGTGTAGAAGAGGTTCGAGACGTGGAGCAGCTGTCCGGCCTGCTCCCTGATCGCTTGGACTACCCGGGGATGGCAGTGACCGACCGAAGCGACCGAGATCCCGGCAAGGAAGTCGATGTATTGCCTGCCCTCCCCGTCAATCAGCAGGGCACCTTCCCCGCGCACGAAGTCGACCCCGCCCCGCTTGTAGGTCTGCATGACATATCTGGCCTCGTCGGCCCGCAACGCCTCGTTCATGGGGTGACCATGGTGCCAATGCCGGCGTCGGTGAACAGTTCGAGCAGCAGCGAATGTGGTCGGCGGCCGTCGATTATGTAAGCGTTCTGGGCCCCGCCGCGAATCGCGTTGACGCAGGCCGACATCTTCGGGCGCATGCCGCCGGAAATCGACCCGAGGACTTCTTCCACCTCGGCCACGCTGGTCACCGAAATCCGCGAGGTTTCATCGTCGGGGTCGCGCAGCCAGCCGACGACATCGGTCAGGAAGACGACCTTGAAGGCGCCGAGGGCGGCCGCCACCTTGCCCGCCGCTTCATCGGCGTTGATGTTGTACGAGTTGCCGTCCCGGTCCGACCCGACCGAGGCGATCACCGGAATGTAGTCCTCGCTGATGTGGTTCAGCACGTCGATGTCGACCCTTTCGATGTCACCGACGAAGCCGACTTCGGCCGCGTTCTCGACCGGAGAAACCTCGAAGAGCCCGCCGTCCTCCCCGGAAAGGCCCACCGCCGAAGAACCGGCCCGGTTCAGGCGGCTGACCAGTTCCGCGTTCAGCTTGCCGAGCAAGACCATTTTCGCCACCTCCACCGTCTCCGCGTCGGATACCCGCAGTCCGTGCTGAAAGCGCACTTCGATGCCCATGCGGTTCATGTACTTGGTGATCTCGGGTCCGCCACCGTGGATGATCACCGGATTCAGACCGACGTACTTGAGCAGGACCACGTCGTCGGCGAAAGCCTGTCGCAGCGACTCGTCTCGCATCGCGGCCCCGCCGTACTTGATCACCACCGTCTTGCCGTGGAACTCGCGGATGTAAGGCAGCGCTTCGAGCAGCACGTTGACGTTTTCGTCGTCGAGCATCCCGCCACCACCGATGGTGTCGGAAATCTGCTTGGCCTTGTCCTGGGAATCCATTTCGCTTTCCTTCGGTCGAACCGGCCGCGGCCGGCATGGGTACTACGTCGTGTACTCCGCGTTGATCACGATGTATTCGTGGGTCAGGTCACTGGTGAAGACATGGGCCGAGCCGTCTCCGCGATCGAGGCGCAATGCCAGTTCCGCTTCTCGGCCTCCCCCGGCAATGTCCCCGGCCTCGATCACCTCGGGACCGAGTTCGCCGATGTCCTGGCCCGCGAGAGCCTGGCCCGCGGCCTGGGCGATTCGGCCCCAGTTCGGGTCCCGGCCGAGCAGGGCGGTCTTGACCAGCGGCGAATTTGCGATCTTCCGGGCGACCAGCTCCGCTTCTTCCTGATCTGCAGCGCCGGTGACCTCGACCCTGCCGACCCGGCTCGCGCCCTCTCCATCGGAGACGATCTCGAGCGCGAGCTGGAGCAGCACGGCGTCGAGCAGCCTGTCGGGCAGCTCCTTGCCCGAGGTTCCCGAAGCCTGCAGGAGAACCGTGTCGTTGGTGCTCATCTGCCCGTCGACGGTGATCCGCTCGAATGAGCCGCTCACGGCCTGCCTGAGCGCTGCTTCCGGATTCGTGAGCACCGCGTCGGTCTGGACGAAGCAGAGCATGGTCGCGAACCCCGGTTCGATCATCCCGGCACCCTTGGCCTGGGCCGAAAGCGTGATTCCGTCCACCCTGAGGGAAACCCGCTTCGGCCACTTGTCCGTGGTCATGATCGCCTCGGAGAATCGAACGGCCCCGCTCAGCCCGGCGTTTCCCTCGAGATCGCTCACCAGCTCGGGTATCCCGTTGATCACCGTCTCCATCTCGAGTGGAACCCCGATTACCCCGGTTTCAGCGACCGCCACGGATTGAGGAGCCAGACCCAGGTCGGTGGCCAGTGAATTGCGCATCGAAAGTGCGTCCTCGATGCCCTGCTCGCCGGTCGCGGCATTGGCGTTGCCCGAGTTGACGATCACCGCGCGAATCTCGCCCTGCCAGAGGCTGTCCCGACAGACCCGGATCGGGGCCGCCGCGGCCGCGTTCGAGGTCAGCAGGATTGCGGAACGCACTTCGTCGGAGTCGCAGACTACGGCGCCAAGATCGGTTGCCCCCTTGCCCTGAATGCCGCAGGCGACGCCACCGGCCCGGAAGCCTTCCGGCAGAACCGCCGGATCGTTGAATTCGAGTCCTTTCGGAGGGTCAACCCATTTCGAGCGAAAAAAGTCGCCCTCCGGCGGCACACTGAGGCTCGGATAGCCGCTCATCCGAGACCCTCGGTTTCATCGAGTCCGAGCATCAGGTTCAGGTTCTGGATCGCCTGCGAAGAAGCTCCCTTCCAGAGATTGTCGATTGCCGATTCGACCAGGATGCGGTCGTCGGTGACCAGCGGGAAGACGTGACACTGGTTGGTTTCGCGGACGTCCCTCATTCCCGGAGGCAGCTCACGCAACCGGATGAAGGGCTCGTCGCCATAGGCGGCTGCGTACAGTTCGTCGAGCTCTACCTGCCCGACCTGCCGGCGCGGGGTGACGTAACAACTGACCAGTTCCCCCTGGTCAACCGGGACCAGGTGGGGCACGAAAGTGAGGCGCTCGGGAGCCGCTTCGGCGTTACCCCCGGAAGCGGCAATCAGACCCAGCTTTTCGGCGATCTCGGGCCGGTGACGATGACCTGACGGCTTGTACGCATTGACGTTCTCGGTGATCGTCACGAAAGCGGTGCCCTCGCCTCCGCCACGGCCCGCCCCGGAGACACCGGACTTGGCGTCGACCACGACATCCTCGAGCAGTCCGGCTTGGGCCAGCGGGGCGAGGGCGAGAATGGTTGCGGTCGGGTAGCAACCGGGGTTGGCGACCAGCTCGGCCTCCGCGATCCGGGCCCGCTCCAGTTCGGGCAGTCCGTACACGGCACCGTCGAGCAGACCGGGCTCCGAATGCGGACCGTATGCCTTCTCGTAGTCAGGGAGGCTGTCGAAGCGGAAATCCGCAGACAGATCGACGACCAAGAGCCCCCGGCCCCTCATCTGGGCCACCACCGGTGCGGCGGCTCCATGCGGATAGGCGACGATCCCGACTTCGACCTCATCGAAATCCGTTTCCTCAAGCTCCTTCAGAGTTAATGGCACCGAATACCGCGGGTAAAGGTCGTTCAGCCTGCGGCCGGCATCTGAGCGTCCGGTGATCACCGAGAGCTCGAGACGAGGATGGCTCCAGACCAGCTGCGCCGCTAGCGCCCCGGCATAGCCGGTCGCCCCGGCGACCAGGACCCGGGCCTTCGCCCCCTCGGGCGAGATCGGCTGTGACACGTCAGCCACGAAGCTTTCCCCCGATTTCTTCCAGGGCGGCGATGATTCCGGACCAGATCGGCTCGATCTCCTCGTCGCTGAGAGTCCGGTCCGGCGCCCGGAAGCGCAACCTGAGGGCCAGGCTCTTCTCGCCTTCACCAACGCCCTCGCCGCTGTAAACATCGAAGACCGAGACGCTGGCGAGCAGTTCTCCCCCGCTGTCCCGGACCGCGGCAAGCACAGATGAAGCCGGCATTTCTTCGGCTACCAGCACGGCGAGATCGCGATCAACCGGGGGGAAAGGCGTGAAGTCCCGATAGGCCTCTTCGCCGACCGGACTCGCCTGAAGCAGGTCGGCCAGGGCGATCTCGAAGGCGACGGCACAGTCCAGGTCGTATTCGGCTGCCACCAGCGGGTGGATTTCTCCGATCCAGCCGATCGGCCGCTCGTCGACCCGCACCACCCCGGACTTGCCGGGATGGAGGAAGGGCTGGGTCGGCGCACCGGGAATGCGCTCCACCGATACGGCGGTGCCGAGGCTGCCAGCGAGGTGCTCCAGGACGCCCTTCAGGGCGAAGAAGTCCGCCCCGGATGCTTCCCCCCTCCAGGTCGAGGGGTCGACCGAACCGACCGCCAACCCGCAGAGATGCTGAGGTTCGTTGAACGGTGGCCGTGTGTTGCCGGGAAAGTCTCCGCCGAGCGGACCGGGGCCGAACGCAGCCGCCGGCAGGTAGACCCGGCCGGACTCGAAGAGTGCCACGCGATCGGCACCCCGCGAAAGGTTCCGCTGTGCGGCGCCGAGGACGGAGCCGAGCAGGGTCGTGCGCATCAATGACTGTTCCTCGGAAAGCGGGTTGGCCAGCCTGACCGCACCTGCCCGCGGATCTTCCGGGTCAAGTCGCAACCTGTCCTTCTCGTTCGGGTCGGTGAAGCTCCAGCCGACCATCTCGTCGAAGCCCGATTCCCTCAGCGAGTCCTCGGCCCGGCGCTGCAGCACCTGCTGCCGGCTGAGACCGCCGGGACGCCCCGGCCCGGAAGGCAGGGTCGCCGGAAGGTTCCGGTCGAGGTCGCTGATCCGTCCGACTTCCTCGACCAGGTCGATTTCCCGGGTGACGTCGTAATGCCGGTCCGGGGGCACCGATACGAGAAGGTCCTTACCGTCTCTTTGAACTCCGAAGCCCAGCATTTCCAGGGCCCGTGCCTGGCGGTCGGTGTCGATCGCCAAACCGAGGATCCGCTCGACCCGGCCGGCCCGCAGCCAGATCGGCTCCGCGGCAGGCACCGGAGCGGCGATGTCGACGATCCCGGTCATCGGTGTCGCGCCGCAGACTTCGACCATCAGCCTCGCGGCGACGGCCTGGGCACGCAGGGTGAGGTCGGGGTGTAGCTGCTTCTCGAAACGGGACGAAGCCTCCGAGCGAAGGCCGAGATCCCGCGAGGTCCGGAGGATGTTCGGCCCGTTCCAGTTGGCGGCCTCCATCAGCACGGTGGTCGTCGAATCCGAGACTTCGGAAACGGAACCGCCCATCATGCCGCCAATTCCGGCCAGCCCGTTGCGATCGGCGACGGCGACCATCCGGTCGGTCAGTTCGTAATCGTTGCCGTCGAGGGCGGCCACCTTTTCTCCGTTTTCAGCCCTCCTTATGACCAGCTCGCCTTCGGGCACGAGGTCGAGGTCGTAGGCATGCATGGGCTGGCCGGTCAGCCACATCACGTAGTTGGTGATGTCGACTACGTTCGAGATCGGCCGCATGCCGGCCGCGATCAGCCGCGATCTCAGCCACCGTGGCGACGGGCCGACCTTGACCTCCGCGTAACCCCGGGCGGTGAAGCGCGGGCAAAGCTCCTCGTCCCGGACCAGGACCCGGGCGCGGTCGGCAGTCTTCACCGCACCGGCTGGATCTCCCAGCCTTTCCAGGTCCCCGGATTCGGAACCGACGCCGGGACCGATCGGTCCCCCGTCCCAGGGCGCGGGAGCAAGCGGCGCTCCACTGATCGCGTGGGCTTCCCTCGCCACCCCGTAGATACCGAAGCAGTCAGTCCGGTTGGGAGTCACTTCCAGCTCGAGGACCGGCTCAGCCAGCGGCAACACCCCGGCGGCCGGAGTTCCCGCTGCGGGGCCGTCTTCCAGGACCAGAATTCCGTTGTGGTCCTCGCCCAGTTCGAGTTCGCGGTCCGAGCAGATCATCCCGTTCGACTCGACGCCGCGCAGCTTCGCCTGTTTGATTTTCATGCCACCGGGCATCACCGCTCCCGGCAGGGCCACCACCACGGTCTGGCCGGCAGCAACATTCGGGGCACCGCAGACGATGGTCCGGCCACCGTCGGCGGAACCGGCATCGCCGGTGTCGACCTGGCAGACGTTCAGCCGATCCGCGTCGGGGTGCTTCACCACATCGAGGACCTTGCCGATCACGAATCCTTCAGCCGAAGGCGGTCCGAGGGTAACGACCCGCTCGACCTCGGTGCCGGTCATCGCCATCCGCTCGGCCAGATCCCGCGGCAGGAGCCCCGGGTCGCAGTAGTCAGCCATCCAGCCGTAGGGAACTCTCATGAGAACTGCTCCAGCATCCGCATGTCGTTGTCGAAGAAGAGACGGAGGTCGCCCACCCCATGTCTCAGCATCGCGATCCGTTCGACCCCGAAACCGAAGGCGAAACCGGTGACCGAGTCCGGGTCGTAGCCGGAGTCGGCGACGAAGCCGAAAACGTTCGGGTCGACCATGCCGGCCCCGCCCAGTTCGATCCAGCCGATGCCCTTGCAGAGCCCGCAGCGGGAACCGTCATCGAGTGACCCGGAGCCGCCGCAGCGGAAACAGGACACGTCGAACTCGACCGATGGCTCGGTGAACGGGAAAAAGTGGGGACGCATGCGGATCTCCCGGTCGGGCCCGAATATTTCCCTGAGCATGGCGAGCAGTGTGCCCTTGAGGTCGGCAAGGGTGATTCCCTCGCCCACCGCCAGACCCTCGACCTGGTGGAACATCGGGCTGTGGGTGGCATCCGAATCGCGCCTGTAGGTCTTGCCCGGGACGATCATGAAAAGCGGCGGCGGCGCGGCCTCCATCGCCCTCACCTGCATCGGCGAAGTGTGCGTCCTGAGCAGCACCTGCTCCACATGCTGTTCATCCTCGACGTAGAAGGTGTCCTGAAGCATCCGGGCCGGGTGGCCTTCGGGATGGTTGAGAGCGGTGAAGTTGTAGTAGTCGTGTTCGACTTCAGGGCCTTCCATCACCTGATAACCGAGCCCCACCATCACGTCCTCGATCATCCGCCGGGTGCGGGTGATCGGATGGAGGTGACCGACCCTGCGGGCCGGGCTGCCTGGCAGGGTCACGTCGATCCGGTCCCCGGCGAGGGACTTCTCGAGTTCGGCGTGCCTGATCGAATCGACCTTGGCTTCGATGAGACCTTCGAGCGCTTTCCGCACCTTGTTGCCCGTGCTTCCGACCGGCCCCCGCTGCTCCGGCGGCAGATCGGAGATGCCCCTGAGGATGCCGGTCAGTTCAGCCTTGCGTCCGAGGTACCTGACCCGGGCTTCTTCGATGTCGGTTGCCGAGGAGGCCGCCTCGATGGCCGCCTTCGCTTCGGCTTCGATTTGCTCTATCCGTTCAACCATTTTCTTCCGGTTCAGCTTCCTCGTTTTTCCTTCTTTATGCGGACCCGGTCGTCGCCGAAGATATCCGCTCGCAGGCGATCGCCGCGGCGGCCGCGACGTTGAGCGACTGGGCTCCGTCGGGTCTTTGCCGGATCGTCCAGGTGATCCCACATTCCTTCAAGACTTCCGGCGAAAGCCCTTCGCGTTCAGAGCCGAGGCAGATGGTCACCGGCCCCTCGACCGGGCCGGGAATTTCGGAGCCGCCCAGGGCCAGGGCGATCCGCGGAGCCGGGGTGTCTTCGATTCCGGCCCGGACGAGTGGCTGGGTGAAGACCGAACCCATGCTGGAGCGTACGGCGATGCCGGAGAAGGGATCGGCGCTGCCCGGCCCAAGCACGACGGTCCCGCCGATCAGCGCATCGGCGGTGCGGATGATCGTCCCCACATTGCCGGGATCGGCGACGCCGTCGAGGAAAAGGCATTTGTCGGCGCTGAGCAGTTCCGGCCCGGCCCAGAGTTCCGGCCAGATCCCGATCACCCTTGTCCCGGAGGCCAGCGTTGCCACCCCGTCGAGCAGTTCCGGCTCGACTTTCTCTCCCGGCATGTCGACGTCGGGATGAACCAGGAGCGCGACCGGCTCGTGGCCCCCGTCCAGTCCGGCTTGCGCGAGGTCTTCACCCTCGGTCACAAACATGCCCATCCTGCGGCGATGTTTCTTCTGGCCGAGCTTGCGAACCAGGGTTAGCTTGTCATTGTCTTTGCTAGTGATCATCGATCTCTCTCGTCATGGACCCCCGGAAACGAAAAAGGGCGGCTCGCTGTTGCGAAGCCGCCCGGTGGGTTCGAGGTGCCGTCAGCGCACTAGGCGGCGGCACCCTCCCGGGCGATTTCGACAAATCGGCGAAAGTCCTCACGGTCGTTGACCGCGATATCGGCGAGCATCTTGCGGTTGACCTCGACGCCGGCGGCGCTGAGACCATGCATCAGCTCGGAATAGCTCATGCCCTCCATGCGGGCAGCAGCGTTGATGCGGGTGATCCAGAGGCGACGGAATTCCCGCTTGCGGACCCGGCGGTCACGGTAGGCGTAGGCGCCCGACCGCATGACCTGTTCCTTGGCCAGCTTGTACGAGGAGTTCTTGCGGCCGTAGTAGCCCTTGGCCTCTTCAAGTACCTTGCGCCGCTTCTTGCGAGCATTTACCGAACGCTTCACGCGGGCCATTTATTTGCCCCCCAGAAGCTTGTTGACGCGCGGGGCGTCGTTTTCGCTGATCGACACGGGCCTGGACATGTTGCGCTTGCGCTTCGGAGACTTCTTTTCCAGAATGTGGCTGGAGTAAGCGCGCCGCCCCTGCAGCTTGCCCTTGGCCGAGCGCTTGAAGCGCTTTTTGGCCCCGGAATGTGTCTTCATCTTCGGCATCAGCCGAAACATTCAATCAGAATTTCCGGAGTAACGGTCTCTCGCCCCGGGAGCCGGTTGATTTCCGGCTTGCGGGCTACCTGCGGCAGCGCCCGGGAGCGCCCAGCGTGGTGCCGACGTGGATCTCCTTGCTCGACCAGCCAAAGGAGATCCGGGGGCAACGCGTCGCCAGAACCCACTTTCCGAGTCCTGGCCTGTAGACCGAGAGGTCGCGCCGGGACAGTCCGAAGCTGACGTACTTCCGTTCCCCGGGCTTCAGGCGGACCTTGGCGAAACCAACGAGGCGGATCGGCGCGAAAGCCCCGCGGCCCGATCGACTCAGGCGGAGATAGAGCTGCGGCACGGCGTAGCCGCTCCGGCGGCCGGAGTTGCGAATTCTGATCCTCAAGCGGGCAAACTCGCCGTGGCGGGCCTTTACCCGTTCCAGCCGCTCCGCCTTGAACTTCGTGTATGAGAGTCCGAAGCCGAAGAAGTAGGCCGGAGTCTTCGCCCGGTGCCGATAGGAGCGATACCCAACGTTCACGCCGTCCCCGTAGCCGAGCACATTGTTGATTCCGGGGTACAGCGACCTTTGACCGGCCAGCGGAATCTGGCTTTCGCGGCGGGGAAAGGTGACCGGCAGCCGGCCGGAAGGATCGGTCCGGCCGTAGAGCATGTCGGCAAGAACCGGTCCCGGGCTCTGGCCCGGGTACCAGGCCGAGATCAGGGCCGCCACCTTCCCCCGCCAGGGGGTCAGTACCGGGGCCCCGGTTTCCAGCACGACCACAGTCTTTGGATTGGCCGCGGCGACTTGCCTGATCAGCGCGTCCTGATCACCGTAGGCCGGGGGACATTCGAGGCTGAGGCAGCGGCGATCGACAAATTCAGTCATGTAGTTGGCGGCGAGAACGATCGCGACGTCACTGTTTCTCGCGGCAGCGACCGCGGCCGCATGGTCACTGCCATCGAGAACCGTCACGTTGGCAGCACCGAGCCTCGCCGTGAAAGTCTCGGCAGGGCTGGTGAATTTTCTCTCGATCACGCCCGAGGATCCGCCGCCCTTGATCACCCGTGTAGCTCCGGGCCCGATCAGGGCTACCGACTGGCCGGCCGACTTCTTCAGCGGCAAGAGACCGTCGTTCTTGAGCAGGGTCAGGGACTGGGCCCCGACCTCCCTCGCGACCTTGTCGTGGCCGGTCCAGTCGATTTTCTCTTCGTCGCGCACATAGGCAGCGCGATCGAAGAGCCCGTACCTGAACAGGGTGGTCAGGTATTGCCGGGCCCTGAGGTCGATGTCAGCCTGTGTCAACTCACCCGACTGGATCGCCTGATTCAGGCGAGACACCCCGAGCACTATCCCCGGCCACGGCTCCATGTCGAGGCCGGCTTTCACCGCCTTTGCCGTGTCATAGATCGCCAGGTAGTCGGCGACGATCATTCCCTTGAAGCCGAGCTGTTTCCTCAACCGGCCGTCAAGCAGCCCCTTGTTCTCGCAGGCGTACTCGGTGTTCACCTTGTTGTAGGCGCACATCACCGCCCCCGGGTCGGCCTTCCTGATGGCTGCCTCGAATGGCGGCATGTAGATCTCGCGCATCGCTCGCTCGCCGATCCTTGCGTCGACGTAGTTCCGGCTTCCCTCCTTGACCAGGCCGGCCGGCGATGCGCCCGGAACGGCCCGGTCTGCGTCCTCTCCGGCCCAGCCTTCCTGGTTGTTGCCGATGAAATGCTTGACCGTGGCGATTACGCCCTTCGACTGAACCCCGTTTATGTAGGGAACAGCCAGCGCGGAGGTCAGGAACGGATCCTCACCAAAGTTCTCGAAACTGCGTCCGGCCAGCGGCGTCCGCATGATGTCGACGTTGGGCCCGAACAGCATGTCGTTGCCCTTGCCCCTGGTCTCGGCACCCAGCACGGCCCCGTACCGGCGGGCGAGTCGGGGATTGAATGTTGCCCCCAGGGCCATCGACGAAGGCATCGCGGTCGAATTGCCCACCCTGATCCCGACCGGTCCATCGGCCATCAGCAGCGGAGGGATACCGAGTTCGGGAATGCCGTCGGCGATCCCCGTGTAATCCGGGCTGGCCAGGGCTTTCGTGTCATCGCCGCCGAGCATCGAGGTGCGCTGCTCCGGAGTCATCGCCGCGATCAGCAGTCCAGCCCTCTTTTCCGGCGAGAGGTTTGTGTTGCACCAGGGTCGCTCGGCCTGGTTGCCACAGCGTCCGGCCGCGGAGGCCGGCCCGGCCAGCACAAGAAACGCCAGCGCGGCCAGCACAAGTCCCCCGATGAACTTCCTCCCTCCCGGCCAAGCCATGCGGACAGCATAGCCACGGCGCCGGTACGCTGGCCGGGATGCGGATCCTGCACATTCTCGGAACCCGGCCCAATTTCGTGAAAATGGCACCGCTCATTGCCGCGGTATCCCGACGCTCGCCGGAGACGGACCAGCTGATCGTCCACACGGGCCAGCACTACGACCGCATGATGAGCGAGATCTTCTTCGATCAGCTGGGGGTGCCGGCTCCGGATTTCATGCTGGAAGTCGGATCCGGCAGCCACGCTCAGCAGACCGCCCGGGTGATGGAACGACTTGAGCCCCTGCTGGTCGATAACCGGCCCGACCTGGTGGTGGTGCCCGGCGACGTCAACTCGACGGTTGCCGCGGCCCTGACCGCGGTGAAACTGGGGATTCCGGTCGCTCACCTGGAGGCAGGCCTGCGCAGCCACGACCGGACCATGCCCGAGGAGATCAACCGGATTATCACCGACCAGATCGCGGACACACTCTGGGTCCACTCCGAGGAAGCCCTTCGCAACCTGGAGCTGGAAGGCATCCCGAAAGAGCGGGCGAGCTTCGTCGGCAACACGATGATCGACAGTCTCGTCGCCCTCCAGGAAAGATTTCGTCCACTGGAGAGCTGCCGTCAGTTCAGCCTCGAACCCGGCTCCTACCTGCTGGTCACCCTCCACCGCCCCGCCCTGGTTGACGGCCCGCTGCTCTTCGAGGCGATCGCGGCACTGAATGAGGTTTCGACCCTGATGCCGGTGCTCTTCCCGGTTCACCCCCGCACCCGGGCCCGACTGGCCGGAAACGCCGAACTGGCCGACAACCTCCACCTGGTCGATCCCGCCGGCTACCTCGAGTTCCTTTCCCTCGAAGCCGACGCCGGCGCCGTGCTGACCGATTCCGGTGGAATCCAGGAAGAGACGACCTACCTTGGCATCCCCTGCTTCACCCTGCGCGACAACACTGAACGCCCGGTCACGATCGAGCTCGGAACCAACGTGCTGCTCGGCCTCGACCCGGCCCGGATCAGCGAGATCCCCGAGATCATCGCCGGCCAGGAAAAAGCTTCCGGCCCCGTACAGGACACAGCGCCAGAGCCGCCACCGCTCTGGGACGGCCACGCAGCCGACCGCATCGCGGACCAGCTCGCCAGTTGACCCTGTTCGGATTCGAAAAGGCGAAAGTCAGTCACTATGACTGACTCTTGCGATCTCGATTTCTCAGTCTGAGGTTTCGGCCGGTTCTTCGGCCGGGGGCCCTTCGGGCTCGGCCGGGGTCGCTTCTGGCTCGGTCGGCTCGGGAGCTTCCGTGTCCGGCGCAACCGCGTTCGGGTGGTCCGGAATCGCGTCGGGGGCGACGGCATTGGGGTGATCCGGCACCGCCTGGGGATGCTCGTTCGCTGAAGCCTCTCCTGGACCCCGGTTCTTGCCCTTGCCCTTGTTCTTCTTCGCGGCCTTGTCGGCCTCGGCCGTACGGGTTGCTTCCCTGGAAGGACCAAGCAGCATGCTCATGTTGCGCCCTTCCTGGAGCGGCCTCGATTCGATGACCGCGAGCTCCTCGCCGAGATCCTCGTAGAGCCGGTACAGCAGGTCGCGGCCCCGGTCCGGGTGGGCCTGTTCACGGCCGCGGAACATGATCGTCACCTTGACCTTGTCGCCGTGCTTGAGGAAACGCTCGACGTGGCCTTTCTTGGTGTTGTAGTCGTTGTCGGCGATCTTCGGGCGCAGCTTGATCTCGCGCACGTTGACCTGGGTCTGATGCTTGCGGGCAGCCTTCTGCTTCTGCTCCTGCTCGTACTTGTACTTCGAGTAGTCGAGCAGGCGGCAGACCGGCGGCTTCGCGTTCGCCGCAACCTCGACCAGATCAAGCTCGGCTTCGCGGGCCATCTGACGGGCCCGGTCGGTATCGACGATCCCGACCTGCTCGCCGTCGGCACCGATCAACCGTACCTTGGGCACGCGAATGCGCTCGTTGATACGAGTGTTGTCCCGTTCAGGGGGACGCCGGTCAAACCTGCGCGGTATCGGCACTAGCTGAAAACCAACGGAGGGGTCAAGCGGACAAGAAACGGGTAGGCGAGCACGCGGGCGCAGCGGGGCGCGAGTTCTTTTTCGTGCGTCGAATCAACTGTCAAGCAGCATACAGAACTTTTCGACAGCCATCGAGCCGAGCTCCCCGTCCTGATGCGAGCGAACCGAGACCTCGCCGGCGTCCATCTCGCGGTCGCCGACCACCAGCATGAAAGGGAAACGCCCAAGTTCCGCCGCCCGGATCTTCTTGCCGACAGACTCGGAACGCTCATCGACCGAGACCCGCACTCCCCGGGCCCGAAGATCCTCGGCTATCTGCCCCGCGTATTCGAGGTGTTTGTCGGAGACCGGAACGATCCTGGCCTGGACCGGGGCCAGCCAGGCAGGGAAACGGCCAGCGTAGTGTTCGATGAGGATTCCGGCGAAGCGTTCCATCGATCCGAGCAGGGCGCGGTGGATCATCACCGGTCTTTCCTGCTCGTCCTCCGAGTCGGTGTAGTGGAGTTCGAAGCGTTCCGGCATCTGGAAGTCCAACTGACAGGTGCCGAGCTGCCAGGAGCGGCCGAGGGCATCGGTCACGTGAAAGTCGATCTTCGGCCCGTAGAAGGCGCCGTCACCCGGATTGATCTTGTATTCCCGCCCCTGCGAGTCAAGCGCGCTCTGCAGCGTGGCCTCGGCCTTTTCCCAGAGCTCGTCACTGCCAAGCGACTTCTCCGGACGGGTCGATAGCTCCACGTCGACGTTCTCGAAACCGAAGCGGGCGTAGAGCTCGTCGATCGCCTCGCATATTTCGGCGACCTCCGATTCGACCTGGTCAATCGTGCAGTAGACATGGGCATCGTCCTGGGTAAAGGCGCGGACCCGGAGCAGGCCGTGAAGCACCCCTTCGCGTTCGTTTCTGGTCACCCGGCCGAACTCGGCCAGCCTGAGCGGCAGGTCGCGGTAGGAGTGGCGGGTCGAGCCGAAGACCAGGCAGGCGCCGGGACAGTTCATCGGCCGCAGCGCGTAGCGCCGCTCGTCGACCTCCATGAAGTACATGTCGTCCTTGTAGTTGTCCCAGTGCCCCGAGCGATGCCAGAGCGCCTCGTCCATGACCTGCGGAGTGGCAATCTCCTGATAGCCGCGCCGGGCCAGCTGCTGGCGGACTTCCTTTTCGATCAGGCCGAGCAACACGGTGCCGTTCGGAAGCCAGAAGGGCATCCCGGGCGCCTCGTCACGCAGCATGAAGAGGTCCAGCTCCGGCCCGAGCCGGCGGTGGTCGCGGGCCTTGGCCTGCTCGATCCGCTCCAGGTATTCGGCGAGGTCGTCCTTGCTGAAGAAGGCGGTCCCGTAGATCCGGGTCAATTGCTCGCGGTTCTCGTCGCCGCGCCAGTAGGAACCGGCGACCGAGTTCAGCTTGATCACTTTTATGCGTTTGGTACCGGGGCCGTGCGGACCGCGACAGAGGTCCTCGAAGGTACCGTTGCGGTAGAGCGAAACCGTTTCCGCACCTTCGTTTGCGATCAGATCCTCGATCAGTTCGACCTTGTATTTCTCGCCCTGGGCGTCGAAGATCCGGATCGCCTCGGCGACCGGCACATCGCGTCGCTCGAAGGTTTCGTCGGCCTTGATGTGCCGCCGCATCGCCTCTTCGATGGCCGGCAGTTCGGCGTCGGTGATCTTCACGCCATCGGGAAACTCGAAGTCGTAGTAGAAGCCGTTCTCGATCGCCGGGCCGATCGTCACCTTCGTGCCCGGATAAAGCTCCTGGACGGCGGTCGCCATCACATGGGCAGCGTCGTGACGGATCAGCTCAAGCCCCTCGGGGTCCCGGCTGGTGATTATCGAAATCTCCTCGCCGTCGAAAACCGGGGCGCTCAGGTCACGGACCTCGTCACCGACTTTCAGGGCAAGTGCGGCCCGGGCCAGGCCCTCGCCGATCGCCAGCGCGGCATCCGTGCCGGTGGCTCCCGTCTCCAGCAGGAGCGGGGTCCCGTCGGGCAGGGTGACTGTGATCTGGCTGGAATCCACCGGCATCGGCCAATCGTAGACGGATCAGCCGAGCAGTTCGTTCACGCGCCTGGCCAGCAGCGCATGGCCTTTGCGCGACGAACGGCTGGTGGTCAGGTTGAACCAGGCGTGGAGCATCGGCATCGTGTCGAGAACGGTCGGAACCCCCGCCTCCATCAGCCGTTCGGCGAAAGCGGCTCCCTCATCGCGAAGGGGGTCGGCGAGGGAGACTGAGACCAGGGCCGGAGCCAGGCCGGTGAGATCTTCGGCGAAGATCGGGGACAGGCGCGGGTTCGTCCCTTCCCCTTCCGGCACGAAACACTTCTCGAACCAGTCCATCCTCGCCTGCGTCAGGTAATAACCACGGGCGAAGGTCGAACGGGAAGGAAAGGATCCGGTGCAATCGGTGACCGGGTAGATCAGGATCTGGCAGGCCGGCTGCGGCTCCCCCGCTTCCTTCAGGTCCAGACAGAGCACAGCGGCCATCTGCCCGCCGGCACTGTCGCCGGCCACTCCCACTCGTTCCGGGTCGGCCCCGAAGCGGGCCGGGTCGCTCATCACCGAGCGCCAGGCGGCAAGCGCGTCATCGGCCTGGGCCGGGAAAGGGTTTTCGGGGGCAAGTCGGTACTCGACGGAGAGCACACGGATCCCGGCCTCCCGGGCCAGCCAGGCGCAGGCATTCCCGTGTGAATCGATCGAACCCTGAACCCAGCCGCCGCCGTGAAAGTGAACCAGCATCGGACCGGCGAGAGGGTTGGACCCGGGAATGAACAAACGGGCAGCCAGACCGCTTTTTTCGTCATCGAGAATCCAGTCCTGGCTGATTACCTCGGGCACGGGCAGGCTGACCGCAGCGGCCATGAACTCCGTTTCCTCGCGGGCTTGCTCCGGGTCCCAGTCGGTCCGCTTGTCCTCGGCCAGGCCGATCACCTTCCCCATCGCCCAGGCATCCGGCCTCAGGGTCGCCGCCTCGGCCGGTGGCTTGCCGAAGATCCGCCGCAGCAGTCCGTCGGGCATTGAAAACAGCAAGCGGACCGCCATCCGCAGCAGTCCCTGCACCAGTTTCATGACTCCCTCGGATTTCACGGAGAGCATCGTATTGGCCGCAACCCCGCCTTCACATGACGGTTACTTGAGATGATGAATTCAATGATCGGGAGAAAGTTTGCTCTGTGGCTGTCCCTGGCCTTCGGCGTCCTCGCCCTTACCGCTCCGGCCTCCTCCACGGCAGCCGGCGAGGAGCCATGCAATGGCTCGGTTGAGCTGTGCGGGCGCAGCCTGGACCAGGTGGTCCTGCCGGGAACCCACAACTCGATGTCAAACGAAGAGTACGGCTGGGCCCTGCCGAACCAGCATTACTCGATCCCGACCCAGCTTGACATGGGCATTCGCGCCTTTCTGGTGGATACGCATTACGGCAAACCGAACGGCAGCGGAAAAATCACCAACGTCGGTGAAGCCGAGGGCCATGCGACCGACGCCACGATCTATTTCTGTCACGAGTACTGCACCCTCGGGTCGACCGAACTTGTTCCGGAGCTGGCAAAGGTCGCGGCCTTCCTCTCCTCCCATCCCCGCGAAGTCCTCGTCTTCGTCAACGAGTCTTACGTTGATCCGACCGATTTCGCCAAGGCGGTAACCGAGAGCGGGCTGATCGACTACGTGTACACCGGTTCAACCGATACCTACCCGACCCTGGGTCAGATGATCGCGCAGAACCAGAGGGTTCTGATGCTTTCCGAAAGCGGGACCGGCAGCGTGTCCTGGTATCACGCTGCCTATCAGGGGGCGATGCAGGAAACGCCCTACGACTTCCGGGTGAGCGAAGCCGGTGACCCGCTCACCACCCGTCAGGGCATGGACCTGCTTACCGGTGCCTCGACGCTGGACTCGACCTGCCGGCCAAATCGTGGCGGCACCAGTGGAAATCTCTTTCTGATGAACCACTGGGTCAACGGGTATCTGGACAACTCGAACCCGACCGTGCCCGATCCGGCCGTGGCCCAGGTGCTCAACCAGCGCGAAGTGCTGGTCAACCGGGCCAGGGCCTGCGAAACGCGGCGCGGCAAGCTCCCGAACATCGTCGCAGTCGATGACTTTGGCGACGGTGACCTGATGGGGGCAGTTCGTGAACTGAACGGGCTGACCAGGCCACTGCTTTCCCTCAGGCGACCGGCAAGGCGAGCAGTCAGGGCCGGTCGAAAGGCGACTTACAAGCTGACGGTCAGGAACCTCGGAGACGATGACGCGCCCTCGGTCAAGGTTTGTGTGGCGGTTCCGAAGCGACTCGCCGTGAAACCGAAATGTCGCAGCCTCTCGCTGAACATGGGTGAAAGCCGGACCGTGAAGTTCAGCGTGAGGACACGGCGCAAAGGCCGGGGAGCCGGCAAGGTCACGTTCAAGGTCAGTGGCTGGGGCGACACCGTGGCGACATCGGCCGGCCTGAAGGTGAAACCGCTGAAGAAACGAAACCCGGCCTGATGGCCGGGTCCGACGCTTCAAAGTGGGCACAACTGGGCTCGAACCAGTGACCTCCACCGTGTCGAGGTGGCGCTCTACCAACTGAGCTATGCGCCCGGGGACGGAGAGCCTAGCGCAGCACCGCAACTAGCAGCCTTGCCGCGTTCTGTATTGACACAGCACCGGTAACGGTGACCCCAGATGAGGAGACATCTTGAGCACCCAGTCCAGAGTCAAGTCCGTTCTCGTCGTCCCGGCAATCCTCCTGACCGGCTTCCTGATACTCGGCACGGCCTGCGCCGCCGCGGCAATCCCGCTCAAGATCGAAGTCCTTTCCAGCCAGTCAGGTCGAATCACCGGCGGTGACGCGCTCGTCTCGGTGACCGCCCCGAGCTCCGCCGCGAAGAACAGGATGGTGGTGCGCCTCAACGGCAGGATCGTCACCTCGTCCCTCGCAAACGATCCGGATCACTCCACGCGCAAGAAGGGTCTGATTTCCGGCATGTGGAAAGGGCGAAACTGGATCACTGCCTGGACCTCCGGCCAGGAATCCGCCACCCGACTCCCGGTCTACAACAGCTCCCGGCAGGGCCCGGTTTTCTCCGGCACCCATCAGACCCCCTTCTACTGCACCACCGAGCAACTCGGACTCGGCCCGGCCCAGGATTCGAATTGCTTCGCACCTACCCGTGTCGCCTGGTATTACCGGGCGAGCGACAACACGTTCAAGCCGCTCGCAAGCCCGACCGACCGGCCTTCCGACCTTGTCCAGACCACCACCAGAACCGGGCAGGTGGTCGACTATGTGGTCCGGGTTGAAACCGGGGTCATAAACCGCGCCGTCTACAACTTCGCGACCCTGGCCGCCGGCGGACAGGCCGGCAACGGATGGAACGGACGGTTCGTTTATCTCTACGGCGGCGGTTGCTCGGCCGGGCACCAGCAGGGGGTTGGCGTTCCGAACGCACTGGACAACGATCTCCTCTCCCGCGGCTTTGTCGTCCTGAATTCGAGCCTTAACGTCTTCAACACGACCTGCAACGACGTGATCTCGGCCGAAACCACCTCCCTGGTCAAGGAACATGCGATCGAGGAACTCGGCAAAGCCGATGTCTGGACGGTCGGCCAGGGCGGCTCGGGCGGCTCGATCCAGGTCCAGATGATCGCCCAGAATTACCCGGGACTGCTCGACGGGATAAACCCCGGAGCCAGTTTCCCGGACAATTCGGCGCCCGATTATCCTGATTGCCGCCTGCTACTCAATTACTTCACCAACACCACTGCGGGCCAGGCTCTGTCGAACGCGCAGAAGCGTGCGATCACGGGCATGACTTCGAACGAGAACGGCGGCTGCGGACCGTTGTCGGCTGGAGCCGACGTGGTCCGGGCCCAGGAAGGCTGCGTCGAGACGGTGGTCCCGGTTTCGGTGATCTTCGATCCGCTGACCAACCCCGGCGGGGTCCGCTGCGACCTCTGGGACAACATGATCAATGTCTACGGAGCCGACCCGGCCACCGGGTACGCACGCCGGACCCTCGACAACGTCGGAGTCCAGTACGGGCTCCAGGCCCTTCAGTCCGGGGCGATAAACATGAAGCGCTTTCTCGATCTGAATGAGAAGGTCGGCGGTTACGACAACAACGGCAACTTCCAGACCGCGCGTTCGGTCTCTGATTCCGACGCGCTGAAGACGAGCTACCAGACCGGCCGCATCCAGCAGGGCGCAGGTGGATTCACCGAGGTGCCGATCGTCGATGTCCGCAACTACCAGGACGATGCCGCCGCCGGGAATGTCCACCAGTACGTGAACACGTACCGGACCCGGGCCCGCCTGGACCGCTTCAACGGGAATCACGACAACCAGGTCATGTTCCGTGCCTCCGGCGGCCCCAACGTGCGGGCGATGAACGACGCCGCAATCGACACTCTCTCAAGCTGGCTCGACTCGATCGCCGCCGATCACTCCTCGAAGTCACTCGCGAAAAAAGTGGTTGATAACAAGCCTGCCGATGCGGTCGATGCCTGCTGGATCGGCGGCAACCGGATCAACGGGGTGGCGAAGATCGGTGACACGAACACCTGCGAGACCACCTATTCGCCCCATCTGCTGCCGGTGAACGTGGCCGGCAAGCCACTCGACTCGATCACCGCCAAGTGCACACTGAGGCCCGTGAACCCCGTCGACTACGGGTCACCGACTCCGGAGCAGATCACCCGACTTGGCCAGATCTTCCCCGACGGAGTCTGTGACTGGTCAAAGGCCGGTCCGGAGGAAACCACCGTCGAGGGCACCGACATCTCCTTCGGCCCCTCACATTCAGCCGGCGACGCCAATCGACACCTCGGCCTGAAGCTGAACCGGTACAAGGTGAACCGGAGCCGAAAGGGCGGTCGCGTCAAGGCCACCGCGACCCTGGGCAACTGCCCCGCCGTTACCTGGCAGAAGGTCCGCTTCGAACGACTGCTAATGAAAGGTCGCAAGTGGGTCTGGAAGAACATCGGATCGAAGATGGTCACCGGCAGCAAGTGCCAGGCCTCGCTGACGGTCAGGAAAATCCGGAGCCGCACCAGGCTGCGGGCACGGACTCTGGCGATCACCGGGTTCAAGGCGGCGAACTCGAAGACTCGCATCGTCAATGTGAAGAAGCCGAAACGTCACCGGCACTGACCGGCGACGCCTCCCCGGGCGGCGCGGCCCGGATATACTGCGCCGACTTCGCGGCTGTAGCTCAGTTGGCTAGAGCGTCTGCTTGCCATGCAGAAGGTCGAGGGTTCGAATCCCTTCAGCCGCTTCCGGGAAGCCACGAAGCGGGCAATCCCGTTCGGCGCCTTGGCGGAGTGGCTACGCAGCGGCCTGCAAAGCCGTTTACACCGGTTCGACTCCGGTAGGCGCCTCTCCGGGCTGCCGGTCAGGCGGCCGCATCCAGTGCCTGATTGACCAGGGCGTCGGCTTCGGCGTTCTGTTCGCGGCGGACATGGGTGATCGTCCACGACCCGACTCCCGACAGAAGCTCGTTTGCCCTGGCGTTCAACGGCTTCATATCCGGGTGTTTGACCTTGTACTGGCCGAGCATCTGTTTGACCACCAGCTCGGAGTCACCCCTGATGTCGAGTTCGTCTCCCCCCCGGTCGATCGCCATCTCGATCCCCCGGATCAGGGCCTGGTATTCGGCCACATTGTTGGAGACCTCACCGATCGTTTCGCCGAGGTCGGCCAGAACGTTGCCTTCGCCGTCGCGGATCACGATTCCGATCGCGGCCGGACCCGGATTGCCCCTGGCGCCGCCGTCGACGTTGACGATCAGTTTCATGGACGGCAATCTACCCGGCCCGAGCGGACCCGACCCTTACCCATATACAGCTTCAGGCGCGCGGGTGGCTGCCGGCATATGCGTCCCGCAGCCGGGCCGCATCGAGATGCGTGTAAACCTGGGTGGTCGAGATCGAGGAGTGGCCGAGCAACTCCTGGATCGTCCTGAGGTCCGCCCCGCCTTCAAGCAGATGAGTGGCGAACGAATGTCGCAAGGCATGAGGCGAGACGCCTCCGGCTGCGGCGGCTTCCCGCATGCGGATCGCCAGTCGTCGGGTCAGATCCGAAGCAGAAAGCGGGCGGCCGTTGCGGGAAAGGAAGAGCGTCCTTTCACCCTGGTCCACGACCAGGCTCGGGCGGGCCCGGGCAAGGTAGGCCTCGACCGCGCGACGGGCTGGCTCACCGACCGGCAAGAGGCGATGTTTGGAGCCCTTGCCCAGCACCCTGATCAGCTCGTCATCGAAATCGATCGAATCGACGGTCAGGGTCAACACCTCCTCACTGCGAAGTCCACAGGAATAGGCGAGCTCGAACATTGCCCGGTCACGAAGGTCCAGCGGCTTCTCGGCCGGCACCGCGTCGAGCAGGCCCGCCATCTGCTCGGAGGTCAGGACTTGGGGCAGTTTCGCCTTGCGCTTCGGGGCGGAGACGAGATCGGCAGGATTCTGGCCCACCCGCCCGGTCCTCAGCAGAAAGCCGTAAAAGCCCCTGATCGCCGCCAGCTTGCGGGCCACCGTGGCGGCTGCCCGGCCCGCCGCGGAAAGAGAGGCGGCGTAACGGCGCAGATCCTTGTGGGATACCTGATCCGGCTCGAGCCCGGACCCGGCCGCCCAGGCCTGAAGCTGCCCGAGGTCACGTTCATAGGCCGCCATGGTCCGGGGCGCCGTTCCGGCCGCCGTCAAGTCACGGCGGAACATCTCGAGCGCCTCCGGCCAGCCGGGACAACCGTCCCGGTTGACGGGGCTACCCGATGTAGATCGGAGTGCCGACATCGACCCGGTCATAGAGGTCGATCACGTCCGGGACCGACATCCGCACACAGCCATGGGAAGCGGCCGAACCGAGGGAAGCGGTGTCATCGGTGCCGTGAATGCCGGCGCCGTCGAAAATGCCCATCCAGCGAGCCCGCAGCGGATTCTCGGGAACGCCGCCCGGAACTACCTGGCCGGCCATGTCTCCGGCCCAGGCAGAATTCGGGACCGTCCAGACGGGATCAACCTGCTTGTCCTGGATTGAATAGGTGCCGGCCGGGGTTTCTAGACCCTGCTGGCCGACCGCCACCGTGTAACTCTTCACCTTCTCCAGGTCCTTCCAGAGCGTCAGCGTAAAAGTACCTCGATCCAGGGTGAGGTAGGTCGGGTACTTCTCGGCAACCTGCGAGGTGGTCACAGCGGGCTTGGTCACGTTGACCTTGGCCACCAGCTGCCTGGTTCCCCGGCCGCTGTCGAGCAGCTTGTTCAGTTGCTCGGTGAGCAGGTTGTCTCGAAGCTTGTAGCCGTTCTGCGATTTGACCACGGTCAGCGAATCCGGACCCGGCGAAACCGAAGCGTCGACCGGTGCCCGGACGATGCCATCGGCGACCTTGCGGACGAACCGGTTTACGGCCTTCTGTGAATAGCCGACATTCACCGGGACGCTGGCCTGAACCTCACCACCGGTGATCTCCCGGAACACCCGGCTCGGCAGCGAACCCTCGCGGCTGGCCTCCAGCGCCTGGTCCACCGCCTGCTGAACGTTGGCGTGGATCTTCAGCTGTTTGGCCGGAAGCTGGAATTTCTGCTTGCGGAAGGTGACCATCACCGGCTTGCGTTGCGGGGCAAGAACCTGGTTGGTCAACGCCTCGGTCGCCTGCTCCCGATTCATGCCGCTCAGGTCGACCCCGGCCACAGTCACTCCGTCGGCGATGGTGTCCTTCTGGGCTCCGTCATATGCGTATGCGGCAACGGCGCCCCCCAGCAGGAGGACGACGATCGCGATTATGGCTACCTGAGTCTTGCGGCCCACTTGAATCCTGCTCTCTGAAATTCGGCGAAAGTCCTCTACGGATTGTAGATACCACGGCGGGCGGGCATTTCCCTTCAGGAGATAGAAATTGCCGTTGCAGTCCGGTGATCAGTCCTGGACCGGTGGCGAAGGGTCAAAAAGGGCCGCATCTTCCCTGCCGAAATCGTTCCTTGAGCGGTCTACGTGGGGGCTGTGCCGGAGAAAATCCTCAACTTCCGGTTCGTAGCTGTATTCGGCGCCCTTCCGGTCGGCCACCGGGTCGAGCCTGAGCCGGTCCCGCAGGTGAAGGACCGTTTCCCGCGAGGTATATCGAAAGTGGAATCCGGTGGCCTTGAATGCCCGATTGTCGACGGCACGGCCGAAACGCAGCTGCTTGACCATCTCCGCGGGGAGTGTCAGGCCGACGCGGCGGTAGGCAGCCATCGCCAGGGAAGTACCCCAGGGCGGAATCACCGGCAAAGGATGCTTGCCCAGAAGCGAAATCACCTCGGAAAGGGTCAGGACCCCGTCACCGGCCACGTTGTAGATGCCGGGAATGTCCCGGACCACGACATGTTCAAGCCCGTGAACCACGTCGATCTCGTCAACGAATTGATAGCGGGGATCGAAGCCGGCGATCATCGGCACGGCCGGCATTCCCAGCAGCTGGACATGGGAGGTGTCGACCTCGGCCCCGAGCACGTTGGCGAAACGCAGGACCGAAACCGCCACGGCGGGTCGCTGGGCCCGGAATTCGGCCACCGCAGCCTCGGCTTCGACCACGTCACGCTCCACCTTTGTCTCCGGCTCGTAGCGGCGGACCATGTCTTCGGTGAAGAAGGCCGGGTCATCCTGGGCGCAGCCGTACCAGTGGGCGGAGCTCTTGAAAACAAGCTTTCGCACCGGAGAGCCCCCGGCCGAGCAGGCAGCGAGGATATTGAGGGTGCCGATCACGTTGTTCTCGTGAATCTGCTCCGGACGTTTGCCATCGGGACCGCGGACCGAATCGACCATCAGCCTTGTGTCGACCACGGTGTCGATCCTGGCTGCCTGGACGATCCTCTCGATCAGCCGGTGCTCGGCACCAACCCGGACGTATTCGGTGCGGGTGAGTTCGCGGGTCGGCTCGTTGGAGTCAACCCCGATGATCGCCTCGATCGCCGGGTTGCTTTCCAGCGCAGCGGCCAGCCTTCCGCCCCAGTAGGTGGAAAGACCGGTGACCAGTACCCGGCGCGCACCTTTCGGGTTGTCCTCCATCGACCTCATTGTTTCAGGCGGGACGCCAGACGAAGGTGTATAGAGTCGGTTCGGTGTCCACAGAAGCGCCCGACAATGACGGCCTCCTGACCGAGACCCTTCCCCCGGCCCCGGTTCACGACGACTATGGGGTTTCGGACGGACGCTGGCTGGAGATCGACTGGTCCGAACGGATCCGGGAGATCACGGTCCGGTCCGCACTGGGCGAAACGCCGGTCAGCTACGTCGACCAGGGCGAGGGTCCACCGATTCTGCTTGTCCACGGACTCGGCGGCAGCTGGAGAAACTGGCTGGAGAACATTCCCTTTCTCGCCGACAACCATCGGGTTGTCGCGCTGGATCTTCCCGGCTTCGGACTCAGCCCGATGCCGGATGGCGAAATCTCGATGCCTTCCTACGGGGATTTCATCCTCGGATTCGCCGACGCCGTCGGTCTCGGCCCCGAGACTTACCTGATCGGTCATTCGATGGGCGGTTTCATCTCGACCGAAGCGGTAACCAGTCGACCGGAACGTTTCTCCCGTCTCAGCCTGGTCTCGGCGGCAGGCATCAGTTTCGCCACTATCTCGGGAACTCGCAAGTCGCTGACCGCGGTGATCGTCAAGGGGATGATTCCCGTCGCAGCGAGCCGGGCCGAACGGAATATGCACCGGAAGCGCCTTCGAACCGCCTCCTTTGCCGGAGTGATCGCGCACCCGAGCATGATCGGCAACGAAATCCTCTGGGAGCTCGGGACCTACGCGGCGCTGCATTCACCGGCGCTGTTCGCAGCCGCCTTCGCCCTCGGGGGCTATGACAATCGGGGGAGCCTCGATCGCATCGAGATCCCGACCCAGGTGCTCTGGGGGCAGCAGGACCGCCTGGTTCCGGTCGGAGCCGCTTATTCGTATTCCCGGCGGATCAAACACGCAGAACTGTCGCTGGTCGATGACTGCGGTCACATGGTCCAGCTTGAAAGACCGGCCCGGTTCAATGGCGAGATCAGCCGATTTGCTTCTGAAGCCCCTTGATCCGCCCCTGAAGTGACTTGATCTTCCGTCGCTCGGTCGCTGCGCTGCGTCGTGCTTTCTTCGCCTTGCGCTGAAGCACACGCTTGCGGGGTCCGGTGGCCTTGCCCGCCTTGCGGGTCATCTTCCGGGCCGTCTTCAGGTCTGAGGCAAGCTGCTTCTTCGCCTTCTTCTGCTGGGCCTTCAGGGACTTGATCTTCTTCTGAAGGCGGGCTACCCGGGTCTGCTCGGTTGTGTAGCCGTCGGACCAAATTCCGGCGATGGTCAGCAGGTTGCCCTCGGCGAGGTTGACCTCCGGCACGTGGTAGTTGTTGCCGGACGCGACGAGGGAGCCGAGATCAGGCCGGCTATCGGCCTCGTTGACCCGGGAAATGTTTAGCCAGTGGGATGTGGCCGACCGTTCACAGGACGCAGCGTAATAGTCAGGCTGGCTCTGCCAGGGAGCTTCGGTCTCCGAATCAGGCGAGGTGAGCAGGTAGTCGAAGTTCACCAGTGGTGAAAGAACGCCGTTGCCGCCGTCAAGCAGGGCAGGGTTGGTGCATACCGCCTCGTACTTGTCCGGGTCCGGTCGGCCGCCCGGGTACGGGAAGTAGCCGGTCTTGAGGTTCGAGAAGGCCGGAGTGGGACCGGGATCACCCTTGTAAGTCGAATAGGCGATCAGGCAGCCGTACTGGCCAACCTCGGAACAGGCGGGCACGTTTGCGTACATACCCCCGATGTTCTTGTTCTTGGGCACGTAGATGTCGGCCCCCGGCGCGATCGCTCCGATGAAGCGCTTGCGCAGCTTCGCGTTGGTGTCGACCATTTCGTCGATCAGGCGTGCCGTGTGGGCCGAACCCTGTGAATGGCCGAGCATGATGAAGCCCCGGCCCTTGTTGTAGTTCTTCAGGTAGCTCTGGAAACCGGCCTTGGCACTCGCGTAGGCGACCTCGACATCGGGCGAGTCGGTCACCTGATTGCCGTGGTAGGTCACCTGCCGGTACATCGGCGCATACACCTTGCAGACGGTGGAGAACATACGCGCCTGCTGGACGACGACGCGCCTGATCGGGGGATCCTTGTCCAGGTTCGAGTTGGGCGTTTCCTGGTCGCTCTGGGTCGGATACAGGTAGAAGCAATCGATCGGCGGGTTCTTGGGCCGCGTGTATTCGAGCGGCTCCGACTGCTGGCCAGGCACCGGGTTGGACTTGCCGGCAATGGTCCCGGCGCAGAGGTCGTCGGACTGACCGGGCTTGCAGATCCAGACCGTATCGTCCGCGTTGGCCGGCGAGGCGCCGGTCATGGCGATCAGGCTGGCGAACATAACCAGACAGGCCAGGGCCAGCCAAGCCCTGTAACGGGACATTCCGGCACGATCAGAAATTCTTGACACGATCAGATTCCTCCCTTGGAACTTTGCCTCTCGACCATTCTTCATCGCTAACACCTTTGCAAGCCAGCCGGTTCGGTCCTGCGGACCTAGCGGCGGCCTTTCTTCGCCTTGTTTACCTTCTTGACGTAGGCCTTTTCCTGGCTGGTGACCACGCTGACGAGGTTGCCCGCCGTTGCGTTGACTTCGGTCAAGTGGGTGCCCCAGCCTCGACCGAGGGTCTCTCCCATGCGCGGCCGCGGATCCGATCCGTTCGAAACGTCATGGATTTCCAGCCAGCTCGCCCCATCCGCCTTTCGGCATGAGGCGGTGTAGAGATTCGGGAAGCTGACCCAGGGTGTGTCGTACTGCGTCAGGTCCGGCAGGAGGCTTGCGTAGAGGCCGGGGAAGGTTTCGGTGTTGAAGAGCGGCTTCAGCCGGCCCTTCGATCCGTCGAGCCGGGCCGGGTTGACGCAGAGCACTTCGTGGGTGGCCGGATCCAGGTTTTCCGAAAGCGCTCCGCCGATTCGCCCGAAGAGCGAGTCCGACGGGGGCGGATCCTCGAGAAAGCTCGAGAAGGCAATCACACAACCCGGTTCGCTCGCCTTCACGCAGGAAGACACCTTGCGGAAACTGCCCCCTGTGCGGCTGCCCTTCTTCACGGTCACGTTGCCGCCGATCAGGACGGCGGACACAAGTCGCTTGCGCAGGTTGGGCTTCCGGTCGAAGGTCTCGCGGATCACCTGTTTGAGGTGGCCGGTCCCCTGCGAATGACCGATCAGGACGATCCCCCGGCCCTTGTTGTACTTCCTCAGGTATTGGTTGAAGGCCGCTTTCACTCCCGCGTAGGCCGTGGCCGCGACCTGATCGGTGATCTTCGAGTTGAGGATTGCCTGCACCGTGAACTGGCGGTAGATCGGCGCGAACATACGACAGCCAGGAGCAAACCGGCTGGCCTGTTGCGTGGCGATCGCGTCGAGCTGCGGATCCTCGTTGAGGTCGGCGTTATCGCCGTCCTGCAGGCTGACCGTCGGGTAGACGTAAAAACAATCGACCTTGCTCTTCAGCCGGGGGAGCACTTTCGGGGTGGACTTGCCGGCGGGCCCGGCGGCCGTGACTTTTCCGGTCGTGAGACTCTCAAGGCAGGGGTCGTTTGCCCTTCCCGGCTTGCAGAGCCAGGTGAATTTTGGTTCTGCCGCCGCCTGCGAAGTGCCGCCGAAGAGAATCCCGGCCGAAGCGATCACGAGGATCGCCGAAACTGCCCTGCTCCAGTGCTTCAAGAAACTGCCCCTCTCCTCTGGGGATGCCCCGCCGGGACTTCCCTCCTCCGAACTCTCCTACGTGACCGCCCCCCTTGAGGCTGAGCTCACAGTCGCAGCATACTTCGCCATGACCCCACGATCATAGAGGGGCGCCGGCGGTGAGTACCCCTTCAGGCGCTCGTCGATCTTTTCCGGAGTCAGGTCGACATCCAGGCGACGCTCGTCGATATCCACTGTGATCCGGTCCCCGTCATGAATTGCGCCGATCGGTCCGCCCTTGACGGCTTCCGGCGCAACGTGACCGATCATCAACCCCCGGGTCGCACCGGAAAAGCGCCCGTCGGTCAGCAGGGCAACATGCTCGCCCATTCCCTCGCCGACCAGCGCCGCAGTGACCTGGAGCATCTCACGCATGCCGGGTCCACCCGATGGCCCTTCGTTGCGGATCACGATCACGTCTCCCTTCTCGATTTCGCCACGCTTGACGGCGGCGAAGCAGTCTTCTTCACGTTCGAAAACCCGGGCCGGGCCGATATGAGTCCTCCGTTCGGTGCCGGCCACCTTGACAACTGCACCGTCGGGGCAGATGTTGCCGCGCAGGATGGCCAGGCCACCCTGGGCCTTGAGCGGAGCCTCGACCGGCAGGACCACATCCTGCCCCGGCTCCTCCTCCGCCCCGTCGACTTCCTCGCCGATCGTGCGTCCGGTGACCGTGATCTCGTCCTCGTGAAGCAGGCCTCCCTGTTTGAGGTTACGCAGGATCAGCGGCACGCCGCCGGCCCGGTAAAGGTCGGTGGCGACGTAGCGACCGCCGGGCTTCAGGTCGGCCAGCAGAGGCGTGCGGCGGGAGACCTCCTCGAAGACGTCGATGTCCAGCTCTACCCCGGCCTCCCTCGCGATCGCCAGCAGGTGAAGCACCCCGTTGGTCGAACCGCCCGAGGCGCAGACCGCAGCAATCGCGTTCTCGAGTGACTTGCGGGTGATGATTCGGCTCGGTTTGAGGTCATCGGTCAGGACCTTGATGATCAGCTCCCCGATCTTTTCCGCGACTACCGCTTTCTTCTCGTCCTCGGCCGGAACCATTGCCGAGAACGCTGGTGAAATGCCCAGCGCCTCGAACGCGCAGGCCATCGTGTTCGCGGTGAACTGACCGCCGCAGGCGCCGTATCCGGGACTGGCCACATCCTCGATCTCGGTCAGTTCCTCGTCACTGATCCGGCCGGCGATGTGAGCGCCAACTGCTTCGAACACTTCGAGGATGCTGACGTCCTTGCCTTTGTATTTGCCGGGTTTTACCGAGCCGCCGTAGAGCACGATCGAGGGAATGTCGATCCGGGCCACGCCCATGACCGCTCCGGGGATGGTCTTGTCGCAGGCGGCGAGAGCGATGATCGCGTCGAACTGGTATCCGCGAGCCATGAGTTCGATCGAGTCCGCGACCATCTCGCGGCTGACCAGCGAGCTTTTCATTCCCTGGGTTCCCATGGTGATCCCGTCCGAGACCGCCACCGTGTTGAACTCCATCGGAGTGCCACCCGCCGCCTTGACGCCCTCTTTAACGTAGGCAGCGAGGTCCCTGAGACCGTAATTGCAGGGCATTGCTTCGGTCCAGGTGTTGGCGATCCCGATCGTCGGCCTCTTGAGATCCTCGTCGCTCAGGCCGATGCCCTTCATGTAGGCCCGGGCGGCGGCCCGGTCGGGACCGTCGAATACCGCGGCCGATCGCGGACGAGGCAGGGATGTAGGAGGAGCGCCGTTATCGGTCATGTACCCATCCTACGGCCGCCCTCCGCCCGTCGCCCCGACTTCCCTCTCCGCAACTAGAGCCCGAGCGCGTTGACCGGTCCGGGACCGGCACCGATCTGATCCAAGCTGCCAGCCACCGCCAGGGAAGCCAGATCCCGTGCCTTGCGGGCCGCTTCCAATGGTTCCAGCCCGAGAGCCAGCCCGGCAGCGAGAGCCGAGGAATGGGTGCAGCCGGAGCCGTGCGCCGAGCGTCCCGGATGAACTTCGCCGGTGATCGCGACTTCCTGCTCTCCGTCGAAGAAAAGGTCGACGTACCCGTCGCTGTGGCCACCGGTTACCACAACGGCATTCAGGCCCAGACCGACGATTGCCCGCGCCAGGACTGTCTGACCCGGGTCGTCTGCCGCGCCTGCTCCCCCTTCGGCTTCGTCGAGACCGGCGATCACCTTTGCCTCGGGAATGTTCGGGGTCGCGACACTGGCCCTTGGCAGGATCAGTTCGACCAAAGTTTCACGGGCCTCTGGTGCGAGCAGGGTTGCCCCGCTTTCGGAAACCATCACCGGGTCGAGCACGATCGGCACCTCACCCAGCAGGTTCAGCCCGGCGTCCACCGCCTCGATCGTTGACCGGTCTCCCAGCATTCCGATTTTCACCGCATCGACGCCGATGTCATCGCTCACGGCCTTGATCTGGGCGATGATCATCGCGGGGCTGACCGCCTCGACAAGGTCAACCCCGACCGTGTTCTGGGCGGTGATCGCGGTCACCGCAGTCATGCCATGCACCCCGCTGGCCGCAAAGGCTTTCAGGTCAGCCTGGATTCCGGCACCGCCACCGGAGTCGGATCCGGCGATCGAAAGAACCCTGGGAATTTGCCTTTCAGCCGTCACCGGCCGAAGGATAGGCGGCCAGGGAGGTGCGGGTCCATGTGCCCGTCGGCGATCCGCGCAGGTATCCCCGGACTTCGAGTCGGGTCAGCGATGTCGCCACCTCTCGCGCACCGGCCCTTAGCCTGACTGCGATCTCGTCGACCGTCCGGCAGTTCGTCTCCACCGCTTCGAGCACCCTGGCCTCGAACGGGTCGATCGCCGGTCCGAACAGTTGCCTGCTGGCACCCGCACCGAGCATGTGGTCAAGCACATCCTGGCCGCCGCGGATCAGGGCGGCCCCGTTGGCGATCAGTTCGTTGGTCCCCGCCGCCGCCCCGGCGGTGACCGGACCCGGCACAGCCCCCACATCTCGACCCGCATCACCGGCCATTTCAGCGGTGATCAGAGAACCGGACCTCCAGGCCGCCTCGACCACCACGGTCATGCCGGAAAGGGCCGCCATTATGCGGTTGCGGGCGGGAAAGCTCCAGCGCCACGCGTCAGCGCCCGGTGGCACCTCGGAGATGACCAGACCCCGATCGATTACCTGCCGGTAGAGGCGCGTGTGGGAAGCGGGATAGGGACGGTCGGCCCCGCAGCCAAGCACCGCCACGGTCGGTCCCCTTTCCAGCGCTCCGCGATGAACAGCTCCATCGATCCCCAGGGCCAGGCCGCTGATCACATTCAGCCCCGCAGCCGCGACCTCCCTTCCGATCGAAGCCGCCACTTCGAGTCCGTATCCGGTCGCTTTGCGCGCACCGACCACGGTCACAGAGTTCTCGAGGTCGATTTCATCCAGGCGCACGCCGTCACCCCGGCCGATCAATGCAACCGGTGAATCCGCCCCATCGGTCAAGCCGGCCGGGAAACTCTCGTGATGCCGGCAGCAGGCCCAGCAGCCGGCGTTCTCGATTGACGCGACCATTTCCCCTTCGGTCAACGAGTCATTCCAGGCAAGAATCTCGTCCGCGCGTTTGGCGGCGACCGCTTCCACCAGGTTCTCCGTGTCCAGTCTCAGAAGTTCCGGGGTCCGCTTTCCGGTCCGGTCGTCAACCACGGTCTGGATCCAGGCCCCCAGCCTCGCGATCAGCCAGCTGCGCCTCAGACATTCCGCGCATGCCGCCCGGGAATCGACACCGACCCCGTCCGCTTTTCTGCGCCCCTTCACGTTGCCGACCTCCTCCGGAACTGGATCGCCGTTGCCATGTGCTCTTCCCCGATCGCAGTGGAACCGGCCAGGTCGGCCACAGTCCTGCCCACCCGCAGGATTCGGCCGTGGGCGCGCCCGCTCATCTGCCACGAGCGATGAGCATCGGCCAATAGCCCGGCTGCGGCGGCGGTGATCCCGAACTCCGCGACTTCTTCCGGTTCGGCCTCCGCGTTGGTGCGACCCTCGCCGAGCCTCTCGGCCATGAGGCCCCGGGCCATTACCACCCGCTCCCGAACTTCGGCCGACCGCTCGCCGGGTGGACCGGCCAAAGCTTCGGCGGATGGCTGTGCAACGGCGACTACCAGGTCGATCCGGTCAACCAGTGCCCCGCTGAGTGCCGCCCGGTAGCGCCGGGCCGAAATCTCGGTGCAGCGGCAACCCGGATCATCTTCTCCGCGACCACAGGGGCATGGATTCGCGGCGGCAGCGAGGGTGAAGCGGGAAGGCAGGGTTTGCCGACCGCGGGCTCGAGAAATCGTGACCGATCCGGTTTCAAGCGGTTCGCGGAGTGCCTCGAGGGCCGGTCGGCTGAACTCGCAGAGTTCATCCAGGAAGAGCACCCCGCGATGTGCGAGTGTGATCTCGCCTGGCCTTGGCGGACTGCCCCCACCGACGAGTCCGGCCGCCGAAACCGTGTGATGCGGAGCCCGGAAGGGACGAACCGAACTGATCTTCCCGTCACCGATCCCGCAGGCGCTGGCGATTCTGGCCACCTCCAGAACCTCCTCCCCGGCCAGCGGGGGAAGGACCGAAGGCAACCGCCGGGCGGCCAGCGACTTGCCGGCACCAGGAGGCCCGATCATGAGCAAACCGTGACCGCCTGCGGCCGCGACTTCGACCGCGGTTCGCAGGTGCTCTTGACCGCGAAGATCTGCAAGATCGGGCAGGTCTTCCTGACTGCCCGGGCTCGCCGGAGTTGCCGCCCTGCCCGGGATCTCGCCCTTTCGGAGACTGGCCAGTTCACTGAAGTTGTCGATGGTCAGCACGCTTATGCCTTGAGCCAGGGCCGCTTCGGGTCCATTTGGCGTCGGGACTATCACCCCCCGCCGACCGTTCTCCCGGGCCTCCTCAGCCATCGCCAGCGCACCTCGCACCGGTCGTACCGAACCGTCCAGGGCCAGTTCACCGACCAGTGACCAGTCCGCCAGAGGCTCGATCCTTAGCTCTCCCGCCGCTCCGAGCAAAGCGGTCGCCAGGGCGAGGTCAATCGCCGGTCCGGCCTTTCGCAGATCGGCCGGGGCGAGGCTGGCCGTGATCCGTTGCAGGGGGAATTCGAAGCCGCAATTGACCGTCGCCGCCCGGACCCGCTCGCGAGCCTCTCGCACGGCCGCGTCGGGCAGGCCGACGATCTGGAAATTGGGCAGCCCACGGTGAACGTCGACTTCCACCCGGATCATCCTGGCGGCGATCCCGTCAAGGGTGAATGAGGTGGTCTCGGCAAGCATGCGGCCAAGTTAGGACCGATCCGCTCACATGTGGCTCGACGAAAGCAACGATTCCGCACGCCTTCGTCAATCTCGCCCTGCCCTTCTCAAGAAAACGTGAAAAGTGTGCGAATCAAGCGCTCAAACGGTCGTATCCCGCCCCCGACAAGCCTATTTTCGGACTATGGACCGCCGACGCGCAACAGGGCAGAGTGCCGAGGACATCTGCGCCCACAGACTCCAGCTTCGAGGCTGGCAAATACTCTCGCGTAATTGGCGAATCCGGGCCGGTGAAATTGACCTGATCGCGCTTGATGGCTCAACCCTGGTCATGGTCGAGGTCAAAGCCCAGCACCAGGGCCTGAGCCGCGGACCGGTTCACCCCACCCTTGCGGTGGGTCCGAACAAGCAAAGGCGGATCAGGCGCCTGGCGTCGGCATGGATAGCTGGCCATGGCAGCCGGGTCGGGTTCCGGGAGGTCCGCTTCGACGTGGTCGGCATCACTTTCGACCGGGAAGGGCGACTCGTGGCCTACGACCACCTCGAGAACGCCTTCTAGTTGTCGTAGGCGCTGGAGGCGAAGGAGAGCCGGTGGATCGGGGAAGGCCCGAGCATCCGAATCGCATCGCGGTGCGCGGCCGAGGCGTATCCCTTGTGAGACTCAAAGCCATATCCCTCATAGGACTGTCCTGCCCGTGCCATGCAGCGGTCCCGGGTCACCTTGGCCAGGATCGACGCGGCCGCCACTGCGGCACTGATGCTGTCTCCCTTGACCAGCTTCCGGTGTGGAACCTCACATCCCTTGAGGGCGAAACCGTCGACCAGGGTCACCGTTCCCGAAGCCGGGCCGAGACCCTCAATCGCCCGGGCCAGACATTCAATGTTGCTTACATGGAGCCCGTTTTCGTCGATGTACCGCGCCGACCGCATCACCACGACGGTTTTCGCGGCACAGTCGAGCACTGCCGGGTACAGTCGATCTCTCGCCTTCGGGGTCAGTTTCTTGGAGTCTCGAATGCCCGAGAGCCGGCCGTCACCTTCACTTTCGAGGCAGTCACGATCGAACAGGACCGCTGCCGCCACTATCGGGCCGGCGAGGCAGCCGCGCCCCGCTTCGTCGGCCCCGGCCACCAATAGGCAGCCAAGACCGAGGTCGTGGCTGAACAACTCCCCAGGAGCAGGTTCAGCCGCAGAAGCACCGATGGCGCTAGAGCCCACCGATTCGGTTTGGCGGCCAGTAGGTGGCGAAGGCCTTGCCGATCAGCCACTCTTCGGGGAGCGGCCCCCAGAAACGACTGTCGTCGCTGTGGCCGCGGTTGTCCCCCATCATGAAGAAATGGCCCTCTGGCACGGTGATCTTCTTCGGCAGATTGCAGCCCGAGCCGGCGGGCCCGCAGGGATTGATTTCGTAGCCGTCGGGCTCAACCACCTTGCCGTTCACGACGGGAAGCCCGTGGGAAATCGAGACTGTATCGCCGGGCCCGGCAACGATTCTCTTGATGAATGTCTCGCTTGACTTGTCCGATGTGGGCTCCGGACAGGGCTGGTCGCTGGCGTGAGGTGCCCCGCATTCGGCCACGCCACCCCGGTCAACTCCGGCCGGCGGGTGGAACACGACGACATCTCCGGGCTTGGGATCGGTGAAGTGGTAGATGAACCGGTTGACGAGAATCCGCTGGTTGATGTCCAGAGTCGGTTCCATCGACCCTGAAGGGATCTGGTACGGCTTGATCAGGAATGCCTGAATAAGCAGCGCCAGCCCGAGGGCGAGCGCAACGATTACGACCAGTTCGACGAAGCTCCCCCCGGCCGTCTTCGGCTTGGGGATCTTCGGGCTCAGGCTTCTTCCTTCTCGCCCTGCTCGCCGTCCCCGGCGGGCTCTTCGGTTGTATCGGCCACCGGCGCTTCCACGGCTTCGGAGGAATCTTCTGCCTCGGCAGTCTCTTCTTCCTCGGCAGCCGTCTCCTCGACGGCGGCTTGGGCTTCGGGAGTTTCGCTGGCCTCAGCGGTCCCTGCGGCCTCGGTCGCTTCGGCCTCCGTCACTTCAGCTTCGGTTCCTTCGACCTCGGTGGTCTCTTCGATTTCCTCGAGCGATTCGCCAGCCGCATCCACAGCTTCCGAGGTTCCGACCATGTCCTCGTCGATTCCCCAACGGCGCTCGGCAACCCGGGCTGCCTTGCCGACCCGGCCACGCAGGTAGTAGAGCTTGGCGCGCCGCACGCGACCACGCGAAGCAACTTCCAGCTTTTCGATTTTCGGCGAGTGGAGCGGGAAAGTACGCTCGACACCGACGCCGAAGGACTGCTTGCGGACCGTGAAAGTCTCGCGGACACCCGAGCCCTGGCGCTTGATCACCACGCCCTCGAATACCTGTGGGCGCTTGCGGTTCCCCTCGATCACGAGGAAGTGAACGCGAACGCGGTCTCCCGGGGCAAAGGACGGAAGTCCCTTCCTCAGCTGGCTGTTCTCGATGTCCTGGATTACGGTGCTCATGGCTCAAAAAAGCGGACCCGGTTGAAGGCCCGCGGACGCGCAATCCTACCGGAGGAGAGCAACTAGCGTCTTTCCGGCTGCCTCGGGCAACGACAACCCGCTCCGGGATCACGCGAGACGAGACGTCTCGTCTCGTCTGGATTTGACGTTTTGTCAAGAATTCACGAGACGAGACGTCTCGTCTCGTCAGTTCTTGTCCGGATCCGGCTCGCGCCCTCCGCGGTTTTGCTCGCCCCTTCTGCGGCTTTGCTCAAGCCGCCACTCTTTGACCCTGGCGTGATCACCGGAAATCAGAATCTCCGGGATTTCCCAACCACGGTATTCAGGTGGCCGTGTGTAATGCGGGTATTCCGGCAGACCGTCCAGGGCTTCCGACCACGATTCCTCGATTGCGCTTTCCTCGTCACCAAGTGCGCCCGGTTGGCGGCGCATGATCGTGTCGGCAAGGACCATTGCCGGAAGTTCTCCCCCGGCGAGCACATAACGCCCGATCGAGATCTCATCGTCGGCGAGGTGCTCGTGGACCCTGTGGTCAAATCCTTCGTACCGTCCGCAGAGCAGGGCCAGCTCCGGTTCAGCCGCCAGTTCGGTGACCAGCCCATCGTCAAGGATCCGGCCGGCCGGACTCAAGACCACGGTCCTGGGCCGCTCGCCCTCGCCATAGACACCCCGGAGGGCGGCGTCGACCACATCTACCCGCAAAACCATGCCGGCACCGCCACCGTAGGGGGCGTCGTCCACCCGGCCGCCCTTCAGGGGGGTCCAGTCGCGGTAGTCGCGAAGATTCAAGTCGGCCCCGCTCTCGATCGCCTTGCGGACCGGGCGCTGTTGGCGAAACCAGTCGAAAGCTTCCGGAAAAAGAGTGAAGATGTCGAGATTCATCTAACTGCTCCCGGGCGGAGTGTGCGTGCTCCCGGGCGGGGTGTGCGGCCGGACCGCATCGGACCTCAGTCCAGGATGTCGACGAGCACGCGACGTTCTTCGCGCACGGCGGCGGCCTTGGCGATGGTGCGGATTGCGTTGGCCACCCGCCCGCCACGACCGATCACCCGGCCAAGATCGTCCTCACCGACCGTGATCTCGAAAACGAGGTCGCCGTCTTCTTCGAGTTCCTCGACCTCGACTGCGTCAGGATCCTCGACCAGGGCCCGCGTGATGTAGAAAAGCATCTCCTGCATCGGCGGGAAACGGCCTCAGCTGCCGGTGGCCTTGATGCCCTTGATCCGCAGCAGACCTGCGACCCGCTCGGAGGGCTGGGCGCCCTTTTCGAGCCAGTAGTTGGCTCGCTCTTCGTCGATCACGATGGTCGACGGATCGGTCTGGGCGTTGTACTGGCCGATCGTCTCGATGGTGCGGCCGTCGCGCGGCGCACGCTTGTCGGCGACGACGATTCGCCAGATCGGGTTCTTCTTCGAACCAACTCTTCTTAGTCTGATGCGGACTGCCATTGGACGCGGAATCGTACAGGTTTGGCCGTTTTACTGCCCGGTGACGGTGAACCCGGCTACCGGCGGCGAATCTTGGGGCGCTGGGCCTGCCCCATCATCTTCGCCATCTGGTTCTGATCCGGCATCTGACCATTGGCCATGTGCTTCATCAGCTTTTTCATCTGATCGAACTGCTTGACCAGGTTGTTCACCTGCTGGATCTTGGTTCCCGAGCCTTCGGCGATCCGTCGGCGCCGGGATCCCTTGATGATTTGCGGCATCGCCCGTTCATGCGGGGTCATCGAGAGGATGATCGCCTCTACCCGGTCCAGTTCACCGTCGTCGACGTCGACGTCCTTCAGTTTCTTCATCGCTCCCATGCCGGGCATCATTCCGAGCAGATTCCCGATCGGACCCATCTTGCGGATCTGGCGCATCTGCTTGAGGAAGTCCTCGAGCGTGAACTGCCCCTCTGACATTTTCTTCTGGAGTTCCTCGGCCTCCTCCTCCGAAACCTGTTCTTCCGCCTTCTCGATCAGGCTGAGAACGTCGCCCATTCCGAGGATGCGGCTGGACATCCGGTCCGGATGGAAGTGCTCGAAGTCCTCGAGCTTCTCGCCGGTCGAGGCGAAGATGATCGGCTTGCCGGTGACCGCCTTGACCGAGAGAGCGGCACCACCACGGGCGTCGCCGTCCAGCTTGGAGATGATCACGCCGTCGAACTCGGCCGCCTCGGAGAAGGATTCGGCCACCCCGACCGCGTCCTGGCCGGTCATCGCATCGACGACCAGGAGCACGTTGTGGGGCTTGACCCGCTTGCGGATCCGGGCCAGCTCGTCCATCAAGTCGGAGTCGATGTGGAGCCGGCCGGCGGTGTCGACGATCAGGACTTCGCGACCTTCTTCCTTCGCCTTTTCGAGCGCCCAGGCGGCGATCTCTACGGGGTCGGCGTCGGTGCCCTGCTGGTAGACGACCGCGCCGGCCCGTTTGCCGACCGTCTCGAGCTGCTTGATCGCGGCGGGACGGTAGACGTCGCAGGCGGCGAGGGCGACGCTCTTGCCCTCCTTCTTCAGCAGCATCGCCAGCTTCGCGGTGGCGGTGGTCTTGCCCGAGCCCTGGAGGCCGGCCATCAGGATCACTGTGATGCCCTTGTTCGAGAAGACGAGGTCCCGGCCCGCCCCGCCCATCAGCTCGGTCAACTCCTCGTTGACGATCTTCACGACCTGCTGGCCGGGGTTCAGTGAACCCATGACGTCGGCGCCGAGGCAGCGTTCCTTGACCCTCGCGGTGAAAGCCTTGACGACCTTGAAGTTCACATCCGCTTCGAGCAGGGCGAGGCGGATCTCCCGCATCGCCTTGTCGACGTCGGCTTCGGTCAGCTTGCCGCGTTTGCGGACATCCGAAAGCGTGGACTGCAGGCGGTCTGAAAGCTGGTCAAACATGGGTAACGGAGCCTACAGGCGATAGGTTGGTGCCAGCCTCGGCGGTTGCCGGAGCGCAACGGGAACCGGGGGAGGGATCATCTTGAACGCACGAGCAGCGCTGATTTCGGCAACTCTTGCATCGATCTCCGTCATCGCCGTCTTCGCGCCTGCCGCATATGCAACACCGGCCCCGAACTGGGGAGAGGAGGAGCCGTCGAGCTCGCCTGCAGCCCGCGAGGGCGCAGCGATGGCCTATGACTCGAACCACGGGGAGATGGTGCTCTTCGGCGGCGAGACGCAGGAAGGGGTGCAGCTCGGTGACACCTGGACCTGGGACGGCGAGGACTGGACCCTGGAGACGCCCCCGAATAGTCCTTCACCGCGATCGAACGCTGACATGGCTTTCGACGCCGCTTCAGGCCAAATGCTGCTGATCGGGGGACAGCCGGACGGCGGCGGCGAGACCTGGCGGTGGAACGGATCCACCTGGACCGAGCTCTCCCCTTCCACCCCGGCTCCCGAGGTTTTCAACCCTTCGCTCGCCTACGACCCGGGGATGGAGATGGTGCTTCTCTTCGGCGGTGCGGCGACGAACGGGGATCTGCAGAACTCGACCTGGAGCTGGAATGGAATTACCTGGACCCAGCTCGCCCCCCAAACGAGTCCGTCGCCGCGATGGGGAGCCGCGATGGCCTACGACCCTGCGAACGACGAGATGGTGCTCTTCGGCGGGATCGGCGAGAACACCGGTTTCGCCGATACCTGGACCTGGAACGGAACTACCTGGAATCAGGAGACGCCGGCCCATGATCCCCCGCTCAGCTTCGGGCTGCCGATGGCGTTCAGCCCGGCGACCGGCTCCGTGATCAAGCTGGCTGGAGGCGGGTCAGAGACCTGGGGCTGGGACGGGACCGACTGGTCCCGGGTCACCACCTTCGCGAGCCCTCCTGCGCGCGCCTCCTACCCCATGGCGCTTGACGAGTCGAAGAATGAGCTCGTTCTCTTCGGGGGTCTGACAATGGAGGGACCCTTCCTCGGGGACACCTGGACCTTCGGCGTCCAGTCTGACCAGGCTCCCGTCGCGACGATCTCGTCCCCTTCCGACGGGCAGACCTTCGAGGTCGGGGACGAAGTGTCAGTGGACTTCTCCTGTGCGGCGGCGACGGACGGGCCTCCGTTGGACTCCTGTGTTGGTTCGGACGGAAGGCAGGCGCCCGGCGGGATGCTTGACACTTCGACGGCCGGTGACCGCATCTACGTCGTGACCGCTACCGCCGAAGACGGGCAGACCGGTAGTGCTTCGATCGGCTATCGGGTGGTGAAGAAAGCATCCCCGAAGCCTCCGGCTTGCAGGAAGGTCCGGGGCGGTCTTGGTCTCGGCACCTTCGGGCTGGTGCCACCCCTCGGCGACGCCCCGCCCGTTCCCGGCCTTCGGATCCGAATCCGGGCCAGACGTGATGTCGACGCGAAGATCACACCGCGGATCACCTTCGCGGCGCGCGGCTGGGCAAGCACCGTCAGCCTGAGACCCCGGATCATCCGGATCGATCACAGCCGAAAACTGCGTTTCCGGATACCGGCCGGCGTCAGGAAGGAGATGCGACGCGAGCGCGGGTCGGTCTATGGCGCCCGCGTCACCTTCAGTCTTCAGGCGAGCGTCAAGGCTCACGGCGACCGGTCGAGCTGCTTTCGGAAGAAGGTCACCCGGACCATCCGGACCAGGGTCGTGAACGTGTCGAGCCGGGTCGCGCTCCGGCGGCGCTAGCCTCTACTCCTCGCCGAGCAGGGCGCGGGCGAAGTCTTCGGGGTCGAAGGGCCGCAGGTCCTCCAGCGCTTCGCCGGTTCCGATCAGCTTTACCGGGATCCCCAGTTCGGTGGCTATCGCCAGGGTGATGCCACCCTTGGCCGTGCCGTCGAGCTTGGTCAGCACGACGCCGCTCACATCGGTGGCCTCGGCGAAGGCCTTGGCCTGGCGCAGGCCATTCTGGCCCGTGGTCGCGTCGATCGAGATCAGGGTCTCATGCGGCGCACCTGGAATCTGCTTGTCGATCACCCGTTTCACCTTGCCGAGCTCGTCCATCAGGTTCGACTGGGTGTGAAGTCTTCCGGCGGTGTCGATGATCACCACGTCGCTGCCCCGCGCCTGGGCTGCGCTCAGCGCGTCATAGGCGACCGATCCGGGGTCCGCGCCTTCGTTCGAGCGGACCAGGTCCGCCCCCGCCCGCTCGGCCCAGGTCGATAGCTGTTCGGCGGCGGCGGCACGGTAGGTGTCGGCGGCTCCCAGGAGAACGGAAAGGCCGAATTCGTTTTTCAGGTGCCAGGCGATCTTTCCGATCGAGGTCGTCTTGCCGGTGCCGTTCACTCCGGTCATCAGCACCACCGCCGGGTTCTGGGCGAGGTTGATCGGTGCGCGGTTGGTCGAGGCGATCTCGGTCAGCAGCCCGATCAGCCTTTCCCTGATCGCGGCACCATCCGGCGGGACCGCCCCCGAATCAACTTCGTGTTCGAGCTTCTCGACCACCTGCGCGGTCGTAGTCGCGCCCGCGTCGGCGAGGATCAATGCCTCTTCGAGCCGCTCCCAGGTCTCGTCGTCGATTCGGTCGAAGAGACTCGAACCGATCTCCTCGGTCAGGGCCCGACGGCTCTTGGAAAGGCTTTCGCGCAGGCGTCGGAAGGCACCCATCTTCTTCGGGGTTTCTTCCTCGGAGGCAAGCGGCGGTGCCGTGTCGGGGACCACCCGGTCGCCGAGATCGAGGATGTCATTCCAGGTCGTCGCCATCGGAGCCGAAAGCTACAGGTCAGCCGAACCGCGGATCAGGCCGCTTCGAGCTGGGTGCCTTCGAGCGCCGTGACGCCCTTCGGCAGGCGGCGGGAAATCACCCTGGTCACACCGTCACCACCCATGCTGACGCCATAGAGCACGTCGGCCGCATCCATCGTCAGTTTCTGATGGGTGACGATCACGAACTGGGTGCGATCCGAGAAGCGTCGGACCAGTTCGAGGAAGCGGTTGATATTGGCGTCATCGAGAGCGGCCTCGACCTCGTCAAGGATGTAGAAGGGGCAGGGCCGGGCAAGGAAAACAGCGAAGACGAAGGCCAGCGCGGTCATCGCCTTCTCGCCGCCGGAAAGCAGGCTCATCTGTCGCATCCGCTTGCCCTGAGGGGTCACTTCCAGTTCAACCCCGAAGTCGGATTCGTTCGGCGCGCGGGGATCGTCCTCGTCACCGACGTCGTCCGGCTCTTCGGCTTCGCCGGCTTCGCCTTCTGCTGCCGGTTTCGGCACCGGTCGCAGATCCACCGAACGAAGCCGGCCGGTGCCCCCCGGAAACAGCTGGGCGATCATTTCCTCGAAGTTCGTCGCGGTCGCCTCGAAGGTTTCATCGAACGAGCGTTTGATCTCGGCGTCGATGTCCCGGATCACGCCTTCGAGTTCGCGCATCGCCCGTTCGGTGTCCTCACGCTGGGAGACCAGTTGTTCGACGTGTTCGAGCGCCTCCTCGTATTCCTTCTTTGCCAGCGGGTTCACCGGACCGAGCCGTTCGCGCCGGGTGCGCAGACCGGAAAGCCGCCTTTCGATCTGTTCGCGTTCCTCTTCGTCGAGTTCTTCCTCCGGCTCCGGGATTTCGATTTTCAGTGTCTCGGAAATCCGGGCCAGTTCGCTGGCCGCCTCGGCCCGACGGTCACCCAGATGGGCCGCTTCGACTTCCGCTCCGGTCAACTGCTCCGCTATCGCCCTCAGCTTGCTCTGGATCTCGATCTCCAGATCCGAGCAGGCCTTGAGCTCGGCGGAAATCTCGTCAGCGTCGCCCTGATCTCCGATCACGGCCCTTTCGGCCCGGGAAACCCGGTCCCGGATTGCCTGACCGGTCTGACCGGCCGAGCCCTCCAGAGCACTGATGATTTCGGCCAGTTTCTCGACCTCGGCCATCTTCTCGCCGAGCCGCTCGCGATGCCGCTCTCCGAGCAGGCTTTCAGCCCGTCGGGCATGGGTGGTTGCCCGCTCGGCACCTTTATGGACCTCGGCCAGCGACTTCAGGCGCCTTGACTCAGGCCCTTCGGCCCGGGCCTGCCTCAGACCCTCCGCTGCCGTGGAAAGCCCTGCATCCACCTCGGCCAGTTCCTCGACAAGACGCTTCGCCCGCTCGCTGGCGCTGCCACTTTCACCGACGTCGAGGGTGAGTGGTGCCATCTCCAGCCGCAATTCCTCGAGCCTGGCCGCGACCCGCCGGCCCTGATCCGAGATCCGCGAGGTCTCTATCGCCACCTGCTCCTGACCGGACCTGAGCTGATTGAGGATTCCCCAGATCGCAGTCCTCTCCCGGTCACGCTCGGCGAAGCGTTCCTCTGCCGTCCGGCGTCGCTTCGAGACCGCCGCGAGTTCCTGCTCCAGCCCGTCGCGAACCTTGCGGGCCTTGTCCGCGACCGTCCGTGCCTGCTGAAGCCGGGCTTCGCCAAAGCGAAGGTCCTCCGCGACCAGACGGCTCTTAAGCTCCAGTTCCTGACGTTCGATACGAGCGCCGATCTCGGCCGAGTTGGCCTGCTGTTTCAGGGGCCGAAGGGCCTTGCGAGCCTCCCGTTCGACATCCAGTGCCCGGTCGAGATTGTCGCGGGTGGCCATCAGCTTGAGTTCGGCGCGACGGCGACGCTTGCGGAACTTGCCCAGCCCCGCCGCTTCCTCGATCAGCATCCGTCGCTCGCGGGGTTTCGAGTGGACGATCGAGTCGACCCTTCCCTGACTGATAACCGAATGCATTTCACGGCCGAGGTTGGCGTCGGAAAGCAGCTCGATGATGTCGGTCAGCCGGCAGCGGGCGCCATTTAGCCAATAGCCGCCATCTCCATCGCGGTTGAGGCGCCGGGTGATCGATATCTCCGAAAACTCGTCGCCGAGCTGACCTTCCGAATTGTCGATCACGACTTCGACCTCGGCCTCCGAGCGGGCTCCGACGTTTTTGCCGCCGACCGAGATCACGTCCTGCATCGAGGTGCCGCGGATCGCTCCCGGGCTCTGCTCGCCCAGACACCAGAGCACAGCGTCGGTGATATTCGACTTGCCGGAACCGTTCGGCCCGACGATCACGCTGACTCCCGGCGAGAAGGCGAGTTCCGTCTTCTCCGGGAAGGACTTGAAGCCCTTCATGGTCACTGAGCGCAGATACATGCGCCCTACAGATTGCCGGGTCCGCCGGACGGACGAAACCCCGCTCCATCCCGGGCAAACCCCGCACCGGGACTGGGAAAAACGGTTTCCCGCAAAGTGCAGGGAACTTTCAGTCCGAGAAGCGTTCGAGGGCGACTTCCGCCGCCGCCTGACCGGCCGCCTTCTTGCTTCGTCCCTCGCCCCGTCCGATCTCTTCGCTGCGATAGATCACGGCCACTTCGTAGGTTCTCTGGTGGGCCGGACCACGGGCCGCAAGAACTTCGTAAGCGACCGTTTCGCCATGACGAGCGGCTTCCTCCTGCAGGGCCGACTTGAAGTCGGTCTGGTTTTCCCGGACCAGATCGATTCGCGGCCGGAAGGCCATGACGACGGCGGTCGAGGTCGCCTGGAATCCGTAATGGAGGTAGCAGGCGCCGATCAGGGCTTCGGTGATCTCGGGGAGCGGCCTCTCCCCTTCCAGCAGCAGCCTGGCCGGGGTCTGTTTGCCGTCCGGTGTGCCCGGATCCGCTTCGATCAGAAGTTCGGGGATGCCCAGCTCCCGGCCGACCTCTGCGCATGAGGCACCGCTCACAGCCTGGTTGAGAATCTTGGTCAGGGCTCCGGCGCTCAGGTCCGGAAAGCTGCGATAGAGCTCATCGGCGATCGACAGTCCCAGCACGCTGTCACCGAGCAAGGCGAGACGTTCGTATGAGCCGGTCCGTTCGCTGGTCCACGAGGAATGCGTCAGGGCCGGCACCTTGAGTTCGGCCGGCAGGCCTTCGATCAGGGCGCCCAGCCCGGACCCGGCCGGAGCCCCCGCGGGGGCAGATTGATCACGCGACCGCTTTAGCCACGACAAAGTCAACCGCATCCCCGACGGTCTTGATCTCGGCCGCTTCCTGCTCGGAAACCGTGATCCCGTACTGGTCCTCGAGTTCCATCACCAGCTCGTAGAGGTCCAGGGAATCGGCGTCGAAATCTTCCTTGAACCGGGCCGTTTCGGTGATCTGATCGGGGGCCAGCTCAAGCTCGACCACCAGATGATTGCGGACCAGATCCATGACTTCGTCGCGATTCATTCCACGTTTCCTATCAGACGTCCGGGTTGGATCCGATCGCACCACGGTTGACTCCGACCCGGTGAAGCATCTCCTCGGTCAGGCCGGGCGCATCGACCCGGGCCGAGCGCGCAGCCAGGCGAATCGCATTTGCGACTCCGTCGGCACCGGAGCTGCCGTGCCCGACCACAGCGGTCTTGCGCAGGCCGAGCAGGATCGCACCCCCGGTCGTGTCGGGGTGAAGGTCATGCCGGAGTCCGCTCAGCGCCGGTTTGAGCAAGAGTCCGCCGGCAGCCGAAAGGGGGTTCTTTCGGGCAGCGTCGGAGATCGCACCGACCACCGTCTTGACTGTTCCCTCCAGTGCCTTGGTGACGACATTGCCGGTGAAGCCGTCGGTAACGATTACGTCGGCCCGGCCGGCCGGGAGATCACGGCCTTCGACGTTGCCGATGAAATCGAACTCCTCGGCTCCGAGAAGGGCGGCGTGCGCTTCGACAACTTCGTCCCGGCCCTTGCCGGCCTCCTCACCGACCGAGAGCAGGCCGACCTCGGGCCGTTCGACCCCCAGCACGGACCGGGAAAACGAGGCTCCGAGCCAGGCGAACTGCACCAGGTGCTGTGCCCTGACTTCGACGTTGGCGCCGATGTCGAGGAAGACCGTGACCCGACCCGGCAAAGGGACCTGGGCGGCCAGGGCCGGTCGCTTCACGCCCTTCGAGCGCTTCAGGCCAAAGGTGGCCGCGGCCATGGTTGCTCCGGTTGACCCGAGGCTGACCACCGCATCCGCGTTCCCTGCCGCCACGTCGGCGACGGCACGGACGATCGACGAGTCGGGGCGCGACCTGACCGAGGGGACCGGGTCATCTTCATTGGTGATCTGGTCCGTGGTTTCGATCACTTCGACGCCGGGAATCCCCGAAGCGTCGATTGCCGATCCCGGACCAAAAACCCTGAGGCCGATGCCGTCCGCTGCGGCCAGCCTGATTCCTTCGGTCAGGACCTCGAAACCGTTCTCGACTCCGAGCCCATCGAGCGCGACCGTAGTCCCGCTGAGATCCAAGACTTACCGGCTAGGCGTCGGGGGTGACGGTGCCGAAGGGCTGCTCTTTGGGAGCTATGACCTCACGGCCCTTGTACTGGCCGCAGTTCGGGCAGACCCGGTGCGGCAGCCGCGGGTGATGGCACTGCGGACAGTGATTGACGCGGGCCTTGGCGGCCTTGTGGGTGGCGCGCCGCTTGTCGCGGCGGGTGCTTGAAGTTCGTTTCTTCGGTACGGCCATAAGACGCGGCAGTCTACTGGAGATCGCGAAGCTTCGCCCAGCGGGGATCGAGGTTCTGGCCGTGATCATGCGCGGCCGGATCGGCGCCGTTCAGGGTCTCGCCGCAGACCGGGCAGAGGCCCAGACAGTCGGGACGGCAGAGAATCTGCTCGGGCAGGGAAAGGATCAGAGCGTCATGCGTCCAAGCGACGAGGTCGAGCGTTCCCTCGTCGACGTAAGGGCTGACCAGTTCGGCTGCGCTCGACTCGTCCTCATCCTCTTCATCCCCGCCGGGTCGGTTGGATCCCTGGATCGGTATCGGTTCGACCGGCTGGTCCACCTCCCGGACGTCAACGGAAATATCCGCTCTGGCGTTCTCCAGGCAGCGAAAGCAGGGGCCGGTCAGACCGACCTTGAAGCGGAGACGGAGTGCGTACCCGGCGCTGGTCCGGGACACATCGAGCTTGAACTCCGGCTCGGCGGGGACCGGCTCGTAATCCTGACCGCCCAGCGACACGCCATCCGGAGCCACCTCCCCCATGATCCGGGTGGCGTCGCCGTAGGAAAGCCCCAGGGCGTCGAGATCAACCTTTTCGATCAGCATCTCTTCCCAGCATGGCAGACGAATACGATGCGCCCGATGCCCACGCCGGACGATTCAGGCTATCTCGACTCCGTTCGCGGCCAGGTGCCGCTCTACGACGCACTCCAGGATGCCGCTATCGAGGCAGTTCCCTTCGAACCGGTGCGGGTTCTCGAGCTCGGCGTCGGGACCGGTGAGACAGCTTCCCGCCTTCTGAACCGGTTCCCGGATGCCCGGGTCACCGGGCTCGATTCCGATCCGGACATGCTTTTCAAGGCGCGTGAAATCGTCGACGAGGTCAGCCTTGCGCGGATGGAAGATCCGCTGCCGGACGGACCCTGGGACCTGGTTCTCTCGGTGCTTTCGGTTCATCGTCTGACCGATGAGCAGAAGCAGAGCCTCTTCCGGCGGGTCAGGCAGCAGTCGAAGGCCCTGGTGATCGGCGACTTCGTCTCCCTCGGAGACGACCTCGGAGAGACCAGGGTTTCCGGCCGGGCCTATCCCGACACGGCCGCGAACCTCGCCCGCTGGTGCGACGGCGAAGTCGTCTGGAGCGACGATGACCTAGTGGTCATCGTCGCCGACTACCGCTGATTACTCCTCGATTTCTTCGAGGGGCTCGTCGCGGCCGGCAAGCCGGTCACGACCGCGCTGAACGGCAGCGGTGAACTTCTGGAGGTTGACCTCGAGGGTGTTGAGGATCTCGTCCGCGTAGTCCTCGGCCCCGAGACGAATCTCGCGTTCGCGGGCCCGGGCGTCCTCGACGATCTCGTCGGCGGCGCGTTCGGCCTGCTTGGTGACCTCCTCGTCGGAGACCAGCCGGGCCTGCTGCTCGCGCGCCTCGCGAACGACGCGCTCCGATTCGCGCTTGGCTTCCTCGAGCATCTCCTGACGTTCCTTGACGATCCAGCGGGCCTGCTTGATCTCTTCCGGGATCGTGGCACGCATCTGATCGAGAAGATCGTAGATCTCCTCGCGGTCCACGCGAACCTGATCCGTCAGGGGGACCGGACGGGCGTTGTGAACGAGGTCATCGAGCTTGTCTATTAGAACGAGGACATCCATGTGGAGGGAACCCTATGCGTCTCCGTCGATTTGCGGGGAAAATGTGGCCATGTGGTGAAGATTCTGCATGGAATCTTCCATTCCTTTTTGTGCCGTCACGACACTAACTGCGCCCAAGTCTATCCGCCAGTGCGGCTGCCACCTCGGCCGGGACCAGATCACCGATGTCACCGTTGAAGGTGGCCATCTCCTTGACCCCGGTGGACGAGAGGAAACTGTATTCGGGACGGGCGAACACGTAAATGCTCTCGACGCCCGGATCGAGCTTGTAGTTGAGCTGGGCCATTTCGTTTTCGTATTCGAAATCGGAAATCGCCCGAAGTCCCTTGACGATCGCGCTGGCGCCGTTTTCCCGGGCGAACTCGACCAGCAGCGTGTAAAAAGCCTGAACTTCGACGTTGCCGAGCTTGGCGGTCGCGTTCTCGATGAAAGAGATTCGCTCTTCGACCGTGAAAAGGGTCTTCTTCTTGCGGATCGGCTGATTTACGACCCCGACCACAACCCGGTCGAAGGTCCGGGAAGCGCGGGTGATGATGTCGAGGTGGCCGTTGGTGACCGGGTCGTAGCTTCCGGGGCAGACGGCGACTTTCTCGGTTCTTTCGTTCATTCCGTTTCTGGTGGATCCTGAGGGGATTGAGAGGGAACGCGATGGAATGTAACCATCGTGCGGCCATAACGTCTCTCCCGCACGGTCTCGAGGGAGGGAAATTCCAGTGGTCCACGCCGGTCGGATTCGGCAATTACCCGGCCGCCGCGGGCAAGCACCCTGGCCAGACCCGGGCCCAGTTGTTCCGAGATCCGGGCGGCGTCACGGTACGGCGGGTCGAGAAACACGAGATCGAAGCTGCCGGCGGGAACGGTGGCGATCCAATCCGTCGCTTCGGCCCGGACCAGTTCGGCCTCGTCGGTCAGTCCCAGATTGTGGACATTGCCCATCGCCGGCCGGGTGTCCCGGTCGACCAGCACCGCTGAGGCAGCCCCCCTGGAGATCGACTCGATGCCCAGGGCACCGGTTCCGCAGTAGAGGTCTGCGACCCGCATCCCGGTGATGTCACCGACCGCGGAGAAGATCGCTTCCCGGACCCGCTCCGAGGTCGGCCGCACCTTCCACCCCTTGGGCGCGAGCAGTTGACGGCCACCGAGCTTTCCGGCTATCACCCTCATGCGGCCGCCTCCGCACCGGTTTCGATCCGGAGTTTCCCGATCGAGTCACCCAGAATTTCCATCTCCGAATCGTTCATCGAGGCCAGATCCTTGCGGACCGTTTCAAGCAGTTCGATGTCACGGGGCAGCGAGGCAACTTTGAACCTGGGCAGACCGTGCTGCCGGGTGCCGACGATCTCCCCCTCCCCTCTCATCTCCAAATCGAGCTCGGCCAGTCGGAAGCCGTCGGCGGTCGAGGCCATCGCTCCCAGCCGTTTCGCCGCCCTGGCACCCGAGGATTCCGGGAGAAGGAAGCAGGTCCCGCCATGTTTTCCGCGACCGATCCTTCCCCGCAGCTGATGCAGCTGGGAGAGGCCGAAGCGGTCGGCCCCCTCGACCACCATCACCGTCGCGTTGGGAACGTCGATACCGACCTCGATCACGGTTGTCGCGACCAGTACGTCGGTCCGGCCGTCCGCGAAGGCCGCCATCGCGATTTCCTTCTGGGCCGGTTTCATCTGCCCGTGGAGCAGGCCGACCTCGTAGCCCGCCAGTTCGCTTGCGGCCAGCCGCTCGGCTTCGGCGGCGGCGGCCCGGCCCTCGACCAGTGTTGACTCTTCGACCAGCGGACAGACGACAAACCCTTGCCGGCCGGCGTCCAGTTCGGCCCTCAAACGGTCAAAGACATCGGGTCGGCCACCTGGCGACACGACCTCGGTCTTTACCGGGATTCGCCCGTGGGGCATTTCCCGCAGGGTCGTGACATCGAGATCGCCATAGGCGGTCAGGGCCAGGGTGCGCGGTATCGGCGTCGCCGAAAGGTGAAGGGTGTGAGTCGCGTGTGCTGCCGGGGCCTTGGCGTCCAGCCCGGACCTTTGCCTCACCCCGAAGCGGTGCTCCTCGTCAATCACAGCCAGAGCCAGACGCTTGAAGCGAACAGGCTTCTCTAGCAGGGCGTGGGTGCCAACCAGAACGCCGATCCGGCCTTCGGCCAGTCGGCCGAGCAGTTTCCTTCGCTCCGCCGCCGTCGTCGATCCGGTCAGCAGCGCCACTTCAACCCCGGCGGCTTCGACCATCCGGGCGATGGTGTTGAAGTGCTGGGTCGCCAGCACCTCGGTCGGGGCCATCATGGTCGCCTGGGCGCCGCTGCCGACCGCCTCAAGCATCGCGTGGACGGCGACCACGGTCTTGCCGGATCCGACCTCACCCATAAGCAGGCGGCCCATCGGCTCGGTGCCCGCAAGTTCCCCGGAAATCTCACCGATCGCCCGAGCCTGGTCTCCGGTCGGCCCGAAGGGCAGATCCCGCAGCCATTTCGACGCCAGCTCCCGCCCCCCGGACAGGGCAAGGGCCGGCCCGGCATCCTGTCGGTGCCGCAGTCGCCGGTCACGAATCGTCGCCTGGTTTTCGATCAGCTCCTGATAGGCCAGCCGCCCGAGCGCCCTGGACGCCCGGTCCTCGTCGACCGGAAAGTGGGCTTCCCGGAAAGCCGCAGCGAGCCCCGGCAGTTCACGTTCCCGGAGCAGCCTGGCCGGCAGCGGCTCCGGCAAAACGGCGAGGAGCCGGCAGGCCTCGAAGGCCCAGCGTCGCCAGCGGCCCGGTCCGATCTCGCCTCCGGCTGCATGGGCCGCCCGCGGTGAGCCTTCGGAAAGTCCTGGTACCTTCGCTCCGGCCGATTGCCACCTGATCCCTTTGCCGGAGCCGGCCTCGATTGCAGGACCGCTGACCGGCTCGGAGGCGGAGACGACGAAATCACCCTTCTCGAGCCGGCCTTCCAGATACCAGGCACTCTCCGCCGTCAGTTTCTCGGCGATCCAGGGCTGGTTGAACCAAACCGCCTTGCGGGCCCCGGAACCATCGGCCACCCGGGCTTCGACGACGCTGAATTTCCGGCGGCGCGTCCTGACCCTGCGGGACCGGAGCACCCGAACCTCGACTCCGGTCGCCTCGCCCGGTTCAAGGTCGCCGAGCAGCCGGGTCCCGGGCCTTTCACCGTAGGCGCGTGGCAGCCGCCAAAGCAGGTCGCCGACAGTTTCCACACCGGCCTCTGCTGCTGTCGCCCCCAGTTTCTCCCCGACCCCGCTCAGCCGGTTCAGGTTCCAGTTCATGAATCCCGGGTCCGGCCAGCACACCGGCGCCACCAGCAGTTGCTTTCGGCCAGGCCCCTCGGCGGACTCGCCGCCGAATCCGGGCGGCGACGCGGTCGGCTCGGAGGCCGCCTTCACTGACTGGCCAGCAGCCACCACCAGCTGGGCTGCCCGCCTTCGTGAAGTTCCAGTTCGATGCCGTCGGGGTTGTGGGAATCAATCTCGTCGAGGGGGATCGGAGCCCCTTCACCGGCGATTACCGTGACCAGTTCGGCTCCGTCGGACATCCGCTCGATTGTGGAGGCAAGAGTTGAGCCGGCACCGCCCCAGGCAACAATCTCCCCGTCGATGAATCCGACCGCGTCGCCGCGCCGAAAACGACCTTGCGCATCATCCCGTGCTGCCGGGGCGATTCCGCCGACCGTCACATCGGCGATCGCTTCACCGAGTCTCTTGCGATTGGTTTCCAGGTCCGCCTGGCCGTCAAATTCGACCAGGGCCAGCAACCCTTCCTGTTGGGTACGGGTTGGCAGCACCTGGGCCCGCTTGTCGGATTGTTCGCAGGCCTGTTCGGCCGCCATGATCACGTTGGACGAGTTCGGCAAGACCAGGACTTCTTCGACCGGGACCGCTCCGATCCCGGCAAACAGTTCGGCGATCGATGGGTTCATTGTCTCGCCACCGGATATCACCGTGGCACCCAATTCGGTGAAGAGGTCTTCGAGCCCGTCTCCACTGCCAACCACGACCACTCCGGTCCGGTGGCTGACGTTGAGGCGTGCCTCTCTTTCTGCGACTTGCTTGCGCATGTCGGCGACGTCAAGATTGGTGACTTTGCCGGCTTCGTCGAAGACCGACATCGCCGCTTCTGGTTCGTCCGTGTGGACATGGACCTTCAGGGTCGACTCGTCGCCAACCACCAGGACCGAATCTCCGATCGCTTCAAGTCCGGGTATGAACTGTCGGGGCGTCAGACCCTGACCGGAGACGATGAAATTCGTGCAGTACTGGAATCGACTGTCCACATGCTGAGGATGAGTAACCCTGGCGGCGGCGTGATGCTCGACCTCGGGCAGGTCTGCGTCTTCGCCGCGAAGCGCGGCCAGGACACCGGCCAGAATCAGCACCAGACCGTATCCGCCCGCGTCCACCACTCCTGATTCAGCCAGCACCGACAGTTGCTCGGGGGTCCTTTCGACCGCAGCCTGACCGTCCGCGATGGCCCTTTCGAGGACATTGGCGAGCACCTTGTCCTGCTCGGCAGGGGAGGCATCGGGGGCGAGTCGCTGCTGATCCGGCTCCAGGTGTGCGAGCTGACGGGAAACCGAATGCGCGATCTCCCGAAAAACGGTCAGCATCGTTCCTTCAGCCGGGTTCTGAACCGAGGAGTAAGCGGCGTCAGACGCCTTGGCGAAGGCGGATGCGACGAGGACCGGGTCGACCAGCTCGCCGGGCCTGGAAGCGAGTTCCTCGGCCGCCCCGCGCACGATCTGGCTGAGAATCACCCCCGAATTTCCCCGCGCGCCAAGCAAGGCCGCCCGGGCCAGCGCGGAGACCAGTTCGGTCCGGCCGATCTCATCGAGCGACTGGCCGTTGTCGAGCCGGTCCAGCTCCTCCATCACCGCCTTCATCGTCAGCGACATGTTCTCCCCGGTGTCGCCATCGGCAACCGGGAACACGTTGAGGTCGTTGACCTCCTGGCGCCGGGCCTCAAGCGACCCGTAAGCAGCGGCAACGACCCGCTTGAATCTCTCGATACTCGGATCAGACACGACGGATGAGCCTACCGGTCCCGGCGGCGATCATGCCAGCCCCACCTGGTGAAGCCTGAACGCAGCCCGCGGCAGCAGGCTAGGCGGCCTTGGTGACCTTGTTCGCCTTGAGGCACCGGGTGCAGACGAGGACGCGCTTCCGGGCGCCTCCCTCGATGATGCGGACCTTCTGGAGGTTCGGGTCGAAGCGGCGCCGGGTGGCGACCATCGAGTGGCTCCGGGAATTTCCGAAGCCCGGACCCTTACCGCAGTTGTGACATACGCGTGCCATGGGACGGAGCATCCTAGCCGATTCGGTGACCGGACGACCTTGTCACGGGCCGCCGGTCCGCGTCCGGCGGCTTCAGGAAGAAAGCTCCCGGCGTATCTCGTTCATACGGAGCACCGCGCGGGCGGCATTGGCACCGGAGTCGCGTTTGCCGCCGCCACCGGCCCGGGCCAGGGCCTGGTCCATGTTGTCCACGGTCAACACGCCGAAGCCGCAAGGAACGCCGGTTTCAAGCTGAACGTTCTGGATGCCACGGGCAGCTTCGTTGCAGACGAAGTCGTAGTGGTCGGTCTCACCGCGGATCACCGCGCCCAGGCAGGCGACCCCGTCGTAGCGACCGGAACGGGCCGCGTAGCCTGCAGCCAGGGGCAACTCGAAAGCGCCGGGAACCTCGTACACGTCGATTTCGGAATCGGAGATGCCGTCCTTCGCGAACTCTTCCTTCGCGCCGCCGACCAGCTTGTCGGCGAGGTCGCCGTAGAAGTTCCCGACAGCTATGGCGTAGCGACCCGTGAAATCCGGCTCAGCCACTGCTTCCGCCTTCGGCCTCGACCGTTTTTTCGGAATCGTGAATCTGCTCGTCGAGGATCATTTCCTCGTCCAGGGCCAGGCCCTGGTGATGGAGGATGTGGCCCATGCGGTCCCGCTTGGTCCGCAGATAGCCCTCGTTGTGAGTGTTCGGCGGAGCCTCGATCTTGATCTGCTCGGTGACCTCCAGCCCGTGGCCTTCGAGACCGATGATTTTTTTCGGATTGTTGGTGAGAATCTTGATCTTGGTCAGGCCGAGATCACGCAGGATCTGGGCGCCAATGCCGTAGTCACGCAGGTCCGCCGGCAGGCCGAGCTTCAGATTCGCGTCGACCGTGTCGAGGCCTTCCTCCTGGAGCTTGTAGGCACGCAGCTTGTTCAGCAGGCCGATCCCGCGGCCTTCCTGCGAGAGGTAGAGCAGAACCCCGCGGCCCTCCTCCTCGATCATCGCCATCGCCGCCGCCAGCTGCTCGCCACAGTCGCAGCGCATGCTGTGAAAGACATCACCGGTCAGACATTCGGAGTGAACCCGGACCAGGGCCGGTTCGCCGGTGTCGATCTCGCCCTTGACCATGGCAACGTGATGCTTGTCATCGACCAGGGAGCGGAAGCCGACCGCGCGGAAATCACCGAAGCTGGTCGGCAGAGCAGTCGAGACGACCCTCTCCACCAGCTTCTCGTTCTCGCGACGGTAGGCGATCAGATCGGCGATCGTGACCATCTTCAAGCCGTGCTTTTCGGCGTAGCCGACGAGGTCGTCGACCCGGGCCATGGTGCCGTCCTCGTTCATCACCTCGCAGATCACGCCGGCCGGCGAAACCCCGGCCAGTCGGGCCAGGTCGACTGCCGCTTCGGTGTGACCGGTGCGTTCGAGCACGCCGCCGTCCTTGGCCTTCAAGGGGAAAACGTGGCCGGGCACCACGATGTCGCGAGGAGTCGCGTCGGGGTCGATCGCGGTCTGGATGGTCTGCGCCCGGTCGTGGGCCGAGATCCCCGTAGTCACCCCTTCCGCCGCTTCGATCGACACGGTGAAGGCCGTCTCCAGGGGCGCTTCGTTCTTCGCGGTCATCAGCCTCAGGCCGAGCTGGTCGCAACGCTGGGCCGTCAGCGAGAGGCAGATCAGGCCACGCCCTTCCTTGGCCATGAAATTAACCGCTTCCGGGGTCGCGAACTGGGCCGCCATCACGAGGTCACCCTCGTTCTCGCGGTCCTCGTCATCGGTGACGATGATCATGCGTCCGGCCCTGATCTCCTCCAGAGCCTCCTCGATCGTGGCGAAAGGAGTCGCTTCTGTGGTGCTCACGCTGCCGCGCTCTGCTTCGGTGGCCATGCTTTGTTCAGACTTTCCTTTTGGTTTCTCAACGGTCCTCGTGGCTTTCGGACCCTCGTGCATATGGTGACACCATGCGCTCGACGTATTTGGCGACTACGTCACACTCGATGTTTACGAGGTCACCGACCTGAAGGGTCCCAAGGTTCGTTCTCTCCTGCGTTTCCGGGATCAGAGCCACCTCGGCCCAGGTTCTGGCACAGTCGGAAACCGTGAGGCTGACACCCTCGATCGTGATCGACCCCTGAGGGATGACGTAGCGCGACAGTGCTTCCGGCAGCGAGACCCGCAGGCGAAGCGAAAAGCCGTCGGGCTCCCGGTTGGCTACTTCCGCTGTGCCATCGACATGGCCCTGAACGATGTGGCCGCCGAGCCGGTCACCTGCCCTGAGCGCCAACTCCAGATTCACCGGTGAGCCCGCTTCGAGCCCGCCAATCGAGGTGAGATCCAGGGTTTGCTGCATGGCATCGGCGGTGAAGCCCGCGTCGTCGACAGTGGTCGCGGTCAGGCAGCAACCGTTGACCGCAATCGAGTCGCCGAGAGAGATATCCCCGGCCAGTCCGGTTCTCACCCGGATCCGCGCCCCTTCCGGGCCAAGATCAATCGAATCGATTTCGCCAAGGTCCTGTACTAGTCCGGAGAACATCACCAGCTCCTGATCGTCGAGCTCATGAGCACATCCTGCCCGACCCGGCTCACCCGGAGCTCGGGAACCCGGGTCGCCCCCTCCATCAGTTCCGGTCCCGGGCCTTCTGTGGCCGAGTGTCCACCACCCAGCAGGACCGGCGCCACGAAGATTTCCGTTCGGTCCACTTCACCCCCGGAGACCGCTGCCCCGGCCAGGTTCGGTCCGCCCTCGAGCAGTAACGACCCGATTTCCCTTTCGCCGAGGGCTTCCATCGCTACTCGGAAGCGGGCCTCCGAACCCTCTCCCGCGACCGGAATCACCTCGGCCCCTGCTGCCTCCAGCGGAGCAGCCCGCTCCGGGTCCGGCTCGGGTCCGGCGATGATCAGCACCGGTGCGTCGCCGATGTCATCGAAGAGTGCCGCCCCGGGCGTGCTGACCAGCTTCGAATCGAAGATCACCCGGGCCGGCTGCCGGACGGGATCACCGTCGGTGTGACGGGCCGTGAGTCGCGGGTCGTCGGCCAGCAGGGTTCCGGAACCGACCGCGACGGCGTCCATTTCGGCCCGCCAGCGGTGAACCAGTGCCCGGCTCTCCTGGCCGGAAATCCATTTCGAGTCACCAGTCCGGGTCGCGACCTTGCCGTCGAGGCTCATCGCCATCTTCAGGGTCACCAGCGGCTTGCCGGTGAGTGCAAGTTTGCGGAAGTCCTGAATCAGGGCAAGGGCCGCCTCGGCCGCCTGCTCCTCCGCCCATCGGACCTTCACTCCGGCAGCCTCAAGTCGGGAAGGCCCGATCCCGCGGGTCTTTTCGGTCGGGTCTTCGGCCGCAATCACGACTTCGGTGACGCCTGCCTCGATCAGCCCGTCGGCACATGGAGGCTGGCTGCCGGTGTGGGCACAAGGCTCGAGCGTGACGTAGATGGTCGAGCCTTTCGGGTCCGTCCCACGCCTGGCGGCATCCGCCAAGGCCTCTCGTTCGGCATGGAGTTCACCGCGCCGGTGATGCCAGCCCTCGCCGATGACCTGGCCGTCCTTGACCAGCACCGCACCGACCGCCGGATTCGGGCTGGTCCAGCCCTGCCCGTTTTTGGCCAGTTGGATGGCCCTTTGCCAGAAGTCGGCCTCGGTGGTGGGTTGGACGGCACTCATGGGAGAATCCTGAAGGCTAATGAAGGTAATCATCCAGATCCCCTGCCTGAACGAGGAGGAGACTCTCCCTGCAACTCTCGCGGACCTGCCGCGTGAGATTCCGGGCGTGGACGAGATCGAGACGCTGGTCATCGACGACGGCTCGACCGACCGCACGATAGAGGTCGCCCGGGATTGCGGCGTCGACCACATCGTCAAGCTGCCGAACAACCGCGGCCTGGCCACCGGCTTCCAGTCCGGTCTCGACGCCTGCCTGAAGCTCGGTGCCGACATCATCGTCAACACCGATGCCGACAACCAGTACTCCGGCAGCGACATTCCGAAGCTGGTCGCCCCGATCCTCGAGGGAGAGGCGGAAATGGTTGTCGGTGACCGCGAGGTGGGCGACATCGAGCATTTCTCCCCCGCAAAGAAGTCGCTGCAGAAGCTGGGCAGCTGGGTGGTCCGTCAACTCTCCGACACCGAGGTGACCGACGCGACCTCGGGCTTTCGCGCCTACAACCGGGAAGCCGCCCTCCAGCTGCTGGTCGTCGACAATTTCACTTACACCCTGGAAAGCCTGATTCAGGCCGGAAAGGGCAATGTCGCGGTGGGCGAGGTGGCAGTCTCGACCAACGAGAAGACACGCGAGTCGAGGCTTTTCGGGTCGACCTCGGCCTATGTGCGCCGGAATGGACTCGCGATCGTTCGCATCTACACGCGTTACGAACCGCTGAAGGTCTTTTCGCTGCTCGGCCTGATTGCCGCCCTGGCCGCCCTTGCCGCCTGGATGCCGTTTCTCTTTGACTGGGTCGTCAACGGCGACCGCGACGGCCACATCCAGTCCCTGCTGCTCGGGGCGGTGCTGTTCATCGTCGCGATCCAGCTGTTTGCGCTCGGCATCATCGGCGACCTGCTGGCGGGCCAGAGGGTCATGACCCAGCGTGTCTATGAAAAGGTGCGCCGGATCGAACTCGAACTCGACGTGGAACCGAGCCACCGGCTCGATCCGCCACGGGATCGCAGCACCGTCTGAACCTCCGCATCCAGTCCTTTGAGTGACGCCCCCGAAAAAGCTGCCGAATCGCGCACCCGTGCCTACGGGAGGACCGCAGGTTTCCTGACCATCGGGGTCGGCCTGACTGGCATCTTCACCTACGCCTACTTCCTGATCGCCTCGCATGACCTGAGCAAGGACAGCTATGGCGAGATCACAGTGCTCTGGTCGGCGGTCTTCATCACCGTTTCGACCCTTTACAGGCCGGTTGACCAGCTGCTCTCGCGTCACATTTCCGAGCACATCGAAAGGGGCGAAACCGACGTCGGGCCGGTCCGGGTCGCGGCCAAGATCCAGGGCTGCCTGGCCCTCGGCTTCGCGATCGCCGCCCTGATCCTCAAGGGTCCGCTGGAAAACGGACTGCTCTCCGGCAACAGCACCCTCTACTGGGTCTATTTCTCGTCGGTCCTTTTCTACGCCGCCAGTTATTTCGCCCGCGGATACCTGGCCGGCCATCAGCAGTTCGGCCTTTTCACCACCCTGATCCTCTCCGAATCCGTCTTCCGGACCATGTTCGCGGCCCTAGTCGCGGTGGGCGTGCTCTCCGGCCAGTCGATGGTGGCGCTCGGCATCGTCGCCGCCCCTCTGCTCAGCCTGATGGTGGTGCCCCCGGCGATCACCCGCCGCAGCAAACGCGAAGCCGAAGAACGGGCCGCCTACGCCGAAAGCCGCGGTCTCGCCGAAGAAGACGTCGACGCCGAGGAAAGGGAAGCCCGCGAGGAGTTCTCGCTTTCCCACGGGGCCGGCTTCGTCGGTTCGGTCTTTTTGATCATGTTCAGCGAGCAGGTCTTTCTCAACGCCGGACCTCTGGTCGTGCGGGCGGTTGAAGGCGTGGCCGCCGCCGGTTACATCTTCAACGTGCTGATGATCGCCCGGGCACCGCTGCAGCTCTTCCAGGCGGTCTCGACCTCGATCCTCCCCCACCTCACCGCACTTCACCACAGCGACGACCCCGATTCCGAGCGCCAGTTCCACCACTCGGTGCGGATGGTCCTGCTCGGCATCAGCGCCTTCACCGCGGTCAGCTTCGCCGTGATGGCGGTGGCCGGGCCGAAGCTGATGCAGATCGCGTTTTCGGCCAAGTTCACCTATGACCGGGCCGGTCTGCTTCTGGTCGTGATCGGCATGGGCCTCTACCTGGCCGCGGTCACGGTCAACCAGGCCTGTCTCGCCCAGGGCCAGGCCCGGCGCTCCTCGATCCGCTGGATCTCCTGCGCGGTCTTCTTCATCGTCTGGACCATCCTGCCTTTCATCAGCGACGGCAACCTGCGGGTCGAGATCGGCTTCGCCCTGACCGCCCTGCTGCTACTCAGCCTGCTGACCTTCATCTACCTGCGGCCGAAGGGCGTCGAGGAGGACGTCCCCCTTGAAGGCTCGAGCGAGGCAATCGAGGCCAAGCTGGCCGGCCTCGAAGAGACTTCGACTTAGGACCGGCCCGAAGGGGACCGACCCGAAGGGCTCAGGCGCCGGATTCGGCGGCCGCGTGGATGTCGCGGTAGGACTGCGCCGGGTCATCGGCGCCGAAGATCGCCGAGCCGGCAACCATCAGGGTCGCCCCGGCGGCGGCCATGGTCCCGGCGGTGCCGGTGCCGATCCCGCCGTCGACCTCGATCAGGACGTCATCGCCGACCAGGGCGCGCATTCGCTTCACCTTGTCCGGCGAGGTCTCGATGAAGGGCTGGCCGCCCCAGCCCGGGTTGACGGTCATGACGAGGATCTCGTCGACCATTCCCTTCAGCTCGGAGACCGCGTCGACCGGGGTGCCGGGATTGATCGCGACTCCGGCCAGGCAGCCAAGCTCACGGATCGCGTGGCAACAGCGGTGGGCATGCGGGGTCGCTTCCTCGTGAAAGATGATCGAATCGGCCCCGGCCTTCGCGAAGTCCTCGAACTGCCGGTCCGGGTCGTTGATCATCAGGTGAACATCGACAACCCCGCCGGCGTCATGGACCTGATCGGCGATATCGGCGAGAACCAGCGGACCGATCGTGATCGGCGGGACGAACTGCCCGTCCATCACATCGAAGTGGATCACCCGCGCCCCGGCCTCCATCAGGTCGGCGATCTGGCTGCCGAGCCTGCCGAAGTCGGCGGAAAGGATCGATGGGGCGATACGAACGCCCTGGAAGGCTTCGGGCACGGGAGTTTCGGCGTTGCGGGGCTGGTTGGTCATTCCGGTTTCGGGTCGTGGTCAGATCGGCTGGAGCATTGATGCGCCGCAGCTCTGGCAGCTCATGTCCTCGGTGGTACTCATTCTGGCGATCGTCTGGTGTTCGCCGCAGTTCGGGCACTGGGAGACCAGTTCGTAGCGGGAAAGGCAGTACACGCAGCGGAACCTCCCCGGCAACTGGGTCGGCCGGAGCCACGGCTCACCGCAGCCCGGGCAGGCCGGACGGCGGTCGACGGTTGTCTTCTCTGACTCGGTCGCCATGCCGCGATTATCCCTGACCAATCAGACGGGCGATGAAGAAGCCGGTGGTGTGGTCGCGGTCCGGCATCAGCTGGAGGAAGCGAGGGTCATGCGGGTCGGCCAGATGTGGTGCCCGGGCACCCAGATCGTCAATCACCAGGCCGTGCCTGTCGGCCAGCATCAGGGCCTGATCGCTGTTTTCGCGTTTCGAGATGGTGCAGGTCGAATAGACCAGACTGCCTCCTCCTCGGAGAAACCCCGCTGCCCGGTCGAGGATCTCCTCCTGGAGTTCGGCCACCCTTTCGATCAGGGCCGGTGACTTGCGCCAGCGCGCATCCGGGCGGGAAGCGAGCGCACCAAGGTCGGAGCAGGGCGCGTCTACCAGCACCCGATCGAATCCGCTCATGATTTCGCCGCTTCTCGCGTCGACTTCGACCACCAGACCGTGGTGGAAACCGAGCCGCTCGAGCTGGGCCGCCACCTCATGCGCCCGTTCCTCGGAGGGCTCGACCGAGACCATGTTGCCCATCCTCCCCACGCGGGCCGCGATCTGGCCGGTCTTGATTCCCGGTCCGGCGCAAAGATCGAGGATCCGCTCCTCCGGCAACGGATCCAGCACCTCGACCACAGCGGCCGACCCACGCGTCTGGGACACGACCAGCCCTTCCCCGGCAGCTTCCTCGATTGCAGCGAGACTGCCGCGGGCAACCAGGAGCTCGGACGGGGCCAGCGGCCAGGGACCCTCGGCCGGGGTCAGATCGAGGTCGGGGCCGGAGAAGCGTTCGACCGCCTCCTCGACGGTCAGCCGGGCGGTGTTCACGCGCACCGCGCGCTCCGGGGGCCGGTTGGCCGCCGCCATCACTCCCCGGGCGCGCTCGCCCCCCAATTCTTCCCACCAGAGACGGGCCAGCCAGTCCGGGATCGAGTGGGCGATCGCCGCCTTGTCCGCTGTTGAATCGTCGGCGAGTTTCTCGTTGAGTGAGTCGCGCTCTCGCAGCGTCCGGCGAAGCAGCGCGTTGGCGAATCCTGCCGCGTGGTCGGCCCCGGCCGCCCGGACCAGGCTCACGGCCTGATCGACTGCCGCGTGATCGGGGGTTCCGTCGGAGAAGAGTAGCTCGAAAATTCCGAGCCTCAGCGCAGCGGCCACGGCCGGATCCGGCCGCCGCGACTTCTGTTTCATGAAGGAGGCTACGACCCAGTCGGTGGTGCCGCGGCGCTGGACCGCCCCGTAAGCGAGCCGTTGGGCCTGGGCGCGGGAGCGACCCGCAAGTTCACGATTCGCGGCTTCCTCCCGGAAAGCCACCTCGGTGTGTTCATCCCGCTCGAAGGTCCGGCGCAGCACGTCGAACGCAACCTGCCGCTCGGGAGTTATAAGGCTCACGACTGCCCGCGATCGCCCAGAAGGTTCTTGCCGCTGCCTCTGAGCCAGGCATCGCCGTCCATTTCCTTCTTGCCCGGCGGCTGGACCCGTTCCAGACGAAGCCCGCCGTCGGCGCAGCCGAGTACCGGCCATCCTTCAACTTCGGCGAACTCACCGGCTCCGGGACCTTCTGCGAGAACCGCCGTGTGGCGGATCCCAAGACGCTCGTCACCGTCCAGCTGCAGCCAGGCGCCAATGTGCGGGGTCAGGCCCCGAACCTGGTCATGGACCTGCCTCGCGCTCCGTTCCGGGTTCACCTGACGGTCTTCGGCAGAGATCTTCTCTGCGTAGGTCAGCCCTTCTTCTCCCTGCTCGCGCCATTCGATGGTTCCGCGACCCGCCGCCTCGAGCGCTGCGACCAGCAATCTCCCGCCGATCTCCGAGAGCCGCGCGGCAAGCGAACCAAAGTCCTCGTCAGGACCGATCGCAGCCACCTCCCTCATGGCCACCGGTCCGGAGTCGAGCCCGGCCACCAGACGCATCACGCAGACCCCGGTCGTTTCGTCGCCTTCCATGATCGCCCGCTCGACTGGCGCGGCTCCCCGCCAGCGCGGCAGGAGCGAAGGATGAACGTTCAGCATCGGCAGTTCGGTCAGGAGCGGTTCCTTGATCAGCTGCCCGAAGGCGCAGATCGAAGCCCATTCACCGCCGATCTGGAGGATTCGCTCGAGATCTTCGCCCTCGTTGACATTGCCGCTCTTCAGGACCTCGATACCAAGGGCCCCGGCCTTGTCGGCAACCGGCGAAGCCTGTTCCGTTTGCCCTCGTCCCCGGCGCCGATCCGGCAGGGTGACCACGAGTCGGGGGCCCTGTTCGGAGGCGGCGAGGATTTCCAGCACGGTCGCCGCGAAATCCGAGGTTCCCAGAAAAACACCTGACATTGCGCCGGTTCCGGACTCAGTCGTCTTCGTGCGGAGAGAAGCTCTCGCCACGACGCAGCGCCTTCATCGCGCTCTTGCGCTGCTTCTTCTCGGTCCGGTCAAGGATGAGGATGCCGTCAAGATGGTCGATCTCGTGCTGGAGTACCCGGGCTTCGTGACCGGAGGCCTCGATCAGCACCTCCGCGCCGTTCCTGTCCTGACCGCGAACCCGCGCGTAGAGCGGCCGATCGACTTCGACTATCACCCGGGGGATGCTGAGGCATCCCTCGGCCGCGACCTCGGTCTCATCGGAAAGCCATTCGATCACCGGGTTGACCAGCTCCTGCGGCACGGCGTCGGCATTGGTCTGGAAAACCAGGAGGCGCCGCAGCTTGCCGGCCTGCGGAGCGGCCAGCCCGACTCCGAGACCGTCCTTCATCAGGTCGAACATCCGCAGAATCTCGTTGGTCAATAACTGGTCAAATTCAGTCACTTCCGAGGAGCGGCTCTTCAGCATCGGGTCGCCGTACTGGACGATCTGGGCCAGCGCGGCCTCCCGACGCCTGAGAGTCTCCTCGTCGTAACGGCGAACCGGCTCCTCACCGCCCTCGGGTTCAACCTCGACTTCTTCACCCGCAGCGTCTTCGGCCCCGGCCGCGGCCAAAGCCTCCTCGGCCCGCTCCATGCCCTCGGCATAGGCCGCCGCTTCTTCGCTCAGGGTGGCTGTTTCATCCTCGGAAGCCATCGCAGCCGAGTCTACCGGCGCCCTGTTGCAAGCCGTTTACTGCGGGTCGACGTCGATTGCGAGGGTGATGTTCTTCAGCGACCGGTCGGCGAGGAGTTCCTCAATCGTGGCGTGAACCGCGGCAATCGATTCGGCCCGGGTGGTTGAACGGATCAACAGGCGGCGTCGGTAGCGGTTTCTGGCTCTGAACATCGGGGCCGGGCCGAGCAGTTCCGCTCCCGCGGGCAAGGCGTCATCGACCCGGGCGGCGACCAGATTGGCTGCGCTGTCCACATCCGGTTCGGCCTCGGCCGCGAGCTGGATGCGGATCAGATGGGAGAACGGCGGGTAGCCGAGTTCCCGGCGACGGTCGAGCTCGCCGGCCAGGAAACCGGCCGAATCGTGGGTGGCGGCGTGACTGATGCTGGGACTGCCGGGCGCCAGGGTCTGCACGATCACCCTCCCCCCGGCCCGGCTGCGACCGCTGCGGCCGGCCAGCTGCGTGACCAGCGAGAACGTCCTCTCCTCGGCCCGGAAGTCGGGGAACCGCAGGGTGGCATCGGCGTCGAGGATCGCGGCCAGGGTGACCTCGGGAAAGTCGTGGCCCTTAGCGACCATCTGGGTGCCGACCAGGATCGCACTGTCCTCCTGATCGAAAGCGCTGAGGATGCTGGCGTGGCCGCCCGGACCGGCGCTGGTGTCGGCATCCAGCCGGAATACCGGCATCGGGGACAGCTCTTCGGCCAGCAGCCTTTCGATTCGCTGGGTTCCGGCCCCGGTCTGCGAGAGCGTGGTGCCGCCGCATTCGGGGCAACGACGGGGCAGTGTCTCGGCATGGTTGCAGTGATGGCAGATCAACTGATCTGACTCCCGGTGGACGATCAGCGAAACGTCGCAGTTCGGGCATCCCCAATGGTGGCCACAAGTCTGGCAGGTCAGCCAGGGAGCGAAACCGCGCCGGTTGATCATCACGATCGCCTTCTCCCCCTTTTCCCGGATTTCGGCCAGCGCTTCCCAGGTGCGCCGGTGAATCGGACCCTGCCTGGGGTCCGCCTCGCGCATGTCGACCAGCTCGACCGGCGGCATCGACTGACCGTCAACCCGGTCAGGCAATTCGATCCGCGCGAGCCGGCTCCAGCTCTCGGGTCGCGGAGTGGCGGTTCCCAGCACTAGCAATGACCCGGTTTCCCGGGCCCGCCGACGGGCCACCTCGCGGGCGTCATAGCGAGGATCACCTTCCTGCTTGTACGAGGAATCGTGCTCCTCGTCGATCACGATCAGGCCCAGGCTCTCCAGCGGGGCGAAGACGGCGCTGCGTGGACCGACGCAGACGGTCGCATCGCCGGCCTTCAGGCGCTGCCATTCGTCGAAGCGCTGGCCGGCCGTAAGAGCCGAGTGAAGGACGGCCACCCGGTCCCCGAGGCGGGCCTGGAAACGGCCGACTGCCTGCGGCGTAAGGCCGATCTCCGGCACCAGCACGATTGCGGTCCGGCCCCGACGCAGCACCTCTTCGACCAGCGCGAGGTAGACCTCCGTCTTGCCCGAGCCGGTCACCCCGTTCAGCAGCACCCCTTCTCCTCCTCCCGGGTCGTCAAGCCCGGAAACCAACCGGTCGACCGCCTCCGATTGTGCCGCGGTGAGTTCGGGGGCATTTGCCGCGGCCGCCCCGACCCCGGAGCCTTCGGGCCGCCTTCGCACGTGAACCTGTCGCCGCTCGATCAACCCGCGCTCCCCCAGCCGCTTCAAGGTCGTCGAATCGATCCCGGCCCGGGCCGCGAGCTGGCGGCCGTTCAGATCGCCCTCGAGCAGCTGCTGCAGGGCCAGCTTCTGCTTTGCGCCCAGCCGCGCGCCGCCGTCCAGCGCCTCGCGGCCCGCTTCGGTGATCGAGTTCATTTTTTCGACCCTGAACCGGGTGCGCTCGCCGCCGGTGCCGGTGCCCGGTGGTAGCGCCAGGCCGAGCCCGCGAGCCGGGGTCGAGCAGTATTCGGAAGCAATCCAGAGCCCGAGGTCGATCAGGTCCGGATTGGTGCCGGTCCCCACCACCCGAATCGGCTCGGCCAGCTTCTCCGGGGGCAGCTCCGAGGTCGCGGCGATCTCGACCACCACGCCGGTGATGCGGCGACGGCCGAAGGGCACTTCGAGCACCGTGCCCACCCTGATCTCACCCAGTCTTTCCGGAATCAGGTAGTCGAAGGGACCCCGCAGGGCGCGGGCCGTCGTCAGCGGCTCGACCCTGGCGATGGACACCGGTTGAGGGTACGGCGAAGGACGGACGGGCGCCGGCCGGGATCGACCCGCACACGAAACGGGCCGGGTCGAATATGCTCGCGCCGTGTCATTCCAGCCAAGTCCCGGTGAACAGATCATCTTTCAGGGCCACCCGTCCTGGCGATCGATCCTCGCGCTCTACCTGAAGGGGCTCTTGATCGGGCTGATCATCGCGGTGGTGGCGAAGCTGCTCGGCGAAGGTTTCTTCACCGTCTTCATAATCGTCCTGGTGGCTCTGGGGATTGCGGTTCTGATCGGTTTCATCAAGCGGGTCGCCACCGTCTACACGATCACCAACCGCCGGCTGAACATCAAGCGCGGCATCTTCGCCCGCGATATTCAGGAGACCCGGCTTGAGCGGGTTCAGAACGTCAGCTACAGCCAGACGGTTTTCCAGCGGATGCTCCAGGTCGGGGACGTCGACTTCGACACCGCCGCGACCGACGAAGACAATCTCTTCACCTTCAACGGTGTGGCCGACCCGCAGGGCGTGGTGACCCAGGTGGACCGGGCAACATCGCTCGGCTCCGGTGGCAGTCACGGGCTCGGCGAGCCGAGCGGCACCTACTGAGCCTGCGGCTCTTCCAATCACGCAAAGTCCGGCTTTCGCGCTCTCTGGCTGCGGGGCATTTTTCGTAGGATGGCCTCCGTGACCGACTCCCTCGATTCCCAGACGCCCGAACTCCGCGCAATCAACACCATCCGGACCCTTTCGATCGACGCGATCGACAAGGCCAACTCGGGTCACCCCGGCACCGCGATGGCCCTTGCCCCGCTCGCCTACAAGATCTGGCAGGAGTACCTCCGATTCGACCCGGCCGACCCGCATTGGCCGAACCGCGACCGGTTCGTACTTTCGGCCGGTCATGCCTCGATGCTGATCTACTCGGTCCTGCATCTGGCCGGGGTCAAGAAGGTCGACCACGACGGCACGGTTACTGACCAGCTCTCGGTCAGCCTCGAGGACATCGAGAACTTCCGTCAGCTCGGTTCCTCTACCCCCGGACACCCGGAGTCGCACCTGACCACCGGCATCGAGACCACCACCGGCCCGCTCGGCCAGGGTGTCGCCACCTCGGTCGGCATGGCGATCGCCGGCCTCTGGAAGCGTGCCGCCTACGGCGAGGAGCTCTTCGACTACGACGTCTACACAATCTGCGGTGACGGCGACCTGATGGAGGGCGTCTCCCAGGAGGCCGCCTCGCTGGCCGGCCATCAGCAGCTTCACAACCTCTGCTGGATCTACGACTCGAACCGAATCACGATCGACGGCTCGACCGACCTCGCCTTCACCGAGGACGTCGAGGCCCGCTTCGTCGCCAACGGCTGGAATGTCCACCACGTCAATGACGCCAACGATCTTGACGAGATCGGCGCCGCCCTGGACAAGTTCAAGGCCGAAAAGGAAAAGCCGACCTTCATCCTGATCCACAGCCACATCGGCTACGGATCACCGAACAAGGTCGACACCGCCGATGTCCACGGCAACCCGCTCGGGGCGGAGGAAACGAAGCTGACCAAGGAGGCCTACGGCTGGCCGGTCGACGCTCACTTCCTGGTTCCCGATGGCGTTTACGAAACCTGGAATGAAGGGGTCGGCAAGCGCGGCGCCGGGCTTTCCTCCGCCTGGAATGCCCGCTTCGACGACGCCCCGGCCGAAACAAAGACGCTCGTCAACACAATGCTCGCTGGCGAACTCCCGGAGGACTGGGACGCCGACATCCCGAGCTTCGAGGCCGGCGAACAGGTCGCAACGCGATCGGCCGCCCAGAAGACCCTGCAGGCGATCGCGCCGAAGGTGCCCTGGCTGATCAGCGGCTCGGCCGACCTCACCGGTTCCGCCTCCAGCGGCCTGAAGGAAGAGGTCGCCGGTGTGTTTGACCCGGAGAACCGCTCCGGCCACATGCTCCACCTGGGTGTCCGCGAGCACGAGTCGGCCGCCTCTTCGAATGGCATGGCGCTTTCGTCGCTGCGCCCGGTCTGGTCGACCTACCTGATCTTCTCCGACTACGCCCGCCCCGCGATCCGCCTCTCGGCCCTGATGGAGCAGCCGGTCGTGCACTGGCTGACCCACGATTCGATCGGCCTCGGCGAGGACGGTCCGACCCATCAGCCGGTCGAGCAGCTTGCCTCGCTGCGGGCGATGCCGAACCTGGATGTGATCCGCCCGGCCGACGCGGCCGAGGTCGCCGAGGCCTGGCGCGTAATCATGCCGCGCACCGATCACCCGACCGCCCTGGTCCTGACCCGTCAGAAGGTGCCGGTGATCGACCGCAGCAAGTACGCCGACGCTTCCGGCCTTGCCAGGGGCGGTTATGTGATCGCCGATTCCGACGGTGACCCCGAACTGATCCTGATTGCAACCGGCTCCGAGGTTCACATCGCCCTGGAGGCCTACGAGACCCTGACCATCGAGGGTGTCAAGGCCCGGGTCGTCTCGCTGCCCTCCTGGCACATCTTCGAAAGCCAGGATCAGGCCTACCGCGATTCGGTTCTGCCGCCCTCGGTTACAAAACGGATCTCGATCGAACAGGCTTCGACCTTCGGCTGGGAGCGCTACGTCGGCGAGGAAGGGATCGCGATCGGCATGACCACCTTCGGTGCCTCCGCCCCGTTCCCGGTACTCCAGAAGCACTTCGGCTTCACACCCGACCGGGTCGTGGACGACGCGAAGAAGCTGCTCGGGAGCTGACCGGTGAGCGAGCTCCGGGAGTCAGAAGCCTTCAAGACCCTCGAGAGCCACCGCGCCGACACAGGTGGCCTCCATCTGAGGGATCTCTTCGCCGAGGATCCCTCGCGCGGTACCGATCTGGTCGCCGAAGCCTGCGGGCTCTACTTCGACTATTCAAAGAACCGGATCACCCGGGAGACAATCGGCCTGCTCACTGCCCTGGCCCGGGACCGCCGCATGCCGGAGCGCCGGGACGCGATGTTCCGCGGCGAGCACATCAACGTCTCCGAGGACCGGGCCGTGCTTCATGTGGCGCTCCGAATGCCGCGGAGCCGATCGCTGGTCGTCGACGGGGTCGATGTGGTCCGTGAGGTCCACGAGGTGCTCGACCGCATGGCCGATTTCTCCGAGAAGGTCCGCTCCGGCGAGTGGAAGGGCCAGACCGGCAAGCCAATCAGGCGGATCGTCAACATCGGGATCGGCGGCTCCGACCTCGGCCCGGTCATGGCCTATGAGGCGCTCAAGGACTACTCCCGCCGCGATCTCGAGTTCCGCTTCGTCTCGAATGTGGACGGGACCGACTTCTACGAGGCGACCCTCGACGCCGATCCGGCTGAAACGCTGTTCATCGTCTCCTCCAAGACCTTCACCACGCTGGAGACCATGACCAATGCCCATACCGCACGCCAGTGGGTGCTGGACGGTCTCGGTGGCGATGAGTCGGCGATCGCCAAACACTTCGTCGCGGTCTCGACCAACGCCGAGGGCGTGGCCGGGTTCGGGATCGACACCGGGAACATGTTTGGCTTCTGGGAATGGGTCGGCGGCCGCTACTCGATGGATTCGGCGATCGGCCTCTCGACCATGCTGGCGATCGGTCCGGACCGCTTTGCCGAGATGCTCGACGGCTTCCACGCCATGGACGAGCATTTCCTCGAGACCAACCTGGAGACCAACCTGCCGGTCCTGCACGGCCTGCTGACCGTCTGGTACCGAAACTTCTTCGAAGCCGAAACCCACGCGGTCTTCCCCTACAGCGAGTACCTCCACCGCTTCCCGGCCTATCTCCAGCAGTTGACCATGGAGTCGAACGGCAAGTCCGTGACCCTCGACGGCGCCAGGGTTGACTACGGCACCGGGGCGATCTTCTGGGGCGAGCCGGGAACCAACGGCCAGCATTCCTTCTACCAGCTGGTCCATCAGGGCACGGAACTGATCCCGGCCGACTTCATCGGCTTCAACCATGCCCTGAATCCGCTCGGCAACCATCAGGACCTGCTGGTCTCCAATGTCTTTGCCCAGACCGAGGCGCTGGCCTTCGGCAAAACGGTCGAGCAACTTCGGGCCGAGGGCGTCGACGAGCGGCTGATCCCCCACAAGACCTTCCTCGGCAACCGGCCCACTTCGACGATCATGGCTGACCGTCTCACCCCGAAGACGCTCGGTTCCCTGGTCGCGCTCTATGAGCATTCGGTCTTCACCCAGGGCGCGATCTGGAACATTGATTCCTTCGACCAGTGGGGAGTCGAGCTCGGCAAGGCTCTCGCCCAGGCGATCATCCCCGAGCTCGAATCAGAGGAACCGCCGCCGCTCGATCACGACAGCTCCACGACCGAGCTGATCCGCCGTTACCGCGAAGCAAACGGCCGCAAGTGACCGCCCCGGCCGAGGCGCCGATAGGGGCGGTCATCTTCGACGTCGACGGCACCCTGCTGACCACCGGCGGGGCTGGCGCTGTCGCCTGGGACAAGGCCTTCCAGGAGGTTTTTGGCAAGTCGGTTGACATCGCCAGGGTGACCGAGTCCGGCATGACCGACCACGACGTCGCTTTCGCGGCGCTTAGGACCGTCCTCGACCGGGAACCGACCCGGGAAGACATCGACGAATTGACTCCGATCTACATCCGGGAGCTTCCGGAAGCGGTCGCGAACTCTGATGGCTACCGGATCGAACCGGGCATCGTGGCGACTCTGGAGCGACTGGCCGGTGAGGGCATCCCGCTCGGCATGACCACCGGCAACATCGAGCCAGCCGCGAAGATCAAGCTGGAACGGGGTGACCTGAACCGCTTCTTCGCCTTCGGCGGTTACGGCTCCGATTCAGCCAACCGCACCGAACTCACCCTCCACGCGGTCAAACGGGGAATTGTCAGCTGCGCCACCGGCAGCTACCCGGGTGGCAAACCCCGGGTTCTCTCCAAGAACGACTTCATCGCGGTCGGTGACACGCCCCGCGATGTCTCGGCCGCCCACGAGGCCGGAATCCGCATCGTCAGCGTCGCCACCGGCCTGTTCGATCTCGAAACGCTCAGGCAGGCAGGACCCGAGTGGGCCCTGCCAACGGTCGAGTCGGGTTTTCCGGTCTGAATGCAGACGGGCCGGGTCCGACCCGCCCTCCAAACCGGGCCTGACGCCACCCGGGTCCGGAACCAAGCAGGACCAGAAGTGCGAGATGGGTTGCCGGCGGGTGACCGACCTGGGCCAGGCCTAAAGACCGGCGGCTTCGCGCAGGGCTTCAGCGCGGTCGGTGCGCTCCCAGGTGAAGTTCTCGTTGCTTCGGCCGAAGTGGCCGTAGGCGGCGGTGTCCTTGTAGATCGGCCGGTGCAGATCGAGGTACTGGCGGAAGGCGCCGGGACGAAGGTCGAAGTTGTCGGCGACCAGCTGGCTGATTTCCCAGTCGCTCTTCTTTCCGGTGCCGTAGGTCTCGGCCATGATCGAAACCGGGCGGGCCACGCCGATCGCGTAAGCGACCTGGACCTCGCAGCGGTCAGCCAGACCCGAAGCGACCACATTCTTGGCCGCGTAGCGGGCGGCGTAAGCGGCCGAACGATCGACCTTCGACGGATCCTTGCCGGAGAAGGCACCGCCACCGTGGCGGGCAGCGCCACCGTAGGTGTCGACGATGATCTTGCGGCCGGTGAGCCCGGCGTCGCCGACCGGACCGCCGATCACGAAGATACCGGTCGGGTTGATCAGGAGTGACTCGTAAAGCGCGCTCTCGTCGAGCAGCTCACCGTATTCCTCGGAGAGGACCGGCAGGATCACGTTCTCCCAGAGGTCGGGGCGGATCGTCTTCTCGTTGTCGATATCCGGGGCATGCTGGGTCGAGATCAGGACCCGCTCGATCGCAACCGGCTTGCCATCGGCGTAGCGCACCGTGACCTGGGTCTTGCCGTCGGGCCGCAGATAGTCCAGGGTGCCGTCCTTGCGGACCAGCGAGAGCCGCTCGGAAAGGCGATGGGCGATCTGAATCGGCATCGGCATCAGAGCTTCGGTTTCGTTCGTGGCGTAGCCGAACATCATGCCCTGGTCACCGGCCCCGTCGAGGTCGAACTGATCGAGGAACCGCCGGTGCGGGTCTCGATGCCGGTGTCCGTCGGCACACTGGGCGATGTCCGGGGACTGCTTGTCCATCGAGGACGAGCACCAGGACAATTTCCGGGTCATAGCCGTATTCAACCCTTGTCTCGGAATTTCGCAGACCGTTTCATGGCCGGACCAGCCGAACGTGATGTCGGATCTGGGCGCTGGTCGATGGTGACCGAGCTCGCCGGAAATCACCGCCATACCGGTGTTGCCTCGCCGGCGTCTCGCAAGGTCTTTGGGGAACGATAGCCACGCTGAGGACCAGGCGCGTCGAGAACCGTGTCACCGTAACCTGGTCGCCGATCGGCATCGGATGCGCCTTCGGTCGATCGATGTCCGGCTTCACCTCGGCGAGCTTCAGCTGAGTCATTCCGGGTTCGATACCAGAGGGCTGCCGAAAGAGATCGCGCTTTCGATGGATCGCAGATTCTGTGGCGGCAGGTCGCCGTACTTGGCCTTCCGACCCGGCCTGGTCGTCGCGTACGTCCCCGCCGGGATCGGTAATACGGAGACGGGTGGTGGAACGCCGTTCTTGACCCGCTGATCGCAAGCCTCGAGTTGCGATCGGGAATGCCCAGGACGAGCAGGCGTTTGAGCGTTGAAAACCGGACGGCGAAATGTGGCGGGGAACAGACCCTGGTTCGCCGTAGAGCAGCGAGCCGCCAGCCGGGGGCCGTCGAGGACGGCGGCAGGGGTCGTCGTCTGAACCTCGGCCCGGAGGAATTCGGATCGGAAGGCGTGGACCGGAATGCGACCAGAGGCAGCCCGGTCGGTCAGAGCCACGGCCGTGAGATTGCGGCTCGATGAGCCGAGCCGTTGCGCCCGGTCTTCGCGAGCACTGGGTTCGCCCTCGATGGGCCCAGGAGCCTCAGCCGGCGGGCACCCCGACGCAGGTGTCATCGATATCGGCCTCGGTGATGTCCCACTTGTTCATCACGATCATCGTGGCGGGCCGGCCCGCATCGCCACCTCCCCCACCGGACGCCGGCGCACCCCTTCGAAGGCAGTCCCAGACGATGATCGCCACATCGGTTGCTTCGGCGATCGCCCGTTCCGGAACGAAGCTGGGCGTAGTGGTCAACCAGCCGCGACCTTCGAGCGACGCCAGGGTCCGGCCGTGTCGACCAGGTCACTCGGCGGCCAGTCGACCTCGATCTCGGTGTCGATTCCAGCTCGATCCGGGGGTGCCGGCAATCGGAACGATCCGGTCGTCGCCGAGAATCCGGTTGACCAGCGATGACTTGCCGACGTTGGGTGGCCGATCATCGCACCCGCACCGAATCACCGATAATCTCGACCCGCGCCGGCCGATCACCCAGCGCGGCAACCGGTCGAGCAGATCCCCGTACCGATCCGTGAGTGGCGGACACGGCGGTCGGATCGCGCCCGCCCAGGGCGTGAAGCCTTCGGAAGCGGAGAGAGATTCGTCCTCGGGCCGGTCCGACACCCTGACCGCACGATTAACGGCACCGGAGGTGAAGGAGCTCCAAGGCCAAGATCCGTGTCCCCGGTCCGCAGCCCGGCCTGACCGTTCATCACCAGCCCACGACATCCGCCTTCGCCCATGCCGAAAGGCGGCTCGGCGCTGATGTCCAGGGCCATCTCCGACTCGTCGTCAAGATCGATCCTGCCGGTGTCGAAGCAGGTCGAACTCGCGGCCATTCCATTTGCGGCAGGCGATTTCAGGCTTGCGGTCCACCCGTCACCCCTGGTTTCCGGGTCGATAGTGATCTCGACCACCCGCCAGCCGGTTGACCAGGGTCGATTTGCCGGCCCGTTCGGGAAGCCGACGACGGCGCACGGTCGGACCCAGCACCCGAGTGCGTCGCTCACCCTCTGAAGCCTCCATCAGGCGGGCCCCGGTCACGGGGGAGAGCGGCAATCTCCGCCACGGACCTCGTAAAGGCGCTCGTGCCGCTGCTGTCGATGGTATTGACCCGCATCATCGGCGGCGCAAAGCCGCGACACAAATCTCTCGCGTTGCCGAGTCCCGCCGGTCGCGGTCTTCCTGGGCGGGTCCTTGACTCCGAGAGGGCAGGCCGATCTGCGCCGCGCGGCTCCGCCCAAACCGTCTCGGCCGGAGGCGGCGAATGCCTTCAGCGGAGCGCTTCGGGCGCGACCACGGTGCCGATGGCCGGCCCTCGGCCACATAGGGTTTCCGGGTTTCGATCAGGCGACGCTGCTCGGCGACCATCGCCTGCCGCACTCCGGGATGGACGGAGACCCGGGAGGCAGCCTCGGTCACTTCCGGTGTTCTTATCTCGTCGCTCACCGGAACTCCGTCGATCAGTACATCGCCATCATCGAAGCCGATTTCGATCGACTCCGCGGGGCCGAATCGCCTCGCCCGAGGCGGTCCGGATCCGTGTTCCCGACTCGGAGATCGCTCCCCTGGCGGTGAGGGCTACGCAGCGGTACCGCCCCGGAGTCGAGATAGGTGAAACCGAGCTCCGCGGCCAGGCCGCGGGCAACGGTCGACTTGCCGGCCCCGGCCGGACCGTCGATCGCGATCACCATGTGCGTGCGCCGTTCATCGATCGCCCATCCTACGGGCCGCAGGGGCAGGACGGGAACTCCGCCGACCCGGAAAAGACAGGCGTCTTCCACGCGGCGGCCGCGGATCGGGTCCAGTCCGAATGACGATCAGACCGAATGCGCGTCGGAGCCGGCCAGCCCACTGTTTCCCCACCAGGGTACGCTCGCCAACTGGATCAAGAGGCGCCTGATCGGCGGCCGGCGCGGAAATTTTCGGATTCATCCTGCTGACCCTGCTCTCGCCGCTGCTGGCTCGGCCTCCTCATGGACCTCCGTGCTCTGGCCGAGGGTCGCCGGCCCTTCGTGAACATCCGGGTGATCCCGGCGGTCTGGTGGTTTTTGTTCGGCGAGATGAAGGCCTACCGAAGCTGATCTACATCTACGTGACCACCGGCGGAGGCCTGGGGCCGAGGTTCGATCAGCCGGCGGCGTCAGGTCTACCAGTGCTGAGGATCGCGTGGGCCCGCAATCACCTGATCGCGATCCGGATCCTCTTCGGCCTGAAGTTCGAACTCGAAGGCATGGAGAACACAGGGCCGGGACCGTTCATTCTGATGCCGCGCCACGTCAGCATCCTCGACAACCTGATCGGTGATGTGTTCATCGGCCACCCGCAGCGGATCGGAGTCCGCTACGTGATCAAGGAGGAGATCCGGGCGCTGACCCCGATCGACATTGGCGGCCGCTGGATCCCGACCGTTTTTGTCAAGCGTGGATCGCTCGACTCGAAGACCGAGATCGGCGCGGTCCGCGCCCTGACCCATGACATGAGCCCCGGCGAGATCATGGCGATCTACCCCGAGGGCACCCGGCCCACTCGTAAGAAGATCGAACGGGCCCAGGAGGTGATCGCCGAGAAACAGCCGGAGATCGCGCCGATGGCGGCCCGTCTCAACCACCTGCTTCCACCTCGTCTCGGCGGGCCGCTGGCGATTCTCGACGAGGCCAGGGGTGGAATCGACATCGTCTTCTGCGGACATGTCGGCTTCGAAGGCCTCCGCACCGTCGCCGACGTGATGGCCGGCGTGCTGGTTGGTCGCCACATAAAGATCCGCTTCTGGCGCTTCAAGGGAAGCGAGATCCCCGAGGGCGAAATGGCCCGCACCGAATGGCTCTACGAAAAGTGGCAGATGATCGACGACTGGGTCGGCGAGGAGCTCGCCGCCCGCGGCGAAACTGACTGAGGGCCGCTTCGATTTCGAGATCGGTTCAATTTACCGGCGCTATTTCCCCGTAAATTGAACCGAGCAGCAAAATTTCCGGGTCAGCCTAGGAGACGGGCGAGGTCCTGCTGGAAGGTCGGGTAGCTGACTGCGGCGGCGTCCATTCCTTCGACCGTCACCCCTTCCCGACTGGCGATGCCGGCGACCGCACCGAGCATGGCGATGCGGTGGTCACCGTGGGAATCGACCTGGCCGCCCTTGAGAGTGCCGGTACCAATGATCCGCATGCCGTCTTCGCGGGCCTCGATGTTGGCCCCGAAGCCGGCCAGCGCACCGACCACCACGGCGATCCGGTCCGATTCCTTGGCCCTGAGTTCCTCGGCGTCGGCGATCACCGTTTCGCCTTCGGCGAAGCAGGCGGCGAGCGCGATGATCGGCAGCTCGTCGATCGCCAGGGGGATCTCCGCGCCTTCAATCCGGGTACCGGTGAGGGGCGCCGAGCGGACGGTGATCCGGGCGATCGGCTCGCCCTCCGCCCCGGCCTGGGGTTCGATCTCGATCTCGGCGCCCATGCGACGGAGGATGTCGATGATGCCGGTGCGAGTCGGGTTGATTCCACAGCGATCGACCACGACCTCGGAGCCTTCAACGATTGAGGCCGCGACGAGGAAGAAGGCGGCGGAAGAAATGTCGGCGGGCACCTCGACCTCGTCCAGTTTCAGCTTCGCCCCCGGCCTGATCGTAACCCGGCCCTGCTCGCGCATGATGTCGGCCCCGGCCGCGGCCAGCATGACTTCGGTGTGATCGCGAGTCGCGACTGGCTCGATCACGGTGGTCGGACCTTCGGCGTTCAAACCGGCCAGCAGGATGCAGGACTTGACCTGGGCCGAGGCGACCGGAAGTTCGTATTCGATGCCCGCAGATGGTGGCCGTCAATCCGGATCCATTGGGCAGCGGTCGCCGGTTACCTCGATCAGCGCGGCTCCCATCAGGCGCAGCGGATCGGCGATCGGTCGACCGGACGCTTCCTGATCGATGCGTCGCCGTTCAACCGCCAGAGACCGCCATCGCAGCCGGCCAGCCAGCCAGGAGCAGGTCGCATCAGGGTGCCGGCATTGCCGACGTCGATCTGGCCGAGGCTGCGTGGCCCGGACGGACCGACTCCTTCGATCGAGAACTGATCCGGCATCGCGTTGAGCGGCTCCGGATTGACCATCGCCCCCAGGCCCGCCACCGCCGAAAGAGTCGAGCGGGTGTCATCGGAGTCGAGGAAGTTGGTTACCCGGGTCGAACCGTCGGCGATCGCGCCGATGATTGCCGCCCGGTGGGAAATCGACTTGTCGGCCGGCGGGGTAAGGGAACCCCGAAGCGGCCCTGAAGGCTGGAAGGTGGCCCGTTCGCCGCCGCCCAAGCCGATTTCGTGACCGCTCACTACCTGCTCACGATCCGGTCATTACCTGGCTGACCGAGTGGCCGAGCCCGGCGATGCATTCCTCGGCCTTCTCGGCCTCGCCTTCGCCAGCTACCCAGAGGGAGATCGCGCCGCTGCTCATGTCGGGAGCAGGGTCGAGCGACATGTCGGTGATGTTGACCCCGGCCCGGCCCAGCGCCAGCGCCAGCTCGGCCAGCACCCCGGGCTGGTTGGGGACCAGCACCCGCAGCTCGTGGGTCGCCTCGCCGGCGGTCTCGGTTGCCGATAGCGCCGCCCGGTCCTCGCCGACTGCGGCCTGCCACTTCTCGATCCGTTCCGGATTGGCCGAACCGATCACTTCCCTGGCCCGCTCAAGGCCGGCGATCGATTCCTCGATCGCGGCGACCACGGCCTCGTGGTTGGTCGCAAAGATCTCGCCCCAGATGCCCGGGTTGGAGCCGGCCACCCGGGTACCGTCCCGAAGGCTGGGAGCGAGCGCGCCCAGGCGTTCGGTGCCGGGTCTGCCCTGGGCGGCCAGCTGATTGGCAAATACATGGGGCAGGTGGCTGACTACGGCCATCGCCCGGTCGTGTTCGGCAGCGTCGATCGCCACCGGCTTGGCCCCCAGGCCCTTGACCAGCTTCTGCAGCCGGTCCAGCAGCATGCCCTCGGATTCGGAGGTCGGGGTCAGGTACCAGCGGGCGCCTTCATAGAGATCAGCCCGCGCGTTGGCAACGCCGGCCGTTTCGGCTCCGGCCAGGGGATGGCCGCCGATGAAGCGCCGGTCGCCGCCGAGTGCCTCGACCAGTTCCTGCTTGGTCGAGCCGACATCGGTCACCACGCAGTCCGCCGGGGCGGCGTCGAGCGCCTTCCGGCCCATCTCGACCAGATGCCCGACCGAGGCACAGCAGACCACGACATCGGCGTCGGCGCAGGCCTCTTCGACCGTGCCGGCCATGTGGTCGACGGCTCCGACCTTGATGCATTCCTCGGCCCGGTCCGGGTTCCGGACCCAGCCGGTGACTTCGGCCAGGCCACGGTCCCGGGCTGAGAGGCCGATCGAGCCTCCGATAAGCCCGACTCCGAGGACGGCCAGTTTCATCTCGGCTGCCCCTGTACCTCAGGCCCGCGAGATCGTCTTGCCGACCACGCCGGTGATCGTCTCCAGCTTGTTCGTCAGCTGCTGGAATTCGGAGGTCGGAACCTGCTGGGCGGCATCGCAGATCGCCTTCTCGGGCTCGTTGTGGACTTCGATGATGATCCCGTCGGCACCCGAAGCCGCGGCGGCGAGGGACATCGACTCGACCCAGTCGCGACGACCCGGCGCGTGGCTCGGATCGATGATCACCGGCAGGTGGGTCTGCTCCTTGAGGGCAGGTACGGCCAGCAGGTCGAGCGTGAAGCGGTAGGCGGTCTCGTAAGTGCGGATGCCGCGCTCGCAGAGCATCACGTTCTCGTTGCCTTCCTTGAGGATGTACTCGGAAGCCATCAAGAGCTCCTCGATCGTGGCCGAGAGTCCGCGCTTCAGCAGCACGGCCTTGCCCGACTTGCCGGCCTCGGAAAGCAGCGCGTAATTCTGCATGTTGCGGGCACCGATCTGGATCACGTCGGCCACCTCGACCACATCGTCGATGTCACGCAGATCAAGCAGTTCGGTGACGATCGGCAGGCCGGTTCGCTCGCGGGCTTCGGCCAGCAGCCTGAGACCCTCGCGACCCAGCCCCTGGAAGCTGTACGGCGAGGTTCGCGGCTTGTACGCCCCGCCCCGCAGCATGGTCGCCCCGGCGACTGCCACTGCCTCGGCCGAGGCCAGCATCTGGTCCCGGTTCTCGACCGTGCACGGCCCGGCCATCAGCGCGAAGTTGGTGCCCCCGACTTTTCGCCCTCCGATCTCCAGCACGGAATCCGCGCCCTGCTTCGTTTCCCGGGAAGCCAGCTTGTACGGCTTCGAGATCGGCGTCACATGGTCGACCCCCGGGGCACCTTCCAGGCCCAGGTCCGCCACCTTGCCGCGATCACCGATTGCTCCGATCACGGTAAGCAGTTCACCCTCGGAAATATGTGCCGAGCAACCGATTTTCTCGACCCGTTCCACTACGTGGGCGATCTCCTCTTCGGTCGCCCCCTCTTTCATCACGATCATCATTTTCGCTTCTACCTTTCCTGTACTGCCAAAGACTTTACTTTTCGCCCGGCCGTCAGGCAGCAGGCGACACCGAATTACGCGGCGCCCGGCGGTTGCTGTTTAGCTGGCGGGAAACAACCCGCGGACCGGACGGACGCCTAGACGAATCGCCAATAGGAATAAAAGGCAGCACCGAGGGCTCCGCTGTAGCGGAGGGCCGGGCCGGAGGCGGCGAGGCGGCTGTCGGTCTGCTGCTGCATTGGATGATTTTGTATCAGGTGGCGGGCGCCGATGCCACAGGCCGGCGCTGCGGGGATCAGCCGTGTAGTTCGATCGCCTCGCCCAGCGCAGCCACGAAGCGATCGTTTTCCTCTGACGTTCCGTAAGAAACCCGAAGCCATCCGGGGCCGCCGAGCAACCTGCCGGGGCGCACCACGATGCCTGCCGCGGCAAGCACTCCGACCACCTCATCCTCGATCTCCGGGCCCCTCTCCCCGAGCGAGATCCAGGAGAAGTTTGCCTCGGTGTCGGCCGTGGTCAGGCCGAGATCCCTGACTTCGCTTTCGATCCGGACCCGCTCGATGATCGACTTTTCGATCTGCCGCTGCACCTGGTCACCGTGCTCGAGCGCCTCGACCGCGGCCGCCTGGGCCAGGGCATTGACGCTGAAAGGCTGGCGGACCGCGTTGACCGCGCCGTTGAAGGCAGGCGAGGCCATCGCGTAGCCCACCCGCAGCCCGGCCAGGGAGTGGGTCTTGCTGAAGGTTCTCAGCAGGACCAGGTTCGAAAAATCCTTGAGCAGGTCCACGGTGAGCGCCGGGTCGTCCCGGGTCTGGAATTCGATGTAGGCCTCGTCGATGATCACCAGCACGTGATCCGGCACCCGGCTGACGAAATCCGAAATCTCGGCGAAGGGGATGTAGGTGCCGGTCGGGTTGTTCGGGTTGCAGACGATCACGATCTGGGTTGCCGCCGTGATTTCGTCCAGCATCGCCTCGAGGTCGTGGGTCTGGTCCTCGTTCAGCGGCACCTGGATCTCGCGGGCACCGGTCATCGCGGCCATGTTCGGATACATCGAAAACGACGGCCACGCGTAGACGATCTCGGCCCCGGGTTCAAGCAGGGCCTCGGCCGCAGCGAGCAGGAAATCGCAGGAGCCGTTGGCGACCGAGATCTGGCCGGGCTCGATCTCGTGCCGGTCGGCCAGCCTTCGCCGGAGCCTGGTGGCCGCCGGGTCGGGGTAACGGTTCATCGCGCCGGCCGCCCTGGTGATCGCCTCGACCACTTCCGGCAGCGGCGGGAAAGGCGACTCGTTGGAAGCAAGCTGGGCCAGGTCGGAGCCGGCTACGTCTTCGGCGGTATGTCCCTTGGGGACTCCCGGCGTGTAACCCGGGATCGAGGTCAGGTGGCTGTTGAATCGGACGGTCATCTTCTTCGGGGGTTCAGGCTCACTGGGCGGGGGTTCAGGCTCACTGGGCGGCGTCGAGATCGGCCCGCAGGTTTCGGGTCTCGCCCAGGTAGACATGCCGGGCCTTGACCCCGGAAGGGAGATAGGTATGAAGCATCACGCGAATCACACCGGACATCGCTCCCGGCACCGGGATTTCCCTCGCGCACATGAGGGGCACATCGTTCAGCCCCATGCGACGCGCCGCGACGGCCGGGAATTCGCAGTCGAGGTCCTCGGTGGTGGTGAATATCGCGCTGATCATCTGGTCCGGTTCGAGGTCGTTGACGGAAACGATCTCCCGCATCAGTTCTTCGGTCGCATCGAGGATCGCATCGGCGGCATTCTCCGATTTCACCGCCCCGCGGATCGCGGTGACCCGCATACCTTCTGCCTCTGGATCAGTCATCGCCTGCATCTTTCCAGAGCCGCTCCACCTCGCGTTCGTCGAGCAGCCTCGCCTTGCCGGTAGCAAGCCTTCCGAGCTTCAGGGAACCGAGCGAAATCCGCTGGAGGGAGACCACCTCGTTGCCGATCGCCTCGGCCATCCGCCGAACCTGGCGGTTTCGGCCTTCGTGGATCGTCACATCGAGTTCCCGCTCCCCAAGCTTCTTCACGGCTGCCGGGGCGGTCGGGCCATCTTCGAGCTTCACACCCTTCTGAAGCTGAGTGATCGCCTCGTCGGTAACCGGCTTCTTCAACCTCACCCGGTAGGTTTTCTCGACCTCGTACCGGGGATGGGTAAGGCGGTTGGCCAGCTCGCCGTCATTGCTGAGCAGGATCAGGCCGGTCGAATCGGCGTCGAGCCGGCCGACCGGATAAAGCCTTGCCGTGCTGTCCACCAGGTCCACCACCGCGATCCGTTTACCCGGCTCGTCGGCGGTTGAGATGACGTCGAGGGGCTTGTTGAGCATCCAGACCTCCCGGCCTTCGGGTTCCACCTGATGCCCGTCCAGGCGGATGTCGTCCCCCGTCTCGACCCCGAAGGCGGGATCGGTCACCACCTTGCCACCGACCCGGACCCGCCCGGCAGCGATGATCGCCTCGGATTTCCGTCGGGAAGCGACGCCAGCATGGGCAAGGTACTTGGCCAGCCTCATGGCTCAACTATGTCAGCCCGATCAGCCAACCCGGGGATCGACAGGAACCCGGAACCGACCGGAGCCGGGATCAGTCTGGTTTGGGGATCGGGTAGTAGCCGCTGAAGCGGTATTTCCCGCCGACGCCGGGGATGTGGATCGTCGAAATGACCCAGTCGTACTTGCTCCCCTCGAGGAAGTAGAAGCCCCAGGCCGAGTTCAGGCCGAGCTGGACCGGCTCCGCGTCCCCGTCCTTGATGTCCTTGATGAATTCGGCGTTGTATTCGCCATCTCCGAACTTGTCCACCTTTTCGCCCTTGATCCAGAATGGACTGTCCTCGAAGGGAAGGGTTTCGTTGAAGGCGGCCGCATCGTCGTCGCGGATCGCCTGGACCGTGGCTTCGGCGGTCGCCTGGGAATCGTTTCCTTCCGGCGCCGGGCGCAGCCCGCCCTGATCGTGGATCGCATCGCCGCCGTATCTAAGGTTGCCGTCGAGGTCGGTGACGAAGTAACTCGTGAAGTGGGTGCCGTCAGCCCCGACGATTTCCGCCTGGGCCACCGGCCCGTAGCTTTCGGTGCCGGCGACCTTGGCGTTCGCCAGCGACTTCTGAACCGATGCGCAATTCGGTTCGTCAAGGTCACCCGCGTCGGTGTGACGGTTGGCGTTGATCAGCCCGCAGTTCCCGGACTGCGCTGCCTTTATGTATTTGGCGACCGCATCGTCGACCGAGTTCTTCGGCTGGTAGGCGTCAAGGTCATCCGGCGGTGCGGTCCCGGTCGGCTCCACCTTGATGTCCGCCGGCTGGCCGCAGACCTTGGTGCCGAGTTCCCTGGCCGCCTTGTCGCGTTCATTGAAGGCGGCACCCTGGGCCGCAAATGCCTGGTTCATGGCCTTCTGGTCGTTTTCCGCCGCGGCCTTGGCGATCGCCTTGTCCTGGGCGACCACCTTTTCCGACGCGTCGATGTAGGGCTGGAGTTCCTTCTTGGCGTCATCGTCGGTGTTGAGCTCGTCGAAGCCGTCGATCACGGCCTGGCGCACCTCTGCATAACCCTGAAATTCGGCGGCGATCGCAGGCATTGTCAGCCCGCGGGTACCCAGAGCCTCGAAGTCCGCGTTGGTGTCCGTGCAGACCTCGTCCATGGCGGAAGCGAGCGTGTCCGGGGTGATCGTCGGGTTCTTGCTGCTCCCGCAGGCGGTGACGGCGAAAACGGAGGCAAGCAAGGCAAGCAGGACGGCAAGCTTCTTCAAGAGGTTCTCCCTGGCAAGAGTGGACTGGGTGATACGGCGCCCGGAAAGCTACCGGTTCGGGCGGCGCCCCTCAGGGTTCCCACAGGTTCGGCTCAGGCTTCGGCGCGCTGCTCGCCGGCCGCCAGCAACCTTTCCCGGATTTCCCTTTCGTCGTCCGGGGTGGGATCGAAACGGGTCGGATCGGGCAGGGCCTCGAGGCCTTCGAGACCGAACACCTTCTCGAAGAGTGGCGAGGTGCGATAGATCGCTGCTCCGAACCGGGAGCGTCCGGACTCCTCGATCAGGCCTCGTTCGCTGAGACTGTTGACCGCCGATTCGGAAGAAACCCCCCTGATGCGCGCTATCTCCGGTCTGGCGACCGGCTGCAGGTAGGCGACGATAGCGAGGGTCTCGGCCTGGGCCTGGGTTAGCGGCGGAGTTCGCGGCTTCGAGAGCAGCCGGCGGGCGGCGGTTTCGGATTCGGGATCGCTGGCGAGAATCAACCCTCCGCCGACCCTTCTCATGACCAGTCCCCGGCGGCCAGGTGCCAGATCCGCCTCGAGTTCGGACACGGCAGCCTGAACCTCGTCCAGCTCGACCTCGCAGGCCTCGGCAAGGGAGATCTCGGTCACCGGCTGATTGGACAGGAAAAGCAGTGATTCCACCCGACGGGCCAGGTCGCCCAGGACCGGTTCCGTTTCAATCATTTCCGTTTCCTCGCTCATGCGGTCTTTGCCAGTCCATTCTGCCCGGCCTGGACCCGTTTGACGGTAATCGGACCGCAGGATTCGTTCTGCTCCCAGATGGCCTCGCCCTTCTTGTAGAGATCAAGCAGGGCGAAGATCGTAACCGCCTGGGTCATCCGGTCCTCGCGGCCGAACTCGTCGTCGAAATCGAACACCGGCCGGTTGAGAAGCAGCGACCGAACCACCGAAAGCCGACGGCGCAGAGAGACCGTGGCCCGGAGGTGGGAAAGGTCGGGGCGTGGCGGGGGTTCGAGCAGGTCACCGAGCGCGGAGGCAAGCTGCTCCGGTTCGTAAACCTTCTCGGCGGACTCGACCTCGACCCGCCGCAATTCGGGCGGCAGCGGCGCCGAGCGATAAAGGAAGCCTCGCTGGCTTTCGAAGTGCTCCTTCAGGGCCCGGCCGGCGTCCCGGTATCGCCGGTACTCGAGCATCCTCGCAACCAGTTCCTCGACCGCCTCCGCCGGCTCCATATCGGCCAGGTCCTCTTCGGCACCCGGAAGCATCAGACGGGATTTGAGTTCCAGCAGCGCTGCAATCAGCACCAGGAATTCGGTCGCTACTTCGAGTTCGAGTTCCCCCTGCTCTTCGAGCCGCTCGACATACCGGGCGACGATTTCACCGAGTTCGACCTCCAGCAAGCTGATTTCCTCTCTCAGCACGATGCTGAGGAGCAGGTCGAAGGGCCCGATGAATACATCGAGATCCAGATCGAGGTCCAGGTCCAGTCTGGAAGAACCCATCCCGGGGAGCGTAGAGGCCCGACCGGTCGCCCGGAAGTGAAAAGCCGCTATTTGCGATCCGGCAGCGGCGCTGCTTTTGCCGCTATTTGCGTGGAACGCCGACGCCCATCGCCTCGCGGACGTCGATCAGTGTTCCGGATGCGATTTCACGGGCTTTTGCCGCCCCTTCGGCGAGGATCCTTTCGATCTCGCCTTCGTCTTCGCGGATCTCCGGGTAGCGCTCCCGGACCGGGGCGAGGAATTCGACCACCGCATCGGCGACGGCCTTCTTGAAGTCGCCGTAGCCGGCCCCTTCGAATTCGGCTTCGACTTCGTCTTCGGTCTTGCCGGTGGCAACCGCGTAGATGCCGATCAGGTTCGCCACGCCTTCCTTGCCCTCTCCCCGCCTGACCTCGCGGCCGGAGTCGGTGACCGCCGAGCCGAGTTTCTTGCGGGTTTCCTTTTCGGTTTCGAGCAGATAGACACGACCGTTGTCGGCCCCGACTGAAGTTGACATCTTGCGGTTCGGCTCCAGCAGGTCCATGACCCGGGCGCCGATTTCGGGAATCCTGTGTTCGGGCACGACCAGGGTGTCGCCGAAGCGTTCGTTGAAGCGGCGGGCGACTTCCCGCATCAGCTCGATGTGCTGGCGCTGGTCTTCACCCACCGGGACTTCCTCGGCCCGGTACGCGAGAACATCGGCCGCCTGCAGCAGCGGATAGATGAAGATCCCGGCCGAGACCAGATCCTTCTGCTGGGCTGACTTCTCCTTGAACTGGGTCATCCGGTTCAGATCACCATGTGCGCAGACCCCGGACAGCAGCCAGCACAGCTCGGTGTGTTCGGGAACGTCGGACTGGCGGAAAAGAATGCAGCGTTCGGGGTCGACCCCGGCGGCGAGGATCGCGGCGGTCGTGTCGTAGAGGTTTTTTCGCAGAGTTTCGGGCTTGTAGGCGACTGTGATCGCGTGCAGGTCGACGATCGAGTAGATCGCCGGGTCACCGCGGTCCTGGCCTTCGACGTACTGCCTGATTGCCCCGATGTAGTTGCCGAGGTGCTTGCGCCCGGTCGGCTGGATTCCGGAAAAGATTCGCATCGTCGCCAACCCTAGTGGTAGCGTCGTTTCGAGGTGTCCGACACCGCTGAAATGCCCGACGTGACCTTGACCAGGGAGGAGAGAATGTCCTCGGTCTGCTCCTACCGCTTGACCGGCCGGCTGGAAGAGGTGGCCGGGGCGATCGTGCCGGTCCGGCCGGATTTTCCGGAGGCCGGCTTCCTCAACCGGATCGTCGGCGTGGAGCCTGACTGGCCCGAGAGCGAAGACCAGCTGGATGAGGCGCTTTCCGCGATCAGCCCCGGAACTCATTTCTATGTGGCCGTCGAAGGGGACTCCACCGACCGGACCGGGGAGTGGCTTGAGCAACGCGGGCTGAGTCCCGGGCTCGGCTGGATGGGTTTTCGGCAGGACCCGTCTCCGGTTTCGATTCCGTCCACCGAGCTGACAATTCGGGAAGCGGAGTCGGCCGCGGACCGGGAGGCTTTCGCCCGCATCACCTGCGTCGCCTTCGGCCTGGACTCGGGTCTGCCTTCGCAACTCGCCAATGCCCATGATCTCGGGTGGCGGGTCTGGCTGGCCGAAGACGATGGAGAACCGGTCGCCTCGGCGGGCCTGTTCACTTGCGAGAGCACCGGTTATCTGGGGGTTGATGGCACCTTGCCGCGGGCCCGCGGGCGGGGCGCCCAGACGGCCCTGCTTTCAACCCGGGTCGCGGCGGCCGCCAATCAGGGCCTGGAGCACCTGTTCATCGAAACCGGAGAACGGAAAGCCGGTTTGCCGGACAACTCCTACCGGAACATTCTCCGGGCAGGCTTCCGGGAGGTCGCTGTTACCCGCCATTGGGTAGGCGTCCGTCAGGTTCCCTGATCGGTCGGAACCCCGGCCCCGGCCGCCGACGACGTCCCCGACTTGCCGGCAGTGCCGATCATCAGGGCAATCAGACCGGCGATCGACGCGGAGATCATGATCATCAGCCAGGCCTGGTCGAACTCGTCGGCGGTGCCGCCGATCGCCGCCGACCCGAGGATCGCGACCAGGATCGCCACCCCGAGGGCGGCGCCGACCTGCCGCGAGGCACTCAGTACCGCGGTGCCGGTCGCCAACGAGGTTGGAGGCAGGGTCGAAGCGACCGCCGCCGCCACGTTTGGCAGCACCAGGCCGACTCCGATTCCGACCAGAAGCTGGCCGGGCAGGTTTTCGGCCAGGTAATTGGGGGTGTCGCCCATCTGGGTGTACCACCAGAGCCCGCCGAGAATCAGGAACCCGCAGCCTGTCGCGGCGACAGGTCCGGTGCCGAACCGGGCGCCGATGCGGCTGCCAAGCACCGAAAAGATCCCGGCCATCGCCGGACCGGGGAAAAAGGCCAATCCGGCCTTGAGCACCGAGTAGCCCCAGACCCCGGTAAGGAAGAGGACCCCGCCGAGCAGAATCGCGGCAAAGGCGACCATGAAGACCAGGGCGGCGAGGCAGGCCATGGCAAATGGCCTCGACTTGAAAAGATCCACGTCGAGAGTCGGAATCCAGCGCTCGGCAGGACGCCGGGATCGCAGAAACGTAAGGACCAGCATCGCCACGCCGGCCACAATCGCGATGACCGTCCGGGTGCTGCCCCAGCCCTTGTCGGGAGCCTCGACCAGGCCCCAGCAGAGCACCCCGATGCCGAGGATCATCAGGGTCATTCCGGCCGGGTCGGGCCATCTGCTCTCTTCCGGGTCCTTCGACTCAACCAGCAGCCTGGTCCCGAAATACCAGGCGGCGAGCGACAACGGAAGGTTGACGAGGAAAACCCAGCGCCAGGAGATCTCGACCAGCAGACCACCGATTGGCGGCCCCAACGCTCCGGCCGCGCCGCCCGCAGCTGCCCAGACCCCGATTACTACCGGCCAGCGCTCCGGCGGGAAGGCATGGAGGAGCAGAGCCAGAGAAGTCGACATCAACATTGCTGCCCCGATTCCCTGGACGACCCGGAAGGCGACCAGGGTCTCGACCGACCAGGCCGCGGCGCAGGCCCCGGATGCCAGGCAGAAGATCAACACCCCGGTCGTAAAGATTCGCTTGCGGCCGACCCGGTCGGCGAGGCGCCCGAACGGCATCAGCATCGCCGCGAAAACGATCACGTAGCCGTTCAGCACCCAGGAAAGCGAAGAGATCGAGCTTCCGGAGAAATCCGCCTCGATCGCCGGGAAGGCAATGTTGACGATGAACATATCCAGGCTGGCCAGGGCCACCGCGGCAGCCACTACGGCCAGTACCTTGCCGAGCACCTCGGGCCGGTAGGCCGCTTCCGCCGCGATCATCTCGCCCGGAACCGGCCCCTCCGCCGGAGCCGGAGCACCGACCAGGATTTCGTCTTCGACCGCTTCGAGCCGGCCCGTCGCCATGTCCGTCATTTCACGCTGCCCCGGTGAGTATCTTCATGCAACTGACCCTAACACAATCGGGTCGCATGATGCGACTGACCCGCTACACTAATTGGAATGCTGGATCGTGAATACGACAATCAGGTCTGTTCGATCGCCCGTTCCCTCGAAGTGGTCGGCGAGAGATGGTCGCTGCTGATCATCCGCAATATCGGCCTCGGTCTGAACCGCTTCGAACCGCTTCGCGAGAACCTGGGCATCACCCGAAGTGTCCTGACCACCCGGCTGAACACCCTGATCGAATACGGCATCCTCGAAAAGCGCCAGTACAGCGAAAAGCCTCCGCGCTACGAGTATCACCTGACCTCGAAGGGACGTGACCTCTCCCCGGTTCTGCTCCAGTTGATGTGGTGGGGAGACGAGTACTATCCGGAGCCCGGCGGACCCCCGACCATCGCCGTCCACCGCACCTGCGGTGGCGACCTCGACCACCACATGATCTGCCAGAAGTGCGGGGAATCGGTCGAACCGGACCGCGTCTACATGAAGGCCGGCCCCGGCCGCAGCCGGCAGGACCTCCCCCGAGTCCCCGCCTGACCGGACGTACGATCCACCACGAGAGGCACTTTTCTGCCGTATACCGGCAGAAAGTGGGCTTTCGACGAACCCGAGAGTCACCCCTGAGTCCGGTGGGTCGGTTTCCCGTCACCAGCCCCGGAAATCCGACCCACCCGTGCCTCCGAATCTGATTCGCAAGTCTCGTGGGTCGGATTTCCGGCCCGACTGCCGAGAATCAGACCCACTACCGGGGCAGGGCAGGTGAAGGGAGAGGCTGGGGCGTCCCCGAGACCTTTCAGCCCCCGGGCCGGGTTCAGACCTTTGTTCCGCCCAAGTGCCGCGATTGTACTCAGGTACCTGAGCCGCCGTTTCCGGCCGTTGACGAAGGCAGCGGACGGCTGATGGTTCCTGGCGCCGCCCGGGCTACATCAGGTTCCGGGCGATCACCACTCGCTGAATCTCGTTGGTGCCTTCGTAGATCTGGGTGAGCTTGGCGTCTCGCATCATTCGCTCGACCGGGTATTCCTTGACGTAGCCGTAGCCACCGAGCACCTGGACCGCTTCGGTGGTCACTTCCATCGCAACGTCGGAGGCGAAGAGCTTTGCCATCGCCGAGTACTTGCCGAGCTGCGGATGGCTGGTCTCGGCCATCGAGGCAGCCTTGTAGAGCAGCTCGCGGGCCGCGGCGGTCTTGGTTTCCATGTCGGCGAGCTTGAACTGGATCGCCTGAAGCTGATTGATCGGTTTGCCGAAGGCAATCCTTTCCTTGGCGTAATCCGCCGCGTAGTCGGTCGCTCCCTGGGCGATCCCGAGGGCCTGGGCACCGATGCCCAGACGCGAGCGGTCGAGGGTCTGCATGGCGACCGCGAAGCCCTTGCCGACTTCGCCGATCACGTTTTCGTCGGGGACGAATACGTCCTCATAGACGGGCTGGCCGGTCGGTGAGCCCTTCATGCCCATCTTCTTCTCGAGCGCGTCGATACGGAAGCCGTCGGCATCACCCATCACGGCGAAACAGGTGATCCCGCGGGAGAACTTCACCTCCGGATCGGTCACCGCGAAGGTGACGTAGACGTCGGCGACTCCGGAGTTAGTGATCCAGTTCTTGGCGCCGTTCAGCTTCCAGCCGCCGTCGACCTTGGTCGCCCGGGTGCGCATCGCGCCCGGGTCGGAGCCGGCATCGGGTTCCGAGAGGCAGAAGGCCCCGAGCCATTCACCGGAAGCCATGCGGGGCAGGATCCGGTCCTTGAGTTCGTCGGAGGCGGCCAGCTTCATCGGCAGCGATGAGAGGTCCTGGGCAGCAACCATCAGCGAGGAGGAAGCGCAGCCCTTGGCGATTTCCTCGATCGCGGCGCAGAGCATCAGCTCGCCGGTACCGGTGCCGCCGTGTTTCTCCTCGAAGGGCAGTCCGAAGAGGTCATGCTCGGCGAAGAGTTGCCGGATGTCCTGCGGAAACTCGCCTGATTCATCGATGTCATGGGCCCGCGGGGTGACCTTCTCGACCACCATCTGACGAATCACCTCGAGGAAGTCGAGTTGATCCTGGGTCAGGGCGTACTGGGCTTCACTCATCGGGTCACTCCGCTTCGGTCAAAGATTGGAAAAAGGCCGTTGAGGAATCTACCTGCGATTGGCAGGCGCCGGATTTCCGAAGTTGCAGGTCCGGCTAGGAAGCGCTTTGGCGAATGCGGGGATTCCGGGTGGCAGCGACTTCGTCCAGGCGCCGGACCGGCGTTGTGTATGGAGCGTTCCCGGCGATCTCCGGATCGGATTCGGCTTCTTCGAGGATCTGCTCGATGGCCCCGGCGAAGGCGTCCAGGTGCTCCTTGCCTTCGGTTTCGACCGGCTCGACCATCAGGGCTTCGTCGACCAGGAGCGGGAAGTAGACGGTCGGCGGGTGGAAGCCGAAGTCCAGCAGCCGCTTGGCCAGGTCGAGGGTCTTGACCCCGAGTTCCTTTTTCATCGGCGCCCCGGACAGGACGAACTCGTGCATGCAGTGGCGATCGAAGGCAACCGGCAGGTACTTGCCGGCCCTGCCCTCGGACAGCAGCTTCTTCAGGTAGTTCGCGTTCAGTACCGCCAGCTCGGATGCCTCCGAGAGACCGTCACCTCCGAGGCTGAGGATGTAGGAGAGCGACCTTGCGAAGACACCGAAATTGCCCTGGAATCCGCGCAGCCTGCCGATCGACTTCGGCCGGTCGTAGTCGAGGTCGTAGAACGCTTCGCCGTCCGTTTCAACCCGCACCGCCTGCGGTCGCGGAATGAACGGCTCGACCCGGCCGGAAACCGCGATCGGCCCCGCCCCCGGCCCGCCGCCGCCATGGGGCTGGGAGAAGGATTTGTGCAAGTTCACGTGGACGATGTCGAAGCCCATGTCACCGGGACGGGCCTGCCCCATGATCGCGTTCAGGTTGGCGCCGTCGTAATAGAGCAACCCGCCCGCCTCGTGGACCAGCCCGGCGATCTCGGCGATGTTCTCGTCGAAGAGCCCGAGCGTGTTCGGGTTGGTCAGCATCAGGCAGGCCACCTGATCGTCGATCTTCAGCTTCAGATCTTCGACGTCGACCCCGCCCCGCTCGTTGGTGGCCACCTTGACCACTTCGTAGCCGGCCATGGTCACCGAGGCGGGATTGGTGCCGTGCGCGGTGTCAGGGGTCAGAACTTTGGTCGGGTTCCGTCCCTGGTCGGCGTGGTAGGCCCGGGTCAGGAGCAGGCCGGCAAGTTCGCCCTGCGACCCGGCCGAAGGCTGAAGGCTCACGGCCGGAAGGCCGGTGATCTCCGAAAGCGACTCCTGGAGCAGGTACATGACCTCCAGCGCGCCCTGCGCGTCGGCGGGATCGGTCGCCGGGTGCAGCCGGGCGTGGCCGGGCAGGGCCGCGACCCTTTCGTTCAGGCGCGGGTTGTACTTCATGGTGCAGGACCCGAGTGGATAAAAGCCGGTGTCGAGGTCGAAGTTCCGGCGCGACAGGCGGTTGTAGTGCCGGATGATCTCCGGCTCGGAGACTTCCGGCAGCTCGGCCGGCTTCTCACGCAGGAGCCGGGCCGGGATCAGTTCATCGAGCGGGGTGTCTTCGACTCCCTCGCCCAAGGGTGGAAGCTGGGCCGCGCGACGGCCGGGTACCGACTTCTCGTAGATCGTGGTTGCCCGGTCGGCCTGCTGCGGGGTCTCGGAGATGGTGGGACTGCTCATCGGGCAGCCCCCGCGACGGGATTGCCTTCATCGTCGTGTTCGTGGATGTGCTCGGACCAGCCGGCCTGCCCGTGCTCGAGCATGTGGGCCAGCCAGCCGATTTCATCGACCGAGCGGTTCTCGGTGATCGCGACCAGGAATGAATCCTCGAATTCGGGATAGTCCCGGCCAAGCGGGTATACCGGCAGGCGCGGCGCGGGGCCATCTAATTCGTCGCCCAGCGGCAGGATTTCCCCGACCGGACGTTCGGAGCGGACCGCGAACTCCCGGACAACCGGCGCGTCGTGAAGCAGCTCATAGCCGTCGAGGCCGCCGATCAGGTTTCGCGTGTAAGCGGTACGGCGGGCCATCAGCTCACCTAGTTCCACGAAACCTTGCTTGCCCAGCCAGGCGAGGTGGACCATCCCGGCCAGGGCATTGAGCGCCTGGGCGGTGCAGATGTTGGAAGTCGCCTTTTCCCGGCGGATGTGCTGCTCGCGGGTCTGCAGGGCCAGCACGAATCCCCGGCGCCCGTCCACGTCTTCCGTTTCCCCGGCGATCCGGCCGGGCATCTTGCGGATGTACTCCTCCTTCGCGCAGAAGAAGCCGAAGGACGGGCCACCGAAGTCGAGCCGGTTTCCAAGCGGCTGGCCCTCGCCATAGGCGATATCGGCCCCGCATTCACCCGGGGGCCGGAGGATGCCGAGGGTCATCGGATCCACCTGGACGATCAGCAGCGCCCCCTTGGCCTTGACCGCCTCGCCGAGAGCGGCGATGTCCTCGACCGCCCCGAGGAAGTTCGGGTTCTGGAGGAAGACGGCGGCCGTTTCGTCGGTTACGGCGGCTTCCAGATCTTCAGGGCCGGTCAGGCCCCCTTCCAGACCAACCTCGGTCAGGGTCGCGCCGAAGCCCACCGCGTGGGTGGCCAGGGTCTCCCGGCTGTGCGGGTGAAGTCCGCGGGAGGCGACCAGTCCGGTCCGTTTGGTCTGTCCCATTGCAAGATAGGCGGCGGAAGCCGCGGCTGACGGTCCCTCGTAGAGTCCGGCATTGGAGACCGGCAGGCCGGTGATCTCGCTCATCGCGGTCTGGAACTCGAACATCACCTGCAGACCGCCCTGTGAGACCTCGGGCTGGTACGGCGTGTACGGGGTGAGGAACTCGGAGCGGCTGATGATCGCCTCGACAATCGCCGGCACGTAGTGGTCGTACATCCCGGCCCCGAGAAAGGACGGGATCCGTTCGGCGTCCAGATTGGTGTCGGCGAGGCCTGCCATGAACCGGTAAACCTCGGATTCGCTCATCCCGTCTTCGAGATCCAGCGGGCGGTCAAGCCGGATGTCGGCGGGAATCTGGGCAAAAAGCTCATCGATCGACTCGACCCCGATCCGGGCCAGCATCTCGGCCCGCTCGGGATCTGTCGCCGGTGTGTACCCCGCCAAGGCCGGCTACTCCAGGCTGGCGGCGTAGGTCGCCGCGTCCATCAGTGAATCGGCTTCGGACGGATCGCTGAGACGAACCTTGATCAGCCAGCCGGTTCCGTAGGGGTCGGCGTTTATCGCCTCGGGCGCGTCGCTGAGGCTGTCGTTTACCGCGATCACTTCGCCGGAAACAGGGGCGACCACGTCGGAGACCGCCTTGACCGACTCCACCTCCGAGTAAGGCTGGTCTCTGGTCACTTCGGAGCCGATTTCCGGCCCTTCGAAGAACACGACCTCTCCCAGGGAGTCCTGTGCGTACCAGGTGATTCCGAGCGTAGCCTCGCCGCCTTCGATGCGGGCCCAGTCATGTTCGGGGTGATACCTGAGGTCTTCGGGGTAGCTCGCTTCGGACAAGTCACTTCTCCTTCGCGTAGAGAGGTTTGGAGCTTACGCGCGCCGCACGACGCTTGCCGCGCACGTCGATTTCGAGTTCGGTGCCCGGTTCAGACAGGTCGGGCCTCAGATAGGCCATGCCGATGCCCTTTTCGAGGGATGGAGAAAAGGTGCCGCTGGTGACCTCCCCGACCACTTCGCCGTCTAGCATCACCGGGTTTCCCTGACGGGCGATGCCGGACCCTTCGATCAGGAAAGGAGCCAGTTTCTCGTCGGTTCCGTTCGCCCTCAGGACCGCCACCTGGTCGGAGCCGATGAAGCCGGTCGATTCGGCACAGGCCCACCCGAGCCCGGCCGAGATCGGGTCTGTTTCCCCGGTGAGATCGTTGCCGTGAAGGTGAAAACAGACCTCGAGCCGCAAGGTGTCACGGGCGCCGAGACCGCAGGGCACTACTCCGGCATCGATCAGTTCGGTCCAGATCGCCGGGGCGATCTCGGGATCGATCAGCAGCTCTACCCCGTCCTCGCCGGTGTAGCCGGTTCCGCAGACGATCGCGGGCCGCCGGCCGATCTGACGGGCGCCAACCCTCATGCGGGGCGGAAGATCAAGATGAAGTGTGCGTTCGAGGATCCGCCGGGCGTTTGGTCCCTGAACCGCCAGCATCACGTAATTGGCACTTGCGTCCCGCACGTAAACGTCGAAATCCCGGGCGATCTGGCCGAGCCGGGCGATGTCGGCCGGATGGTTGCCCGCGTTGGTGATGACCAGGTAGCGGTCATGTCCGAGCCGGTAAACGAAAAGGTCGTCGATGACCCCGGCCTCATCGTTCAGGAGCAGCGAATACTGGGCGCCGCCGATCTCGATCTTCGATATGTCGTTGGTCACCGCCCGCTGCAGGAAAGCCAGCGAGCCCGGGCCCTCGACCTCGATCTGACCCATATGCGAGACATCGAAGATCCCGGCATGGGTGCGGACCGCGATGTGCTCCTCCTTGATGCCGTCGTACTGGACCGGCATCTCCCAGCCGGCAAACGGCACCATCTTCGCCCCGGCCTCCACATGGGTCTGGTACAGCGGGGTTCGACGGAGCGCAGATTCGACGGTCACCCGACGATCTTAGAAAACCCCGGGACTTGGTGATTACGCCGCGGGGTCGGGTGAGCATCGCCGGGACGGTCGCGGGCGGCATTCAGCCGCCCTCGCCCTTGAGCGTCCCGGACGACGCTCACCCGACCCCGCGGCTACTCAAGCCCGGTCGAAGACGGGTGTCCGGGCAGCTAGTCCCGGAGGAAGGGGGGTACTTCGATGTCGGAGTCGCCGACCCGGAGGTTGCTGATGTCCGTGTCTTCCGAGGAAACCCGCTTGCGAGACTCGTAACGGCGACGGACCCGCTGGGGGGTGCGGGCCAGCAGCTCGAAGCCTTCGAATCCGGTCGCGATCACCGTCACCCGGACCTCGTCGACCAGCGACTGGTCGACGACCGAGCCGAAGATGATGTTCGCGTTCGGATCGGCCTCGGACTGGACCAGTTGCGCCGCCTCGTTGACCTCGAAGAGACCGAGCTCCTCGGGACCGGTGATGTTCAGCAGCATGCCGGTCGCACCCTTGATCGACTCCTCGATCAGCGGTGAGGTGATCGCGGCCTTGGCGGCGTCGATCGCCCGGTTCTCGCCCTGGCCGGCCCCGACGCCCATCAGGGCCGAACCGGCGTCCCGCATGATCGTGCGCACGTCGGCGAAGTCGAGGTTGATCAGCCCGGGGATGGTGATCAGGTCGGTGATGCCCTGAACGCCCTGACGCAGAATGTCGTCGGCCATGCGGAACGCGTCGAGGACGCTGGTCCTCCGCTCGACCGCCTGGAGCAGCTTTTCGTTGGGAACAATGATCAGCGTGTCGACGTGGTTGCGCAGCTTTTCGATGCCTTCCATCGCCTGCTGCATGCGCTTCTTGCCTTCAAACTCGAAGGGCTTGGTCACCGCGCCGACGGTCAGGGCACCGATTTCCTCCTTGGCGATCTCGGCGATGATCGGAGCCGAGCCGGTGCCCGTGCCCCCGCCTTCGCCGGCCGTTACGAAGACCATGTCGGCGCCCTTGAGGGCTTCCTTGATCTCGTCGCGGGTCTCGGCTGCCGCGCCGGCGCCGATCTCGGGCCGCCCGCCGGCGCCGAGGCCGCGGGTAAGTTCCTGTCCGATTGAAATCTTGATGTCGGCGTCGCAGGCCTGAAGTGCCTGGGCGTCGGTGTTGACGGCGATGAACTCGACGCCGCGGACTCCCGCGTCGACCATTCGGCTCACCGCATTGGTGCCGCCGCCTCCGCAGCCGACGACCTTGATTACCGCCAGGTATGTGGTCTCCATCTTTCCGATCCAGATTCTGTTGCTTGAGTTGAAGCCTCGGAAACCGCCAGTCTTCACGACCGCTTCAGGGTCGGGAAGAGTTTCCGGGTCCCGGAAATTTCGCTCAACGTAGGGCATTTTGCCCGAACTGTCAACGCGACGCACGCCATCCTGCATGGCCGATTTCTCAACCATTGCTTTAGGGTTTGCATACCCTCAAGCTGTGATCGAAGGTTAGCCAGATGCGAGCTTTCTTCCTCGCCCTTGCCGGGCTTTCAGCCAGACGGGAAGCGGAATCGGGCTTTAACCCGGCGTCATCAGGAACGGGTCCCCCGGCGACCGTTTTTCAGCCTCTTCCGGGCTCAGCCCGACGGCGCGGTGGCGCTTACACCCGGACGGCGCGGCACGGTCAGGTCTACATAACTGCTCGTGTCGAAGCTCGGGTCGGCGATCAGTGCAGCCGCCGCCCTCCACTTGTCCTCGACATGGGTGGTGTCACCGAAGAGCATGGTCAGGCCATCCTCGAAGCTCACCTCCACCCCTTCCGGGGTCGGTTGGCTACCGGTTATGTACGGCCTGAAGTCGGGCGGCGCGGCCCCCAGGATCACTGCCTGGTTCAGGGCCGGACCGCTCAGGGTCTCGCCGGCTTTGGCCCCGGTGCCACCGGATCCGCTCGCTGGCTCCTTCGTTGCCCCGATTTGCGGAAGCGAGCCTTCCTGGCCGTCGGCCGGGCCGAGCACGGTCCCGTCGGTTGCGATGAGCAGCGCGTCCGAACCATCACCGTAAATCGAACCGTCCTCGCGGGTCCGGACGGTCACCGTGGCCGTGTCGGGGAACGAGGTTTTGACATCCACGCTCGACACCCGGGGAAAGCGGGCCATTTCCCGGTCGAGAAGATCCTGCTGGAAATGAAGGGTGGTCATTTCACCCATCGCGGTCCGAACGGCCTGGTCGATCTGACGACCTTCTTCGGTCTTGGTGTTGACCCCGGTGATCTCCAGGTTCTTGATCCCGACCAGCGATGAATCACGCAGCCAGAAGTGGTAGGCGGCAGCGAGCAGGATCACAAGGATGAGCCCGAAGAAAAGGAACAGGCGAAGACGAGTGCTGCGTCGCTCCCGCTTCATCGCCAACTCGCTGGTCCGGGCGACCGGGCTCCCGCCGCGGCCGGAACGCCCCTTCGGCGACTGTCGGCTGAAGCGGGCAGCAGCACCGCGGCTGGAGGCGCCGGCTCTCACGAGGCCACCAACCGGTCCGAGAGCTTCGTTATGTCGCCCGCCCCGATGGTGGCGATGACCGCGTCAGCGCCCGCCCGGGTTCTCACGATCCGTTCGGCCGAGTCGAGATCGCGCGCCCAGTAGGACGGCTTGCCGCCTGCCCGGTCCGCTGCCGCTCGCAGCACGTCGAGCCCGCTCACCCCGGCCAGCGGGCCAACCGGTTCCTCGCGGGCCGGGTACACGTCCAGAACGACAATCTCATCGGCCCTGGAAAGTGCCGCCCCGAACTGCTGACTGAAGATTTTCGTTCGCGAATATAGATGCGGCTGGAAGACTGCGATCAGCCGCTCGGGATCGAACTCGCGAATCGCTTCGAGCGCTGCCCTGACCTCGGTCGGATGGTGGGCGTAATCGTCGTAGACCCGGGCACCCTCGCATTCACCCTTGAATTCCTGACGTCGTTTGACCCCCGGGAAACCACTCAGGGCCGCCGCCGACTCCGCTTCCCCGAAGCCCGCTGCCATGAGCGCACCGACCGCAGCCCGGGCGTTGAGGCGGTTGTGTTGACCCGGGACCGCGAGTTCGAGTTCGCCGGGGCCGGGCCGGGAAAGGTCGAAGGGCGTGATCGACCGTTCCTCGGCGATCAGCTCGCCGGCCAGTTCGTGGTCGGCGACCGGCAGCACCACCGCTCTCGCCTTACCGGCGAAATCGCGAAAGGCCCCGCGCAACTGGGCCAGGTTTTCCCAGCGTCCGTGATGGTCCATCTCGATGTTGGTGATCACCGCGACCTCCGGGTCGAGAGTGAGGAAGCTGCCATCCGATTCGTCGGCTTCGATCACCACCCATTCCCCTTCGCCCCAGCCGCTGTTGGCCGCTCCGCCGACGGGTCCGAACCCGGGCAATTCGCCCCCGATGAAGAAGGAGGGGTCATGGCCGAGCTCCCGCAGAGCGTAGGTGAGCATGCCGGTGGTGGTGGTCTTTCCGTGGGTGCCGGCCACCGCAATCTGCCGGCGGGAGGAGCTGATTTCGGCCAGCAGCTCGGAACGATGCCGGATCCGGAGACCCCGCTCGCCTGCAGCAGCCAGTTCCGGGTTGTCCCCGGCGATCGCGGTCGAGACGACGATCTCGGCACCGTCCGGAACGTTGGCAGGGTCGTGGCCGACCGTGACCTCGATCCCCGCATCCCTCAGTCGCTCCATATAAGAGGAGTCGGAGCGGTCGCTGCCGGTCACCGAAGCGCCCAGTCGGTGAGCCGCCCAGGCCAGCCCGGACATCCCGGCCCCGCCGACCCCGATCAGGTGGATGCTGCGGCCCTCCCAATTCCCGGATCCGGTGCCGCGGGGTCCGTTGCCGTCATTTCCTTCCGCACTCAACGTTCAGCCCCGATCAGTTCCATCACCTCGTCGGCGACCGCGGTCGCCGCGTCGGGCCGGGCGAGGCTCTTTGAAGCCGCCGACATCGCAGCCAGCCGGTCGGCATCTCCGAGTAGCGATGTGACCTCGGCCAACAGGCGGTCCGGGTCGAGTTCGGCGTCGGGCACGATCACCGCGGCTCCGGCTTCGGCCATCCAATCCGCGTTCGCGGTCTGGTGATCGCCCGTTGCGTAGGGGTAGGGCACCAGCACGGCAGCCCGCCCCAGGGCAGCAAGTTCGAAGACCGAGGCTCCGGACCGGGCGAGTGCGAGGTCGCTGGCGGCGATCCCGTCCCCCATGTCCGGCTCGTATTCGAGCAGGGTGTACCGGTCGGCGTGGGGAGCCGCATCGAGCCGCTCCTGCAAAGCTCCGTGGTCACGTGATCCGGAAACGTGAACCACGTCGAAATCCCGCCCCGGCCGTTCGGCCAATGCCTCCACCGCGGCGAAGTTGATGGTCCGTGCGCCCTGACTGCCACCCATGACCAGCAGGCAGCGGGCCTCGGGGGCGATTCCGAACCGGGCCCTGGCCCGGCCGCGGTCGGCGTCAAGGACGGCCCGACCCACCGGCCTTCCGGTGATCCGCACGTTCTCGCTGTCCAGGCCTTCGATCTCGAAGGCCAGGCAGACCCGGTCGGCCCGTCTGGCAAGCAGGCGGTTGGCCAGGCCGAGGTGCCGGTCGGCCTCGGTCAGGACCAGGGGTAGTTTCAGCCTTCGCGCAGCGACTCCGCCCGGGCCGGCCACGAATCCGCCACCGCCGACCACGGCGTCGGCCCCGCGGGCTTTGATCAGGCGCCTGGCCTTGGGAATCGCGGCGGCCGCCTGAAACGCCGCCCGTGCCGCCTTGACCGGGTTCTTGCGGTCGATCCCCGAAAGTTCGAGCAGGTCGATCTCATACCCGGCTCCGGGGACCAGATTCGCCTCCAGCCTGCCACGGGCACCCAGGAAAGACACGGTCACGCCTCTATCTCGAAGCTCGTCGGCTATGGCCAGGGCCGGAACCACGTGCCCCGCCGTACCGCCGGCCGCTATCACGACGTTGGGCACCGGATGTCCTTCTTGCTGGTTGTGGGGATCTTCTCTGGCCTTCACCTTCGATCAGTCGCAGTCTCGCATTCGGTCGCGGACCCCTTCGCGGCACCGGCTTGCTCAGGGTGGCGGCCCGACCGCCCCGGCCCACGTTGAGGATCAGGCCGATCGAGATCAGGCTGACGATCAGGCTGTTGTTTCCGTAGGAGACAAGCGGCAGCGGAACGCCGGTGAGCGGGGCCATGCCCATCACCGCGTAAAGGTTGATGCAGGCCTGAATCAGGATCAGACCGGTCAGGCCTCCGGCCAGGATCCGTCCGTAGTCGTCCTTGGCCTTGCGGGCTATCTGGAAGCCCGCGTATCCGAGCATGCCGTAAACCAGGATCAGGGCGATCATGCCGAGGAAGCCGAACTCCTCGCCGATCACCGCCGAGATCATGTCGGTATGGGCCTCCGGCAGGTAGAAGGCCTTCTGCACGCCATTACCGATCCCGACCCCGTCAAATCCGCCGGATCCGATTGCAATCTTGGCCTGGATGATCTGAAAGCCGTTGCCGGTCACATCGCCATCCGGGTTGAGGAAGGTGAGCAGGCGATCGCGACGGTAGGGCGCAGCCAGGGCAAAGAGGAAGGCCACCCCTCCCACTCCACCGGCCAGCAGGCCGAGGTCGCGGGGCCTTGCTCCAGCCGCAAAGAGGGTGACGAATACGGCGAAGACTGCCACCATCGCCGAGCCCATGTCGGGCTGGGCGAGCACGAGCAGCAGGGCGACACCGGTCATGCCCAGGTACGGGCCCATGTCGCGGATCGAATAGAGCCGGTCGGGCCGGTCGGCGAGCAGGTTCGCCCCGTAGAGGACGAGACCGAGCTTGACGAACTCGGCCGGCTGGATCTGGACCGGACCGAAGATGAACCAGCCCTTGGTTCCGTTGATCGCCGCCCCCATGAAGAGCACCAGGACCAGGGCGATCAGGGTCCCAATCATGAACTTCGGGGTCAGCTCACGGAAACGGCTGAGGCTGCCCCGCATCACGAACCACATGCAGACCAGTCCGATCGTCACCGCGATCAGGGTCTTCTTGAGGTAGAAGGTGCTGCCGGCGAGGCTGCCGTCGCTGAGGATCTGGCTGGTCGAACTGGCCGAGAAGACCATTACCACCCCGAAGGCGAGCAGGATCATGGTCGCGGTCAGCAGCAGGCTGTATTCGGTGGAGAAACCTTGTGCCTTCACCTTGGCCGGTCTGAGGGCACTGCCCCCGCGGGTCGCCGGCTTGCGCTTGCGTGAGCTCTTCTTGCGGCTCCGTCGCTTATCCATCGAGTTCCTCGACCAGGCGACGGAAGGTTTCACCGCGGTCTTCGTAGCTTTGGAACTGATCGAAGCTGGCGCAGGCGGGCGAGAGCAGCACCGCCTCCCCGGGCACGGCGGCCCCGGCCGCTTCGGAGACCGCAGCCTCCAGGTCCTCGCAAAAGCGGATGATTTCCAGATCGGCCGGTTCCAGCGCCGCGGCAATCTGGTCAGCGGTCTCGCCGATCAGGTAGACGCCGCGGCAATGTCCGGCTACGGCCCCCGCCAGCGGCTCGTAGGACTCGGCCTTGCTGCTGCCCCCGAGGATCAGGTGAAGCTTCTTCTCAGAGGAGTCGAGCGCGGCAAGGGTCGCTTCAACGTTGGTCGCCTTGGAATCGTTGATGAACAGGACTTGCTCGATCTCGGCCACCGGCTCGTAGCGATGCGGGACCGGAGGAAAGCTCTTCAGCCCCGCCGCGACCTCTTCCGTCGATAGACCGAGGGCGATCGCCGACGCAGCCCCGGCCATCGCATTGGCCACGT
>JACJWY010000003.1 GCA_020636955.1 Thermoleophilales bacterium | reverse complement strand
GGGGATTCGACTTCGGTCGGCCTGATGGACCCGGCCTATCTCGCGCCCGAACACCGGCTCGACCAGCGCCTCAAGGAGGTTGGCGTGTACGAGCAGCACATCGACATATCCGGCGCGAGGTCCTCATACGAGGAGGTCAACGGCCAGCCGAATGCGGTGGAGGCAGCCCAGGCGATCGCCGACGCCGGCTTCGACGGCTGCTGGATCTTCGCGATGGGCACCAACGACACCGCAAACGTCGCGGTCGGCTCGAATGTGGGCATGAGGCAGAGGATCGACAGCTTGATGGGAGTCGCCGACGGCAATCCGGTTCTCTGGATAAACGTACGCACCCTGAACCCCGGCAACCCGGCTTACTCGGAGGCCAACATGGAGGCCTGGGATAACGAACTGCTGGATGCCTGCGAGACCTATCCCAACATGCGGATCTACGACTGGGCTAGCCGGGTCCAGGACCAGTGGTTCATCGATGACGGCATCCATTTCACCAGCGAGGGATACGAGGTCAGGGCCAAGGCGATCGCGAATGCGGTGCCGAAAGCCTTCGGGATCTGGTCGAGCTTCTGGAACCAGACCGGCTGTCTGGTCGAATAGCGGGCGGCCCCAGGAGGCTCCTGGCATCCACCCGCAGGTTCAGGTGTTCAGTCGTTTGGCTGGTCTGTTCGCGGAACCACCAGCACGGCGGAAGACGCGTGATTGACCACGTCGGAAGAAACCGAACCCAGAAGCACCCTCCGCACTGGCCCGTAGCCTCGTGAGCCGAGGCAGAGCAGGTCCAGTTCGGCCGATGCTTCGGCGAGCTGGACGGGAGCCGTGCCTTCGAGAAGGACCTTCCTGGCCGTGAGCCGGTCCGGGACCACCTGCTCCATTTCCTTTAGCAGCGCGTCTGCCGATTCGCGGGTCGCCTCGGCCATCTCAGCAAGCGGATAGGTGACACCCCAGCGGCCCCATTCGTCCGCGTAACCGGCCGCAACCGCGAGCAGGCTGAGCTCCGATCCATCGGCTGCGAGGTCAATCGCGGTCTCTGTGGCCAGTCGCGATTCCGGGGAGCCGTCGATGCCAACCCCGACCCTCTCCAGGGCCGGATGGTCACGAGAGCCGTCCGGCGCGACTGCCACGGCCGAATCTGAACCGGACATCAGTTGCCTGGCCTTGCGCCCGGCCCGGGTATGACCCGGCTTGGCGCTGGGGCTGGAGCCGACCACGATCAGGTCGGCCCCGATCCGCTCCGCGACCGCCTGGAGTCCGTGGGCTGCCGAGCTCGACTGTTCGACCTCGACGCCGGCACCGGCCTTGCCGGCTGCCGCTTCCAGGCTGGCCCGGGCTTTGCCGGAAAGCTCGGTAAAAGCTTCGGCCGGGAGAGCGGGCCCGAAACTGCCGCCGACCGGATTCGGGATCACCGAAGCCAGGACCAGCTCGGCGCCGGTGCGCTCCGCGATCAGCTTCGCCAGGGAAAGGGCATCTTCTGCGTGCTCGCCGCCATCGTGTCCGACCAGCACGCGGGTGAATGTGGCCATGGTCAAATGATTTCGCGCCCGGGCCTCACATGCAAGGGGGAATCTGCGGAACCCCGATCAGGCTGCTTTGCGCGACTGGCCGATCGAGATGCAGAAAGTCGGTCAATACGGCTGACTTTCTGCATCTCGACGCACGGTCAGCGGGTGAAATCGAGGTCGATCCGGTCGAGGAGGTGATCGGCAAGCACCGATGAGCCGAGGTCATTCAGGTGGATGCCGTCGGATTCGCGGACTATCTGCTCCTCGCCATCGACCGGGATCGAATCGCTGTACTTTCCGTCCGGGGCGAAGTACTCGTCGGTGTCGATGATCCGCACCTGTGAGCGCCAGGGCTGGGCGGCGACGGCGACCGCCTGGTTGACGACCGAGGCGATCCGCTGACGGGCGGGATCCCGCGGCAGGGGAACGGTCAGCCAGTAAACCTTCGCCTTCTCGCCCTGCCGGTAGTTGGTGATCACCTGGCGGGCCCGGTTTGCGTATATCGCTGCCCATTCCGGCGAGCAGCAGGCGACATCCTTGCCGTCGGGTCCGGGCATCGGGTAGCCCTCGTTGGCACCGATGAAGACGACCACCGCGTCCGGATGATGCTCCTCAACCTGGGCGGCAGAGAGTTGACCCCAGTCCGCCAGGGAGGCGTTGGAGATTCCGGTGCCAACATGGGCGTCGCGGGTCACATCGATTCCCTCCGGGGTCAGCCGTCTTGCCAGCTCCGCATCGAGCGGCTGGGAGAGCGAATCGCCGGTGACCAGCAGGCTTTCAAGCGGCTGACGCGGCGGTGCCCTGTCATCGAGCTCGACCGGATCGAAATATGAGGGGGTGACCGGCGGGATCTGCCCGGCGGTGACGGTTCCCGGGCCTGCCGCCGAGAAAGACTGGCCCGGGTCGAGCTTTTCATCCGGAGATAGCTTCGAAGTGAGCTTGCTGCTCGCCTTGCCGAGCGGGTTGTCGGCCAGGGTGGACCCGGGCTTGCCAATCGCATGGAGGAGATCCTTCTCGACTCCCGGCTTCTCCTCGTCGGCTGCGCTGAGGATCGATCCGCCGGACAGCACGAGCAATATGGCGGCGACGATCGCCACCGCCAGCACCGACTGGCGGGCGGTGAAATGCCGGACTCCCTCCCGGTCGAATCGGCTCATCTCGCTGTCATCTCGATGTTCGGTCACGGTCTCTAGAACTGGAAGTAGATGAACGGGGGCACTCCCTGACTCGGCACGGTGGCGCCGACGACAAGGATGGTAGCCGCGAGCATGACGGCCAGCAGGGCCGGATTCAGTTGCTCGAGCCGAACCTGAAGTCGCTCCATCGGCTTTTCGGGGAGTAGCTGGACTCCGATCACCACGACGATCGCGAGGATCACCGGCAGGGTGTAGAGGGTGGCCGGTCCGGAGACCAGGAAGCGGCCGAGGTAATCCCAGAAGAGGCCGAGGCTTTGCGAACGGAAAAGAATCCAGGCGAAGGTCACCAGGTTGAAGGTGAAAAACCAGCGCAGCCAGGTCGGCGTGCGACGGCCGATCCGCCCGTCCAGCGCATGCTCGGCAACGAGGGCGCCGCCCTGGAAGGCGCCCCAGAGCACGAAGGTCCAGGCGGCCCCGTGCCAGAGACCGCCGAGGATCATGGTGATCATCAGGTTGCGATAGGTGAACAGGCGGCTGCCGCGGCTGCCGCCAAGCGGGATGTACAGGTAGTCCCGCAGGAAGCGGGAGAGGGTCATATGCCATCGCCGCCAGAAATCACGGAAGCCGGTCGCCCGGTAGGGGCGGTTGAAGTTCTGGGGAAAGATGAACCCCATCAGCAGCGCCAGCCCGATCGCGATGTCGGTGTACCCGGAGAAGTCACAGTAGATCTGGACCGCGTAGCCGTAGGCGGCGAGCAGGGCGTCCGGAGCGGCGTAGGCCTGGGGTACGGCGAAGACCGGGTCGACCAGAACGCGGGCCAGATAGTCGGCGATCAGCACCTTCTTGATGATTCCGAGACCGACCAGGGCCAGCCCGGCCCCGACCGCGACCTTGTTCGGATCACGCGGTGCCTTGAGCTGTGGCAGGAACTCGCTGGCCCGGACGATCGGCCCGGCCACGAGGTGAGGGAAGAAGCTCAGGTAGATCGCGACATCGGTGGTCGACGCCGGTTCCGCATCACCCCGCTTGACGTCGACCACGTAGGTGATCGCCTGGAAGACGAAAAAGCTGACTCCGATCGGCAGGGCGATGGTCAGCAGAGGCAGCGGTGCCCCGAGGTGAAATGAATCCAGCAGGTCGGCCCAGTCCTGGACGAAGAAGGCGTAGTACTTGAAGACCCCGAGCAGGGCGAGATCGAGGCCGACCGCCACCCCTGTGATCCATTTCCGCCGCCGCTCGTTGCCGGCCGCGGCGATCAGCTTCGCGGCAGCCTGGTTGCCCAGGGTGATGCCGGCCAGCAGCAGGCAGAATTTCGGGTTGGCCGCGGCATAGAAGACGTAGCTGGCGATGATGATGTACGGCTTCCAGAGTTTCTGCCGCGGCATAAGTAGCCAGGACAGAGCCAGCACTACGGGGAAGAAAATGGCGAATTCGACGGTCGGAAATAGCATCGGCCCGGGTTGCCCCGGTGATTGAATCCGCGGCAGGCCACCCATGATATTTCGACGGGTCGATGTTGGAAGCTCTGCCGCTCACCCTGTCCGGGTGGTGTAGATTTGCCCGTCAAATGGGGGTTTGCATGAAGGGGAGAATGGGGTTGACCTGTTGGCTCACGGGCCTTCTGTTGATCATGGCCGCCTGCGCTTCGCCGGCTGCCGAAGCCGGCTGCGGCGGAGTCGAGACCGTAGGGGCCAAGAGGAAGGTGAATCCCGGCGGTCACGCGCCTTTGGCGATCGGTGATTCGACCATGCTGCTCGCCCTGCCCAACCTCGCCCGGGCCGGCTACCGGGTGAACGCCCGCGGTTGCCGCGGCTGGTCCGAAGGCATGGCCGTGCTGCGGGCGGAAAAGCGGAGTCGAAGGCTGCCGCATCTGGTGCTGATGGCACTCGGCGCCGATTGGAGCGTCTCCCTGCGCTCGATCCGCCGGACCCTTCATCTGCTTGGACCGCGGCGGGTGCTGGCCCTGATGACCCCGCTGGAGCTGGGCGGCTGGGCTGGCGACGACGCCCGGAGCATGCGCCGGGCCTTCAAGCGATATCCGCAGCGGATCGTGCTGCTCGACTGGGTCCGCTACAGCCGGGGCCACGGCGAATGGTTCCAGCCGGACGGTACCCACTTGACGTTCAGCGGCGCCGACGCATTCGCGAGACTGGCCCGCAGGGCAACCCCGTGGGCGAAACATGGCGAGATGCCGAACCGGACCTTCTTCCCCAAAGCGGATTCATGAGCCGAGGCTCGACGTGAACCGAAACCAATCAATAAAAAGGCAGGAAACGATGAAAAAGCTTCTGATACCGATGATTCTGGCCGTCGCGGTCTTCTGTGGAACCGGTTCCGCAGCCCAGGCCGGCCCCGACGCCTCCGCCTCGGCGGCCTGTTCAAGCAAGGGCAACTTCCCCCCGGCGTCCTATGTGACCAGCATCGCCGCCCGCGGGGTCTCCTGTCGCGGTGCCCGTCGCGTGGTCAAGGCCTACCACGCCTGCCGCAAGGCCAACGGTGGTGCCAACGGCCGCTGCAACAGCCGCGTCCTCGGTTTCAGGTGCGTGGAAGGCAGGCGCCAGTCGGTGCCCGGCGTCCAGTACTCGGTCGGTGTCTCCTGCAGCAAGGGCGACAAGAAGGTCAACTCGACCTACACCCAGAACGTCTGACCGGCCCGTAAGCCTGGCCGGAAGACGCGCGGACAGACCGAGATGGCAGTAGTCAGTCCATACGACTGACTACTGCCATCTCGGCTGATGTTCAGCGGGTCAGACGTTTGTACGTGATGCGATGCGGGCGGTCCGCCTCGGCTCCGAGGCGGACCCGCCTGTTTTCCTCGTAGGCCTCGAGGTTGCCCTCGAACCAGACCACCTGGGAATCGCCCTCGAAGGCGAGGATGTGAGTGGCGACGCGGTCGAGGAACCAGCGATCATGCGAGATCACCACGGCGCATCCGGCGAAGTTGAGCAGGGCCTCTTCGAGCGCCCGCAGGGTGTCCACATCGAGGTCATTGGTCGGTTCGTCGAGCAGCAACAGGTTGCCGCCGGTCTTCAGCAGCTTGGCCAGGTGGACCCGGTTGCGCTCACCGCCGGAAAGCACTCCGACCTTGCGCTGCTGGTCCGAGCCCTTGAAGTTGAAGCCGCCGACGTAGGCCCTGGAGTTCATCTTGTTCGAGCCGACGGTGATGTTCTCGTCGCCATCGGAGATCTCCTCCCAGACGGTCTTGTCCGGGTCGAGCGCGTCGCGGGACTGGTCGACGTAGGCGAGCTGGACGGTGTCACCGAGGCGGATCGAGCCGCTGTCGGGCTGCTCGTCACCGACCACCATGCGGAAGAGGGTGGTCTTGCCGGCCCCGTTCGGGCCGATGATCCCGACGATCCCGGCCGGGGGCAGCTTGAAGGAGAGATCCTCGATCAGGAGCTTCTCGCCGAAAGCCTTGTTCAGGTGTTCGGCGTCGATCACCACGTTGCCGAGCCGGTCTCCGGCCGGGATGTGGATCTGGACCTGGTCGAGCCTCACATTCTTCTCTTCGGCCAGCAGCTCTTCGTAGCGGGCCAGGCGGGCCTTGGATTTCTTGCGGCGGCCCTTGGGGTTCTCCCGGACCCATTCGAGTTCGGAAGCGATCGTCTTCGCCCGGGCCGACTCCTGCTTTTCCTCCTGCGCGAGGCGGGCCTGCTTCTGCTCGAGCCAGGAGCTGTAGTTGCCTTCGAAGGGGATGCCGCGGCCGCGGTCGAGTTCGAGGATCCAGCCGGCCACGTTGTCGAGGAAGTAGCGATCGTGGGTGACCGCGACCACGGTCCCCGGATACTCCTCGAGGTGGCGTTCCAGCCAGGCGACAGACTCGGCGTCGAGGTGGTTGGTCGGCTCGTCGAGCAGCAGCAGGTCGGGCTTGGAGAGCAAGAGCCGGCAGAGGGCGACCCGGCGCTTCTCGCCGCCGGAGAGGTTTGCGACTTCGGCGTCACCGGGCGGCAGGCGCAGGGCGTCCATCGCCGTATCCAGCATCTGGTCGAGGCTCCAGGCGTCAACCGCGTCGATCTTCGCCTGCAGCTTCGCGAATTCGTCGGCCGTCTCATCCGAATAGTTGGCGGCCAGCTCGTTGAAGCGGTCGAGCAGGTCCTTGATCTCGCGGACACCGTCTTCGACGTTGCCGCGTACGTCCTTGGTCTCATCGAGCTGCGGCTCCTGTTCGAGGATGCCGACCGTGGCTCCTTCACGCAGTCGCGCTTCTCCTTTGAACTCGGTGTCGGTCCCGGCCATGATCTTCAGCAGCGAGGACTTGCCCGACCCGTTCGGTCCGAGGATGCCGATCTTGGCTCCCGGCAGGAAGTTCAGCGAAATGTCTTTGAGGACCTCCTTGTCGGGCGGATGGACCCGGGAGACCTGGTACATGGTGAAGATGTAGTCAGCCACGGAGGGCACCCTACCGGGCGGCCGGTGCGTCCTACCGGTGGCGCGGGTACTTGACGAGAAGTCGCGTTACATATGACAGGCCCGTGTCGAAAACGTACCCGCCGACCAGGTACCGGCCCTTGCCGTCGATCGTCATCGCAGTCCCTTCACCTTCGGGCTGGCCAAAGGTGAGCTTTCTCACCCCGTTCCTGCCCCAGCTTCGGTCGGAGCGCCCATTCGATTCGAAGCGAATGAGCAACGCCTGCTCGGCATTTCTCGGGTCCCTCCCGTAACCCGCCGTGACGATCCGGCCCGCCCGGTCGATCCTGACGTGAGCCAGATACATGCGGGTGCCGAAGATGCTCTTCACGACCTTGCCGCTGAGTCCGAAGCTCTTGTCGGGCTTGCCATTCGGCGTGAGCCTGGCCAACAACCCGTCCGGAAGTCCGTCGGGAGCGATGTCGCCCGCCCCGAGCAGGAGGATCCGGCCCTTTCCGTCGACCCTCATGTCGCTGACTTCGGCCCGCTGGCCCTTCATGAACCTGATGGTCCTGAACCCTCTCCCGTTGAAGGTCTTGTCCAGGGCCCCTTTGCGGGTGAGCCGGATCGCCAGGAAGTCCGAGCTGTCGTCGGGATTGACGCGCTCGCCGCCCAGGACGACCCTGCCACGCCGGTCGAGCCTGATTGCTTCCGCCCGGGAGGAGGTACCACCGACTTCCAGCCGGACGGCACCACCGGTTCCCCAGGTGGAATCGGGATCCCCATCCGATGTGTAGCGGAGCACCGTGGCCTTGTCCGAGTCGCCGTCACCGGTCGAAGCGGCCACGTAGATCAAGCCGTCCTTGCCGACCACCGCGGCGTAACCGAGGTCGAAACTGCCAAAGTCGAAACCGACTCCGCCGCCGATGCCGAAGCCTGAGTCGAGGTGCCCGTCCGATTTCAGACGCAGCACCCAGATGTCACGATTCATCGGAAGGTCATAGTTTCCCGCGGCCACGATCCTGCCCTCGGAATCGACCGCGACCGTTGCGATGTACGTCTGCGCTGGAACCGGAAACGTTGTGAAACCGCCGGTTCCGAAGGTCGAGTCGACGCTGCCGTTCCGGTTCAGCCGGGTGAACCAGGCCATGTTCCCGCCCGGTCCGTTGAAGGTGGTCCCGCCCATAACGATCCGACCCTTCGAGTCGGTGACCATGTCCGAAGGACTCTGGAGCGAAAGCGGGTCGGGATCGAACGCAGAGGTCCCCTTCTTGCCGAAGGACAGGTCGGGCTTCCCATCCGCGAGCGCGAGGGCGGGCGCTGCCGCAAGAGCCAGAAGCGCAGCCAGCAACGCAATGACCGGAAGGCACATGCGCCACTGACCTGAATTGGGAACCTGCCGTTCCATTCTCCACCTCACTTGAACTGTCCCCAACCTATCCCCGACCCACGCGGATGGCAACCCGGGCGACCGGGTCGCTCTTTACCCTGCGGGCAGGGATGGAGGTCGATCTCAACTTCTACCTGCAGTCGATCGTCGCGGTGGTGGTGATCACCGACCCGCTGACCCGGGGCATCTTCTTTCGCCAGTTGACCGCAGGCGAACCCGAGCGCCGGGGCGAGTTCGTTCGCCGGATCACGATCGTCGTCGCGATCACACTCTTCGGTGCCGCCCTGATCGGGCGGGAACTGCTCGACGCGCTGGGAATCAACCTCGGTGCCTTCGGCGTGGCCGGCGGCCTGATCGTGACGCTGATGGGTTTCGAGATGCTCTTCGGGGGGGAGCCGAGCCGGGCACAGGGCGGAGAGGCCTCCCGGGAACAACCAGAGAGCTTCGACGGCAGCGTCGTCGTGCCCTACGCAATTCCCTTCATCGCCGGTCCGGGTGCGATCACCACGGTGATCACGATCGCCGCCTCGGCCGAGAACGGGCAGGGAACCATCGTCGCCCTGGTTGCCGTTGCGGTCGCGGTGATCCTGCTGCCGATCGGTCACTTGCTGGTCTCGAAATACATAAATCTTTCCGAGCAGGCCGAGGGTATCGTGACCAAGATCGGCGGCCTGCTGATCACCACCATTGGCATCCAGATGGTGCTGAGCGGCATCCAGCGCTTCTTCGAGGGTTGAGCCGATGTCGGGTCCGGCGGTTCGGACCCGACGCACGAAGCGATCGGTCGGAGGTTCACCACCCATGGTTGAAGAAATCTTCAACTTGTGAAATAATCAATCTGTGTATTGCTTCGTCTCCTCGCAGAATTCCTGAATTGCCCGGCACACCCCTCCATCAAGCCAAAGCAGACCTTTTCCGCACCCTCGGCCACCCGGTTCGGGTTCGGGTGCTTGAAATGCTGCTAGAGGGCCCCGCGCCGGTTCACAAGCTTCTGGCCGACCTCGATGTCGAGGCTTCCAGCCTCTCGCAACAGCTTGCAGTGCTAAGGCGGGCCGGTCTGGTCAGCTCCCGTCGCGACGGTACGACCGTCCTCTACACACTGAGCAGCCCCGAAGTCGCCGAAATGATGGCGGCGGCCCGGGCCGTGCTGACCAACGTGATCTCCGGCCAGCAGTCTTTGCTGGCGGAGCTTGAGGCCGAAGCGGTCTGAGCGGAATTCCATGGACGTGATCCGCGCGGGTCGCGCCCGTCTTCGTGACCTCCTGCCTCGGCCCGCGGAATGGCAGGCGGCAAAGCGCTCGTCGCGGCGCGATCTGCTGGCTGGGCTCACGGTTGCCGTGGTCGCACTACCGCTCGCACTCGCCTTCGGAGCCACTTCCGGGCTCGGCGCCGAGGCCGGGATCGCAACCGCCGTCGTGGCCGGGGCCATCGCTGCGATCTTCGGTGGCTCCAACCTCCAGGTATCCGGGCCGACCGGCGCCATGACCGTGGTCCTGGTGCCGGTCGTCCATCAGTTCGGGGCAACCGGAGTGCTCTTCGTGGGCTTCATGGCCGGAATCGCCTTGATCGGGCTGGGCTGGGCCGGCATGGGTCGGTATGTGAAGTTTCTGCCAGCACCAGTGGTCGAAGGGTTCACCGCCGGGATCGCGGTCGTGATTGCGCTACAGCAGGTCCCCGCGGCCCTCGGGGTCGAGGCGGGGGACCAGGAGCGGGTCTGGGCCGTGGCTTTCGATGCCGCAAAGAAGTTCGTGGCCGATCCCGTCCTGGCACCTCCGCTGGTCGCCCTCGGGGTTTGCATCCTCATGCTGGCCGGAGCCAGGCTGCGCCCGGTATTCCCGTTTTCCCTGGTCGGAGTTGTCCTGGCAACGTTGGCGTCACTGGCCTTCGGGCTTGATCTCACGCCGATCGGAGAATTGCCGGCAGGATTGCCGTCCCCTTCGTTCGGATTCTTCGATCTTGGCAGCGTTTCCGCCCTTCTGCCGGCGGTTGTCGCGGTCACGGCCCTGGCTGCGCTCGAAAGCCTGCTCTCGGCGACCGTTGCCGACGGCATGAGTGTTGGTGAGCGGCACGACCCGGACCGGGAACTGTTCGGTCAGGGTCTCGCGAACCTGGCGGCTCCCGTATTTGGAGGGATCCCGGCGACCGCGGCAATCGCACGTACAGCGGTGAACGTCCGGGCCGGTGCGGGTTCGAAGCTCGCAGCACTCAGCCATTCGGCCATTCTCCTCGCGATTGTGCTGGTCGCGGCCCCGCTCGTCTCGAAGATCCCGTTGGCCGCCCTGGCCGGGGTCCTCCTCGCGACCACGATTCGGATGGTCGAGGTCGGTTCGCTGAGGGCGATGGCGCATGCCACGCGTGGTAACGCAATCGTCCTGCTACTCACTTTCGGGGTTACGGTTGTTTTCGACCTGGTGACCGCCGTCGTGGTCGGGCTGGGAGTTGCGATCGTCATCGCACTGAGGTCGGTCGCCAGCAGCGCCAACCTTCTGGAGGTTCCGCTCGACCATTCCGACCACTCGGCCGAAGGGCGGGAGCTGCTCAGTCAGCACATCGTCGCCTACCGCCTGGATGGTCCCCTCTTCTTCGCTGCCGCCCATCAGTTCCTGCTCGAACTGACCGAAGTGGCTGACGTGAAGGTGGTGATCCTGCGAATGGCCAGGGTCACGACGATCGACGCCACTGGCGCCCGGGTACTTGGCGATGCGATCAGCAAGCTGGAACACCGCGGCATGTGGTGTTGATCTCTGGCATTGCCGAAGAGCACGGCGAGGTGCTCGACCGGCTCGGGGAAGCCGCCCACCTGCGCCAAAGCGGCAGGGTGTTCAGTGACACGCCTTCAGCGATCCGCTATGCCCGCAATCTCGCTCTGGCCGACCCGCTCCCGGCTTAGGGTGTCGGCACGACCTTCAGGTTCACCAAAGCGCGGAAAATCGCCTCGGGGGTCTCGAATCAGCCTGCCGCGGCAGCAGTTGCGGCCGCGTCCTCGGCGTGGAATCCGGCCAGGAGCTCCCGTTCGTGATCCTTCTTCGGGAAGGCGAAGAAGACCACCAGCGCGCCGAGCACGATCGCCGCGATGCCGACCACATAGGCAGTGTCGCTGCCGTGGAGGAAAGCGGTCTGCGCGGCGTGGACGATCTGCGGCGCATATTCCTTGTGCTGTTCGGCGACGGTGACAGCCGAACCGAAGGACCTTTCAAGCTGGGTCTGGGTCGAATCGCTGACCTTCTGGCTCGCCTCCGGGTTGCCGGCGATCTGCGATGCGAAAGAGCTCGCGTAGGCGGAGGTGAGCACCGATCCGAGAATCGACTGCATCAGCGCGCCGCCCAGGTCGCGTTGCAGGTCGGCGGTTCCCGAGGCCATCCCGGCCCGCTTGACGGGAACCGAGCTGGTCAGCGAGTTGGAGGACGGAGTGCCGGCGAGGCCGACCCCGATGCCGACCGGCAGGTACCCGGCCAGAACCTGCCAGTAGGCGGCGTTTTCATCCCAGAGGGTCAGCATGAAGATGAAACCGATCAGGCAGAAAACGAAACCACAGAGCAGGGTGAAGCGCGAACCATGCGACTCGACCAGCTTGGCCGAGCGGGGCGCCGCCACGATCATTCCCAGGGCCGCCGGGAGGATCGCCGCTCCGGCCCCGAGGGTCGAGTACTCGAGAACATTCTGCAGGTACTGCTGGCCAATGAACATGGCGGCCATCAGGGTCCCGAATACGATGATCCCGGCTGTGCCGGCAACCCAGAAGGTGCGCCGGCCGGCGATCTTGAGGTCGTAAAGAGGATTGCCGATGCGACCCTCGCGACGTTGCTGGATGAAGAAGCCAAGGCCGGCCGCCACCCCGATCGCCGCCATCGCCGCGGTCGTTTCGCCGTAGCCTGGCATCGAGACGAAGTTGATCGCCAGCACGATCCCGCCAACCATGATGATCGAGAGGATTCCGCCGAGATTGTCGACCGGGTCCGTCGTTTCGTTGACGTGGGAGGGAATGAACCTGATCGCGAGGATCAGGGCAACCACAGCCAGGGGCAGCGTCACGAGAAAGACCGAACCCCAGTCGAAATGCTCGAGCAGGAAGCCGGAGACGAGCGGCCCCAGGGCGGAGATGCCGCCGCCGATGCCCGACCAGAGCGCGATTGCCCGGGTCTTCTTCGCCCCGGACCAGAGGGCGGTGATCAGGGCGAGCGTGGTCGGGAAGGCCATGCCGGCGGCCAGACCGCCCAGCACCCGGGCGAGAAAGAGGATGTCCACGCTGGGGGCGAAACCGGCCAGAAGCGCGGCGGGAATCGAAACCGTCGTGCCGATGATCAGCAGCATCTTGCGGCCGTAACGGTCGCCGAGCGCGCCCAGGTAAAGCACCGAAGAGGCGAGGCCGAGCGAGAAGCCGACTGCGACCAGGTTCAGGCCGGTCTGGCTGGCATCGAGGTCCTTGCCGATATCCGGCAGGGCCACATTGGCCACCGCCAGGTTCAGGTTCGCCACGGCAGCGACCAGGATGAGGGTCAGCAGGACGAGCGCGGGTTTGCCCGGCGCGCTGCCAGCATCGGTTGCGCCCGCCGGCGCCGCTCCCGTTTGACTGTCGGCCATGGGCGCATCCTATGCCCTTCGCCAGAGGCTCTCTAGTCTGCTTCGGGTGAAAGTCGAAATCTTCTCTGATATCGCCTGCCCTTTCTGTTACATCGGGACCCGCCAGTTCGCCGAGGCCCTGGACGGTGTTGACGGCGGAGACGAGGTCGAGGTCGCCTGGCGCAGCTTCCAGCTCGATCCCGCCGCTCCCCGTCGGGCCGAGGGTGACCTGTTCGATCACCTTTCCCGCAAGTTCGGAATTTCAAGGGATGAAGCGCTGGCGATGAACGACCGCGTGATTGCGATGGGCCACGAGGCCGGGGTCGAGTTCGATTTTGAGAGCGCAAGGGCGGTGAATACCTTCGACGCCCATCGCATGCTGAGGCTGGCCGCCGCAGAAGGGTTGGACGGACGACTGGCCGACGCCTTTTTCGAGGCCTACTTCACCGGTTCGAGTGATCTCTCTGACCCGGATCAACTGGCCAGGATGGCGAGTGAAGCCGGAGTCGACCCGGGCCGCGCGGCTGAAGTCGCGGCCGGCGAGGAGTTCGCAACCGAAGTCAGGGGCGATCAGGAACTGGCCGGCATGCTCGGGATCACCGGGGTGCCGACCTTCGTCTTCGACCGCTCGACGGCGGTTACCGGCGCGCAGCCGGTAGAGCTGATGCGCCGGGCGATCGGGCAGGCAATTGCGACCTCGACCTGAGCGGTCGCGCAGCCCGGGCGTCGCAGGCCGGTTTTTCCGGCGCGGCGGGGCGAAATGCGAAATGCTGCCTTTCCCGTGAGTCCGCGTGCGACAAAGCTCCAGGCTGCGCTGAATGATCCGACCGGATCTGAAGATTCGGGGCCGCTTCGCGCCCTTCGCCTCGGCATCGGCACCTTCATGGCGAAGGAACGGATCGACATGTCAGCCATGGCCCGGCAGCTCGACATCAACCGCGCCACCCTCTACCGCTGGGTCGGCTCCCGAGATCAGTTCCTGGTCGAAATGATCTGGCACATGACCTCGCTGAGCTTGAACCGTCTCGACCGCGAATGCGATTCGACCGGTCCGGACCGGATCATCGACGTGACCATCGAGTTCGCGGAGGAGGTGATCTCCAACCCGGGGATGAAGCACTGGCTGGCAACCGAAGGGGAGTCGGCGATGTCACTCCTGACCAGGGCCGGGTCCGGATACCAGCCCCGGCTGATCGCCTGGATCGAGGATTCGATCGAGCGCCGGCTGGACGCGGGGGAGATGAACCTGCCGGAAGGCGTGGAGCCCTACGAGCTGGCCTACGTGATCGAGCGGGTGATGGGCGGGTACATCTATCTCGACCTGATTACCGGTGACCGGCCCGATGCCCGCAGGGCCGAGCCGCTCCTTCAGATGCTGCTTCGCTCGGCCGACCCGGCCTGATCGGGCAGGCAGGGCTCCGGGTCAGGCGGGCGTGGTGCGGGGTCAGGCGGGGGTGGGGCCGGTTCAGACGGGGGTGCGGGCCAGCCAATCGGCGATCTGGACGCCGATTTCTTCGCCGTGGTCTTCCTGCAGGAAATGCCCGGCGTTCTCGATCAGGGTGAGCGGCTCGGCCATGGGGAACAGCATCTGAACGGTCCTGCCGACCGGGTCCAGCGGCAGGGCGGGGTCCGAATCGGCCCAGAACAGCAGCGAAGGCCGGTCGTCGTTGGTCAGGAACCGGGCGGCTGCCTGTCCGGTGGCCGCACCCGGATCCTCGGGGGTGACCGGGATCATCGGCGGGAAGGTGCGGACACCGGCCTTGTGGTCGGCGTCGGGGAAGGGTGCCTCATAGGCGGCGACGATTTCATCGGAAAGTTCGGTCGCACAGCCGCCGCGGATCGGCATGTCGATCCGCACGTCGCGGTGTGAGGAGATGAAATCGCGGAAGTGGTTCCAGTTGTCGGACATTTTCTGGTAGCCGGTAAACAGACCGGTGTCCATGGCAACCAGTCGGGAGAACCTTTCGGGCACCTCGATCGAGGCCGCGCGCAAGCCGATCGGTCCGCCCCAGTCGTGGCAGACCAGGGTCATCCCGGTCAAGTCAAGCTCCTCGATCAGGCTGACCAGCGCTGCCGTGTGGCGGTCGTAGGTGTACCAGGTGTCATCAACCGGTTTATCCGAGCGCCCGAAGCCGGGAAGGTCGGGGACGATGCAGCGGTAGCCGGTCTCGAGCAGGGGTTCCATCACCTTGCGCCACAGAAATCCCCAGGTCGGTTCGCCGTGGACGAGCAGCACAGGTTCACCATCGCCTTCATCTATGTGGGCGAGCCGCATCCCTTCCCACTGGCGGTACTTCGGTTCCCAGGGGAAGTCCGGGATCGATTCGAACCTTTCTTCGGGCGTGCGCAGGATCTCCATGCTGCCAGCCTACCGGCTAGAAGCTGATGCGTGTCAACTTTGTTTGGACGGGTGGACCCTTCGGTACATTCCTGCCAGATGGCAGAAAAGAAGAGCGGTTACCTCGTCCTAGTCGCAATGATTTTCGCTGTGTCGATGACCTTCATCGACCAGACGATCGTCTCGATCTCCATCCCCGAGATCCAGAAGGACCTGAGCCTCACCTCAACCGGGGTGCAATGGGTGATCAACGGCTATCTGCTTTCCCTGGCGGCGCTTTTCGCCCTCGGCGGGAAGCTGGCCGATGTCTTCGGTCACCGCCGGCTGGTCGTGATCGGGGTGCTGATCTTCGCCATCTCCTCGACCCTCTGCGGATTCACCCCGGACACCAGCATCGACGAGACTTGGCTGATCTTCTTCCGGATCGTTCAGGGTGCCGGCGCGGCCCTGATGTTCCCGGCCGCCCTGGCGATCGTGATCTCTTCCTTCCCGATCGCCGACCGCGGCAAGGCGATGGCAATTTTCTTCGGTGTGACCGGAGCCTTCACCTCGATCGGCCCGCTGGCCGGAGGCTATCTCTCCGAGTGGACCTGGCGGGCGATCTTCTGGATCAACATCCCGGTCGCAATCCTCTCGCTGATCTTCATCTACATCTCGAAGCCCGAAGAAACGAGGCGACCGCAACCGATCGACTACCGGGGAGCAGTTCTGGTCTGCATCGGCATGGCCCTCGCGGTGCTCGGTCTGCAGCAGTCCTCGATCTGGGGATGGGGCAATCCGGTCACCTGGATCTGCATCGTCGGCGGGCTGCTTGTGCTGGCCGGCTTTGTGCTCTTCGAGCTGAAGCAGAAGTATCCGCTGATCAGGGTCGAAATTTTCCGGGACCGGTCTTTCGCCGTGGACAACGTGCTGCTCTTCCTGCTTTCCGTCGCCTTCGTGCCGCTGTTCTTCTTTGCCAGCATGTACGCCCAGCTTTCACTGGGCTGGGAGGCATCGGAAGCCGGTCTCTACCTGCTGATTTTCTTTGCCGGCTTTGCCACCGCGTCGCAGTTCGGCGGGCGCATCCTCGACGCCAGGGGTGCCCGGCCCACGGTCGTGCTGGGCTGCCTTCTGGCCGCGGTCGGGTTCTTCCTCTGGGCCATGAAGCTGACCGATCTCGACGGTGGGTCCAACGCCCAGTGGCCGTTCATCGTGCTGACCGGTGCCGGCTTTGGCTTCCTGCTCGGCCCGGTCGCCACCGACGCCGTAAACAGGGCGCCGAACACCAGCTACGGGGAAGCTACGGGCATCACCCAGACGATCAGAAACTACGGGGCCAGCGTGGGCATGGCCGTCCTCGGCACGATCCTGATCCTCCGCAACAAGGCCAACATCGAATCGGAGCTGAGCGGGATCGTGCCGACCGCCGAAGCCCACAAGATCGCCGACCAGGTTTCGAGCGCGGGCAGCGGGGGCATGAGCGGATCGGGCGGAGGCTCGGGGCCCGGCTACGAGAAGGTTTACCACGCGATTCAGGACGCTTTCGCCCAGTCCACCAAGACCGTGTTCCTCTGTATGGCCGCGGTGATGGCGCTCAGCTTCGTCGTCGCCCTGATCGGTTCACCGGCCGGCAAGATGGAAGAGGTCTTCGCCGACGAGGACGAGATGGCCGGCGCGGATTCAGCTACGGGTTCGGGTCCGGCGGATCAGGGCCCGGCGGCAGTGACTCCGGATTGACCCCCCGGCCGGTCAGTTCGTTGTAAAGCGCGGCCAGCCCCAGCGCGTAGAAAGGAGCGCTGAAGAGGTTGCTGAGGAAGGGGGTGACCAGGTTGCCGACCACCCCGGTTCCGAGCGGTCGAGCGACCAGGATCGCCAGAAGCGAGATCGTCAGGGCGATGATCCCGACCACGAGCAGGAACCCGAAGACCGCGAAGCCGTTGCCACGAACCAGTTCGGCGCTGCGGCGAAACGCAGTGGCCAGTCCGGCCCGTTCGACCACCACCACCTGTCCTGAAACCGACCAGATCGTGAGGATCATCAGTCCGGGGACGATCAGCGCGAGCATCCCGGCAAAAACGGCGATCGCGTAGACGAGGGCGACCCAGATCATGATGCCCAGAACCGGTCGGACCGTCCGCCACAGTTCAGCCATCCCTTCCGCTTTCCCCGGAAGACAGACGAGGGCCGTCATCAGACCCTCGTACATGGCCCCGAACAGGACCAGAAAACCGATAGAAATCGCGATCCCGGCCGGGCCGGTCAGGTCCAGCAGGCCGGTCACCGCGTTGAGGGCGGCGAAGAGGAGGGTGATCCGGATGACCAGGGCCCTGTCCTTCTCGAAGGCGACCCGCATGCCCTGAAGCGTGTCGGTGATCGAGAACTTGGAAAGCGGCGGCATGGGTCGCGAACCCTACCCGCAGGGGGTGCCTCTATAGTTCCCGGACCATTCAGAGAGTCGCCCCAGGCGCGACCGGAATGAAGCACCAGGCGCTGCTGCCGCCCCGGTCCGAATGGGAAATCAGTTCAACGTCGCTGGCATGGAAACCTCCGGTAACAAACTCAAATTCACGCCGTTCAACCTTGCCGTGCTACTGGCCGCACTTTTCGTTGGCGTCGGTGCCGGCGCGCTTGTTTACCGCCAGTACCGGGCCGATCACGACCACGGCAAGTCATCGAAGAAGTCGAAGAATGAGGGGCAGGATCTGAACGCCCTGGCTCCGATCGTCGGCACCGAGGATGGCAACGGCGATCCGGGTAGCAAGTACGACGCCCAGTTCGGCACATCGTCAATGTGGCCGAAGTTCAATCCCGACCGGCATTACTACGTGACCCGCTGCGTTCCCGGCCGGGTCATGGTGCAGGTCCGCTCGAACCCGGATGTGAAGGTCAAGGTCTGGGCAAACCCGGCCCAGTCCGGACGCTACGCGGCCGAGGCCCGGCCCCTGCCGGGTCAGGACTTCGACGTGAAGATCATGCGCGAGGACGGACCCGAAAGCTACGAGGTGCGCTGCCTCCCGTCCAATTTCCCGGAATGGCGATACAAGCGCTTCCGGAAGCCGCCCAAGGGCATGTTCATGGTCAGTTCGTACCTGACCCCCGGCAAGACCGGCCGGGTCTGGCTGATCGTCTTCGATCAGGACGGCACTCCCCGCTGGTGGTACAGCCCGCCCTACAACACCCTCGGGGGCCAGGTGCTCTACGACGGCACGGTCCAGTTCCCCCGCGGCTTCGGCGACGGCTTCGGCCAGGATGCCCGCACGGCCACCGACATCCGCGATCTGGACGGCAACCTGGTCAAGACGGTCAGGTTCAAGGGCGCCCCCACTGACGGACATGAATACGTGCTCCTGCCCAACGGCAACCAGCTGGTCATGAGTTATGACCCCCGTTACGGCGTCGATCTCCGCCCGGTTGGCGGTCGTGCCAACCGTGGTGTTCTCGACGGCGCCTTCCAGGAGCAGACTCCGGACGGTCAGGTGCTCTGGTCCTGGAACTCGGGTGACCACATTCCGCTCACCGGCACCCCGTATCGCTGGTGGATCCGCGAGTTCAACAATCCCCACTTCGACCAGCACGGGAAGATCCGCTACGACCATTTTCACCTCAACTCGATCGAGCCCTGGGGTGACCAATACGTGATTTCCACCCGCCACACGGATTCGATCTGGGGCATCAGCAAGAAGACGGGCAACATCGTCTGGAAGTTCGGTGGCGTGAAGACTCCGCAGTCACTGAAAGTCGTGGGCGACGATCCTTATGGCAACTACCCGATCTCGGGCAATCACGACGCGCGCATGATCGGTGATGTCCTGACCGTTCATGACAACGGCACTCACGTCAAGGGCCGCGCGCCGCGCGCTCTGCGCTACCGGATCGACCTGAAGGAGCGCACGGCCACCTACCTCGGTGCCTTCACCGACAAGGCAGCGGCTCCGAGCAGCCACTGCTGCGGATCGTTCCGACAGCTGGGCGATGGCTGGGTGGTCTCCTGGGGCGACAATCCCTGGGTGACCGGTTTCGATGCCGACGGCAAGTTGGCATTCCGGCTCGGGCTTCCGGTCCCCGCCTACCGGGCGGTCCCGGTGCCGTCTTCGGTCAGCGAAGCCGACCTCGACAACGGGCTCGACGCAATGGAGCCGGAGCCGCCGATGAGCAACCAGCCGATGACTCCGCTCGAGTTCAACGACAAACACAACCTCCAGGACAGAACGGTCCCCAGCCGGAAGCTGGCGCCGATCCCGGAAGACAACCAGGACGATCTGGGCCTGACGAAGTCGGGCAAAGTCGCCAAGTCGGGCAACTAGCCCGCCTCGCGCCTCCTACGGGCAGGGCCGGTCGGCCCGGGGATCCGGAATGAACTCGGTGACCGAGACCAGGGCCCGTTCCATGGCGCGGGGCTGAACCTCGTTGGGTCCCCGGAACGGCTGCTCGAATACGAAGACGAGGTAGACCGAGCAGATCACCAGGAGCGAAACCGGGAGGATGAACATGATCTGGCCCCGGACCGGCTCGCGGCCCTTGAGGACCGTGGCAAAGAGGATCAGCATGAAGCCGCCGGCGATCATGAAGACCCAGAACATGGTCGGCAGGAAGGTGTCGGACTTGAGCAGCCGGGTCGCGCGGGCCTTCTGAAGGTCGCTGACCCGCTCCAGCGAGGTGGAAAGTGCGGAATTGTCGGCGTCGTGGCGGCCCAGCTTGCCGAATGACTGGAAAAGCCGGTCGGTGGCGGCGGTGGCAAGCTCCGACCGGTGACCGTGGGCCATCGCGGGCCATTCGTCGTCGACGACCGCCCGGGCGTAACAGATCAGCTCGTGGCCGATCCGGTCCCGGCTTTCGGCGTCAAAGAGGGTGGCAGCCCGGGAGAGGGAACTGACCGAATCCGCCTCGGTCCCGGCCGCGGTTTCGGCCGTCTGGTATCCGTCCAAGGCGTAGGCGAGCACGAAGCCGATGACCAGGGCGTAAAGCACTCCGGCGAAGGCGAAGACCGGTTCGCGCCTCTCTTCGCTCCCCCTCAGACTCTCCGGCACAAACTTCCGGACCAGGAAGATGGAAATTCCGGTGACCAGGCATCCGCCGGCGAGAATCGCCAGGCAGGCAAGGACCGTGTTCATCCTTCGTCCTCCATCAGCAGTGAAGTCGGCACGTCGATCGTTCTCCCGAGGACGAGTTGGCCGTCCTCGACCCGGTATGCGCCGTAAAAGGTGAGAGTGGTGTCGCCGTTTGCGTCGATCGAATAGCTGCCTAGCGGTGAAGCCCTTTCCGAGGTGTCGAAGAAGGCGTTTCGCGTGTTGGTCCTCAACACGTCGATCGGTTCGCTGCCGATGTTTCCGCGGACCCCGCGCCGGATCGAGTCGAGAACGACCCGGCCGGCCTCGTAGGCGAAGACGGCCATCGGCTCGGCCGGCCGGCCGTAGCTTTCCTGGAAGCCCCGCAGGAAGGATTCGCCACTTTGCGCGTAGTTGCCGGCCGGCAGCTGGGGCGCCGTGATGTAGGTGTCGAGTCCGGTGTCACCGATTGATTCGAGAAAGGATGAAAGCGAAAGGCCGTCTCCTCCGAAGAGTTTTATGAAGTTGTTGTCACGGTGAACCGTCTCGAACAGGTCCCGCGCCAGATCCTGATTTGAACCGGCAAAGAGCAGGGCGTCGGCCCCGGAGGCGGTGACCCTCTTGGCCACGTCTCCGATCTGGGCCTCGTGAGTGACCGTGGCGGCACCGGTGATGTCGATGCCGGTATGTCGGGCGACCTTTTCGAAGCGGTACCGGAGGCCCTCGCCGTAGGTGTCTCCGTCATCGACCACGAATACCTCGTTGACGCTCTCTTCATCCATGAACAGGGCCAGGGCCGCTGCCTGGACGTTGTCGTTGGGCACAACCCGGCCGAAGGTCCGGATCCCGGTTGGACGAATCCGCTCACCCAGCTCCGGCGCCGGCCGGGTCAACTTGACCGCGGTCGAGCTGGAGCTGACCTGGAGCATCCCGGCCCGGTTGAGGATCGGCATCGCAACTTCGGTCGCCCCGGAATCGAAGTCCCCGATGTAGGCGACGGCATCCGGATCCTCCGCGGCCCGGTGCGCGTTCCGGCGGACCAGGGAAGCGACCCAGTTGCCGGATTCGTCGGAATCGTTCATGCCGACGATCTCGATCCTCGCCGAATCGATCCGGCCGCCCATGTCATCGTTGGCAATCTGGACTGCCCGCACCATGTCTTCGCCGCCCCGGTCACCTTTCAGCGGCTGGCTGACGTAGATCTTCAGGGTCCGCGTGGTCGGGGAGTTTTCCTCTTTCGCGCAGCCATCGACGACCAGCGCCCCCAGCGCCAGCAGAACTGCGGCCGCGATCACGACCCTGAACGGCACACTCGACTTCAAGGCAGGGGACTATTCCAGTTCGTCGGCCAGAATGCTGACCATCTGGGCGAGGGATGGAACTTCCCGGCTGATCCGTCGCTGGCGTACGGCCCCGTTTTCCCGGGCGAGCTCCAGGCAGTATTCGAGTTCGGGTTCACAGCCAAGCTCCTGGGCATGTGGCCTGAGGGCGGCGACGAGCCGATCGACGATCTTCGGGACCGGCACCCTCGCCTCCCTTCCGGAGTCGATCAGCTCCGCCTCGATTCCGTCCCGGGCGGCCAGGAAACGGTTCTCGCTGATCGATTCCTGCGAGTCGATCTGGGCGGTTGAAAGCTGGCTGTCCAGGGCTTCCCGGCGGGCCAGGCACTGGGTCATGGCGACCAGGGCGGCCGTGTCTTCGTTGCGGGTCTGCGAGTCCATGACCCTGATCTCGATCGTGCCAAGCGACGGTTGCGGCCTGACATCCCACCAGAGGAAGGTCGGCTCGGGAATCGCGTTGGTCCGGATCAACAGGTCAACGTTGTCCACGTACTGCCGGTAGCTGTGGAAGGGACGCGGCACGCCGACCCGGGGGAAAGCCTGGAACAGCGGGGTGCGGGCCGAGGAGAGGCCGGTGTCTCGGCCCTGCCAGAAAGGAGAATTGGCCGAAAGGGCCAGCAGCACGGGAAGGAAGACCCGCATCCGGTTGTGGACGTTGATCGCGGTATCCGGATCGGGCATGCCGACGTGAACGTGGAGGGCGAAGGTCGGCTCCCTCCTGGCCAGCTCCCGCATCGAGCCGTGCACGAACTGGTAACGCTCCCCGGCGGAAACCACGATCTCCTCCCAGACCGCGAAAGGGTGGGTGCCGGCCGAGGCGGCCCTCAGCCGCAGGGTCTTCAGGGTTGCCGCGAGGCTGTGCCTGAGCGATGCGATCTGCCCGATCGCCGTTCCGACGCTGGCGTGGACGTCGGTTCTGAGCTCGACTGCGGAGCCATGCGTCTCGGGGGTCATGTGGGTCACGACGTCGGCAGGCAGTCGCGGCAGAACGGCGTCGATCCGGTTGGCCAGCGCGTTGCTGAGCGCCGAGATGAGCATCACCTCTTCCTCGACTCCGAGAGTGAAATCGCCCAGAGGATGACCATTTTCCGGCCACTTGGCCCATTCGGGCAGCGCCGCGCTGTCGCCGGTCGCAGCTATCTCGTCGCCTCCGTGAGCCTGATCACCGAAAATTCCTCGGCCGCCGCCACGAACTGCCTGAAAAGCCGGTACTGCTCGGGCTGGTCGACCATGAGTTCGGCGTGCCACTGGACCCCGAGCATGAACTCGCGGTCCGGGTCCTCGATCGCTTCGGTTGCGCCGTCGGGTGCCCAGCCGGTCGCCACCAGTCGCTCGCCCACTTTCTCCACGGCCTGGTGGTGAAAGGAGTTGACCGCGATCACCGGTGAACCGACGATCAGGGCGAGGTTGGACTTCGGGTCCAGATCGACCCGGTGAGCCGCGGTCTGCCCGGGCATCTTCTGGCGGTGCTCGACGTCCACCCAGCGGTCCGGGATGTGCTGGAGCAGGGTGCCGCCGCGGCTGATGTTGAGCGCCTGCATGCCGCGACAGATTGCCAGCACCGGCATCATCAGAGCATCCGCCTTGCGGGCGATCTCGAGTTCGAAATGGTCGAGATCCGGCGCGGTCGGACCGAGTTGGTCATGCGGTTCCTCGCCGTAGTGATCGGGATGGATGTCCGGTCCTCCAGACAGGCAGACACCGTCCAGGTGCTCCAGCAAAGCCCCGATCAGTCCCGTCTCCATCGGCGGAATCACCACCGGAACCCCGCCGGCAACCTCGACCGCCTTCATGTAGGTGAGTCCAAGCGCCATCTCGTGACGCGGTGGCTCTCCCTCCGGGGTCGGCGAGACGGTCTCGGCCTTCCTCAGCTCCGAGGTCGTCACTCCGATCAGCGGCCGCCTTGTTTCCGGGGCGCGGGTCAGGCCGCGCAGCGTCAGTCCGCCAGTATCCATGTGTCCTTCGCTCCTCCTCCCTGGGTGCTGCTGACCACGAGGTTGCCGGCAGCGCGCGCAAACCGGGTCAGGGCCAGCGGTAGAACCGTCTGCTCGCCTTCCGAAGTGATCACATACGGTCTCAAATCGATATGACGAGGTTCGAGCCGGTCGCCGATCAGGGTGGGGTGAGTCGAGAGTCCGATCATTTCCTGGGCGACGTACCGGCCGGGATTGCTCCGCACCGCCTGACGGGCACGTTCGAGTTCTTTGGCGGATGCTTTCGGTCCGATCACGATGTCCTGGCCACCGAGCGCCCAGCGGGGCTTGATCACCAGCCGGTCGAGTTGCCCCATTGCCTGATCGGCCTGTTCCGGGTCGCCAAGGTCCAGTGAATCCGGGGTGTCAAGCAGCGGCTCCTCGCCGAGGTAGAACCGGATCATCGCGCCGGTGTAGCAGTGGACGGCCTTGTCATCGGCGATCCCGGTACCGAACGAATTGACACAGACCAGCTTGCCGGAGCGGAGGGGTTCAATCAACAGCTCCCCGAGTGGCGTCAGATCGTTACCCGACCGGGTGATCCGGTCGGTGTTGCTGCGGTTGTAGAGCACGTCGATCCGCCGGGGTTCCAGGTCGGTACGGGTGACCAGCTCGCCACGGGAGACTTCGAGCTGTTCGGCAGTCACCACCTCGATGCCGAGGCGGGAGGCAAGCGATTGATGCTCGAACCAGGCGGCGCTGTCCGGGCCTTCGCTGAGGATCGCCACCGCCGCATCGGCCCGGCCGTCCGGGGCCCGCCCGCGGAGCATCTCGCCCAGAAGGTCGAACGCGCCCTCGGCCGGAACCGGTCGGGGTCCGGCGGGCCATTGTTCGGCGACCGCCCTTCGCGCGGCAAGGGCAAAGGTCGGTCCGGATGGGAACCGCAGGTTGTCCTCGAGCACCCTGAAGCCACTCGCATCCCGGACCAGATCGGGTCCGGCCAGGTCAGCCACGACCGGGGTGCCGAAACCGGCGGCGACCGGCTCGTAGTGGGGGGCGCCATCGAGTATGGACCGGCGCATCACGCCGGAGGCGAGGATTTCCTGGCGCGAGTAGATGTCGGCGAGGAAAAGCTGGAGCGCCCTGACCCGCTGGCTCAGCCCCGCGGCGAGCAGCCTCCACTCCTCGGCCGTGATGATCCTCGGCACCGCATCGACCACGAAGGCGGATCGCATTCCTTCCGGTCCGAACTCGACTCCGTCTTCCCGCAACCGGGTCTGGACCTGGCCCTGAACGCGAGCGAGATCCAGGGGATCAAGCCCTTCGAGCAGCTCGCGATAGGCCGGGCGCAGCTCGGTCTGCGGCGAGAAAGCCTCGTCGAAGAAGCCCGAAACCGGGTAACTGGCACTGGCAGCCTGCGCAGCCGTCATGACTAAACGATAAGCCGCGAGCTGCCATAGAACCTTTGGCCCGCGGTCGAAACTGGAAGGCGGCCGCCTCGCCAAGTCAAGACCGGACCGATCCGGCCCCTTTTCCGGCCAGGTCCGGTCTCCGGGTCTGTGCTATCTTGACTGATTGACTAGACAAACTCAAAAATGTCTGAGTCGACTCCGCTGGGCGGTGGGCTAGACGGCCCGGCTGGACGCAAGGCAAGGAGGCCGGGCCCCGGGCCCGGCCTCCACCTTTTCCCCTCACCAAAGACAGGACGGGCAGATGAACCAGAGCTCCCTACACCCCGGATTCACCCCGAACGTGGTTGCGGTGGTCGGAAACCAGCGGCCGGACAGCCGCACCCTCAGGCTCGCCTCGGGAATTGCCGACGGGTTGGCCGGTCAGCTTGGCGACGCGCCTGCGGTTGCGATCGACCTGGTCAACCTGCCGCTTGAGGATGGTTCCTTCAGCCCGGACCTCAACGAACTGGTCCGCACCGCGCAGGTGGTGATCGCAGCCTCACCGACCGTGATGGGAAGCTACTCCGGTCTGCTCAAGCTTTTCCTCGACGGCCTGCCCGAAGCCGCCTTGCTGGGGAAGACAGGCATCCCACTGATGATCGCCAGACAGGCCCGGCACGCCCTCGCCGCCGACGTTCACCTGCGTCCCGCGCTGCTGGAGCTCGGTGCCACCTGCTCGACCCCTTCCCTGGTGGCGCTGGAGTCCGAACTCGCATCACTCGGTGCCGACGGACTGGTTACCGCCTGGCTCGAGCGCAGCGGCAGCTGGCTGGGCGGCATCCCCGCCTGAGCGTCTGGACGCCAGGGCGTTTGGTCTCGACCGGCCCTCGGGTACCCCTCACCTCATGGATAGAGTCGGCCTCGTGAGCAACGCACAGTTCGAAAAGGAAACAGACACCAAGGGCGCATTCGTACGCCAGAGAAGCGCCTTCAGGGAAAGGGTCACCGCGGACGGCTCCTCTGGCTTTCCGGCCGAGTCGGGGCGCTACCACCTGTATGTGAGCTACGCCTGCCCCTGGGCGTCGCGAGCGATCATCTTCCGCAAGCTGAAGGGTCTCGAGGATGTGATTTCGATGACCGTGGTCGATCCGGTCAGGGACGACCAGGGCTGGCGGTTTTTCGACGACGACCCGGACCCGATCAACGGTTACGGGTATCTGCTCGAGGCCTATCTCCGCACCGACCCCGACTTCAGCGACCGGGTCACGGTTCCTGTCCTCTGGGACAAGGAGACCAATCGGGCGGTAAACAACGAAAGCAGCGAAATCATCCGCATGCTGAACACCGAGTTCGACCGCTGGGCGGCCAACCCTGATCTCGACTTCTACCCGGAACCCCTCCGGCAGGAGATCGACGAGGTCAACGAGCGGATCTACAAATCGATCAACAATGGCGTCTACCGGGCCGGCTTCGCCACCACCCAGGAAGCCTATGAAGCGGCCTTCATCGAGCTTTTCGAGGCTCTCGACGTCATGGACGACCGCCTGGGTGAAAGGCGGTACCTGACCGGCAGCCGGATCACCGAGGCCGACTGGCGCTTCTTCGTCACCCTGATCCGCTTCGATGCAGTCTATGTGGGTCATTTCAAATGCAACCAGCGCCGCATCGCCGACTACGACAACCTGGCCGGCTACCTGCGCGATCTCTACCAGCAGCCCGGGATCCGGGAAACCGTCGACTTTGATCACATCAAGCGGCACTATTACGTGACCCATCCCCGGATCAATCCCACCCGCGTCGTCCCGATGGGTCCCCTTCTGGACCTGGAAAGCGATCCGGCCAGGGCGCACCTGTAGGTCTCATTCTCGAGTAGATTTATCGACTATGAGCAGAGAGGAGCGGAAGGTTCCGCGCTGGCACTGGTTTCTTCCCACTTCGGGTGACGGACGCAACGTCACCAACGTGATCGACCGACTCGGCCAGACATCGATGAACCGTCCGGCCGATGTCGAGTATCTGGCGGAAGTGGCGAAGGCGGCGGAACGGGCGGGCTTCGAGGCTGTCCTGACCCCGACCGGTTCCGGTTGCGAGGACGCCTGGATCACCTGTGCAGCGGTGGCCGAGCACACGCAGAAGCTCAAGTTCATCGTCGCCCTGCGTCCGGATGCGGCTGCCCCGGCCTGGGCGGCCCATCAGGCGGCGTCGTTCCAGCGGCTTTCCGGGGGGCGGCTGCTGCTCAACATCGTCACCGGCGGGGATCCGGTCGAGCAACGATCGTTCGGCGACTTCCTCGACAAGGAATCCCGATATCGCCGCACCGCCGAATTCCTCGAAATCCTGAAACGATCATGGGCGGGAGAGCAGTTCGACTTCGACGGCGAGTTCTTCCAGCTCGAGCAGGGCGGCCTGCGGCTCGGGACCGGCGCGTTCGGCAGTCCCGGGGTCTATTTCGGTGGCGCCTCCCCTGCGGCCCTCGATGTTGCCGCGAGATACGCGGACACCTGGCTGACCTGGGGCGAGCCGGTCGAGACGGTGGCGGAGCGCCTGGCCCCGGTGAGGGAGAAGGCCGCCGCAGCCGGTCGTGAGCTCAACATCGGGCTGCGAATCCACCTGATTAGCCGGGACTCCGAAGAAGAGGCCTGGCTGGAGGCGGACCGGATGCTCGACGCGATCGATCCCGGCCAGGTCGCGGCAGCCAGGGAAAAGTTCGCCCGTATGGAATCGACCGCCCAGGCTCGCATGACAGACCTCAGCCACACCACCGGAGGCGAGGCGGTCGACCGCGACTCCCTGGTCATCGCCCCGAACCTCTGGGCCGGTGTGGGGCTGGTCCGTGAGGGGGCTGGCACCGCGATCGTCGGCAGTCACGAGCAGGTCGCCGAGCGGCTCATGGAGTACCGCGACATCGGAATCGACGAGTTCATTCTCTCCGGCTACCCCCATCTGGAGGAAGCACTCAACTTCGGCGAGAACCTGCGCCCCCTGCTCGACGCTTCCCCTGTCGCGAGTTCGGCCTGAAAGCCACTCCGCTTGAAGGACCACTTCGTTTACAGAACCCGGAAATTCCCATATAGTCTTCGGGGCAGGGAGTAGAAGGGGGTCCGACGGGGCGACATTTGACGTCCGGGGCCCAGGGAAGAGGGACGGAGGAATCAAGGTGCTGCGCAGCTTTCGGGTTTATCTGGTCGCATTGGTCACTTTCATCGCAGGTCTGGCACTGGCCGGAGGATTTGCCGCCAGCGCGGGTGCAAGTCCGAAGTACGCCCCGAAAATCACCGCGAAAGCGCCCTACACGGCTCGTGGCAGCGTCGGTGAGGCCTACGTGAAGGACGCCGTGCCCGGCAGCAAGCTGCTTCTGGTCGCGGGGAAGAACAGGGTCGTCAGGACCGGCAAGGCAGACCGGTTCGGATCGAAGATCTTCTACGACCTGAAGCCCGGAGCCTCGTTCACGGTGCGTACGCCGAAAGGCAAGGGCGCCCAGGGCACCAAGTGGTTCAAGACCCTGAAGCCGGGGGCGAACCCCCCGCAGTCTTTCTACGACGGCAAGACCCTGAGCGCGGGTCTCAATTATGTGACCATGCGTGACGGCACCGAGCTCGCGATGACGGTGCGGCTGCCACTTGGCAAGACGATGGCCGACGGCCCGTTCCCGACCTTCGTCGAATATTCCGGCTACCAGACGGCGGCACCGCATGATCTCGTCTCGTCCCTGCTGGGCGGCGGCAGCGCCAACGACCAGCTTGTCCCCTCGACCTCGACCATGGTCGGCTCGGTGATCGGACCGCTGCTCAACTTCGCCGTGGTCAGCGTGCAGATGCGCGGCTCTGGCTGCTCGGGTGGAGCCTTTGATCTCTTCGGCTGGCCGACCACCTATGACGGCTATGACGCGATCGAAACGGTCGCGGCCCAGGACTGGGTGTCGGGTGGCAAGGTGAGCATGGGGGGGATCTCGTTCTCGGGGATCACCCAGCTGTTTACGGCCGGCACCCGGCCGCCGCATCTCTCGGCGGTCTCGCCGCTTTCGGTGACCGATGACGTCTATTACGGCACCGGTTTCCCGGGCGGAATCTTCAACAGCGGCTTCGCCTTCAGCTGGATCACCGAAAGGGCCGAGGACGCGGAGCCGGCCCCCGAGGGCGGGCAGCCCTGGGCCAAGGTGATGAGCACCACGGGCGATCCCGATGTGAGCGATCCGGCCCTGCGCGAATCGCAGAAGCAGCACTGTCTCGACAACCAGAAGATGCGGCTTCAGACCCGGGATTACAACCAGCAGATCAAGGACAATCCGTACCGCACGAAGATCCTCTTCGCCAAGCGTTCCCCCGGAGCCTGGGTGAAGCGGATCAACGTCCCGATCTTCTGGGTCGGTGCCTTCCAGGACGAGCAGACCGGCGGTCACTGGCCGGAGGCCGTGAAGGAGCTGCCGAAGAGCAACCGGGATGTGTGGGTGACCATGCAGAACGGAGTCCACATCGACTCGCTTGGTCCGAGCACGATCACCCGCTGGACCGAGTTCATGAACCTGTTCACCGGGAGCGGAAGGATTCCCGTCGTCTCGCCGCTGGTAATCACCTTCGGCTCCAACCTCTACGACTCGGTTGCCGGCGCCGGCGCCCTGCCGATCCAGCAGACCCGTTACGCGAGCATGGCCAATACCCCGGCCAACGTCGCGACCGCGAAGTCCGACTTCCGCAAGGACCCGAGGATCAGGATCCTGATGGACAACGGTGCCGCGATCCCGGGCGAGCCGGGGGCGATCGGCGCTGCCTGGGAAGCCGACTTCTCGAGCTGGCCGATCAGGAGCCTCAAGCCGACCAGCTGGTATCTGGGCAAGGGCGGCAGCCTGCAGAGCCGCAAGGCAGGCAAGGGCTCTTCGGTCAGTTACCTCTCCGATCCCGATGCCCGTCCGTCCGAAACCCTTGGCGAGGATGCCCAGGGCGATTCGTGGCTCGCTCAGCCGCCCTACGACTGGCAGCCGGTGGCAAAGGGCAAGGGTCTCGGATTCGTTTCGCCGGTCCTGAAGAAGGACGTGTTCATCGCCGGTCCCTCGAGCCTGGATCTGTATCTCAAGTCCAGCAAGAGGAACACTGACATCCAGGCGACCCTGACCGAGGTCCGTCCGGACGGCCAGGAGACCTATGTCCAGAACGGCTGGCTGAGGTCCTCGCACCGCAAGATCAACCGGAAACTCTCGACCGCATATGACCCGGTCCAGACCTGGCTTAAGAAGGACGGCCGGCCGCTGAAGAAGGGCAAGTTCAACTTCGAGCGGATCCAGATCTTCCCCGTGGCCCATGTTTTCCGGGCCGGTTCGAGGATCCGCCTGAACATCCAGGCGCCCGGCGGTGACCGGACGATCTGGGACTTTGACACGATCGAGAAGGGCAAGACCCGGAACAGGATCGGTCTCGGCGGCGTGATCCCGTCGAAGCTGGTGTTGCCGGTGATTCCGGGCCAGAACGCCCAGGGCACGCCGCTGCCTCCGGCTACCGCGCTGCGCGGCGAGCCGAGCCGGACATACCAGCGGGCAAGCAACGGGGGCTGAGGCCCGCAGAAAGCAGTCAGGGGCCGCCTTCGTGCGGCCCCTTTTATTTCTTTGGAAACATCCTGTTTATGAAATCGGGGTTTCGGGGATGAAAGGCCCATCCTCGAAACAGACGCGCTTCGGATGCGTCGCAACTGAAGATTTCAACGGGAGGTTTCTCGCACCATGCGAAGGATTCATGTGTCTCTGGCGGGCCTGTTTGCGGTTCTGCTCGGGCTGCTTATGCTCGGCACCGCGGCAACCACGGCTTCCGCCGCCGGCAAGAAGCTGAAGAAGGCGCCGAAGATCACGTCCAAGGCCGCCTACACCGCCCGCGGAAGCGTCGGCGATGCCTATGTGAAAGACGCGAAGCCGGGCCAGAGGCTGCTGCTGGTCAATTCGAAGGGACGCATTGTCCGTGCCGGCAAGGCGGACCGGTTCGGGTCGGAGATCTTCTATGACGTCAAACCGGGCGCCACATTTACGGTGCGTACCCCCACCGCCAGCGGTTCTCTGGGCACCAGCAGGTTCAAGGTCCTGAAGCCCGGTCAGAATCCTCCCCAGACCTGGTACCAGGAGAAGCCCGACCTCAAGGCCGGCCTCAACTACATCACGATGCGCGACGGGACCGAACTTGCAGTTACCGTCCGCCTGCCCTACGGCAAGACCTCGCTCAGCCAGGGCCCCTTCCCGACTTTCATCGAGTACTCCGGCTACCAGACTGCGGCTCCTCATGACCTGCTGTCGGGGGTCATCTCCGGCCTGGGCGACGGCGTCCTTCCTCAGGACAACCTCGCCCCGGCCACATCGACCGCGGTCGGCTCACTGATCGGCCCGCTGCTGGATTTTGCCGTGGTCAGCGTGCAGATGCGCGGCTCTGGCTGCTCGGGTGGAGCCTTTGATCTCTTCGGCTGGCCGACTACATATGACGGCTATGACGCGATCGAAACGGTCGCGGCCCAGGACTGGGTCGAGGGCGGCAAGGTCAGCATGGGTGGTATTTCCTTCTCGGGGATCACCCAGCTATTCACGGCCGGTACCCGGCCGCCGCACCTTTCGGCGGTCTCGCCGCTTTCGGTGACCGATGACGTCTATTACGGCACCGGTTTCCCGGGCGGAATCTTCAACAGCGGTTTCGCCTATAGCTGGATAACCGAACGGGCCGGGGACGCAAAGCCGGCCCCTGAAGGCGGTCAGCCCTGGGCGAAGGAGATGACCACGAACGGTGACCCCTACGTGCTCGACCAGGACTTGCGCGAGTCACAGAAGCAGCACTGCATCGAGAACCAGAAGATGCGCCTTCAGACCCGGGATTACAACCACCTGATCGAAACAAACCCCTACCGAACCCCGCGACTCTTCCAGAAGCGCTCGCCGGGGGCCTGGGTGAAGCGGATCAACGTTCCGATCTTCTGGGTCGGTGCCTTCCAGGACGAGCAGACCGGTGGTCACTGGCCGGAGGCCGTGAAGGAACTCCCGAAGAGCAACCGGGATGTCTGGGTGACCATGGAAAACGGGGTCCATGTGGACTCCCTCGGGCCGAGCACCATCACCCGCTGGGCCGAGTTCATGAACCTGTTCACCGGTAGCGGGCGAATTCCGCGGATCAACCCCGCCGTGATCGCTCTCGGCCCGGTCCTTTATGAGGTGCTTGCCGACGCCGGATCCCTGCCGATCAAGCAGACCCGTTACTGGCTCTGGCTGGACACGCCCAGGAACGTGGCAAAGGCCAGGTCCGACTACCGCAAGGATCCGAGGATCAGGATCCTGATGGACAATGGTGCTGCGATCCCGGGCCAGCCCGGAGCGATCGGCGGGGCCTGGGAGACCCACTTCTCCGACTGGCCGGTGCCTGGTCTCAGCCTGACGAAGTTCTTCCTCGGCAAGGGCGGCACGCTCACAACCGCGAAGCCGGCGAAGGGCAGCGTGGCGAAGTACAGGTCCGATCCGTCGGCCCGACCTGCCAAGACGCTCGGCGAAAACGCCCAGAGCGACTCCTGGAAGGCCCAGCCGCCCTACAACTGGCAGCCGGTCAAGAGCGGCAAGGGACTCGGGTTCATCACCCCGAGACTGGACAAGGACGTGTTCATCGCCGGTCCCTCAAGCCTGGATTTGTTCCTGAAGTCCAACATGAAGAACACGGACATCCAGGCAACCCTGACCGAAGTTCGTCCCGACGGCAAGGAGACCTATGTACAGAACGGCTGGCTGCGTGCTTCCCACCGCAAGCTGAACAAGGCGCTCTCGAGCTCCTACGACCCGGTCCAGACCTGGCTGAAGAAGGACGGCCGGCCGCTGAAGAAGGGCCAGTTCAACTTCGAGCGGATCCAGATCTTCCCCGTGGCCCATGTGTTCCGGGCCGGTTCGAGGATCCGTTTGAACATCCAGGCGCCGGGAGGCGACCGGACGATCTGGGACTTCGCGACGATCGAAAAGGGCAAGACGGTCAACCGGATCGGCCTTGGCGGAGTGATCCCGTCGAAGCTGGTGTTGCCGGTAATTCCGGGCCAGGACGCCCAGGGCACCTCGCTGCCCCCGGCGACCGCCCTCCGCGGTGAACCGAGTCGGAATTACGTCCCGGCAAGCAACGGAGGCTAGCCCCGCCCCGAACCGTCTGCAACAAGGCGAGATGGCAGAAGTCAGTCGATACGACTGACTTCTGCCTCCTCGGCTTCGGGCGCCGCTGGATGTTGGCCGGCCGGCTTGCGGCGTTCCGGCCGGCTTGCGGTTTTAATGTGGTGATGGCCAGGAGGCGCAAACCGAAGCGGCGTGAGCGGGAAAAGGTCTCGACCACCAGCTACGCGGATGCGGAAGGTAACGTCCTGGTCCTGCGTGACGCGCTCAGCCCCGGTTCGATCGCCAAGGTTGGTGAGCAGATCGAGAACCAGGCGTATTCGGTCGACGACGTCTGGCAGCGCCGGACCGAACTGATCTTCGAGCGGCTCGCCGTTTCCTGGAAGATCGCCGGCCTGCCGCTCGATGACCAGAAGATGCTGCTGGGCAGATACCGGATGGCCGACCCGGAAACGCGTCGCTGGGTCCGGGAAACGATTGACGAGCACATCCGCCGCAACATTCCCGAGCTCGCCTGAGGGCTCGGGGCTTGAGCCGATATCCGCCGATCAGGGCTTGAGCCGGTGTCCGGTACTGAAGAGAACCTGCGCCCACATCAGCAGGGCGAAGGTGATCGCCGCCACCACCCCGAGCGAGAGCCAGGGGGAGACGTCGGCCGCACCGAGGAAGCCGTAGCGGACCGCCTCGACCACGTAGAAAAGCGGATTGAGATGGGAGATCTGCTCCCAGGGTGACCCGAGGCGGCTGACCGAATAGAAAACCCCGCCAAGGAAGATCAGCGGCAGGATCACGATGTTGTTGATGAAGGACTGGTTGTCCCAGGACTGGGCGTAGACCCCGACGATGATGCCCAGCGCCCCGAAGCCACCAATCGTCAAAAGCACAGCCAGGATCAGCTCCAGCGGCAGCTCGAGCGGGGCGCCGGTAATCGGCAGGGCCAGCGCGGTCAGGACCACCCCGATGATCAGGGATCGCATCGCCCCGCCTGCCAGATATCCGAGGTGAACCTGCCAGGCGCTCATCGGCGCCGAGAGGATGTCGTCGAGGTAGCGGTCATTCCGGGCCTGGAAGATCGTGCTCGAATTGTTCGAATAAGCGGACTGGGCCATGGCCATCGCAATCAGTCCGGGGACGATGAAGACCCGGTACTCGAATCCGTTCACCTCGGCGATGCTGTCACCGAGCGAAAGCCCGAAGACGACCATGAAGAGGAGGGAGGAGATCACCGGCGCAAGGATCGTCTGCTTCCACAACTTCAGCACCCGGTGGCATTCACGCCTGGTCAGCCAGGCGAGCCCGCGCCACGGATGCGGCTCGACATCAACCGGCGGAAGCGGATTCAAACTTCGGTCTCCGGGGTGCCCTTGGCGCCGGCGGCGTTGGTTTCATCTTTACCGTCAGCCCGTTCGCGAACGACTTCGATCACCGCCGAATCGTCCATCTCTCCCCGACCGGTTTCGACCAGGTGATCCAGCGCCTTGCGGGCCACGTCGAAAGCTTCGATCGGGGTGCCGGTCTGTGCCGCCATCTGCTCGACGATCCGGGCATCCTTGGCGTGGAGGTCGCTCTTGAAACCGGGCTCGAAGGCACGGTCGACCATCCGCTGGCCGTGAACCTGGAGGCAACGGCTGTCGGCGAAACCGCCGGTGACGGCCTCCCGCATCGCCGCCGCTGAAACCAGTCCGCTGCGCTCGGCCAGCACCATCGCCTCGGCGATCGCCATCAGGTTGCTGCCGACCAGAAGCTGATTACAGGCCTTGACCATCTGCCCGGCCCCGGCGGGCCCGACGTGGGTTATACGCTGCCCGACCACCTCGAGCAGGGGCAGCGCCCGGGCCAGGTCGGCCTCACTGCCCCCGGCCATGACCGAGAGGTTGCCCTCGATCGCGCCTTTCTCGCCGCCTGAAACCGGGGCGTCGACGAATCCGATTCCCCGGCCGGAAAGTTCGGCCGCGATCTCCACGGTCCGTCCGGGATCGATCGTGCTCATGTCGATGACCAGGCCACCGAAGCCCTCGGCCGCGGAGATTCCCGACTCTCCGAAAAGGACCTGATCGACGTCGGGGGTGTCAGGCAGGTTCAGGAAAACAATCTCAACGCCCCCGGCTACTTCCGCGGGGGTGTCCGCCCAGGTTGCGCCCGCTTCGAGAACCTCGGTGGCCCTGGCCTTGGTCCGGGTCGTGACCGTTAACTCGTGGCCGGCCGCGATCAGGTTGAGCGCGCAGGGGCGCCCCATGATTCCCAGCCCGATGGATCCCACCCTTGTTGCGTTGCTACCGGTCATTCGACCTCCTCCAGCCGGTCCATCGCGATACGGCCACCGGCCACGGTGCGCAGATAGACATCTTCAAGCGAATCGACCCCGTGGCTCAGTTTCAACCCCTCGGCGGTGTCGCGGGCAACGATCCTGCCGTCGCTGATCAGGGCGATCTCGTCGCAAAGCGCTTCGGCCTCTTCCAGGTAATGGGTGGTCAGGAGAATCGTCGTGCCCTGCTCGTGAAGGCCGCGAATGTAGCGCCACAGTTCGTGCCGCAGTTCGAGGTCAACGCCCGCTGTCGGCTCGTCGAGGATGACCAGGCGGGGCCGGTGCAGCAGGGCCCGGGCCAGCAGCAGCCGCCTGCGCATCCCGCCGGAAAGTTTCGGCGCTTCGACATCCCGCTTTGCGCGCAGATCGAAGGCGTCGATCATCTGCTCGGCCCTTTCCGAGGCCTCGCCGCCATCCATCCCGTAGTAGCCGCCGTGGTAGAGCAGCGTCTCGTAAACGGTCAGGAACTTGTCCAGGTTCGGCTCCTGCTCGGCGATCCCGATCATTCGCCGGGCCGACATGCCGGAGCCGGGCTGGCCGAAAACGGTGATCTCGCCGCCGGTCAGTCGGATCAGATTGCAGACGGCCCCGATCAGGGTCGTCTTGCCGGCCCCGTTCGGCCCGAGCAGGCCGAAGAAGCTGCCGGCGGGAATATCGAGATCCAGGTTCTCCAGGGCCAGGGTTCCGTCGGCGTAACGCTTGGTCAGCCCGCGGATCGAAAGCGCGGCCGGCGCCAGAGCTGGCCCGTTCCCCGGGGTGATTGTCGCTGGTTGGCTCATGCGTCACCATGCAACCATGAGTGCACTGTCGGGGGTCATCGTGGCGGATTTCAGCCGGGTGCTGGCCGGGCCGCTGGCGGCCATGACCCTGGCCGATCTTGGCGCCAATGTGATCAAGGTTGAACCGCCGGGCGGCGACGAAACCAGATCCTGGCTGCCCCCGGTTGACGCGGAAGGCCGTTCGACTTATTTCCAGGCTGCCAACCGCAACAAACGGTCGGTCAGTTTCGACCTCAAGGATGAAGCCGACCGGGCGTTGGCCTTCGAGCTGGCGATGCGGGCGGATGTCCTGATCGAGAATTTCAGGCCGAAAACGATGGAACGTTTCGGGCTTGACTGGGAGTCGGTTCACGCCGCACATCCCTCCCTCGTCTATTGCTCGATCACCGGGTTCGGTGAGGGCCCTGGCGCCGTCCTGCCCGGCTATGACCCACTGATTCAGGCGCTGAGCGGAATGATGTCGATCACCGGTCCTCCGGATGGCGAGGCGAGCAAGGTGGGTGTCGCCCTGGTTGACGTGATCGCCGGGCTCAACGCAGCGACCGGCATCCTCGCCGCTCTCCATGACCGCAAGACCCTGCGGGAGGGCCAGCGGGTCGAGATCAACCTGCTCTCGACCGCGATCGCAGCCCTGGCGAACCAGAGCTCGGCCTTCCTCAACACCGGAGTGTCCCCGTCCCGTCTCGGCAACGTGCATCCGAGCATCGAACCGTTCTCCACCTTCCAGACGGCCACCGGGCCGATCATGATCTGCGCCGGCAATGACCGGCAATTCCATGATCTGGTCGTCACGATCGGCGCCCCGGGCCTCGCCGAAGATGAGCGGTTCACCGGCAACCTGGAGCGGGTTGAAAACCGCGAGGCTCTGAGGGACGAACTGGAACGTCGCCTCAAGCTTGATTCGGTCGAGTACTGGTCGGAGGCTCTGGGGGATGCGGGGGTGCCGGCCGGACCGGTGAACGACATCGGCGGCGGGTTCGCGCTGGCGGAGTCACTCGGCCTCGAGCCGGTGACCGAGATCGCACAGACCAGGACTACCTCTTCGCCGATCGCGCTCTCGGCCAGCCCCGCCGAGAAGCGGCTGCCGCCTCCCGACCTCGACCAGCAGGGCGACGAAATACGCGAATGGTTGAGGGGTCCGCGAGACCGGGATTGACTGCGGACAAACCCTGAACCTGACCGCTCCTCTGGACTCGGACCCGCCGGGTCGCCATTATGCGGGAGGTGACTGCTCTGGATGGATTGCTTGTGGCGGATTTCAGCCGGGTTCTCGCCGGGCCGCTGGTGTCGATGACACTGGCGGATTTCGGTGCGGACGTAATCAAGGTGGAGCCGCCGGGAGGCGACGAGACGAGGTCATGGTCGCCCCCGGTCGATTCGGAAGGCCGGGCGACCTACTTCCTCACCGTGAACCGGAACAAGCGATCGGTGGAGCTCAACCTGAAGGAAGAGGAAGATCTGGCGCTGGCCCGCGAACTGGTTCGTCGTGCCGACGTATTGGTTGAAAACTTCCGGCCCGGAACCATGGACCGGCTCGGCCTGGGCTACGAGGAGTCGGCGGCCGAAAACCCGGGTCTCATCTATTGCTCGATCAGCGGTTTCGGCTCCAGGGGCGGAGCAAACCTGCCGGGATACGATCCGCTCGCGCAGGCGATGAGCGGGATGATGTCCGTGACCGGCCCCCGCGACGGCGAGCCCAACAAGGTCGGCGTCGCCCTGGTCGACGTGATGGCCGGGATGAACGCGACGATCGGTGTGTTGGTCGCCCTTCAGGAACGTGACCGGTCCGGGCAGGGGCAGAAGGTCGAGAGCAACCTGATGAGTTCCGCCCTCGCGGCGCTTGAAAACCAGGCGGCGGCCTGGTTGAACGCGGGGGAGATTCCGGTCCGGCTCGGAAACATTCACCCGAGCATCGAGCCGTTCACGACCTTTGACGCATCGGATGGCCCGGTCATGATCTGCGTTGGAAATGACCACCAGTTCCGGTCGCTTTGTGAAGTCATTGGCGAGCCGGAGCTCGCTGACGATCCCCGGTATCTGAACAACGTGGACCGGGTTCGCAACCGGGACGCGCTGGAGGAGGAACTCGAGGATTGCTTCGGCCACCGGACGGTGGATGAATGGATTTCGAGGCTGGAAGCGGTGAGAGTCCCCGTCGGTCCCGTCAACACCATCGACAAGGGCTTTGAAGCGGGAGAGGCGCTGGGCCTTGAACCGATCGACGAGATCGATGGCATCCGCACTCCGGCTTCGCCAATCAGCCTGAGCCGCACACCGGCCGAGACCCGCCTTCCTCCGCCGGAGGAAAATGCCCACGGCGAAGAGATCCGGGCCTGGCTGAGCGACAGCTAGCCGTCCGGGCCGGTGCCACGCCCGGGCGGCGGCCTCCTGCCACACTGCCTGTGTGGACCTGAACCTCCTCGAAGAAACCATGGCCGGTCTCGGTCAGCCCTCCTACCGGACCGGTCAGGTCTGGGAGTGGCTGGCCCGGGGTGCCGGCTCGTTCGGGGAGATGACAAACCTCCCGGCATCCCTCCGGGGCGAGCTCGAGGGGAAACTGTCGATTTCGACCCTCGAGGTGGATGCCTCGATGAAGTCGGTCGACGGGACCGAGAAGGCGCTCTTTCTGACCGCCGACAGGCGGCCGGTGGAAGCGGTGCTGATGCGCTACCGCGACGGCCGTCGCTCGCTCTGCCTCTCCAGCCAGTCAGGTTGCCCGCTGACCTGCACATTCTGCGCCACCGGGACGATGAAGTTCGGCCGCAACCTGACCGAGTCGGAGATTCTCGACCAGGCCCTGCACTTCCGGAGGATCGAGCCGGTCAATCACGCGGTATTCATGGGCATGGGTGAGCCGATGATGAATCTCGACAACGTGCTCGCGGTCTGCGAGCGCCTGCCGGAGGTGGGAATTGCGGGTTCCCACACCACGGTTTCCACGGTCGGCTGGCTGCCCGGGATCGAGCGCATGACCACCGAGGGCCCGGCCGTCCGGCTGGCGCTTTCGCTTCACGCGCCGAATGACCGGTTGCGCTCGGAGATCATGCCGGTCAATGACCGCTACCCGATGGAGGATGTGGTCGCCGCCTGCCGCGAGTGGCGCCACACCCGCAAGCGCAAGGTCTTCATCGAGTACCTGATGCTGGACGGGGTAAATGACACCGGGGAGCTGGCCCATGAACTGGCCGATCTGCTCCTTCCCAGGAACGACTTCAAGGTGAATCTGATCCCCTACAACCCGTCGGGCACGGGCTATCGGGGCTCACCGAGGGAAACGATCGACCGCTTCCGCGAGATCCTGATGAAGCGGGGGATTCACGCGACGGTCCGCCTCACCAGAGGCCGTGACATCGACGCAGCCTGTGGCCAGCTAGCGGCCAAAGCCGCCGCCTAGGCTTCGGCGCCGGAGGCGAACCTTTCCCGCGACAGCTCAAGAACCTCCAGGGCGGACTCCAGGGGGTACCAGCCGTCGACTTCAACGTGCTTGCCTTCCGGCTGCTTGTAGACCGCGAAGAAGTGGGAGATCTCTTCCTTGAGCTGGTTCGAGAGCTGGTCGAGCGACTCGATGTAATTCCAGTTCGGGTCATCGGCCGGGACACAGAGGATCTTGTCGTCGAGCTCGCCGTCGTCGGTCATACGGAAAAGGCCGAGCGGGATCGACGGGATGATGCATCCGGGAAAGGTGGGCTCGGAAACGCAGACCATGGCGTCAAGCGGGTCGCCGTCGGCGCCGAGGGTGTCCGGCACCATTCCGTAGTCGACTGGGTAGACCATCGACGAGAAGAGGAAGCGGTCGAGCTTGATGGCGCCGAGTTCGGCGTCGTATTCGTACTTGTTCCGGCTGCCCTTCGGGACTTCAATCAGGATGTTCACGATCTCAGACATGTCCGGCGAATCCTATCTGTATCGCGGCAAATGAAGCCCCGTCCGACGCAAAGGGCTTCAGCCTCCAAGCAATTGATGATGTCGCGCGTCTTCGCGAGGACGCCAAGGCTCGTCCCAGTCGCAGATCCCCTTGACCAGGCGGTCGGCCTCGGCGGGGCCCCAGCTACCTACCTCATAGGGCACGACCGGCGGCGGATCGTCAAGTAGCGGCTGAACTATCCGCCAGGTTTCCTCGACCATGGTGAACTTGGTGAAGAGGTCGTATCGGCCGTGGATCGCGTCGTCGAGCAAGCGCTCGTAAGGCTCGGGTTCGGTCCCCGGTTCTTTCTCGAACAGCACGTCGAGGTCCGCTTCCTCGAAGTCCTCCACCCCTGCGGCCTTGGCGACAAAGGCCATCCGGGCCCCGGGCACCGGATCGATCCGGACCACCATCTGGTTCCGGGGCGGCTTGTGTGACTTCATGCCCACCCCGGTATGCGGTGGGCGCTTGAAGACCACCCGCACCTCGGTGTGCTTGACCGGAAGGTTCTTGCCGGTCCTCAGATAGAACGGGACTCCCGACCAGCGCCAGTTGTCGATCGCCAGCTCCAGGGCGGCGAAAGTCTCAACCTGTGAGTCATCGGCGACATCCGGGATGTCCCGGTAGCCGTCGTATTGACCGCGAACGCACTTGTCGGGGTCGGCTGACCGGATCGCCTCGAAGAGTTCGAGTTTTTTCGCCCGGATCGAATCATGCTGGTTGGCATTCGGTGCCTCCATCGCCAGCAGGGCCAGCACCTGAAGCATGTGGTTCTGGACCACGTCGCGGATTGCCCCGACCCCTTCATAGAAGCGACCCCGGTCCTCGACCCCGAAGTTCTCGCTCATCGTCATCTGGACGTAGGAGACGTAGTTTCGGTTCCAGACCGGCTCGAGCAGGGCGTTGGCGAAACGCAGGTAGGTGATGTCCATCACCGGTTCCTTGCCGAGGTAATGGTCGATCCTCAGGATCTGGTCTTCGCGAAGCACGCCCAGCAGGTCCGCCTGAAGTTCCTGGGCCGAGTCGTAGTCGTGGCCGAAGGGCTTCTCGAGGATCACCCTTGCCTTTGACGTGAGGCCGGCCTTGGCCAGCCCGTGGACAACTTCGGAGAAGAGCGGCGGCGGGATCTCCAGGTAAAAGAGCGGTCGCTCATAGTCGGCCAGCTCATCGTTGAGTGACTGGTAAAGGTCTTCTTCGTCGAAGTTTCCGTTGACGAAGCGCATCCGCCCGGCCAGACGCCGGAAGGTGGCGAGATCGAATTCCTCGACCGACCCCTTGATGGCTTCTTCGGCCCGCTGTTTCATCGTCTCGTGGTGCCAGTCCTGGTTGCGACCGACTCCGATGATCGGGCAGTCCAGCTTGCCGCGCATTTCGAGGCGATACAGCGCCCGAAAGGTCATCTTCTTGGCCAGGTCGCCGGTGATTCCGAAGATCACCAGCGCGTCGGTTGCTTCCGAATCCTTCGCTTTGCTCATGCCACGCAGGGTACCCGCCCCGTATGAACCCGACCCGGGTTCTAATATGGCGGAATGGAAATCGGGATCGTCGGGCTTGGTCGTATGGGGGCGAACATCGCCCGGAGGTTGATGCGTGATGGGCACCGTTGCGTGGTCTATGACGTAAATCCGGAGGCGGCCACCGATCTGGCCGGCGAAGGCGCCGACCCGGCGGCCGACCTGGCCGAGCTCGCCTCGAAGCTGAGTGCACCGCGGGCGGTCTGGATCATGGTCCCGGCCGGAGACATAACCCGCGAGACGATCAGGAACGTAGCCGCCGAACTCGAGTCAGGCGACGCGATCATCGACGGCGGCAATACCTATTACCACGACGACATTCACTTCGCCGAAGAGCTCGGGAAACAGGGAATCGATCATCTCGACTGCGGCACCTCGGGCGGCGTCTTCGGGCTGGAGCGCGGTTACTGCCTGATGATCGGCGGCCCGGAAGAGGCCTACAAGCGCCTGGAGCCGATCTTCGCGACCCTCGCTCCCGGAGTGGGTGAGGCTGAACGCACCCCGGGCCTGGCAGGTGATCCATCACCGGCCGAGAACGGCTACCTGTACTGCGGCCCGGCCGGCGCCGGACACTTCGTGAAGATGGTCCACAACGGGATCGAATACGGGATGATGGCCGCGATCGCGGAAGGCCTCAACGTGATCAGGAGCGCGGATGCGGGCAAACACCAGCGGGACGGTGACGCCGAGACCGCGCCGATGGAGAACCCCGAGTACTACCAGTACGACATCGACGTCGCCCAGGTCGCCGAGGTCTGGCGCCGGGGCAGCGTGGTCGGCTCATGGCTGCTCGACCTGACCGCGGCGGCGCTGGCCGAATCTCCCAGACTGGAGGAGTTTTCGGGTCGGGTTTCCGATTCAGGAGAGGGTCGCTGGACGTCGATCGCGGCGATCGACGAGGGAGTGCCGACTCCGGTCCTGACCGCGGCGCTTCACGAGCGGTTTTACTCCCGGGGCCTGGGCGACTTCGGGGACAAGGTGCTTTCAGCCATGCGCAAGCAGTTCGGTGGCCACGACGAGAAGCCCGCGGAGGGCAAGGACCGGTAATTGGTCTCCCGGGTCGTCGCAGACGCGGAGGCCGCCGCAGTCGAGGCTGCGCGAATCGTCGAGTTGGCGGCCGAGGCGGCGATCGCCGACCGGGGCAGGTTCAACTTCGCGGTCAGCGGCGGCAAAACCCCCTGGCGCATGCTCGAGCTGCTGGCTGACAGCGGACTCAACTGGACCAGAACCTCGCTCTTCCAGGTCGACGAGCGGGTGGCCCCGACCGGCAGCGTGCAGCGGAACCTGACTCATCTGGTCCTCACCCTGCCCCTGGTCTGTCAGGCCGCGATCCGTCCGATGCCGGTTGGCGATGACGATCTGGCGAGCGCGGCCAGCGGATACGAGTATTCGCTGCCCGACCGTTTCGACCTGGTCCATCTCGGGATGGGCCCGGATGGTCACACGGCCTCCCTTATCCCCGGGGACCCGATCCTGGAGGTGACCGACCGGCAGGTCGCCGTGACTTCAGGCGATTACCAGGGCACGCGCCGCATGTCACTGACCTACAAGGCGATTGACCGTGCCCGCCAGATCCTCTTCCTGGTCACCGGCGAAGGCAAGGAGGATGCCCTCGCCAGGCTGATCGCCGGAGACGAAAGCATTCCGGCCGGTCGCGTGAAGAACCCGCATATCACCCTGGTCACGGACATTGACGGCGTGGAGGCGGATCCGGTTTGACCCAGATCCGGGAAATGGGCAAGGAGCGTTACGGACTCGCTCTGACGCTGATCCTCGCCTCGATGGTCTTCATCATGGCCTCCCCGGACGGGCGCTGGGCAGAGGTGATTGCCCTGACCCTCCAGGCGTTCGCGCTCTTTGCTTCGCTTCGCGCGGCCCAGCCTTCCTTTCATCTGCGAGTGGCCTGCGGCGTCCTGATCAGCCTGGTCATGGTCGTCGCCTGGACCCAGGCGTCCTTCGGAGACACGGTCAACTCGGACTTCGTGCACATCGCCACGGTCGCGCTCGTCCTGATCGCAACCCCGGTGATCGTGTGGGGCCTGATCAGGCAGGTTCGCGAGCGCGGCTCGATCACCGTCCACACGATGATGGGGGTTCTCTGCATCTACCTGCTGATGAGCCTGGCCTTTGCCAGTGCCTTCGCGGCGGTCAGCCAGATCGACAACGCGGCCTTCTTCAAGCAGGGTCCCGACTGGGATTCGGTCAACAACTACCTCTATTACAGCCTGACCACAATCACCACGATGGGCATCGGTGACCTGACCCCGAACACGGATCTGGGCCGGTCGCTGACCGCCGCCGAAGCGTTGTTCGGACAGATCTACCTGGTCACGGTGGTCGCGGTGATCGTCGCCAACCTGAAGCCGAAGAGAACCAATGGATGATGCGCTGCTGGGCCTGAGCCTGGTCGTGATTCTCTCCGTTCTCGCCAGGCTCTCCGCGACCTGGATGCGCGTGCCGCCGATCGTGCCGTTGCTGGTCATCGGTGTGGCGGTCGGCATTTCCGGGCTGGGGCTGATCGATCCGGTCGCCCTGCTCGGTCCGGCCCTTTCGCCGGCGGTCGAGATCGCAGTCGGGATCATCCTCTTCGAAGGGGCGCTCGGGCTGAAGCGGGAGGAGCTCGCCTCCGGCGTGAGAGGGGCGGTCACCCGTCTGATCACGATCGGGGTGGTCATCACCTGGTTCGTGGCCACGGTCTCGATCGCCATCCTGCTCGACGTGCCGCATCCGATCGCAATCCTGATCGGGGCCACGGTGATCGTTTCCGGCCCGACCGTGGTGTTGCCGATCCTGGATTTTATCGGTCCGACCCAGAAGGTCCGGCGCGTCCTGAAGTGGGAAGGGATCCTGATCGACCCGATCGGCGCGATCATTGCGGTGGTCGTCTTCGGATCTTTCGATAACGGAACCGGCGGCCGTTTCGACATCGGGGAGCTCTTTCTTTCCCTTGGAGTCGGTGGCCTGGTCGGGGTGGCAGGTGCCGCCCTGATGATGCCCGTCCTCGGAACCAAGCGGCTGGCGGGCCGGGACAAGGTGGCGGCGACACTGATGATGGTGGTCGCAAGCTTTGCGGTTTCGGATGCGATCCTCTCGGACTCCGGCCTGGTGGCGACGATCGTGATGGGCGTCGCGCTCGCCAACCAGCACAAGGTCCGGATCGAGCAGGTAGCTGAGTTCAAGGAAACCCTGGTGCCGATCCTGGTCGGCATCCTTTTCGTGCTCCTCGCCGCGAACGTGGATGTCAACCAGGTCATCGATCTCGGCTGGAAGGGCCTGCTGGTTATTGCCGCGCTGATTTTCATCGCCCGTCCCCTGGCCGCGCTGACCCTGGTCGGTCTGCCCTTCACCTGGCAGGAGAAGCTCTTCTTCGGTTCGATGGCGCCGCGCGGGATAGTTGCCGCCTCCACCGCCTCGGCATTCGGCCTCGCGCTGACCGACCGTGACGTGCCCGGCGCCCAGTACATCATCCCGGTCACCTTCATGATCATTGTCGGAACGGTGTTCTACTACTCGCTGGTCACGCCCTGGCTGGCCCGGGTTCTCGGACTCTCCGGCGAGCATCGGCCGACCCTGCTTCTGATCGGGGCACCGCCCTGGGCTCTGACGGTCGGCCAGGGCCTGGTCCAGGCCGGAGCGGAGGTGAAGGTATGGACCGAGTCGGTCGATGAAGCAAAGGCCGCGGCCGAACACGGCCTGGTCACCTTCGGAGGCCCCCTCGACCCGGAGAACAACGAAGCCGATTCGCCGCTCGAGGACGTGGCGGCTTTCGCCGTGGTCTCCGATGACGACAGTCTCAACCAGTTGTTGTCTTTCCAGCTGGCCGAGCTATACGAGGCCAACCAGGTCTATCGCCGGCGCTCGCCCTCGGACCGTTCGCCGATCGTCGACTCGGAGGCGCTGGAGCTCTTTCACGACGGGGACGTCGAGACCGAAGTGCAGCGTCGGCTCGCGGCCGGCGATCCCGTTTCTGTGGTCGGTCCTCTAGCCGCCGTACCCGAGGGGGCCGTTCCCCTGGCGGCCGTGATCCCGAGGGCCGGGACCATGCCGGCCAAGATCCATCTCTCGACCGAAGAGAAGCCGGTCAGGCCCGATGGACGCTCGACCCTGCTTGTGCTGGATCGGGCACCCGGGCCGGAACCCGATCCGATCTAGCCGCGCCACCGCCGCTGGAAGGGCAGTCGCCAGCGGTTCGGCTCGATCAGGTCGTGGACCTGCTTCGGACCCCACGAGCCCCGCTCGTAGATCATCGCTTCCGGCGGATCCTCCAGCATCGGGGCGGCCGTGTTCCAAAGCTCCTCGATCCCTTCCGCTGTCGTGAACAGCGTGTGGTCGCCGCCCATCGCGTCGCGGATCAGCCGTTCATAGGCCTCCAGCGTGTCGCCCTGATTTTCGATCTCGTTCAGCGAGAACTGCATGCTGAGCTTGTCCACGAGCATGCCGGGGCCGGGTCGTTTGCCGTAGTAGGAAAGCGAGATCCGGGAAGACTCGTCGAGATCAAAAGTGAGATGGTCGGGACCCTTCTTGCCGACTCCCGAACCATCGGGGAACATGCTCTTGGGCGGTTCCCGGAAGGCGATCGAGATGATCCGTGCGCCCTCGGCCATCGCCTTTCCGGTGCGCAGGTAGAAGGGAACCCCGGACCACCTCCAGTTGTCGATCCGGCACTTGAGCGCGATGAAGGTCTCGGCATCGGAGTCCGGCGCAACTCCGGACTCCTGCCGGTAGCCCTCGTAGCGTCCGCGGACCACATCCTCCGGCCGGATGCCCTTCATCGAACGGAAGACCTTGTTCTTTTCGACCGTGATCGCCGCCGGAGCAAGCTCCACAGGCGGTTCCATCGCCACGAAGGCCATCACCTGGAACAGATGGGTCACGACCATGTCGCGGAACGCGCCGGTGGCATCGTAGAAGCCGCCGCGCCCTTCCACCGTCAGGGTCTCCGGCACATCGATCTGGATGTGGTCGATGAAGTTGCGGCTCCAGATCGGTTCAAAGAGTCCGTTCGCAAACCGGAGGGCGAGAATATTCAGGGCCGCCTCCTTGCCGAGGAAATGGTCGATCCGGAAAACCTGCTCCTCGTCGAACACCTCATGGACCATCGCGTTGAGCTCCTTGGCGGAGGCGAGGTCGGTGCCGAACGGTTTCTCCATGATGATCCGCGACCGTTCGACCAGTCCGGCGTCACCGAGAGTTCTAATTACCGCCTGCGCCGCGGCCGGCGGGACGCTCAGGTAATGAAGCCGGAGGCAGGGTTCGCCGATGTCGGCTTCAGCCTTTGCGACCGCGTCGGCCAGGCCGGCGGCTCCCGCGGCACCGTCCACCCAGGAAAGCCGTCGCTCGAAGCGGTCCCATTCCTCCTCTTCGAGGCGTCCCCGACCGAAGGACTCGCAGGACTCCCGCGCGAGGCGCCGGAAGTCGGCGTCGGTCATCGCCTCCAGCGAAGTCCCGACGATCTGACAGTCGGGAAGGTGCCCGGCACGGTCGAGGTGAAAGAGGCCGGGCAGGAGTTTGCGTCGGGCGAGATCCCCGGAAGCGCCGAACAGGACCACCACATGGGGGTCGGGCGGCGCGAGGGCGGCAGGGGCAACGTCCTGGGGTCCGATGTCGGCCATTCGAGAATCAAACCGGTATCGGGATTCCCCGTTGTTAACGTTTTGTCCTGAATTTTTTTGGGCCGCTGCGACCGCCGTCCAGACCGCTCATGACCGGTGAGCAGCGCTTTCCCGGCAACCCCGGACGCTTCAGTCCTGGTCCGTGGTCCCGGTGCCTTCGACCCGGTTGAAGGCCCGTGATTCCCGCAGGGCCTCGCGCCTGGCAGCGGCCAGCTGCTTTGTGTCGTTTTGCCGGAAGATCGAGATCGGAACCCGCCGGAACCAGTCGACCCACTGGCCGCAGATCTGGTTCATCGCAACCTTCCGCCGGCCCTGCCCGAGCATCGCCGCGACCCGGCCGAGCTTGGTGGCCCGCGAGTAGCCGGTGAGGCGCTGGATGGCTGAAGGGTCCTTCGCGTCCACGGTGATGGTAACCGGGCCGGCCTTCTTCACGTGGATGACGCCGGCCTGCCAGTACTGGCCGTTGCTCCCGGTTTCCTGGTTGGCCAGCCGCTGGCCGTCGATCGCGGGTTTGAAGATGCGCTTGAAGCCCGTATCGGTGGTCAGCGTGAAGCCGCGCGGCGTGAAGTACTGCATCGAAAGCCACCAGAATCCGGGGGTCAGGTTCAGGGTGAGACTGGCCGAATCACCGGCTTTCAGGTCAGGTGACGGCGTCCAGCGGTCACGCAGGGCGAGCACAGTCTTGGGGAAGAGCGTCGCGGTCCCGTCGACCTCGGTCGAGAAGTAGGCGCCACCACCCTGGCTGCAGTCGACCAGCCTGGCCGGCAGGGTTGACTCATTGAGGATCGGCCGGTTGACCGCCTCGTCGACCCGTTTCCAGAGGATGTACGAGTTGGTCCGGTCGACCTCCTCGAAGAAGGGTGGAGCCTCGCTCTGGAAGGCCGCCGAAGAAGTGATCACGTAATCGAAGTTCTGGAGGCTTTCGCCGTCGAAGGAATCGAAGTCGATCACTCCCTGGCCGGTGTCGCCCTGGAAGGGCTTCTTGGGGTTTTCGACCACATTCGGGTCGGGGAACTCGGCCAGTGGTACCGAGACCTTCGCTCCGGTCAGGTAGTAGGGGGCGAACCGGTCCTGGTCGGCGTAGAGCACCGTCTTGCCCTTGACCTCCTTCTTGAAAGCGCCGAGCTCCTTCGCATGTCCCGGCGGGGCCACAGATGCGTCGCGCAGGACGATCAGGCTCGATGCCATCGCCCCGACCACGAAGACGGTGGCGAGCGTCACCCAGGCCCCGAAGTCCATGCCTTGGCTGGGTTTCCAGCCTCCCCGGGGTCCACTGAGCAGGGCCGTGAGAATCACCACCATGGTGACCGGGGCGGCGATTACCAGGGCTTTGGCCAGGGAGTAGTCGCCGACCCAGGGCAGCGAGATCAGGTAGAGCACAGCACAGGCCAGGAAGGCGAGGGGATAGGGGGAACGTGGCTGCTTTCGCCACCACCACAGAGAGACCAACAGGGCCAGCACCGAAATCGCTCCGAGCAGGGCCGGGACCGGCGTGTCCAGGTTGCCCGCGAGGCGGTAATCGGAGGTCAACCAGATGCCGAGGCCCTCGAGTACCGACACCGGGCCGAAGGCGTCGCTGGTCGCGACTTCCGAGAAGGCGTCACCGAATCCGAAAGGTCCGAGGAAGGCGAGCCCGGCGAGCAGACCGAGGACGATCAGCCCGGTCACCCAGACGACCGGCCGCTTCAGTCGGTTCCAGACCGAGGCCGGCCGGAGCCTGGCCCGGAAGCCGGGGTCGGCGAGCAGCCAGGCCAGTAGCGCCGCAGCCGGCCAGGCAAGGCCGGGGAAGCTGTAGGTGAAAACGATCCCCAGCAAGAGGACCAGCAGCGGAAAGGCGGCCCGGAACCTGCGTTCTCCGGGCATCGGTGTCAGGCGCGGCAGGGCGATCACGAAGGCGAGCAGGAACATGGCCGCCGCCAGTTCCTTGAAGGCCGCCTGCGCGTAGTAGGAAACCATCAGGTAGGGGAGTCCGACCAGCAGGGCGGCCAGCAGGCGGCGCCACCTCCCGAGCGGTTCGACCGCGGCCCAGGCGGTCATCACGGTCAACACCGCGATCGCCGCGACCTGCCCGATGAATACCCGTCCGAGAGCGAAATCGGGAATGGTGGAGAGTGCCGCGACCAGTCCGTGGGGTCCGAGCGGGTAACCGTCGCTCGGTTCGGTGCCGAAGCCGGAGCGGAGCCATTCGGCCCAGGCGAGGTGAAGGCCGAGGTCGTTGTTGTACCCCATCCCGAGTAGGCCCCAGTGACCGGTGACCGCAAAGGGAATGGTCAGGATCAGCGCCGCGACAAGGCCGGCGACCCAGAAGAAGGGAGATGCGGGAAGGTCCTCCCGCCGGGGCCGCCGGAGAACCCAGACGCTCGCCGCTGTCAGGGCAATGAGCCCGGCAATCAAGGCGGCCTTCGTGCCCGGCACCCGGGCCAGAAGTCCTTCCACCGCCATCAGGGCAGCGAAACCGACTGCCGGTTCAATCCCCCACCATTTCTCCTGCCCGCAGGCACGGGTGATTGCCCGCCCGATCACCAGGGAACCGGCCACGATGAGGAGCATGGGAAGCCAGCTATAGAACATCTGCCGCTGAGTCTCCTCCGGTCAGTACTTGTCAGCCGCTCTGAGCAGGATGTCGCTCAAGTCCTCACCGCGAAGCGGGTGTTCGTGGCCGGCGGCGACCACCTTCGGCTTCAGCGCGGCAAGTTTGCGAAGTGATTCCTTGGCCCTCCGGTGGTCCCAGGCCCAGGCCGGATGCGGAACCGAGGCCTCCCCCTCCGGTAAAGGCTTGAGCCGGGCCGAATCAACGAAGTAGACGACATCGCTGACCACGGCGACTCGGTCCGATTCCCGCCACAATCCGATCAGGCCGGGCGCATGGCCGGGGAAGTGAATTACCTCGAACCCGGCGATCCCGTCACCTTCCTCGACCGTACCGGCGATCTCCACCGGCCCGCCGTCCCACCGCCTGAGCAGGAAGGGGTAGATCCAGCGAACCGGGGCGAACTCGAGCTCTCTCAGGTTCATGTAGGGGGCGATCGAGGCCGGGGACTTCGCGTCGGCAACTTCGTCCGGGTGGCAATAGACCGGAACCCCCAGCCCGGGCGCGGTGCCGCGGTGGTCGGCATGGGCGTGGCCGAGTACGACCCGGTCGATGCCACCGAACTCTTCGATCACCCTCCGGTTTCGTTTGGTCATCGAACTGGTCGCGGAGTCGAACTGCACGATCTCCCCGTCCGGCCCCTCGATGAAATAGATGTTCATCGCCTTCTTGATGTCTCCAGCCAGCAGCCAGACCCCGTCCGCGACCGGTTCGAGTCCCTTTGGTACGGATCGTTTCGAGTTCATGTGCTGGCTCCCGATGTCATCTTCAGTCTCATTCTCGTACCCTGCGTCGCATGCCGGCCAACTGGAGAATCCTGATGATCGTGATCTGCCTGTTCCTGGTCGCCTCGGTCACGATCGGCACGATCCAGCTGCTTTCGACGCCAACCGAGATCTTCGGGCCTGATTTCCAGGGTTTGCCGAAACAGGAGTTTCCCAGATAGGGGCGGCGACCGGGGTAGGATGCCGGTAACCGCAGACGACGATCGGAGGCCAATGTCCCTGTTCAAGCGCATAGTTGTCGGTACGGATGGTTCGGAATCGGCCCGGGAGGCGATCCGGCAGGCCGCTTCTCTGGCCCAGATGTCGGGTGCTTCGCTGGACGTGGTCAGCGCCTATGAGCCCGTCGCCAGCCGTTCTCAGAAGGAGTCGGGCGCGGCTCCGGCAGACGTAGCCCACGAATTCGGCCCGCGTGAGGACGTGAACTTTGCGCTCGACGGTGCCGCGGCGATCGCTGCCGATCACGGGGTCGAGGTCGGCCGCCACCCGATGGACGGGGACCCGGCCGATGCGATCCTCAAGGTCGCCGAAGAAGTGGATGCAGACCTGATCGTGGTCGGAAACAAGGGCATGACCGGGGCCAGGCGTTTCCTGCTCGGTTCGGTGCCGAACAAGGTTTCCCATCACGCTCCATGCAGCGTTTACATCGCCCGCACCACCTGAGCTTCAGCTGCGGCCGCCGGTTGACTGAAGCTAGTCCGTTCTGACGTCCGGGTTGGTGGCCCGGCCCAGGTCGACGATCCCGGCCCCGAATCCGGAGGATGAATCACCTTCCGCGTAGGCAGGCAGCCTGGCGGTTTGCTCCAGTCTTTCGGCGACCTTTGCCGGGCCGGCTTCCTTGCCCAGCACGCCGGAAGCGATCACCGCCGCCGCCCCGCCGGCGACATGGGCAGCCGCCATCGAGGTACCAACCCAGCGCGGCTCGATCGCGAACCAGCTCGGGTCGTTGGCGACCATCGCCAGCTGGAGGATGGGCCGGTTGCGGGACTCCCAGGGGCAGCTGGCACGGTCCTGCCCGCCACCGGGGGCGGCGATGTCGATCGCCGGGCTCTGGAACGAGTAGCTCGCAACGCATCCGGATTCGGTGGTTCCCCCGACCGAGATGACTTCGGGAGAGGTGGCCGGGAGCGAGGGGCAGGTCTCGGCCCCGATGTTGCCGGAGGATCCGACCATGACAACTCCCTTGCGCCAGGCCCGCTTCAGCGCCTCTTCGAGAGGCGGGACTTCGAGTCCACAGGTGAAGTTCAGCGACATCACCATCACCCTCGCTCCGTGATTTGTCGCCCAGTTGATCCCGTCGACGATGTCGGCGGTGTCGCCGTCACCGTTGGCATCGAGCACCCGAACCGGCATCAGCTTCGACCGGTAGGCAATGCCGGTAAGTCCGCGGTGGTTGTCCGTCTGTTCCCCGATCGTCATCGAAACGTGGGTTCCATGTCCAAACAGGTCGAGCGGAATCCGGTCGTGATCGACGAAGTCATATCCGGGCAGGAAGCGCCCGGCAGCAACGTCCGGGGCGCGGTGAAAGCGGCGACCGTACTTGCGGTAGGCGATGCCGCTATCGATCACGGCGATCTTCACGCCGGCGGCCCCGGCCCTGCCCGCCTGCCGCATGTTCTGCCAGGCCCTGACCACGTTGATCCCGCCACGGGACTGTGGCCGGTCGGAGGGAAGGGAACTGTGGCAGTAGCTCAGGCAGGGAAGGAAGTTCCACTGCTTGCTTCTCCAGCCGCCCCACTTGCCTTTCTTGCGGGGGTTCTTGCCGTTGTCGTTCGGCAACCACCCGGAAGCACTGGCGACGTAATTCGGGATCGCATAGCGCACCCCGGCCGAATCCTCGATCTTCCCTGCCACGGCGTCCGGGTCGGCCGAATCGGGAATCGGAACCGTCTGGGGAGCGCTTGAGCCGTCGTATCCGACCAGCACCTCTCCGGCGACCGCGGTAGAACCGTCATCGAGGACGGTGGTCGGCTGACCGGCCACCGGGTCCGCAGGAGCGTTTTCGTCGGCCGGTGCCGACGCGGGCACGGCGAAAACGACCGCGCAGGTGACGGCCAGCAGGGCGCTGAAAAGCGCGAGGCTGAGGTGGGCTGATCGATTCAAGGGATGGCGGCGGGGGAAGCCGGTACATAAAGAACACCCCAGAACCGCCCGGGTTGCTCGTAAAGTCCGGAAATGCGTTCCCTCGCCCTGCCCCATGACTTACCCTGATTCGGTGATTTCCGAACAGGCAAGCAACGGGTTCGAGCCGTTACCCGGTGACGCGGAGATGATGATGCTCGCCCTGGGCGCCGCCCGCGAGGCCCGGGAACATGGTGATGTCCCGATCGGCGCGGTAATCGCCCGGCAGGGGACGGCCCTGGCGATGGCCGGAAACCGGCGGGAAATCGATCGGGATCCGACCGCCCATGCGGAGCTGATCGCGATTCGCGAAGCGGCCAATGCTCTCGGTGGCTGGCGGTTGCCGGAAACGACCCTTTACGTGACGCTTGAGCCCTGCGCAATGTGTGCGGGGGCGATCGTCCTGGCCCGAATTCCCAGGGTCGTTTTCGGCGCCGAGGATCCCAAGGCCGGCGCGGCGGGATCGGTGATGAACATCCTCGACGACCCGGCCCTGAACCACCGCCCCCAAGTCCAGTCAGGTCTGCTGGCGAAAGAGTGCGGTGACCTGCTCAGGGACTTCTTCGCCGCCCGCCGGGGCTGAAGAGATACGGAGAGGGTGGGATTCGAACCCACGAGGCGAGAGATCCCGCCCACGCGATTTCCAATCGCGCTCCTTAAGCCGCTCGGACACCTCTCCGGGAACGGTGATCCTACCCAAGGGAGGGCGTTCGAAGGCTTCCGAGCCCGGGAAAAACAACGGAGGGGGTGGGATTCGAACCCACGGTACGCCGAAACGCACAACAGTTTTCGAGACTGCCCGATTCAACCACTCTCGCACCCCTCCGGGGTGGCCCTTCAGGCTAGCGCCTTTGGCTCTGACCGGGCCTTTCGCCCGGATACTCTTCGCTCAGTCGGCGTAGCGGTTGTGGATTCCGAGGATGTTGCCGTCGGGATCGGCGAAATAGGCCTGGTGACAGATTCCGCTGTCGATAGTGTCGGTGACGAACTGGACCCCCTTGCCTTCCAGCTCGGCTTTGGCGGCCTCGAAATCATCCACCTGAAGCACCACGCTGCTGCCCCCGGCCGGCCGGAACTCCTGCCCGAAGGCGGTCGGATCCATGATCGCGATGGTGAGGTTGCCGGTCTCGTATTCCTGGGCCGGAAGCTCGCCCCACTGCTTGCCTTCCTCGAGGCCGAGGGTGTCCCGGTAAAAAGCCTTGGAAGCTTCGAAGTCCTGGATCGGAATGGTGACGAAGTCGGTACCTGTAACAGCCACGTTTACTCCTGTCTCTGGGGGGATTGATTTGATCGTATCCGCGAGTCCTCCGGGCGTCCAAGCAGATACGAACAGACCCCGACCAGGGTGATGGTGGCGACGACGATCAGCAGCGGCCCCGAATCCTCGGTGAAAGAGCCGATCAGCCCGCCGGCCAGCCCACCGGTTAGCGCCGCCGGCCAGATCGGACCGGCCCATGGTCTGAACATTTCCCGATTGCGGATCGTGAAGGCTGCGGCGAGCAGGCAGGTGAGCGTGATCACCGGCATGTTGTCGTTCCAGAGCTGTTGCCAGGCCAGCGTGGTGCGGCGCCGAACGTCATCGATGAAGCTCGACTCGCCGCCCGAGAGCACCGAGCTGTAGTGGCCCTGGCCACCGGCCGTGGCAAGGTCGAGGATGGCGAGCAAGGCAAGTCCGATAACCGGCGCGGCGACCAGGATCGCGCCGCGACGCCAGGTCATCCGGCCGGGAAGCATCATCAGGGCGGCCACTGCGGTGGCGGACGCCACGATAATCGCCGCCCCGACCCCGGCGCCCAGGCGACCGGAGCCCAGCACGATCCCGAGGCCTATCCCGCAGCAGATCACGATGGCCGCGTTCTTGCCCGACTTCGGCCGGTTGGTAAGGATCGCGGCCAGGCCGGCCAGGAGCAGCACGGTGAGGGCCGGCTTCAGCTCGTTTCCGATCCCGTAAAAACGAGAGCCATATCCGGGATTGGGACCGAGAATCGACCGGGTAATCAGGTGGGATCCGAGGGCGAGATCGATCGTGATCGCGGTCAGGCCGAAAACCGCCGGCACCAGCGTTGCCCGGGGCCAGTCCAGAAAACGATCCGAAAGGAACCCGAGCAAGAGCGCCAGGCCGGCGATCAGGCCGTATTCGATTCCCGCTGACGGATTGCCGAGCGCGGCCGGAACCAGGATCACGGTCGGTATCCAGAGGATCGCAAGGCCCCCGGTTCGCAGTACCGGCCTGCCGGCCCTCTCGCGACCGAAGAATGCCCCGGCCGCCAGGTACACGAGCAGCCAGCCGACGAAGACGAAAGCCAGGGCGGCGTTCCGCCTGGGTCCGAGAACATCGAGGCGATCCCGGAACGGGGTCAGCGATCCGGGATCACGGTCGCCCTCTGCCCGGAAAGGCTTGCCGGTCATCTCGTCGGGGATGGTCAGGCCTAGATGGTCGAGGATGGTCGGTGCGATATCGATCCCGGCGACCAGGTCAGGCAGGTTGGTCGTGTCGGAGCGGAGCCCCGTCCCTGCCTTGTCGACCGCGTCGCCGGCATTCTCGCCCAGCCCGGCCGCGGCGATCGGCAAGAGGGGAAGGATCGGCGCGAGGGGCGGAGTCTGGGTGGCAATCACCAGTTGTCCGGGTCGCCGCATCTGAAGAATCTGGCGCAATTCCCGGAGACCGTTCCGGCCGGGGGAGGTGGCGACCACGACCAGCAGGTACCGGCGCGACTGGCTAATCGCACGACGGGCCGTGTCGGAGGTGTCGGCGAGCGCCAGCGAAGAGACATAGCCCAGACGATTGGTCGCCGGAATCACCGTTTCCTGCAGCTTGGTGGCATCACCCACATAGGCGGCCCCCCCGGGTATCGAGCTGGCCAGCAGACCGGGTTCGATCGTCTGCGGCGCGGTCGCCGCCCGGTCCAGGATCGCATCCCACCCCTCCACGACACCGCCCCCGCCGACCATTCGGGCCAGCCCGATCGGCGGCACCTCGGAAGGGTCGTAGGTGGATCGCGAAACCCTGGTCCCCTGGCTTATGTCAAGCAGGGCCTGCTCGCGACGGTAGGAACCCTGGGTGGCTGAGGTGAGGCCGACCGAAAGCTCCGGGATCGCGGCGAATCCATCCGCGATTTCCTCGCTGTAGGAGGGTGGAGTCTCCTTGTCCTGCGGGATCAGGACCAGGATCGCCGTATTCTGATCCCGGCTCGCGGCATCGTCCGCTGCGCTTGCGGCGGGAAAAGTCAGGGCCAGCAGGGCAAGCCCGGTGATCGCCGCGAGAAGGGCGGCGCGGGGGCGATTCACTGGGCCAGTCTTTCAGAGCTTCGCCACATCGGGTCCGATCGGGTGCGGCCGGTAGGGTGGCTGCATGAGCCATGAACCGGAGCAGTCACCGTCGGCAAGAATAGGGGCACTGGCCCAGGAGCTGATGGAGCAGGTCGAGCGCGACACCCCCGGCGCAAGACTTGACCAGTTGGTCATCTCGGCCGTTCTCAGCGAGGACGCCGGAATCGACGAGCAGACCATGCACGTCCAGCTCGTATCGGACTCATCCGACCCCCTCTCGGTGGTCGGGCTCCTAACCGTGGCGCTGGATCTGGCCAAGGGCCAGCTGACCGGCGGCGAGTAAAGCCCCCGGGCATCGCGCCCAGGGCCCACCAGTCGCGCGCTGCCTTCGTCGGTCGCTAGACGGTTCGGGAACGTACTTCCAGTACGCCCCCTTTACCGCCTTCGCTTTCCTCCTTGGCAGCGCACGGCTGGAGGCCCCTGTGCACGACCCGCTGAAGGGTTAGTGGAGTCGCGGGAATCTGCCTTGGAGCGCCGGGGTCGGTCCGCCCAGGGCTGGGGGTGCCGCGACAGTGCCGTCGGGACCGGTTCGCTCGGGGCTGGCGGAGCGACGGTGCCGGATCCGGTTTCGCGGATCCGGGGTTGCGTAGCGGCGTTGCGGAGCAGGGTTGGTGTAGCCGTGGGGGTTGGTCATGCGTCCCCGGGGAACTCCCCGCGGACGAGCGCAGCGAGTCCAAGGGCCCCGGGGATGCATGCCAACCCCCACGGCGCAAGCACCGGGCCTCGCAGCGTAAGCACCGAGTGCGGGGGCGTGACCACCGAGCCACGGCGCAAGCAAGGGCCCCACGGCGTTACGACCCCGTTTTCGCGGGGCCCTCGGGGTCTGCCTCTGCCAGGTCGGGCGAGCGCCGGGTCTAGCGGGAGTAATGCTCGACGATCAGACGCTCTTCGATCGGAGCGGCGATGTCGTTGCGGTCGGGCAGACGGTTGACCGTGCCCTTGAGGCCGTCGTGGTCGGCCAGCAGCCAGGCCGGGGTGGGACCGGCGGAATCGGTTGACTGGCGGGCCATCGCCTCGATCGCGGCACCGGGCTTGACGGCGATCTCGTCGCCGGCCGAAACCTCGTATGAGGGGCGGTCGAGGCGCTTGCCGTTGACCTGGATGTGCTGGTGGACAACGAACTGGCGTGCCTGGGCGCGGGTCGAAGCGAGGCCGAGCCGGTACACGACATTGTCGAGACGGGACTCGAGGTGGCGCATCAGGTTCTCGCCGGCCATTCCTTCTTCACGGTTGGCCTTGTCAAAAAGCTTGGCGAACTGCTTCTCGCGGAGGCCGTACATGGCCTTGGCGCGCTGCTTGGCACGCATCCGGACCGAGAACTCGGAAGCACGGCGCCGACCGCGGCCGTGCTGGCCGGGCGGGTAGGGGCGGCGCTCCATGGCGCTCTTGCCGCCAAGGGCGCGTTCACCCTTGAGTCCGAGATCTACACCTTCACGGCGCGAAAGCTTTTCTTTTGGTCCTGTGTATCTGCCCATAGTGCGGCGAATGAGCCTACAGGATCGGGCGATTTCCCGCTTTGCGCGGCGGTGGGGCGGCAAGCGGTCGTTCGCGAGACGCCGAGCCGGGTCTTATAGTCGGGACATGGAGTCGCTCAAGGGACGTTTGCTGGTTGCCGCACCGAGCCTTTTCGATTTCTTCCGGCGCACGGTTGTCCTGGTCGTCGAGCACACTGAACAGGGAGCTTTCGGCGTGGTCCTGAACCGCCGGGCCGACACCGAGGTTGCCGAACTGGTGCCCGATCTCGGGCCGCTGGTCGAGCAGGGAGCGCCGCTTTGGGTCGGGGGGCCGGTCGGACCCGATTCGATCGTCGTCCTCGGGGACTTCAATGATCCCGGCCAGTCGGCCGGGGTTGTCGAGGGCAGCATCGGGGTGGTTGACCCTGATGGTGACGCAGAATTCTCGCGGGCCCGGGTTTTCGTCGGTCACGCAGGCTGGGGTCCGGGCCAGCTCGAAGGGGAGGTTGAACGGGATTCCTGGATCATTTCCGATTTCGATCCTGACGACGTCTTCTCCGAGGGCGACCTCTGGGCGGATGTTGTCCGGCGGCCCGGTGGTGACTATGCCTTGCTGGCCACGATGCCGGATGACCCGACCCTGAACTGAGCTGACGGCTGGGTCTTCCGTCTAGGCTTGCGTCGTGGCCTTTCCTTCTCCCGAGCGATCCCCGCTTTCACGTTGCGATCTCGACCCCGATCCGATCAGGCAGTTCCAGACCTGGTTCGAAGCTGCGGGGGCAGCAATGCCGCTTCCGGAAGCGATGACCCTCGCCACGGTCGACGGGGAGGGCGGGCCCGACGCCCGCATGGTTCTGCTCAAAGGGGTCGGCGAAGACGGCTTCCGTTTCTTCACCAACTACGAGGGAGTGAAGGCCGGTCAGCTGGACGGATCCGGCTCTGCTGCGCTGGTCTTTTTCTGGGCGCCGCTGGACCGTCAGGTCAGGGTTCGCGGGAAGGTCAGGCGGCTGGATGCCGCGGCATCTGACCGATACTTCGCGACCCGCGACCGGGCCAGCCAGATCGGCGCCTGGGCTTCTCCGCAGAGCCGGCCGATCCCGGATGAAAGGGAAGAACTGGAGAAGCTGGCTGACGAGGCTGCAGCAAGGTTCGGCGACGAAGGAGAAGTTCCGCGGCCCGAGCACTGGGGCGGCTTCCTTGTGATTCCCGAGCAGATCGAGTTCTGGCAGGGCAGGGGCGCCCGTCTGCATGACCGGTTTCGTTACATCCGGGAAGCTGCAGGAGAGAACTGGAACATCACGCGCCTGGCTCCCTGAGCCCTGCATGGAAGCTCCCACCCGAGGGCTCACGCACCTGCGTTTAAGCGAGTTTGAGATCCTACGGGGCTGATGTTTGTTTCTCGCCGCCATCTCGGGCTGGCCGCGTTTCTGGTCGCCGCTTTTCTCGTCGTCCCGTCGGGCACACATGCCACCGAGCGGACCGGTGGCGGGATCACGCTTCCGGGACCGACCACCAGCCCGAAGATCGGGAAGATCCTCACCCTCGCACGGCAGGAGCTGTCGCGCAACGTGGTCGAGCGACGTGGCAACAACATTCCCCGCTACCGAGACGGCAAGGGGAAGATCGCCCCGTACAGCATCGCCAACCAGTGGTGCGCAGCATTTTCGACCTGGATCTGGAACCACGCCGGGTTCAAGGCCTATCTGGGGACCAGCATCCTCTGGCGCTCCTACGACGGAACCCGGGTCGGGGTCCAGGTGAAAGACCTGACCAATTGGGCTACGAAGAACGCGTATTTCTCCTACCGCGCGAAGCCCGGATACCTGGTCGCATATGGGACCAGCCACATCGGAATCGTCGAGAAGATCGACCGCACCAGCGGGCAGGCGGTCGGTTCGATCGAGGGCAACATCGGAAATCGGGTATCAAGGGTGACCGTGCCGATGGACCGGGTCACCGGTTACATCAGTCCGGTCCGGCTGACTCCGATCCAGCTCGACAAGAGTGCGGCCTACGCCGACATGGCCGTTCCGCCCGCTGCACTCGAGCGGGCTGAAGCTTCCGGGTTCAGCCCGCAGCCGTAGCCGCGACCGTAGTCTCAGTCGGCCGTAAGGTGATCCAGCAGCGAGACGCAACCGGAGATCTTCGGCTGCGCGCCGGTGCCGACTGCGGACTTGCCGATCAGGCGACCGTCCCAGCAGCCGACCCAGTCGACCTTGATCTCGTAGCGGGCAGTCGCTCCGTTTACTTCCTTGTTGCAGACCCAGCCGCTGCCTCCCGGTTTGCAGCCGTGGGCCGATTCGGCCCCGACTGACTTGGCGATCGAGCTGTAGTTGATGCCGAGGAGCGGGGCGGGAGCGAAAGCCACAATCAGCGAGATCGCAACCAGAATGATCGCAACCACGAAACCGCCTGTCAGCATGATCCGGGTCCGATGACCGCGGTAGGGGTTGTTCTGGCGCTGCCCGAACCGGCGCTCCACCCGTTCGGCATTCCGTTCGGACCGACTTTTGTATTCGGGTAGCCCGCTGAAGTCTTCGCTCACACCATCCATCGCGCGAGCAGAGTAGAACGCCCCTTCCAATCAGTCCGGAAAATCCCTGCTATTGAACGGAATATTCCGTGCAAGTTCTCATCGAAAGCCGGCCAGCATGAAGTTGCCCCTTTCCGGAGCAACATCGATCGAACCGGCCACCACAACGCGTTTGCCGACGAAGAACACGAAGCTGCCGGACCTCAGTCCCGCACGTCCGGTGACTCGACCACGACCACGGTGTTTCCGTCGGGGTCACGAAGCATGAACATCAGCGGCGCGCCCGGGGTCCGCATCGGTTCGGGGTCCACGTCGACGCCGGCGGCGGAAAGGCGGGCGTGCTCGCCCGGCACATCCCTGGTTTCCACTCCGATCATGCCTCCGCCGGGTTCGCCTTGCATCGGCTCGTTCAGGGCCAGCCGGGCGGTGGAACCTGGCGGGGCGACCTCGACCCAGCGCATATCTCCGTTCTCGCCGAAGCTGACGTCGCTGCGAACCTCGTAACCGAGCTTGTCCGTGTAGAAGTCAACCGCGTCGTCCTGGCTTGAAACGGTGAACATCGCGACGCCAAGGTTGTTGACCGTGGTGGGTGAATCACTCATGGGGTCTCCGATCTCTGGAAAGGACCATTGTCTGTTCTGGCAGGCTCTTGCCTTTGAGCGAGAGTTCCCGGGGAGCCGCTTCGGAAACCGACGTTTCGGCACGTTCCGCGACCCGGGACGAGATCACGATTTCACCCGATCCGGCTGCCGACTGTAGCCTTGCCGCGGTGTTGACGACATCGCCTATCGCGGTGAAGTCCTTTACATCTCCCGCCCCGACGTTGCCCACGAAAGCAGCGCCGAAGTCGAGCCCGACACCGATCTCGACCCATGGTTCTTCGTCGCCGTAGCCAGCGGCGGCGAGGAAGTCCCTGGCATCCCCGACCATGTTGCTGGCCGGCTCCCCGTCGAACAGTCCGGCAGGTACAGGGCCATCACCTCGTCACCGACCAGCTTGTCGACGATTGCGTGCCGGCAAAGAACCTCTACAGCTTCGGCGTAGAAGCGGTTGAGGAGTCCTGCCACCTGGTCGGGTTTCCGGCCTTCGGACATCGAGGTGAAGCCGCGAATGTCGGCGAAGAGGATCCCGACCTCCATTTCCTGACCGCCCATCGGCGCCATCTCGAAGCACCGGCTGCAGAGGTTCGGGTTCTTGCGCGAAGGGGCGAATCCGGCTGCTCCCATGAGCTTTCCCCCGAACCCTTGGAATGGAGCCCGGCAGACGGCACAGCGCGGGCCATGCGGCAGGCTGCGCATGACCCGGGAGAATGCTCTGGCCTGATGGCTCTCGAGCATCCGGATGAAGTCGACCTCGTCCAACGCCTCCATGCCCCGAGTATGACCGGCAGCGAGAGTGACGGTGACTATTTCCTGGAAGGTCGTCCGCCGACTACGAGGAAGCGACCGGGCCCGCGGCAGGGTCAGAGGCCGGGATCTCGTCGGGAAGGTCGCCGGAGGGCCAGTCCTGCCAGGGGAATCCGTGGCGGGCATGTCGGGCCCGGTAGCTGAGCGAGCCGTGCGCGTTCATCGCGTGCCAGGCGACGTGGGTGATCGCGGTCATGCGGGGAATCCAGTATCTGTCCGGAACGCTTTCGGCCGGGGCCGGCTCGGCGATCCGGATTTCGGCCGCGACATGCCCCTCGCCGTCCTCTTCCGAAAGCCGGGCAAGCACAGTCCCGTCGCGGTCGCAGATCTGCGACTCGCCGATCATGGTCGTCGGCCAGCTCAGCCCGGGGACCAGCGGCGTTTCCCCGGTGATCGGACCGACATGCGAGGCAATCGCGACCGGCACTCCGGTAATCCGCGCGACCTGCCCCGGCAGGGCCTTCGCCTGGTCTTTCCATATTCGATGTTCCCGGGAGGTCAGCATCTTCAGCGGACCCGGCCAGTTGGTCGGCATCGACGGCCAGCACATTCCCCCGAGCACGAGCCGCACGCCTGCCTGCCTGACCCGGCGGGAGGTACCGCTGCGGGCCCATTCCCAGCCTGACATCAGGCCCACATCGCATCCGAGAAAGTCGGACCGGACCACTCCTTCATCGTCTCCGCGCCGGTAGTAATTGTTTTCCCAGGCGGTGGGTATGTCCTTGTCGTGGAGGTGGACCGAACCATCGGGTTCGGCCAGCAGATAGGTGCCGAACGTGTCCTTGCCGCGGGCCGCGATAAAGCCGCCGCCGATCATGCTGCCGAGCTCGCGGGCGAGGCGGGTGAGCATCTGGAATGGCTGGCCGTCGATCGGTCGCGCGGATCCGAGGAGAACCTTGGCGAAGACGTTGGGTGAGGAACAGCCCTCCGGGACGAGGATCACCTCCGGGCTGTGTTCCCGGTGGGCGTCGCGGATCAGATCCTCGACGCGGGCGAGATTGGCTTCGACTTCGCCGAGGGCAAGGGCTGGCTGGATGACGGCGATCCGGGTCAGGGTGAAACCTCCATCGAGTCTGCTTCCGAGCGTCCCTTCTTCGCTCCGGGCACAGGCGGCATCCCGGACTCAGATGGCGGTGCCTTGGGCGGGGCGGGCCATTTGACCCCGGTATGGTCGGAGCCTTCGACGGTACGGGTCGACCTGAAATCGCCGGCCCGGATCTCCCGGCGGATTGCCAACTCGGTGCGGAGATCCCCGATTGACCTGGAAACGATTTTCCCCCTGGGCTCCTTGCCGCGGATCAGCGCCAGGGTCAGGGCCCGAACCATGCGCGGAAGGGGAACGATTTCCTGGGGAGTCCGGTGACGGGTGAAGAGATCCCCCAGGTCCGGATCTTCGGTTCGGCCGGCATCCCGGAAGATCTCCTGAAGCACCGCGGATTGCTTTTCGATCTTCGTGTCCTGGTTCGCGAAGTGGTAGGCCGGCAGGCAGTGCAGGTCGCGGTCGGCTTCCCACTGCCGGGTCGCCCTGTCCACCGAGGCCGGATCATCGAGTTGCGGGATCACCCACTCGGCCAGGGTGCGACCGGCCCACATCGCGTCGCGCATCCCCTGCCCGGTGACCGGATCCTTGAAGTGTCCGGCGTCGCCGGCCAGAGCCCAGCCGGGACCGGATGAAGCCCGGAAGAAGGCGGGGGTATCCCCGGTCGAGCGAACCTTTGTGAGGCTGTCGGAATCCACCCCGGCCACCCGCTCCTTCATCCCCGGATGCTGGTCCAGCTTCGCCTGCCAGTAGCCCTCGGGATCTTTGCGGGCTGCCGAGACCTCGTCGCGGTGTCCCATGAACAGGACCAGGAGCTTGCCGACCGGAGCCGAAGGAAAGGCGAAGGCCATGCTCTTGTTTTCCCGCCAGACGATGAAGGTCTCGGCGTCTTTCGTCCCTAGCTTCGGGTCGTCCATGTAGCGGAACACGAGGCCCCGGCCGTTCTTCGACATCCGGTAGGGCGTCCAGGCACCGACCCTCGCGGCCACGCTGGACCGGCGCCCGTCGGCGCCCACCGTAAGGGTCGCGTGGACCTCGCGGGTCTCTCCGTTTTCGTCCCGGTACCGGATCCCTGCGACCCGACCGTTCGTCCAGATCAGATCGTCGAAGACGCAACCCTCCCGGATGTCGGCCCCCTGTTCCCTGGTCGCCTCGACGAGGCAGATGTCCTGGAGGTCGCGTGGCACGCAGATCCCGAAATCGGTGCCGTCGTCGGCCGGCCTGAAACGCTCGGAGCAGGGAATGCCTTCGCAGACGAAGGTTGCCTGGTTGACCCGGGTCGGGTTGGTGGCGAGTACCCGCGGCAGGGCTCCCATCTTCGCGAGCTCGGACACGCCGGTCGTGGTCAGCAGGTGGGTTGAAAGCTGGTCGGAGGGAAAGGTCATCTTGTCGATAACGATCACCTTGCGGCCCGAGCGGGCGACCGGCGCTGCCACGGCACAGCCGGCCAGCCGGGATCCGACCACAACCACATCTGCTTCTTCCATTTTCTCCTCCTCTCGCGGGTTCGCCCTCGACCTGGACATTACACGGAATCCGAGCCGATTTGTAAGATAGTTCAAATATGAACCTAGTTGCAAATAGCAATCGGTCCCGAGGCGAAAAGCGCCGGATCAAGACTCGCTCGGCAATCCTTGACGCGGCGGAGGATGCGTTCACAGAACTCGGCTACCGCGGGACCAGGATGGAAGACATCTCCGAGAATGCCGACGTGGCGATTGGCTCGATCTACTCGCATTTCGGCAGCAAGGACGGCCTTTACTCGGCCCTTGTAGAGCGGGCAGTCGAGCTCTTCGCCAGCTACCTTGAGGCGGCATACAACCCGGATTGGTCGCCGCTGGAGCAGGTGATTGCCTGCGGTGATGCCTACCTCAGGTTCCACATCGAGCACCCGGGTGCGTTTCGCTTTCTCGCCTTCAACGGAGTCGAAACAGGCACGCCGCTGATCGACCCGGAACTGAGCGCGCGGATCGACGCGAAGGTCGCCGTGATCGTCGAGCAGTTCGAAGCCACGGTCCGGCAGGCGATTGACGCCGGGGAAATTCGCAGCTCGGTCGATCCCGAGTTGATCAGCCGGTTCCTGTGGGGGGCCTGGAACGGCACCGTCGCGCTCGGCTTGAGGAACGACAGCTTCTTCCTGAGCGAGGACCGGATCGAAATGGCGATCCAGCAGGCCCGCAGGGTCGTTCTGGAGGGGCTCTCAGCGGTCGGGTTCCGCGACGTTGATGGCAATTCCAGGGCTGAACTGAGAACGGTCGATTCACCTCGTCCGGAATGAAGGATGGCCCAGCCGGAGTTCCAGTACGCTCCGCACCATGTCAATCGGATTGCGGGGAACGGTTGCTGTCTTCCTGATGCTGGCCGCCGGTGCCGCAAGCACGGGCCCGGCAGCGGCCCAGGCGCCCTCGAACAAGGTGCTGCTCCAGATGAGCTATTCGAAGGGCCTCAAACAGTTCGTCAGCTCGGTTTCAAATCCCGCATCGAAGCGGTACCGGCAGTTCGCGTCGGTCAGGCGCATGGTTTCGAGGTTCGGCCCGTCGAAGCAGGCGCGGGCGGCGACCGTCCGCTGGGCAAGGTCAAACGGGCTCAGCGCGAGGGTTGATCCGTCAGGAGTTTTCGCAACCGTCAGCGGGGACCCGGCGGCGATCAGGCGGGCCTTCGCGGTGGTAACGGGCCGCAGCAACTCTTCGTCTTCGGGCAGCGGACTCTCGGTGCCGCCCGCACTTCGGGGGATCGTCCGGTCTGCGTCCTACTCATCCGACGTACCCGACTTCACAGCCCAGGCCAGACCCGGGAACCTTTCTGCCACCAATCCTTCGGTCAACCAGTCAGCCACCACACGGACCGGTACGCCCAAGGGATGCCCGGCCGGAGTGAACGCCGAGAGGGTGCCCGGGAACCCCGGGTTCACCCCGAATCAGTACATCAACGCCTACGGGCTCAAGGCCCTCCACAAGAGGGGCCTGACCGGAAAGGGCCAGCGGGTCGCCTTCATCGAGATCGACGGATTTCACCCCGGCGATATAACGACCTTCGCCGATTGTTTCGGCTACAAGCTCCCGCCGATGAGGACGATCCCGGTCCAGATGAAGCAGCCCTTCCCGTCCGGGTCGGAAACCACGCTCGACATCCAGGTCCTTTCCGCTGCCGCACCCGGGCTGAGGTCGATTGACGTCTACGAGAACCTGAATCCGGTTCTCACGATGGCGGCCGCTCTGGCGAAGCCGAAGTTCGTCCCGGACATCATCTCGATCTCGATCGCCGGCTGTGAAAATTCCGCGATCGAAACCCCATCCCTGGTGCAGATGCTGAACACCCTGTTCACCCTGGCCAGCGGCACCGGCACCTCGATCTTCGTGGCAACCGGCGACACCGGTTCCAGCGGATGCCGCAGCTCGAGTCCCGAGGCTCCGGGGGTGTACCCGATCCTGTCGGCGCAGTTCCCTTCCACCTCACCCTGGGTGACCGCAGTCGGTGGCACCAACATGTCCCTGAACTCAAGGAACCAGCTGACCGGACAGTGGGTCTGGAACGGCTCGCCGGAAGTTGTCGGCGGCGGTTCGGGAGGAATCTCGATGCTTTACGGCGCCCCGTGGTGGCAGCGGACCGGGAATCGAAGCAGCCAGCGAAAGGTTCCCGACATCAGTGCTTTGGCCGATCCCGGTCCGGGTTACGTCATCTACTGCACCAGCCCGGAATGCGACCTGATCAAGCCGGGCGGCGGATGGATGACCGTGGGCGGCACGTCGGCCTCGACCCCGCTGATGGCCGCGGGCTTCGCACTCGCCAATCAGGCCGCGGCCCGTAGGGGCCAGCCGAACATCGGCCTTCCCAATCCGCTCATTTACAAAATGGCCAATTCGAAGGCCCGCCAGAGGATCTTCAGGGACGTCACCGTCGGAGACAATGACGTCGGCACCGCGATCAACCCGCCGCTTTCAAACAACCAGCCGGTCGGCTTCTACAAGGCGAAAAAGGGCTACGACATGGCCACGGGCTGGGGCTCGCTCCGCCTGGACCGGTTCAACGACGCAGCCCTGCGCTACGGCCGAAAGACCAAACCCTCCCGTTAGCGGCACCGACCGGCCGGAGAATGGGCACGGCTGGTTTCGAACCAGCGACCTCTCGCGTGTGAAGCGAGCGCTCTCCCGCTGAGCTACGCGCCCGGGAGACGGCATTGTAGTTGGGACCAAACTTGCTGGCGCGCCGACCAGTCAAGTTCGATCAGGGATCGCTAGCGACCTGGGGATGCGATGCCGCTTTGGCTTCGGACCAGCGAAGGTCAAGCGGCGCGCGACCCCGAACGTGACGGGCGTACCATCGGCGACCGAGCACCCTTTGTGTGTGCCAGGCGCAAACTGAAGCCACACCGCGCGGGTGCAACCAGAACTTCTCCGGAACATCTTCAGCCGGAACCGAAGACTTGGCTTCTACCTCAGCGATCGCGAAACCGGACCCTGCCCGGGACGGCCGGAAGTCGAGGATCTCTCCGTCGGCGTCGGCAATCAGAGATCCACCCTTGAATTCGCCGCGGAAAGTGATCGCCGGTAGTTCGGGCAAAGGACATTCGAACTTCCCGGCGATTGCGCCATGCGCGACAGGGGCGCCGACGTAGCGGCCGAACACCGAAGGTGCCGTTTTCGCCAGGGCGATGTTGGCGTTTTCGAGGCGGCTCGTCACAGCTGCAGGCGGCCACGCCGGTATCGACCACCAATTCGAGCCCCCCATCACAAGGTCGACGCGGGAACGCAGTCGCCGGGCCGTCCCCGAGCGCATGAATTCCCAGCAAACGGCGGCTCCCACGCCGAGGCCGTCGGCGTCGATCACTCCGTCGACACTGCCGCCGATGTAAAGGGCATTCTCCCAACAGGTCGGGAGGTCCTTGTCGTGCCGGCCGAGAATCGATCCGTCCGGGCCGGCGAGCAAGTAGGCATTTCGAACCTCACCGTCGGTGTCCCGGCACAGGAACGAACCCCCAAGCAGGATGTCGTGCCGGGCGGCGGCGTCTGACAGGAATTCCGCAGCGGCGCCATCCTCGGCGAGAGCGGCTCCTGCGAGCCGCTCGTCGAAGCAGGCACCGGTGGTGAAGAACTCCGGCAGCGCAACCGCTTCGGCTCCTGCTGCAGCTGCTTCATCGACCAACCTGTCACACGTGGCAAGGTTCGCCTAGACATCGGCGATTTCAACTTCGAGTTGGATGGCCGCGACCCTCACGAATCAACACTACCCGCGCGACCTGGGAAACTCCAGCGGGACGGTCCACTCCAGTGGCTAGTTTCTGTCCGTGCCGACAGCGGAAAACAGGAGGCGGTCAGCCGCACCGAGGAGAAAGGCCCGGAGACGACGAAGATTGGTAGTTACGGTCGGACTCCTGGTGGCGCTGGCGGCACTCGTCTGGGCCGGCCTCAACGTCAGCCGGCTCTGGAAGACCGACACCCACGGGGCGAAGTTGACCGAAACCTCGATTCAGTCGAAGGCGGTACCGGGCGAGCGCCCGGTCTCGGTGGTCGTGCCGGAAGGGGCCGGTGACGGCGACCGGGGGATGCTCGTTTTCCTCCACGGCCGCAGCGGCGATGACGGCAGCTACACCGATGACGAAGAGTTCTTCGAGGCGCTGGCGGCCCAGGGTGACCGAGCTCCGATCGTGGTCTTCCCCGACGGCGGCGAGTCCAGCTACTGGCATGACCGCGACACCGGCGACTGGGGCAGCTTCGTTACCGACGAGGTGATCCCGCAGATGGCCGAGAAGTTCGGCACCGATCCCGACCGGGTGGCAATCGGCGGAATCTCGATGGGCGGCTTCGGCGCGCTCGACCTGGCGATGAAAAACCCGGGAATGTTCTGCGCCGTCGGCGGTCACTCGCCGGCCCTCTTCTTGAGCGGCGGCGAGTCAGCTCCGGGCGCCTTCGATGACGCCGAGGACTTCGACGACAATGATGTACTCGCCACCGCCGAGGCCGATCCCGATGCCTTTGGTTCCCAGGCGGTTTTTCTGGACGCCGGCAAGAGCGACCCCTTCGTTCCCGGGGTCACCCAGCTGGCCGAATCTCTTGAAACTGCCAGCCTGAATCCTTCCGTCCACCTGCACTGGCCCGGTGGACACGACGAGAATTACTGGAATGCGCACTGGGACGAATACCTCCGGTTCTACGCCGGAGCCTTGGCCGCCTGCTGATCGCTTCGCCGGCGCGCTAGGATCCGGACCGGACCGTGCTAGGCGGGGAGTCAGCGGTGCCCTGCACTTGCAATCCGCTTTAGCAAGGCCGAATGCCGTTCTGAGGGTCTGGCCATCGGGGTCAGTACACCGAGGGAGGCGTTGACGGTCAGGTCCCGCGCGACGCAAGCCCGTGAATCAGGTCAGGTCCGGAAGGAAGCAGCCTTAAGCGGAAACTACGGGTGCCGCGGGTGAGCCTAACCCGAGCCAAACTCGACGGACACGCCCGATGACTTCGTCTCGAAGGCGGATGCACGGTCCATTTTTCAACCTTCCACTGCGAGTACCGTAGAGCCATGAGCGATCGCCAATGGAAGGTCTACCTGGCAGGTGAAATCCACTCCGACTGGAGGGACCGGGTCGAAGCGGCCTGTGAAGGTCTGCCGGTCAGCTTCACCGCACCGGTCACCGATCACCCGGCTTCGGATGCGGCCGGCACCGGAACGCTCGGCGAGGAAGAGAAGAAGTTCTGGGCTGACCACAAGGGAGCCGGCGTCAATTCGATCCGCACCCAGACCTTCATCCGGGAGGCCGACGTTGTTGTGGTTCGCTTCGGCGACAAATACCGCCAGTGGAACGCTGCCTTCGACGCCGGTTACGCCGCCGCGCTAGGCAAGCCGGTGATCACGCAGCACGACGAGGAACTCGACCACGCCCTCAAGGAGGTTGATGCCGCCGCCCGGGCCACCGCCCGCAGCCCGGAACAGGTCGCCGCGGTGCTCCGGTATGTGGTCACCGGAGACTTGCCCGGATAGGTTGTCCGCATGAAGCTCTATGTCTGCTGGGGAACTTTTGATGTGCCGGGATCGAACGAGCATCCCTGCAAAGCCGCCTGCGACGCACTCGTCCAGGCCGACCATGAACCGGAGGTGATCAAGACCCACAGTTCCGGTTATCTGCCGCGATTGCTTCAGACCCCGAGTCGCAAGCGGGTGGAGGATGGCACTGGCAGCAAGTGGGTGCCGGCGCTCGAGCTCGACGACGGCGAGTGGATCTCCGGATCGAAGGAAATCATCGCCTGGGCCGAGCAGCACGCCCGGGTCTGAAGTCCCCGGCAACCGGGGACGAATCAACCGCTCATACCGAGGTTGGCTGACACTCAGTCGAAGGTGATCACGTCGCCCAGGTCGATACAGCCATCTCGATGCCCGGGGATACCGGGGTTTGGCTCCGGCTCGGTGAGGGTTGCCTTCCAGCAGCCCATCCAGTCGACATCAACCCTGTAATGGGTGGGCGGATCGGCGCTTGTGTGACAGTCCCAGTCACCGCCCGCCACCTTGGCGCAGGTTCCGTGGCCGACTGAGCTGGCCAGTCGTTCGCCGTTGACCCCCCAGAGAATCACTGGCCTGGTGACGGCGATCAGGAGGGTCAGAAAGGCAAGGGTCACAAGCACCGCGCTGACGATTGCCGCGATCTTGACTGCTCGCCACCACATGCCGGTCTATGGGGTCGGGCCCGGCTTTACGGAGCCGGTCCGCTCACAGTCCGAATAGAGCTTCCAGGAGCGGTTTCCGGCGATCAGCTCCGACCCGGACGGGGGCTTCGAGGAGATCCGCGTGTCGTCACCCGGGTCGAGAACGAAATGCTCGATCGTGAAAGGGCGGGCTGGCGCCAGGAAGAGGCCGCCCGACTGAAGGCCATCGGCCTCGGTCGAAACCACCTGCGATGGCTTGATGTCGAGCCAGAAGGCCAGCCGCGGCACGGCGCGGTGGTTCGGAACCGAAATCGGCAAACAGCGAACATCTTCGGTGCCCGGCTTAAAGAAAGCCCCTTCGTCGACCAGGTCCTGAAGGTCACCTTCGACCAGAGTCTGGTCGCTCAGATCCTGATCAACGGTGCTGAGCAGGTCGTACTGGTTTGGCAGCCAGATGATCCAGAGCGCGACGGTGACCGCGGCGGCAACCTGCCAGATACGGCGCAGCCGGTGGCCGGGCTCGAGCATCCGCCAGCCCAGCACCGCGGCCGCCGTGAAAATGAAGAGGATCGCCGCGGCGAGCATCGTGTAGCGAGGGATGATCGCCAGTCCGGAAGCTCCCATCAGGGCGAAGGCGAGCAGAGCCATCGCGGCAGAAACGACCCCGATTGCCGCCCGCTTCGGCATCGTCCAGAGGGTGAGGATCACTCCGAAGAAGGCGCCGACCATGCCCGGCCACTGCATCACTTCGCCGAGTCGGCGCGGGCCGTAGATGATTACGTCCAGTGGTCCGGTGTCACGCTCGAGCGTTTCGACCGTTTCCTGGGTCCCGGTCAAGGAATAGAGCGGATCCGAGGTGGTGATCAGATCGAAGATGATCCATATCAGGGGTCCGGCCACGGTCAGGCAGGCCATCAGGATCAGGTTCCGGTCGATGCCGGACTCGCGGAGCTGGATCCGCAGGCGACCGAGGCTGATGCCGGCCCGGCGCTCCGGAGCTGAATCGTCCGGGCCGTCGGCAGGTGCGAGGTGAAAGTTGAGGGCCAGCCAGAGGAAGTAGAAGCCGGCGAAGACCCAGGCTTCAGGTCTGAGCAAACCGGCAAGGGTGAGCAGCACGAGTACCGGCCAGCCGGCCTTTCGTTTCCTCGTCTCGATCAGCAGGGCCGCGAGGCAGAGCACCATGTAGGGGATATCGATGTACGCCCGCAGCCCGTTCGAAAGGACCGGGGCGGAAGTCATTACGAGGAATGCCGCGAGCAGGCCGATCCAGCGGTCGAACCATTCCTTGCCGAGCCGGTAGATCAGCCATGCCAGCAGGCCCAGACTCACATACGCGAGCACCACGGCGACCGTGATCGAACCGTCGCCCAGCGGTGAGAAAACCGCACCCACGAGGTCGTAGAGCGGATGCGGCGTGGGGGCGATCGGCGCCCCGTAGTCCGGGCTCATGCCCTGGGCGATCTCCTTGCCCCAGAGCAGGTAATACATCGTGTCGTAGTTCGGGAAGCCGGTCGGAAAGATCGCCAGAAGGACCGCCGTGACGACGGCGATGAAGGCGAGCGGCGGCCCCCAGGACCGGAGCATTTTCGACGACGTCATCCGGGCCATTCTGACCCATGAAGCAGACTCACGGTTCGCCCGTTGGGCTGTCGCGCGGGACGGCTACACTGGCCTTCTCTCCTGATGAGTGAATCGACTTCCCTTTACCGGCGTCACCGTCCCCAGTCTTTCGACCAGGTGGTCGGTCAGCAGCATGTGGTCAGGACCCTGTCCAACGCGATCACCCAGGACAAGGTTCACCACGCCTACCTCTTCGTCGGTTCGAGGGGCACCGGCAAGACCTCGATGGCGAAGATCCTCGCGGCCTCGCTGAACTGCGAGAACGGCGGCCCGACCCTGACCCCCTGCGGGGTCTGCGAGTCCTGCACCTCGATCGCCGCCGGAAATTCGGTCGATGTGATCGAGATGGATGCCGCCTCGAACCGCTCGGTCGATGACATCCGCGAACTCCGTGACCGGGTCGCCTTTGCCCCGACCGCCGGACGCTGGAAGGTCTACATCCTCGACGAGGCCCACATGCTGACCAAGGAGGCCTGGAACGCCTTCCTCAAGACCCTCGAGGAGCCACCGCCGAACACGGTCTTCATCCTCGCCACGACCGAGGCCCACAAGGTGATGCCGACCATCGCCGACCGCTGCCAGCGTTTCGACTTCCAGCGTCCCTCGATCGAGCAGCTGACCGAAGTGCTGACCCGGGTCGCCGCTGCCGAACAGATCTCGATCGATGCGCCGGCGATCTCGATGATCAGCCGTTCCGCCTCCGGCAGCTTCCGCGACGCGCTCGGCACCCTCGATCAGCTGGTCTCCTATAGCGGCAACGAGGTTGCCCTCGACGATGTGCTCGAGGTGCTCGGAGCGGCCGACGCGGACCTGCTCTTCGGCGTGGTCGACAAGGTGAACGAAGGCGATCCGGCCGGGGTTCTCACCGCGGTCGAAGAAGTTGCCCGCTCCGGTCGTGATCCGTCCCGTTTCGCACGGGACCTGCTCGGACATCTCCGGGTGCTGCTGGTCACCCGCACCACCGGCCAGATCCCCGAGGCCTTCGCGGTCACCGCCGCCGACCCCGACCGGCTTGCCCGCCAGGCCAAGGCGACCGGTCCGGCCAACCTGATCCGCACCATCGATGAACTCGCCGCGGCGCTCGCCCTGATCCGCGACGGAGACGAAGCCCGCCTCGCGGTCGAGGTAGCCCTGCTCAAGGCCGCCCGGCCCGACTTCGATCCCTCCAGCGAAGGAATAGCCCGTCGCCTGGAACGACTCGAACAGGGAACCCGGCCCGCTCCAGCTCCTCCGATTCCCGATTCTGGTGGAGAGGCGGGCTCCGTGGGGGATGCCCCCGGCCGGACTTCGCCGGGAGTTCCGGGGGCACCCCCCACGGACCCCGCCACAGAGGATGGGAAAGAAGAACACCAAGCGTCTGAGGCGGTATCTGTTGGGGGTCCGATCGGAACTCCCGGCGAAGTTCGGCCGAGCGGATCCCCAACGGATGCTGCCCCCGCACCGTCGCCGGAGCCTCCGGGGCGGCAGCCGTTCGATCTGGCGCGACTCGAGCAGGTCTGGCCGGCCGTGGTCGATTCGGTCGGAGGTGCGGACTCGGGCATGATCGCCTCGTATTTCGAGGGAACCGTCCCGGTTGAATTCGGGGAAGGAAAACTTACGGTCGGCTTCCCGGCCGATTCGGCCTTCAACCGCCGCAACGCAGAGCGTCCCGAATGCCGGCAGCAACTTGCAGCGGCGGTGACGGCCGTAACGGGGGAAACCCCGCAGATCGGTTACACCGGGCTTGACTCGGCCAGGACGGAGGTCGAACCGGAGTCCGAAGTGATGGACGAGGAAGATTTCATCGCCCGGGTCAAATCGGAATTCAACGCAGAGGAGGTCATCTGATGGCACGCAAGGGAATGGGCGGCATGCCCGGTGGAATGGACATGAACGCGCTGCTCAAACAGGCGCAGCAAATGCAGAACGAGATGATGCAGGCCCAGGAGGCACTCAAGGACGAAATCGTCGAGGCCAGCGCGGGCGGCGGCATGGTCAAGGTGAAGATCAGCGGCGATCTTGTGGTGCAGGAGGTCGCGATCGACCCCGACGCCGTTGATCCGGAGGATTCGGAAATGCTGGCCGACATGGTCCAGGCCGCAATCAACGAGGCGATCCGCTCCGCCCAGCAATTGGCTGAATCGAAGATGCCGCAAATGCCGAACATGCCCGGCATGCCCGGGCTCGGTGGATGAGCGAAGGGCCTGCTCCGCTAAGTCGCCTGACCGCCGAGCTCTCGCAGCTGCCGGGGATCGGTCGACGCACCGCCCAGCGTCTCGCTTTTCACATCCTCCGATCGGACGAATCCGACGCGCGAAGCCTCGCCGAAGCGATCGTCGAAGTGAAGGAGAAGGTCGGACTCTGCGAAGTCTGCTTCAACCTGGCCGAAGGTCCCCGCTGCAGGATCTGTGAAGACCCCTCCCGCGAGGTGTCGCTGATCTGCGTGGTCGAGGAACCGGCCGACGTGATTCCGATCGAACGCACCCACGAGTACCGCGGCCTCTACCACGTGCTCGGGGGAGCACTCTCGCCGATCGACGGCATCGATGCCGAGGATCTGCGGATCGCCGAACTCCGTCGAAGGGTCGAGGGTGGCGGAATCCTCGAAGTGATTCTCGCGACGAACCCGACCACGACCGGCGAGGCGACAGCCTCTCACATTGCCGATCTGATCCGGGAACAGACTCAGGTCACCCGCCTGGCCGCCGGCCTGCCGGTCGGTGCCGATCTCGAGCATGCCGACGAGGTCACTCTGGGCCGGGCGATGGCCGGTCGTAGCAACGTCTAGACCATTACGCCACGACGGGCCAGCGCCACCTTGAGGGGTTCCGGTTCGATGAATTCCTCGAGGTCGACGGGGTTTTCGATGATCCCCCGTTCCAGCAGGAATTCGTGTTGCTGCCGGAGATCGGCCAGCTTGTCCATCCGCAGATCCACACCCAGCTGGCGGCTGACCCTCGGGCTGTAGGCGAAATCGAGCAGGTCCTCGTGAATGCCGGCGTCCAGCGCGATCAGCCGTCGGGCTTCCGCTTCATTGTCGATCGACCATTCGGCGGCGGCGAGGATCTGCACCAGGATGTCGATCACCAGACCGGGATCACGATCGAGCAGGCCCCCGCTGACCGTCACAGCCAGAAGCGACCGGTTGTTCAGGTCCCGGGAAACCGCCAGCCCGGGTTCGACCTGAGTCAGTCCGAGAGTTGCCGAGAGGATCGCCGCGGTCGAGCCCTCGGAGGCAACCGCGTCGACTTTGCCCGCAAGCAGGGCCCGCGTCTCTTCGGTCTGGGCGGAAGAGACCTGGAAAGCCACCCCTTCCGGAGGGCTCTCGGCGATCGGATCCCCCGGTCTCGGTCGCCGGTCGAAGTAGGAATCCTCGATCGGCACGGCAACCAGTTCGACTTCGTTCAGTGTGAGCCCGGCGGTGGCCAACAGGTTGCTGACCGTTCTCAGTGCCGTTGCGTTGGGAATGTCGACGCTTGCGTTTGTCCTGACCGGGATCGCGATCCGGCGGCCGAGCAGGTCCGCCGCGGTGCGGTAGCCGGCATCCGGCAAAGCGAGCACGGGGTGGATGCTCGAAGTGCGGGAGAGGCCGATAAGCCGGACGTCATTGCCACGGGAGCGGGAGATCATCGGGGCGACGTTGCCGCCCTGGCGGACGGACCGGGGCGCCGTGCGTTCGCGTCGCAGGCGCTGAACCCCCGGGTCCGGCGATGCGGCAAGGGCCCTCACTTCAACACCGCAACGGGCCATCTCCTCGTGCACCCACCCCTTTCTCAGGGCAATGCCGAATGCGGTGGGAGAAGGGGCATGTGTGTACCAGATGTGCTCGCTCATTCGAGCTATTCTAGGGTAACTTGACCAACTTAGTCATAAATCTTGACTAAAGAAGGGTCGCGCGTGGTGGTTACGCCGCGGGGTCGGGTGAGCATCGCCGGGACGGACGCACGCGCGGCATTCAGCCGCGCTGGCCCTGGAGTGTCCCGGACGACGCTCACCCGGGCCCGTCGACGACGCCAGAGATCAGCGGCGGTGGCGGAGCAGGGCCATCTGCCTGGCCTTGGCGAGCAGCTTGCCGTCCCGGCTCCAGAGTTCTGCGTCCTCGGTGAAGTGGCCTTCGACCCCTTCGTCGGCGTTGAGGCGGATCAGATTCCAGTCCGGCGGGCCGGGCTCGGGAATCGTCCTCGGAAAGTGGACCGTGTATTCGAGGGTCGGCGCAAAGGGCAGGTCCTTGAAGACCACGAACGGGGCCGGATACCAGACGTCCAGTACCGCGGCCGCGAGGACCGGGTCGAGGGGCTGCTCGTCCCGAAGGCGGATCCAGCCCATGGTTTCGGCCTTTTCCCCGGCCTCGCCCGGGATCCCCTTGATGAACTTGGCCCGGTATCGGCCGAAGACTGCCACCGGCGCCTGCTCGGTGTCCATTTCCTCGAGCTCCTCCGGGGCCGGGGCTTCCGGCATTTCCGACCGGTCGAAGGAGGGTCCGTCACGTTCGCCGGAAAAGACAGCCATCGCCTTGGCTTTCACTTCGCCGTCCTGGACCAGCCTGGCCGAGAGAAAGGCGGTCACATGCCCGGCATGCTCGACTGTTACATCGATCTCGGCCGGCCCTGTGGTCGGTGGCCGGAGGAAGTGGACGTTCAGCGATCTGGCCGGGAGTCGACGGGGAGGCTCTTCCGATTCCGGGCTCGCGGTCACTGCGTCAACCTCGGCAGTCATCGCGCGTAACACCAGGGCCGCGACATAGCCACCGTTGGGCCCGCGACCGATCCACCAGCGGTCGCTCAGATTGATCGCGTATCGGCCCTCGCCGAGCGGCTCGGCGGCTGTGTCCTGTTCGAATCCGGTGGTCATTGCTGCGCGGGGAGGATTCTGCCCGACTGGCGATCCTTACGCGCCGCGGTGGTCGGCCGCCGGGATCCCGACAGTCCGTATGCTCAACGGTGATGCCAGAGCGAGATGACATCGTCGTAATGAAGTTCGGCGGCACCTCAGTTGCCGGGCCCGAGCAGATCAAACGTGCCGCCGGCCGGATGGTTGCTGCCCGGGAGGCCGGAAACAGCGTCGTCGCCGTCCTTTCCGCCCGCGGCAAGACCACCGACGAGCTGGTCGCTTCGGCTTATGAAATCTCGGATCGCCCCGATCCACGCGAAATGGACATGCTGCTCTCGACGGGCGAGCGGATCTCCTGCGCTCTCGCGGCGATGGCCATAAACGACATGGGTCACCGGGCTGTGTCACTGACCGGATCCCAGGCCGGCATCGTCACCGATTCCTCACATACCAAGGCGAAGATCATCGACGTCAAGGCGGACCGTATCCGCGAGGGACTCGAGGAAGACAAGATCGTGCTGGTCGCCGGCTTCCAGGGTGTTTCTACTGACAGCCGCGACGTCACCACCCTCGGCCGGGGAGGTTCGGACACCACCGCGGTTGCGCTTGCCGCCGCGCTCGGCGCCTCGGTCTGCGAAATCTACACCGACGTGACCGGAGTCTTCAGCGCGGACCCGCGGATCGTCCCCGATGCCCGCAAGCTGCCGGTCGTCTCCTTCGAGGAGATGCTTGACATGGCGGCCTCCGGTGCCGGAGTGCTCCAGCTCCGTTCGGTCGAATACGCCCGCAACTACAACATCCCGATCCACTGCCGCAGCAGTTTCGAGGACCTGCCCGGTACCCTCGTCCTTCCCGAAAGCGAGACCATGGAACGACCGATCATCACAGCCGTCACCCACTCCACCGACGAGGCCCGGGTCACCGTCATCGGAGTGAAGGACGAACCGGGCATCGCCGGCCGCATCTTCAGTGCCCTGGCCGAAGCGAACGTAAACGTGGACGTGATCATCCAGAACGAGCCGGTTCACGAGGGTGCCCTGGCCGATCTCTCCTTCACGGTCGAGACCGGGGATCTCCAGATCGCCAAGGACGCGATCGCGGGCCTCGGCGCGATCAGCCAAGAGGTCCGCACCGACGAGCAGATCGGCAAGGTCTCGATCGTCGGCGCCGGCATGCGCAGCCACCCGGGCGTGGCCGCCAAGGTATTTGAGGTCCTCGGCGAGAAGGAGATCAACATCGAGATGATCTCCACCTCGGCGATCCGCATCTCGTGTGTGATCCAGGCCGACCAGGTTCCGGAGGCAGTGCGCTCGCTCCACGATGCTTTCGATCTCGGCGAAGACCAGATCCTGGCTGAAGCGCCGACCGGCGAACACAGCTCGGTAACCCCTTCCTGACCATGGGTGAATCGGTTTACAGGGTCGGCGTCCTCGGCGCCACCGGAGCGGTCGGCTCGACCATTCTCGAAATCCTCCACGAGCGGAATTTCCCTGCCTCGGAAGTGGTCGCCTTCGCCTCCGAGCGTTCGGCCGGCAAGAAGGTGGCCTTCGGCGACGGGGAGCTCGAATGCGTGGTTCCCGGCGACGAGACGATCCAGGGCATCGACATCCTGATCTCCTCGGCCGGTGGTTCGGTAAGCGCCGAGTGGGCGCCTAAATTCTCCGAAGCCGGGGCGGTAGTCGTCGACAACACCAGCTACTGGCGCATGCATGAGGACGTGCCGCTGGTCGTGGCCGAGGTCAATCCCGAAGCTGCCAAAGACCACAAGGGAATCATCGCCAATCCCAACTGCACGACCATGGTGATGATGCTGGTGCTGGCCCCGATCCACCGGGAGGCCGGACTTGAACGCCTTGTCTTGTCCAGCTACCAGGCCGTGTCGGGTACCGGGCAGAAGGCGATCGCCGAACTGACCGGGCAGGCCGGACAGGTCCTGAACGGCGAAGAGATTGATGACCCGAAGGTCTACCCCCATCAGATCGCCTTCAACGTGATCCCCCAGGTCGAAACCTTCAAGGACGGCGATGACTACACCACCGAGGAACGCAAGGTGATGGCCGAGACTCGCAAGATCCTCGGCCTCGGTGACGAGGTGAAGATTTCCGCGACCTGTGCCCGGGTGCCGGTTTTTACCGGCCATTCGGAGTCACTGAACATCGAGACCCGCGAGGACCTGAGTCCGGACCGGGCCCGGGAGATCCTCGGTGAGGCCGAAAACGTGATCGTGGTCGACGACCCGGCCGCCGGGCAGTATCCGACCGCCCTCGATGCGGCAGGCATCGACGAAACGTTGGTTGGCCGGATCCGTCGCGACCCCGGTCAGGAGAAGACCCTGAACCTCTGGCTGGCCGGCGACAATCTGCGCAAGGGCGCCGCCACCAACGCGGTACAGGTGGCCGAGCTCCTGGTCGAAAACGACTGGCTCTAGTCCGGCTGCCAGCCGGCATCGATCACCGTGGCGATCGCGGCGGCGAGGCCGGCAGAATCTTCGTTCCCGGACACCCATGATTCGATTTCGTCGCGCCGGATCTCGAGCATGAAGGCTTGGACCCTCCGGTCGGATTTGAAAAACCTCAGGGGTACGTAGCAACCCCGGAACGGCTGATCGAGTTCGGTCGAACCCGGCCACGCGGACCGGGCTGCTTCGATCAGCTGCAGCGGGGTGTGAAAGGAATCGGTGCCGACGCAGAGAGAAGGCCGGGCATCGTCGGGGTGCAGCTCGTAGGGGAGCGATTCAACCGGGTACGAATGGATGTCGATGATCGTGACGCGGCCAGTCGCGTCGAGACGCTCGGACGCCAGGTCCTGCATCGACCTGGCGTAGGGGCGGTAGTAGCTCTCGATCAGGCGCTCGTCGTCATCCGGATCCTCGGGGCGAAGCATCGTCAGCTGCGTCGTCCCGACGTAGACCGGACCCATCCCGACCTTTAGCATCTCCTCTTCGGGTCCGGTGAACCGCTCGGGGTCCACCAGCAGACGGGAATAGGCATTCTCGAAGATCCAGGGTCGGGTTCCGGCCAGTTCAGCGGCAGCATGGGCGAGCCGGTCGGTATCGGCATCAGTGATCGCGTCGAGTTCGGCTTCCAGCGCTGCATCGTCAAGGACGATTCGTGAGCGCGCATCCTCGGGAATCCGCCTCGACGCATGCGGCACATGCAGGATCACGTTGCTTTCCGGATCTCCCGGCGTGATCCGCCAGTTATCCGGAGTTCGGGCCAATCAGTCGCCGAAGTCTTCGGCGATGTCGGCGATGCGGTCGTAAAGGGCCTGGAAGAACTCGCTCCGGGTGACCACGGCGTGGACCCGGCCCTCCGTAGCGATCGGCACCACCATCACCCGGTGGTGGAGAAAGGTCTCCGCCAGCTGGGTGTCGGCGTAATCGTCCTCGACCAAAACCGGGTCGGTGGTCAGGTAGCCGCGGACCGGCTCCTCCTGGCTGCCGATCCGGCGTTCGATCGTCTCGTCCAGGGAACGGCGGATCATCCGGGCGCTCATCAGAGTGCCGACGTATCCGGGGAACACCGCGGTCATAAACTCGCGTTCTCCGAAAAGCCCTGCGTAGTCTCCGTGCTCATCCACAACCGGAAGCGCCGGCAACCCTGCCTCGATCACCAGCCGGGCGGCATACCCCACAGGGTCGGTCGTTTTGAGCGGCGTCACCTCGCGGATGACTGATCTGACTATGTGGTCTGCCAAAACACCACCTCGGAGAAACTAGCCGAATCAAGGGACATCTAGCCGTACCTCAGCAGGATGTAGGCGGTCGCCATGATCGTGGAGGCGATGGTCACCGGGAACCCGATCTTGAGGAACTGCCAGAAGCCGATCGGCCGGCCGGCCCGCTCTGCGAGTCCGAGCGCCGCCACGTTCGCGGCGGCGGAGATCAGAGTCAGGTTGCCGCCGAAGCAGGCACCCAGCGAAAGCGCCCACCAATGGGCGGAATCCCCGGAGTGGCCACCGGTGGACTGGATCTGGTCGACCACGGGGATCATTGCCGCGGTCAGCGGAATGTTGTCGACGATCCCCCCGACCACCGATGAGGTCCAGACGATCCCGACCAGCTCCGCGTTGCGGTTGCCGTTGGTGACGTCGGTGATCGCTTCGGCCACATGATCAATGGCGCCGGTCGTCTCGAGTGCGCCGACCATCACGAAGAGACCGATGAAGAAGAACATGGTCGTCCACTCGATCTTCTCCAGCGCCTCCTCGATCGGGACCCGGGTGACCGCCAGGCAGACCGCGGCGCCGGTCAGGGCAACGGTGGCGGGCTCCACATGGATGTACTGGTGAAGGAAGAAAAGGACGATGGTGCCAAGCAGCACCGGCAGGGTTCTTTTCAGCTCTCCCATGTCGCGGATCGAGGCCCGGGCATCGAGTTCCATCACGTACTTCCTGTTTTCCTCCGCCACCTGTATTCGCTTGCGGAAGACGAAATAGAGGGCCACCGTGATCACCGCCAGGATCGACACCGCCGCGGGCATGGTGTTGAGCAGGAAGTCATTGAAGCTCAGTCCGGCCGCATTGCCGATCATGATGTTCGGCGGGTCGCCGATCAGGGTCGCAGCGCCACCGATGTTTGCCGAGACCACCTCGACCAGGATCAGTGGCATCGGGTCGATGTCGAGGGTGTCGGCCAGGAGGAAGGTGATCGGGACGATCAGGAGGATCGTCGTCAGGTTGTCCAGAAAACCGGCAAGGATCGTGACGGTAGCGGCCATCATCACCACCAGCACGAAGGGATTGCCCCGCGAGATCTGGCCTGCCTTGACGGCTATGAAATCGTAGATGCCGCTCTGGCTGGTCAGGTAAACGAGGATCATCATCCCGGCCAGCAACCCCAGGGTCGCGAACTCGACCGATTCGATCGCCAGCTCCTCGCTGTACTGGCCGACGAAGAGCACCACGATCGCCGCCCCGAGCAGGGCCACCTTGGTCCGGTGAACCCTTTCGCTCGCGATCAGGGCGAGGACAATCAGGAATGTCGCAACAGCCAGTGCCAGATGCCGAGTCTATGGACTGGCGCGGAGGTAAGCGGCCCGGTCCGGTTCAGGCCTGGAGAGCCCGGCCCAGCTGCTCCACAGTGACCACCCCGGTCAGGAGACCCTGCTCGTCGGTGACCATCAGGGCGCCGAAACGCCGCAGCTGCGGATTGCCGAGCAGGCTGTCCAGCCCGGCACGCGAACTGACCGAAAAACCGGGGTCGCGCTCGACCAGAGTTATCACCGGGGTCGCATCGCGCTCGACCTCGGGAACCGCTTCGATCTGATCCCGAACCGCCATGCCGATGAACGCCCCGTCGCGGTCGATCACCGGAAACCAGGACCAGCCGAAGCGGAGGAAGTACTCCTCGAGCGCACGGGCACAGTCGATCTCGGCCGGGATCGCCACGGGTTCCGTGTCCATCACCTCGGCCACGGTGACCCCCTCCAGCTTTTCGCTGACTGTGCTGCGGCTGGCCGCCCGGGCCGAACTGTTCACCAGGAAGCCGATCATCGCCAGCCAGAGCCCGCTGAAGACATTGCCGTTGACAGCCCAGACGATTCCCAGGGCGATGAAGAGGAAGCCGAAGATCCGGCCGAGTCCGGCCGCGAAGCGGGTTGCGGCGCTGCGCTTGCCGGTGATCTTCCAGGCGATCGACCGGACGATTCTGCCGCCGTCCATCGGGAAGGCCGGCAGCAGATTGAAACCGAGCACCAGGATGTTCACCGCGGCCAGCCAGGCAACCATGGTGATCGGCCCCGTCGTGTCGGCCGTGATCCGCATTTCGAGGGCATCACGGAAGCTGTCGGTGCCGGCGGCCTGGATCCCGATCACGCAGAGGATCACCGCGATCAGCAGGGTCACCACCGGTCCGGCGATCGCCACCTTGAATTCGGTGCCCGGGCTCTGCGACTCCTGGTCCATCTCGGCCACGCCGCCGAAAAGCCAGAGCCGGATGGTTCGGATTCCGATTCCGTTGCGGCGGGCCGCGAAGGCATGGCCCATTTCGTGGAGCAGGATCGACCCGAAGAAGCCGACCGCGCTGGCCAGGGCGAGCAGGTAGGCCTGGGTACTGCCGTGGTCGTCGAGGATGTCGCCGTAGAAGCCGGAAAGCCAGACGATCACGATGAACAGGAAGAGGAACCAGGACCAGTCCACCGCAATCCTGATTCCGGCCACCCGGAAGAGAGTTATCGAGTTTCCGCCTCCGAACACGATCACATCGTATGGACATGCGTCACGGGGGCGGCTCCGGCAAGCGGATATGTTGCCCCTCCATGTCCGATGCGACTCCCCTCAGACTCTCGGCTCCGCATGGCGAAGCGGATCAGGACTGGCTTCACGAGAAGCTCGTCGAGCTGGAGTCGATCGCCCGCCCCTCCGCCTCCGCGGGGGAGCGGCAGGCCGCCGAGTGGCTGGTTTCCGAACTGGCCGCACTCGGAGCCGAAGCGAGGATTGAAACCGAGAGCGCCCACGGCACCTACTGGTGGCCGATCGGAATCGGCACAACCCTGGGCGTCGTGGGAGGCATCGCGGCGCGGCGCGGCAGGCGACTGGCCGGGGCGCTCCTGGGGGCGGCGGGAGCGGGGGTCATCGCCACGGACTTTCCTCCCCGGCCAAGGTACATGAGGAAAATTCTCCCCAAGCGGGAGACCTTCAACGTCGTCTGCGAGCTTGGCGATCCGCAGGCTACGCGAACAGTGGTCCTGAGCTCACATCACGACGCTGCCAATCAGGGTCTCGTCTTCCATCCGGGCATCCCGAAACTGGTTTCGAAAACCGGGGCCTTCCAGCACCTGGATACCTCTCCGATGCTCATGGCACCGGTGATCGGAGGCCCGATCCTGAGCGCCCTCGGCGGTCTGACCGGAAGCCGCCACCTGGCAGCGGCCGGGGCCATCGTTTCGGCCGGTTCCACCGCGGCGATGGCCGACATCGGCCTGCGCAAGGTGGTTCCCGGCGCGAACGACAATGGAACCGCGGTGATCGCCCTGCTCGAGCTGGCCCGCCGCTTCCTGGCCGACCCTCCAGAGAATCTTCGGCTGATCCTGGTCTCTTTCGGAGCGGAGGAGTCCTTCAGCGAAGGGATCAAGGCCTTCGGCAAACGTCACTTTCCGGATCTGCCAGTCGATTCAACCTTCTTCATCAACATGGACACAATCGGCTCGCCGCATCTCAACGTGCTCAGGGGAGAGGGATTCCTGAAGATGTTCGAGTACCCGCAGGAAGCGCTGATTCTGGCCGATCGGACGGCCCGGGAGGAAGGAATCGAACTGATGCCCAACCTGCGGATCAGAAACGGGACCGACGGGCTCGAAGCCCTGGCCGCCGGCTACCCGGTGGTATCGATCTGCTCATGCACCGAGCACAAACAGCCGGCCAACTACCACTGGCCAAATGACGTCGCCGCCAACGTGAACTTCGACACGGTCGAGTCGGGGATCCGGCTGGCCGAAGCGATGACCCGCCGGCTCTCGCGGGACTGGGTCAGCCTGCCTGACTGACCCGGCGGCCCGGGGACCGACCGGCCTGCCACCGGATGTTTCAGGCCTGGTCTTCCGGGTCGCCCCAGCGGTTGTCGCCGTAGTCACGATCGCGCTCGTCCTTGACGGCTTCACCATCCGGGCCGTAACCGGCCTCGGTCAGCATCCGGCGCAGGTCGACCAGCCGCTGGCGGTCGATCTCCTTGCCATGGGGCACATGGAAGGTCTCGGTCTCGGGACCGACCGTCACCTTGAGGTGGCCGTTGTGCTCTTCGGTGACCGTTCCGACCGCCTTCAGCAGGGATTCGACCTTGCGCCATTCGATCGCATGCTTCTGATGATCGAAAATCTCGTCGAGGGTCTTGCTGTGGTGGTTGCTCAGCCCGTGATCGGCCATGGTTCTCCTTGGATTGGTTGCCTCGGGATCCTAGGCTCTCAGCTCGACGAACCCCGCCGAGGTGAAGTCCCCGTCAAAGGCGAGGGCTTCCGAGATCCGGTACTTCCGCATGAAGGCGAAGCTGGTCGCGTCAACGAATGAGTATTCCCGTTCGTCGTGCTGCCGGAGCCATCCCAGTGATTCGGTTTCCAGCTCGGTGCGGACCTGTTCGATTGCGATCGAATCGCTCACCTCGAGCGAGTCGAGGAAACGCACCGCGGTTTGAAACCCGCTTCTGTAGCGCATCAGGGTCCAAGTCTCGCCTCTGACCAGATTCGTCGTTATCAGTCGTTCCCCTGAGATCTTCCTGCTCAGGTCCATGGCTTCTTGATGTGACCTGTCTCCGGGTTCCACCGCCGCGAAGAAGAAAGAAGTGTCGACGAAGATCAATGCCGGTCCGCTTTCCGTCCGTAAACGATTTCGTCAATGTTTTCGCCCGGCTTGAGGCCTTCGCCGGTGCCGGTGCCAAACATCTGGAAGAGAGGATCATCCTCGAGTCGGACGGCTGGCTTCAATTGCTCTTTCAGGCTGCGTCGAACTACCTCCGCCTTGGACACCTGCTCCAGGCGTGCCCGCTCTTCCAGCTGATGGTCGAGCTCGGGTTCGAGAGATATTTGCAGCCGCTTCATCCTTGCCATGTTACATCGCATTTTACTATGTGATGTAACAACTGAGCAACGATTTCGCACGCAATCCGCCCTCGTGCAAGTGTTTCCGGGGTGAAGCGCGAACTCGAGGACGGCTATGAACTCGACGACGATCCAGACCGGGTTGATCTGGATGTGGTCTGCGACTTCCTCGCCAACGAGGCCTACTGGTCGAAGGGCCGCTCACGGGAGCTGATCGAGAAGACCTTTCACGAGGCATCCCGGGTGGTCGGTCTCTACTCGCCGGAAGGTTCGACGGTCGGTTACTGCCGGGCCGCCTCGGACGAGGTCGTCTTCGCCTACCTCTGTGACGTCTTCGTGCTCGAGGACCACCGGGGGCGCGGTCTCGGCAAGGAGCTGGTCCGCGAAATGGTCGACGGCAGCCCGCTGAAGGACCTGCGTTGGCTGCTCGGCACCGCCGACGCCCACGGGATGTACCGCGACCTCGGCTTCCGCAAGCCCAGCTTCCGGATCATGGAACGCCCCGGTCCCAAGTTCGCCGGCGATCCGCCCTCCGAATAGAAGGTCCGCTCAGACCGGGGGAGCGGAGCGTTCGATGATCGCCTTGAAGTCGGTGCCGGCGGGGAGGGTGCCGAAAGCCTCGCCCCAGTCGCCGGCCAGGCGGGAGGCGCAGAAGGCGTCGGCGACGGCCGGGTCACCGTGGCGGACCAGCATCGAGGCCTGGAAGGCGAGGCCCATCGACTCGACCACGCGCCGGGCTCGCACCTCAAGGGTCTCGGGGTCATCGGTGATCGACTTCTGGACCTTTTCGACGAACGCATCGAGCCGCGGGTCGGCCCCGGCCGCCTCGCCGACCTCGCTGAAGAAGGCCTCGTAGGAAGCCGGGCTCTTGACCATTGCCCTGAGCGCGTCGAGGCACTGGACGTTGCCGGACCCTTCCCAGATCGAGGTCAGCGGGCTCTCGCGGAAAATTCGCGGCATGCCCGACTCCTCGGCGTAACCGTTTCCGCCGAAGCATTCGAGCGCTTCGACCGCATGCCACGGGGCCCGCTTGCAGACCCAGTACTTGAGGACCGGAGTGGCGAGGCGCTGGAGCAGGGCGGCACCCTCGTCTCCGGCCGCGGCCTCGTCATAGGCCCGGGCCAGCCGCATCATCGAGGCGGTCGCCGCCTCCGATTCGAGGGCAAGGTCGGCCAGCACGTTCTCCATAAGGGGCTGGTCGACCAGTTTCTTGCCGAAAGCCGAACGGCCCTGGGTGTGGTGGATCGCCCGGGCGACCACGTTGCGCATGCCGGCAGAGGCACCGATCGTGCAGTCGAGCCGGGTGTGGCTGACCATCTCGATGATCGTGCGGATGCCGCGGCCGTCCTCGCCGATCATTCGGGCCCAGGCGCCGCGGAACTCGACCTCGGAGGAAGCATTCGACTTGTTGCCGAGCTTGTCCTTCAGTCGCTGGACATGGAAGCGGTTGCGCTCGCCGTCCGGGGTGAAGCGGGGCATCAGGAAACAGGAAACCCCGGCGTCGGTCTGTGCGAGGACAAGGAATGCATCGCACATCGGGGCTGAGCAGAACCACTTGTGGCCGGTGATCTCGTATTCGGCTCCGGGACCGCCGCCGTTCAGGGCGACAGCCCGGGTCGTGTTGGCCCGCACGTCCGAGCCACCCTGCTTCTCTGTCATCGCCATGCCGGCCAGGCAGCCCGGCTTCTGATCCGGCGGCATCAGCTTGCCCTCGTACTTCAGCGAAGTGAAGCGCGGTTCCCATTCCTCGGCGACTTCGGGCTGGTTCCTCAGCGAAGGGATCACCGAGAAGGTCATCGAGATCGGGCAGCCGACCCCGGCTTCGACCTGGGTCAGCTGGCTGAACAGCGCGGCCCTGGCCACGTTGGCACCGATGCCCGGTTCACGCCAGGGCAGGGCGTGGAGATCATGTTCGATCCCCAGGCTCATAAGCTCATGCCAGGCGGGGTGGAACTCGACCTCGTCGATCCGGTTGCCGAAGCGATCAAAGGCCTTTAGCCGGGGTGGAAATTCGTTCGCATCACGGCCGGCCAGCTGGATGTCTGGCTTGCCACAGATTTCACCCAGGGCGCTGATCCGGCCTTCGGCCCAGCCCGCGCCTTCGCGCCTGACCGCTTCCTTGAGTGGCAGGTCGATCTCGTAGAGATTTACGTTCTCCAGCGGGGTCGACTGGTTGAAGACGGAGTGGGTTGCGTGCTCGGGTGCTTCGGCGGTTTCCGGCATGGCGGGATTGTCCCACAGGCCCCGTTTTCCGAGGCTCGGGTAACTACCCATTGACTACCTCGGGCGGTTTCGCTCTATAGCATCGGTTCCAGCAAGACCTCAGCCGAATATCGAAGGGAAGTACCTGTCGTGTCGAAGATCAAAGTGACCAATCCGATCGTCGAGCTGGATGGCGACGAGATGACCCGCATCATCTGGTCGTTCATCAAGCAGCAGCTGATCCTTCCCTACCTCGATGTGGACCTCAAGTACTACGACCTCGGGATCGAGAGCCGCGACGACACCGATGACCAGATCACCGTTGACGCTGCCAACGCGATCAAGGAGCATGGGGTCGGTGTCAAGTGCGCGACGATCACCCCGGACGAGGCCCGGGTCGAGGAGTTCGGCCTGAAGGAGATGTACAAGTCGCCTAACGGCACGATCCGCAACATCCTCGGCGGTGTGATCTTCCGTGAGCCGATCGTCATCTCGAATGTGCCCCGGCTGGTGCCGAGCTGGACCAAACCGATCGTGATCGGCCGTCATGCTTTCGGTGACCAGTACCGGGCCACCGACCTCGTGGTCCCGGGCGAAGGCACCCTGACCATGACCTTCACCCCGACGGACGGGGCGGAGCCGATCGAGATGCATGTCCACGACTTCCCCGGCGGTGGCGTCGCGATGGCGATGTACAACCACGACGACTCGATCCGAGATTTCGCGCGGGCTTCCTTCGTCTACGGACTCGAGCGCGGATTCCCGGTCTACATGTCGACCAAGAACACGATCATGAAGCGCTACGACGGCCGCTTCAAGGATCTCTTCCAGGAGGTCTTCGACAGCGAGTTCAAGGAGCAGTTCGACGCGGCCGGCCTGACCTACGAGCACCGGCTGATCGATGACATGGTCGCCTCCGCGCTGAAGTGGGAGGGCGGCTATGTCTGGGCCTGCAAGAACTACGACGGTGACGTCCAGTCCGACACCGTCGCCCAGGGCTTCGGCTCGCTCGGCTTGATGACTTCGGTGCTGATGACCCCGGACGGCAAGACCGTCGAGGCCGAGGCCGCTCACGGCACGGTCACCCGTCATTACCGCCTCCACGAGAAAGGCGAGAAGACTTCGACCAACCCGATCGCCTCGATTTTCGCCTGGACCCGCGGCCTTGCGGCCCGTGGCCGAATGGACGAGACCCCGGAAGTCAGCGAATTCGCCGACACTCTTGAAAGGGTCTGCATCGAGACGGTCGAGTCCGGCAAGATGACCAAGGATCTCGCCCGGCTGATCGACGCCGATCACCCGTGGCAGACGACCCAGGAATTCCTCGAGTCGATCGACGAAAACCTTCAGAAGGCGCAGGCCTAGGGCCCGCCCACAGAAACCAAGGAGAAGAACGTGAGCTCAACCGTCAAGGTAACCGTGACCGGCGCTGCCGGCCAGATCGGTTACGCCCTGCTTTTCCGGATTGCCAGCGGCCAGATGCTCGGCCCCGACACCAAGGTCCACCTGAGCCTGCTTGAGATCCCGGCGGCGGTCAAGGCCGCCGAAGGGACCGCCATGGAACTCGACGACTGTGCCTTCCCGCTGCTGGAGAAGATCAGCATCACTGACGATCCGAAGGAAGCTTTCGAGGGCACCAACATCGGCCTGCTGGTCGGTGCCCGTCCGCGCGGACCGGGAATGGAACGGGCGGACCTGCTCGAGGCTAACGGCGGCATCTTCAAGCCGCAGGGCGAGGCCATTAACTCCGGCGCCGCCGATGACGTGAAAATCCTGGTGGTCGGCAACCCGGCCAACACGAATGCGCTGATCGCTGCCTCGGCCGCCCCGGATGTGCCGAAGGAACGCTTCACCGCGATGATGCGCCTCGATCACAACCGGGCCATCGCCCAGCTCGCCAACAAGCTCGGTCGGCCGGTCTCCGATGTCACCCGGATGACCGTCTGGGGCAACCACTCGGCCACCCAGTACCCGGACATCAGCCACGCCCTGGTCGACGGTGCTCCCGCCCCCGCCCAGGTGGATGACGAAGTCTGGGTCCGTGAGGAGTTCATCCCCCGGGTCGCCAAGCGCGGGGCAGAGGTGATTGATGCCCGTGGTTCCTCCAGCGCCGCCTCGGCCGCCAACGCGGCGATCGATCACATCCACGACTGGGTGCTCGGCACCCGGGATGAGGACTGGGTTTCGATGGGCATTCCTTCGGATGGCTCCTACGGCGTGCCGGAAGGCATAATCGCCGGCTTCCCGGTCACCTGCTCGGGCGGCGAGTACTCGATCGTCCAGGGTCTCGAGATCGACGAATTCTCGCGCGAGAAGATCGACGCCAACGCAGCCGAGCTCCAGGACGAGCGAAACGCGGTCGCGGACCTCGGCCTGGTCTAGGCCACGCAACGCCTTTGGGCGAGCGATCAAGAGTTGTAGTTCTGCGGGAGCTCCTGCCGGCCGGGCAGGAGCTCCTCGCTGCTCGCTTCGAAACCGATTCTCTGGGGCTGGACGCGACCCGCGAGCAGATGCTTGCCGCGGCTGCCGGGGCGGACGCGCTGGTCACCGACCTGACCTTCGCGGTCGACGGCGAGCTGCTTGACGCAGCCGGGTCGCAACTGAAGGTGGTGGCCAACTTCGGGGTCGGCTACGACAACGTGGATCTGGCTGCCTGTGCTGAACGCGAGGTCGTCGTCACCAACACGCCCGATGCACTGACCAATGCCACGGCCGAGCTGGCTCTAACTCTGGCCATGGCCGCTGCCAGGGATCTTTCCGGGGCCGAGAAGGACTTGCGCGAGGGCAGCTGGCAGGGATGGGATCCGGCCCGATGGCGCGGTTTCGAATTGAGCGGGGCGACCATCGGGGTGGTCGGGGCAGGCCGGATCGGAGGCCGTTTCATGGAACTGGTTGCCGGCCTCGGTGGCGAGCGGCTCTACACAGCCCGGCAGCCGAAACCGGAGCTCGAGCTGAAACTCGGTGCCGAGCGAGTCCATCTGGATGACCTGCTTCGACGCTCCGATCTGGTCAGCCTTCATCTGCCGGGAACCCCTGAGACCAGGCACCTGATCGACGAACGGGCCCTGGGCCTGATGAAGCCGACCGCGGTGCTGGTCAACACCGGCCGGGGCACCCTGGTCGACTCAAAGGCCCTGATCCGGGCACTCGACGAAGGCCGCCTCGGTGCCGCCGGACTGGATGTCTTCGAGGGCGAACCCGACCTTGACCCGGGCTTCCTTTCGGCTCCGAGAGTCGCGCTCGCGCCCCACATTGGCTCTGCGACGTTCCGCGCCCGCGACGAGATGTCTCGCCTGGTGGCCGCCAACGTGATTGCGGTCCTCGATGGCCGAGAGCCGCCGAACCCGGTCACCCGAGCAAAGAAATAGGGCCCCGATCCGGTTTGGATCGAGGCCCTGGACCGCATTAAGTACGGTCTTCGTCCTGGGTTTGAAACTAGTGCCTGACCCTCAGGATTCTGACCCGGCCCTTGCCGTTGGCAGAGGTGATCTTCACCTTGACCTTCCGGATCTTGCCCCTGTGGATCGCGCGGGCGGCGCTGCCGGTGAGCTTCACCCTGGCCTTGCCCTTGCCGGCCTTGCCGAGATGGAACCTCGCCTTGCCGATCAGGCGGTTCTTGCCGGGCAGGCTCACCGCAACCCTTCCGTTGCGGGTGGCTGACTTGAAGCCAACCGCCAGCTTGCGGCCGGTCAGGGTCGCCTTGTAGATCGAGGGTGCGGCGTAAAGGTTGTAGCGGGTCACCTTGACCGAGGCGTCATCGGAAAGAACCGCGCCCGAGTCCTGGGTGCTCGACGAGCTGACCGTGGCCGTGTTGACGTAGGTCTTCTCGCCGACCGGCGTTGAGGTACCGGTGCGCGCTTCCAGGCAAAGCAGATAGAGCGTGCCGGTCAGCGGATGAACTGTCGGGTTCCAGACGTAGAAGACCCGGGTCTTCGGCTGCGGGTCATTCCCGAGTGGTACCAAGCCGTCCTCGAAGTCCCAGCCGCCGACGATGCCCTTGGCGTTATCGCCGCAGACCAGTGATTCCGTGGCGGTGCTGCCGGCGCCGACCGTGATCGGCTTCGCGACCTGAGTGAAGAACAGATCCGAAGAGGTGCCGTTCACCTCGGTGGTCTTGTTCTGGAGGCAACGGATGTTCGCCTTGACGGTAGTGGTGCCGCCACTGATCTTGACCGTCAGCTTGCGGCCCGTATCGCCAACCGGTGCGCTGGCGAGGATCAGCGCCCGACCGCCGGCCACGTCGATACCCGGAGCGATCGGGGTCGACCCGACCGGGCAGGACAGGTTGATGTCATGGATGCCGGGGCTCAACACCACGGTCTGGGTGACCGGCGAGCCGACCGTCAGGCTGCGCCCCTCGGTCGTGTGGCCGGGCAGGCAGACAGCGAACAGCTTCAGCTGCGCCTGGCCGGTCGAGTGGTTGGTGATCTTCGACGTGTAGCTGCCGGTCGAATCGGAGTCGAGGCGGGAAACCTCGATGTCGTCATAAGTGCCGGTGCCCTGGTCGATGTGATCGATCCTCACCGCGGCATCGGAGATGATGTCGCCTGGGTTGCAGGAAATCGACTCGTTGGTGGTCGTCCCGGCCTGCATCGTGATCTGCTTTTCGACTTTGTAGATCGTCAGCTGCTCGTTCTGCGTGGAGACCGTGGTCGTCGGCAGGGTCGTCTTCACCTTCACGTGGTAGGTCACGCTCTGGCCAGCCGCCAGGGTTCCGGCGGCGCAGGTGACCTGCTGCCCGACGTAAGAGCAGGGAGAGTCCACCTGGACGATGTCCAGGCCAGCCGGAACATTGTCGGCAACGACCACGTCACTCGAAGCGGCCGAGCCGTCGTTCTTGACCGAGATCGTGAAGGTCACGAAATCGCCTTCAACCACTTCGGGGTTGTCGGCAATCTTCTCGATCTTCAGTTTCGGCTTGCCCGGAGGAGTCGGGTTGTCCGGCAGGCAGCCCGTGAAAAGGGCCTGGTGGGTCTCGAAGTTCGAGGTGAAACTCTTCGCAATCACCTGGCCCATGTTGTGGCCGATGCTTGAAGCATTGACCGCGGCCCTGGGAGCGAGGATCGTGCCGCCGAAGGCCGACCCGGTATTCAGGGCGACGCTTGTCGCCTCGGAGAAATTCCAAAGCGTGTGCGTGTTCTGTGTGGCCGTGTTCGAATCCTGGGCCTGGGTCCAGCTGCCTCCGATTCCCTGGCGGAAGAACATGTTGCCGTCGATCTGGACATTGGTGCTCGAAACGTTGATCAGGGTGGTGGCGCCGACCGGAACCTCGATCAGGACCGCCACATTTCCGCTCAGCATCGCAGGAGTGACCGAGAAGACATTCAGGGTCGGGTCGGTGCCCTTGAGGTAAAGCGCATTGCCACCGAGAGAAATGCCGGCCGCATTTGGCCCACTTGTGTTGATCACCGTGGCGGAGCCGGTCGGGCTGGCTGTCGCCCAGTTCGCCGACTTCGTGGTCAGGTCACCAAAGGCGGCGCCGAAGTCGATCGGGGCCGAGGACAGCTGCGAGCCACCACCGTTGTAGTTGATGTAGCCGGTAAGGCCCGGGGTCCAGGCGCTGCCGGCCTGAAGGTTGAAGGAGTTGGAGGTTCCGTTTACGACCAGCGCCGGGAAGGTCCTGGCGACCGAGAGGCGGGTGCCGACCGTCATTCCGGAAGCCGCGAGGTTCCCGCCATAGGCGATAGCTCCTTCGGATTCGGAACCGCGGGAGCCGTTGGTCTGGACGAACTCCGTGTAACCGGTTGCCGCGCCAAAAGGGTTTGACAAGCAGGTGGTGGTAGCACCCGCAGACGGAGCGAAAACAAGCGAAGCGAATGCGAAAAGGGCGCCCAGAAGGGCTGCCCGAAAGGGCCGGGGGAAACTGGAAGTCATGTGGTTCCTTGCGTTTTGTGGGGCCGAACCAGAGCCGCTCCCGACGACTCTGACCTGAAACGGCAACGCAGCAACCTTGCGGTGCTGACATGCGGTGGATGAGGACCCCCTGTCCTTCAGCCACCGGGCAGGGCCGACCCGTTTTCGAGTCGAAGATGCCGGTCAGAACTGGCTTGAAACTGTACCAATACAAACCCTTCGGCCAGACAAAAGTTTCACCCCGAAGGTTCAACCCCGGAGAGTCAGAATCAGGCAGAAGGAGGGTTCAGGAACCCTTGCGGTCCGCGCCACGCGACCGGGGCACGGTACGGAAGACGTGATCCCAGAGCGGGCTGGAAACGCCGTAGCCGTAGTGATGGTCCTGGAAGTGATGGCGCATATGGTGCTCGCGCACCTTCTTGCCGACCTTCGATTTTGGCACGAAGTGATGAAGGTAGTAATGCGTGTAGTCGTAGCCGAGGTAACCGGTCAGGAAACCCCCGAACAGGACGAAACCGTACGGGGCGCCGAAAATCAGCATGAAAGCCGCATAGAAGATCAGGGCGAGAGGAATGCTGGCGGCCGGCGGCATGACCAGCCTCATCTTGTCGTTCGGGTGGTCATGGTGAACCCCGTGGATGATGAAGTTGATCTTGTCGCCTCCCCTGAACTTGGGCGTCCAGTGGAAAAGCAGCCGGTGAAGCCAGTATTCGGAGAGAGTCCAGATCGCCAGGCCCGCGACGAAAAGGCCGATTGTCGAAAGGGCCGACAATCCGCGGTCAACCCCCAGCCAGACCAGCAAAATGATTACCGGTCCGTAAATCAGCAGAGGAACGACGGGGTGAACCCGCGAGAAGAAATTGAGCAGGCGGTTCTCGAAAAGATCAGGAGAAGCGGCGAGTCTTTCGGTGCGTTCGGACGATCCCATTGCCTCTGGAATGGTAGCGTGACCGATTCCCGCACCGAAGGAGCAAGGCACCCAGCATGAGCAATTCAGTCGCAGCAGTCCAGGATTTCAAGGTCGCAGATCTCTCGGAGGCCGAATATGGCCGCAAGGAGATCCGCCTGGCCGAGCACGAGATGCCGGGCCTGATGGCTACGCGTCGTGAATTCGCCGACTCCAAACCTCTGACGGGGGCCCGGATCACCGGTTCCCTGCACATGACCATTCAGACCGCGGTCCTGATCGAGACCCTGGTCGCTCTCGGGGCCGAGGTGCGCTGGGCCAGCTGCAACATTTTCTCGACCCAGGATCACGCCGCCGCGGCCATCGCGGTCGGACCGGACGGTACTCCCGATGACCCCAGGGGGATCCCGGTCTACGCCTGGAAAGGCGAAACGCTGGAGGAGTACTGGTGGTGCACCGAGCAGGCGCTGACCTGGCCCGAGCCGGGAGCCGACGGCTCGGCCGGACCGAACATGATTCTCGACGACGGCGGCGACGCGACCCTGCTGATCCACAAGGGTGTCGAGTTCGAGAAGGCCGGAGCCGTTCCCGATCCGGCCGGCGCCGAATCGGAAGAGTTCCGCATCGTCCTCCAGACCCTCACAGATTCGCTCGCGGCAGACTCGAGCAAATGGACCGAAATCGCCAAGGGCATCAAGGGCGTGACCGAAGAAACGACCACGGGTGTCCACCGGCTCTACGAGATGATGGAGAAGGGCGAGCTCCTTTTTCCGGCGATCAACGTCAACGACTCGGTCACCAAGTCAAAGTTTGACAACCTCTACGGCTGCCGCCATTCGCTGATCGACGGCATCAACCGCGCCACCGACGTGATGATTGCCGGCAAGGCAGCAGTCATCTGTGGCTTCGGTGACGTCGGCAAGGGCTGTGCGGAATCACTGCGCGGCCAGGGCGCCCGGGTGATCGTCACCGAGATCGACCCGATCTGCGCGCTTCAGGCTTCGATGCAGGGATATGAGATTCGCCGCCTCGATGACGTTGTCGATTCGGCCGACATCTTCATCACCACCACCGGCAACAAGGACATCATCACCGCCGGGCACATGGCGAAGATGAAGCATCAGGCGATCGTCGGCAACATCGGCCACTTCGACAACGAGATCGACATGGTCGGTCTCGAGGCGACTCCCGGTATCGAGAAGATCGAAATCAAGCCGCAGGTCCACGAGTACCGGTTCGCTGACGGTCATTCGATCATCGTGCTCTCCGAAGGCCGCCTGCTGAACCTCGGCAACGCCACCGGTCACCCGAGCTTCGTGATGTCGAACTCCTTCACCAACCAGGTGATCGCCCAGATCGAGCTCTTCGCCAAGGCTGACGACTACGGTCTCGGAGTCTTTGTCCTGCCCAAGCACCTCGACGAAAAGGTCGCCCGCCTCCATCTCCAGGCGGTCGGCGCCGACCTCACCGAACTCACCGAGGAACAGGCCGCCTATATCGGCGTCAAGGTCGAGGGTCCGTACAAGCCGGAGCATTACCGCTACTAGCCCCTGGGCACGACCCGCTGAAGGGTTAGTGGAGTCGCGGGAATCTGCCTTGGAGCGCCGAGGTTGGTCCGATCAGAGCTGATCGCGCCAGGTGCCGCAGTGGTAGTGCGACGGTGCCGCAGGTTTACCCCCCAAATCGGGGGTAAACCTGCGGCACCTTTGTCCCGGATCCGGGGTTGTGGGTCCGGGGTCCCGGATCGGGGCTGCGGGGCAGGGTTGGTGCAGCCGTGGGGGTTGGCATGCGTCCCCGGGGACTCCCCGCGGACGAGCGCAGCGAGTCCAAGGGCCCCGGGGATGCATGCCAACCCCCACGGCGTGAGCACTACCCCAGCGCGAAAAGGCGCGACGGGTTGGCCAGCTTCGGGGGTCACCCGGCCCCGAGGCGTAAGCAGGCGCCCCGCGGCGTTGGCACCGACGCCGGGTCAGCTGATGCAGTTGGCGCGCTTCTTCTTCGGCGGGAAGGGCAGGTCTGCGATCGCCGCCGTTTCCAGGTAGCGGTTCTCCAGCTTCGATCCGCTGGCCGCGATCAGGGCCGCGCCAGTCTTTCGGAGCTGGGCGCGGGGACCGTCCTTGCGAACCCAGGGGGCCAGGGTGATGAACTGGCGTTTGGGTCCGGCGTAGCGCCGGTATGACCGTGAGTCTTCAGCCAGCAGCTTGCGGTCACCCACGTAATTGCACTTCTTCTTTCCGATCAGGCCGCGCTGCGTTATCGCGGTCTGTCCGTCGAACGGAAGGTCGCCCAGGTTGCCGACCATGTGCGGGGTCACGTTGTAGGTGAACTTGACTCCGGGATCGACGACCGATCGCCAGGTCGAACCCATCCAGTCGAGCGGCTGCCAGTAGGTACCGGCCGGCGTTGCCCACTCGCCCGGATTGGCTTCATCCTGCATGACCAGGTTGGTGCCGAGGTGGCTGAGGCAGCGCATGTAGGTCACGCTTACGTCAGCGCAAGGCTTGCCGCCCGAAATCCGGCCGCCCAGGTCATAGCCGAACTGAAAGGCCGGCAGGCTGGTCGCGAACCCGACCCGGGCCTTGGTGCCCGGAAGACGGTACGGCCGCAGGTTGGCGATCGCATCGGATCCCGACTTCGGGCCGGCGGTCAGACCGAGACCGACCTCGATCGAGGTCAACGGAACCTTCAGGTTCCTGGCCACCACGTTGCGGAGCGGCCTCGGGCCCTCACGCGTAACCAGTTTCGGGCCCCACATGAAGGCCTCGTTGTAGACCTCCGGCCCGGTCGCCACATAGACGCTCTTCGGCGTCGGCAGGTCGGGGTCGCGGAAGAGGGCGATCTCGGCCGGGTCCTGCGATTCGCGGAACCGGGGCTGGGTGTTCGAACCGACTATGTAGATCCCGTAGCGGCGGGCCATGTCGGAGAAAACCTGCATCCAGCCACGGGCGTCGGTGTCGGTGGCACCCACGAATCCCCGGGAGAGTCCGCTCATCGTGAACCTTGAGCCGTATTCGGCGAGCGGTCCGCCGTAGGCCGCGGTCACCTGACTCAGAGCGAAGATTGCCCGGCAGGGCGGCGCCACGTTGGTGCAGGCGGTGACCGAAGCGGGATCCGCAAAGGCTGCGCGGGCCGCGGCACCCCTCGAACCGGTGCCAAGTGTCATCAGGCCGATGTCCTCGTTGAAGGCGACCACGTTCGGCCGGCCCTTTGCCTTGTGGGGCACGACCCACTTGCGGATCATGCACTCGATCTTCTTGCGGAAGCTCGAGTAGGACTTGATGTGCCGGGCTTCCTGCTTGAACTGCATCGCGAAGACCCGCGGACCGCGCCGGGCGAACTTGTTCTTCAACATCGCCTTCGCCGGCCGGCGCGTGTCTCGGGCAAAGGTGGCATTACAGGATTTCAGTGACGGCGCCTTCGGGATCGCGTCCAGGGGCGGCGCAACCCTCGCGACCTGCTTGCGGGCCATCATCGGATCGTTGGTGATGATCGCGTCGACTCCCATCGCGGTTGCCGATCTGACGCTGGCGGCGTCATCGACCGTCCAGGGCACAACCTGGACCCCGGCGTGGTGCGCCGCGGACACGAAGTCCTGGTCGACCGGCCATTCGGGAGAGACCCAGTCGATTCCGTTGTTGACCGCATTGGTCAGGCCGGCGGAATTGATTGCGTTGAGGGTCAGGAAAGAGGTCTGCGGATCCGGATCGACCGAATGGAAGCGGACCAGGTTCGGCATGAAGAACGACTGGATGATCACCTGCGAGGAAGGCACACCGGAAGACATGATTGCCCGGGCGACGATCTCGGCGTACTGATAGGTGGGATCGAAATCATTATCGGTTGGCAGGTTCTTTATCTCGATATTCGCGGTGGCGCCCGTCTTGCGGAGCAGGGCAAGCAGGCCGGCAAGGGTCGGGATCGTCGTGCGGCGCCTGTCACCGGCAGGAAGATCGATCGCCTTGTCGTCGATGCCGATCACGTCGATCTGGCATTTCCCGATCTGGGCGAGCGACTTGTCCTCGACCGGTCCGGAGCAGTTTGTGGTTCGGTCGAGAGTGTCGTCGTGGATGATCACCGGCACCTTGTCCGAGGTCAGCTTCACGTCAGCCTCGAGGATGAAGCCGCGGGCCGCGGACTGACGGAACGCCGGCATCGAGTTCTCCGGCATCGAGCTCCGGCCATTTTCGATCGGGCCGCCACGATGAGCGTGAATCCAGGGGGAGGCGGACGCGGTCGCGGCAGCGCTGGCCAGCGCCACCATCGACACCATCAGAGCAATAAACCTCAACCTCATCGGAACCCCCTATTTCGGACCCTCGGGCCCGGACCGGACCCCTCCTCGCTCAGCAAGGATATCCGGGGATGGTGCATCAGGCACCCCGGGGAAGAACTCGCCCCCCCGAGGATGGGAGAGCCACCGCAAAATGCGGGGCTTGTTGCAGAGTTGTGAATCAAGATTCCTGCGATTTGCGGAATCGCCGCCGACCGCGCACAGCCGGTCCTGCTTGGATGCCGCCAGTGGCCCGGGCGAAAAAGAAAAATCCCTCCTGCGAAGACTGCTACTTCCGCCAGAAGATGCTCTGCGCACTCGAGCTGGAAGAGCCATGCGGCACTTTCCGCGAGAGTCGCCCCGAGGGGCTCGTCCCGCCTCGCCAGCCGATGCTGCTGCTCCGCCCGCCCCGCTGGGCCGACCGGGTCTAGCCGCTCCCGGACCGGTCGCAAGGTCGCCGGCCGACCGGTCCGGCAGGAACCGGCGTCACATTGCCCGCTCTCATTCACCTACCGCCGGGCTGGCTCCGTTTCGGGTGCTGCCGAGTAGCATCAGGTTGATGAACGAAGACGGTTCGCGGCCATGAAGCTGACCGTGCTGGGCAAGTCACCCGCATGGCAGGACGCCGGCGGTGCGTGCAGCGGGTACCTGGTAACCGAAGGTGACACGACTCTGTTGCTCGACTGCGGCAACGGCGTGTTCGGGAAACTGCGCCAGTACATCGATTACGTCGACGTCGACGCGATCGTCATCTCCCATCATCACGTCGATCACATCATCGACCTGATTCCCTACGGTTTCGCCTTGAAGTTCGCTCCCCGGCAGCAACCGGTGCCGGTTGACCGGTGGCCAGGCACCGACAGCCCGGCCCGGCCGCAGCTGTTTGTGCCGCCGGGCGCGATCGAGTTCTTCAACCGGGTCTCGGATGCCTGGGGAACCGGGAATCTCTTCGATGACGCTTTCGAGACGACCGAGTACGACCCGGAGGACAAACTGGAAATCGGACCCTTCTCGATCGGTTTCACCGAGGTTCCCCACTACATCACCACCTACGCGATGGACCTGACTGGGCCGACCGGTTCCAGGATCACCTATGGAGCTGATTGCTGCCCCAACCCGGCTCTGGTCGAGCTCGCCCAGGGCACCGACCTCCTGATCGCCGAATCCACGCTGCCGCGCCCGGAGCGAATCGGGATGCGCGGGCACCTCACTCCCTCCGAAGCCGGCGAGCACGCGAAGCTGGCCGGGGCCAGGGAACTGATCCTGACCCACATCTCGGACGAACTCGATCCCGACTGGGCGGTTGCCGAAGCAAGCTCCGTCTTCGAAGGTCCGGTCCGGGTGGCCCGGGAAGGCCTCGAAGTAGAGGTCTGATTCCGCCCTGGTTGAGCTCACGACCGACCGTTACTAAGCTTCGAAGCCATGTCAGAACGTGACCTCTTTGCGAACTTCGCCCGGATGCGCCGGGAGATGGACGAGATTCTGGGCGGCACCTGGAACCGTGCCACCTACATCAGCCGGCGTGCCAGCGGCTTTTCCCCGAACGTCGACGTCTATTACAGCGGTGATCCGCAGCGGGCGGTGGTCAAATGCGACCTGGCCGGAATCGACCTTTCCAGCGTGGGCATCGAGGTGAGCGGACGGCAACTGACGATCGTCGGCGAACGTCCCGTGCAGGAAACCGAGGGCAGGGTCTATCAGCAGGTGGAGATTCCCACCGGTCCCTTCCGCCACATCATCGAACTCCAGGTCGATGTCGATTCGGAGCGCGCAAACGCCACCTATGACGACGGAGTCCTGCGGGTCGAACTGCCCCTGCGCGAGGAAACCGAAGAAACCCGGCAGGTGCCGGTAGACCGGTCCCGCAAGGGGCGCCTGATCGATGGCTGACTCCGGCGAAGCCGTGCCGGTTCTCGAAGTCGTCACCGGTAGCGACGACGAGGTTGAAGAGGCCCTGAGGGGCGAACACGAGCTGCCCGAGGCGATGCCGGTGCTGCCGTTGCGTGACACCGTCGCCTACCCCGACACGCTGGCCCCGCTCGGGGTGGGGCAGGAACGCTCGATCAAGCTGGTTGACGATGTCCTTGGAGGCAACCGCATGCTCGTCATGGTTGCGTCCCGCGATCCGGAAGAAGACACCCCCAGCCCCGGGCAGCTCCACGACGTCGGCGTGGTCGGCATTGTCACCCGGATGCTCAAGGTTCCGGACGGGACGATCCGGGTCCTGGTGCAGGGCAGCCAGCGGGTCCGCCTCGGCGACTACGTGACCGAGAAGCCCTACCTGGTTGCCCGGATCACCGAGATGCCGGACATCGTCGACGCGACTCCCGAGCTCGAGGCCCTGACCCGCAACGTCCAGAAAACCTTCTCCGACATCATCGAACAGATTCCCTACCTGCCGGAAGAGCTGCAGCTGGCGGTGAGCAATGTGGAAGATCCGTCGGCCCTTTCGCATCTGATTGCCGGGGCCCTGCGGATATCGACCGAGGAGAAGCAGCTCCTGCTCGAGGAGGTCGACGTCGCGAAAAGACTGCGCATGCTTTCCGAGATCCTCGCCCGGGAACTCGAAGTGATCCAGCTCGGATCACAGATCCAGTCGGAGGTGCAGTCCTCGATCGACAAGGGGCAGCGTGAATATTTCCTGCGGGAACAGCTGAAGGCGATCCAGGCAGAACTGGGCGAGGAAGACGAGCAGGTCGCCGAGATCAACGAACTCCGCGAGCGGATCGAAGCGGCGAAGTTGCCGGAAGCGGCCCATCAGGCGGCCGAACGCGAGCTGTCCAGGCTCGAGAAGCTGCCACCCGCCGCCGCCGAGCACGGGGTCATCCGGACTTACCTCGAATGGCTGGTCGACCTGCCCTGGTCAAAGCAGACCGAAGACAACCTCGACATCGAACATGCGCGCGAGGTCCTCGACGCCGACCACTACGACATGGAGAAAATCAAGGACCGGATCCTCGAGTACCTGGCGGTCCGCAAGCTGAATCCCTCCTCTCCCGGCCCGATCCTTTGTTTTGTCGGACCCCCCGGGGTCGGCAAGACCAGCCTCGGGCAGTCGATCGCCCGGGCGCTCGGTCGCGAATTCGAGCGGATCTCGGTCGGCGGCGTCCGTGACGAAGCCGAGATCAGGGGCCATCGGCGCACCTACATCGGCGCCATGCCGGGAACCATCGTGCGGGCACTCCGCGACGCCGGATCGAGAAATCCGGTCTTCATGATCGATGAAATCGACAAGATGGGTTCGGACTTTCGGGGCGACCCGTCATCGGCGATGCTCGAAGTTCTCGATCCGGCCCAGAACGGTTCCTTCCGGGACCACTATCTCGACATGCCCTTCGATCTTTCCGAAGTCATGTTCATCGCCACCGCGAATGTGCTCGACACGATTCCCGGCCCGCTCCGGGACCGCATGGAAGTGATCCAGCTGGCCGGCTATACGGCCGACGAGAAACGTCACATCGCCCGTCGCTACCTCGTGCCGCGGCAGATCAAGGCGAACGGCCTGAAGCCTTCCCAAATCTCTTTCACGGATCCGGCCCTGACTGCGATCATCGAGGAGTACACCCGGGAAGCAGGGGTGAGGAACCTCGAACGGGAGATCGGCACGGTTTGCCGCAAGGTCGCCCGCACCGTCGCCGAAAAGGGCGGCAAGGCAAAGAAGGTCAAGGTCTCCGGCAAGAAGGTCCGCGAGCTGCTCGGCCGGCGACGCGTGTTCTCCGAGACCAGGCGGAGGACCAAGGCGCCCGGGGTCTCAACCGGCCTGGCCTGGACCCCGACCGGCGGCGACGTGCTGTTCATCGAGGCCACCGCCATGCCGGGCAACGGCCAGCTCGTCATCACCGGCCAGCTCGGTGAGGTGATGCGCGAGTCCGCGCAGGCGGCGCTGTCCTATGTTCGCGCGAATGCCCGCGACCTGGCACCCGGACTCGACGAGAAATGGTTCGCCACCCACGACCTCCACATCCACGTACCCGCCGGCGCGGTGCCGAAGGACGGGCCGTCGGCCGGGGTCGCGATCACGGTCGCCCTGGTCTCCCAGATAACCGGCCGGCCGGTTCGCAACGACGTCGCGATGACCGGCGAGGTGACCCTGACCGGTCAGGTCCTGCCGATCGGCGGGGTCAAGGAAAAATCACTGGCCGCGCAAAGGGCGGGGATCAAGATCGTCATCCTGCCCGGTCGCAATCAGGGCGACGTCGAGGAGATTCCCGAATACGAGCGGGCAGACGTCGATTTCTGTTATGCCGATAAAGTCGGAGATGCCCTCGCGGTTGCTCTCGAAGGGAACCTGAAAGGGCGAAAATGAACCGGTTCGTTTTTCTTTGAACCGGGGTAGCGGTATTCTCGACACATCACCATTCGATCAAGCGAGGAACACATGGGAACAGAGAACATCTCGGGCAAGGCCGCCAAGGCGTACTCGTCGGCGCGTGAGAACCAGCATGTCCGTCGCCTGATCGAGGACGAGGAACTTCGCGCTAGCCTGGTCGCCGCCGCGGTGGCGGGCCGCAAAGCCTTCCAGCGGATCCAGTCGAACCGGTCGTCTGCGGTCGAATCGGTGACCCAGGACAAGCGGGTCAAGAAGGAACTGCAGAGCGCCGCGGAATCTCTCCGTGATGCGGCCGACCGTCTCAAGTCGCCGCCGAAGAAGAAGCGTCATCCGGTCCGGAAGCTTTTGCTGGTCGGCGTGGTCACCGGTGGTCTGGTGCTCGTGTTCAGCGAGTCCGCCCGCAAGAGCCTGCTCGACGCGATCTTCGGGGCCGAGGAAGAGTTCGTCTACACCTCGACGACTTCGACCGAGACGGCTCAGACGAACGGGACGCCGGTAGGCACCGAGTAGCCCGGGCACCGCGCCCAGGAACCACCACCCGCGCGCTGCCTTCGTCGGTCGCTCGACGGTTCGGGAACGTACCCGAGTACGCCCCCTTCACTGCCTTCGCTTGCCTCCTTGGCAGCGCACGGCTGGAGGCCCCTGTGCACCACCCGCTCACGGTTTGTGAAGTCACGACAGTCTGCCGTGGAGCGCCGGGGTCGGTTCGCTATCGGTTGGCGGTGTAACGGGTCCGTAGAAGTGGTGGTGCCACGGTGCCGCAACGCAGGCGCGAAGGTGCCGCAGGTTTGTGACCTCCGGGGTAGGAAACCTGCGGCACCGTTGTCCCGGGTCCGGGTTGGTATTGCGGATCCGGGTCGGTGATGCGGAACCTGGTCGGGGCCGCGGAGCAGGGCTGGTGTAGCCGTGGGGGTTGGTCATGCGTCCCCGGGGAACTCCCCGCGGACGAGCGGAGCGAGTCCAAGGGCCCCGGGGATGCATGCCAACCCCCACGGCGTGACCACCAGATCCGCGCGGTGCGACGGCAAGCACCGTGTTGCGGCGCCGGCCTCACCGGCTGATCATCGGATCGGGGTGGACGGCCAACCCGGGGCCGGATCGGCGTGTCGCATAGACTTCCCGTCCTTTGGCTCGCAGGGATGACATAAGAAATGTGGCGATCGTGGCCCACGTCGACCACGGCAAGACGACGCTGGTTGACGCGATGCTCTGGCAGTCGGGTGCCTTCCGCGAAGGTCAGGACGTAAACGACCGGGTCATGGACTCGATGGACCTCGAGCGCGAGAAGGGCATCACGATCCTCGCCAAGAACACGGCGGTCCGTTACGGCGAGGTGAAGTTGAACATCATTGATACCCCCGGCCACGCCGACTTCGGCGGCGAGGTGGAGCGCGGCCTGACCATGGTCGACGGGGTGGTGCTGCTGGTCGACGCCTCCGAAGGTCCCTTGCCGCAGACCCGCTTCGTGCTCGGCAAGGCGCTGGAAGCGGGCCTGCCGGTGATCCTCGTGGTCAACAAGGTGGACCGGCCCGACGCCCGAATCGGCGAAGTGGTCGACGAGGTCTACGAGCTCTTCATGGACCTGGGAGCTGATGGCGAGCAGATCGAATTCCCGATCGTTTACACGAACGGCAAAGAGGGATGGGCCTCACTGGAGGAAGGGGTCGAGGGCGAGGACCTGAAACCGCTGCTCGACCTGATGGTCGAGCACATCCCGGCCCCCGAATACGAGGAAGGGCATGTGCTGCAGGCCTGGGTGACCAACCTGGACGCGTCGCCCTACCTGGGTCGTCTCGCCCTTTGCCGGGTGATGCAGGGCACGATTCGGGCCGGCTCGCCAGTGGGCTGGTGCCGGGCCGACGGGTCGGTCGAGCGGGCGACTGTCTCGGAGCTCTTTGTGACGGAGGCACTCGAAAGGGTCACCGCGAAAGAGGCCGGACCGGGCGAGATCATTGCCGTGGCGGGCATTCCCGAGGTGACGATCGGCGAGACGCTTTCCGACCCCGAGGATCCGGATCCGATGCCGGTGATCGAGGTCGACGAGCCATCCCTTTCGATCGTCGTCGGCATCAACACTTCGCCGCTCGCCGGTCGAGACGGAGACAAGGTGACCGCCCGCCAGATCCAGAACCGGCTCGATCAGGAGCTGCTCGGCAACGTGGCGATCCGCGTGCTGCCGACCGAGCGTCCCGATGCCTGGGAGGTCCAGGGCCGTGGCGAACTTCAGCTGGTGGTGCTGCTTGAGATGATGCGTCGTGAAGGTTTCGAGTTGACCGCCGGCCAGCCGCGGGTGCTGACCAGGGAGATCGACGGCCAGATGAACGAACCGATGGAGCGCCTGGTCATCGACGTTCCGGAGGAGCATGTCGGCGCGGTCACACAGCTGCTCGCTGCCCGCAAGGGGCGCATGGAAAACATGACCGCCCAGTCAGATTCCTGGACCCGGCTCGATTACGTGATCCCGGCCCGTGGCCTGGTCGGCTTTCGTACCGAGTTCCTCACCGAAACCCGCGGCACCGGCATCCTCCATTCCATTTTCGAGGGATGGGAACCATGGGCCGGGGAGATCACCACCCGGGCCACCGGATCACTGGTTGCCGACCGCCAGGGCGCGACGGCGAGCTTCGCCCTCTTCGGACTTCAGGATCGGGGCTCGATGTTCGTCGGCCCCGGCGAGGATGTCTACGAGGGGATGATCGTTGGCGAGCATGCCCGGGCCAACGATCTCGATGTCAACGCGGTCAAGGAAAAGCAGTTGACCAACATGCGCTCCTCGACCTCGGACGTGCTGGTGCGGCTGACGCCGCCGAAGCCGCTGACCCTCGAGTCGGCGATCGAGTTCCTTCGTGCCGATGAATGCGTCGAGATAACTCCGAACTCCGTTCGTTTGCGCAAGGTCGACCTCGACCAGAACGACCGGGTCAAGGCCGCCCGGAAGATCAAGAACCTCTCCCGTTAAGTGCAAGGTGGCGAGGCCCGGGGCCTCGCCACCTCCCCTGCTTCTGTCAGTCCCTGCCGTGCATCCCTCCCTGGCACGTGGACTGCCCATATAACCGGGCAGGCGGCCAAGGGTTGCGGTCTGGATCAGACCGGCGGAAAAACTCTCCTGAAAGTGTTCAGCGCCCGGGGGAACCTTTCGGCAACAGCCTGCCTTCGAGAATCGCCCGGATCAGATACTAACTGACTTGTCAGTCAGTTAGTAGAATCGGGCCGATGAGTGATTCCGCGGGCAGAGGGAAGGCGAGAGAAGGCTCGCCTAAACCACCAGAGGTGCGGCGCCGGATACCGGCCGTGGAACGCCGGAAACTGATCCTCGAGGCGGCGCTCGACGTCTTTGCGAAGGGCGGGTACCAGGAGACCAAGCTGGATGAGGTCGCCGAAAAGGCCGGTGTCTCGAAGGCACTGATTTACGAGCACTTCTCTTCCAAGCGCGAGCTCTACAAGGAGATTCTCGAAACCTGGGTCGGGGAGCTGCTGGGCCGGGTGCTGGCCGCGGCCACCGCCGCCGGTGAGAGAAGCGAGGACAGGCTGGTCGCCGGACTCGACGGGCTGCTCGCTTTCGTCGAGGAGCGCCGCGACGCCTGGAGGCTGTTGGTCAGGCACCGGGCGAGTGATGACGTGACCGACACCTGGGATCGCCTCTTCGAGGAGGTGGCCCGGATCATCGGCGCGATGATGGCTCCGGAGATGCCGAAGTCATCGCTTCCGGAAGGTGCCGACTTCGGGCTCGTCCTGGAGGCGACTTCCCGGCAGCTCATCGGCGCGGTGACGGCGATCGCAAACTGGTGGGACGAACATCGGGAGGTGCCGAGGGAACAGGTTCTGGCAATGGTCATGGAGTTCGCCTGGGTCGGCATGGAGCGGGCCTCGGCCGGGGAACGCTGGAGCCCCGATCAATGACTGGAGCCCGGGTCACTGATTGACGTCGGGCGGCGATCCCTGACCATCTTCCGCCACGTGAACCGCCTGGTCGATCGAGACATAGGAATCCGCAAGGAGGCCCTTGAGTCCGGTCTCCCGCATCATGTCTTCCACCGATCCGACATCGCGGGCGATCGCCAGACGGATTCCCTTGCCGGTCAACTCCGCGGCAAGCGACTTCAGCATGTAGGCGGCGGTCACATCGATGTAGGGGACTGTCTCCACGTCGAGGACCACGGCCCGGGTGTCGGGCCCGATGCTCCGGTTCACTTCCCGGCGGATCTCTTCGGCGTTGGCGAAAAAGATCGCCGCCTCGAGTCGCAGCACGACGACACCGGGAGCCTCGACGGCATCGGTATGGCGGCGGACATCGCCCCAATGGCCGGGCTGGGAGTGAAGCTCGCCGAGGCGGGTGACATGCGGCCGCGAGGCGCGGTAAAGCAGAAGCACCAGTGACACCCCGATTCCGATGAACAGCCCGGGCAGGATGTCGAAAACCGTCACTCCGAGCAGGGCCGCGATCGCGGCGATGAAGTCCGGCCGGTTGCCCGGGTTCAGCGGGTTGCCCCGCTCCCGGATCCTGGAAAGCTCGCTCAATCCGACAAAATCGAGGGCGTGAATCAGGGCCGCGATAACGACGGCTGCCAGAGCCGCATCCGGCAGGCTTTCGAAGGGAACCGTGAGGAAGAGCATGGTTAGCACCACAAGGCCGGCGACGACGATCCCGGAGAGCTGGCTGCGGGCACCGGATTCGGAGTTGATTGCCGTCTTGGAGAAGCTGCCGGTCACCACGAAACCGCCGACCAGTCCCGCCCCGAGGTTGGCGGCGCCGGTCCCGACCAGTTCCCGGTCGGGGTCGAGCTGCTCATCCGGGCCGGGATAGGTTCTGGCGCTGGCGAGGCTCTCGGCGAAACCGACCAGCATCAGGCCCACCGCACCCGCCATCAGAGCCCCGACATCACTCAGGCCAACGTCGGGCAAACCGACGGAGGGCAGCTCCGAAGAGATCGGCCCGACGATTTCGACCCCATGGGCGCCAAGGTCAAAGACCTTCACCGCGATGATTCCGAGTACCACGGCGATCAGCGAACCGGGCACTCTCGGGTGCCGGTACTTGAAGAAGAGGATGATCGCCAGTGAGCCCAGCCCGATCACCGTCGTGGGCAGATTCATCTGGTCGAGGTGCGTGAAAAAGTCCCAGATCCGGTCAAAGAAGTTGCCGTTCACGGATTCGACTCCGAAGAGATGCGGGATCTGACCGGCGATTATTGTCAGGGCAAGGCCGATGATGAAGCCCCTGAGCACCGGAATGGAGATGAAATCGACGACGAATCCCAGACGGGAAATTCCGGCGATCACCGCAATCAACCCCACGCAGATCGCCAGGGCGGCGGTGGTCTGTACGAAGGCCGAGGAGTCGCCGGCCACAATCCCGCCAACGATCGCCGCCGAGAGCGCCGCGGTCGCGGCGTCACCCCCGGTGATCAGCTTTCGGGAGCTCCCCAGCGCCGCGTAGATGAGCAGAGCACCGGGAGCGGCATACAGGCCGACGATCGGGGAAACCCCGGCGATCGTCGCGTAGGCCAGCGCTTCGGGTACCAGCACAGCCCAGACGGTGAGCGCGCCGATCAGGTCCGGCCGGAGCCAGTCCTTCCGGTACGGCCTGATCGACGGGAACAGCCTCAAAGCCCCAGGCGCTCCCTGGCCGACCGCACCTGGTTGAGGGCTTCATCGTTGGTCATGCCGAGCCCGAGCAGCAGGTCGGTCGCCGTGGAGCGGATCTGGCCGACAATCACGCTGACCGACAGGTTCGAGGTTTCCTCAAGAGCCGCGGTGGCCTTGGCCGCGGCCCGCAGGGCGGCCTCCCGGGCGGTGGACCTGACCGGGGCTCCGCCCAGGTGCCGGTCGAGCCGGGAAACCGACGTGGCCAGGTCGCGGATCGAGTCGGCCACGACCGGGGGGATGTGCTCGTCGAGGTCGATTGCCCGCTGGCAGGCGCGGGCCAGCACCCGGGTGTTGCGGATCATCAGATCGATCGGTTCCGCGGCGGCCGCGAGCTGGTCGACCCGGCCCCGTTTTCGACGCCGGGTCGGGGCCAGTGAAATCGTTTCCTGCCCGGCTTCGACCGCGATCTTCATCTCCCGCACCGCGGGGTCCAGCGAGCGGGCCCGTTCCAGCGCGGCCACGATCTCCTCGTGACTTTCGTGGTCGAGGGCATCGGCGATGTCAACGAGCGTTCCCGAAAGTCTTGAAAGCAGAGGTTGCAGGTAGCGACGCACCAGGCGGACCGGATCCACCGGGGTGATTGCGTTCGCGGTCAGGGCCACTCCGCCGCCGATCAGAGCGTCGACGAAACGGTGGGTTGTGTCAGCCAGGTCGGGGGCGGGCAAAGTCGCGACCAGCACCCCGGAGATGGCTGCCTGGTTGACCAACATCACGCCGCCGCCAGAAAGCACGGCAGCGGACATCGCGAGGCCGATGACCAGCATCAGCTGCCATGTGCCGGTGCCCAGCGCCAAAACGATCAGGTCGGCGATCGCAATCCCGAGCGCCACCCCGAGCGCGACCTCGTATGCCCGTCGGCCCCGCTGCTCGATCGCAAGTCCCAGCACCAGCACGACCGAGATCGGCGCGAAGAACGGTTCGCTGTGCCCGACGATACGGGTGGCAATCAGCCAGGCGACCCCGGCCGCCAGGCAGATCTGGACGATCCGCAGCGAAGCAAAGCGGAGAGCCGAAAAGCGCTGATCGACCAGAGATCTCACGGCCCCACTATTTCACCGCCGGCGCCGGGGAAGCCGAACCGCGAGCCGGGGAAAGCCGGCGAACAGGCGGCTCAGGGTCGCGGGCAGATGAGAAGCCGGTTGCCCGAGGGATCTTCCAGCTCCCGGGTCTCCCCGGACGGTTCGGATTCGAAGAGCTCGAAGTGCTTCATGCCGGCCGTCCCGGCCGGAGCCTGCGGTGCCCCGATGCCCTGCCAGACGTTGACCGCGATCCGGTGGGGGAAAGTGCCGCCGAGCGAGAGGTCGGCGAAACCGATTCCGGCGGCGTCCATGTGTCGGGTGAATCCCATCTCCTCGTAAAAGGCCTGGGCCGCTTCGAGATCCCCGACATAGAGGTGTACGTGCCCGATCCGGGTACCGGCGGGAAGCGACGAGGTGAGGTCATCGTCTTCGCGATGGGAGAAGACCTCTTCCAGTCCGAGCGGCTCGGTCATGTCGTGTCGGCGGCCTTCGGAATCGATGATCAGCGGCCTGCCGCCCACGATGTCGATTTTGCCGACCCGGTCGATCGTTTCGAAGGCGATCTCGACGTTGATCCCGTCCGGGTCGTCGAGGTAGGTGGCCCAGTGGGTCACGTGGTCGGTCGGCGCGTTCGGGTAACGGGCGGCGAAGAGCCGGGCCAGCAGACGGGCAAACTCGGCCTCCGAAGGCATGTGAATCGCCAGGTGATAAAGCGCCGAGTAGCCGCGCTGCACCGGCTGAGTTGCCCCGGGGTGCAGAACAATCAGTTCCGCTTCGCCGGTGCCGGATTCATCCTTCACCCCGAGCCGGACGGCACCCGGGCTGCCAGCCGCGCCTGCCGAGCGCTCCTGCCGGGTGTCCCGGCCGAGCTCGGTCATTCCGATCAGATCCCGCCAGAACACAAGCGAACGGTCGAGGTCGGTGACGTTCAGGTGCACCGCCCCGTAGGTGAGAGCGTCAGATGCTGTGCTTTCGATCGGGCCGGGTCTCATGCCCGAAGTCAAGCAGAGCGCTTCGGCCGGCTCAGGGAGCTTGGTCCAGCTTGGGGGATTGCCAGGGTTCGGCCAGCTTGCCGGCGATCATCTCTGGCAGACCCTCGATCGGGACCCGGATCTGCTCGAGTGAGTCGCGGTCGCGGAGGGTCACCTGGCCGTCATCTTTGGTGTCGAAGTCGACGGTGACTCCCCAGGGGGTGCCGATCTCGTCCTGACGCCGGTAGCGCTTGCCGATCGATCCGCCGGAGTCGAACTCGGTCTGGATGCCCGCCTTCCGCAGCGCCGTGTTGATCTCCCGGGCGGTCTCCGGCATGCCCTCCTTGTTGAAGAGCGGCAGCACCGCAACCTTGACCGGGGCCAGGCGCGGGTGGAGCTGAAGCACGGTGCGCTTGCGGCCTTCCACCTCCTCCTCGAAATAGGAGTCGACCAGGAAGGCGAGGGTGGCCCGGTCCGCGCCGGCTGCCGGTTCGATCACATGGGGGATGTATCGCTCGCCGCTTGCCTGATCGAAGAATTCCATGCTCTCGCCGGAATGTTCCTGATGCTGGGTCAGATCGAAGTTGCCCCGGTTGGCGATGCCTTCAAGCTCCGACCAGCCGATCGGGAAGAGGTATTCGACATCCGAGGTACCGGATGAATAATGCGAGAGCTCGTCGGCTTCGTGGGGGCGGATCATCAGGAAGTCTGGGCGGATGCCGAGCTCCAGATACCAGTTGTGTCTGATCTCGACCCACTTCTCCCACCACTGCTGAGCTTCGGCGGGCGGAACGAAGAACTCCATCTCCATCTGTTCGAACTCGCGGGTCCGGAAGATGAAGTTGCCGGGGGTGATCTCGTTGCGGAAGGACTTGCCGACCTGGGCGATCCCGAAGGGCGGCTTCTTGCGGGCGAAGTTGAGCACGTTCTTGAAGTTGATGAAGATGCCCTGGGCGGTCTCCGGCCTGAGATAGACGGCGTTGCCGTCGTCGGCGACGGGACCCATGTGGGTCTCGAACATCAGGTTGAAGTTGCGGGGAGGCGAGAGTTCGCCGCCGCATTCGGGGCAGACGATAGGGTCGTCGTAGTTGCCGCCCTTCTCGACGTTCGCCTCACGCAGGTGATCCTCCCGCCAGCGCCGCTTGCATTCGCCGAGGCACTGGACCAGAGGATCGGTGAAGCCGGCCAGGTGCCCGGAGGCCTCCCAGACCTTGGGGTGCTGGAGGATCGCCGAATCGAGGGCGACGATGTCGTCGCGCTCGACCAGCATCGACTTCCACCATTCGTTCTTGACGTTGTTCTTCAGCAGCACGCCGTAATGGCCGTAGTCATAGGTCGAACCGAGGCCGCCGTAGATCTCCGAGCTGGGGAAGACGAAGCCGCGGCGCTTGGCCAGCGCCACGATCTCTTCCATGGTCACTTCGGGGTTCTTGTCGGTGGCGTAGTCACTCATGGAGCCAACCGTATCGGGACGGAAAAGAGGGCGCGCTGCGATAATCAGGACCGCAATGCCGATCTACGAATACCGCTGCGAGAACGGGCACACCTTCGAGGTGATGCAGTCAATGTCCGAGGAGGCTCTGACCGAATGCGTCGAATGTGGCGCGCCGGTCCAGAAGGTGCTCCACTCGCCGGCCATCCACTTCAAGGGTTCCGGGTTCCACAACACCGATTACGGCACCCGCAAGTCCAACAAGGCCAAGGCGGCCGCCGAATCGGCGAAGAAGGAAGGCGGCTCGGGTTCGTCCGGGCCCTCGGATGCAGGTTCCGGTTCTGGTTCTTCTCTGGGTTCGGACTCCGGATCTCCGAACTCCAGCTCCGGTTCCAGTTCCTCGGGCTCCGGTTCGAAAGCCTCATCTGGCTCCTCCAGCGCAGATTGACTAGTCCGAATCGGAGTGTACAGTGTGTACACTATGGCAATGATCGAGATCGGCATCCGGGAACTCAGGAGTGATCTGAGTAACCACGTGAAGAAGGCCGCTCGAGGTGAGACGGTCGTGATTACCGTCGGTGGTGAGCCGACTGCGCAAATCGTGTCTCTGCCAAGCGGGCCGGTTCAGCGGACCATGGAAGAGGCGTACGCATCTGGCCGGGTCATTCGTGCCCCGAGGCGCGGAGAGACGCCACCGCCACCTCCAAAGGACAAGCTTGTGCCGACCCGGCCGAGCAAGGAGGTGCTTGATGAACTGCGCGAGGAAAGAATCTGATGCTCGTTTTCGATGCCTCGGCACTCGTGAAGCGCTACCAGCTGGAGGAGTACTCCGAATGGATCGACGAGATAATGAGCAGGGACTCGCACTGGGTCGGTTCAGCCATTCTTGCCACCGAAACCGCGATCGCCCTGGGCCGCAGCAACCCGGCTAACGCCGGACTGGCGGCGAAAGATGCGCGCCTTACCCGGGACCTGACGTACTTCGACCTGGTTGCCGTTGACGCAGATTGTCTGGCGCGGGCAATAGACCTTGGTCGTGGCTGCGGACTCCGCACCCTCGACGCCATCCACCTTGCTGCCGCCTCGTCCCTCCCGGGCAAGTTTCAGTTCGTCACCTTTGACGACCGCCAGCGCGAAGCGGCCCGAGACCTCGGGCTGAAAGTCCTCACCCCGCCGGTCTGATTTTCAGCGAGTGCCCACTTTGTGCCGCTATGTGGCGCAAAGTGGGTTTTCGGCGGATCTGGCGGGGCCGTCGGGCTCAGCCTTTGCGCTCAGCCGTCGGTCTCAACCTTTGCGCTCAGCCGTCGGGCTCAACCTTTGGGCTCAGCCGTCGGGCTCAGCCTTTGCGCTCAGCCTTCGAGTTCGGCCGCCGCCCGCTGCCTCTCCGACTCGGGAATCTCGAGGCTGCCAGCCGGACCGTTGCCCGAGGGTACGAGGACATCCGGCTTGGAAGAGCTGGCGAAGACCGTGGAGAGGGCGAGCTGGGGAAGAGTGAAGAAGCCCATGTCGGAGACGAAGGCCTTGGGGGCCGTCCAGCCGATGATCGGGCCCTTGATGAAGTTGTAGGGCAGACGCAGCGGGTCGGTCAGGCGCTGCTTGATCCCGTTCATGACCAGCTGCTGGGCGGCGGCCCGGTCGAGGTCGTCGTAACCCTCCGTATAGGCGCTCGGCTCCGAGCCCGGGCAGGGGCTCGGTTTCCGGGTCCGGGCGTAGGCGAGGGCGGTTTCGCCGTCGAGGGTGTTGGAACCCTTCTTCAGGTCGATCGACCAGCCGCCGTTCGCTTCGCCGCCGGAGATGTCGGCGCAGAGCCGGACCGGAACGTCCACCTTGACGCCGCCGATCGCGTCGATGAAATCCTCGAAACCGGTGAAGTTGAGGATCACCACGTGGTCGATCGTGATGCCGAGAAAGTTCTCGACCGTCTTGATCTGCAGAGCGGCCCCGCCGAAGGCATAGGCGGCGTTGATCTTCTGCGTGTCCTGCCCCGGGATTGCGGCATAGCTGTCCCGGGGAATGCCGAGCTTCTTGAACTTGCCGCCGCCGGCCCGGACCACCATCAGGGTGTCCGCGCGGGCACCGGGGCAGCCGTCATGCGGGACTTCACCCTCGGCTTGCTGTTCGTAGCAGCGCTCCTCCTCGGCGGCGCCCGGCTCGAGCGTATCCGGCGGGCGGGAATCGGTGCCGATGATCAGGACGTTCTGGGGGCTGGTCAGGATCCAGGGGCTGCCCCCGAGCGCGTCCTTCGCGTCGCCCGAAAGCTTCATCGACTGCAGCTGGGCGGAAATTCCGAAAGCGAGGACGCTCAGGCAAAACCAGCCAAAGCAGGCGATCAGGATCCACTTCAGCCAGCGTTTGCCGCCTGCCCTGCTCGTGCCACCGCTGCCCCCGCGGAACCGGTCTTTCAGGCCGGAAGATCCGGACCGGCCCGGGCCTTTCCCGGAGCCGGAACGGTGAACTTCGTAGGGTAGATCCTGCCTGTCGGCTCTGGCCGCCCTTTGACGATCTGCCGCCTGCTTCTCTTTCCCGCTCAGGGAGCCGAGATCGGGCTTTCGGAACCGCGAGAAGAGGCCCCGGCGGGAGCGATAGACGTTGTAATCGGGCCGGTCCGGGTCGGGCTTGTTACCTGAGGAAGGCATGAAGAGTTAAGAATGGTGGCTGATGACGCAGGTTGAATCGATCGGGGCTGATCTTGGCGGGACGAAGCTTGCCGTCGGCGTGGTCGATGGAGTGCCTGAAACCCTTTGGGAAGAAGAAGTCCCTTCCAGAGGTTATTCGCAGGAAAAGGTCGTGACCCTGCTGGCTGGGCAGATTAACAAGGCCCATGAAGCCCGTCCGGAGGCCTCTTCGGTCGGGGTGGGTATTCCCGCCACACTCGATCACGAGACCGGCCGTGCGATCAGCACGGTCAACCTCGACCTCGAAGACCTGCCGATCGGGGAAATGCTCCGCGACGAAGTGAAGTTGCCGGTGGCAATCGATAACGACGGCAACCTGGCGATGCTGGCAGAGGCAATGTACGGCGCCGCCCGGGGAAGCCGGTACGCGCTGCTTTTGACCATCGGTACCGGGATCGGCGGCGGAATCTGGGCTGGCGGCGAGATTTACCGCGGTGCCAGCGGCGCCGGCGCCGAATTGGGCCACTTCGTCGTCGACATCGACGGTCATCCCTGCCAGGGCAATTGCCCGAATCGCGGCTGCGTCGAGTCAATGGCATCCGGGACGGCAATCGGCCGCCTTGGCCGTGAAGCAGCCGAGAGCTGCCCGGAGTCGCTGCTCGGCCGGCAACTGGCCGCCGGGGAAGAGATCGACGCGAGGGTCGTGCATGAGGCTGCGAAGAAGGGCGACCGGGCAGCCTTGGACGCGATCAACGTCGCTGGCCACTATCTCGGCCAGGCCCTGGTCTCCTTCGCCAACGTTTTCCAGCCCGAGGTGATCGTGCTGGGCGGCGGTGCGATCGCCTTTGGCGAGCTCCTGATCGCGCCGGCCCGCCGGGAGGTCGAGCAGTTCGCGCTGAAGCCCATGAACGGGACCCCCGTGGTCGCGGCCGAACTCGGCCCGGCTGCCGGAATGATCGGAGCTGCCGTCTATGGCCGGATGGAAGCCGGGGTGAGCTGATGCCGGGACGCCTGACCGTATGCCCGACCCCGATCGGCAACATGGACGACGTCAGCAAGCGGGTCCGCGAGGCCTTGGTCTCGGCCGATTTCGTCGCCTGCGAAGACACCCGCCGGACCGGCCGGCTGCTCGAGCGCCTCGAGATCCGGCCCAAACCGCGGCTGGTTTCCAACCACGAAGGAAACGAAGCCTCGAGGGCGGCCGAGCTGGTCAAGCGGATGGAACGCGGCGACAAGATCGCCCTCGTCTCCGACGCCGGCATGCCGGCCATATCCGATCCCGGGTTTCGCCTGATCAGGGCCGCCATCGACCGCGGCATCGACGTGGAAGTGCTGCCCGGCCCGTCGGTAATCCCGGTTGCGCTGGTCGCTTCCGGGTTGCCCTGCGACCGTTGGCGCTTCGAGGGATTTTTGCCCAAGCGGGCCGGTGAAATGGAAAGGGTGCTGAATTCTGCGGAGACGGTGATTGCCTTCGAATCTCCGCGGCGGATTTCCAACTCGCTGCGGGCCCTGGCCCAGCTGGCCCCGGACCGGCAGGCGGCCGTGTGTAGGGAGATGACCAAGCTCCACGAAGAGGTTTCCCGCGGGACCCTGACCGAACTCGCGATGCGCTTTCAGGGTGAGGTGAAGGGCGAGATTGTTCTGGTTATCGCGCCGGCAGCCGCGGCCGAGCACGGACAGGACATCGCCTTCGCGGTGGAGGCCCTGAAGCGCTTGGTCAAGTCCGGGGCCCGACCGAGGGCCGCCGCGACGGTGGTCGCCTCGCTGACCGGCACCCGGGCCAATGACCTCTACAAGGCGCTGACCGGCCGGGAACCCCGGCGGTGAGTTCCGGGCCCCGAGCCAGGGTCGCATACGTCACCTGCGAGCCCCGGATGGAGCAGTGGCAGGATGACCTGCTTTCCGCCCGGCTGCTGGCCGAAATGGGGATAGAGGTCGAGTTCGTGGCCTGGGATGACCCCGGGACCGGGTGGGATTCATTCGACCTGGCGGTGGTCAGGTCGACCTGGGACTACACGGAACGGCTCGATGAGTTCCTCGCCTGGGCCGACTCGGTCGGTCCGGAGAAGCTCAGGAATGTGCCGGCGATGCTTCGCTGGAACTCGGATAAGCGGTATCTGGCCGAGCTGGACGGGGCGGGGCTGCCGGTCCCGCCGACGGCGCTCGTCGCACCGGGTGGTGCGCCCCCGCCGCTCGGCGGCAGGGTCGTGATCAAACCGGTTTCCGGAGCCGGGGCCAGGGACACCGGAGTTTTCGACGAGCAGGAAGAGGAGCAGGCGCTCGACCTGCTTCAAAAGCTGGGATCCCAGGGCGAGATAGCGATGATCCAGCCCTACATTCCCTGGATCGACGAAAGAGGAGAGACCGCAGTGCTTTTCTTCGGCGGTCGATTCGCCTACGCGCTGAAAAAGAAAGCTTTCCTGCCGAAGTCGGGAGTCGCTCCGGTGCGGCCCGGGACCACGGTTGCCGAGCGGATGTTCGATCAAGACCTGATGTCGATGAGCGAGGCCACCGATGCAGAAATCGAACTGGGCACAAATACCGTCGCCTGGCTGGCCCGCAGGTTCGGCTCGGTCCCCCTTTACGCCCGGATCGACATGGTTTCTTCCCCCGCCGGGGGACCGGTCCTGATGGAAGTGGAAGTGATCGAGCCGAGCCTCTACCTGGAGCTGGCCTCCGCCCTTGAAAGGCCCGGAGCCGAACTCTTTGCGACCGCGGTCGAGGCAGAGCTTTCCTGACCCGCCATATGCTGGACTGACCTTGAGCTTCTACGTCACTACCCCGATCTATTACGGCAACGGTGAGCCCCATCTCGGTCACGCCTATTCGACCATGGCCGCCGACATCCTCGCCCGGCACATGCGCCAGCGCGGCGAAGACGTGTTTTTTCTGACCGGCACCGACGAGCACGGCGAGCCGATCGCCCAGGCGGCCGAGAAACAGGGCACCACACCCCAGGAACTGGTCGATCGCAGCGCCGAGAGCTTTCGGGACATGGTGGCCAGGGTCAACGCGACCAACGACTTCTTCATCCGCACCACCGACCGGGGCCACATCGAAAGGGTTCAGGCCGTGGTCGACCGGGTCAGGGAGAACGGCTTCGTTTACGAGGGGACCTACGAGGGCTACTACTGCCCGCGCTGCGCCGACTTCAAGACGCCGACCGAGCTGCTCGAGGGCAACCGCTGCCCGATCCACGAGATCGTCCTCGAGCTGGAGACCGAGCAGAACTGGTTCTTCCGCCTCTCGACCTTCCAGGAGCCACTCGAGAAGCTCTACGCCGGTCACCCCGACTTCGTCCGCCCCGACTTCCGCCGCAACGAGGCGCTCGCCTTCATCAAGGGCGGCCTGCAGGACGTCTCGCTCTCGCGCCCGAAGCTGAGCTGGGGGGTGCCGCTCCCCTGGGATCCCGAGCAGGTGATGTACGTCTGGTTCGACGCGCTGCTCAACTACTACACGGCGCTCTCCTACGCCCGTCCCGGCGAGGACCTGACCGAGCGCTACTGGCCCTGCGACGTGCACGTGATGGCCAAGGACATCCTCAAGTTCCACTCCGTGTACTGGCCGGCGATGCTGATGGCGGCGGAGCTGCCGCTGCCGAAGGGCCTCTACGTCCATGGCTACCTGCTGATGGACGACAAGAAGATGTCGAAGTCGCTCGGCAACGTCCTCGATCCGTTCGAGGTGATCGACCGCTTCGGCTCCGACGCGCTGCGCTTCTACTGCTTCCGGGAAGTCAGCTTCGGCCAGGACGGTTCGATCTCGACCGAGGGTTTCGAGACCCGCTACGAAACCGAGCTGGCCAACGACTTCGGCAACCTCGCCTCCCGCACCCTGGCGATGATCGATCGCTACCGCGACGGCCTCCAGCCCGTGGCGGAACCGGATCCCTTGCTCGTCGCGGATTTCGAGGGAATCGTCGATCGGGTTTCCGGGTTGCTCGACGAAGCGCAGCTGAGTCAGTCGCTGGAGGAGATCTGGGTGCTGGTCCGGCGACTCAACCGCTATGTCGAGGAAGCCCAGCCCTGGGTTCTTGCCAAAGACGAGGCCGACACTGGCCGGCTCGACCAGGTGCTCTACAGCCTGGCCGAGGGCCTCAGGGTGCTGGCTCTCCTGCTGCATCCGTGGCTGCCGAACTCGACCCTGAAGCTCCTGGAGGCATTGGGAGAGCAACGCAGCGACCTGGCTGTGTACGGAAGCCGCCCCGGTGGTACGAAGCTGGAAAAGATCGAACCACTGTTTCCCAAACTCTGAAGAACTAGGATCGGAACATGAACAAAGCCAGGACAGTCCTCGCAGGGATCGCCATCGTCGCCGTCGGAGCCGGTTTGGCCGCTCCCGCGGTCTCACCCGCCGTCGCCGCAGATCGGCCGTTAAACGTCAGGATCCTCACTCCCGACGGCAAGCAGCGACTCAAGGTCAAGCGGAAGCTGGCCGTGCTGGTCGGCTGCACCAAGAACTGCGCAGTGGTGGTCGACATGAAACTGGTCATGCCCGCTGAAGTGCTGAAGGCCAGGGTCAAGGGCGGGATCAAGGCCTACTCCGCCAAGTCACCGGCGATGATCCTGAACACCCCGGCGATTCGCTATCTGAAGCTGACCTACCCGCGCTCACGCTTCTCGCTCAAGGTGACGGCAACCGACATCTCGAACGGCAAGAAGGTCGTCAAGCGGAAGGTCTTCCGCTTCCGGCGGTAGTCGGGCTTGATCGACTCCCACTCGCATGTCTCGCGTTGCCCCGACTCGCCGGAAACGGTGATCGGGGCCGCGCGCGAGGCCGGGGTGGAGAAGATCCTCACGGTCGGCCTGGACGAGGCCTCCAACCGCGAGCAGATTGCGCTCTGTGCAGACTTCGAGGGTCTGTTCGCGGCGATCGGACGGCACCCGAACGATGCCGACGGATTCGACGAAGCGGCCGCAGCCGACATCGAGGAGCTCGCCGCCGACCCGAAGGTCGTGGCGATCGGGGAGACGGGGCTCGATTTCTATCGCGATACTGCCGAGCCGGAAAACCAGCGGCGGGCGTTCATCGGTCAGGCCGACATCGCCGCCAGGCTCGATCTGCCGCTGGTGATCCACGCCCGTGATCCCCAGGGGAAAGACGACGCCATCGCGGAGATATTCGCGACCCTTGAAGAGTTCCCCGACCTGACCGTGGTCCTGCACTGTTTCTCGGCCCCGGACCGGGTCGGGGAGGCCGCCGAAAGGGGCTGGTACTGCTCTTTCGCCGGGAATGTCACCTACCCGGCAAACGAGGAACTGCGGCGAGCCGCCGCATTGGTGCCAGAGGACCGGATCCTGGTCGAGACCGATGCGCCCTATCTCACCCCGCAATCCCGGCGGCGGGAGAGAAACCAGCCCGCCTTCGTGGTCGAGACGGCAGAGAAGGTGGCCGAAGTGCGGGGGGTCGGCTACCGGGAGCTGGAGCAGACGGTCACCGCCAACGCTGCCCGACTGTTCGGATGGTGAGGCTCGGCCAGAACTTCCTGGCCGACCCGAACCTGCTGGACGCGATCGTCCGCGACGCCGGTCTCGTCGCGGACGACGTAGTGCTCGAGGTCGGTGCCGGGGAAGGGGTCCTGACCGGGCGGCTGGCCGACATCGCCTCGAAGGTCCATGTGATCGAGATCGACCGCGGCCTCGAGCCCGGGTTGGCGGCGGTCATGTCCAGGCCGAATGTGACCGTTATCTGGGCCGACGCGGTCAAGGTCGACCTCCGGGAACTCGATCCGCCGCCCACCCGGATGGTCGCGAACCTGCCCTACGCGGTGGCGACCCCGGTGATCCTCCGGACCGCTTTCGAGTTGCCGTCGATCCGGAGCTGGACCGTGATGGTCCAGAAGGAAATCGGTGACCGGCTGCGGGCGGCCCCGGGCAACAAGACTTACGGGACGCCGTCGGTCCTGATCCAGCTGGTCGGCGAGGTGCGTCAGCTTCGCAAGGTGAGCCGGACCGTGTTCAAACCGCAGCCCCGGGTCGATTCCGCGATCCTCGAAATCACCCGCAGGAGACCGGGCCCCGATGAGGCCACGAGGAAACTGGTCCGGGCGGGGTTCGCCCACCGTCGGAAGGCGATGGCCCGGTCGGTGGACATGGCGATCCCGGGCAGCCTCGTCAAGGTGAGGCAGGCCCTGGAGTCGGCCGGAATCGACCCCGGGATCAGGGCCGAGGCCCTTTCTCCCGATCAATTCGCGAAGCTTTCGGGGATGATCGACTTCGCTTCCGATGACTGAACTTGACCTTCCCCTCGAGCTTGCCGCCCCCGCGAAGCTCAACCTTTGTCTGTATCTCGGTCCGCGCCGCAAGGACGGGCTGCATGAGTTGACGTCGATCTTCGAACCGCTGACCCTCGGCGACAACATCACGGTCACTGAAGGCGGCCCGGATGCGCTGGTCGACCAGGTTATATGCCCGGGAATCACGGGCGAAAACCTGGTCGCCAAGGCGATCCGGATGATGCGCTCCGAAGGCTGGTCGCCACCCCTCCTCAAGGTGGAGATCGAGAAGCGCATCCCGGTCCAGGCCGGTCTCGGTGGCGGCAGCGCCGACGCCGCCGCGATTCTCCGGCTCGGGGTGGGAGATGTCGACGACCTGGCCGGACTGGCCCTGCTCCTCGGTGCCGACGTCCCGTCCCAGCTCAACCCGAAACCACTCCTGGTCGAGGGTGTCGGGCAGAAGCTGACCACCCTGCCCGCCCCCGCCGAGCACTGGGTGGTTCTGTTGCCCTTCGAGACCGGCCTCTCGACCCGCGCCGTCTTCGATGAAGCCGATCGCATGAAGCTGGGCCGGAGCCAGGCCGAGATCGACGAGATCTCCGGACGCCTCTGGGCGGTCGCGACAAATGCCGTTTCCCCGCTGGCCTATCCGGCCCTGCTGGTCAATGACCTGGAGCCGGCAGCGATTTCCCTGAAGCCGGAAATCGGTCTGGCCAGGGAACGCCTGAAATCAGCAGGGGCGGTTTTCACCGGCATGACCGGTACCGGCCCGACCGTGTTCGGGCTCTTCCCGGACCGGGAATCGGCCGGTTCCGCTGCCGCCGGGATGGGCCGTGACGCGATCCTCTGTCAGGGCGGCGTTGCGGAACCGCCGGCCGGATGATCAGAGTCCCGGAAACGAAGAAGGGAAAACGCCTGGCCCTCGGCGGTGTTGCCCTCGCGGCCCTCGTCGTCTTCCTGCTCTACCGGAAGTTCTTTCCGGAGATCGACCTCCAGCAGCTTCTGGATGACTTCGCGAACTTCCTCGGCGCCTGGACCTACCTTGTGGTCGGTCTTCTGGCCTTCCTCGAAACCGGGGCATTCGTCGGGCTGCTGGTGCCCGGTGAAACCGCGATGCTGGTCGGTGGCGCGGTCGCCGGCCTCGGCGTCATCAACGTCTTTCTGCTGATCGCGATCGCCTGGATCATGGCCTTCCTCGGAGACTCGACCAGTTTCTGGCTCGGTCACCGGCTCGGGCGGGAATTCATCCTCAGGCATGGCCCGAAGTTCGGGATCTCGATCGAAAGGTACGAACAGGTCGAGGAATACTTCGGGAAGCACGGTGGCAAGACCGTCCTGATCGGTCGCTTCATCGGTCTGGTGAGGGCCCTGTCACCTTTCGTCGCCGGCAGTTCGGGAATGAGGTACCGGGCCTTCGCTCCGTACAGCATCCTCGGATCGGGCCTTCAGATAACCCTCCACGTCCTGGCCGGGTATTTCTTCGCCCGCAGTATCGAATCGGCCGCGGAGTACGTGGGACTGGCCGCGCTGGTCATCGGCACCATGATCGTCATCTCGGTCGCCTCCTACGTCGCCTGGAAGTACCTGCGCGAGCCGGAGAACCGGACCAGGTCGGTCAGGTGGATGGAGCGGCACTGGTACACCGGCTGGATCGTCCGGCTGGCCCAGCGCTACGAAACCCAGCTGCGCTGGCTCCAGGACCGTTTCACACCGGGAGGCACTTTCGGCCTGGAGGTGACGACCCTGTTCGCGATTGTCGCCGTTTCCTCCTTCGTCCTTTTCGCCTATGTCGGCATCCTGCTCGACGACGGCGGGCCGACCCCGGGCGACCTCCGTGCCTCCGATTTCACAGACCTGATCCAGACCGGATGGCTGACCGCCATCTCGAAGGTCGTGACCGTGCTCGGCTCATCCGTGGTGCTGCTTCCCCTCGTCCTGGCGACCGCGGTGGTTCTCGCGGTGAGGCGCCGCTGGTCCGAAGCGCTGGTGCTGGTTCTTTCCTGGATTGCGATCGGTTTCGGCATCGACTGGATCAAGGACTGGGTGGCCCGTCCGCGCCCTCCGGACGGGCTGGTCGATGTCCCCGGTTATGCCTATCCCTCCGGACACGCCGCCCATTCGGTTTTCTACGTCTGGCTCTCGGTGACGATCGCAGTGCGGCTCAGGCCCGACATGGCCCGCAAGGCCGCCTTGGTCAGCGGGGGGTTGATTCTCGCCCTCCTGGTCGGTCTGAGTCGGGTCTATCTCGAGGTTCACTACCTCAGCGACGTCTTCGGAGGCTGGGCTCTCGGGGCCCTTTGCTTCTCGTTTTTCGCGGTCTCCGCCCTATTGGCCGGTCAGTTGCGTAAAAATTAACCCAATGGCGATTGCTGTTTCCACCAATGTCTGGTATTTCGGGGCCGCCGGCCTCGTCAGTCTGGCTGCTTTCATCGGCCTGATCCTGGTTCCGGCGCTCGGTTCCTACGGGCGCTGGCATGAGCGTTTCGCCGCCGGCTTTCTGTCCCTGCTGATCTTTGGCGGGCTTGTCACCATCGGGGTCGTTGCGGGGCTGGCCTGGGTGTTGATCCAGAACGACATAAGCCCGATCAACCCGTTCACGGGCGGTTGAGCCCGGCCGCGAAGACCAAGGCTTCGGTTCCGGCTCGCCTTGCGAGTCCGGTGCTCGCCGGTCGCGGGCTGCCCGGGCTCGCCCGTGCTGCCGCCGACGTGCTCGGGGTTCCGGTGGCCTTCCTCGACCGGTCGGGGATCGTGCTGGCCGTGGCCGGTGCCACCCAGGCGCAGGAAACCAAGCTGACCGGCAAGGAGAAGGGCGTCGAAACTATCGAACTGGTTCTCGGCGACGCTACGGTCGGCGAAGCCCGCTATCTCGGAAACGGGGTCGACGGGGACACCCTCGAAGTCATGTCGGCTCTCGCGGCCCTGGAGGTGGAGCGCGCCCGTTCTGATGAATGGGGCAATGAGGGGGCGGTCTCCGAGTTCATCCGGGCCCTGCTCGACGGCTCGCTGACCGACACCGACGACATCGTGGCCCGGGCCGGTGAGGTCGGTTGCGACCTTTCGAGAGGCGGCGGCATACTCATGGTCAAAGCCCACGCCGGTTCGGCCCAGGAAGGCGACTGGCGCTCGCGGGTTCTCGACATGACCCTGCGCACGATCCGGGCGATCGCCTCCGGCGCGATCGCCGGAATGGGAGATTCAGATGAGGGTGCCGTGGTCGGGATCCTGGTTCCGACCAATGAGGAAGACCGGCTGGTCAGGGTCGAAGAAACGCTCGACCGCGAGCTCCCGAGGTCACTTTCCGGCCTGACCGTGACCATTTCCCGCTCCCGTCTTGCTTCCGGCCCGGACCAGATCGAAAGGGCAACCCGGGAAGCGCAGCTCGCGCTGAACGTCGGCGAGGCCGAGGGGCGTTCACCGATCGCCTTCGAGGACACGGGCGCCTACCGTCTGCTGCTCGGCACCAGCAACGAAGAACTCATGAGCTTCTACTCGGAGACCGTCGAACCGCTGGTCGTCTACGACGAGCAGTACGAAACCGACCTTGTGTCAACGGTCGAGGCCTATCTCGACAGCGACGCCAACGTTCCTGCGACCGCGAAGCAGATGTTCACCCACCGCCACACGATCCGTTACCGGCTCGAGCGGGTACGCGACCTTTCCGGACATGACGCCACCGCCACCGAAGGCCGGGAACGGCTCGGCCTGGGGATCAAGGCGATGCGCGTCCTCGGCATCGCCTCACCCCGCGGCCGCTCCAGAGAACGCGCCTAGACCCGGTGCCCGGCACGGTCTGACCGTGCCGGGCACCGAAGTCAGGCCTGCTACTTGACCTTGCCGGTCCGCTTGACGGTGAGGTAGCCGGAGCCCTTGCCGTTCACCAGCACCTGTGAGCGCAGTGACTTCAGGCCCTTGACCTTCACGTACTTCACCTTCTTGCGGCCGTGCTTGCGAACGACCTTTCGCTTCTTGCTGTCCCGGAAGAGCTTGCGGGCCTTTCCGGTCAGGTTGAACCTGACCGAGACGGTCTTGCCGGCCGCGGCGGTGACGCCGGACTTCTTGGCCAGGATCACGCCCCTGCCCTTCTTGCCCTTCTTCGGCGCGCCCTTGAACTTCACCGTCGCCTTGGCGCAGGAATCGTTCGAACCGGCGCACTTGACCCGGGCGGTGAGCGTCTTGCCCTTGACCGTCGCCTTGACGATCTGGATCTTCCCGATCACCGGGTTCGGGGTGCAGTCGCCGCCGCCGGGGCCGCTGGTGCCCTCGGGACAGGGGTATGCGTCAGCCACGTACTCGGCGACGGTCTGTGAACCGATCGCTTCGTTGCCCGGAGCAAGCGCCACATCGGGCCGGTCCGGCAGAACCCGCTTCACGGGCGCCTTGACCAGGCCGTTCACGGCGCCGGGCTGCTCCCGGACCGGGATCCTCAACTGGAGGTCCTCAACCGTGATCGCCGGCTGGTTGTTGGTCGGGCGGCCGAAGTTGGCCAGGGTGCCGGTGGCGGCATCGGCCTGACCGCCGTCGAAGGGCAGCAGCTCCAGACGGAGATAGTGCCCTTCGTCCACGTGCCAGCCGTTCGGATTCAGCTGGAACACCTGGAAGCCGGTGCCGTTGAGGCGCCATATTCCGCGGTTGACCAGCGTCTTGGTGGTGCCGTCGGCGGAAACGTCGACCAGGCGGGCAGCCACCTGCGGCGGATCATTGCTGGTGTAGGTGTACTTGGCGATCACGGTCGGTGAACCCATGACCGTGTAACCGCCGGCCGGCGCGGGGTCCGCGTTGTAGTTGGCGATGCCGGTTTCCTCGGCACCCGCGGCGCTTGTGCAGGCCTTGCCGGACGGGGCCGGGTTCCAGGCAGCGCCGACTGCGCGGTCGCCGCCACCGGGCTCGATGGTCTGGGCGGCATCCCCCTGGAGGGTGATCTCGCCGGGTGACTGATCGACCCAGTCGTCGGTCGTGTAGGGACCACCATCCATGTCCCCGTCGGGGCAGACCTGGGTCCAGGTGGTCACGTTCGACGCCGGCTGCGTGCCGGTGCCCTTCAGGTAGTAGTCGATCCACTCGTCCTGGAGGTCGGCCCGGTCGTTTACGACCTCGGAGCCGTTCTGGCCGCGCATGTGACCGAAGGATCCGAAGAACAGACCGATCGGGCTATTCGGGTACTGGGCGCGGGTCCGGTTGTAGAAGCGGGTCGCTTCGTTGGCCGGGAACAGGTCATCGGTGAATCCCGAGCTGATCAACAGCGGGGCCGGAGCCTGGCTGTGATCGATGTAGTACGAGGAGTGATGGGTGGTGACCTCGGTCAGCATCTGTTCCGCGGCGGCCTCGCCCTCATAGGGCTCGCCGGCGTCCATGAACGCCTTCCAGCCGGCCAGGTCGGCTTCCGGCTGCTCCCCGGCCGGCGTGTAATAGCCGGGTGCCGTGAGACCACTCAGGTAGAGGCCGTTCACGTAGGACTGCTTCATCACGCCGAAGGGGCCGTAGTAGGAAGCATCCTTGATGTAGTCGATGTTGCTGCCGTTGGGGACCAGCGAATAAGCGAGGTCGGTCCACGGAATGTCCGGGATCGCAACGGCCAGGCTCATCGGAGTGCCGTCAGGGCTCTTCCACTGCTCGTAGGTGCCGTCCGGGAGCATGACCCGGTCCTTCAGGGCGGCGAGAGCCATTGACATGCCACCGCCGTAGCTGCCACCGGTCGCGGCGATCTTGGTCGGGAGGACGAGGCCCTCGTCGACAAGCATGCCCGCGAAGAGCTGGGCGTCGCGGACTTCATAGCGGCTGTCGTCCAGCCGGACGAAGCCCTTGGTGCCGCAAACAGGGTCGGCGACCTTCGAAGTGGCGGTGCCGCAGGACTCGTGGAAACCGCGGTTGGTCTGGGAGAAAACGGCGTATCCCTTGTCCAGCCAATGCTGCATGCCGGAGAAGTTCACCTTGCCGCCGCCGTATCCGTGGAACATGTAGACGAGCGGGTAGGGGCCGGTCCCGGACGTGGCTTCATCGGGGAAGGCGACGTTCACGTCGACCGGCACCCCGTCGAATGACTTGACCGTGCTGCGGATGTCGGCGTTCTGGTTGTACTTGCCGCTGCCGCACCAGGTCTGGCCTTCGTTGTCACCTGGACCCTGGGTGGTGCAGGACACCGCACCGTCGAAGACTGATGTGGGTGCCGCCTGGGCGGTGGACACGACAAAAAGACTGCCCAAGAGGGCAAGAAGTACTGCAAGCGTGCGCATGAATTCTCCGGTTCTCTCCTGTTTTCCCTGCGCCGGACGACTGCCCGGAGCCTGGCCACTCTATAGAACGTCTATTTCCGCGACAAGTTGCGAAGGCCGGGTGTCGCCATTCATCGAACCTTCCCGGTTCTTTTCACGGTTGCGTACCCGAAGCGCTTGCCGTCGATCAGCACCGCCACCCTGAGTGACTTCAGGCCCTTGACCTTGACGTACTTGACCTTCTTGCGTCCGTGCTTGCGAACGACCTTTCGTTTCTTCGTGTCCCGGAAGAGCTTGCGGCCCTTCCCGGTCAGTTTCAGGCTGACCTGGCGGGACTTGCCGCCACTGACCTTGATCGCGTTACCGGAGGCGATCTTCGTGCCCTTGCCCTTCTTGCCCTTCTTCGGGGCACCCTTGATGGTCACGTTCCGGTTCGGGCAGATGTTGGTGTAGCTGGCCGGGCAGCGCAAGCTGATCTTCAGGGTCTTGCCCTTCACGGTGCCCTTCGAGCCCGCCTTCAGCGTCGAATCGATGGTCAGGGAACCGATCGCCGAATATCCGGGGGCGAGCTTCACGCCGGCCCGGTCGGGGAGCACCTTCTTCGCGGGCGCCTGGACCAGTCCGTCGAGGGCGCCGGGTGATTCGATCACCGGAATGCGCAGGTCCATGTCTTTGACCGTGATTTCCCCCTGGCCGTCAGCGGGCCGGAACGAGTTGACCAGCAGGGAGCCCGCCGGCGCGGAGGCATCCTTTGGCAGCAACTCGAGCCGCAGCACATGTCCGGCCTCGACCTTCCAGGCGTTGGGGTGGAGCTGGAACACCTGGACGCCGGTCGGCCAGGGCCTGTATACCCCTCGCGCGATCAGGGTCTTGGTAGCCCCGTCCGGGCTCAGGTCAACCAGGCGGGCGGCGATCTCCGAGTTCGGAGAATCGCCCAGATCGATGTCGGCGTCCACGGTCGGTGACCCCTGGAGCGTGTATCCGGCCGCCGGCGCCGGAGCCAGATCCCAGTTCGCAGAGCCGGGCTCCTTCGCGCCGGACTGGGCGCTGCAGGGGTTCTGACCCGCAAAGACGCCGTTCCAGGCGCTGGCGATCGACGGGGTGCCACCATCGGCACCAATTATCTGGGCGGTCGGATCCTCGAGGCGAATCTCGCCCGGGGAAAGTGAAGCCCAGTCACTGGCCACGTAGGGGCCACCTCCGTCGGTGTCCGCCGGACAGGTCTGCGTGTAGGAGATCACCTCGGAAGGCGGCTTGGTGCCCTGCCCGCCGAGGTAATAGTCGGTCCACTCGTTTTCCTTGGTCCTGAACGCAGCGGACACATTGGCCTGGGTCTGGCCGCGGGGATGGCCGAGCGATCCGAAAAAGAGGGTGATCGGCTGGTCCGGATATTCGGAACGGGTCCGGTTGTAGTAGCGGAGCTCCTCCACGGCCGGGACCAGGTCATCCGGGTATCCGGCGTTGATGATCATCGGTGCCGGAGCCTCGCTGTGATCTATCCCGTAGGGCGAGTGGTACTTCTCCAGTTCGGCGATCGAGGCCCTGATCGCGGCATTGTCGTCGTAGGGCTCCCCTTCCTCGAAGTCGGCCAGCCAGCCGTTCATGTCGGCAGTCGGGTCGGTACCGATCGGCGCCACGAACCCGGTCGCGGCCAGGCCCTGGGCCCAACCCTCCTTGAGGATCCCGACCCGGCTTGGCGTTCCTTCGTTGGTCTTGTAGCTGTAGCTGGCGTCGGCGATGTAGTCGAGGTCGCCGCCGCTCGGCGCCAACACATACGGCAGTTCGGTCGGCGGGACCTGGGCCACCGCCACGGCGATGCTGATCGGGGTGCCGTTCGGACTGGTCCAGGGGACCAGGGTTCCATCCGGCTGCATCATCCGGTCCTTGAGGGCGGCCAGAGAGAGGGTGTGCCCACCGCCGTAGGAAGTGCCGTAGGCCTCGATGTGGTTGGGGTCAACCAGGCCCTGATCGACCAGTTCGCCAACGAAGTTCTGGCTGTCGCGGATCTCGTAGCGCTGGTCCATCAGGTGGATGTAACCCTTGGCACAGCCTGCCGGGTCAGCGGCCTTGGAGTCGTCGGTCTGGCAGGACTCGTCAAATCCGCGTGCGGTGATCGAGTAGACCGCATAGCCCTTGTCGAGCCAGCGCTGCTGGTCCTTGAAGCGGAAGCGGTAGCCACCGTAACCGTGAAAACCCATGATGGTCGGGTAGGGCGGTGGTCCCCAGGTACCGGGATCCGGCATGCCGAAGTTGATGTCGACCGGGACCCCGTCAAAGGTCTTGGCGGTGCTCCGCACACTTTCGATCGGGGGCGTGACGGTGGAGTTGATGTTGTCCTTGGGCCGGATGGTGCCGCACCAGACCTGTCCGAGCGAGGTGGTGACGATGCCCCCGCCGGAGCCCTCGTCGGTGACGGTGCCGCAGGGAATCTGCCCGTCGAGGATGCTTGCCGGTGGTGCTGCCTGTGCGACTCCGACCGCTCCGAAAAATGCCAGCGCTGCCAGAACTACCGCTCTCCGAATCATTCAACCCTCCCCGGTTTTACACCCGGCCGACGGCCGGACCGGTTGCACATTAGCGCTATCGGCAGGAAATGTGCAAGTCAGCAGATTTCTGCAGGGACTCCGGAGGGAGGACTCGAACCTCCACTGCCGGGACCAAAACCCGGTGTGCTACCGATTACACCACCCCGGAATCGAGGTTGACTCTACCTCCGCAGGCGAGGATAGGCTTTGGTCATGGAATACAACGCAACACCGGAGAAGGAAGTCAAACGGGTGTCGGGAATGTTCACCGGGATCGGAATCCTGATGATCCTGGTCGGCTGTTTCGCGGTCGTCGCGCCCCACATCGTCGGAAAGGCTTTCGCCCTGCTGGTCGGCCTGGCCTTCATCATCGCGTCGGTGTTCATTTTCGTTTGGGCTTTTTCGGCGGAGGGCGGGGTTGCCGTCGTCGGCCGGATTGCCTGGTCCCTCGTATCGCTCATCGCCGGACTCATAATCGTCACCCACACCAGCCTCAGCGCCAAGGCCTTCACGGCGATTCTGATCGCCTACTTCCTGGCTGCCGGAGTTGTTCGTCTCGCTGCCGCCTTTGCCCAGCGGGGGGTGCCCGGGGCCGGCTGGCTCGGGCTCAACGGCGCCCTTTCGCTGATCATCGGCCTGATTTTCGTCGCCTCCTGGCCGAATTCGGCCGAATGGGCGATCGGGCTGCTGATCGGCATCGACCTGATCTTCTCCGGCTGGACCCTGATCCTGTTGTCGCAGGAAGCCAAGTCCGAAGTCCTGAGCGAGTAATTCCGGGGCCGACCCGGGCCTTCTCTCTACAATGCCCGCTGTGACTGGGCCTCCCGTAACAGCGCTGATCATGGCGGCCGGTCAGGGCACCCGCATGCGGTCCGCCCTGCCCAAGGTGCTGCACCCGGTCTGTGGACGGCCGATGATCGCCTGGCCGGTTCTGGCTGCCCGGGATGCGGGTGCTGACCGGGTGGCGGTGATCGTCTCTCCGGAAAGAGACCTTTCGGGCGCGCTTCCGGACGGCGTGGAAACGGTCGAGCAGACCGAATCGAACGGAACCGGCGGCGCGGTTCGCTCCGCCCTCACCATCGTTGAGCATTCGCCCCGGGTCCTGGTGCTCTCCGGTGATGTGCCGCTTATTTCGGCCGACGTGATCACCGGGCTGCTCGCCTCCCAGGAGGAAAGTGGCGCCTCGGCCACGGTGATGACTGCGATCCTCGACGACCCGGGTTCCTATGGCCGGATAGTCCGTGGCGGCGACGGGACAATCCGCAAGATCGTGGAAGCGAAAGCGGAGGGTGACGCCACCCGTGAGGAACTGGCGATCCGCGAAATCAATTCCGGGACCTATGTCTTCGATGGCGGATCCCTCGCTTCGGCCCTGGGCGAACTGTCTGCCGACAACGCCCAGGGCGAGTACTACCTGACCGACGTGATTGGGGTGATGCGTTCACGCGGCGAACTGGTCACCGCACATGTTTCGAAGGATCCGGCGATCAACCTCGGCATCAATAACCGGGCCGATCTCGCGGTGGTCGAAACCGAGGCGCGAAGGCGCATTCTCCGGCAACACATGCTTGACGGGGTGACAATCGTCGACCCGGCCACCACCTGGATCGATGCCGGAGTGACGATCGGCCAGGACGCACGGATCGAACCGGGAACATCGCTTCGGGGCGCAACCGAGGTCGGTGAAGGGACGACCGTCGGTCCGCATTCAACGGTCATCGATTCGGGGATCGGCAACGGCTGCCAGGTGATTCAGTCCTATCTGAACCTCTGCGAGCTGGCCGAAGGCTGTTCGGTCGGGCCGTTCGCGTATCTGCGGCCGGGAGCGAAACTCGAGGACGGGGCAAAGGCCGGCACCTTCGTTGAAATCAAGAACTCGACCGTCGGTTCAGGCTCAAAGGTGCCTCACCTTTCCTATGTCGGCGATACGGAGATCGGCCAGAACACCAATCTCGGCGCCGGGACGATCACCGCCAACTACGACGGTCAGAAGAAGCACCGCACGAAGATCGGCTCCGACGTGAAGATCGGGGTCGACACGATGCTGGTGGCACCGGTGGAAGTCGGCGATGGCGCGTACACTGGCGCCGGCGCGGTGATCCGCGACAACATTCCGCCCGGTGCGCTCTCGGTCAGCGAAAACGACCAGCGAAACGTTGATGATTATGCGGAGCGGCTCGCCGCCCGGAAAAACGAAGGGGAAAGCAGTCAGTGACCATTACCGAGAACTCAGCAGCCACCACGATTCCGCACGACTATTCCAAGCGTGCGATGGTCTTCGGTGGCCGCTCCTCGCAGGATCTCGCCGCGAAGATCGCCGGCAAGCTCTCCCTCTCGGTTGGTGACGTAACCCTGAAAACCTTCTCCGACGGCGAGATCTACGGCCGCTACGAGGAGTCGATCCGCGGCGCCGACGTTTTCCTCGTCCAGTCGACGGCCGCCAACGCCAAGGCGGGGATGACACCCAACGACGCGCTGATGGAGCTGATGTGCATGATCGACGCCGCGCAGGGAGCCTCCGCGCACCGGATCATCGCCGTCATGCCCTGGTACGGCTACGCCCGTCAGGACAAGAAGTCGCTACCGCGCGAGCCGATCTCGGCCCGAGTCGTCGCCAAGGCCCTCGAGGCGATCGGCACCGACCGCGTCCTCACCATGGACCTCCACGCCGGGCAGGTCCAGGGCTTCTTCGAGGTCCCGGTCGACCACATGACCGCGATGCCGATGCTCACCCAGTGGTTCATCGACCAGCATTTCGACGAGGAGCTCGTGATCGTCAGTCCCGATGCCGGCCGCGTCAAGGTCGCCCGCAACTTCGCCCGCAAGGTCGGGACCCACTGGGCGGTCATGGAGAAGGAGCGCCCCGCCCAGCAGGTCGCCGAGATCGGCTACGTCGTCGGTGATGTCAAGGGCAAGACCGCGGTGCTCGTCGACGACATGATCGACACCGCCGGGACCCTCTGCGCCGCGGCCAAGACCGTGCTCGACGAGGGCGCCGCGCGCGTCATCGCCTGCGCCACCCACGGCGTATTCAGCGGTCCCGCCTTCGAGCGGCTGGCCTACGAGAACTCCCAGATCGAGAAGATCGTCGTCACCGACACGATCCCGCTCCGGCCCGGCGCTCCGGACAACATCCATGTGCTCAGCACGGCTGGAACCCTCGCCGACTCGATCCGCCGCATCTTCACCGACGACTCGGTCTCCGAGATCTTCGCCGGCGAAAACCAACTCTTCTAACTGCAAGTCGGGCGGGATCCGACCCGCCCTCCCCGTTGAACCCGCCCGCCCATTCGAATTAGCTGATGGTTGGGCGGAGCTCTGGCTGAAGTAATCTCCGAACCATGCCTGCGTTGAGATCGAAGACCGTTACCCATGGACGCAACATGGCCGGGGCCCGGGCGCTTTTGCGCGCTTCCGGGGTGGCCCGGGAGGACTTCGGCAAGCCGATCGTGGCGGTGGCCAACTCCTACACCCAGTTCGTGCCCGGCCACACCCACCTGAAGCCGGTCGGCGAGGTCGTCTCCGCGGCGATCAAGGAGGCCGGCGGGGTGCCGCTCGAGTTCAACACGATCGCGGTTGACGACGGCATCGCGATGGGTCACGGCGGAATGCTCTACTCGCTGCCCTCAAGGGACCTGATCTCGGACAGCGTCGAGTACATGGTCAACGCCCATTGCGCCGACGCGATGGTCTGCATTTCGAACTGCGACAAGATCACCCCGGGCATGCTGAACGCGGCACTCAGGCTCAACATCCCGACTGTCTTCGTCTCCGGTGGCCCGATGGAAGGAGGCGAGGCGACCCTGGTCGACGGCACCGTCCGCAAGCGGGTCAACCTGATCTCGGCGATCGCCGACGCGGTGGCCGATGAGGTCTCCGACGAGGACATCGCGATCATCGAAGAGAACGCCTGCCCGACCTGCGGATCCTGCTCGGGCATGTTCACAGCCAATTCGATGAACTGCCTGACCGAGGCACTGGGACTTTCGCTGCCCGGCAACGGTTCCACCCTGGCCACCCACACCGCCCGCAAGGACCTCTACGAGGCGGCCGGGCGCCGGGCGGTCGAGATCGCCAACCTCTTCTACGGGGAAGACGACCATTCGGTCCTGCCAAGGTCGGTTGCGACCCGGGACGCTTTCGAAAACGCGATGACTCTGGACATCGCGATGGGCGGATCGACCAACACGGTGCTTCACCTGCTGGCCGCCGCGCGTGAAGCCGAAGTGGACTTCGAGATGTCCGACATTGACGAACTCTCGAAGCGGGTGCCATGCATCTGCAAGGTGGCCCCCAACGGCCATTTCCTGATGGAGGACGTTCACCGGGCCGGCGGCATCCCCGCAATCCTCGGCGAGCTCCGCCGCGGCGGGCTGCTCAACGAGGAGGTCCACACCGTCCACTCGAAGGACATGGACACCTGGCTGGGCAGCTGGGACATCCGCGGGCCGAAACCCTCCGAGGTCGCCGTCGAACTCTTCCACGCTGCGCCCGGCTGCAAGCGGTCCGCGCAGGCCTTCTCGCAATCCGAAAGGTGGGAGTCGCTTGACGTCGACGCGGCCGAGGGCTGCATTCACGACGTCGAACATGCCTACTCCGAAGATGGCGGACTGGCGATCCTCTACGGAAACATCGCCGAACGCGGCTGCGTGGTCAAGACCGCCGGGGTCGACGAGTCGATCCTCAGGTTCAGCGGCCCGGCCTTCGTGGTCGAATCACAGGACGACGCCGTGGACGCGATTCTGAGCGGCCGGGTCAAGTCCGGCGATGTGGTCGTGATCCGCTACGAGGGACCGCGCGGGGGTCCCGGGATGCAGGAAATGCTCTACCCGACCTCATACCTGAAAGGGCTCGGGCTCGGCAAGGAATGTGCCCTGCTGACCGACGGACGTTTCTCGGGCGGAACCTCGGGACTCTCGATCGGCCACGTCTCGCCCGAAGCCGCGGCCGGCGGTGCGATCGCCCTGGTCGAGACCGGCGACGAGATCCTGATCGACATTCCGAACCGCACGATTTCCCTCGAAGTCGACGACGAGGCTCTCGCCGCCCGCCGCGAGGCAATCGAGTCCTCCGGTGGTTACCAGCCGGTCGACCGCGACCGGGTCGTCTCGCCCGCCCTTCGCGCCTACGCGATGATGGCGACCTCGGCCGACACTGGCGCGGTCCGCGATGTCGAGAGTGTGGAGCGGTTGGTCAACGCCGCCCGGCTGCTTGATTCCGAACAGATCGGCTCCTGAACCCGCCCCGGTTTTTCACCGTGAGTTGATCTCGGTTTCGTAGGGTTTGGAGGATGCTGAGAATAGGTCACAAAGGAGCCGACGCCCTTGTGCCCGGTAATACGCTCGCCTCCTTCGAAAAGGCGGTCGAAATCGGGGTGGACGTGATCGAGTTCGATGCGCTCTGGACCGAGGACGGTCATCCCTCGATTCCGAAAAACAGGCGGAGCGAACTTGTGGTGGCCCACGACTGGCATGCGGCGGCGGAAGCGGATGAGAAGGGGGAGAGGCTGACCCTCGAAGCTGCGCTCGACGCTTTCGCCAGACCACCGCTGGATCAGGTCCGGATCAACCTGGACATCAAGCTACCCGGCCGGGACTACGAGGTGTTCGACGCGCTGCGTCGACATCGACTGATCGAGCGCACCTCGATCTCCACGATGGAGCTCTCTGCTCTGAAAGAGCTCGCGGAGCTGAAGCGGCAGGACGAGATCGTGGCCGGACTCAGCCTCGGCTGGACCGTGCCCAAGGTGACCAGGGACTGGCTGGGGATGCCGAAGGTGATCCGGCCCGCCCTGGCGATGGGCCTGGCCTCGGTGCGGGTGAGGATGCCCGGCCAGGTCCGGCGTGGTCTGTCGGAGCTGGAGGTCGATTCGGTCTGGGCGTTTTTCGGGGTGGTTACCCCGCGCCTCGTGGAAACGGTCCACGACGCCGGCAAGAAGCTCTATGTATGGACCGTGGATGACCCGAAGCGGGTCGAGTCGCTGGCCGGGCTCGGAGTCGACGGGATCTGCTCGAACGATCCCCGTCTGCTGAACCCGGCCGGCTAGGTTCAAATTACAGGCGCTATATCCCCGTAAATTGAACCGAGCCAGGTCGACCGGGTCGCGAAGCCCGGTTGGGTCTAGATCGAACCGGCTGCCGGGGTGGCGCCCCGCTTGAGCCGGACGGCGCTCTGAAGTTCTTCCTCGGTGAAGCCGCCGACCGCTTCCTGACCGGCCACGTACCGGTAGAGGGCGACCCCGAAAATGGTGGCCAGCGACTGCTGGATGAGCATCGCGATGACCAGGATCACCGCCCCGACAACGATCAGGATCGCTCCGCCGACACCCGATGTGGTCCAGAGGGCGATTCCGGCGACGACGAAGAGGATGGCCGGCAGGAAGCCGATCAGGAAGACGATGCCGCCGATCGCGATCGTTCCGGCGATCTGCTCGCCCCAACGGCTCTTGACCAGGTGGGCGCAACGCTTGATCGTCTCGATCGGCCCGGTGCCCTCCAGGGCGATGACCGGTACAGCGAGGAAAGTGAGGATGCCCCAGGCCGCGCCGGCGAGTCCGCCGATGATCGCACCGGCGATGCCGAATCGCTCCTGGATCGCCCGGATGATCGTCATCACCACGGTGGCCACGAAAGCCCAGCCGGCAACGGCGCCCATGCGGCTGGACGCGAGCGCCATGCCGTCACTGAAATCGGGGGATTCGCCATGCATCTGCCGGTCCGCATTGTGGGCGAGTCCGACTGCGAAGTAGTAGGTCACGAAGGCACAGAGGTAGGCACCGACCGCGACCATGGCGGCACCGAGGGCCGGCATGTCGTCCTCGACCAGGTAAAGGCCCGGGCCGATCAGCACGATCGCGATCAGCGTTGCGAGCAGCCCGCCGATCAGGGGGAAACGCACCAGCCCGGGCGAGTCCGAGAGGACCCGCCAGCTCTTCTTGGTCAACTGCCAGCCTGCCTTGATCCGCTTCATGCCCTGAGATTACTCCGTGGGGGCGGCGATGCCCGGGACCTGCGATACCCCTCTTTCCTCGAAATAGGCCCATTCCTCCCTGCCGAGATCGGTCGAGGGCGGGTCGGCATAAACCCATTCGCGCATGATGCGGTGCCAGTTCCGCTTTGCCCGGAGCCGGCCGAGCACAGCCAGCACCCCGAACTCCATCCTCCGGCCCATCAACTCGTCCGCCGGGATCGATTCGCGGCGCATCAGGTCGAAATATTCCGAGCGGGGGTCATGGGTCGATTCGATCACCTTCATCACCCGGTCCCCGTCGATCTCGATCTCCCGATCCTCCATGTACCAGCCGCCGATCGACATCACGTGGTTCATCAGATGCTCGGCGTCGAGTTTCGACGGCTTCTTCACGAAGCCGAGGTCGTGGAGCGCCTCCCGCAGTCCGTCGGGATCGTTGCGGACCGCGGCGTCGACCGCCCGCTGGTCGAGCTCGATCTGCTCCCGGTCCAGTTTCTTGGTCATCCCGAAGTCGAGGAACGCCACCCGGCCGTCCTCCATCAGCAGGTAATTGCCCGGGTGAGGGTCCGCGTTGAAGTGCTGAAGGTGATAGATCGAGCCGAAGCTGCCGCGGAAGATGATCTCCCCGAATCGGCTTCGCTGTTCGTGGTCAAGTTCGAGGATCTCGTCGAAATTGATCCCTTCGACGAATTCGGTAACCAGCACCCGGCGACGGGACAGCCGGGTGATCACATCCGGCACGTAGATGAAGGGGTGATCCCGGTACGCGCGGGCGAAGGAGCGCTGGTTCTGCGCTTCGTACTCGTAGTCGAGTTCCTCCAGGACACGGTCGCGAAGTTCCCGGGTCACCTCGCGGGCATCGAGTCCAGGGGCCAGGGCCCGCGCCATCCTCACCAGCATGCCTGCGTTCTTGAGGTCTGCCTCGAGCGCCTCGGCGATGCCCGGGTACTGGATCTTGACCGCGACCTCACGGCCGTCGATCAGCCGGCCCCGGTGCACCTGCCCGATCGAGGCGGCGGCGAATGCCTCGTGGTCGATCGAGTCGAAGAGGCTCTCGACCGGTTCGCCGTCGTATTCCTCCTCGAGGACCGTGACCACGTCCTCCCAGGGCATCGAAGGGGCGTCGTTTCTGAGCCGGGCCAGCTGCTCCTGATAGGTCTCGCGGTATTCCTCGGGAATGAAATCGATGTCGATGAAGGAAGCGAACTGGCCGATTTTCATCGCCGCACCTTTCATCTGGCCGAGCGTCGCGACCATTTTCGCCGCGGTCTCGGCATGCCTTTCGTCCAGCTTTTCCTGGCTGGAATCGCCGCCACGAAACAGGCTCGAAGCTTTGGTTCCGGCGTACTTGGCACCCTGGGATCCGATCGCCGAACCCAGCTTGGCCGAGCGGCGGAGTCGCCCCTTGGGAATCTTCGAATCATCCGCCATGCCTCAAGCGTAGAACTTTCCCTATTCTGTTCTGTCCAATGTCTTCCAAGCGCGCAACTCTTAACGCCACAAACCGCACCGAATTCGGCACCCGAACCTCCAAGCGCCTCCGTCGTGACGGCAAGGTTCCCGGAGTGGTCTACTCGGACGGCAAGGACGCGATTTCCTTCCAGGTCGAAAGCCGTGACGCCCGGGTCATCCTCGGCGAAGGGCATGCGCTGTTCGATCTCCATATCGAAGGTTCCGACACGGTCCCGGTGGTGGTCAAGGAGCAGCAGCATCATCCGGTCCGCGGAGACCTGCAGCATCTCGACCTCCAGCAGGTCGACCTCAACCAGGCGATCCAGGCTGAAGTCCTGGTCGAGCTGACCGGCGATGACGTCAGCCCCGGCGTCAAGCAGGGTGGTGTGCTCGAACATGTCACCCGCGAAGTCACCGTGGAAGCGCTGCCGACCGACATTCCCGACTCGATCACCCTCGACGTCTCCGAAATGGAGATCAACGACACGCTCACTCTCGAGCAGCTCGTCGCCCCGGAAGGCGTAACCCTGATCGCCGACGACCCCGCCGAAGTTACTCTCGTCACCCTCTCGCCTCCCCGGGTCGAGGAGGAGCCGGAAGAGGACCTCGAAGCCGAACCCGAAGTGGTCGGCGAAGGCGAAGAAGGCGAAGGGGCAGCCGAGGGCGAAGGCGACTCGGGCGAAGAATCCTCCGACGAGGAGTAGGCCCTGTCTTTTCTGCGTCGCGCCGGCGGCCCCGACGAAGGGTTCGATGGCCCGATCCTGATCGTCGGGCTCGGCAACCCCGGGCGCGAGTACGAACGCAGCCGCCACAACGCCGGCTTCATGGTCGCGGCGCTTTTGGCCGAGCGCTGGGATCTGCCCCGGGCCAAGGAGAAATACAGGGCCCGGATCACCGAAGGGCGGATCAGGCCGGGCGGTCCGAGGGTCGTACTGATGACCCCGCTCACCTACATGAACGAGTCCGGCAAGTCGGCCGGTCCGGCCCGTGGCTCGAAGAAGATCCCGCTCGGGAAGGTGATCGCGGTCTACGACGAGATCGACCTTCCCTTCGGGGAGATCCGGACGAGGCTCGGCGGGGGCGCGGCCGGTCACAACGGAATCAAGAGCCTGAAACAGGGGTTCGGTTCACCTGACTTCTGGCGGGTCCGGATCGGAGTCGACCGGCCGGATTCCACCGACCCGGAGAGGGTTGCTGCCTATGTCCTCGGAAAGTTCTCCGAAAGCCGTCCGGAGGTCGATGGCCTGATCGACGACGCGGCCCGTGAAACCGAAAGACTTGTCGAGAAGCTCGCCTCCGGCGAAACCGGTGAAGAGTGAACCAGCGCGATGAGTGGGCCGGCTGCCGAGCCGGACTCACTGAAGAAAGGAAGCATGAGCCTGACCACCTATGAAGTCGATGACCGCGGGGTAGCCCTGATCCAGCTCGACCGGCCCAAGGCGATGAATGCGATCAACACGGGAATGCTGGTCGAGCTGATCGAGCACGTCGCGGTCGCCCGCGGCGACAGCAACGTGAAGGTTCTCGTCTTTTCCTCGACCGACTACATGGCTTTTTCGGCCGGGGCCGACATCAAGGAAGACATCGACGATGAGGCGAAGGTCAACAAGATGCAGCTCTTCGCCGACCTCTACGACGCGGTGGTCCAGTTCCCCAAACCGACAATCGCCGCCTGCCACGGTTACGTGGTCGGGGGCGGGGCGGAGATCGCGGCGGCCTGCGACATCCGGATCGGCGGTTCGAACCTTCAGATGCGCTTCCCCGGAGCGGCGCTCGGGGTGCCGGTCGGTCCGGCCCGGCTGGTCACTCTCTGCGGCCTCAGCCACGCCAAGTATCTGCTGCTTTCCTCGAACACCGTCAAGGTGGACGAGGCTCTCCGAATGGGCCTGGTCAACCAGGCCGCTCCGGGTGCGGCGACCGAGAACACAGCCCTCGAGCTGGCCGGCCGGATCTCCGCCCACGACCCCGAAGGCGTTGCCCGCCTGAAGCGGATGCTTCACGAATGGGATGACATCGAGGGGCGATCAGCAACCGAGGGCCGCGGTCAGGTGGAGTGGCAAAGGTCCGGTCCCGGCCTCCATTAGTTCGCGTGAGGGACGAGACCGGACCTGGTCATCAAGGCGACCGGTCCCGGCCTCCATTAGAACCCGGCGCGGGGGGTTCTAAGTCCACCGGTCGATGCGGTCGAGGAGCATGCGCATTTCGAGCTCCTCGGCGATCTCCCGGCCTGAACTCATCAGCTCTTCGGCTCTGTCTGGTTCGGGGTTTCCGATTCTTTTCAGGGCGAGGGCGAGGTGCATTCCGGAATGGGCAAGGTAAGGGCGGGCTGCCATCTCTTCGCAGGTCTCGACCGATCTCTCCAGCCAGGTGGCCGCCTCGCGGTCGCGGCCCAGCAGCAGGCAGGTCTGTCCGAGATGCATGTCGACCGGCCCGAGAGTGGAACCGGCCGGGCCGGTCATCACCCATTCGCCCGAGTAGGGCTCCATCAGGCCGACCAGCGTGGCTGCCCCCCGCTCGAATCCGATTTCACAGGCCACGATCGAGGCGAGCGCGCAGAATGAGAGGTAGGTGATGTTGCGGCTTTCGATCCCCTCGATGTCATCGTCGGTGTAGCGGTCAACGCGTTCCAATACCTCTTTGCCCCGGCCGGCCTGGACCATCGCCAGGTAATAGGCCATGCGCCAGGTCGGCCAGTGCTCCCAGACGGACGACTGCGCCGCCATCGCCTTCACATGATCAAGATGATCCCCCAGCTTTCCCTGCTCGGCCCTGATCCCGAACAGGAGGGAATCGGTCAGCGCCACCCGGGCGGCCGTCGGGATGTCCTGCGCGACGGTTTCGGTGATCAGCTTCCCGGCCGCCTTCCAGCGCCCCTCCAGAACCATCCTGCCGGCATGAAGGGCTGCCTGGTTGACCCGGATCTGGGGCAGGGTCCGGGCCAGCACATCGAACCTGGCGACGTCCGCATCCGCTTCCGCCCGGCGGCCGAGGTTCAACATCACCACCGCCCGCCAGCTGAGCGCCTCGGCGAGATCCTCGGGATCCTCAGATGACTCGGCCACCTTCACCAGCCGGTCGGCCATCGGCAGCCGGCTGTCGCGGTTGTCCGGCTCCCACCTGAGAAACGAGGCGGCGATGTTGGCGACGAAGAAGGTGTAGGGATCACCGACCCGTTCGGCCATCCCGGTCGCCTCGATCGCCATTTCCCTGGCCTCGGTCGACACGCCCCCGCTGAAGTATCTGATCTGGGCGAGGCTGGCGAGTAGCTGCGCCCGGAACTCGCTGTCCCCGGGTCCGATCGCCTCCAGGGCCTCGGTCAGCAACCGGTCCTGGACCTCGCGGTCGCTCTCGAAGGAATCCCAGCTGCCCCAGGTGGTTCCCATCGCGGCCCGGGCGATCAACTCGGGAATGCCGGATTCCCTCGCCGCTTCGGCCGCTTCACTGAAGGTGCGTCCCGACTGCTGGAGCAGTGCCATGCGCCACTCCGCTTCAGCCCGGCTGAGCAACAGCTCGGCCAACAGGCCCTGATCGACCGGCTCATCTGCCCGGCAGGCGGTGATCGCTCCGTCCAGGAATTCGACCGCCTCGTCGTAGGCGAGCCGTTCTTCCGCCTGCTTTGCGGACAGGGTCGCGTAGTGAATCGCGCGGTCGGCTTCGGCCGGCCCCGCCCGGGTGAAATGCCAGGCCAGGGCGGGAAGGTCCTCGTCGCGCTGGCTGCCGAAGCGGTTCTGGTTGCGCTGTTCGACCGCCTCGCCGATTTGCCGGTGGATCGCGGCCCGGCGGGTCAGGCTGAAACCGCCTTCCAGTGAGCTTCTGACCAGGGCGTGAACGAACGAATACCGGCCCGGCACTGATCCGGACTCGTTCAGGAGGCCCGCCGCGACGGCGGCATCAAGCAGGTCGATGATCCGGTCGTCATCGTCGGCCGTGGTCCGTCGCAGGATCTCGAGGTCGAAATCACGGCCGATCAGTGCGGCTCGTCCAAGCAATTCCGGACCGCCCTCCGGCAGCCGTGAAACACGCTGCGCAATGACCTCCCTGATCTCCGGCGGGACTCCACCCAACTGATCTTCCCCGGATTCCTCGTGGTTTCGCACCAGCTGTTCGACGAAGAACGGGTTGCCTCCGGTCTGATCGTGGACCACGGTGGCGAGTCCTTCGTCGAGCCGGCCGGAGATCAGGCTTCTCACTTCATCCTCATCCAGCGCTTCGACCTGCAGCCGGGTGGTCGGCAGGCGACGCTGAAGCTGGCTGAGGGTGTCGGGCAGGTGGCTGTCGGCGGGCAGTTCGGTGTCCCGGTAGATCCCCAGGGCCAGGATGCTCCTCAGCGGGTTGTCGCCCGCCATGCTGGCCAGGAGGCGGAGAGTAGAGCGGTCGGCCCAATGCAGGTCATCGAGGATGACCAGCATCGGTCGTTTTGCCGAGAACCGGCCGATCATCCGCATTACCGCGCCGAAGAGCGCCTGCCGCTCGGACTCAAGGTCCGAGGTCGGACCCGGTTCGGGCAGGTCCATTCGCCTGGTCAGCTCCGGCAAGAGGCGCGAAAGCGTCGGGCCGTCCCCGCCGACGATGTCGGCTGGGTCGATCTCGCCGAGTTGCCGGACTGCCGACTGGAGGAGACCGGACCAGATCCTGAACGGCCGGACCTCGTCGGGCTCCGAGCGGCCGTAAAGGACGGTTATGTCATCCCGGCTCGCGGCCAGCTCGGCTGCGAGCCGGGTCTTGCCGACTCCGCCCTCGCCGGCGAGCAGGGCGATCCTCAACTCGCCGGCGGCGGCGAGATCCAGCTCGGCCCCCAGCCGGGTGAGTATCCCCTCGCGCCCGACCAGGTACCCGGATTCGATGCCTGGGTCGATCTCGAGCCCGATGCCCCTTGGTGTTGAGGCCGGGGCGGGTTTCGACGACTGCCTTGGCGAGGCCGGAGGTTCAGCTTCTTCCCGGCTTTCGTTTGCCCTGAGCAGCCGGTCGTGAATCGCCGCGAGCTCCGGCGCCGGAAAGGTGCCGAGTTCCTCGCGAAGCAGCATCCGAAGCTCCTCGTATGCACGGAGCGCTTCGGCGACGTTACCTTCCGCTTCGAGCAGCTCGATCAGGGCGGCGCGGGCCGACTCGCGAAAAGGGGAAGCTTCGACCGCGTTGCGGGCTGCCTTCTCGGCCTGGGCCTGCTCCGTGGGCCCGAGGCGGGCGCCGATCCGGGCGACCGTCTCCAGCGACTTCAGGCGCAGTTCCTCGAAATGGACCCTGTGTTCCTCGATCCAGCGGGCCTCGAGGCCGGGAAGCAGTCCGCCCTCGAAGATGCCGGCGGCCTCCCGGGCGGCCTCCCAGCCCGCGGTGAGACGCTCGCCTGTTATCGACCGGTCGCCGGCAATTTCCTGGGCGGAGTCGAGCCTTTGTTGCGCGATCTCGTAGTCAATCGCCGGGTCTTCACCCAGATTCAGTGCAAGCTCGGAGCGGCCCTCCAGCCGACCCTCGCCCAGTGCCTTGCGCAGCCTGGACAGGGGCGGGGCGAGCAGCGCCTCGCCGCCGCTCGGCAGCCCTTCATCGGCCCAGAGGGCCTCGACCAGTTCATCCCTTCTCACCGGACGACTTCGGTTGAGGACCAGGTAGGCGAATATCAACCTGCCCTGGCGGCCCGGAAGCTCGGCTTCCAGCTGCTCGCCGTCCCATGCCACGGTGAGCCTGCCACAGACCGTTATCCCGGGATTTCCCACCGCGCCAACCTATCCAAACCGGCAGGGTGGCGCGACCAAAATCAGCGCACGCGACCAGGAGGAGTCAGCGCACGCGATCAGGAGGGGAGATGCCGGGCCAGAATCGCCTGCATGTCGAGCCTTCGGGCCACTTCCTCGCCCTCATGTCTCAGCTTCAGCCGGCGCTCACTGCCATCCGGATCGTCCATCGCTTCGAAAGCCGAAGCCAGGGCCAGACGGGTCCGGGCGAGATAGGGGACAGCCTCCATCGCCTCGCAGGTAACCAGCGAACGCTCCAGTGCGGTCGCCGCCTCACGGTGGTTTCCGGCCAGCAGGTGAAGTTCACCCAGGTGCATGTCGACCGGTCCCAGGGTGGATCCGATCCGGGCGATGATGATCCACTCGCCACTGAAGGGTTCGAGCAGCTCGACCAGCTTCGCGGCGCCCTTCCGGTCGTGCAGCTCCCCGGCCAGCAGATTGCCAACCGCGCAGAACGGAAGCAGCGTGTTGTTGAAGTCTCTGGTGTCGTCGAGTCCTTCATATCCCATCTCGGCGACCATCTCCCTGACCTCGTCCAGCTGGCCCGCCTGGGCTTTGGCGAGCATCAGCCCCAGGCGCCAGGTCGGCCACATCTCCCAGCCCCTGGCACCGGCCTCGAAGAGCTCGAGCCGGCCGAGATGCTCCGCCAGTGCCCCCTGCTGCGCCCGGACCATGAAGCGCAGCGCATCTTCGAGCAAAAGCGACGCTCCCCGGGGCATGCCTTCGGATTCGAGTTCCCGGGCCAGCTCCTCGCCGTCCTGCCAGTCTCCGGTCATGAACCAGGAAGTCGCCCGCATCGACTTCGAGATCACCCGGATCTGGGGCAGGGTCTCGCTCATCGCGTAATGCCTGCTGCGATCGGCTTCGGCTTCGGCGCCCCGGCCGAGGTTCAGAAACGAAAGCTGCCTGGAGACGAGTGCCTGGCCGATCAATTCGGGGTCGCCGAGCTCTTCGCCCAACTCCAGCATGCGTTCCGAGGCGGGCAGCCTCTCGTCCAGCCGGAGCGGCTCCCAGCGACGGTAGGCGGTCGCCTGGATCACCCCGAACTCCGCCTCGGGGGCATCGAGTCGCCCGATCATGTCGAGCGCCTGGTCCGCAAGCTCACGGGCTTCGGCTGCTTTGCCGCTGCCGTAGTAGAGGATGTTCCCGAGCATCGCCATCAGCTCCGCCCGCAGCGGACTGTCGGCGGCAGGCAAACCTTCCAGTGCCTGGCGCATCAGGGTCAGTTGCTCGACCATGTCAACGTCGAAGGCATCCCAGCCACCCCAGCGGCTGCCGATCGCCGCCTCGGCTGCCAGCTCCGGCAGCCCGGATTCCCTCGCTGCCCTCGCGGCATCGAGGAAGGTGTTGCCCGCTTCCTGAAGCGAGCCGTTCTTCCATCTGGCTTTCGCCTGGCTGAGGAGCAGCCGGGCGAGCAGGCCCTGATCGACCGGTTCGTCGGCCCGGGCGGCGGCGATCGCGCCTTCGAAGAAGTCGACCGCCTCGTCGTAGGCGAGGCGGGCTTCCGCCTGCTCGGCTGCCTGGGTGGCCCAGTGAATCGCCCGGTCGGCTTCGGCCGGGCCGGCCTGGATGAAATGCCAGGCCTTTTCCCCGACCCGTCGTTCCGGCCGGCCGGCGGTCTGTCGCTCTATCGCCTCGCCGATGTCCCGGTGGATCAGGGCCCGCCTGGTCAGTCCCAGCTCGTCTTCGAGGGTGCTTCGAAGCAGGGCATGGACGAACGAGTAACGGCCCGGAACGGTGGGTGATTCGTCAAGCAGCCCGGCCGCCACGGCGGAGTCGAGCAGATCGATGACTTCGTCTTCTTCCTGGCCCGTGGTGGCCATCAGGATCGCCAGGTCGAAATCTCGGCCGATCAGTGAAGCCCGCCGCAGAAGTTCGGCGCCGCCCTCGGGGAGATGGTTGACCCGCTGGGAAATGATCTGTCGGACCTCCGCCGGAGCGGCTTCGGGATCCTCCATCCCGGTGTCTTCGAGGTGGCGGACCAGTTGCTCGATCAGGAAGGGATTTCCCCCGGTCTGGTCGCGCAGGGAGCTGGCGAGAGCGGAGTCCAGGCGGCTTCCGACCAATTGACCTACCTGTTCGGTGTCCAGGGCTTCGACATCGAGCTTGAGGGTGGGCAGCCGCCGCTGGAGATTGGTCAGCGTTTCGGGCAGCATGCTGTCTACCGGCAGTTCGGTGTCCCGGTACAGGCCGAGGGCCAGCACCCCTCCGGGCGGGTTGTCGCCGGCCAGGCTGGCCAGAAGCATCAGGGTCGACCGATCCGCCCAATGAAGATCGTCCAGCACGATGAGCATCGGTTGCCTGGCCGAGAGGCGCCCGATCATCCGCATCACGGCACCGAAAAGAGCCCTTCGCTCGGATTCGAGGTCACCGGCCGGACCCGGCGGTGGCAATTCCATGCTTCGCACCAGTTCGGGCAGGATCCGGGCGAGGGTGGGTCCGTCGGCCCCGACGATCTCTGCCGGCGGGATGTCCCGGACCTGTCGCATCGCCGAGCGAAGCAACCCCGACCAGATGCGAAAGGGTCTTACCTCGTCCGGCTCCGACCGGCCGTAAAGGACGGTCACGTCGTCTCTGCCCGCGGCCAGCTCGGCGGCGATCCGGGTCTTGCCGATCCCCCCATCGCCGGCGAGGAGAGCGATTCTCAGGTCACCTTCGACGGCCAGGTCGAGCTCCCGGTTCAGCTCGGCGAGTATTTCGTCCCTGCCGACCAGGTCGATCTCGGTGATCCGGGGGTCGATCAGTCGTCCGATCTGCTCCGGGGTGGCCTGTCGCTCGAGCGGGACCCGCTCTGCCTCAAGCCGGGTCCCGGTACCCGCTGCTCGGGACTCCTCCGCTTCCGGCTCGCCACCGGGCGACTGGCCGGCATCCTGCCGGGTGGCGGCCGCATTCTCATGGGCGTTCAGCAGCCTTTCGTGAATCGCGCCCAGCTCCGGAGCCGGAAAGGTCCCCAGTTCGTCTCGCAGCAGTACCCGGAAATCCTCGTAGGCACGGAGCGCCTCGGCGATGTTGCCCTGGGCTTCCATGACTTCGATCAGCGAGGTCCTGGCCGATTCCCTGAATGGTGCCGCTTCGACCGCCTGGCGGGCCGCCCGCTCGCCGCGGGCCCTTTCCGCATCGCCGAGGTGGCTTCCGGCACGCGCGATCAGCTCGAGCGCCTGGAGGCGCAGGTCCTCGAGCTCGTTCCGGTAATCGTCGATCCAGCCCGATTCCAGGCCGGGCAGGAGCCCTCCGGAAAGAATTCCGGCCGCCTCGACCGCTTCGTCGAAGGCCTCGCGGTGGTGTTCCCGGGATTCAAAGTCCCGCGACTTGCGGATTGCCTCTTCGGCGGCCTCCCAGTCGATCCAGGCGCCTTCACCGAGGTTGAGTTCGAGATCGGAGCGTCCCTCCAGCTTGCCCGGCCCGAGGGCTTTCCTGAGCCTCGAAAGCGGCGGGGCCAGCAGCCCTTCACCGCCGCTTGGCAGCCCTTCATCGGCCCATAGAGCCTCGACCAGTTCGTCCCGCCGGACCGGCCGGCGCCGGTTCAGGACCAGAAACGCGAAGAGCAGGCGCCCCTGCCGTCCGGGCAGCGCCTGACCCAGCTCCTTTCCGTCCCAGACCACGGAAAGCCTGCCGCACAGCGTGATTCGGGGGTTCGGTGATGTCATCGCAAGGTGCCTGTCATTTGGCCGCAATCCGGGCGCAACCTGTCCCGGAGATTCTGCCAGCCATGTCAACGACTTCACTCGTAAACCTCCTGCCCGCGGCGGCCCGTCTGGCGCCGGAAACCCCCGAGGACGTGGCCTTTGCTTTCGCCGAAGCCCGTCGCATGAACCGGAAGCTGGTCGTTTTCTCGACCGGCCACGGGATCCCGCCGATCGGAGACACGACCGATCGCATCCTGCTCGACATGAGCGCCTTTGACGGGGTCGAGGTCGATCCGGTGACCCGGGTCGCCAGGATCGGCGGCGCCGCCCGCTGGAGCGAGCTGATTGCGGCCGCCAACGAGCACGGACTCACCGCTCCGTTCGGTTCCGCCGCGTCGGTCGGTGTCACCGGATACATGATGGGTGGCGGGATCGGCTTCATGTCCCGTCATCTCGGCCTCGGTTGCTCGGCAATCCGCGCCGCGGAACTGGTGGTCCCGGACGGCCGCATCCTCCGCGTCGATGCCCACTCCGACCCGGATCTGTTCTGGGCGCTGCGCGGCGGAGGCGGTGGCTTCGGCGTCATCACCAGCCTGGAAGTCGAGCTGACCCCGGTTCCCCGCATGGCCGGCGGAGTACTCGGCTGGGGCTTCGAGGATGCCGAGCGTGTGCTTCGCGCCTGGTCCGACTGGACCGCACAGGTGCCTGATGACGTCACCTCGGCGGTTCGTCTGATGCATCCGCCCGAAGGTCCTTCCCTGGCCGTCGTGGTCGTCACCGCGCCAAGGGACGCGGAAGAACTGAACGCTCTGCTGGCTCCTCTGACCGACCTTCAACCGGTGCTGAACACGGTCCGGGATACCGACCCCGAAGCCTTCGTGAGCGAGTACACGGACCCCGAGATCGATCCGGAAGCCCCGCCTCATGCCTTCGAGCATGTCCTGCTGGACCGGTTGCCGGGCGATGCCTGTCAGCTGGTGGCCGAATTCGCCCGGCCCGCAGGTGGATGCGGCGCGATGATGGTCGAGATCCGGCACCTCGGCGGCGCGCTGTCCAGGCCCGCGACCGGGGGAGGGGCAACCCAGCTGATCGACGGCGAATACTGCTTCTTCGTGGTCGGCTTCACGGAAGCGGCCGAAGGCATGGCTCATGCGGTCGATGTCCTCTCCGACTACGGCCGCGGCAGGACCTACTTCAATTTCATGCCGCGCCGCACCGGTCGCCGGACTGCCTACCGGCAGGAGGCCATCCACCGCCTCGCAGACCTCTACGAGGCGCTGGACCCGGAAGGGCTCCTCGACCATCCCCACCCGATTTTCCGCACCGCCACCGTCGCCGACGAGGCCGCCGAGGGCCCTGCCCTCGCAACTCTCCCCGGCTGATAGCTGAGCCAAGGCTCAAGCCCGGCGGGGCAACCACGCAGGATTGTCTCTCCCCCAACCGGGGGCGACCGGCCACCAGAACGGTGGGTGATCGCCCCCGGTTTGGCGGCAGGGCGGGTGGGCGGCTGCCCCGGGGTTCGTGATTTGATCGGGAGCCGTGTCCCTGCGCCCGACAATCGACCTCCTGCTTGAAGACGAACAGATCGCCGGCCTCTCGGCCGAGGTACGCGAAGTGGTCGCCGCGAAAGCGAACGGGGCCGGCGAGTCGGCCGGGTCCGGAACTGCCGGTACGCCGGTCCGGGCCGAAGTCTCGGCTTCGCTCCGCCCGGCCCTGATCGCCGCCTTGCTGGAAGACGACCTGGGCCTTGAGGACCGTCCCGCCCTGATCGTCACGCCGGATGACCGCTCGGCCCGTGAGATGACCGCCGCGCTTGGCGCCTTTCTCGGGAATCGTTCCGTCAGGTCGTATCCCTCCAGGGGAACCGGCTATGCATCCCAGGTCTCCCCGCCGCCGCATCTCACCGGTTTGCGGATCGACGCCCTCGATTCATTCGGCCGCGACGAGCAGAAACCGCCGATCGTCGTCGCCAGCGCGATCGCCCTGGCCGAGTCGGTGCCGGATGCGTCGCTGAGGCCGGCCGGATTCCGGCTCGCGGTCGGCGAGGAGCGCGACCCGGCCGAGATTGCCGGTGACCTGGTCGCCGCAGGTTACGAGCGGGTCGATCAGGTCCAGGAGCGCGGGCAGTTCGCGGTCCGGGGAGGGATCCTCGACGTTTTCTCGGCAACCGAGGACCGCGCTACCCGAATCGATTTCTTCGGTGACGAGATCGAATCGATGCGCTGGTTTTCCACCTTCACCCAGCGCTCTCTCGGACAGGCCGAGGCCATCGAGCTGGCTCCCGCCGCCGAGCTGGATGTCGAACACCGGGAACTGGCCGAACTTGCGATTGCCGAGGCGCGCGAGAACGAGACCGACCTCGACATCGCCGAAGCCCTCCCGCTGGACAGCTTCCGGGCTCCCCTTGACCTCGTACCCGTTTCGGCGGCGATCATCCTCACGGCTGACGAGGAGATCGAACCCGCCCTGAAGGACCACTGGGAAGACGTGACCACGGCGATGCATGCGGAAGACGCGAAGCATCTTTACGAGGATGTTGCCGTGCCGCTGGGTGAACGGGCTGCCCTGGTCCTGAAGAGGCCGGGGGAGGGCGAGCAGGCGCTGCGGGCGATGAGCGCCGAGACGCCGGCCCGCAACCTGAAGGAGGCCGAGGCGGAGTTGAGGAAGCTGGTCGATGCCGGCTACCGCACGGTGGTCGCCTTTGATTCCAGGGGCGAGGCCGAGCGGGCCCGCTACGGATTCGACCGGCTGGACACGCGGATCGTCGATTCGGGCGCGATTTCCGCGGAACCCGGGGTCAGCCTGGTCGAGGCCAGGCTGGCCGAAGGGTTCGTTTCGCCGCGAACCCGGGTCGCGGTGCTTCCCTTCCGCCGGCTGCTGAACCGTCGTCGCCGGGCCGACGAGAAAGCGCCCGAGGCCGTTCGTGGCCGGCTCACCTTCTCGGAGCTCAGGGTCGGGGACTTCGTGGTCCATGAAGATCACGGGGTCGCCCGTTTCGCCGGTTTCGAGACCCGCGAGGTCGGCGGCATCACCAGGGACTACCTGTACCTGGAATACAAGGGCGAAGACCGGGTCTACGTGCCGACCGACCAGTTCGCGAAGCTCTCGCGCTATTCGGGAGGCGGCGGCGCACCGACCCTGTCCGCCCTGGGCGGCAAGAAATGGCTGAACATGCGCGCGCGGGCCCGCGACGCAGCTTCCGAGATCGCGGGCGAGCTGGTCAACCTTTACGCCGAGCGGAAGACCCGCAAGGGCCATGCCTTCAGCCCTGACTCCGAATGGCAGATGGAACTCGAGGCAAACTTCCCCTGGCGGGAGACCGCCGACCAGATCGAGGCAATCGAGGCGGTCAAGGCCGACATGGAATCGTTGCAGCCGATGGACCGTCTGGTCTGCGGTGACGTCGGCTACGGCAAGACGGAGGTCGCGATCCGGGCCGCGGTCAAGGCCGCTTCGGACGGCAAGCAGGTGATGGTCCTCGCTCCAACCACCATCCTCGCCCAGCAGCATCTCGGCACCTTCCGCGAACGCCTCGCCGACCTCCCCTTCCGGGTTGACGGGGTCAGCCGCCTGCGCAAACCGGCCGAGGTAAGGCAAGTGATCGGCGAATGGGCGGAGGGCAAGGTCGATGTCCTGATCGGCACCCACCGGCTGCTCTCCCGGGACGTTCGGGCGAAGGATCTCGGCCTGATCGTGGTCGACGAGGAACAGCGCTTCGGGGTCAAGCAGAAGGAGCTGCTGCGTCAGATGAAGCTGAAGGTGGATGTGCTGTCGATGTCGGCGACGCCGATTCCCCGCACCCTGCAGATGTCGATGTCCGGTCTGCGGGACATTTCGGTGATCGAGACTCCGCCGGAGGGCCGGCGGCCGGTCCGGACCTATGTCGGCCCCTGGGATGAAGGACTGGTCGAGCGGGCAATCAAACGGGAGATCGACCGCAAGGGCCAGATCTTCTTCCTCCACAACCGGGTCGAATCGCTGGACGAAGCGGCCGAGAGCCTGAGAGCCCTGGTTCCCGGGATCCGGGTGCAGGTCGCGCATGGCCAGATGGAGGACGAGGAACTCGAGTCGGCGATGCTGAACTTCCTCCGTGGCGAAGCGGACTGCCTGGTCGCGACCACGATCATCGAGTCCGGCATCGACATTCCGGCCGCCAACACGCTGATCGTCGACCGGGCCGATCACCTCGGTCTGGCCCAGGCTTACCAGATCAGGGGCCGGGTCGGGCGCTCAAGGGAGCGTGCCTTCGCCTACCTGCTCTATCCGTCTGAGGAGTCCCTCACTTCCGAAGCCTCCACCCGCCTGGCCACCCTCGCCGATCACACCGAACTCGGCTCCGGTTTTCGGATTGCGATGCGCGACCTCGACATCCGCGGGGCCGGCAACCTGCTGGGGGACGAGCAGTCAGGGCATGTCGCCGCGGTCGGTTTCGAGCTCTACTGTCAGCTGATTGACGAGGCGGTCGCCGACCTGGCCGGCCGGGACGACTCGGCCACGGAGCGGGAGCCGGTGCGATTCGACATCGGCATCGACGCCTACCTGCCCGCAAGTTACGTTCCCTTCGAAGCGGCCAAGATCGACCTCCACCGGCGCATCGCGGCGGCCCGTCGTCCGGGTGAGCTGCGACAGATCACCGATGAGATGAAAGATCGCTTCGGGGATCTGCCGGTCGAGGTCGAAAACCTGATCACCCTGCAGCAGGCCCGGATCAACCTCGGCACGGGCGGGGCCGATCAGGTCCAGTTCCGTGGCGGCAAGCTCACCGTCTCGGGGATCGAACTGGATTCCGACGGTGCGGCCGCGGTTCGGGAGGCGGTCCCGGGGACCGTCTACGAATGGCGCTCCCATGAACTTTCACTGCGGGTCGACAGCGATCCGGCCAAACGGCTCGCAACCGTGTCCGAACTGGGCCGCTCGGTGGCTGATGTGGGTATGCTCCGCCAGTCGTAGTTTCAGCGACCTGCCACATCACATTTCCAGGAGGAGCCACTGCATGAGCGGCGCACGCAAATTCGGTTTGATTCTTTTCGGAGCCATTCTGGTGGTTCTCTTTGCGGGTATCGCAATTGCACAAGGCATCGGCAAACCGTCGATTCCCGGCGGTGACGTCATCTACGTCCAGGATGTCCCCGACGGCCGGGGCAACATCTCCGAGGACGATTACAACCGTTCCTTCGAGCAGACCTGGAAGCGTGGCGGCCTCCAGTCGGCGCCGAAGAAGGGTGACGCCCAGTACGAGCAGGTCAAGGAAGCGGCGATCAACGACCTGCTGGATCAGGCCTGGCTTTCCGGCGAGGCAGCCGAACTCGGCGTGACCGCCACCGACCGCGAAGTGGCAAATGAGCTGGCCACGATCAAGAAGGACCAGTTCCCGACCAAGAAGGCTTTCGACGACTTCCTGAAGCAGAGCGGCTTCACCATGGACGAAGTCCGCTTCCGGGTCGAGCTCCAGGTTCTCAGCCGCAAGATCCAGGACAAGATCACCAAGTCGGTCACCGACGTGCCCGAATCGGAGATCGAGAATTTCTACGCGGCGTCAAAGGCGAGTTTCACGACTCCCGAGACCCGCGACATCCGCCTGATCGTCACCGACAAGAAGGCCAACGCGGAAGAGGCGATCAAGGAACTTGGTGACGATCCCTCGGACGAAGAGTTCGCCAAGGTCGCGAAGAAGCTTTCGGTCCACTCCAGCAAGACCGAGGGCGGCAAGACCGTGGCCACCGAAGGTGCCTTCCCGGATCCGGCCGGCTCCGACATCATGAGCGCGGACACGGGCACGATCGAGGGCCCGGTGGAAGCCGGGAAGCAGTTCTACGTATTCCGGGTGACCAAGGTCACGCCGGAGGAAACCAAGTCCCTCGATGACGTGCGCGACCAGATCAAGCAGCAGCTGCTGCCGACCCTGCAGCAGCAGGCGATGACCGACTTCGTCGCCGACTACAACTCGAAATGGACCTCCCGGACCTTCTGCAAGTCCGAATACACGGTTTCGCGCTGCGACAACTACGAGAGCGACGGCCGTCTCGATTCGGCCGACCCCAAGTGCTACGAGGCCGGGGCCGGCAGCAATCCCGACCTGGCTTGCCCGGCTCCGGTCGAGTTGCCCAAGCCGATGGCCCCCGGCGGCAACGCATCGGCCGGCGCCCTGCTCGGCCAGTCCCAGAACCTGCCGCAGCGTCCGATTCAGCCTTCGGACACGAAGGCGGCGGCCGGCGCCGGCGCGGGCGGGTCGGTGGACCTGAGCCAGCTCGGCGCGGCGGCCGGCCAGTAGGCGGATAACAGCCGGCCGGAGGGCAACCGTGGAATCCGGCGAGCTTGCCGGAGCGCTGGAGCGACTCGACCAGGTCACCCGGGATCTGCGCGAGAAATGTCCCTGGGACCGCGAGCAGGACGCCCGTTCGATCGTCCCGCATACGGTCGAGGAGGCCTATGAGCTGGCGGAGGCGGCCCGCGAGGGCGACGACGCCGCGATGCGTGACGAGCTCGGTGACGTTCTCTTCCAGGTCGTTTTCCTCTCGCTGCTCCTGGAGGAGCGGGGCGAGGGGGATCTGGCCGGGATCGCCAAACAGCTCACGACCAAGCTGATCCGCCGCCATCCGCATGTCTATCCGCCGGAGGAAAGCGAAGCGGGCAGAGACATCGAGACCGCCGATGACGTACGGCGCCAGTGGGACGAGATCAAACGTGACGTCGAGGGGCGAAGCTCGGAAAAGGACTGGCGCAAGCCGGCATTGCCGGCCCTGATCTACGCGAACAAGGTCCAGTGGAAGCTCGACCCGGAAGAAAGGCCGGCCAATGCCGGCGCGGCCAATCCGGATCTTGACCGGGCCGAAGAGGAAGTCGGCCGGATGCTCTGGGAAGCGGTTGCCGAAGCCCGCCGTCGGGGGGTCGATCCGGAACTGGCCCTGAGGGCGGTGGCCGAGCGTCACGCGGAGGGCCTTCAAAAGTAGACTGGACGGCCAAATGAGCACCATCGAAGCCGTTCACGCCCGCCAGATCCTCGACTCCCGGGGTAACCCCACGATCGAGGTCGAGGTCACCCTCGAAAACGACTTCACCGGCCGCGCCGCCGTCCCCTCCGGCGCCTCGACCGGAGAGTTCGAAGCGGTCGAACTTCGTGACGGTGGTGACGCCTACCTCGGCAAGTCGGTCACCCAGGCGGTCGCCAACGTCAACGGAGAGATCCGCGAAGCCCTGCTCGGCTTCGACGTGACCGATCAGGCCGGCCTCGACAAGCTGATGATCGAGCTCGATGGCACCGAGAACAAGGGCCGTCTCGGAGCCAACGCGATCCTCGGCGTCTCGCTGGCCGCCGCCCACGCCGCCGCGGCGATGGAGAAGCGCCCGCTCTACAGCTATCTCGGCGACCTCTACGGAGAACCCGATCCGTCGCTCTTGCCGGTGCCGATGATGAACGTGCTGAACGGCGGCGCTCACGCCGACAACTCGGTCGACTTCCAGGAATTCATGGTCATGCCTGCCGGCGCCTCGACTTTTTCTGAATGCCTCCGGATCGGAACCGAAGTCTTCCACTCACTGAAGAAGATTCTCGCCGGTCACGGCCTGGCCACGGCGGTCGGTGACGAGGGCGGATTCGCACCCGACCTCTCCTCGAACGAGGCGGCGCTGGAGATGCTGATCGAAGGCATCGAGGCGGCCGGCTACAAGCCCGGCGAAGAGGTTTTCATCGCCCTGGACCCCGCGACCTCGGAAATCTATTCCGACGGCATCTACCGGCTCGAACACGAGAACCGGGACCTGACCGCAGCCGAGATGGCCGATTACTGGCAGTCGGCGGCCGAACGCTTCCCAATCGTCTCGATCGAGGACGGCATGGACGAGGAGGACTGGGACGGCTGGAAGCTGCTGACCGAAAGGCTGGGGGACTCCGTCCAGCTGGTCGGGGATGACCTCTTCGTGACCAACCCGGCCCGTCTGGGGCGGGGCATCGATCTCGGAGTCGGTAATTCGATCCTGGTCAAGGTGAACCAGATCGGCACGCTGACCGAAACGCTGGAGGCGATCCGCATGGCCTCCGACGCCGATTACACGGCGGTGATTTCGCATCGCTCCGGCGAAACCGAGGACACCACAATCGCCGACCTGGCGGTCGCGACCGGTGCCGGCCAGATCAAGACCGGTGCTCCGTCGCGTTCGGACCGGGTCGCCAAGTACAACCGCCTGCTCCGGATCGAGGAGCAGCTGGGAGAGAAGGCCCGCTTCGGCGGCACGTCGGTCTTCAATCGCGAAAGTTGAAGGATTTGACCGTCCGGCCTAGAAGGGTCGGACGTGTCAGTGCGCGCCCAGACTTATGGCGAGGCCAGCCGCCCGCGGCGCCGGCCCGCAGCCCGGAAGAACGCGGGAAAGCCCGGCGCCGGGAGAATCCAGTGGGATCGCTTCGGCCGGATCGTTCTGGCGATTGTGATCGTGCTCCTCTTCGCCGCGATGATCAAACCGGCCTGGAACGCGGTGCACACATACCGGCAGGCCGGCCAGACCAAGATCCGGCTCCATCAGGTCCAGGCGGAACATGCGACGCTCGAACGGCAGGTGAAGCGGGCCCGCAGCGACAGCACCCTGCAACGGGAGGCGAGGCGCCAGGGCATGATCCGGCCGGAAGAAGAGGCCTGGGTCGTAAACGGCATCAAGGGCCAGTCCCCCTAGCGGGCTGTGGGGCCGGTGGCCTCGGTTGAGCCTCTCTGACTTCATCGCCGGGCTGGTTCACCTCGTTCTGGTGGCGGCCTTCACCGGCTTCACCGCCGGCCGGCTCAGGGCCCGGCTGCTCCCCGGCTGGAGCGGATCGCCGGCCCGCCTGATCGAAGCGGTCGCGGCGGTCGGTCTGCTGGTCTTCTGCTCCGAGCTGCTGGGGATCTTCGGCCTGCTCGAGGTCTTTCCCCTGGTAATCCTGCTCGGGTTGCTCGCCATCTTCGCCTGGCTTCGGGTGATTCCCCGCCAGGCGGGATCGGAAGATTCTGTGCCTCCCTCCCCGGCGGTCTCGACCGGGGCGCAGCTGCTTGCCTTCGCAGCCGCCTTTGTGGTCGTCGCCCAGTGGGGTGCCTTCACTTCCTACAACCTCGACCACGGAATCACCAATTTCGATTCGGTCTGGTACCACATGCCCTTCGCGGCGGACATGGCCCGGACTGGTTCGGTCACCGGCTTCTTTCACACCGACACGGTCTTCCTCAACTGGTTCTATCCGCAGAATTCGGAGCTGATCCACGGCGTCGGCATCGTCATGACGGGCCGGGACTTCGTGTCGATATTCATCAACCTCGGATGGCTCGGCCTCGGCCTGCTGGCCGGCTGGTGCGTCGGCCGGCCCTACGGCCGCCCGCATCTGACCATGCTGGGCGTTGCCGTGCTGATGGCCACCCACACGCTGGTGGTCAGGGAACCCGGGACCGCGAAGAACGATGTCATGGCCGCGGCCCTGATCCTCTCGGCCGTGGCGATCATGCTGAACCGTTCCTCGGCTCGCCCGGACCCGCCCGGATGGGTTTCACCGGACTGGGCGATGGCCGCCGGTGGCCTCGCTGTCGGTCTGGCCGCGGGAACCAAGGTGACCGCTCTCGCGCCGGCCTTGCTGATCACGATCGCGGTAATTCACGCGACCGTTCCCCACCGGCACCTGAAGGCGGCCGGGATCTGGTTCTCTGCCGCCCTGGCGGGCGGGGGCTGGTGGTACCTGAGGAGCCTCTTTGCCACCGGCAATCCCCTGCCGCAGATCGACCGGATCGGTCCTCTGGAATTGCCCGGTCCGGAGCGGCTCCAGATCGGCCGCCCCGATTTCTCGGTCGCCCATTATCTGACCGACACCGGAGTCTGGAAGGACTATTTCGTTCCCGGTCTCGATCAGGGTTTCGGTCACGTCTGGCCCGTCCTCTTTGCCCTGGTGATCGGCGGGCTCATCCTGGTCATGCTCACCGCGCACGGCAGGCTGACCCGGACCCATGGCGCGGTCGCCCTGCTGGCGATCCTCGCCTACCTGGTTACGCCGCTCAGCGCCGCCGGACCGGAGGGTGATCCCAGCGCATTCGCGATCAACCTCCGCTTCCTGGTCCCTGCCCTCGGGCTGGCGCTTGTGCTGATTCCGCTCTCGTCCTGGTTTGACCGCGGCTGGCGGAGGTACGCGCTAGGACTTCTCCTGGTCGGTCTCTTCGTCGGGACCAGTGCCACCGACCCGGTCGTTTCAGCCCCCGGCCGAACCTTCGGCTTCGCGCTGGCCCTGCTCTTTGTGGCCTTGCCTTTCGGGTTCTGGATGCTGCGCGAGCGGCTTTCGCGGCACCTGAGCCTGCCGCCGCTGGCGGTCGGCCTCGGGTTGGCCCTGGCTGTTTTCGCGGTCTTCGCCTGGCCGATCCAGAAGAGTTATTTCGAGAGCCGCTACCAGGACTTCGAGCTTTCCGACGGCTCCGGCCTGACAGGGCCCTATCGCTGGGCGGAGGGAATCACCGACTCGACGATCGCCCTGGCCGGATCGACCGCAGGCTTCAAGCAGTACGGCTTCTGGGGTCCGGATCTTTCGAACCGGGTGGTTTACATCGGCCGGGACGCCCCGCATGGCGGATTCGATGCGATCGGCAACTGCGCCGGGTTTGCCCGTGCGGTCAACGCCGTGCAGCCTGATTATCTGGTCACCTCGCCGTTTCTAAACTTCAACGAGTACGGGGATCCGATCCGCTCGCCGGAAACCGCCTGGGCGGAAAACGACCCTTCGCTGGAGGCAATCGTGCCCGGAGTAAAGCCCCCGGCTACGGACCGGCCCGTCATCGTCTGGAAGGTGAATGGCCAAATGGATCCGACACTTTGTGGCCGCCTTGCTCCTGGCCAGAACTACGTTCCGGGTCTCGCCAAAGACTGAGTTTCGGGCCTCGCCCGGGATCGAGTCCAACCGAGGCCGGGCTGTCGAGTCACCGGGACTGGCATTATCCCGGCGTGGCCTATCCCCTCGAGAATGCACTTTTCAATTGGGAGGCCGGCATCGACCGGCTGCGTGAGCTCGAGCGCTCGGGGCAATTGCGGGGTGACGATGTGACCGTGCCGGTCCGCGAGGAGCTTCGCCGCCGGCTCGGCGCAACCTTCACGGCCGCGGACCTGGCTGATCTTTACGGCGGCGGAACGGACTGGGCCCTGCTGCTGCCGGGCGTTGATCCGGGCCAGTCGGACGTCCAGGAATTGATTGATGCGGCTTTCTGGCTTCACCTTCAGTCCGCCGGCGATTTCGCCGGCGGAAGAGTCGTGGACCTGGAGCTGGACGAGCTCTAGGACTCGTCGCCGGTTGGTTCACCGGCGCGGCGAATCACGATCTGGTCCGCCTCGACGGTGACGGTTACGTCCCGCTTGCCGGCCCAGTTCTCGCTGTATGCCTGGACGTCCTGGATCGCCGGATCGAGCCAGAGGCCGAAGCCTTCGTCTCCGTGATCGAAGGTGCCTTCCAGCCGGTTGCTCGAACCGCGGCCCCGGCGACCCCGGCGGCCTCGCCGGCGCCGGCGAGGCCGACCCTCGGCTTCCGAGCCGTCTGTTTCGGTGTCGTCGCCATCGCCATCGGCGTCAGCGTCGCTTTCGCCTTCGTCCTGGTCTTCGGTTTCGCCTCGCGCTTCGCGTTCGGCGGCTTCGGCGGCGGCTTCCTCTTCGGCCTTCTGGCGGGCCGCTTCCTCTTCGGCAGCCGCTGCCTCGATCTCGGCTTCTATTTCGTCGCGGAGATCGACTTCGGCCGCACCTTCGGGATCTTCGTCCGGTGCGAGGTCATGCTGGCGGCGGAATTCGCGGAGTTCGGAGGCGCTGACTTCGAGCTGGTGGGCGATCCAGGCATCGGTGCGTCCCTGGCGAACCCAGGCGCGAATCTGGTTGAGTTGGGGGCGTAGTGATCGACGAGCCATAGCGGCTTTCGAGTCTATTGAAACCGCTTCGGATCCCGCTCTCCGGGGTATTGGGATGGCAGGTGTAACGCCCGTCGGGTGCAATACCTATTATTAGGTATTGAACCGACCACTCGGAGTCGAATGGAGTCACATGCTGGTACTCACCAGGAAAAAGGAACAAAGCATCATCATCGGAGAGAACGTGGAGATCATGGTTCTCGGCGTTTCCGGTGACAAGGTGCGTCTGGGCATCACCGCCCCGCGTGAAGTCGACGTCTTCCGCAAGGAAGTGATCGACGAACGCGGAGTTCAGGTAGAGACCGAAAGCGCCTGAGTACGGAGATACCCCGGGGGCTTTGGGGAGCCCTCGGACCCCGGCGCCCGGCCGCCTAGGACATGAAAAAGAGCAGCGCCTCGAACATCGTGATCGTCACGACGACCACGGTCACGATGAGGCAAACGGCGAGGACGCTGAACCGGACCTTGCCCTGCTGCTGGGAACGCGTCACCCGGCGGGCACGCGAACGGTTCACAGCCCGGTTGCGGAGTTGCTCCCGCCGACGCTGCTCGAGAATCTTCTGCTGTTCGAAAGCGGCTTCGAACTGATTTGCGCTTTGACGCATTCTCATAATTACGCGGCCCCGCTGATAGGAAACTTTCAGGAACAGGCCGTCTGATCACCGTAGCAAATTATCGGTCAATCTCAAGCTTTCGCTCACATTTCTGTGAGCAAGTCACAGACGCCGGAATCACCGCTGCGATTCGCCAGAATCGCCGCGGGGATCCTTGTCGCTAAGGGGTGCGCTTCACGTTGGCGAGCAGGGTTTCCTTGATCTGGGCGATGATCTCGAGCGCCTCGTTCCACTCTCGCTGCCAGACGTTGCGGCCGAAGATCACACCGGATCCGCCGGCGTCCATCACCGACTTGGTGTGACCGATCACGGTCTCGTCGTCGGTCTTCGAGCCGCCGGAAAGCACGACCAGGGAGCGGCCGGCAGACTCGACGCAATGACGCATCGCCTCTTCGGCAGTCACGTCCATCTCGTTGTACGGAGGCTGGGCGTCCTTGTCCTTGGCGGGGTCGATCTTCGGGTAGTTCAGCTTGACCACGTCGGCGCCCATCTCCATCGCCATCCGGGCCGCGTAATCGATCGCGTAGAAGGAGGTGGCGCCACCCTTGGCGTCAATCGCCTCGCCGCGAGGGTATGACCAGACGACCAGCGGCATGCCGAAACGGTCACAGTCCTGGCGCACCTGCCGAAGCTGGGCGAGGTCCTCGTCCTGCCGGGGTGAGCCGACATAAAGGGTGTAGCCGATCGCGTCGGCCCCGAGCCGCACACCGTCTTCCACGGTTGCATTGCAGGTCGAGAGAGCCTTGGCCGAGGAGGGTATGTCGGTCTTGCCGTTGACCTTGAGGATCAGCGGCACCTCGCCGGCGTAATCGGGGTAGTACTTCTCGGCCATGCCGATCTGGCAGGCCAGCGCCGAATAACCGGCCTCGGCGGCCAGCTTGAACTGGTATTCCGGATCCTTGGAGGCCGGATTGGGGAAGAAGTCGCGAGGGCCGTGCTCGATGCCCTGGTCGATCGGCAGCAACATCATGGTTCCGTTACCCGGGCCGAACTCGAAGAGCAGGCGGTGAAGCCGGGCGCGCTTGCCCGGGGGCAGCGTCGCGAGCAGTGACTTCTGTTCGGTCAGGGTGTTGGCTTCCATCTGCTTCTCGGTCCTCCTGGGGGTGTTGGAAAAGAACTCTACGGGCAGTATGTCAGCGCGGGAGTCGATCAGGCGGACAGAGTTGCAGCCGGAAGTTCTATTCTCGGGTAAGCGATGAGTGAGACCGAGCTCAACGTTGTCTGCAAGTCATGCGGGGCCGAAGTCAGCCCCTATGTAACCGAGTGTCCGTATTGCGGGGCCAGGCTGCGAAAACGTGCTCCCGACCTCGAACTCGGGGGTGACGGCGGCCTCGAGCCGAAACAGTCGAAACGACAGAAGAAGCGGGAGGAAAAGGCCAGGCAGAAGGCCGCCCGCCAGGTTGAAGATCGCCCGGCCCGGTCCCTGGCGACGGGGGTGAGGCCCTGGGCGAGCATTTTGCTGATCCTGATCCCCGCCGTTGCCCTGATCGTCAGGGTGGCGATCGGCAACGAACTGGCCGATTTCGGCGGGGTGATCGTCCCCTTTGACAACGAGTGGTGGCGGTTGATCACCGCTCCCTTCGCCTATCTCAGCGTCGGGTACCTCTTTGCGGTCGGCCTCGCGATCGCACTGTTCGGGCCCGGAATCGAGCGTCGTTTCGGCACCCTGACGGCCTTCCTTTTGCTGGTCGCCTGCGGTGCCCTTGGCACCCTCGCAGCTTCGGCCGTGGCCGATCAGCGGGACGTAGTGACGGTGATCGCGGGTGGCAACGGAATCGCTCTCGGCGCGGTCGGTGCATGGTTCATGATCGCCCGCTCCGAGGCGAAAAGTACGGGGGAGAGCTTCGAGGTCGCCGGAGTGATCGTTTCCGCAGCGGTGATCCTGTTGCTCCCGGTGGTCGTTACGACCGCTGACTTCTGGAGCGGGCTGGTCGGCGGGCTGGTCGGGGTCCTGGCCGGGCACACGGCCACCCGCTTCGGCCGGTCCTGACTTCGGCCGGGCTCCCGATTTCGTTTGGCTAGGCTTGTGCGGTGTCCGAGGAGACCATCTCTGACGAGGAACTTGCCGCCGCGGTCGAGCGGCTGAGCGACCCCGAACGTTTTCGCGAGGCGGAAGAGATCGTCTCCCGGGTCGCGCCGGGGCTTCCTTCGGTTCTGGTCTCCGCGCTCGGCAGTGGCGGCTGGTTCGGCGAGTCCCACGAGTCCGAGACCCTCAAGGCCGCGACTATTCCGGACGAGGATCAGCGCCTGACAGCGGTCCGTGCCCTGCTGACCGAGGAAACCCAGATGGGAATGATGGTCGGGGTCGCGGTCGGCTGGGCGCTTCGCCAGGAACTTGAAAACGGGGGCACGACGGGTGCTCCGAAAACTGAGAACGAGGAGACCTGAATATGGAAATCCGCTACCACGGACATTCGTGCTTCCAGCTGAGCGAGGGGGACATTTCCCTGATCATCGACCCCTTCCTCGCTCCGAACAATCCGAAGGCAGATGCCACCGCCGACGACATCACCGTCACCCATCTGGCCCTGACCCATGGCCACGCCGACCACGTCGCCGACGCGGTCGCCGTGGCGAGCAGGAACAAGCCTCAGTGCGTGGCCATGGTCGAGGTTGCCAACTGGCTGGAGATGCAGGGCGTGGAGAACGTCTCGGACCCCAACCTCGGCGGCACCGTCAGGTTCGACGGGCTCTCGATCAAGCTGGTGCCGGCCTGGCACACCAACACCCTGCCCGGTTCCGACGAACGGCCCTTCAGCGCGGAACTGGGCACCCCGATCGGTACTCCCTCGGGGCTGATCATCGAAATGGGCGGGCTCACGATCTACGACGCCGGCGACACCTGCCTCTTCGGGGACATGGAGCTGATCGGCAAGCGTCACGGGGTGGACGTGGCGTTGCTCCCGATCGGCGGCCACTACACGATGGACCGTGAGGATGCTGCCTACGCGGCCGAACTGATCGGTGCGAAACGGGTGATCCCGATCCACTACGACACCTTCCCGCCGATCGAAACCGATGCCGGGGCCTTCGCCGAAGACCTCAAGTCGAAGGGGATCGAGGGGATCGTCCTCAACCCGGGCGAAACCGCCGAGCTGTAGACGGGGATGAAACGACGAACGCCGCCCGGTGGGCGGCGTTCGTCTTTCAGATTCGAGGTTTTCCTACTGGCCGGCGACCGGTGCCGTGTCCGCTGGCGCCCCCTGCGTGCCGCTCGGCGAGGTCGGGGCGGGGCCGGGGGTCGGTGAGGTCGGAACCACCGGGATCGCCGGGTCGGTGGCGACCGGAGTCGACGGGGCGGTACCGGGCACCTGGCCGGTTGTCTCCGGGTCGGTAGTGGTCTCGCTCGGAACCGTGGCCGGGCTCTCGTTGACGATCTCGTCGGGCGGGTAGGTGGTGTGGCCTTCAAGGCCGTCGCCACCGTCCGAAGTCGCCGGGTTGGCCGGGGTCACCGGTTCGGCCGGCATGGTCGCCGTCTCGGCGGGCGGATCCTGCGGCGTGACAGTTTCGTCGGTGGTCGCATCCGGAGTCACGGCCTCAACCGGTTCCGTGGCGGGAGCTTCGGCGGCAGCCTTGTCGAGCTCCGGTTCGGCCGGCAGGGCGGCACTCCGGTTGGTCGGAACCGCGGCATGGGGCGGCTGGGCCGGGTCGCTGGCAGCGATGGTCCGGGTCGTGGTGGCGGAGCTGGCATCGACCGGGTTGGTCGAGACCTTGTCCTTGACCTCGACCGCGCCAGCGGTGATCACCGCGGCGGTCACGACACCGGCCAGGGCCTTGGCTCCGACCGCGCTGGTCACGGCACCGATACCCGAGGCGGCCGTGCCGGCGCTGATCGCGGCTCCGGTGCCGGCAGCACCCGCAGCGCCTGCCGCGCCGGCGGCACCGGCAGAGCTGCCGGCGGCCCCGGCAGTGGCACCGGCACCGGCGGAGGATCCACCGAGGCCGAGCTTGGCGGCGATCGTGGCCTTGAGGCCGGCGAGCACGCCGATCGGCATCATCGCGGCGAGGGCCTTGTTGTCATTTCGAAGCTGTTTGCGGAATGCGGCACATTCCTCGCAGTCGCGCACATGGCGGCGGACCGGCCCGGACGCCTTGGCCAGGCCTTCAGCGGCCTCGGCAAGTTCGACCCGGACTTCGCCACAGGTCAGCTGCCGGGCCTGGCTGGCCTCGGCCAGCGAGATGCGAGCGCGGACCAGCAGGGACTTGACCGAGGGGACGGTTGTGTCCATCGCTTCGGCGATCTCCTCGTAGGAGAGGGCGTCGATCTCGCGCAAAAGCAGGGCGGCGCGCTGGGTTTCGGGAAGCTTGGTCACGTCCTGCAGGAGCTGACGGAACTCCTCGCGGTTGTGGACCTTCTCCGCGGTCGAGGCCGCGTCCACCATCGGGACCATGTCCATCGACTCCTGGGCGACGGCGCGCGGCTTGCGCAGGTGGTTCAAAGAACGGTTGCGGGCGATCCGGTACAGCCAGGGCCGCAGGTTGATCTCCCGGTTGTCGGCCATCATCGCCTTGTAGGCGTTGACGAAGACTTCCTGCAGGACATCCTCGGCGTCCTCGGTCGAACCGATCATCTGGCGGCAGAAGCCGAGCAGACGGGCCTGGTACCGATCAACAATCGTGTCGAAGGCTCCCGAGTTGCCGGCCCGCACCATGGCGACCAGCTTTTCGTCGCCTTGAAGCTTCAGCAGGGGCGACCTTCTGGCGAGCAGGCCTCGTCGTGCCGCGTGATTTAGTGCTGATGCTTCCAAGGGACTCCTTCGACTGGGGACCTTGCGGTCCGGGTTTCCTCCTGTGCTTACGAAAACACCGTACCCAGCCAAATGTAGCGGTCTCTAAACGGGAATATTCCAGTTTCTAAAGATTGGGCTTCTCTCCCCATTCTACCCCCGTTTCCCGGCTTCGAACCCCAGGTTTTAGGCTAAAGGGGCCCGGATGGCGGAATGGTAGACGCAGCGGCCTTAAAAGCCGCAGTCCTTTCGGGGGCGTGCGGGTTCGAGTCCCGCTCCGGGTATTTCCGGGTCTTCACCTGGTATGAGAGGCGGCCGCCGCCGCCTGTGGCTAGGCTTGCGGCATGTTGGCGCGTCAGATCAGAAGGGGAGTAGTGCTTTGACCAAAGAGCGGCCGCATCTCGGGTGGGTCAGGTTCATCACGATCCTGGCCGGTTTCATGACCGTTCTGGCAATCCTTTCGTCCTGGGTTGACCGACAGGTCTTCGACACCCAGGAATGGGGTGATACCTCGCTCCAGCTTCTCCAGAACCAGGAAATCCGGGATCAGGTAGCGACCTATGCGGTCGATGAGCTCTACGCCAACGTCGACGTCCAGGGCGAGCTGGAAAAGAATCTGAACAACATCAACCCCGACCTTGGCAGCGCGCTGGCCGGGCCTCTGGCCGGGGCGGCCCGGCAGGGCGCTGACTCTCTCGCCCAGAGGGCCCTCAGCAATGACAAGGTCCAGTCGGCCTGGAAATCGGCCAACATCGCCGCCCACACCACACTGATCAACATCCTCGAGGACAAGGGCACCTTCACCAGCACCAGCGGTGGCGAGGTGGAGCTGCAGCTTCAGCCCCTGATCATCGAGATTGCCGACCAGGTTGGTCTCGGCGACCAGGCCCGCGACAAGATCCCGGACACCGTCGGCAACATCAAGATCGTTGATTCCGACCAGCTGGCCCAGGTCCAGCAGGTGGCCAAGCTGATCCACGGCCTCGCCCTGATCACCGGGCTGCTCACTCTGCTGTTGATCGCTCTGGCGGTCTACCTCTCGCCCGGCTACCGCTGGCTGACCCTGCTCTGGATGGCGGTCGGTCTGATCCTGGCCGCGATCATCGTGCTGATCATCCGCTCGGTGGTCGGCAACTCGCTGATTCCCAACCTGGCCGACCCGGACATCCAGCCCGCCGCCCAGGCGGCCTGGGGCATCATCACCGAATTGCTGAAGTCGGTCGCCTGGACGGTGATCTGGTTTGCCTTTGCCCTGGTGGTCGTGGCCTGGGTGATCTCGCCGGTGAGAGCTGCCGGGAAGGTCCGGGAATTCCTCGCGGTCCCGTTCGGCGAATACCCGGGTCTGACCTTCGGCCTGCTCGGCCTGGTCGCCTTCATCTTCCTGATCATGGGTGCTGGGGACGGTCGGGAATTCATCATTCGCCTGATGGTGGTCGTGATGGCGGGGGCCGGCTTCTGGTTCTTCCGCCGCCAGATCCTGCTCGAGTACCCCGATGCGGACGTGGCGAGGCTGCGCGCTTTCGGGGAGCGAACCCGGGACCGGGCCAGGGAAGCCTGGGCCGGTCGCCCGAAGAGCCTTTCGATGCCGAAGATCGGCGGCAAGAGCGGCACCGGACCGGGTTCAGATGTGGCCGGAAAGCCTGCCGGAGAAGCTGAAACGACGGTTATCCCGACCCAGCCCCCTGCTGCGGCCCCGCCAGCTGCCGGGCGCCTCGATCAGCTCGAGCAGCTTGGTCGCCTCAGGGATGCCGGGGTGCTCGATGACGAGGAGTTCGCGGCCGAGAAGAAACGGATCCTGGGCGGCGGCTGAACCGGAGTCTGGCCTTTCCAGAGCCGAAAGCCGGATGGTTCAGGCGGCCGCGGCGGCGGTGATCGCGCAGCCGTAAAGGATGTCGTGCTCGGACACTTCGACTTCGAGCAGGTCGAAGTTGCGCATGATCTCGATCAGGATCACGACCCCGGCGACGATCGCCTGGGCCCGGTCGGGATGGAGGCCGGGCACCTGCTGTCGTTCGGCCAGCGGCATCGAGGCCAGTCGGGAAAGCCACCACTGGACGGTGCGCAGGGGCAGCCGGTGCCCTTCGACCGCCTTGGGGTCATAGGGAACCAGCTCGAGGTCGATCGCAGCCAGAGAAGAGGGCGTGCCGGCAACCGCGATCGCCCGGTCGACCGGTGGCAGCTCGACCCCTTCGAGGGCGGACTGCACCAGCTTGCCGACGTCTTTCGCGAGCGCTTCGAGTTCGGCTGAAGCGGGTGGGTCGCCGGTCAGGATCCGTTCGGTGTGGCGAACCACGCCGGCCTGGAGCGAGGTGTGGAAGATCGGCTCGGGCCCGCGACCGACGATCATCTCGGTCGAGCCGCCACCGATATCGATCACCAGCGTGGTTTGGTCACCGCTCCCACCCGAGGAGGTTCCCAGATATGTGAGGTTCGCTTCCTGGTCGCCGTCGATCACCCGGCAGGACAGGTCGAACCTTTCCCTGAGTTCGGCCACGAAGGCTTCACCGTTGTCGGCGTCCCGCACCGCGCTGGTCGCGATCACCATCACCTCGCGGGCCCGCTCCTCGGAGATCAACGGCATGTAGTCGGCGATCGCCTCGCAAACCGCGTCGATGCCCTCGGCCGAAAGCTGACCGGAATGGTCGACTCCGCGACCGAGCCTGGTGATCCGGCTTTCCCGGTAAATCTCGTCAACCTGGGCGCCTTCCACGTCGGCGATCAGGAGCCGGGTCGAGTTGGTACCGATGTCAATTACCGCGACCCGGGTGGAAGCGGCGCTCTTGGGAGGGGTGGCGTCCAAGGTTCAAGAATATTCGCCGGGGATATTCTCGGGGTGAACGACAAGCAAACGGAGGATGAAAGTGGCGGAAAGACTTGAGGGATCGGTAGCGCTGGTGACCGGTGCCAGCAGCGGAATCGGCGAGGCGACCGCCAGGGCGCTGGCGGCCCAGGGGTCGAAGGTCGCGCTGGTAGCCCGTCGGGCGGACCGGATCGAGAAGCTGGCCCAGGAGATCGCGTCAAACGGCCACACCGCGCTGGCGATTGAAGCCGACGTGACCGATCAGGAGCAGGCGATCTCCGCGGTCGAGCGGACGGTCGGCGATTTCGGACGGCTCGACATCGTGGTCAACAACGCCGGGGTGATGCTGCTCGGGCCGATCCATGGTGCGCCGACCGAGGAATGGGACCGGATGATCGATGTCAATGTCAAGGGCCTGCTCTACGTGACCCATGCAGCTTTGCCGCATCTCTTCGCCGCAACCCAGGATTCTCCCCGCAAGGTGACCGATGTGGTGAACATAAGCTCGGTTGCCGGCCGGGTCGTCAATGCTGGCGCCGGGGTCTACAACCTGACCAAGCACGGTGTGGTCGCGGTCAGCGAAGCGCTCCGGCAGGAGGCGAGCCGGCATGGGGTGCGGGTGACGATCATCGAGCCCGGATTCGTCGAGACCGAACTCCAGAGTCACAACCGGCCCGAGGTTCACGAAAGGCTGAAGGAACGCACCGCGAAAATCGAACCGTTGAACTCACATGACATCGCCGACGCGATCGAGTACGCCGTGACCCGGCCGGCCCATGTGTCATTGAACGAGATGCTGATCCGGCCGACCACGCAGCCGTAGCTGCCTGGCAACCGGAGTTCGAAAGAGGCCCGGGCAGGTCCCGGGCCTCTTTCTTGCCCAGTTACTACATTTGTAGTATAACCCGGATCATGCCCGGTTCAAGTCGTTTTCAAAGCCCTCATTTTGTCCTCGCCGGTTGCTGCCTGGCCCTCGTTCTGGTCATGGCCTCGGTTACCAGCGTCAATCTCGCTCTGGAGGGGATCGCCGTTGACCTTGGCGCCGCCGGTTCCGACCTGACCTGGATTGCCGATGCCTATACCGTCGCCCTCGCTGCCCTGGTACTTCCATTCGGCGCGCTCGGTGACGACAAGGGTCGAAAGAACACCTTGGTTATCGGCACCGTGATCTTCGGTATTGCCGCAGGAGTCGCGGCAACCTCGGACACGGTTGGTTTCCTGATCGCCTGCCGCGCGGTGATGGGGGTCGGAGCAGCCCTGATCATGCCGAGCACTCTCTCCACTGTGACCTCGGTCTTTCCCGAGGAGAGCCGGCCCCGCGCGGTCGCGATCTGGGCCGGGTTTGCCAGCGCCGGGGCGGTGCTAGGGCTGCTGATGAGCGGACTGTTGCTCGAGTACTTCGAATGGAAGTCGACCTTTCTGGCGGTCGCGATCCTGGCTGCGATCTCGCTTGTCGCAACCCTCGTCTTCATTCCCCACACCAGCGACGAGGAGGAATCCCACCCGGATCCGGTCGGGGCCGGTCTGACTGCGATCGGGATCGGCGCGCTGGTCTACGGGGTAATCGAAGGGGCTGAAGCCGGCTGGGGTGCAACCGCCCCGGTGGTCGCCTTTATCGTCGCGGCCGTGGCAATCACCAGCTGGGCGATCCATGACAGTCGGGTCACCTGGCCGATGCTGGACCCCCGATTGTTCAGGCTCAAGGGTCTTTCCAGTGGGTCGTTGACTCTGGTCCTGATCTTTCTCGGGGCCTTCGGCTTCTTTTATGTGGGGCTCCAATACGTGCAGTTGGTACTTGACTTCGGTCCCCTCCTGGCCGCGGTCTCCTTTCTGCCAATCGCCGTGGTGGTGATGCCGATTTCGGCGCTCACCCCGAAGCTCGCGGAACGTTGGGGTGACAAACCGCTGATGGCCGGCGGGCTGATCCTCATGGGGATCGCCTTTTGGCTGATCACCGGTCTCACCGCCGACTCCGAATACCCGGCCTTCCTGCTGCCGATGTGTGTTTTCGCTTTTGGCATGGCGCTGGCCAGCACACCTTCGACAAACGCGGTCGTGGCTTCGCTGCCGCCGGAAAAGCAGGGAGTCGCCTCGGCTCTCAACGATGTGACCCGGGAGCTCGGCGCGGCAATCGGAATCGCCCTGCTTGGGTCGCTCTTCAATTCTGGCTATTCGGACAACATCGCCGATAAGACCGGGAAGCTGCCCGCTGCCACGGCGGAAATGGTCAAGGATTCACCGGCGGTAGGAATCCAGGTCGCCGAATCACCGAAGCTTGGCAAGGCCGGGCCGGCCCTGGAGCAGGGTGTCCATCATGCCTTTATGCAGGGGATGGACCAGGCCTTCATCGTCGGAGCGATCGTGATGCTGGTCGGGCTGCTTTATGTGTTGCTTCGAGCGCCCGGTCGCCGGGTCGAGGAAGAAGGTCCGGAGGCCACCCCGGCCCACATGGGGTCGACTCCGGCTGCGGTCATGCGCAGGGATGGGGCGGTGCCGGCCTGGGGTCCGGCCGGTTCGCCTTTCGCAGCGTTGAAGGCGCAGGTGATCCGGATGGCCCCACCCAAGCCGAAGAAAGGTGAGCTCTGGCCGCCTCCCAAACCACCGTGGCTTCAGGGCAGGTCCAGATCGAAAGCGAGTAGCTGAAGATGGAAGAGAAGAAGAAACGCTGGTGGATTCCTGCACTGCTGGTTCTGGTCGTCGCGGGCGGAGCGGCAGCCTTCCTGGTGACGGGGAGCAAGGACGACGACGCAAGGAACGGTCACGGGCAGAAGTCGGCGAAGCTCGGGAAAAATGGCGACTCGGACGGCGGCTCGGACAGCGGGCAGACCACCGGCAAGAACGGCACCGTCAAGGTCGAGGCCGGCTACCAGGAGAACTACTCGGTGGACGCCGACGTGAACGGCTCGGTCGGCGGTGCCGGGGATGTCAACGTGGAAAGTCCCGATCAGCCGAACGAACCCGACAAGGTCAGTCAGCCCAACCAGCCGGATCAGCCCAGCCAGCCTTCACAGCCGCAGGTCGAAACCCCGCAGCAGCCTTCGACTCCTTCGGTTCAGACCCCTTCGGGCCCGGGTTGAGCAGCTCAGCCCTCGTGACCGGGCGGAGCGACGAAGTCACTTTGCCGGACCAGGAAAAAGGCGCCGACCGAGCCGATCAGGGCGATCGCGCTGGTGACCAGGAAGAGGGTGTTCATGCCGCCGACGAAGGCGAAGTGGGCGGCCTCCCTGATCTGGTCGATCTGCGCCGCTCCGATCGAGCCGGGAATGTGGGAGATCGCCTGCTCGGTCTGACCGGCGGTCACCGCGGCTGAAATCTGCTCGCTGTGGGGCGCGGCCGGGGTGCCGGCCAGTTGTTCGGAGAGGAGACTCCCCACCCGGCTCTGGAAGATCGCCCCGAGCCCGGCCACCCCGGCGGCGATGCCGGACTGGCGGAAGGTGGCGTTGATTCCCGAGGCCATCCCCGACCGTCTTTGTTCGACCACCCCGATCGCCGTTGAGGCAAGCGGCGGGTTGACGAAGCCGCTGCCGATCCCCGCCACCATGAAGCCGAGGATGAGGGCGGTCCAGCCCGAGTTCACGTCGATCCCGTGCATCAGGAAGATCCCTACCCCGACCCCGAGCAGGCCGCCGCTCAGCAGGTAGCGGACCTGGACCTTGGTGGTCAGCCGTCCGGCGATCGGGCCGACCACCAGCATCATCCCGGTGATCGGCAGGAACCTGAGGCCGGCCTCGAGCGGGCTGTAACCGAGCACCCCGCCCTGGATGTAGAAGGTGAGGAAAAGGAAGAGGGCAAACAGCGATGCGGACATGCACAGGGCAACCAGGCAGGCCCCGACGAAGGCCGGTTTCCGGAAAAGGCCGAGGTCGAAGAGGGGGTGCTCCTTGTGGGTTTCGACCCCGCCGAAGATGATCATCAGCACAATCGAGAGAACGATTGCCCCGATGATCTCGAAGCTGCCCCAGCCCGAGTCGTTGCCGTGAACCAGCGCGTAGATCATCAGGAAGAGTGAAGCCGAGAAGAGCACCGCCCCGAGCCAGTCGATTCCCGCCGGATGCGGGTCTTTGGATTCATCCACGTTTCTGAGAGTGCCGATCAGCGCGAAGATCCCGATCGGCACGTTGATCAGGAAGATCGCCTCCCAGCCGAAGGCGTCCGTTAGCAGGCCGCCGAGCAGCGGGCCGATCGCTACCGCGGAACCGGTGGTTGCCCCGACGATGCCGAAGGCGATTCCGCGTTCCTGGCCCTGGAAGGTCTGGGCGATGATCGCCAGCGAGGTGGAGAACATCATCCCGCCACCGATGCCCTGAACGGCCCGGAGCAGGTTTAGTGCCAGCGAGGATTCGGCCAGGGCGCAGGCCAGCGAGGCGAGGGTGAAGATGACCAGCCCGCCCGCGAAGACTTTCTTGCGACCTATCAGGTCGGCCAGCGACCCGGAAACGAGCAGCGAGGAAGCGAGCGTGAGGGTGTAGGCATTGACCACCCATTCGAGGCTGGAGAACGAGGCGTCGAGGTCGCTGCCGATGTCCGGCAGAGCGACGTTGACGATCGTGATGTCGATCAGCAGCATGAAAATGCCGGTGATCACGGCGACGAGAGAGAGCCACTTCCTTTCCACAGCGGGGAGGCTATCCACCGCCATACACCGGTAATTGATCAGGTCCGGACGAATCTGCATCCGGGATCCCGCACACCCACGTTCACCCCGAGTGGCAAAGAGCCCCAAAGCCCATGGGTGCTAGACTTGGCGGTCCGCCGCGGGGTGGAGCAGTCAGGTAGCTCGTCGGGCTCATAACCCGAAGGTCGCAGGTTCGAATCCTGCCCCCGCTATGGCCGCAACGTCAACACACCTCCCCCTCTCGCCAGGGGGTTTTGTGTTGCAGGGGCGAGTTTGGGGCCGCTGGGACTTACGGGTACATGGCTTCGAAAAAGCGATACACCGACTTCGTTTGTCTTCCGACCGCGGCTCTCGACGGAGAGGTGTGGGTTCAATGCCAGTTGAGATTGACCTTTCAGTATCAGGCCAGGCACGGAATCTCCCTGAACCTATGCGACCCCAGCCGGCGGACTCTTCGAATCGGGTTGGGCGAAATTCTCGACCATCGGTCAGGCCGCGCGATCTATGACGCGATGTTGAAACTTCACCTCGAAGATGAGTTTCAGGACGAGTATCTGGAGCATCTGGAGAAGCTAGGGCATATGGACCGCGACAGCGCCGAACGTTTCGCCTTTAACGCAAGCATGGACGAAAGATGGGATCGCGTTGAAGAAAGCGCGGAGTATTACTGCGAATCCGAGGCAGCCGTAAACGAGAACTGTCAGCCTCCGGACCTCGGGGCGTTGAGTACATGAACGTGTACACGTTTGGTACTCTCTTGTCATGGCCGCGAAACCACATGAAGTACTGGCCACCCGCGAAGCGCGGGCTCAGCTTCCGTCGATGCTGGAGAGATTTCGACGCGCAGGGTCCAAGGCGGAGCCGGTCGTGATCGGTGCCCGGAGAAAGCCCGAGGCGGTTGTGCTTTCGTACGAGCGCTACCTGGAGCTTGCCGGAGGCCGGGAAAAGGTTCGATCTGCACTGGAGCGCCAGGCCGAGATGGTGGGCCGGGATTTGAGCGAAGAGGAGGCTATGCGACTGGCCAACGAAGCGCTCCACGAGATTCGGCAGGATCGACGTGCGGATTCCTGATAGGCGAGGATGCGGGTCGTCTGCGATGCGAATGTCCTGATCTCTGCTCTGATCTCGTCTCGCGGGGCTCCCGCCCAGATCATTGAGGCATGGGAGGAAGGCGCTTTTGAGATGGTCGTCTGCCCGAATCTGCTGGGTGAGCTGAAGGATGTCTTCACTCGTTCGAAGCTAAAGGAACGGGTTGATTCCAAAGCCGCTTCGGAGTACGTCGGGACCCTGAAGGGCGGTGGGTTGCTGCTACCCGACCCCGTGATCGAGCGTCAGGTCACGCCGGACCTCAAGGACGAGTATCTATTTGCCTTGGCGGTTGCGGGAAAAGCCGATTGCCTGGTCTCGGGGGATCGGCACCTGACCGATCTCGAAAACTTGAAACCCCCGATTCTCACACCCCGGCAGTTCGTCGATCGGTACCTCTGATCTACCGGCTGCTGCGGATTCGTGGACGGTCACCCGAGAAACCGATCGGGCTCCGCCGTGTGCCTTGGGACACCCTTTAAGCCCTCTCTCGCCAGAGGGTCTTTGGCTTTAAGGGGCCGGTTCGGGACCGGGGGTTACCTCGGGGGTGGTGAGGTCCGGGAACTCCTTGATCACCTGGCGTCGCAGGACCTCGACTCCGGCCGCTGACAGGACGATCAGGAGCAGTGACGGAATCAGCCGTTGCGTGGCGACCAGCGGTCCCCACCAGAACAGCACGATGAGGACCAGCGCCAGGCCTCCGAAGGCATACTGCGGCTGGCGCAACCAGGGAGTCACGGCGCGACGGGCGGAAACCGCCCAGCGGGACGGGCCGGCGAACCACGCGGCGAGGATTACGACGATGCCGTAGACGAGGATCGACTGTCCCGTGTCCCTCAAGAGCGAGGTGATGATGTCGAATGCCGAACCGACAGCTGCGTCGTTTGCCGCCGAGCTGCTCAGTGAACCGACGATCTGGTTTGAGGCAACGTTTCGGGCGAACAGGACGACCAGCCCGATGAAGACCAGGGAGATGCCGACACTGCGAAGGGTTTCACGTCGACGGCCGCGACCAGCGAAGATTGCGGCGGCGAAAAGAATGAGAGTCAATGCGGTCAAGAACCAGGCGGCCGTTTTCAGGGCCTTGACGCCGGTCTGCACCTCGGAGAGTTCGTCTGACTTCATGATCTCGATCGAAGCAGCGCTTGCCGGGAGCTTGGCCACGGCTTTGGAGCCGACCCCCAGCTGGTCGGTCACCGATGTAAGGAGACTCTGCAGATCAAGTGTGATCACGCCCCCCGAGGTGGAGACGAACTTGCCCTTGTTCTCGATCAGCTGAACGAACTTCTGATGGGTTGCGTCGCTCGCGTCGACGAACAGGCTCTGGACCTTTGGTTGCTGCAGCGCCTTGTCGGCGATCGTTTCGGCGGGCCCTCGCAGGGCGGAGGAGACCGGGCCGGCAATCGGCGCGAGCTCCGGAGGCAGCCGTTCGGCCAGGCTCTGTTCGATGTCCACGTTGTTGTAGATCTGGGTGACGAGGAAGTCGGCAAGCGCAGACTGGATTTCACTGTTCTCGACCAGCTGCTGGCTGGTGTTGGACCAGGTGTCCTGCTCCATCATCTGGCGCTGGGCCCAAAGTGCGAAAACCGAAACGATTCCGACCACCGTCGCGAGAACGATCAAAATCGTTGGCAGGGTCCGGCGCGGCTTGCGCGGCTTCGCTTTGGAGTTCTCGTTTACCTGGGTCTTGGCTTCAGCTTCGGCGTTCACGCGATCTCCTGGCTGGTCTCGGGCGTAAAAAGGGCGACATCTTGGGATAGAGCACGATAAGTATGACCGTAAAGAGCTCCCTCACCCGCATAGGGTGAAGCGACGAAAGCACCTGGTCTATGCAGCTTGCAAGGAGAATCTGACCGCGAGCGAGGAGGTCAGAAGGATCGGGCGGGCTTTATGCCACCGTTCTGACGGGACCGGGAACACGGCCAAGAGAAACCGAGGCTAAGGTCCCGGGCTGATGGCGAAAGTTCTTCTTCTCGCGGTCGTTTCTGCGTTCTATCCGACCCTGGTGGCGTTGGCGATCCTGATGCTGGCCCGACCAAAGCCCGTGAAGCTCTTCTCGGGCTTTCTGATCGGCGGTTTCGTCGTCAGTCTGGCTGCCGGATGGGCGATCCTTGCCTTTGCGGACACCGATTCGATCGGATCCGGATCCGCCGGGTCGACCCGCCCGATTCTCAGTCTGATCCTCGGTTTGCTGCTCATTGGTGTCGCCCTCACGCTGCTGGCCGGCCATGAACTACCCGGCGCCGGGCGGCGGCGAAGGGCGAAGGCGCAGAAGGAAGAACTGGTCAGGCAGGGCGAAAAGAAAGAGTCCCGGGTCGCGCGGGCAGTCGCCCGGGACTCATTCTGGCTGGCCATGGCAGTCGGGGCGGCACTCAGCGTGCCGAGCGTCTGGTACCTGTCGGCCCTGGCCGAGATCGGTGCGAAGGATTACTCGGCATTCGCCGACATCCTGCTGGTTCTCCTCTTCAATCTGATCATGTTCGCCCTGATCGAGATCTCGCTTGCGGTCTGCTATTTCGCTCCTCAACGGGCAGCGGCCGACGTTGCCCGTTTCGACGCCTGGACCCACTCGCACATGCGGGAGATCGGAATAGCGGTTGCCCTGGCGGGTGGTTGCTACCTTGCGGCCAAGGCGCTGCTCACCCTGATCTGAGTACGGACTCCGCCGGCAGCCCGGGGCCGGGAAGCAGCAGATCGCCGATCCGGACTTCAGATGAGAGAGGCTTTCCCGGCGACAGGGTGAATCAGCGATTGAAGGTGGCGACCGCGCCGTCCAGGGGGTAGGTGCTTCTCGCCGGGCGGGGTGATCGTCTTATGTGGACCTCGCCTGTTTCGGGGTCGATCGTTCCGGTGCCCTGAAGCCGGAACCGGTCGAACACGAAGGGAACTCCGCGGGAGAACGGGTTGGAGGTGACCTGAAGGCTGAAATGAAGATGGGGCCCGGTGCTGTTGCCGCTGTTGCCGAGGCGGCCGATGACCTGTCCTCGCCTCAGCCGCTGACCCTTTCTGACCCGAATCGAACCCGGTTTCAGGTGGGCGTACAAGGCGAAAGTGTGCGGAGCCAGCCTGACCATCACACTGTTGCCGGTGTAGTCATCGGAACTGCGGACCGAAGGGTTGGGCCCCGGTGGGAAAGGCGCGTCGGGCAGGCCCTTGTGGACTGCCACCACCTTTCCTCTCGCCACGTTGTGGATCGGCTGGCCGTAACCGTAGAAGTCGGTCACCTTGGTGCCGTCACCCCGGGTCAGCGATCCGTCGACCACCTTCACGTAGTCGATCGCGAATGTCTCGACCATCGTGAGTCGGTTGTTCACGGCGAGGATCCCGCTGCGGTGAGGCGCCGTGGGCACGCAACAGGCGTTGAGACCGAACCAGCCGCTGCCCCGCAGCGGCGGTGCCACCGAAATCGGAACCTTGCGGTCGACCGCGGTGCCGATCGTGATGCGGTGCCGGTCGATGATGTTGCTGAGCGGCCCGGGGGCGACCCCGTACTTGACGGTGCTGGTCAGACGCGGCGGCAGGTCACGGGCCGGGCCGGAAAGCTTCAGGTCGACCATGGTGATCACCGATGACGCTGGTGGAATCTTTCTGGTCGGGGTCCTGACCCCGACCGCGATCGAATGGGTGCTTGTGGCGAGCTCGCCTGCCGACAGTCTCAGCATGACCTTTCGGCCGACCCGGACAACTACCTCCCTGAGGGTTGCCTCGGTCTGCGCCCCGTTGGTGATCAACAGGTCGAATTCAAGATGCTTTCGGCCGTCGGTGGCCGGAACATAACGGACGGCGTCCACGTTTCGGACAGTAAGTCCCGTCACGTCGGCGGCCGGTGAAACTCCGGGCAGAAGGCAGACGCATAACGAGGTGATCGAAATAACGAGCGAAAGACGGCGCATCATCAACTGCGGATCATAGGTAAGGGCTACAGACGGCCGGGATCGGTGGTTTCCGCAGGGCCCCGCTTGCAGGCCTGGACCCGGGTCATTCGGGGGAATGTCGACTGGCGCTTTCGAGGGTGGCCGTGAGGGTGTCGCCGAGCAGGTCGATCAGGAGTTCGGGCGGGGTGCCTGTTTCGCGGGCTTCGTCGAGGACGGTTCCGAAAAACCCCAGGTATCCCTTGAGTGCTACCCGGGCCAGTGGTGGTGGGTTCTCGGTGCCGAGGTTGTTCAGGGAGACGGCCGAGACCACGATCTCGACGAAGTGGTCGACCGCCGTCCGCAGCTCGGGGTCAGTCGAGCTGCGCGCCAGCTGGTAGATGACCCAGGCGTCACTCGGTTCCATGGCGTGGGCGACGATGCGGGAGTTGTTTGTTGCCAGTCGCTCGGCCAGCGGGATCGATTCGTCGGTGACCCAGTCATCGGTGAGGATGTGGCCGGCCTGTTCGGCGACCGCGCGGACGATGTCGTTTCTGCCGTCAGGGAAGTAGTGGTAGAGAAGGTTGCGGGTAACGTCGGCGCGCTCGGCGACCTCGTCGAGGCTGAAATCACTGAAGCCGGACCGGGCCACCAACGGCATTGCCGCCGCGATCAACTGGGCCCGCCGGGCGTCCTTGCTCAGTCGACGGGGTCCCCGGGTGACGGGGCTCGCGGTCAGATTGTCGGCGGAGGTGGTGGGCACTTTCCCGATGCTACTAGCCGCTCCGGGCTATTTACGAAATATCAACTTGACAAAATAACAATAGAGGCGCTACGGTTCCGGTGAGGGGTTCGAGAACCAAGGAGAGGGAGAACATGTTCAGGCAACGCAAGTCCGATGTGACACATCCCGCAGCCAGGTGCGGAGCGGGGAGTCACCGAGGTACCGGCGCAGGGCGCCGCACGGCCACCAGTCTTTCCGGAGTGTTGCTGGCTCTCGTCTCGCTGGCGGCATTCGTGACGGCTTCCGCCTACGCATCTCTCAACTACCTGCCCCACAAGCTCGCGGTCAAGACCAACAACAAGTACGGCCACGACTGCTTCTGGGCGCCCCCGAAGGGGATGGATTACGCCAACCTTCCCGGTGCGATCCCGATCCAGAAGCCGAACCTCTATCCCGATGTCGGCTCGACCTATTTCGTGGCCCAGTACAAGCTCCCCGAGGGTGCCAGCCTGACCTTCCACGGCAAGTTCGGCCATGAGCGGTACATGTCCTGGACCATGTTCGGCCGCCCCGGTGAGCTTGGCCAGATCGCTTCGGCCGACCATCTCCGCGACTTCCAGATCAGGCCCGACAAAGGTTCGGTCAACCCGTTCAAGCCGAGTGGCCGCCGTGACCGCGGTCCGAGGAAGTACACCTTCCATGTGGTTTCCGGACCGATTCCCGCCCACCGGGCACCGAACACGATCTATACCCAGACCACCGACCCGGCCACCCGGCTGGGGATGAGCATCCGCAACTACCTGCCGGACCGCGGGCGGGACGGGACCGGCGATGTCGGGCTGCCGAAGCTGGTTCTGAACCTGGCCGACGGGACCGAGGTCCGGGGTCAGGCGGCCTGCGCGATGCTCGATCCGATCGAGGACGTGAGCACCTCGACCTTCCCGGCCGGCCTGTGGAAAGGGCTCGTCGCTTCATCGGCTGACCCGGTCAACGCGCCGGCTGTCAACCCGCCGAAGTGGGAGAAATTCTGGAACGCCCTCTACAACGTGGCGGGGATCTTCATTTCCGACCAGGCCGAGCGTGAAGCGACCTATCCGCCGACCGAGACCGGCGGCTTCCAGAACAACCCCGACACGAGTTACCTGCTGACTCCGATCAGCCTGAAATACGGGCCGCTGGTCACCGTCTCGGGCAAGATGCCGACCTTCCCGAAGACGCTTCCGGCCGCCAACCGGTGGAACCCGCGCAAGTACCAGGTCCGGTACTGGTCCCTATGCAGCGGTTCCTCACCGGTCACCGGCCTGGGCTATGACTGCGTCTACGACCAGCAGGTGCCGATCACGAAGAAGCGCCATTACACGGTTGTGATCGGTCGGGCAAAAGACCGCCCGCCGAACGCCCGGCCCGCCTGCGGCTACCAGTGGATCAACTTCGGCAAGGGCGAGAACTACCCGGACCCGGCGGCACGGAACTACTTCGATGTCATGTACATGCGGTTCATGGCTGTGGATCCGGGTTGGGAGCAGGCTCCGCAGAAGGTCAGGAAACCCGGGACCGAGAAAAAGGTGATGGGGCCGTACTTCCCGAACACGAAGTACTGGACCAAGTCAGCTTTCCGGAAGCTCGGCTGCAAGGCCGGGTGAACGGGGGTTTCGCCTCGTGGGGCCGATACTGATCCGCTAAGACCGATCCACTAAGCTCCCGCTCCCCGGTTCCGCCTCAGGGAGGGCGATGTCCGGTTGAACTCTCAGGGAGAAAAAAATGGTTCCTCTTCGCATCGCTTTGGGCACGTTTCTCGCGACCGTCGCGCTGGTCGCGGCGGGCAGCGCTCAGGCTGCTTTCGCCAAGTCAAAAGTTTCGCCCGTTCCGGCCAACGCCGGCAAAGGGGCGGTTGCCCCGCTCTCGGGGCAAGGTCGCTGGTTCGTCGATGCGGCTGGACGCGTCGTTCAATTGCGCGGGGTGAACGAGGTGTACAAGTCGGCCCCGTACTACCCGGCGGCCGACGGATTCGGGGCCGATGACGCCACCATGCTTTCGCGCCAGGGGTTCAACGTGGTGCGGCTCGGAGTGGATTTTCGCGGGCTGATGCCGGCTCCCGGGAAGCCGAGCGAGCAATACATCGCGAATCTGTCAAAGACGGTGAACCAGCTGACCAGGGCCGGCATCTACACCCTGGTCGACTTCCATCAGGACGGGTTTTCGCCGAAGTACAACGGCAACGGATTCCCGGATTGGTGGGCGATCGACGACGGATTGGCCAATCCGGATCTCCCCTTTCCCACTTACTACATCGGCAACCCTGCCTTGCAGCGCGCCTTCGAACACTTCTGGGACAACTCGAAGGTTGCGGGCAAAGGCATACAGGAGTGGTTCCTGCAGGGCATGAAGGCTGTGGTCAAGCGTTTCCGCAGCAACCCGCATGTGATCGGCTACGAGGCTTTCAACGAACCGTGGCCGGGCGCCGACTGGTCCACCTGCCTCAGCCCGACTACCGGTTGTCCGGATCTCGAGCGGGAGCGCATCGTGCCCTTTGCGCGCAAAGCCGTCGCCATGACCCGCAAGCTGACCAGACGCCAGCCGGTATTCGTCGAACCGTTCGTACTCTTCAACTACGGAACGCCGACCATGCTGCCGGGCTCGACCGGAGCCTGGCTCGCGGGGCATGACTACGCATCGAATGACGCCGGCGATGTGGCCGTTGTCAATCAGATGCTCACGGCAGCCAGACGCGACCGCAAGCCGGCGATAATCACCGAGTTCGGTGCAACCAATGATCCCGGGACGCTCGAACGGCTGACCGCTCACTACGACGACGGGCTCATGTCCTGGATCTTCTGGGCATACAACGAGAACGTGGTCACCGACCAGTCGGTGCCGACCACGAGATCGGTCGCCAACCGGGACGTGCTCCGCGCGCTGGTTCGCCCGTATCCGGTTGCTTTGGCCGGCACGCCAACCAGGGTGAACTTCGATCCGGACAGCCGGGTGATGACTCTGAAGTACACAAAGCGTCGGCCCGGTGGTGGCAAGTACCCGGCCCGGCTGCCGAGCGTGATCGCGGTGCAGCAGCTGACCTATCCCGACGGGTACACGGCGAAGGTGACCGGTGCCGGCATCAGGTCGAAGCCATGTGCGCAGCGACTCGTACTGAGGAACGGCCCGAAGGCAGCCAAGCCGGTCACGTTGAAGATCACCCCGGGCGGGACCTGCTCCTAGCCGCCCGGTTCCGGGACTCTCAGCTCCCACCGGGTCGCCACCAGGCGCTCGATTTCCTCGACCGCGAGGTCGCGCTGGCGGTCGGCCGCGATCGCTTCGGCGATCCGGCCGGCGGCCTTCGGGAAGTCTGGTTCGGAAAGGATCCGATCCAGGGCGGAAGCGATCGCAGCCGACCTCGCCCCCGGACGAAGGCGGAGGCCGGCCCCGCAGGCAACCACCCGGGCGGCCGTGTCGGGCTGGTCGCGACCGACCGGAAGGCAGAGCAGGGGAACGCCGAAGGCCAGCGACTTGATAACCGTGCCATGACCCGCATGTGAGATCACTGCGTCGGCCCTCGGCATCACTGCCGAATGAGGAGCGGAGGGAACCACGGTCACATTGGCCGGGACGTTGAGATCCGTCGCGCTGAAGCTGGGTCCGGCGGTGACCAGACCCCGGACCGGCAATTCGCCGAGCGCGCGCAGGATCCGGCGGATCATCGGGTCCTGGCCCTGGGTGGTGGTGCTGAGCGAAGCCAGGACCAGGGGCCCCGGCCCCTCCGGCTCCTGCCATGCCTCCGTCCAGCCCGGATCCTCGATCCGGGGTCCGCAATAGCGGACGTTGGCCGGAGCATTGATGCCGCCTCCGAGTTCGAAGGCGGCCGTGGTCAGCACCAGCACCCGGTCCGGACGTTCAAGCATCTCGAAGAGGGTGGAAAGGCGAGGCTGGCCGTACTCGTCGAGCAGATCGTTCACATCTGAAAGGCGCCGGTCCCAAAGCCCGCGGCCCATCGCCGCCGCAAGGCCGTCCCGGATCCGGCCGACCGGCCCGGTCCGGACGTTCAACCCGAGGCCGAAGGGAGGAACCCCGGGCACCTTCCCCGGGTAGATGTTCGGGACCACCGAAATGTTCGGGACGCCGGCGCTGGTGGCGGCGATCTGGCAGCCGAGCAGGAGGTTCTCGGAAATCACCGCCTCCGAACCCTGCTGCCGGATTACCGCGAGTGTGTCCCGGGCGAAATCCGCTGCCGGATCAACGATCAACCGGTCGCGGATCCGCGCGGATGCGCCGAGCGGCGTTCCGGGCTCGAAGTCCCGGACGAATTCGGTTGAAGGATCGGGACCGGTTCGTTGCGGTGCCGTGGTCCAGGGGAGGTGCCGGGCCCCGGATGAGGTGACGGTCTCCTCCAGACTCAGGTCGGCGAGGACTGCCACTTCATGGCCGCGCGCGGCGAGGGCGCCGGCAAGGCTGACCACTGGAGGCACATTCCCGCCTCCGTCCCAGAGAGTGAAGAGGAGGCGGCTCATCGCTCGAGCGTCCCGGTCAATGCGATGACCGTTGTCCTCATTGCCAGCTCGGTGTCCCGGCGACTCAGCCTCTGCTCGCGCCGCAGGACCTTCCAGGTGAGAACGTCGGTCGCGGCGATCAGCATCGCTGTGCTTCGCCGGCGCACAGGCCCGTGCGAAGCCGGCAGGCACGAGGCAAAGACCCGTTCGACCCATGCCCGGTGAACTTCGCGGCCACCTTCCAGCAATGGCCCGAGTTCCTCGACCTTGCCCTCAAGCGCGATGAACCTGCAGATCACATCGCCGAGCTCCTCGTATTCGTCGACGATCATCCGGACCGCCCCTTCCGGGTCGCCGGCCATGACCTCATCGCGCTTGCGGTTCACCCCGCTGCTCATCTCCGCCGCCGCGGCTGCGAGCAGGGCGCCCTTGGTGCCGAAGTGATTTACCACTGTCTGCAACGCGACGCCTGCTTCATCGGCGACCGACTTGAGGCTCACCTCGTCATACCAGTGCCCGGTGAAGAGCCGCTCGGCGGCGTCGATTATCCGCTGGCGGGTCTGGTCTCGCGTGACCGCCCGCTTTCCCAGCCGATATCCGGTCGCCAAGTTCATTGGAATGACACTACATCGAAATTTGAACCCGGTCAAGGGGCTTCGCGTTCCGCGCCGGCGAGCGGGAACTAGAATCACCGCCATGGGCGATGCGACCGCGCCAGACTGGAATCCCGACCCGCTGCCGAGGGGCAGGCACCGGCTGCCGGCCGATGTCGTCAGGGCCTCGCAGCGAGAGAGGCTGCTGCGGGCGATGCTAGCCCTGGTGGCGGAGAACGGCTACCACGCGACCAGCGTCCCCGACGTGGTCACGCGGGCGCGGGTGTCGAGATCCGCCTTCTACCAGGAGTTCGACGGCAAGCTCGACTGCTTCCTCGTCCTCTGCGACGAGCGATCCCGGGGCATGATCGAGGAGGTCCTCGAGGCGGCCGGAGACTTCGGGGATCGGCCTTGGCAGGAGGTGATCGCCGGCGGGATGGACGCCTATCTGCGTTGGTGGCGGGATCGCCCGGAGTTCGCTCGAGCCTTCCTGGTCGAGTTGCCCACCGTCGGCACGGTCGGGCTCGAGTACAGATCGACCTGCGGCCGTTCGAACCTGTTTGCCGGGCTCGCCCGATACACACGAGCTCCGATCGGAACCTGTCGCCTTTGCCGAAGCTCGCACCGAAGTTGGTCGTCCGCGGGACCACCGAGTTGATCGCCGAGGAGGTCAGGCGGGGGCGGGTGGCGACACTGCCCGACCTGACCGCCGACCTGGTCGACGTGATCAGCGTCGGGCTGGGCGGGGCACCCGTGCCTTCGCCCCGGTGAACCCGGCCGCCTTGGCGAGAACCCGCTGACCCGGCTTGCCCTTCAGAAGGACGATGCCGTTCCCGTTGGTGAAAATGCGCTTCGATCCAATCCGCACGGTCGCGTGCCGGACCGACGCCAGACCGGATCGGCGGTGACCTTTCGGTCACCAGCACCCGGCCCGACCCTGGTTCGCTTTGCGTACCTTGACCCGGAGCCGGGGCCTCGCGAGCGGCTCGCAGGTGGGTGACGGGAGCGTCGAGACCGTGCGCTTGTCGAGGCGCTGGCTGACCGTGCCGGAGACCTGGGCGCCGGAGTTGTTCTCGCCCCTGGCGAAGACGAGATCCGCATTCAGATGACCCGAGTGCTTCCCGCTCAGTGTCAGCGCGGCGTTCCAGGTGATTCCGCTGAGAATCGAACCCTGGCTGGTTGACTCGGTTCCGTTGAGGAACGAGTCTCCGTCGTCGGAGTAGTCCGTGTACTGGACGCTCCAGCTGCCTCCGAATGCGTTGCCCTGCATGGTGACGGTGGCCGATCCGGACTTCTTCCCCTGCACCGTGAACGTGCCCGAATTGGCCAGGAAACCGGTGTATGAGCTCCTGTCCGGCGCCCACTTCGGGGTCGGCGTGGCATTGCCGGCGTTCTTCCTCTTCGCCTTGCGGGCCGGGAGGTCTGCGATCACCATCCTCGCCCCCGGCCGCTCCGGCGTTCCGTCGTCGTCGCCGCGGGCCTGCCACATCAGCAGCTTGGTCCCGTCCGGGCTCCACTGCCCGAGGGTGCGATTGTCCCACCCGGTGCCCGGGCGGGGATCCACCGGCTGGCCGAAGTAGGTGCCGCGTTCGCCGCGCGAGTTCATCAGCCACGGTTCCAGCAGGCATTTCCGGTTCACCGCGTTCAGCTCGTAGCGCCCCACCCACGAGAACAGCGCGAAGTCGATGAATGGAGGCCTCGGCATCAAGGCGAAGATCGGCATGCGGTCGAAACCGCGAGAGCTGAACTGCAGATACGCACCGTCGTCGGGAGAGGTGGAGACGTCCTCCTCCCAGTCGATGCCCTTCGTGATCCGCGTCCGCTCGCCGGTCCGGAGGTCGACCCGCCAGGTGTCGAAGTTGTCCGCGTCGTACATGCTGGAGTAGAGGACGGACTTCCCATCCGCGGTGAAGTTCTTCAGCTCGAAGTAGGGAGCCTGCGCGCGCCAGGCCGCCGAGTCCGTCCCCAGGGGTCCGGAGGGATTGAGGACCTTCACGTCCTCGAGGTCATATTCGTCCCCGTTCTTCGTCAAGCGCCCGATCGACATCGCCGTTCCGTTCTGGGTGAACTCCGTCCAGCCGAACCAGCGTCCGTCCGGCGACATGCGCCCCTCGCGGTTCTGGGTGCCCTGTTCGATCCCGCCCCCGGGCATGATGATCGGGGCGAGGGTCCGGGTCTGGCAGTCGACGAGGCTCGGCGAGCATTCCACGATCCCGTAGGTGAAGTTCTGGGTTGCGCTCCCGCCGCCGCCTGGCCTCAGCCCCAGTCGCACCATCAGCCGCTTCCCATCAGGCAGGGCCACCGGCTTGCCGAAAGCCGCGCCCGCAGGCGCTCCGGGGACCACGCTGGAGTCGAGGTCGCAGGTGACGCATCGTGGATGCGAACCGTCGAGGCGGGTGACGGCCAACTGAGGGGTGGCGAGTTCGGGTGAGGAGACGGCGGCGACGATGTGCTTTCCGTCGGGCAGCCAATCCGGTTCGGACTCGCCCGAGTACCCGGCGGGAACTTGGAGATGGTCGACGGCGATCGGTTCGAGCGTCGCCTTCGCGCTCGCGGTCGTGGCTGCGGCGAGGAACGCCAGGAGAAGCAGAACGCTGACCGCTCCCGCGGACGCAATTGGACCGATGCGCTTCAAGTGCCCCTCCTCAAGGGTCTCTTCCCAAGGCGGCGAACCGCCACCACGACAATAGCGTACGCGCACGTACTTTGTCAGCGGCCTTCCCGCGGGTCAGTTGCTCAGCACACCCCAGGTGAGGGCCGGGGCGGTGTAGGAGCCGTCCTGGTTCCTGAACGAATCGACGTTTTCCCTGATCGCTTCCCGGGTGGCCTGACCCTCGTCGGCGGGCAGAGCGTTGACCACATTTGCCAGCGGTCCGGCCAGCCGGACGATCGAATCCCAGAGGTCGTCGAAATCCGGATAGACGAAGTCGAAGGGAATCTCCTCCAACTCGGGTTTGGCGAAGCCCGCTCCGGTCACGAGATCGTTGATCCGTTCGGGGTCGGCCATCGCAAAGATTCCGGGGGCACCCGGGGAGGGCGGGTCCATGTGGCCTCTCTGAACCAGGGTCATGCCCGGCACCGCCGCCCACGGATTGCGATCCGGGGCCGCCCAGACCGCGAAAGCGAGTTTGCCACCTTCCCTGAGCACCCTTCGGGACTCTCCGAGCGCGGCCGCGGAGTCGGCCATCAGCATGTAGCCCCAGCGGCAGACAACCCCGTCGACGCTTTCGCTTTCCAGGTCCATGCGCTCGGCGTCAAGCACCCGGTGCCGGATGTTCGAGATTCCCTTCTCTTGCCCGAGGCGACTCGCCACCTCGACCATCTCCGGCGCGAAATCGGTCGAGATGACTTCGCCCTCGTCACCGACCCGTTCAGCCACCCGGAACCCGAGGTCACCGGCGCCCGAAGCCACCTCGAGGAAGGTCTGGCCCGGTCGAGGGTCGGCCCGCTCGACGATCCAGTCGTTGACCACGCCGCTCAGGCTCATCATCCAGTCGTTTCGGTCCCGCCAGCCCGACGCCATCTGCCCCCAGGTCCTGAGGCTCTGCTGCCGGTAGGAATCAGGATCAAACATCGCGCCACCTCCAGTCGGTTTCCTGCCCTCGCCTCAAGCTAGTCGGTCCGGGTGCGGTTCGCCAACCTCCCCCGTGTTCCCCTAGACCCCGAAGGCTGCATCGCCGCTTCGCCCTGCTTTTTGCAGGCTCACTCGGATCGGGTGAATGAAACGTCATCGCCGGGGGCTAGCTTGCCTTGGATGGCCGAAGCGAACAAACCGAACCTGATCCAGAGGGTGGCCGGGGAAACCCGGAGCCCCGATGAGATCCGAGACGCCGTCTACCTGTTCACGGGGGATGTTCCGGCCAAGCAGAGCCGCTTCTGGCTGTTGCTGCTCCTCGCGACGGGTATCGCCACCGCCGGCGTCATTTCGGATTCCACCGCCACCGTGATCGGCGCCATGATCATCGCGCCCCTCGCCACCCCGATCCAGGGGGTGGCGGTAGCGATCGCTTTCGGGGAATCGAAGGCCCTGCTCAAGTCGAGCGCGATCCTGCTCGGAGCCATCGCGGCGACCATCGCCTTCGGAGCCCTGCTGGCCTGGATTCTTCCCCAGCTCACGCCGCTCAGCGAGAACTCCCAGGTGACGGGAAGGGTTTCGCCGACCCTGGTCGACCTGGTCGCGGCGGCGCTGACCGGCCTGGCCGGTTCCTTCGCGATCAGCCGGCGGGACGTCGGAGACATCCTGCCCGGGGTCGCGATCGCGATATCGCTGGTGCCGCCACTGGCGGTGGTCGGCGTGACAGCGGTTGCCGGAGACTGGCAGGGGGCGGTCGGCTCGATGCTGCTCTTCCTGACCAACATGCTGGCGATCATCGTGGTCGGGGCGATCCTCTTCAGCTCGCTCAGGATCTGGGAAGGGCACCTTTCCGGGCAGGCCCGGTTCAGGGTCTACGTGGTCGTCGGCCTGGCCAGCCTTCTGGTCGTGGCGGCGCTGGCGGTCGTGACCTACAGGACGGTCCAGCTTTCGAACTGGCAGCAGGGGGCCGACCGGGTCGGCCGGAACTGGGCCGAGCAGCGCGGACTCCGCATGGTCAGGGCCCGTTTCGAGGGCAACCGGCTGGTGATTGTGGTCGCCGGCGACGGCCAGACCAGTGACGTGGCCGCCCTGAAGAGCCAGTTGACCGAAGTAGTTCCAGACAGCACGCCAGTCACCCTTGAGCGGGTTCCCGGCACGGTCAGTGACCTCGGAAAAGTCGGGAACTGACCGGTGTCCGCCCCGTTTTCTCGCTCTTGAGCTGACCCGCACCCGGCCCCGGTGTCAAGGTCGGCAGCCGGAATTTTGAACTCCGGGAGCAGACAGGCGGCCCGGATTGTGAGAGTTTTCCCCTGACCATGGACCCGATCGGCTCTTCAGGCACGCGGCCGCCGACGGCCGATCCGGATGTCAGCGGCTGGCAGGGGCACGTAATCGTCTGCGGGCTCCACGACGTTTCTTTGCGCACCATCGAGCAGCTTCACCTGGCCGGAATCGGGGTGGTGGTGATCGATGACAGTCCCGAGCCCGGGCTCGTTTCGGCGATCGAAGCCTGGGAGATCCCCTACATCGCCAAGAGCAACATCCTCGAGGATCCTTTCCAGCAGGCGGGACTGGGTGGAGCCGTTGCCGTGGTCTGTGCGGAAAGCTCGGACCTCGGCACCCTGGCGACCGCTCTCCAGGTCAGAAGCCTGAGGCCCGACGTGCGGGTCGTGGTTCACCTCGACAACCCGGCAGTCGGCAACGCGGTCGAGGACATAACCGGTCAGGGCAGCGTGCTCGACGTAGCCGGGCTGTTTGCGCCGTCAGTGGTCGCGGCATGCACCGGCCGCCGCGCACATGACCTGGTCCTGGGCAGCCAGCGGTTCATCGCGGCCGACGTCAGGGTCAGGAAAGGCGGCAGCCTGCGCGAGCTCTACGGAGACCTCGCCCCGATCGGGGTCCTGGCCGGCGAAGACGAGGAAGTGATCCCCTGCCCGAGTCGTGACATCCAGGTCACCGAGGGCGATCAGGTCACCCTGCTCGGAACTCCCGAAGACCTGAAAGAAGCGGGAATCAGGACCGAATCCGGTTCGGGTTCGCGAAACAGCAAACGAGGCCCGTTTCACCGGATGGGCATGGCCCTCCGGGACGCCGCCGATTACATCGACCGGCCGATCCAATGGACCCTGATCGCCGGATTGGCAATCGTGCTCATCTCGACCGTCATCCTGCGGGCCTTTTACGTGGTCGAGGGCGGGGATCACATGAGCTGGATCGAAGCCATGTACTTCACGATCGAGACTTCAGCGACGGTGGGCTTCGGGGATTTCTCGTTTGCACACGAAAACTTCGGCATGCAGGTCTTCGCGATCTGGCTGATCGTCGCCGGAACCACCGTCGTCAGCCTGCTCTTCGCCTTCGTCACCAATGCCCTGGTCAGCCGACGGATCGAGGCCTCACTCGGCCGGGCAAAGGTCCGGGGAACGGAAGGCCACGTGATTCTGATCGGACTCGGATCGGTCGGGATGCGGATCCTCGACGGCCTGCGCAAGCGCGGGAAGGAAGTAGTGGTGATCGAGCGGGACGAGGACAACCGGTACTCGAGCCAGGCCCGCCTGCTCGGGGTCCGGGTGATCCTCGGTGACGCAACCCTGGAGCGAACCCTCGAAGCGGCAAACCTCTCCACCGCATCCGCGGTCGCGGTCATGACCTCGGATGACATGACCAACATCGAGGCTGGCCTGGCGGTTCGTGAAGGCCTCGGCAATCGCTGGGAGAAGACCCCGGTGATTCTCCGGGTCTTCGACCGGGAACTCGGTTTTCGCCTCGAGCAGTCCTTCGAGTTCCGGCATGTCTGGTCGACCGCGGCGATCGCCGCGCCCTGGTTCGTCGGCGCGGCGATCGGCATGGAGGTGCTGGCCACCTTCTACGTCGGCCGCGAGCCCTTTCAGGTCGCCAAGCTGAAGGTGAAGGAGGGAGGAGGGCTGGTCGGGATGAGGATGGTCGACCTCGGGGCCAAGGCCCGGGTGCTGGCGATCAACCGCAGCGACGAGGACAGCGGCATGGAATACCCGCCACGCCGGGGCACCAAGTTCGGGCCGGGCGACAACGCCTACATCGCTGGCCCTTACGACGAGTTGATGAAGATCCTCCGCATGGACAAGACCCCGGCCGTTCCCGGTCAGTCCTGACGCAAGTCCGGGCATCCCGATCCGAAGAAATTTTCATCCGGTTGGGGTGAGAGGTGGCGGTGAGGTCACTGTCACCATTGGGGCTGTGAATGGCGACTCGGATATTGCGTACATCCCGGCAATAATCGGCTTCTTCGTGGCGATTCTCGCGATTGTCGCCGCGTTCTTCCTGATTGGGCCGGTCGCCGGGATCATCGTCGTGGTCGTGGTGCTGGCCATCGCCGTTTTCCTGGGCTACCGGTTGCTCGACCAGAACGACTGACTGAGCGACCAGGCTTGGCCGCACCCCCGAGAATGCGGCCAATGAAGCGGGCCGGTTACTTGCGTACCGGCCCGCTTTGCTTGCCTGTCACCCGCCGGGGATCGCCGACCCACTAGGTTTCAGCGCATGCGCAACCGGACGAGAGGGATAGCCCTCGCCTCTCTGGCCTCGCTGGCGGCGGTGGCCGGTTACGACATCGCCCAGAACCGCAAGGCGATTCTCCGTAATTTTCCGCTGGTCGGACACTTCCGCTATCTGCTCGAAGCATTCGGTCCCGAGCTGCGCCAGTACATCGTCACCTCCAATAACGAGGAACGCCCTTTCTCCCGCGATCAGCGGCGCTGGATCAAGACCTCCTCGGAAGGAGAAGCGAATGTCTTCGGCTTCGGAACCGACGACGAGGTCGAGTCGGTGGACAGCCTGGTGATCATCAAGCATTCGCCCTTCCCGGCCCCCGCTCCGGACGAAGGCGAGCCCGGTGGCGCCCCGGACTACGAGGTTCCGGCGGCGAAGGTCCTGGGTGCCGCCCACGGACGGAAACAGGCCTTTCGCCCCGCTTCCGTGGTGAACATCTCCGGG
>JACJWY010000028.1 GCA_020636955.1 Thermoleophilales bacterium | reverse complement strand
ATCTTCCTTCCAGGAACCGACATTCCGGGTAACGGTGAGCTGATGGCCCGGCTGGTCCTCGACCAGGGGTCCATTGCCACTTTCATCGGCTACCGTGATGCCCGGCTCGTACAGGTCCGCGCTCAGCGGATGGTCGAGATCCCCCGTCTCGGGATCGATGCCGATCATGTCGATTGCCTGATCCGAGGAGTAGGAGTACGTCTCGATTCCGTAACTGACCCGGGGACTGGCGGGATTCACCCCGTAGTCGATCAAGGTATCGAGCGACACCGGCAGGACCATCACATCGCTGTCGTACAGGGCCGTGTCGGTGTCACCAAGGCGGCCGTTTATCGGCTGGACGTCGATTACCTCCCCGTTTCCGTCATCCAGATTCGGATCGAGCAGGGTCGAGACGAAGAGATCGTCGTCTTCGAGTCGCGAATTGAAGAGGAACAGGTCCGGAGTGCCGTCACCGTCGACATCCAGGTCGATCTGGATGAAAGCCTTGTTGGCCGGGATTGACCACGGCTGCTGTACGGCAATCGCGAAGTACCCCAGGGCGTCGGTCGGGTCACTGACCGAGGGAGCATCCGAGGTGTACCCGGCCATTTTCAGGTCCGCGTACTTCTCCTCGGGCAGACGCCAGCAAGACGTGACGATCTCTTCCGTACATTCGGGCGACTCTCCGCTGGTCGCCTGAAGTTCGAAGCCCGCTGCCAGTGAATTGATGTCGTTTGCGGGGTCGGCATCTCCTACGCCGTTTTCCCCGTTGGCAGTTCCGACCCCCTTGCCGGAAAGCGTAAGAGTCGCGGTCTGCTCGGGGTCACCGGCAGTTGCCGCAGTGCGGTGAATCCTCAGTGAGTCCGGCTGGGACATGTCAGACGCAGGGCGCGGCGAGGCATATACCGGAACCCGGAGAGAGATCCCTGGACTGGCCGGCTTGAGCAGCACCCGGCCGAAGGCTTCGGCCAGGGTCTCGCGCGGCAGCCCGAGCGAGGAGAAGCGGCCGACGGTGGGATCGACTGCCTTGGTCAATTGCGACGGGTCGGCAATCTCGAGGTTCACGGTCAGGTTGGCGCTCTCGCCGGGATCGAGGCTGACCTGATCCGGGGAGACCGAGAACGTGGCCCCGGGAACCTCGTTGATCGGGTCGTAGGAGACGTCATAGGTGACCGCGGCGCCGGACTGGTTGTCAACGGTCAGCTCGCGACTCAGGGTGACCGGCTCGCTCGCGGCCACGGGTCCGAACGAAGCGCTCACCGCGCCGTTGGCGGGGTCATAGGCCAGCACTTTGTTGGCCGTCGCCTGCTCCGCGTCGATCCGGCCCGAACCGACTCGCGGCGGGCCGTAACGATCACTGCCGGAGTTGGCGGAGCCGTCAACGTACAGGTCGTGGTTCGCCGTATTCATGATGTCGGCCTTGACCTGAAGAGGAGTCCAGTCGGGATTCGCCTGACGGACCAGGGCCGCGAGGCCGGCGACCATCGGAGAGGCCATCGAGGTGCCAGAGAAGCTGACCCCGTCGTCGCCGGTTCCGACCGCGGTAGAAAACACCGTGTTGCCGACCGCAGCAACATCCGGCTTGACGTTGCCGGCCGCATGGATGCCGCGGGAAGTAAAGACCGAGACCTTGTCATTGTCATCGGGGAAGGTCTGGGTTATCGCGTTCAGCTCGGTCCCGTCAACTGTGACCGCCAGAGAGCCATCGATCGCGTCGCGGATCGCATCAGCGCCGGATTTCGCCATCAGCACCCCGGGGATCTGGTCGGATCCGTAGATGCCGGCCGAGAAAGTCTCGGCGTCGCTGCCGAAGATAAAGCCGATCGCGCCTGCCGACGCCAGGTTCCCGCTGCGGGCGACCGAACCGCATTCGGGCGAGGCGTCATGCCACTTGACCAGCACCACCTTGCCCGAGAACGGTGTCCCTGTGTAGGGGGAGCAGGCAGTTTCGTTGTCCGCCGGTGCGAGGACCACCGGCCCGCTCA
>JACJWY010000027.1 GCA_020636955.1 Thermoleophilales bacterium | reverse complement strand
TTGCGGCCGAGCATGATCTCGGCCGGGAAACCTTGATCGAGCTGATCGGCGAGGCCGACCAGACGGGCTGGGACATCCGCTACGGCGGCCAGTCCTTCGAGCTCACGGTCAACGACGATTCGGCCGATCCGGCCCGGCTGCGCGAGTTGTTCGAGGCCGCTCACGAAGACCGGTACGGATACTCGGATCCCTCGGCGCCGATCGAACTGGTTACCGTCCGCCGGCGCTTCATCGAGTCCGGGCCCGGACTGGCCGCGGCTCCGGCACCGGATCAGTACCTCGAAGGTCCCGCCCGGCTCGACCTCGGAGAGGCGACCGTCTGGGTCCCGGAGGGCTGGAAGCTGACCGGTGCGCAGGGTGGCCTGCTTCGCATGTTTCGTGAACTCTGAGTACCTCGATGCGGACAACTACGTAATTTTCGGCACGAGGACTTGAATTTCGCCGGTCCGCTCTGTAAAGTTCCAACTCCTTACGGGGTCCGCGGCAGCCAGTCATGCCTCCTCTCGCCCCATAAAGGTCTTGAGCAGTACCTGTCCGTAGCAACCTCGACCCCTGACTGAATACCTATGCCAATTGCGTTCAAGGAATGGGCTGTAACCGTGCGAGCCCTCGCCGAAGGCGAACAGCTTCTCACCCTCCGAAAGGGAGGCATCCGTGAGGAGAACAAGCACTTCGAACTCGAGCACGACCGCTTCTTCCTCTACCCCACCTTTGATCACCAGCACAACGATCTCGTGCGTGCCTCCCATCATCCGGAGCTGGACCGTGCCCTCGAGGAGGGCGTCTGGCCGGACGAGGAGCCGCCGGCCCGTGCTCTCCTCCAGGATGGCGGGATCCCTCAGCCCGACCGGGTCCGGATCCGTGCCTGGGCCGAAGTGGCAGAAGACATCACGATCGAGGATCCCCGCATCGTCGATGCCCTCTCCCCCTTCTACATCTGGACCAACGACTACGCCCACAAGCGCCTCAACTGGAAGCCGCGGCATCCGCTGCATCTGGTGCTGCTCAGGGTCCACCGCATCCCGCGTCCGGTAACCGTCCGGGTCCGCGAGGAATACCACGGCTGCCGTTCCTGGGTCGAGATCGACCGCGACCTGCCCTTCGAGGGCACCCCGGTCATGTCGGACGAGGAATTCGAGTTCGCGACCAGTGAGATCCGTTCGATCTGCACCGGTGACCGCGAACCCGCTCTGGTCTAGAGTCGGCTCGAAGTTCCGTTTCATGGGAAAGGCCCGCTCAGGCGGGCCTTTTTCATTGCAATAGGCTGCGCCGGTGACGTGGATCGAGACCACATCCCTGACCTTCACCGCCCGGCACGAGGACGCCGATCGCAGCTACGCCGAGGATCTGCTCGACCGGCTTGAGGATCTCAGCCTGAAGCTCGAAGACCGCTTCGAGGTGGTGCCGGGCGACATCTCGATCGTGATTCACCCGTCGCCGATCTGGCTCACCGCCGCGCACCCATTCCTGCCCTTCGTCCGTTACGCCGCCGCCCCGGCCGGCCGCCGCTACCTGGCCGGCTGGCCGATGGCAACCGAGGTTCATGTGCTGGGCGAGAAAGCGATGGAGAAACGGGCGGCCGGCGAGGCCTCGGCCGAAGCCCTGCGGGGGACCGCCGAGCGCCTTTACACCCAGATCGTGCTCGCGGCCAACAACGAGCGGATCCCGCCACCGTGGACCCCGATGCGCTTCTACCGTTACCTGAGCTGGGCCTGGCTGGTCGAAGGTGGTGCCCAGCATTTCGCCCGGCAGGTCGACTTCTTCCGGGCCGCGGTGATCCGCCGGCTCCGGGAAGGCCGGCGACCGAGTTTTCCGCCCTCACGGCGTGACGCGATCATCCTCGGCGGCACGATCTTCGACCTGCTTGAGGATTACCGCGGCGGCGGCGCCTGCGAACTGCTGATCGGCCGCCTGCGCCGCGACGGACCGATCGCCAACCTCGAAGTCGCCTTCGACCTCCGGATCAGGGAAGTCGAAGAAATGTGGCGCGACTATCTCAGGGACCTGGCCAGGCCCCAGCCCGACGCGACCTCGCTGCCCTCGCCGGAGGAGCTGCTCGGTCCGCTCGAGCCGGAGCCCTGAGCCGGCAGGCGCTACTTGCGCTTGCCGGACTTGGACTTCTTCTTGATGATCTTCGGGACGCTCACCTTCCTGACGGTGGTGAACGAAACGCCGGAGGCATCAGTCAGTTTGACCTTGATGGTCACTTTCCTTGCCTTGTTCCTGGCAGCGATCGGGAAGGTGAGCCGCTTGGTTCCCGGCTTCAGCGCCAGGGTGCGAAGGCCGGTCATGCCGCCCCCGGCGATGGTCGCCGCGACGTCGATGTTTTCACCCGACTTCAAGACCACGGTCGCCGTGCGCTTTTTCTTGCCCTTGCGGGTCACCTTGGCGGAGACCA
>JACJWY010000026.1 GCA_020636955.1 Thermoleophilales bacterium | reverse complement strand
TTCGGCGAACTTACTCTTACCGGGGAGGGGAGCAAGTCCGTGCTGGCACCGCTTGCCGGCGTGCCCGTCTTCCACTGGCACGGCGACGAGTTCCAGATCCCCGATCGTGCCGATCGTCTCGCTTCGACGGAAGGCTTCCCCAATCAGGCGTTTTCACTCGGTCCGCGGATCCTCGCGCTTCAATTCCACATCGAGGCCGATCTGAGGTTCATCGAGCGGTGGCTGATCGGCCACGCCGGCGAACTGGCCGCCGCCGGGATCGATCCACAAACGCTCCGCGATGACGCTGCCCGGTACGGCGGGAAGCTGGCGGAAGCCGCCCGCGAAGTCATCGAGAACTGGCTCGACAGGATCTGAACGAACCCCGCGTTTGGCCTGCGGTGTTGACGCCGGACCGCCGGCTCCGCCCCGGGCCTGAGTGGCTCCGGGGCGGAGGTTGCCGGAAAGGTCCTGTTGGGGTGGCTCAGGTGGCCGCAGGGCTCGTTTGCTTCCCGGAGCCGAGGGCGATCGCTGCCAGCCCGATCACGCCGACCTCGAGCAGTACGGAAAGGATGCCCGAGAGTTCCCATTCGGCTTCGTGGAAGCCGGGCAGACCGATCGTCCGTGAGAGAATGAAGCCGACCGCCATGCCGGCGCAGACGACTGCCGCTCCAAGCCAGGCGATTGGCTGGCTGCTGTTCCACAGCCAGGCGGCGAGCGCGAGGGTCGCTATGCCGCCGAGGATGAAGAGGACCCCGATGTAGGCCTGCTCTCCGAGGTATTCGGGTGAGAGTGCAAGGTGGAGGACTCCCGTCAGCGCCAGCATTCCGGCGGCAAGTCGTCTCCCGGTCAGATCGTTCATGAAATTCCTTTCGTCATTTGACTCCGGAACTTCAGATTGGTGACCCCCGATCAGAACCGGGTGAGGGCGGCGTTAGAGACTTCTGAAGAAACTCAATCGGCGATCTTGACGACCAGCTTGCCCTTGTTTTCGCCCTTGAAGAGCATGTTGAGAGCGTCGGGAAGTCTTTCGAAACCCTCCACCACCGTTTGCTCGGACTTCAGCTTGCCCTCGGCCACCCAGCCGGAAAGCTCGCGGATCGCTTCGCCGAAGCGGGCGTAGTAGTCGAGGATGATGAAGCCCTGGAGTTTCACCCGGTTGACCAGCAGGCGGCCGAAAATGCGCGGATCGAGCGGCCGCACATCGTCGTTGTAACCCGAGATCAGGCCGCAGAGCGCAACCCTGGCGTTGATGTTGAGGCGCAGCAGCACCGCCTCCATGATCTCGCCGCCAACATTCTCGAAATTGACGTCGACGCCGTCCGGGGTGGCTTCCCTGAGCTGTTGCTTCCAGTCGTCGGCCTTGTAATCAACGGCGGCGTCGAAGCCGAGCTCGTCGACGATCCAGGCGCATTTCTCGGGGCCGCCGGCGATGCCGACCACCCGGGCGCCTTTCAGCTTGGCCAGCTGGCCGGCGACTGTGCCAACCGCCCCGGCGGCGGCCGAGACGACGACCGTCTCGCCTTCCTTCGGTTCACCGATCTCGAGCATGCCGAAATAGGCGGTGCAGCCGGTCATGCCCAGTATGCCCAGCAGCGAGGCAGGCGGTGCCGCCTTGGCGTCGTCAGGGACGACCATCAGCGGATTGGCGTCACTGATCACCGTGTAGTCGGCCCAGCCGGTCAGGCCGGTGACCAATGAACCGGTCGGAAAGTTCGAGTTGTTCGACGAGACCACCTCGCCGAGCCCGAGGGCCCGCATCGTCTCGCCGATCTGAACCGGGGGCAGGTAGGTCGGCTCCTCGCCGATCCACGTCCGGTTGGTCGGGTCGATCGAGATCCACTTGACCCTGACCAGGGCTTCCCCCTCACCGATCTCGGGGACCGGCCCGGTCTCCAGGGTGAAGGTGTCGTCGTTGATCAACCCTTCGGGCCGTTCTGCCAGTGCGAAACGCCGGTTCTCCTCATTGCTCATGGGTCCCACTCTATGATGCGTCGTGAGGAAAGGGGAGTTGATGGCAAAGACGCGTAGGGATTTGCTGATCGAAGGCTCGAAAGTGGCGGCCGCCGCTGCAGTGGCGAATGCCCTTGCGCCGACCGGCCCGCTCGGGATCGGTCAGACCCTGGCTGATCCCCGCAGCAAGATCCGAAGGCCCGGATATGCCCTCGGCTTCAAATCGCTTAAACGGGAGACCTACCTGCCCCGGATCGGGGTTGACGGCAAGGTCCCGAAATGGCTGACCGGATCATTGCTCCGCAACGGGCCGGCCCTCTTCGAGATCGGAGAAGAGAAGTTCAACCACTGGTTCGACGGCCTGGCGATGCTCCACGCTTTCTCGTTCCACAACGGCAAGGTCAGCTACCGCAACCGTTTCCTTCGTTCCAGTCAGTACTGGGCCTGGCAAAAGGAAGGCAGGATCAAGTTTTCCGAGCTGGCGACCGACCCGGCGCCCGATCCCTGCCGCCAGATTTTCTCCGGTGTTTCGACCCTGCCGGTGCTTGGCCGCATCCCGAACGCCAACGTCACGATCGAAAAGCTGGCCGGCGAGTTTCGCGCCCATACCGAAATCCCGATCCCGGTCCGCTTCAATCCGAAATTCCTCAACACACTCGGAATCAAGGACGGCGAAACGATGCAGGGCCGTCTCGGTACCGCCCACCCGCACTTCGACCCGCAAACCGGTGAGCGTTTCTCCTACGAGGTGGAACTCGTGCCGCCGAGCGGCCTGAGGATCGTTTCCGAAAAGCGCGGCAAGCGGCGTGAGCTCGCCTTCATCCCCCAAGCGATGCCCGGTTACCTTCATTCATTCGGGTTGACCCGGCGCTTCGTGGTGATCGTGTCGCAGCCCTTCAACTTCAATCTCGCGAAGTTCCTCAGCCCGGACCGGGGCCCGATCATCACCAATTACGAATGGCAGGAAGACCAGCCGACGCGGCTAATCCTCGTGGACCGCAAAAGGGGTGGGGTCGCCCGCACCGTGGAAACCGATTCCTTCTTCGCTTTCCATCACATCAACGCCTACGACCAGGACGGCAAGGTGATCGTCGACGTCTGTGCCCACAAGGATGCCGGGGTGATAGATGCCCTCTACCTGAAGAAGATCCGGGCCGGCAACAAGGTCCCCCAGGCCCGGTACCGACGGTTCGAAATAAAGCTTTCGAACGGCAAACTGAGCCAGCGCGACCTGATCGACGCCTACATCGAGTTGCCGCAGAAGAACTACGACCGCGTGAACGGAAAGCACTACCGGTACGCCTACGGGGTTGGCCTTCGCAGGGGATCGAGTGGCTTCATCGACCAACTCGTCAAGGCCGATGTCAAGAAGGGCGAATCCAGGGTCTGGCGGGAATGGGGTGTATATCCGGGGGAGCCCGTCTTCGTGCCGCGCCCCGGGGCAAAGACCGAAGATGACGGAGTCCTGCTTTCGGTGATTCTGGACGGGCGCCGGCGGAAGTCGGGTCTGCTCATTCTCGACGCGCGCAACATGGAGGAAATCGCCCGGGCTTCGGTCCCGCACCACATCCCGTTCGGGTTTCACGGGCTGTATGCTTCGTAAACAGTGATGTTCTCAGGAGTGTTTCTTTCCCTGAAATAGGGGTAGATAACGCCCTCAGGCTCCCCAGGACTGATGGAACGCGTTCCGCCCGAAAAGTCATCAGGCAGCTTCTTGCTTGCGCTCGGATTGACCTCGCTGGTCGTGGTGCTTCCCTGCATGGCCGCGATCGCGCTGCGCTTGAGCGGCATGGTCAGCTCGCCTGTCCTGCTGATCGCGATCCCGGTCCTTGCCTCGATTCTCGCTTCTCACGGGATAGCCGAGTTCTGGAAACGCCGCCGGTCCGGCAGCCCGCTGCTCTTTGAAGATCTGATGCTGTGGGGCTGGTTTCGCCGCCGGCGCTTCGAGCGGCTGCTGGCCCGGTCCGAGGATTTCGTAGGAGTTGACGCCGGACGGGGCCTGAGCCCGGCCCGGCGTGCCCGTGAGCTCGAAAGGTTGGCCGGGGCGCTCGAGGCGCGGGACCCGCGGACCCACGGGCATTCCAGACGCGTGGCCCGGCACGCAACACAAATCGCGAAGGCCCTCAAACTGGAGGACCCGGAGGTTTCCAGGATCCGGACCGCGGCCCTGCTTCACGACGTCGGCAAGATCGAGGTTCCCCGCGAGATCCTGGAGAAGCCCGGCGCCCTGGACGATGCGGAATTTGCCCGGATCCAGATGCATTCGGTGGCCGGCGAGAGGATGGTCGGCGGGATGGGCGACCCAGAACTCGCCTCGATCGTCAGGCACCACCACGAACGGATCGACGGCGGCGGTTATCCGGACGGCATCTCGGCCGACGAGATCCCGATCGGCGCCAGGGTCATTGCGGTGGCCGACACCTTCGACGCCCTGACATCGGCCCGTTCCTATCGGCA
>JACJWY010000025.1 GCA_020636955.1 Thermoleophilales bacterium | reverse complement strand
GCCTGACTTTCTCAGGCACAGCCAGCTTCGCTGAAAGGCCCCGGAAAACCGGGGCCTTTCGCTTCTTGCCGGGCCCTTATTCCCTGGCGCCGAAAATCGCCGAGCCGACCCTGACGATTGTCGAGCCCTCCTCGATCGCGACCTCGAGGTCGCCGGTCATTCCCATCGACAGCTCTTCCATCCGGACCCGGTCGATGTCTTGTTCGCGGATCCGGTCCGCGATCTCCCGCAGGGAGGCCAGCGAGGCGCGGGCCGTCTCCGGCTCGGCGTTGAGACCGATCGTCATCAGTCCCCTGATTCGCAGGGCCTCGAGCCCGGCCACCGTGCGGATGAATGGTTCCACCTCGTCCGGTTCGAGCCCCGCCTTGGTCTCTTCCCCGGAAGTGTTCACCTGGATCAGGACCTCCAGGGTTTCGCCTTCCCGTTCGAGCCGGTTGTTCAGCTTTCTGGCGAGGGAGAGCCGGTCGAGCGTCTGGAGGCAGCTGATGTAGGGGATCAGGGCGTTGACCTTGTTCGACTGCAGATGACCGATGAAGTGGCGCTCGTAATCGAGGTCGGCCAGGGCCTCGAACTTGGGGCGCACCTCCTGGACCCGGTTTTCGGCGACCAGCCTCTCGCCAGCCTCAATCGCCACCCTGATCCGTTCCGGTTCCACGGTCTTGGTCGCCAGGAGCAGGCGGACCGAATCCGGGCTCCGGCCGGCCCGCTCGCAGGCGGCTGACATCCGCTCCCTGACCCGGGCGATATTGGCTCTGATCCGCTCGCCGTCGGCCGGGTCGACTTCGGCCATCCCGGGTTCAGGAACCTCGCTCAATCCATCTCCCGAATCTCGGTGAAAACCGCGGTTGGCGTGCCCGGTTCGCTCTCGCCGCGGTGTTCGTCCGCGATCACGTGAGAGACCGCGTTGATCAGGGCGAGGTGGGTGAAGGCCTGGGGGAAGTTGCCGAGGTGCCGGTTGCTGGAGGCCTCGAGCTCCTCCGCATAAAGGTCAAGATCTCCCGAAGCCGCGAGCAGCCGTTCACAAAGCTTTCGGGCAGCTTCCTTTTCGCCGATCTCGGAGAGAGCGGCGACCATCCAGAAAGAGCAGATCAGGAAGGTGCCTTCCTCGCCGTGCAGGCCGTCGTCGGTTTCGTCGGTCACGTAGCGAAGGATCAGTCCCTGGTCATCGAGGCCGTCGCGAACCGCCAGGACCGTGTCCCGGATCCGGGGGTCATCGGGTGGCAGAAACCGGACCAGCGGCATAAGCAGGACCGATGCATCGAGGGCATCGGTGTCGTAATGCTGGCGAAAGACTCCGTCCCTGCAGCCCTTCTCGATGATCTCCTGCTTGATTTCATCGGCTTTCTCTCGCAGCAGTTCGGCGTTCTCCTTGCGGCCGAACTCCGCCGCCAGCCGGGCGCCGCGGTCCACCGCGACCCAGATCATCAACTTCGAAGAAACGTAGTGCTGCGGCTCGCCACGAGCCTCCCAGATCCCCTGATCCGGCTTCGGCCAGGCTTCGAGGGCGTTCTCTACCAGGTCCTTGACCAGTTCTCTGGTCTCGTCGTTTATCGCCTCCGGTCCCATCGCCCGGCGGTGGACGTAAATCGAATCGAGCAGTGCTCCCCAGACGTCGTTTTGTCGCTGGTCGTAGGCGCCATTGCCGGTCCGCACCGGTTTCGCCCCGCCGTACCCGGAAAGGTGATCGAGCGTGTGCTCGGTCAGGTCATGTTCGCCACCGATCCCGTACATGATCTGGAGGTTCCCGTCGGTCGACTCCATGCCCCTCTGGCGAACGAATCGCATGAAGTCGCGGGCCTCCTGTTCGAAGCCGAGCGAATGCATCGACCAGAGGGCGAAGGTCGAGTCGCGGATCCAGGAGAACCGGTAATCCCAGTTTCTTTCTCCGCCCGGGGTCTCGGGCAGGGAGGTTGTCGCGGCGGCGAGGATTGCCCCGGTCGGGGTGTAGGTGAGGCCCTTGAGGACGAGCGCGGAGCGCTGCAGGTGGATGCGCCAGGGATGGTCCGGAAAGGATCCCTGGGCCAGCCAGTCCCGCCAGAGATCGCGGGAGGATTCGATCCTCTCCTTCGCCTCCGGATAGCTGCGGGGATGGGGTCTGATCCCCTCGCCCCAGCTCAGGCAGACGAAGGCACTGTCACCCTCCTTCATCTCGAGCCGGCCCCTGGCCTGGCCCTGCTCGAGGGTCAGGTTCAGGTCGGTCGCCAGGGCGACCTTCTCGCCGGCACCCTCGGCGATCGCCTCGCCCAGCCCCTGATCGCTCCAGAGCGCAGGCTCGGACCCGTAGGCGAAGCGGGGCCGGCAGACCATCTCCATGTCCACTTCGCCATCGATGCATTTGACCAGCCGGACCAGGCAATGGTCGGTTTCGTGGCCGGTCATCAGCTCTCGCGGCCCGCCCTGTTCTGCCCAGGAAGAAATTGAAAGTGCGTCCCGGACCACCACCCAGCCGGTTTCGGTGACCCATGTGGTCTCCATGACCAGGGTGCCGGGTTCGTAGCGGCGACTCAGGGGAGCCGTCTCGTCATGGGGCCCGAAACGGAAGTGGCCGGCGGTCCGGTCGAGGATCGAGCCGAAAATGCTGGGAGAGTCGAAGCGGGGCGCGCAGAACCATTCGACCGACCCATCGGGGGCGATGAGAGCGGAGGTGTGACAGTCGGAGAGGAAACCGTAGCTTCCAATTGCGGGGAAGTGGTTCGGCGCGGCTCCGGCAGTCATCGCGCCCAAACTACCAGCGCCGGTACGCTGGAAGGCCGTGAATCTGCTTCCCACAGCCCCGCTCGCCCTGAGTCCGGCCGCCGTTGCGATGCTGGAACTGATTCCCCTGACTGCCGCGGTGGTGATCTACTGGCACCGGGTGATGACTCTCTCCTGGGCCGGTCGTCCGGTCCCGCTCTGGCGCCAGATCTCCTATGGCTTCGGACTTTTCCTCGCCTGCTCGGTCCTGTTCAGTCCCTGGGGGTATCTGGCCGAGGAGCTGGTGATCGCTCACATGGTCGAGCACCTGGTGATCGGCGACCTGGCCGCACTCTTCATCGTCCTCGGCCTGACCCGATCGATCCTGCAGCCGATTCTCGCGATCCCCTTTTTCAACCGGCTCCAGGTTCTGGCCAACCCCTTCATCGCCCTGCCTCTGTGGGCGATAAATCTCTTCTTCTGGCACATCCCGGCGATGTATGACGCGGCCTATGGAGGGGCGATCCTGCACGGACTGGAGCACAGCAGTTTTCTCTTCTTCGGCTGCCTGATGTGGATGCCGGTCTTCGGGCCGCTGCCGACCCCGAAGTGGTTCGGCCCCGGCTGGAAGGTCGTTTACGTGGTTGTGGTTCGTTTCATCGCGGCGATCCTCGGCAACATCCTGATGTGGACCCAGGTCGAGCTCTACAAGAACTACGACGCCGGCCACGCCAAGTGGGGCATAAGCGCGGTTCAGGACCAGAGCACGGCCGGGGTGATCATGATGGTGGAGGGAACCTTCCTGATCCTCGGCGTTCTCGCCTGGACCTTCTTTGAAGCGGCCAAGCAGTCCACCCAGAAGCAGGAGCTGATGGACTTGGCGTTCGACCGCGGGGTGGAGATCGACGAGGACCGGATCGAGCGGGCCGTGAAGGCCGGTCACGGAGAACTTCTGGAGAAGCGGATCCGGTCCGGCGAGGCCGGGCACTTGAGCGCCGACGCGGGGGCAGATGTCGCAGCCGGTTAGCCCCGCTCCAGGCACCTCCGGCCGCTATCTCGGCCTTCTCGTCTTCACCACCGGCGCCTGCACCATGGGCGCCGAGATCGCCGGTGCGCGGCTGCTTGCGCCTTACTTCGGGGATTCGACGATCGTCTGGGCGAACACGATCGCGATCGTTCTGGTCGCGCTTTCGATCGGCTACTGGCTGGGCGGCAAACTGGCCGACCGGCGCCCGGATCTGAAGTCGCTCTGCACGACGGTTCTTGCCGGCGCGATCCTGGTTACCCTCGTCCCCTTCTTCGCCCGGCCCTTCCTCGGCGCCTCGGTCGACGCCTTCGACGAGCTCTCGGTCGGGGTATTTGCCGGCTCGCTGGTCGGGGTGCTGGTTCTGCTGGCGATTCCGGTGATGATCTTCGGCGCGGTCTCGCCCTGGGCGCTTCGCATCGCGATGGATAACTCCGATGTCGAGCATGCCGGCCAACTCGCGGGTCGCCTTTACGCGCTCTCGACTGCCGGTTCGCTGCTCGGCACCCTCGTTTCGGCCATGGTCACGATCCCGCTGATCGGCACCCAGCGGACCTTCATCCTCTTCGCCCTGCTGGTCGCGGTGGTCGCCTCGATCGGCTTGCGCAAAGTCTGGCCGGCTCTGGTTCCCGCCGCCGTCGCCTGCGCTGCCCTGGTCCCGGTCGGAACGATCAAGGCTTCCGGCGACGGAGATGTGATCTTTGAGGCCGAGACCCCGCACCAGTACATCCGGGTTGTGGAGACAGATAAAGGCGAGCGGCGGCTTGAATTGAACGAGGGCCAGGCGATCCATTCGATCTACCGCCCGGGCGAGTATCTGGTCGGCAATTACTGGGACGAGCATCTGGTCCTGCCCTTTGTCGCTTCACCGGCGGTGACCGGCGCAGTTTCCGATCCCGGCCCGAATCCGGGCACGGCGGGTTCGCAAGCTTCGCGCGGCTGGCCCGGCCGGGTCGCCATTCTCGGCAACGCGGCCGGCACGGTTGCCCGGGCTTACGGCCACTTCTATCCCGACACGAAAGTGGACGCGGTCGAGATTGACGGCAAGGTGACCGAGGTGGGGAGGGAGTACTTCGGTCTGGATAACCCGAACATGACCGTTCACACCGAGGACGCCCGGCCCTGGCTGGAGGCGGCGGATCCGGTCTATGACGTGATCATGGTCGACGCCTACCACCAGCCCTACATCCCGTT
>JACJWY010000024.1 GCA_020636955.1 Thermoleophilales bacterium | reverse complement strand
CCGTCCCGGTTCAGGGTGACTAGGTGAACGAGCGCGTCGGACTCGAGCAACTCACGCGCTTCAGGAGTGATCAGGCTCATCGAACCGAGCCTAGCCGGTCCAGCTACTTTGATCTGGCAGGCTGAACCCAATGAGCGCCGTCGATCCGATCAGCTACCTGGAAGGGCAGTGGAGCTTCGAACGGAGGATTGAAGACCGCTGCGGTGGCCCCGACGCCCGGGCCACCGGCACCGCGACCTTTGTCCGCCGGGCAGACGGACTCCTCTGGCTCGAGTCGGGAGAACTTCAAATCGGCGATCTGGTCACTGCCGCGACCCGCGAGCTCCGGGTCGTCCGCGACGACCGGACGGGTTACGAATGGATGGTCACCTTTGAAGACGGACGTCCCTTCCACCGCCTCGACCTGGGCGAGAGCCTCTGCGAGGTAAGCCATTCCTGCCGGGACGACTTGTACGCGGGCCGGATAGAGACCGGTCAACCCGATTCGTTCAGCACGACCTGGGAGGTTCGGGGTCCGTTCAAGGACCAGCTGATCGAGACGGTCTACCGCCGGGTAACCGGACCGTAACTTGACTCATTCAAGAAAAGAGCTATAACTAGGGCGGTGTCCCCGGCGGTCGAATACGAAGAACTACTGCGCGACGCGGAGATGCGGGTCACGCAGCCTCGCGTTGCAGTCCTGGCGGCGGTCTACGACAACCCCCATGCCGACACCAGCAAGATCATCGAGGCGGCCCGCGACCAGGTTCCGGATGTTTCCCACCAGGCGGTCTATGACGTCTTGCGGGCCCTGACCGGGGCCGGGCTGATCCAGCACATCCAGCCGCCCGGCTCCCTCGCCCGTTACGAGTCCCGGGTCGGTGACAACCATCACCACATCGTCTGCCGCTCCTGCGGCGCGATCGCCGACGTCGACTGTGCCGTCGGCGCTGCTCCCTGCCTTACGGCCTCTCAGGATCACGGCTTCGTGATCGAGGAGGCCGAGGTCGTCTACCGGGGCCTTTGCCCCGACTGCGCGGCCGAATCCACACATGACCAAACCCCCCGAAAGGAATCCCGTGTCTGATCAGCCCGATGCCGTTGTCGGCGAAATGAATGAGGACGAAGCCGGCGGTTGCCCGGTCGCCCACGACCGCTTCCCCGAGCCCTCCGAAGGCGGCACCAACACCGAGTGGTGGCCGAACCGCCTCAACCTGAACATTCTCGCCAAGAACCCGGCCGAACGGGATCCGATGGGTGATGACTTCGATTACGCCGCCGAGTTCGAGACCCTCGACCTCGCCGCCGTGAAGCAGGACATCGCCGAGGTCCTGACCACCTCACAGGATTGGTGGCCCGCGGACTTCGGCAACTACGGCCCGTTCATGATCCGCATGGCCTGGCATTCGGCCGGCACCTACCGGGTTCAGGACGGCCGCGGTGGCGGTGGCCACGGCCAGCAGCGTTTCGCACCACTTAACAGCTGGCCCGACAACGCCAACCTCGACAAGGCCCGCCGCCTGCTCTGGCCGGTCAAGCAGAAGTACGGCCGCAAGCTTTCCTGGGCCGACTTGATGATCCTGACCGGCAACGTCGCCCTCGAGACCATGGGCTTCAAGACCTTCGGTTTCGCCGGCGGCCGCGTCGACGAGTGGGAGCCGGACGAGGACGTCTACTGGGGCCCGGAGAAGGAGTGGCTCGGTGACGAGCGCTACACCGGGGAACGTGACCTCGAAAATCCGCTGGCCGCAGTCCAGATGGGCCTGATCTACGTCAACCCGGAAGGTCCGAACGGCAACCCGGATCCGGTCGCCGCAGCGAAGGACATCCGCGACACCTTCGCCCGCATGGCAATGAACGACGAAGAAACCGTCGCACTGATCGCCGGTGGCCACACCTTCGGCAAGACCCACGGTGCGGCCAACCCCGAGCCATATGTCGGTGACGAGCCGGAGGCGGCCCCGATCCAGGAACAGGGTCTCGGCTGGAACAACACCTACGGCAGCGGTTCCGGCGCCGACACGATCACTTCCGGACTCGAGGTCACCTGGACCACGACCCCGACCAAGTGGTCGGGCAACTTCTTCTGGAACCTCTTCAGCTTCGAATGGGAGCTGACCGAGAGCCCGGCCGGAGCCCATCAGTGGAAGCCGGTTGGAGAAAGCGGAGCAGGCACCGTCCCCCACGCCCACAACGCGGATGAGCGGATCGCACCGAGCATGCTGACCACCGACCTGGCGCTCCGCTTCGACCCCGAGTACGAGAAAATCTCGCGCCGGTTCATGGAAAACCCGGACGACTTCGCTGACGCCTTCGCCCGGGCCTGGTTCAAGCTGACCCACCGGGACATGGGCCCGAAGGACCGTTACCTCGGTCCGGAGGTCCCGGAGGAGGAGTTGCTCTGGCAGGACCCGGTACCCGCGGTCGACCACGAACTGGTCGACGAGGTGGACATCGCCGCACTGAAGGAGAAAATCCTCGGTTCCGGCCTGACCATCTCCCAGCTGGTTTCGGCCGCCTGGGCTTCGGCCGGTGCCTACCGCTCCAGCGACATGCGTGGCGGTGCCAACGGCGGCCGCATCCGGCTCGAGCCCCAGAAGAGCTGGGCGGTCAACGACCCCGCCGGTCTCGCCACGGTGATCACGACCCTCGAAGGAATCCAGGCGGAGTTCAACGACTCGGCCCAGGGTGGCAAAGAGATCTCCTTCGCCGACCTGATCGTCCTCGCCGGCAGCGCCGCTGTCGAAGAGGCCGCGAAGAAGGCTGGGCGCGAAGTGGCAGTTCCGTTCACCCCGGGCCGCGGCGACGCGACCCAGGAGCAGACCGACGTCGAGTCATTTGCCTGGCTGGAGCCGACCGCCGACGGATTCCGCAATTACCTGCACGGCGATCACAAGCTGCCGGGCGAATACCTGCTGATCGACCGGGCCAATCTGCTCGGCCTGACCGCACCGGAGATGACCGTTCTGGTCGGTGGCCTGCGGGTTCTCGGCGCCAACACGGGTGGGTCGAGCACCGGAGTTCTGACCGAAAATCCGGAGACCCTCACGAACGATTTCTTCGTGAACCTCCTCTCTTTCGAGACGAACTGGAAGCCGGCCGACGAGGACTCGACCTCGTTCGAATCCTCGAATGGCTGGACCGGCAGCCGGGTCGACCTGGTCTTCGGCTCGAACTCGGAGCTCCGCGCCCTGGCCGAGGTCTACGCCTGCGATGACGCCGCCGACAAGTTCGTCACCGACTTCATCGCCGCCTGGACCAGGGTCATGAACGCGGACCGCTTCGACCTGGACTGAGCGGCGGGAATTCATGTGTGTTCGCCGGTAAGTGTCGCCGGCGAACGCACAATGAACTCCCGAGAAGCTACTTTCCGATCTGGATCGTGGCAAAGGGACGGGCCAGCCGACGGCGGAACCACGCCTGGCGAGCCAGCAGCAGAGCCACGCCGATCCCGACCGAGTCGATTGCCACGTCGACCGGACTGCCGTGCCGGCCCTCGACGAAGGTCTGGTGGTACTCGTCGCTGATCGCATAGAGAAACGAGATTGCCGCCGCTGCCGCGAGTGAATGCCGGGTCCGGGGCGAAAGCGCCCGCCACCAGAGCAGGGTAAGCAGCGCGAACACACTCATGTGGGCAAGCTTCCGCAGGACCAGATCCCAAAGCCCGAGCCCGGTCGAAAGGTCCGGCTGATCGGAGAGGAAGAAGATCAGCCCCATCAAGGCCAGCGGCGGCAGGAATTCGGAGATCACTTTCCGCATTAGCCGAATTTTCCCCCGGCAGGGAAATCCGCGACCGCGAGAGGAACACTGTCGGGCCGGCTCGCGCCGATTCCGGACCTAACCTTCGGCGACAAGCTGGCGACTGGCCTCGCTTAAGAGGGGCCATTCGTCTTCGTATCCGAAGACCTCGCGCAGCGGCGCCATCCCGTAGCGCTCGGAGACGATCTCGATGTGATCGGCCGTGACCAGAGCCGGATGAGCGACGCCGCAACTGCGCGCAAGGGACAGGAGCTCGGCCCGCAGGTTGACGATGTAGTTGGCGGCCTGGCTTGACTTCAGTTCGGGATCGAGACCGCCCATCAGCCAGCGCGACTGCGTGGCAACCCCCGACGGGCAACGCCCGGTATGACAGCGCTGGGCCTGGATGCAGCCGATCGCCATCATCGCCTCCCGCCCGACGCTGACCATGTCGCACCCGAGCGCGAAGGCGAACAGCGAGGAGTCGGGGAAACCGAGGCGGCCGGAGCCGATGAAGACCGTGTCCTCGGCGAGGCCGGCCCGCGCGAACGTGGCGTAGACCTGCGCAAAGCCGATCTTGAACGGGAGTGAGACGTGATCGGAGAAGCTCAGCGGCGCGGCGCCGGTGCCGCCCTCGCCACCGTCGATCGTGACGGAATCGGGGCCGCCGCCGGTGGCGGCCATGCGCTCGGTCAGCTCCCTCCAGAAGCTCCCCTCCCCCACCGCCGACTTGATCCCCACCGGGAGCCCCGTGCCGGCGGCGATCATCTCGACGAACTCGATCAGCCCGTCGACGTCGGAGAAGGCCGAGTGGGCCGGCGGACTGACGCAGTCCTTGCCCACCTCGACGCCACGGCAGGCTGCGATCTCCGGCGTCACCTTCCTGCCCGGCAGCAGCCCGCCGAGGCCCGGCTTGGCTCCCTGCGACAGCTTGATCTCGATCGCCCGCACCGGCCCCTTGGCAATGGACTCCTGCAGGTGCTCGAGGCTGAAGCGGCCGTCGTCGCCACGGCATCCGAAGTACCCGGTCCCGACCTGGAAGACGAGCTCACCGCCGCTGCGGTGGAAGGGCGAGAGGCCACCCTCGCCGGTGTTCTGCAGGCATCCGGCGATCTCCGCCCCGCGGTTGAGCGCCTCGATCGCCACCGGCGACAGCGCCCCGTAGCTCATCCCCGAGATGTTCACGACCGAGCGCGGCCGGAAGGCGTGGGTCCTGCCGTGGGCGGCCCCAAGGGTCTTCGCGCAGCGGATCGCGTACTCCGGCGCCGCCCCGAGCTCGCCGTCCTTCGGCTCGGGCGCCGGGAACGGCGAGTGCTTGATGATCGCCAGGGTCTCGACCGACTCCATCTCGTCGTCGGTCCCGAAGCCGAAGACGTTGTTGCGCCCCTCCGACGACGCTCCGATCCAGCGGCGCTGGTCGCGCGAGAACGGGCGCTCCTCGTT
>JACJWY010000023.1 GCA_020636955.1 Thermoleophilales bacterium | reverse complement strand
TGTCGGGCTGGTAGCCGAAGCGCTCGCAGCCGAAGTAATGGCCGAGCCGGCCCCAGGCACAGATCACTTCGTCGGAGATCAGCAAGACGTCGTACTTGTCGCAGATCTCGCGGACCCGCTGGAAGTACCCGTCCGGGGGGACGAAGCATCCGCCGGCGTTCTGGACCGGTTCGAGGATGACCGCGGAAACCGTTTCAGGACCCTCGAAGAGGATCCGCTCTTCGATCGCATCGGCAGCCCAGATCGGTTCGCGTTCCTCCGGCCAGCGGTAGATGTTCGTGTTCGGCACATGGCAGCCGCCGGGCGCGAGCGGTTCGAACTGCGAACGCAGGTTTGTCACGCCGGTGGCTGAGAGCGCGCCGAGGGTTGTGCCGTGGTAAGCCACCTCGCGGGCGATGTGTTTGGCCTTCTGCCCGTTGCCGCGCATGCGGTGGTAGTTGCGGGCAAGCTTCAGGGCCGATTCGACCGCCTCGCCACCGCCGCTGGTGAAGAAGACCCGGTTGAGGTCACCCGGGGTCATCGACGCGATCTTGGTCGCCAGCTCGATCGCCCGCGGATGGGCGTAGCTCCAGATCACGAAGAAGTCGAGCTCCTCGTACTGCCGGGCCGCTGCCTCGGCCAGTTCGGTACGTCCATGGCCCGCGTTCACGCAGAAAAGCCCGGAGAGACCGTCGAGGTACTTCTTGCCGTGGGCGTCATAGACGTAGGCACCTTCTCCCCGGCTGATGATCGGGATCTCGTGCTCGTCGCTGTAGCCGCCCATGCGGGAGAAGTGCATCCACAGGTGTCGGCGCGCCTGCTCCTGGAGGTTGTCGACGGTGGACTTGCTGGGAATTACGGTGGACACGCGCTCCTCCTTTGCGGAAGACGGATTCGGGGTCTGTGGCCCCACACTATGTGGAGCGGCTCACATAGACAAGCCGACGAAACGTCACAAGAAGCTTCCGGACCTTCACGTCCCGTCCTGCCTTCACCACGACGCCGCGTTTGCGGCTAGGTTTACCGGCATGGAGAGCGCAGAGGTTCCTTCTCGTCCGGACCCCGCCTCGGCTTCCCCCGGCGACGGCCAGCCGCATCTGAAGGCGGACGCGATCAGCTTCACCGACGGGCTGGCGATCGCCCTCGCCTCGACGGCCCCGGCCTATTCGCTGGCGGCGGTGATCGGGTCGATCGTGGTCCTGGTCGGGCTCGAGGCCCCGGCCGCCCTGCTGGTCGCCTTCGTGCCGATGTTCTTCATCGCGGCCGCCTTCTATTACATGAACAAGGCCGACCAGGACTGTGGCACCTGTTTCGCCTGGGTCACCCGGGCGATCGGTCCGCAGTCCGGATGGATGACCGGCTGGGCGATCTGCGTGACCGGCATCCTCGTGGTCGGCTCTCTGGCCGACGTCGCGGCTTCAAGCTTCTTCGACCTGATCGGGGCCGACGGGCTGATGAACAGCACCGCCGCTGTGACCTCGACCGCCGTCCTCTTGATGGTGATCATGACCGGGGTCTGTGTCTGGGGAACGGAGATCTCGGCCAATCTCCAGAAATTCCTGATGGTCCTGCAGATCGTGCCGTTGATCCTCTTCGTCGTGGTTGCTCTGGTCAAGGTATGGGGCGGCGACGCCCCCGCCGGCTCGGTCGATCCCTCGCTGGCCTGGCTGAATCCGTTCAACATCTCGGCCGGCGCGCTCTCCGGCGCGATGCTGCTGGCAGTCTTCATCTACTGGGGCTGGGAGAGCGCGGTCAACCTGAACGAGGAAACCGAAGGTGATGTCGACAAGCCGGGACTGGCCGGAGTTATCTCCACCACCCTGCTGCTGATCACCTATGTCGGCGTCGCTTTCGCGATCGTCGCCTGGGGTGGAGTCGCCGGGGCCGAGCAGTTCGATGATGACGCGACGATTCTCGCCACCTACGCCAAGGAGGTGCTCGGCGGAACCCTCGGACTGCTGGTCCTGCTTTCGGTGGTCGTCTCGGCCCTCGCCTCGACCCAGACCACGATCCTGCCCTCCTCGCGCACTTCCCTTTCGATGGCCCGGGCCGAGGCGATGCCCCATGCCTTCGGCGAAATTTCCGGCCGTTTCTTCACCCCGGTCGTTTCGACCGTGACGATCGGGGCTCTCGCGATCATCTGGTACGTCCCCTCGAAGCTGATCAGCGAGAACTTCCTTTTCGATTCGCTTTCCGCCCTTTCGCTGATGATCGCCTTCTATTACGCGATGACCGGCTATGCCTGCGCCTTTTACTACCGGCGGGAGCTCTTCAAGTCGGTAAAGAACCTGCTGTTCGTCGGCGTCGCCCCGGTGACCGGTGCCCTGCTGCTCACCTATCTCTTCGTCAAGTCCCTGGTCGACTGGTCCGATCCGGCCAATTCCTACAGCGGCTCATCCTGGTTCGGGTTCGCCCCGCCGGCGATCATCGGTGTCGGTTTCCTTCTGCTCGGTGCGATCCTGCTCTTCGTCTGGCGTCGCCACCAGGAAGAACCGTTCTTCAAGCTCCGTCGCCAGACCGCCGACCCCGGCCTGCTCGACGGCAAGCTCGAACCGGCCGCAACCCTCACCGGCGGAGACGGCTGACCAAGGTCATCAGGGCGCTTCATACCCCCTGCGGAAGGGGCGGACATTGGACAACGGGATCATTCCCGCAATCCTTATTGGACAAAACGTGGTTGCGGACCCCCCCGGTTTTCGCATACGGTTCAAACCGAACTTGCCGGGGCAGGCAATTTGTCACTCCGGTACTTGTCCACCTGAGAGAGGGGTTCGATGGAAGGCTCGCCAGATCAACCACCGACCGATCCGGAACCGGATCAGGCGGGGGAACCAGCCGCAAGCGCCGCAGGATCTGGGAGCGGGGGAGTAACCCTCGAGGGTGTCACCAAGCAGTTCGGTGACTTCACCGCGGTCCACGACATGGACCTCGACATCGCCGACGGCGAGTTCTTCACCATGCTCGGCCCCTCCGGCTGTGGCAAGACGACGACCTTGCGGATGATCGCGGGCTTCGAGCAGCCGACCACCGGCAAGGTTCTGATCGACGGCTCCGATGTGGCCGGGCTGCCCGCCTACAAGCGACCGACCAACACCGTCTTCCAGTCCTACGCACTTTTCCCCCACATGACGCTGGAAGAAAACGTCGGCTTCGGACTCAAGCGCCAGAAGGTTCCGAAGGCGGAAATCAAGGAGCGGGTCGGGAGGGAACTCGAAAGGGTCGGACTCTCCCGCGAGGCGAAGCGCAAACCGAACCAGCTATCCGGTGGCCAGCAGCAGCGGGTGGCCCTGGCCCGCGCCCTGGTCAACCTGCCCAAGGTCCTGCTGCTCGACGAGCCACTCGGTGCCCTTGACCTCAAGCTCCGCAAGGGACTCCAGGTGCAGCTCAAGCAGATCCAGCGAGACGTCGGGATCACCTTCGTATACGTCACCCACGATCAGGAAGAAGCCCTGACCATGAGTGACCGGATCGCGGTCATGAACGAAGGAAAGATCGAGCAGTGCGCCGACCCGGAAACCGTCTACGACCGGCCTTCCTCCACCTTCGTCGCCGGATTCATCGGTGTCTCGAACCTGATGCCGGCGGTGGTCAGGGGTCCGGGTGAAATAGAGATCGCCGACGGGCCCGCCGTCCCGACCGAGGATGCGAAGCAGTTCACGACCGGCGAGAAATGCTTTGCCGTGGTCAGGCCCGAGAAGCTGACCGTTTCATTGCCCGGGAATGCCCCGGGTGATCAGCCCGGCGTCGACGGCATCGTCGAGAGTTCGCTCTATCTCGGCACCTCGACCCAGATGGCGATCAAGGTCGCCGATGACGTGAACATGACCGTCCTGGTCCCCAACGCTTCCGAAGATGCCCGGCAGCACCTTCCCGGCGGCGGCGCGAAGGTCCGCCTGAACTGGCTGCCCGAGCACATGCACCTTGTCGCCGAATCCGATCCGGAGGAAGCGACCTCTGGCCCAACGCCCACCGACCAAATCACCGAAGGAGTGAACTGATGACCAACATCAAGATGAAACAGATCCGCCTGCTTGCTCTGGGGGTGTTGGCGCTGGTCGCTTCGCTTGTGCTGGTCGCCTGTGGCGGCGGCGGTGGCGGCCTCGGTGGCTCCGACAATTCCGATGTGACCACGGCCTCGGGCGGCGACCCCAAGGGATCGCTGAAGATCTCGAACTGGCCGCTCTACATCGACGGCGCGACGATCAAGAACTTCGACAAGGTGACCGGAACCTCGACCACCTACACCGAGGACGTCAACTCGAACACCGACTTCTTCGGAAAGATGCAGCCGCTGCTCAGCCAGGGCGACTCGGGCGGACGTTCGATCATCGTCGTAACCGACTGGATGGCGGAGAAGATGTTCAAGCTCGGCTACATCCAGAAGCTCGACAAGGCCAAGATCCCGAACGTCGAGAAGAACCTGATCCCGGCCCTGCAGAGCCCCTCGTTTGACCCGAACCGCGAGTTCTCGGTTCCTTGGCAGTCAGGCATGACCGGTCTCGTGGTCCGCAAGGACCTCGCCCCGGATGTCAAGTCGATCAATGACCTCTGGGATCCGAAGTACAAGGGCAAGGTGACCGTGCTCGACGAGATGCGCGACACGATCCCGCTGATGATGGCTGCCGACGGGATCGACCCGGTTGACGCCACCGACCAGGACTGGCTCGACACGATCGACAAGTTCAAGGGTCTCGTCTCCAGCGGCCAGATCCGCAAGGTGACCGGCAACGACTACATCCAGGACCTCGCCAACGGCAACGTGGTTGCCGCGATCGGCTGGTCCGGCGATGCGATCCAGGCTCAGGCCGACAACGAGAACATCGCCTACGTCCAGCCGGCCCAGGGTTGCTCGATCTGGTCGGACAACATGCTGATCCCGGTCGGTGCTCCGAACGCGGCAGCCGCCTACGAGTTCATGAACTACGTCTATGAGCCCGAAGTCCAGGCGAAGATCACCCAGTACGTGAACTACGTCAGCCCGGTCGAGGGGGTCAAGCAGATCCTTCTCAAGCAGGATCCTGCACTGGCCAACAACGAGTTGATCTTCCCGTCCGAACAGTTCACGGCGAAGTGCTTCAACCAGGTCTCACCACCCGGTGACGAGCAACAGGTCCAGGAGGTCGAACAGGCCTTCGAAGACGCGAAGCTCGGCTGACCCGGGTTCTCGTCCACTGAACAAGGGGAAAGCGCTGACGGAGATGAATCGGAATAAGGGGAAAAACCGATCATGAGTCTCCGTCAGCGCATGACCCCCTACTGGCTGCTGGCCCCGGGCCTGCTCTGGCTGGTCATCTTCTTCGTGATCCCCATGTACTACATGGGGGAGCTCTCGCTGAAGACCGGCACCGTGCAGACCGGCTACGAGCTGACCTGGGCCTTCAGCAACTACTCGGATGCGGTCTCCCAGTACAGCGAGCAGTTCATTCGCTCGTTCTGGTACGCCGGGGTCGCCACCGTTTTCTGCCTGCTGATCGGCTATCCGCTGGCCTACGCGATCGCCTTCAAGGCGGGGCGCTGGAAGAACCTGATGCTCTTCGCGGTGGTGGCGCCATTCTTTACCACCTACCTGATCAGAACGATCGCCTGGAAGACCATCCTCGATGATTCGAGCCCGGTCGTCTCGGTCCTGAAGTTTCTCGGGATGGCGCCTGACGGTCACGTCCTCGCTACCAGTGGCGCGGTGATCGCGGGTCTCACCTACAACTTCCTGCCTTTCATGGTGCTGCCCCTGTTTACGGCGCTGGAAAGGCTCGACGAGCGGCTGCTGGAAGCCGGTAAGGACCTCTACGCGTCGACCGCCCAGACCTTTTTCCGGATTACCCTTCCCCTGACCATGCCGGGGATCATCGCCGGCATCCTCCTGACCTTCATCCCTGCCGCCGGTGACTACGTAAACGCGACCTTCCTCGGCGGTACCGGCCAGGCGATGATCGGCAACGTCATCCAGTCGAAGTACCTGGTCGTCACTGATTACTCCGAGGCGGCGGCGCTCTCCTTCACCCTGATGGCAATCATCCTCGTCGCCCTGCTCGTCTACATCAAGTTCGCCGGGACCGAAGCCCTGATGGGCGAGGAGGAGGAAGCGACATGAGGGCCTGGCGCTGGCTGAGGGAAAACTCGGTGATGATCATCGGCCTGTTGGCGATCGCCTACATGCTGATCCCGATCGCGATCATCGCCCTCTTCTCCTTCAACAACCCGGAGGGCCGGTTCAACTTCGAGTGGGTCGGTTTCACAACCGAGTACTGGGGCAAGCCATTCGCGATAACCGAGCTCACCGACGCCCTGCTGACCAGCATCAGGCTGGCCTTCCTGACTGCGATCGGGGCAACGATCATCGGCACCCTGCTCGCGATCGCCCTGGTCCGCTACCAGTTCCTGGGCCGCCGGGCGGCCAACCTGCTGATTGTGATTCCGATGGCCACCCCGGAAGTCGTGATCGGGGCTGCGCTGCTCTCCTTCTTCCTCACCCTGAACATCTTCGAACTCGGTTTCCAGACCCTGCTGATCGCCCACATCATGTTCTCGGTCAGCTTCGTGGTGATCGTGGTCAGATCGAGGCTGATCGGTTTCGACCGGCGGCTCGAGGAAGCCGCAGCCGACCTCGGGGCCGACGCCTTCACCACCTTCCGCAAGATCACCCTGCCCCTGATCGCACCGGGAGTGGTCTCGGCCGCATTCCTGGCCTTCGCCCTCTCGATCGACGACTTCGTGATCTCGAACTTCAACTCCGGTTCGACCGTCACCTTCCCGCTCTACATCTTCGGTGCGAACCAGCGCGGCATCCCGGTCCAGGTCAACGTGATCGCGACCATGCTCTTCGCGGTCACCGTGATCGCGATGCTCGGGGTGATCATCCAGCAGAAGCGGGCCGAGAAGGCAGCGGGGCTGCGGCCGGATGAGGTGGCCGACCAGAAAGCCGTCTCCCTGCCCGTCTGACCTGCATCCCTGTCTGTTTGATCCGCGGGCTGGTGGTTATACGCCGTGGGGCTTGGCATGCATCCCCGGGGCCCGCTGCTC
>JACJWY010000022.1 GCA_020636955.1 Thermoleophilales bacterium | reverse complement strand
CTTCGGCCCGGTGCTTTCGATCCTCCCCTACGACTCCGAAGAGGAAGCGATCGAGATCGCCAACGACTCCAGCTACGGACTGGCCGGCGGTGTCTGGTCCTCGGATCCGGAGCGGGCGGTGGACGTGGCCCGTCAGATCGAGACCGGCCAGGTCGAGATCAACGGCGCCGCCTTCAACCCGCTCGCTCCCTTCGGGGGCCGCAAGCTCTCCGGCCACGGCCGCGAGCTCGGCCCGTACGGGATCGAAGACTTCCTGACGCTGAAGGCAATCCAGCTCTAGCCGGGTTCCGATTGACCGAGATGGCATAAGTCAGTCATTACGACTGACTTATGCCATCTCGGGTCCTCAGGCTCGGCCCTAGTCGGTGGTGCGGCGGTTGAAGGCGCGGACCGTCATCGGAACCACGACGACCAGGATCAGTACGCACCAGCCAATCGAGGCGACCACCGGGTGCTGCAGCGGCCAGGCGGCGTCATGTGGCACCGCCGTCGGGTTGCCGAAAAGCTCCCGGACCGCCGCGACCACGCAACTGATCGGGTTCCATTCGGCCACCTGACGCAGGCCATCCGGCAGCGAGTCGGTCGGCACGAAGGCGTTCGAGACGAAGGTCAGCGGGAACACCGTCATGAAGGCGATGCCGGTGACCACGTCGGTGCTCCTGGCGACGGTGCCGATCAGGGTGCCGAGCCAGATCATCGCGAAGGCGAAGAGCCCGAGCAAGGCGTAGGCGCCGATCGCCTCGGGGACCGAGGATTCGATGCCCCAGCCGACCAGCAGGCCGGCTCCGCTGAGCACGACGATCGCGAGGATGGTCGCGGCGAACTCGGCCAGGATGTGGCCGGTCAGGTACGAGGAGCGGCGGATCGGCAGGCTGCGCAGCCGGTCGATCATGCCTTCGCCAAGGTCGGTCGCGATCGCGACGCCCGGCCCCATCAGGCCGAAGGCGAGGGTCTGGACCAGGATGCCGCCGATCAGGTACTCCTTGTAATCGCCGTTCGGAACCGCGATCACGCCACCGAAGACGAAGGCGAAGAGCAGCACGAACATCAGCGGCTGCAGGGTCACGTCGATCAGCTTTTCGGGGATTTGTCGCACATGTTCGAGGTTGCGGCGGGCGAGAATCAGCGTTTCACTCATGAGTGGACCTCGACTTTCGGGGCGGAAGTGATGGAGAGGAAGACGTCATCGAGGGTGGCGTCGCGGCGGTGGACGTCGGTCACGTCGATCCCGGCCGCGTCCAGTGATCGGACCACCTCGACCAGGCGGGTGCCTGCCCGGACCGGGGCGGTGACGAGGCTCGCCGCGGGGTCGGAGTGGACCTCGTTCTCGGCGAATCCGGCCAGCGCCTCGGCGGCGGGTCCGGCGTCGGCGGGGTCAGCCAGGGTGATCTCGATCCGGTCGCCGCCGACCCGCTGCTTGAGCTGGTCCGGCGATCCGGCCGCTGCCACCTTGCCGTGGTCGAGGACGACGATCTCGTCGGCCAGGCGGTCGGCCTCCTCGAGGTACTGGGTCGTAAGCAGCAGGGTGACTCCCTCGGATACCTGTTCGCGGAGGACATCCCAGAGGTCATTGCGGCTGGCCGGGTCGAGTCCGGTTGTCGGCTCGTCAAGGAAGAGAACCGGCGGGGTCGAGACCAGCGTCGCGGCCAGGTCGGCCCGGCGGCGCATGCCACCCGAGTACTCCTTGACCAGCTTGTCGGCGGCATCCGTCAGGCCCAGCCGGGTGAGCAGTTCGTCGGCCCGCTCGGCGGCCTCTCTCTTCGACATGCCGTAGAGCCGCCCGACCATTTCCAGGTTGGCCCGGCCGGTCAGGAGACCGTCGACCGTGGCGCTCTGGCCGGCGACGCCGATCCGCTTGCGGACTTCGCCGCCCTGCTTGACGACGTCGTATCCGGCGACCGTGGCCGAGCCGGTGCTCGGCACAGAGAGGGTTGTGAGGATTCGGATCGTGGTCGTCTTGCCGGCTCCGTTGTGGCCGAGCAGTCCGAGCACCGATCCCTTGGGGACGACGAGATCGAGGTCTTCGAGGGCGGTGAAGTCGCCGAAGCGCTTGCCCAGTCCCTCTGCCTTGATCCCGGCGTCCGTGCAGTTATCGTTCAAATTTTCATACATCGTACGAACAACATAGCAGTACAATGTACGAATGGCAAGCAAGCCGGATAGAAAGCGCCTCAGCCGCGAGGAAATCGTCCAGGCTGCCCTTGAGATCGCCGAGGAGCAAGGCATCAGGAACGTCTCGATGAGGAAGGTCGCCCGGCATCTGGACGCGGGCACCATGAGCCTTTACCACTACGTCCGCACCAAGGATGACCTGCTGGCTTTGATGGACGACGCGATCATGGGCGAGATCGTCATTCCGGAAGGTGAGATGCCCGATGACTGGCGGGGCCGAGTGACCCTGATCGCGAAGATGAGCCTTGCCGCATGGATGAAGCGGCCCTGGCTGATCGACGAGCAGGACGAAGAATTCCGGATTACCGAGAACGCCCTCCGCCACATGGACCAGACGATCGGCGCACTCGACGATCTCGACGTCAGCGCCTCACTGAAGTTCGAAATCATGTCCCAGGTTGACGACTACGTTTTCGGTTTCGCGGTGAGGGAACGAAAGGTCGGCCACATCAAGGACACCGACCCCGAGCGGTTCGAGGAAGCAACCGACTTTGTCGAGGCCAGGGTCAGGGACGGGGGCTACCCCTCTCTGGAAAGGATGTTCGTTTCGGATCGGAGCTTCGAGGAACAGTGGCTGGAAATGTTCGACGAGATCTACGACGAATCAAGATTCGATCGTGGCCTCGACCGGCTGCTTGACGGCGTCGAGGCCGAGCTGAAACGACTCGGCGCTCTGCCCGTCGGCTCCTAGCAGGCCGCCTCGACTGCGGCCTCGGCCGCAGACTGCTTCGACTTCGCGGTCTTGTGAGTCGTCCGAACCTTGCAACCGGGCAGGGGCCCGGTTACCCTGATCGGGAAGGGACTCAATCGAATCGGGGGATCGGGATGCGCCGCAAGTCAATCTTTGCCGCGGCCCTTTCGGGGCTGGTTTTCCTCTGCGCGCCCGGTGCCGATGCCGCCCGCTATGAGGTAACCAATCTCGGCATCCTGCCCGGCGGCAGCGCCTCTGAAGCGACCGGCATTGCCGACAATGGCCATGTGGTCGGCAACTCGGCAGGTTTCGCCTTCATCTGGCGGCCCGACGGCGGAATGCAGAAGATCAACCTGCTCACCCCGGATGTCTCCTACGCGGGCCCGGATGGTAGTTCGACCGATGTGGTTGCGGTCTCCGGGCCGCACCCCGATCCCGACGCTTTCACCTTCCTCTGGTACGGCAAACGCTGGGCCGGTGGCGCGGCCTCCAATCTGGTGCCGATCGGCGAGGCACTATGCGCCGAGGGCTGCGAAACCGAGCCGAACAACCAGTCCTTCGCCAACGGGATAAACGACAACGGCGTGATCGTCGGCACCTCAACTTATGACAACGACACCGGGCCCCAGATCATGGCCGCGACCTACTGGACCGCCGCCGGCGATCCGATCCGGCTCGGCGGCACCGGTACCGGGACCGCCCGGGAGATCGCCAACAACGGCCGGATCGCCGGCAGTCGCGGTCCCCGCGCGGCGCTCTGGGAAGACTTCGACGACCCGCCGGTCGACCTTGGTCTTCTCCCCGGAAGCACCGGAAGCCTCAGCGACGCCTTCGACCTGAACGAGACCGGCACCGTGGTCGGGTCTTCCGAAATCTCCCCCGGCCAGGATCGTGCCTTTATCTGGACCCCGGGTGCGGGCATGCAGCCGATTGCCAGCCCGAACACGCTCGGCGGCTTCTCTTCGGCCAACGCGATCGGCCCGGGTGGCACGATCGTCGGTACTTCGATCGACAGCTCCAGTGTCCAGAGGGCGATCATCCGCGAACCGGGCAAGCCGATCGTGGATCTGAACACGCTGATCCCCGCCGGCAGCGGCTGGAACCTCCGCAGCGCCCGGGACATAAACGACGACGGTCAGATCGTCGGTCGGGGCGAGATCGGCGGCCAGACCAGGGCCTTCCTGCTGACCCCGATCCAACCCCTGAAAGTCAGCCTCGAGCCGAACAAGGTCGGCAACAACGACGTCTTCGACCTGAAGATGACAGTCCAGCATCTGGGTGGCGAGGGCACCACGAAGATCAGCAGCATCACCTACCCGCCGGCGCCTGGACTGGTGTTGCGTGATGTTCCGGTCCTGGGCGGCCCGGCTCCGAGCTTGACCCGGATCTTCGGCCCGACCGGGACCTTCCCGACCAGCCTCGACCTGGGCCAGAAGTCCGAGCATCTCTTCGCCTACGCGATCGACTCTCCCGGAAACGGCCTGTTACAGACAAGGGTCAGGGGCACCGATCAGGAAGGCAACCAATTCGACACCAGCGCCGCCCTGCTGATCGAAGCACAGCAGAAGCAGCCGGACCGCCAGGACCTGGATGGTCTGGTGGCCGGGATGCTGATCGCCCTGGCCGACAGGGCCTACCGCAAACGCCAGGAACTGGCGAAGGAGCTGTACGGACTGGTCAAGAAACGCCTGAAGGGAACCCCGAAAAAGATGCGCCACCCGACCAAATTCGAGCAGGCGGCGGCCCGCGCCTACGGTCTCCCGGCCGCCACCCTTTCGGCTTTTCCGAACGGGGCGAAGGCGAAGCAGACAGCACTCGGATCTTTCATGGGAGCGGTCTCCGAGGAGATGGAGAAGGTCGGCAAGGAAGCGGCCGAACGGTCGATAAACGTTCCCTTCTCATACTGGAATGACTGGCTGTTCTCTCCGGATGAGAACCGGGCCCGGATGGCATTGGAAATGACCGATGCCCTCTCGGAAGCGGGCACCGTGACCGGCGGGGTGCTGGGCGAGGCCGCCAGTTTTTACACCTCCCCGTCGAAGATGAAAGCCGCCTGGGACGACCTGCCGGAGATCTACGACGAGGCTTCCGCCGACCTGAAGAAGGTCGATGTGGCCTTCTCGAAGGGGATCCTCAACTGGGATGACACGATGAAGAAGGATCCGGTCGAGGGCGCCCGGCAGTTCGGCAAGCTGCTCGGCCGAATCGAGGGCGAAGTAGCGGTCGGCTGGCTCGAGGATTTCACCGGCGGCAAGGTCGTCCAGGGCATGAACCTGGTCAAGAAGACGAGGGTGGCCGGCGGTCTCGCGACCGAGACGGCGGAGGTCGTAACCGATGCCAGCCGACTGGCCGGCAACGGTGCCAAGGCCCTGGCTGACGCCCCGTCGCTGGGCAACCTGAGTGGCAAACAGATCGACCGTTTCAAGCAGATCGTCAAGAACGTGAACGAGAAGTTCGGGGTCAACGTCGAGATCCAGGCCCGGCCGATCAACGAGTACGCAGCCAAGGTCAAGGGCGGGATCGGCAAGGTCGAGGCGGTGCCGACCAAGAACCTGACTCCCGACGATGTGATCCTCGGAGCCCCTCCGCAGTGGCTCGGTCAGGCCGCCTATTACCCGCCGAAGCTGCCGAAGAACTTCAAGAGCCTAGATGCCGCCGAGAAAGCCCGCATCCAGCTGCGCTTCAACGAAAAGACCAAGGAGTTCAAGCAGTTCAAGGGGATCATCGAGGACCCGTCGGGCAAGACCGCCAAGGTCCACAAGGCCCTCAAGAAGGAAACCGAATTTGACCTCGGCAAGAACGGCAAGCTGAAGATGGAACTGGAAGCGACGACCCACAAGTCCGGGGCGGTGCTGATCAGCTACAAGAAGCTTTCGGTAAACGGTAAGCCGGTCTTCACCGGCAAACCCCGGCCGATCATCTCCGACGTGGACATGAACGCGGTGGTGGATGCTGTCACCGGCAAACACCTGCCGGCCGGGATTCGAGGCCAGGTCGAGCTCGAGGTGATGCGGCAGTTCGCCAAGGCGGCCGAGGAAGGGGTCTTCCCGTTCGGCTACCACGGCTGGACCCATTCCGGATTCGACATCGCCGCCACCGATTTCCGCCACATCCTCAAGTACCAGCTGATGTACATGAACGAGAAAGACGCGGTCAAACTGGCCAAGAAGTACGCCGCGATCTACGGCATCGACCCCAGCGAATTCCTCGACGGCTACACCCGCGGCAAGTTGCTGGTCAAGATCACCGCCACCAACGCCGTCCTCGGCCCGGGCGCCGGGCTCTAGCCGAGCGACTTCAGGACCGAGCGGGCGGCGTTGGCGCCGCCCATTCCGTGGACTCCGCCGCCTGGCGGGGTTGCCGCGGAGCAGATCCAGATTCCGTCGGTGACCTTGTAGGGGTCGAGGGCGGCGCGCGGCCGGAAGATCAGCTGGCGGGGATTGTTTGCGCCGGCGACGATGTCGCCGCCGACGTAGTTGGCGTTGTACCGGGCGAAGTCCTCCGGGTACATCGCAGTCTCGCCGCGGATCCGGTCCCGGAAGCCGGGCGCGAATCGCTCGATCTGGGTCAACATCGCCTCGGTCGCATCACCGGTGAATCCGTTCGGCACATGCGCATACGCCCACACTGGATGCAGATCGCCCTCCGAGCGGGAAGGGTCGGCCAAGTACTGCTGGCCGACCAGCAGGAAGGGCCGCTCCGGCATCCGGCCGTAGTTGATCTCGTGCTCGGCGATCACCAGTTCCTCGAATGAACCGATCACGTGAACGGTTCCGGCCTTGCGGGCGTTCTCGTTTTCCCAGGGAATCCCCCCTTCGACCGCCAGGTCGAGCTTGAAGGCGGCCGGCCCGTATTCGTAGCGCTGGAAGGATTTTCGCACCCCTTCCGGCAACCGGTGACCGGCCAGACCGACCACCCCGGCCGGGGAGGTGTCGAAGATGACCGGCTCGCCGGCCGGCAACTCGTCGATCGACTTGATCAACCGGCCGGTTTCGATCGTCCCGCCGTTCTCGGTGATCACCGCGGCCAGCGCGTTCGCGATCGACTGCGAGCCGCCCTTGGCGACCGGCCAGCCGTTGGCGTGGGCGGCGCAGATCAGGGCCATGCCCACGGCCGAGCTCATCAGGCGGGTGAGCGGCGAGAACGAATGGGCGGCGACCCCGCCGAAGAGGGCCTTCCCTTCTTCGGTGTTGAAGCCCTTGGCCAGGGTGGTCGCCGGGGCCAGCGAGGGGATCCCGAAGCGGGCGAGGCTTACGGGATGCTCGGGGAAGTGAATGATCGGCTGGTTGATGTCCCCGCTCAGCTTCGGGAAGGCCCGGGACGGCGGCCCGAAGAGCTTCGACCAGGCTTTGCCGTCCTCCCCCAGTCCGGCCGCAGTCTGCTGAATGTCACGGACCATCACCCCGGCCCGGCCCCCGTCGAGCGGATGGGCCAGGTCAATCTCCGGGAAGCACCATTCAAGGCCCTGGGCCTCGAGGTCCAGTTCGAGGAAGACC
>JACJWY010000021.1 GCA_020636955.1 Thermoleophilales bacterium | reverse complement strand
GAGCAGGTTCTCGAGGTTCTTGGCATAAAGCTGGGAGGCGTGACCCGGCAGCTCGGAGGCGAGGTTCTTCGGGCCGACGATCTTCACTCCGTCCTTGACTACGGTCTGACCGGGCTCGGTCAACTCGCAGTTTCCGCCGGTCTCGGCGGCAAGGTCCAGAATCACCGAGCCGGGGCCCATGTTGGCGACGCCTGCCGCCGTGATCAGGGTCGGCGCGGGTCGGCCCGGGATCGCGGCTGTGGTGATGATCACGTCCTGCCGACCGGCGTTCTCGTCAATCGCGTCACGAACCTGCTGATTTTCCTCGTCGGTCAAAGGCCGGGCGTATCCGCCCTCGCCTTCGGCGTCTGGGATGAAGTCGAGTTCGAGCGGCCGGCCACCCAGCGAAGCAATCTGTTCCCAGGCGGCGCGGCGAATGTCGAAACCGGTGACGATCGCGCCGAGCCGCTTGGCGGTGGCGATCGCCTGGAGTCCGGCCACACCGGCCCCGAGCACCAGCACCCGGGCCGGGCGGATCGTGCCGGCGGCGGTGGTAAGCATGCCCCAGAAGCTGCCCGACTCGCGGGCGGCGATCAGGGTCGCCGCATAGCCCGCGGCGGTCGCCTGCGAGGAGAGCGCGTCCATTGCCTGGGCGCGGGTAGTTCGCGGGATGAGTTCCATCGCCAGGGCGGTGACACCGGCCGACGCGAGCGCCTTGTTGGTCTCCGCGGAAGTCAGCGGTGAGAGGTGACTGATCAGATACTGCCCCTGCTTCAGCTCGCCGATCTCGCTTTCCGAGAGCGGAGCGACATGGAGCACGAGATCCGCAGCGAGCACGTCGGCATGCGAGCCGACCTTCGCTCCGGCCTCCTCGTATTGCGAGTCGGGATGACCGGCAACATCGCCGGCTCCGGACTCGATCACGATCTCGACGCCTTCCTTTTTCAGAAGGGACTTGACCGACTCGGGAACCAGGGCGACCCGGTTCTCGCCATCAGCAGATTCTTTGGGAACTCCGATCTTCATGGACAAGGCCGACTCAGATTATGGGAATTGAACGCGGGGCGACTTCTGGCGCAGCGACCCGGTGAAGGGGCCGACCGGACTGCTGCCTTCCTGGCCTGCCTCAGCCCTGGGTCAGGGCCGCCAGCCGTTCGACCGTATGCCTCATCTGGTCGACCTCCGGGTGGACCGGAGTCATGATCAAACGGTCGATTCCCTTCTCGCGGAAGGCGTTGAGGCGCTCGGCGACTTCGGCCTCGGTGCCGATCAGCGAGACGGCGTTGACGAACTCGTCGGGCAGGGCCTTGAAGGCGCCTTCCTTGTCGCCGGACTGGAAGAGTTCCTGGACCTTGTCGGCCTCTTCACCGAAGCCGAAGCGGTGGGAGAGATCAACGTAGAAGTTGGTCTTCTTCGAGCCCATGCCACCGAGGTAGAGGACCAGCGCCATGCGGACCATGTTCCGGGCCGCTTCGAGGTCACCGTCGATAGCGACCTGGACCGAAGGCGAGATTTCGAAGTCTTCCCGGGTGCGACCACCCGCGGCGAGGCCCTTCTCGATGTGCTCGCCCCAGGCTTCCTCGAACTTCTCCGGGCTGAAGAAGATCGGGATCCAGCCATCGGCGACTTCGGCGGCGATCTCGACCGAGCGGCGGCCGATCGCCCCGATGAAGATCGGGATGTCGGGACGGAGCGGCTTGAAGTTGAGCTTCAAAGGTTTGCCCTGGCCGCCGGGCATCGGCAGCTGGTAGTGCTCGCCCTGATGGTCGAGCTTTTCCTCGCGGGCGACGATCTCGCGGACGACCTCCACATATTCCTTGGTCCGGCCCCAGGGCTTGGAGTAATCCACCCCGTACCAGCCCTCGGAAACCTGCGGGCCCGAGGGGCCGAAGCCGAACATGAAGCGGCCATTTGAGAGGTAGTCGATCGTGGCACCGGCCATCGCGGCTGCGGCCGGCGGACGGGCGGGCACCTGCATGATTGCCGCGCCCAGGTTGATCTTCTCGGTCTGCGCCGCCAGCCAGGAAAGGACGCTGACGCAATCCGACCCGTAGGACTCGGCCACCCACACCGATTCGTAGCCGATGCTCTCGGCGAACTGCACCGCCTCGATCGCATCTTTTCCGCGGGGTCCAATTCCCCAGTACCCGAGATACAGCCCAAGCTTCAGTGACATACGGGCATCCTACCCGAAAGTACAAATCTCGTTTTTGTACCACTCAGGTGACCCGGTCCGATTCTCGACCGGGGGCATTCACCCGCAAATTCGGCGGGTGAATGCCCCCGGTTGGGCGGGTGACGGGCCGCACCCCCGGGGCGGCGGTTACCGACGGCGCAAACCGGTAACAATCACCCCGTGAGCGAAACGGCGACCCAGGTACTCCCGACCGGCGATCCGGGCCCGGGCCTGCCCGCGGCCGAGGCCGCCGAGCGGCTCCGGGCGCTGGGGCCTGCCCACCCCCATTCCTCCCGCTCCACATCGAGCATCGTCGCCGGCAACGTATTCACGCTCTTCAACCTGATCATCGGAATCTTCTTCGTCCTGATCCTCTCGCTGGGCCTGATCGCCGACGCGATCTTCGGAATGATCGCGATCATCAACACCTGGATCGGCATTCGCCAGGAACTGAAGGCGAAGGAGACCCTCGACCGGCTGGCGATCCTGGTCGCGCCCCGGGCCGAGGTGATCCGCGACGGGGAGAGCCTCGAGCTTCTGGCCGACGAGGTCGTGCCGGGTGACCTGATCCGTTTGACCCCGGGCGACCAGCTGGTGGCCGACGGCAAGACGACCAGCTCCCGCGGTCTCTCCGTCGACGAGTCGATGCTGACCGGTGAATCGGATGCGATCGGCAAGTCACCCGGCGACGAGGTCCTTTCGGGCAGCTTCGTGATTTCCGGATCCGGCTTCTGCGAGGTGACCGCCGTCCGCGAGGAAAGCTATGCCGGCCAGATCGCCGGCGAGGCCAGGGCCTTCAGGCATCCGCCGTCGCCACTCCAGGAAGAGGTAAACCGGGTGATCCTGGTCTGTACCTGGATCCTGCTGCCGCTGGCCGCCCTGCTGATCGGGTCGCTGGTCGTCCGTCAGGTGGACCTGGTCGACGCCGCACAAACCGCGACCGCGGGGCTGATCACCCTGATCCCCGAAGGCCTGGTCCTGCTGATGAGCGTGACCTTCGCTGTGGCCGCGGTGAAAATGGCAAGGCGGGCGACCCTGATCCAACAGATGAGTGCCACCGAGTCGCTGGCCTCGGTTGACACGATCTGCGTCGACAAGACCGGCACCCTGACCGACGGGGAGCTGACCGTGGTCGAGGTCATTCCCGCCAGGGTGACCGACGAGCGGAGGGCGGCAAACGAACTCGGACGGTACGCAGCCAGTGCCGGGGACCGCAACCTCACCCTGGAGGCGATCGCCGACGAGTGTCCGGGGGAAGCCGAGCCGGTGGTCGGCGAGGTGACCTTTTCATCGGAGTGGAAATGGAGCGCCCTAACCTTCGATGAGCGGGGCATGCATCGCAGCCTGGTGCTTGGCGCGCCCGACCTGATGGTCGGTGCCGGAGCGCTGGCCCTCGACCAGGATCTGGCCGCCCGGCTTGAAGAAGAGACCGAGGCCGGTCGTCGGGTGGTCGCCCTCTGTGAGACCACGGCCCCCCTGCCGGCGAGCGGCGCTGACGGATACCCCTCCGGACTGGAACCGGTCGCCCTCGTGGTGTTGCGCGAGAACCTGCGGCCCGGAGTCGAGGAAACTCTCGAGCTGATGCGAAGCGAGGACGTCGCCCTGAAGCTGATTTCGGGCGATGCCCGGGCGACGGTCACCGCGGTCGCGAAGGCGGTCGGGATCCCCGCCGATGCCGGGGTGATCGAAGGTCCGGATCTGCCCGAAGACGAAGAAGCTCTTGCCGAGGTGGTCAAAGCCAACACGATCTTCTGCCGGATCCGGCCCGAGCAGAAAAGGCAACTGGTCTCCGCGCTCGCCGATTCCGGCGCTTATACGGCGATGATCGGAGACGGGGTAAATGACGTGCCGGCGCTGAAGAGCGCCCGCATGGCCGTCGCCATGGGCTCGGGAAGCCAGGTCACCAAGTCGGTGGCCGACGTTGTGCTGCTCGAAGACCAGTTCAGCCGCCTGCCCGAAGCAATTGCCGAGGGCCGCCGGATCGCCAGAAACATCCACCGCCTCGGGCGGCTCTATCTGACCAAGTCGGTCTACGCGGCGGCCCTGATCGTGCTCGTTTCGGTACCCGGATTCACCTTTCCCTTCCTGCCACGGCACCTCACCCTGGCCGCATTCCTGACCATCGGCATCCCGTCATTCGTACTGGCCCTGGCGCCTTCGGACGGACCGCTCTACCGAGGCAGGCTGCTCAAGGCCCTTGCTGCCTTTGCCGTTCCGGCCGGGATCGCGACCGCTCTCGGTTCGATCCTCTCCTACTTCCTGGTCGATGTGGTCTTTGGCGGCAACGTCGAGGAAGGCCGGACCGCGGCCACCACCACCCTGATCATCCTCGGCCTCTGTTTTGTGCTGTTGCTGGAGCGCGGGCCAGGACGCGAGCACATCGCGATCCAGAGCTACATGCTGGCCATGGTCGCCGGTCTCGGCGCGCTGTTCGCCGGCATTCTGGCGGTCCCCCAGTTGCGCGAATTCTTCGACATGGCGATGCTGGGCGCCGAGCAGTGGTTCATCGCCATGCTGGCCGCGGCGCTTGGCCTGGTCCTGGCCAGCCTGATGTGGCGACTGCCGCTGATCCAGAGCTGGGAGGTTCCGGACGAAGCGGCGTTCCCCCCGCTTGAGCGCACGCCAGCCCCGGAGAATGCCCGTGAACCAATGCCGGGCCCGACCCGCCGACCCCGGCAGGAAGAAACTCCGACCGAAGTAATCCCCGCCGAGGCGGACCTGTTCGACGATCCCGACTGAGCGAGCTATTCGGCGTCGCAGGAGCCGTCTGCGTTCAGGGCTTCGTAGATGCCCTCCGAGACCTCGGCCATGACCCGGGCGACAGTCACCGCGTCTTCTTCTTCGACCAGGTCGACGAAGCCTTCCCTGAAGACCCGCTCGCGCACCGGCTGCATTTTCGCCAGCGTTTCCCGGCCCTGATCCGTGATGACCAGGAAGGTGCCGCGCCGGTCTGACGGGCAGTAGGTCCTTTCGACCAGCCCGGCCTTCTCGATCCGGTCGACCAGCCGGGTGAGGCCGCTCTTGGTCACGTTCACCTTGCAGAGCAGGTCGCGGGGACGACTCGGTTCGGGCGCTTCACTCAGTGCGAGCAGAACACCGTAGAAGCCAAGATCGGGAAGTCCGGCCTCGGCCAGCTCCTTTTCGAAGCGTTCCGAAAGCAGCAGGTAGGCGCTGCGCATCGACTGGAAAGCGGCTTCGTGAGCCGGGCTTGCGCCAATTGCCTGCTCAGTTTCCGTAGCTGTCGCCTGTGCCATAGAGCACATTGTAGCGCAAGTAGTTGACAACGCAACTAGTTTTGGTATGGTGTTCGTACAACAGTTGCTTGCGCAACTATTTCACAGTCAACTTGAAGCAGAAACGAAGGGAAACGAAATGAGCACCACCGAACAGGCAGTAAAGATCGAAACCGGCACCTACGGAATCGACACCGTCCACACCCAGGTCGGCTTCGAAGTCAAGCACCTCGGCATCTCCACCTTCCGCGGCAGCTTCGGCGGCTTCGAGGGCAACATCACGGTCGGAGACGAGGGCATTGATGCGATCGAGGGTTCGATCGACGTGTCCACCGTCCAGGTTCCGGAAGAGCAGCTGATCGGCCACCTCCTCAGCCCCGACTTCTTCGACGCCGAGAACCACCCCAAGGGCACCTTCGTGTCGACCGGCGTAAGCCAGGCCGACGGCGAGACCTATGAGGTCACCGGCGACCTGACCCTGCGCGGCGTGACCAACCCGGTAACCCTCACCGTCGAGGTGGAAGGCGCCGGCATCGGCATGGACGGCAGTTCCGTCCTCAGCCTCAAGGCGAACGGCGAAATCAATCGCAACGACTACGGCATCTCCTGGGGCGCCTCGCTCGATAGCGGTGCTGCCGTCGTCGCCGAGAAGGTCCGTCTCGTCCTCACGGTCGAGGCAGTCAAGGCGGGCGAGTAATCATGAAGGTCCTGGCCATCGTCGGAAGCCTGCGAGAGAACTCGCTTACCGAGCAGGTCACCCGCGCCGCGGGCGACCTCGCCCCCGAGGGCGTGGAGGTCGGGATCTACGAAGGTCTCGCCTCGGTCCCGGCCTACAACGCCGACCACGACCCGGCTTATGACGGACCCGAGCCGGTGCCGGCGGAGGTCGAGGACCTGCGGGACCGGATCAGCGCGGCCGATGCTCTGCTGATCGTCACCCCCGAGTACAACGCGGGCCCTCCCGGCTACCTCAAGAACGCGATCGACTGGGCCTCGAGACCCCACAAGGCCTCTTCACTGGCTGGCAAGCCGGCGGCGATCGTCTCCCAGAGCCCGATGCCCTTCGGCGGAATCTGGGCGAACCAGTCGCTACGCAAGTCGCTGACGATCACCGGCACCCCGACCGTCGAGCGCGAGCTCGCGATCGGCAAGGTCGACGAGAAGCTCGAGGACGGCCGCCTGGTCGACGATCAGGCCCGGGCCGACCTCACCGCCCTGATGGCGGAGCTAAACGAACTGGTCGCCGTGATCGCCGACCAGGATCAGGAAGCGGTGACCGCCTGAGCCACCCGGTGGGTCGGATTTCCGGCACATGGACCGTAAATCCGACCCACCGCTGTGGAGGCACCGGCCATTCGCCGATAATCGGCGCATGAGCCGGACCGACCGCCCGCCATCCGCTTGCGACATCGCGGTGGCGGGCGGCGGCATTCTGGGGCTCGCCGTCGCCCGGGAGCTCGCGACCCGTGAGCCCGACGCGCGGATCGTTCTGCTGGAGGCCGAGGTCAAACTCGCCGCTCATCAGTCCTCCCACAACTCCGGTGTCGTCCACGCCGGGGTCTATTACGAACCGGGCTCGCTGCGGGCCCGGCTCTGCGTTGATGGCGCCGCCCGGCTCGGCGAGTACTGCGCCGAGCGGGAGCTGCCGTGGCGGGCTAGCGGCAAGTTGATCGTCGCCACGAACGAGGCGGAGCTGCCTCGACTCGATGAACTCGAACGACGCGGTCAGGCGAACGCGGTGCGAGAGCTGACGAGGGTGGGATCGGATGAGATCCCGGAGATCGAACCCGCCGCCCGCGGACTCGCCGCCCTCCATTCACCCTTCACTGCCGTTACGGACTTCGCGGCCATCGCAGGATCCTTCGCGGATGATTTCGAGAAGGCCGGCGGCAGCATCCATCTCGCCTGCCCTGTCCTCTCGGCGCGCCCGGCCGGTACCGGCAGCCCTTCCGGGGGCGTTTCCACCACCGGGACCGGTTCGCCCGCCCGTCTGCGCCTTCGAACTCCATCCGGCCCGCTCGACTGCGGCCGGGCCGTCTTCTGCGCCGGCCTTCAGTCCGACCGGCTTGCCGTCGCCTGCGGTGGTTCGATCGAGCCGAGGATCGTGCCGATCCGGGGCGGCTACCTCGAGGTCAAACCGGGCCGCGAGGATCTGGTCCGGGGCAATGTCTATCCCGTGCCAGACCCCGAGCTCCCCTTCCTCGGCGCCCACCTGACCCGTACCTTCGACGGATCGCTGCTGATCGGTCCGACCGCGATGATCGCCGGCGCCCGGGACGCCTACGAGCTGACCCGCCTCAGCCGCCGGGACCTCGGCACCACCCTCCGCTGGCCGGGAACCTGGGAGCTGATGCGCCGTCACTTGCGGGCCAGCATGAGTGAAGCGGCCAATTCGATCCGCCCGGCCCGTCTCGCCCGCGAAGCCGCCCGCATGGTCCCCGGCCTGACTGCGGACGACGTGATCCCGGGCCCGTCCGGAGTCCGCGCCCAGGCTCTCGATCGAGAGGGAAACCTGATCGAGGATTTCCTGATCGAGCAGACCGAAGCCGGAGTTCACGTGAGGAACGCCCCCTCCCCGGCCGCCACTTCATCCCTAGCCCTAGCCGGACTGATCGCCGACCGGGCCCTCACCTGAACGGAAAGGGCCCGGCGTTTGCCGGGCCCTTTCGGAACTTCGAGCTTCCGGCGAATGCCTAGTTGAGGCGCTCCACGATCATCGCCTCGCCCTGGCCACCGGCCACGCACATCGTCTCGAGGCCGACAGCGTGGTCGTCGGTCTCCATGACGTTGAGCAGCGTGCCCATGATCCGGGCGCCGGTCATGCCGAACGGATGGCCGAGCGCGATGGCCCCACCGTGGGTGTTGAGCTTGTCCTGGTCGATCCCGCACTCCTCCATGATCGGGATGACCTGGGCGGCGAACGCCTCGTTGAGCTCGACGGTGCCGATGTCGTCGATCGTCATCCCGGCGCGGTCGAGCACCTTCTTGACGGCGCCGATCGGGGCGACACCCATGTACTCGGGGTTGTTGCCGGCCGTGGCCGAGGTGACGATGCGGGCGCGCGGCGTCAGGCCGAGCTCCTTCGCCTTCGTATCGGACATGATCAGCGCTGCCGCCGCGCCGTCGTTGAGCGGGCAGGAGTTGCCGGCCGTGACGCCACCGCCACCGAACGCCTCCTTGAGGCTGCCGAGCTTCTCGCGCATGTCGCCCTCGTCCTTGCGGGGGCCGTCGTCCTTGCTGACCTCGCCGTTCGGCGTCGGGATCGCGACGATCTCCTTGTCGAAGAAGCCGGATTCCTGCGAGGCGACGGCCAAGTGCTGCGAACGCAGCGCGTAATCGTCCATGTCGTCGCGGGAGACGCCGTACTTCTCGGCGACGTTGACGGCGGTCACGCCCATGTCGATGTAGACGTTGGGCAACTCGCCCTCACCGGTGAGCTTGGAGTTCTTGTCGTCGTTGCCGGCGACCTCGTTGCGCTCGTTGAAGCGCGAGACGAACTCGACGCCGGCGGCGATGTAGGCGTCGCCCTCGCCATTCTTGACGGCGTTGGAGGCGTGGCGGATCGCGTCGAGCGAGCTGGCGCAGTAGCGGGAGACGGTGACACCGGTGGTCTCCTCGCTCAGGTTCTCCGACAGCAGGACCATGATCCGGGCGAGGTTGAACGCCTGGAGACCCTGCGGCATGCCGACGCCGCAGAACACCTCCTGGACGAGCTTCGGGTCGAGATCAGGGTTGCGCTCGAGAAGGCGGTCGATCACGAAGGCGCCGGTCTCGTCGGGGCGCAGCTGGGCCAGCGAGCCCTTGAAGGCGCGGCCGATCGGGGTGCGCACGGTATCGACGATGACTGCTTCAGGCATGCGAAGTCTTTCTCCTTGGGTTTATGTGGCCTGGGTGTGAGGGCACCCGGCAGGGACTTGACGGATAAATGCCACCAAGCAGCGTAATGAACTGCGGAAATGCGGGACGGGTAGATTGACCTGCGATGAGTAATCCGCCATCCGAAGGCGGCGCTTCCGAGACGCCGATAAACGCCCCGCAGGGGCGGCCCCAGCCAGCTTCGAGCGGCCAGTCCGCTCCGGGTCCCGGTCAATCCGGACGGCCGCAACCGCCGAACGCCGCTGCGCCTGCTGGTGCCGCCCCAACCGCCGCCGCTCCGACTGCCGCCGCGCCTGCTGCCGCCGCGCCCCCTCCTCCCGGCGTGCCTTCCGGGTCCGCCCGGCAGGGGCCGCCGCGGTCTGTCCCGCCGAGAGCGATGCCTCCCCGCAGCACCGGCTCCCAGGGCCGCATCCCGGCTGTGCAGCAGCGCCAGCCAATCGACCTGGCGACCCGTCTCGACGGCCAGCGCGGATGGCTCGCCCAGCTGGAAAGGTCGCTGAAAAAGCGCACGATCGTGGCCCTCGTGCTGACCTGCCTCGCGGTCGGTGTCGGCGCGGCCGCGCTCTATATATCGCTGACCAAGAACTCCGACAGCGACCGCATCGACGCCCTCCAGACCAGGGTCGAAGCCCTCGAGTCAGCGGCCGGAATCGTTCCGACGAGCACAGATACCACGGACACCGGCACCGACGTTCCGGAGACCGGAGTCACCCTGCCTGCGACCGGCGTGACCCTTCCGGACGGCACAACCGACTCTTCGGGCGTGGTAATTCCCCCCACCGGCGGTGAATAGGCCCTGACCGGCCACCAAGACCTCGTGACCGGCGACGAACCCGAATCCGTCCTCTACGAGGAACCCTCCCCCGGGGTCCGCCTGATCACGATCAACCGGCCACGGGCCCGCAACGCGATCGGTCGGCTCGAATCGCGGGCCCTCTTCGACCTCGTGGGCAGGTTTCGAGACGATGACGAGGCGAATGTCCTGGTCATCACCGGTGCCGGAACCGAGGCTTTCTGCTCCGGGGCCGACCTCAAGTCGGTGGTTGCGATGTTCGATCCGGATTCCGAGTCCGAGCCGCTCTTCGACGGTCGCGACCTCCATGCCCGGCCGATTCCGGCCGAGGGAAACATCGGACCGACCCGATGGGTTTCGGTCAACAAGCCGGTGATCGCCGCCGTCAACGGCGCGGCGTACGCGGGCGGACTCGAATGGGCCTGCCTCGCCCACATCCGGGTAGCCGATCAGCACGCATCTTTCGGGGTGACTTGCCGGCGCTGGAACGTCGGACTCGGTGACGGCGGCACCCAGCGCCTGCCCCGGATGATCGGTATGTCCCGCGCGCTTGACCTGATCATCACGGGGAGGGTGATCGGAGCTGCCGAAGCCGAAAGGATCGGGCTGGTCAACGAGGTGACCGAGAGCGGCCGTTGCCTTGAGCGGGCGCTGGAGCTGGCCGGGCAGATTTCGGCCCTCCCCCAACCGGCGCTGCGCACCGACCTCGAAGCGGCGATCCGCGGCTTCGGCCGCCCGCTGGAAGAAGGTTTGGCGGTCGAGGCGGAGCTGTTCAACAGCCTCCTTGACCGCCCGGAGATCAGGACCGGTGCCAGCGCCTTCGTAAATCGCGACCATCCCGACCGGGTTGCCGGGGCCGCTCCGCTCCACCTACCGGGCGCCGCCTACTCCTTCGCCGAAAAGGCACACCGCGGACAGATCGACCGACACGGCGGCGGTGACTTCATCGAGCATCCGGCCCGGGTGGCGAGAATCACCGTCAGGCACGGGGGCGACGATGTCGCGGAAGCTGCCGCCTACCTCCACGACACGGTCGAAAAGGCCGACACCACCGCGGAAGAAATCGAGGCAACCTTCGGTCCCGGAATGCGCGATCTGGTCGTCGCCCTCGGTCAGGACCCGTCGATCGGTGACCGGGCCGATCGCCGGGCCGACCATCGCCACCGGGTCGCGATCGCGGGTGAGGCCGCCCGCCTCGTGTACCTGGCCGACCGACTGGCTGGAATCGACGCGATGATCGAGCGGATCGAGGCGGGCGAAAATGCTGCCGACCTGGACGCGGAAAAGCGCCTCGGACTCTGGCGCGGGGACATCGAAGCGCTTTCGGGAGCCTGCCCGCCGCCCGGATTGGTGGCTCAAATCGGTGACCGGCTGGACCGACTCGAACATCTCATGTCCTGATCCGGACTGTCGGTCCGGGCCGCCAACGGTTAGAGTCGAACTCGTTCGGGGTAGCCGGAGATCTGTCCCGCAACAACTAGCCTCACCAGCCGAGATCGTCAAGAGGAGCAACCACGTCCAGTCCGTCCACACCCCCAGCCCCGGCCGACCCGTCAGCCGTTCCTGACGTCCGCCTTACCGGCCTGACCAGACGCTACGGGGACTTCACGGCGGTCGATTCGATCGACCTCGAGGTCTTGCCGGGAGAGTTCTTCACCATGCTCGGACCTTCCGGTTCAGGCAAGACGACCACCCTGAAGATGATCGCCGGCTTCGAGCAACCTGACGCCGGAAAGGTCGAACTCGGTGGCCAGGATGTCAGTGGACTCGCGCCATATGCGCGCTCGGTCAACACCGTCTTCCAGGACTACGCGCTTTTCCCGCACATGACGGTGGCGGCGAACATCGAATACGGCCTTTCGATTGCCAAGGTGCCGAAGGGTGAACGGGCCAGGCGCCGCGATGAAGCTCTGCGCATGGTTCGCCTCGGTGGCCACGGCGAGCGCAAGCCGAACGAGCTCTCCGGCGGCCAGCGCCAAAGGGTCGCTCTCGCCCGGGCGATCGTGAACCGGCCGCGGGTGCTGCTGCTCGACGAGCCACTCGGCGCACTCGACCTCAAGCTGCGCGAGCAGATGCAGGTCGAGCTGAAGCAGATCCAGTCGGAGGTCGGGATCACCTTCATTTATGTGACCCACGATCAGGATGAAGCCCTGACCATGAGCGACCGGATCGCGGTCTTCAACGAGGGCCGGATCGAGCAGCTCAGCTCACCGCGGGATCTTTACGAGCATCCGGCCAACGAGTTCGTCGCCGGCTTCGTCGGCGTCTCGAACGCAATCGAGCGGGACGGGAAGAAGCTGACGATCAGGCCGGAGAAAATCCGCATGATCGGTCAAGGCGACCCGACCGACGGTCTGGTCACCGAACGCGGCAAGGTCACCGAGTCGGCCTACGTCGGCATGGTCACCAGGGTCAGGGTGGAACTTGATGCGGGCGGCGCGGTTCAGGTCGCCCTGCAGAACACCGAATCTGAAGCCGAGCCCGGTGGGAGTGTCGGCCAGGAGGTAGTTGTCGGATGGCGGCCGGAGCACGCCGTTTCGATTCAACCAGGAGAGAGAAAAGAGTCCGTCCAATTGGAGGAGGAAAACGTTTCATGAGTTATGCGCATAGATACCCCGCCAGGTTCGCCTGGCTGCTAGTGCTGGCGCTGGTTGGCGTCCTCGCGGTTGCCGGTTGCGGCGGCAGCGATGACGACAGCAGCAGTGACGAGGTGACCTCGATCGGCAAGACCGAAGGTGCCCTCAACCTGATCGCCTGGGCCGGTTACGCCGAGGACGGTTCGACCGACAAGACGGTCGACTGGGTGACCCCGTTCGAGAAGCAGACCCAGTGCCAGGTCAACACCAAAACCGCCAGCACCTCGGACGAGATGGTCAAGCTGATGCGGACCGGCCAGTACGATGGCGTGTCGGCTTCCGGTGACGCCTCGGTGCGCCTGATCGAGGGTGGTGATGTCAGCCCGATCGACATGAGCATCCTGTCGAACTACGCCGACATCAACCCGAGCCTGAAGGATCAGGACTACAACTCCAAGGACGGCATGAACTACGGGATGCCTCACGGCTGGGGCGCCAATGTTCTGCTCTACAACAAGGACGCGGTCAAGCCCGCTCCGGACAGCTGGGGCTCGGTCTTCGATCCGGCCATGGCTTCCAAGTACAGCGGCAAGATCACCGCGCCGGACAATCCGATCTACATCGCTGACGCGGCCGTCTACCTCGAGGCCACGCAGCCCGATCTCGGGATCACCGATCCGTACGAGCTCGACGAAGATCAGTTCAACGCTGCGGTCGACCTGCTCAAGCAGCAGAACAAGTTCATCGGCGAGTACTGGCCGGATGCGACGAAGAACATCTCGTCGTACACCAACGGTGACTCGGTGATCGGTTCGAGCTGGCAGTACCAGACCAGTGCCCTGCAGGCGGCTGGCGAGAACGTCGACGCGGACCTGCCGAAGGAAGGTTCGACCGGCTGGTCGGATACCTGGATGCTGAGCTCCCAGGCAGATCACCCGAACTGCATGCTCGAGTGGATGAACTGGATGGGTTCACCGAAGGTCCAGGCCCAGGTCGCGGAGTGGTTCGGCGAGGCGCCGGCCAATCTCGGTGCCTGTGATCTGACCTCGGATCCGAAGCACTGCGACACCTACCACGCCAAGGACGAGAAGTACTACGACCAGATCGCGTTCTGGAAGACGCCGATCAGCGACTGCGGCGATGACCGCGGAAGCGAGTGCAAGACGTACGACGAATGGGTCCAGGCGTGGACCGAAATCAAGGGGTAATGAGTCACCCCGGAAACGCAATCGAAGTGACCGGAGCTGTTGGCTGCTGAAGCCACAGCTCCGGCGCCCCGGAAGTCGGCGGGCAGGAGGCTCGCCGACTTCTTTCAGGGGCGACCGCGGCTGACCGTCGCGGCCCTGCTGGCCGCACCGATCGGCTGGCTGGTCATCGGCTACCTGGGCTCGCTGGGAGTGATGCTCGCCGCCTCCTTCTGGCATCTGAACGAGCTGAGCGGCGAAGTCGTCCAGGGTTTCAGCCTCGACAACTTCGACACGATCTTCAGTGACGAGGTCTACCGGACGATCACCTTTCGAACGATCGGAGTCGCCGCCGCGGTAACGGTGACCGACGCAATCCTTGCCTTTCCGATCGCTTTCTACATGGCGAAACTGGCCAAACCGAGAATGCAGTCGATGCTGGTCGTGGCGGTCCTGCTGCCGCTCTGGTCGAGCTACCTGGTCAAGGTCGGTGCCTGGCGGCTGATGCTCTCCGAGGACGGGGCGATCAACTGGGCGCTCGAACCCTTCGGCCTGCATGGCCCCGGTTACGGCACAGTCGCCGTCTGGCTGGTCATGAGCTACATCTGGCTGCCGTACATGATCATCCCGATCTACGCCGGCCTCGAACGGATCCCGGATTCGCTGCTGAGCGCTTCCGAGGACCTCGGAGCCAGGCCCGGCCGAACCTTCCGCAAGGTGATCATGCCGCTGACCTTCCCGGCGATCGTCGCCGGTTCGATCTTCACCTTCTCGCTCACCCTCGGTGACTACATCACCCCGGCAAATGTGGGCGACAAGCAGTTCATCGGCAACGTCGTCTACAGCAACTTCGTCGCCAACCTGCCGCTCGCCGCGGCGATCACCGTGATCCCGATCGTGGTGATGGTCATCTACCTCCTTGTCAGTCGGCGGTTCGGAGCCTTCGAGCATGTCTGAGCGATGACCTTCAGCCCGCTGACAAAGAACCTGCTCCGGGTCGCGGTGGCGATCACCCTGGGTTTCATCTACATCCCGCTGCTGATCATCCTGATCTACTCGACCAACCCGAATCAGGTTCTCGCCTGGCCGCCGGACGGCTTCACCCTGAGCTGGTTCCCGAAGGCGATCCAGGACCAGGCCGCCCGTGATGCGCTCTGGAACTCGGTCAAGGTCGGTGCGGCCGCCACCGCAATCGCCCTCGTCCTCGGCACCCTTGCCTCGCTGGCCGTGGCCCGCCACAGGTTCTTCGGTCGCGAATCGATCACCTTCCTGGTCCTGATCCCGATCGCCCTGCCCGGCATCGTCACCGGCATCGCCCTCAACGCGACCTTCACCCAGGTCTTCGACATGAAGCTGACCCTGTTCACGGTGATCGTCGCCCACGCGACCTTCTGCATCGTGATCGTCTTCAACAACGCCGCCGCCCGGCTCAGGCGGATGTCGACCACGCTCGAGGATGCTTCGGCCGATCTCGGCGCCACGCCGTGGACCACCTTCAGGCGGGTCACCCTGCCGAACATGCGCTCGGCCCTGGTCGCCGGCGGGCTGCTCGCCTTCGCCCTTTCCTTCGACGAGATCGTGGTCACCAACTTCACTATCGGGGCCGGCGACCAGACCCTGCCGATCTACATCTTCAACACCCTCTTCCGGCCCAATCAGCCCGGCAAGGTTTACGCGGTGGCGGTGATCGCGATCCTGCTCTCGATGATCCCGGTCTACATCGCCAACCGCCTGACCAAGGAAGAGTCGGTCACCGCTTCCGGGGCCGGCGCCGGTACGCCGATTCCCGAGCCCTGACGCGCTTTCGCGGGCGAAGTCAGGGATTTCCGGGGTTCACAGAATTTCAACCTGTGGCGGCTGGCGCGGCCGTATGTTGATGGCATGGAACGGGCTGAAAAGAGAGTGGCGAAGGTCGCCGAATCGGACAAGACCCCCAAGGCGGCAGCTGCGGTGGTGCTCTCCGGATCTCTCCTCGGCGGAGCCGACAGCGTCCAGGCGGTCACCCTGACCGCGGCAACCCTGGCCGTGGCCGAAATGGCACGAAGCCGCTTCGGCGTGAAAGGCTTGCGCTCGAGTGGCACCCGCAGCTCCGACAAGAAGACCGGCGGCCGGATCGGATCGGTCGCCAGCCGCACCCCCTGATCCTCTCTCCCTGAGGGGGTTCGGCACCCGTTTCAAGAGGCTGGTCACCTTCCACCGGATGGAAGTGGTCAGCCTCGTCCATTCTTTCGTCTACACGGGCCTCCTGATCTGCGCTTTCCTGCTCGGCGGTCCGCAGCCGTACACGTTCATTCTCGGCCTGACCCACGGCCTGCTCTGGATCGGGATGTCGATCACCGCGATCCTCGCCGTCCATTACCGGGTGATCAATCTGCGCCTCGCCCTGGCGATCACGCTGCTCGGCTGTATCGCCCCCTTCTTCGGCACGATCGAGTTCCTGCTTCAGAGCCACCGCCGCAAGCTGGCTGAGGCCGAGGCGGTGACATCTTGAGCGGCCATCGCCGCCTGCTGGTCACCAATGCCGTCCTCGATGGCGAGCCGGTTTCCCTGACCGCTCTGGACGGGGTGATCACCGCGATCGGTCCCGATGCCGGCAGCGGAGCGGCCCCGGCCGGCGGTCCCGATTCCGAAACCCTCGACGCCGGCGGTGGCACCCTCGCCCCCTCCCTGATCAACGGCCACACCCACGCCGCTATGACCCTCTTCCGCGGCCATGGCGACGACCTGCCGCTGATGCGCTGGCTCAAGGAAGCGATCTGGCCGGTCGAGGCGAAGCTCGAACCGGATGACGTCTACTGGGGCACCCGCCTCGCCTGCCTGGAGATGATCCGTAGCGGCACCACCGGTTTCTGGGACATGTACTGGCAGCCGGCTTCGACCGCCCGCGCGGTCGAGGACGCGGGCCTCAGAACCGCGATCGGCCCGCCCCTTTTCGATGCGCCCGACCTGACCTTCGAGGAGCGAAACCGGCAACTCGAAGGCTGGCTGGACGAGCTGGCCGCATTCGGGGACCGGATCACTGCCGTGGTCGCGCCCCACGCGATTTACACGGTCGGCACCGCCAGCCTCGAATACGCGGTCGGACTGGCGGCGGACCGGGACTTGCCGATCCACATTCACCTCTCGGAAACCGAGGGCGAGGTGATCGACTGCGTGGAGGCGCACGGGATGCGCCCTGCCGCCTATCTCGACAGCCTCGGCCTGCTGACCCCGAAGACCACCCTCGCCCACGGGGTCTGGCTGGACCGTGAGGAACTGGAACTGATCGCCGACCGGGGCGCCACGGTCACCACCAATCCGGTCGCGAACATGAAGCTGGCCGTCGGCGGAGTCTTCCCCTATCCGGAGGCAGCCCGGGCCGGCGTGCCAATGGCGCTCGGCACTGACGGCGCCGGTTCGAACAATTCCCTTGACCTGCTGGCGGACCTCAAGGTCTTCGCCCTCGCCCAGCGCCATGATGCGGTCGACGCCGAAGCGATTCCGATCGGGGAAGCCTGGGCGATCGCCACCGGCCAACGCTCGGAGCTGATCGCCGGACTCGGGCGCCCGTCCCTCCCCGCCTCTGACCCGCTGACGGTCGGTGCCCCCGCCGATTTCATCGTCCTCGACCCGGCCACGCCCGAACTCGGCCTCGGAAACCTGACCTCAAGCCTCGTCTACTCGGCCACCGGCTCAGCGGTAAAGGACACAGTCGTGGACGGCCACATCCTGATGCGGAACCGCGAGGTAGAAGACCACGAGGAAATCCTCGCCAGGGCCCGGGAACGTGCAACCCGCCTCGGACTGTCCTGACCCGCACTTTTCCGTACGTTCCCGAACCGTCAAGCGACCGACGAAGCCACGGCGCCCGCAGGTGCGTCCTGGGTGCGCTGCCCGGGCCTACAGGTAGCCGAGGGGATCCTGGGCGACGCCGTTGATCCGTACCTCGAAATGGAGGTGGGGCCCGGTCGAGTTTCCGGTGTTGCCGGAGTAGCCGATGATGTCGCCCTGACTGACCGACTGGCCGGCCGAGACGGCGAAGCTTGACTGGTGGCCGTAACAGGTCGAGAGGCCCGAGCCGTGGTCGATGCAGGTGTAATTGCCGTAACCACCGGTGTAGGCCGCGATGATCACCGTGCCGCTGGCGGCGGCCCGGATCGGGGTGCCCTCCGGCACGCCGATGTCGAGGCCCTCGTGGTAGGTGGTGCCGATGCCGCCGGGTGAGCTGCGGCCGCCGAAGCCGGAGGTGATCGGGCCGTCGACCGGCCAGATCAGGCCGGCGGCGGAGGGTGAGCTCATCGGCCCGGCGGGCAGCACGCTGACCCCGGAGGCGGCGGCGATCTGCTCGGCGATCTTCTGCTGGAGGTCGGCTTCGATGTCTTCGAGGTGGTCGACCTTGCTGTCGATGCTGTCGACCTTGGCCTGCCGGTCGGACTTGACCTGGCGCAGTTTCGCCTGCTGGTCCTGAACGGCCTTGCGGGCGGTGGCGAGGTTCTGCTTCTCGGAGGCGATCTCGTCGCGGGCCGCCTCGATCGTGTCCTTGGCTTTCTTGAGGCGGATCACCACCGCCTCCTGCTGGTCACGCAGGTCACGGACCCGGCCGACGATCGATTCGTTGCGGTTCTGGATCTGCTCGATGTAGCTGGAGCTTTCGATCAGGTCGCTGTAGCTCTTGGTGGTCAGGATCAGGTCGGTCACGCCGGAGTCGCCGGCCTTGTAGATCGCGACCAGGCGTTGTTTGAGGACCGCTAGCGACCGTTTGAGACGGGCGGCGAGGACCTTGAGCTGGTGGTAGGCCTCGTCAACCTGGGCCTGGGCCTTGTCGAGTTCGGCCTGTTTTGCCTCGAGGCGGATTTCCGCATCCTGTTCCTGGGCGCGAAGGGCGGAGACCTGGGCTTCGTAATCGTCGATCCTGGAGCTGAGGGCGGAAATCTCGTCGGTGAGCACGCCCTTCTTTTCGTTCTGGTCGGCAATCTTTGACTGCGTTTCATCCAGTTTGTCCTGGGTCGAGGCAAGTGCGCCGGGACCGCCCGCGAGCAGGGTGAGGACGGCGGCAAATGCCGCGAAAGCGAGCAGCAATGCGGCACGGGACTGTTTGCCTCGGACCGTTGAAGGACCGGAATTGAGGGGGGATGGGAAGTGCACTCCGCGGAACTGTAAAGACATGCACACAAAGTGCTGCCAGCCTGAACCTGCTGCAACCGGTTTTGCCGCGGGTGCCCCGCATAGGATCAGTCGAGTGACCGCCGAGAGCGTTTCCGCATCGCCCGTCCGCTTCGAAGCCGTGACCAAGCGCTACCCTGGCGCCCACTCGGACGCCGTGGAAAACCTCAGCTTCGAGGTTCCCGCGGGTGAGATCTGCGTACTGGTCGGACCGTCCGGCTGCGGCAAGACGACCGCGCTTCGCATGGTCAACCGGACTGTCGAGATGACCTCCGGGGACATCCTGATCGGCGGCCGCTCGGTGAGGGAAGGTGACCCGGCCCGGCTGAGGCGGGAGATCGGGTACGTGATCCAGCAGATTGGCCTCTTCCCCCATCGGACGATCAGCCAGAACATCGGCACCGTTCCCGCCCTGCTCGGCTGGGACAAGGAGGAGATTTCCGCCCGCTCGGCCGAGCTGCTCGATCTGATCGGCCTCGACCCGGAATACGGCGATCGCTACCCGGCCCAGCTCTCCGGTGGCCAGCAGCAGCGGGTGGGTGTGGCCAGGGCGCTGTCGGTCGATCCGCCGGTGATGCTGATGGACGAGCCTTTCGGGGCGATCGACCCGATCAACCGCTCCCGACTCCAGAACGAGTTCCTGAGGCTCCAGGCGGAGCTCCGCAAGACGGTCCTCTTCGTGACCCATGACGTCGATGAGGCGATCAAGATGGGTGACCGGGTCGCCGTTCTGAAGAAGGGTGGCAGGCTGGCTCAGTTTGCCACTCCGACCGAGCTCCTGATGGAGCCGGCCGATGATTTCGTCGAGGATTTCGTCGGCGCCGACCGGGCCCTCAAGCGGCTCGCCCTGATGCGGGTACGGGATGTTGACCTCTGGACGGCACCGCTGGCCCAGGCCGGGGATCAGGCCGAACCGGTGAGGACCGCCGTCGCCGCGGCCGAGGTTCCCTACGCGCTGCTGGTCGACGGCGAAAACCGCCCCCTCGGCTGGCTTTCGGACCGGGATCTGAGCGGCGAGAAGGTGCCCGCGACACCGGATTCAACTGCCGATCCCATGATCGATGCGGACAGCGTGCTGCGGGACGGACTTGCCACCCTGCTTCAGAGCGGTTCGCTCTACGCCCCGGTGATCGACGCCAGAGGTCGCCTGACCGGGGTGCTCTCGGTCGAGATCGTCTCCGACTTCCTGGCCTCCGACGAGGCATCCGAATCGGAGCTCTCCGCGGCCGAGAGACCCCATGATTGAGGCAGCTCATGATTGAGGCAGCCTCGAACGGGATGATGCGGGTCGGGGCGATCGACCAGAGCTTCTTCACTGACCGCTCCAGCGGAAACTGCATCCAGGACAACAAGCTTTTCTGCCCGGGCTGGGTGGCCGATAACTACGACCGCTACGTCGATCCCACCCTGCAGCACCTGGTCCTGGTCGGCAGCGCGGTCGCGGCCGGTTTCCTGATCGCCTTCGCCCTGGCCATTCTCGCCCATCGCCACCGGTTTCTCCAGACACCGTTCCTCGCCGGAACCGGGATTCTCTACACGATCCCTTCGATCTCCTTCTTCTTCCTGCTTCTGCCGATCACCGGCCGCGGCAGCCTGACGGCGATCATCGCCCTGACCGCCTTCAACCTCCAGATCATCTTCCGAAACATCACCACGGGCCTCAGGAATGTGCCGCCCGATGTGACCGAGGCCGCCCGGGGGATCGGACTCACCCCCTCCCAAATCCTCCGGCAGGTTGAGTTACCCCTGGCGATGCCGGAAATCATCGCCGGCCTCAGGATCGCCACGGTCAGCACGGTCGCCCTGGCCACCCTGGCTGTCTTCGCCAACGGTGGCGGGCTGGGAACCGAGATCGTCACCGGGTCGAACATCACCTTCAAGACCGGGATCATCGTCGCCGGGTCGATTGCGGTGATCATGGCGATCGTCTTCGACGGGATCCTGCTCCTGACCGGCAAGCTGCTGGCACCCTGGAAGCGAAAGCAGGCGATTTCCTGATGGTGCTGCCTGCCCTGGCCCTGCCCGTGCCGGCCCTTCCCGCCGGTTTCCTCAGCCTTTTCGGGGATGCCTTCAATTTCGTCTTCTCCGGCCAGGAAGCCGAGACCGGCGGGGTGACGGTGGGCGGTACCAGCCAGGTGGTCGAGCTTGCGACCAAACAGATCGAGGTCACATTGCTCGCCCTGGCGGTCGCGATCCTGCTGGCGATGCCGGTCGGCCTCTGGCTGGGCCATCGCCAACAGGGCGAATTCCTGGCGGTTTCTGCCGGCAATGCGGGCCGGGCGATCCCCGAGCTGGCCCTGATCGCGCTGATGGCGGCGGCGATCGGGGTCGGCCTGGTCAACCTGGTGGTCGCTCTCGCGATCCTCGGCATCCCGCCGATCCTGACCAACACCTATGTCGGGATTAGCCAGGTGGATCGCGCCTCGGTCGAAGCGGCCCGGGGAATGGGCATGACCGAGATCGGGATCGTTCGCAAGGTCGAGTTGCCTTTGGCCGTGCCGACCATCATGGGCGGGGTGAGGACCGCCGCGATCAACATCATCGCGACGGCCACGATTGCGCCGCTGGCCGGAATCCTGACCCTCGGTGACTTCATCATCGCCCGCAACGTTTACGGCGATGCCGGAGTGCTTGCCGGGGCAGTCCTGGTCGCCCTGATGGCCCTCGCCCTGGAAGGAACCCTGGCCGCAGTCCAGTGGGCGATGACCTCAAAGGGGTTGAAGCTGAACCGTTCCTGAAGCGGTTCTTGCTTGAACGCCCGCCCGGGCGGATACGGTCTATGGGAGAGACCCACCAGTCAAACCCCAGTCAAGGAGAGAAACGACAGATGCCTGTCAAGAAATTGCGCTACCTGCTGATGGTTGCGCTTGCGGCGATGGCCTTAGGCCTAGTCGCCTGTGGTTCCGATGACGACGATTCCGGCGACGGCGGTTCCAGCTCGTCCGGACAGATCGAGTCGAACTCGGCCAACGGGGACACCCCGACCCTGACCATCGGATCGAAGAACTTCACCGAGCAGATCGTGCTGGGCGAGATCTACGCCCAGGCCCTTCAGGCAGCCGGTTACAACGTGAAGACCGACCTCAACCTCGGTTCCGAAACCGTGGCCCTGGCAGCCCTGAAGAGCGGAGAGATTTCCGGCTATCCCGAATACATCTCCACCGCCCTCACCTCGTTCTACGACACCGCTCCGGAAGATGTACCGGGCAACGTGAACGGCGCCTACGAGATGGCAAAGAAGGACCTGGCCAAGGACGGGATCGTCGCCTTGCCGCCGACACCCTTCGCCAGCGCCAACGCGGTCGGCATGCTGACCTCGAAGGCGAACGAGCTCGGGGTAAAGACCATTTCGGATCTTCAGGGCAAGAGTCAGGACCTGAAGCTCTACGGTTCGCCCGAGTGCCGCCAGCGGATCGACTGCCTGCTCGGCCTGGAGAAGTACTACGGGCTGGACTTCAAGTCATTCACTCCGGTCGACATCGGCCTTCGCTACACGGTGCTCGACAAGGGCCAGGCCGACCTCTCGATCGTGTTCACCACCGACGCCCAGCTCGGGACCGGTGATGAGAAGTACACGATCCTCGAGGACGACAAGGGTGTGTTGCCGGCAGGCAATGTCATCTTCCTGACCAAGCAGAAGACAATCGACAAGGCCGGTCCCGACTACGCCTCGACGATCGAACTGGTCCAGGAGGGACTGACCGAGAAGGTGATGCAGGAGCTCGACGCCAGGGTCGACCTGGACAAGCAGGAACCCGCCGACGTCGCCCACGAATACCTCGTGGCTGGCGGCTACATCTCCGAATAACCACGGAACGGGCCTGACGGCCCGTCCGGGGAAAGGGGTCGGTCACTTCGGGTGGCCGGCCCCTTTTTCGTGGGGTGCCCCTTCAGCGGCCGATGTGGAAGCCGATCAGCTGCGGTATCCGCGCGACCGCGGCGCTGACCGGGTCAACGCTCCGACCGGTTAGCTCGGCCTCTTCCTTGCGGCCAATCGCCTCGCGGATCATCGCGCCGCCGACCCAGCGGAAAGGTTCCGGCGGAACCCTGGTCAGGGCCTCGGCAGATTCGATGAAAGGCAGCGAGCGATACTCGTCGTCCAGTTCCAGGACCAGCGAGGCCAGGGTGCGCCCGACCATCTGTGACGGCCCGACGCCGTTGCCGGTGTAACCGAAGGCGGCGAAGGCCCGGCCGGAAGGCAGGGCCACAACATGCGGGAGGTGTGTGGGCGAGGCGTCGATCGGACCGCCCCAGGCGTAGTCCAGCTCCCGTTTTTCAAGCATCGGGAAGTAGCGCCTCAGGCCGGTGATTACGCCGTTGATCACGTCCGCGTCGAGCTCTGCCCGGCCGAAGCGCCGCGCCCCCGCGGCGATCCGGCCGCCACCCCAGCCGAAGGCGATCCGACCGTCAGGGGTCGTGCGGAAGTAGGTGAGGAGGGCGCGACAGTCGCTGATCGCCTCTCCCCCGGTCCAGCCAAGTTCCTCGATCACCTCGGGGACCGGTTCGGTGATCACCATGTGACTGGAGGCGAGGGTGATCGCACCGCTGAGCGGCGAACCCTGGCTGGCCAGGGTCGGGCCGTTGGAAAGGACGGCCTTTGCTGCTCTTGCCCGGCCGTAAGGGGTCGTGACGGTTACCGATCCCGGTCGGTCCTCGACCTTCGTGACCGGGCTTCCTTCGAACAGACGGACCCCGAGTCCGCGGCAGGCTTCCCTGATCCCGAAAGCGAGCCGGGCCGGCTGTACCGTGGCCGCGGCTCCATAGTGGACACCTGCCCGAAAGGCCGGCGAAGCGCAAATCTCCTGGACCTCCGTCGGGGTGAGCTCCCGGGGCCCGTCGATGATGCCGGCTTCCCGCATCGCCTTGAGGTTGCCCTCCCATGATCCGTCCTGGGCCGGGGCCGTGGAGACGTTCAGGTAACCGGAATGCCGGTACCAGGCATCAACCTCGTGCGCTTCGCAAAATTCGCCCACCTCGCGGACCGATGCCTCCGCCATCCGGGCAAGCCTGAGGGCCGCCTCGCTGCCGTAGCGCTTGACCAGGCTCGCGAAGCTGACCCACATCGCGTCGACAAACCCGCCGTTGCGGCCGCTGGGGCCGTGACCGATGCGGTGTGACTCGATCAGGCCGACCTCGAGACCGGGATCCCCGGACTTCAGGTGGAAGGCAGTCCAGAGTCCGGTGAAACCGCCCCCGACCACGATCACGTCGAGCTCTTGCTCGCCCTCCAGCACCGGGAATTCCGGCTGGGGGCCCGCTTCCTCGATCCAGTATCCGAAGGCCTTGTGGATCACGCTGGGGTCAGGCTACCGGGGGTGGCCGGGGCGGGTCGATCGCCCGGCCTTTCAGGCCGTTTCGAGCCGGGCCCGGACCCGGTTTCGACCGCTGATCCACCAGGCGCCGGCGGCCGCGATCAGTCCCGAGATAGAAGCCAGCACGAGGGCCAGCCTCGGGTCGGCGGACTCCGAGATGAAGCCGACCAGTGGCCCGCCGATCGGGGTCGAGCCGAGGAAAACCACCGAGTAGAGGGCCATGACCCTTCCCCTCATTTCGGGCTCGACCGCGAGCTGGATGGTGGAATTGATCGCCGCGGCGAAAGTCACGGCCGACGCTCCCAGCAAGGCCAGGACCGGAATCTCGGTGGCGAGGCTGGGCATCAGTGCCGCCGCCATTGCCAGCCCGCCGAAAGCAAGCGCAGAGGCCGCGATGACGCCCATCCCCGTCTTGCCACGGGCGCCCGTGATCAGGGCGCCGATCACCGAACCGGCGCCCATCGAAGAGACCAGAACCGCATAGGAGCTAGCCCCGCCTTCGAAGGTGAGTCGGGCAAGCAGCGGCAGGATCACCTGGAAGTTCAGTCCGAGAGTTCCAACCACAGCCATCAGCAGCAGCGGCATCGCCAGCTCCGGGGTTTTCATCACATGTCTGACCGCGGCCCTGACCCTTCCGGACTCGCTGGTGTCTGTTGCCGGTGGTTCGGCCAGACACTTCCGGTCCATGCCGTAGAGCGCCCAGATCATGAAAAGGAAGGTGGCAGCGTTCAGGCCGAAGCAGGGTGCGACCCCGACCGTGGCGATCAGGATGCCGGCCACAGCCGGCCCCGCCACCCTGGCCGAATGAACGATCACGCTGTTGAGGCTGACCGCATTGACGATTCGGTCCGGCCCGACCATTTCCATCACGAAGGCCTGGCGGGCCGGGTTATCGACCGAAAGCAGCGCGCCGCGGATCAGGATGAGGCCGAAGACCATCAAGGGCGTAACCACACCGGCGACCGTGACCCCGAGCAGGATCAGGGGCGGGATCATCATCAGGGCCTGGGTGACCATCAGCAGGTCGCGTTTGGCAAACCGGTCAGCCAGCGAGCCTCCCAGGGCTCCGAAGAGCATGATCGGCAGGAACTGCAGCGCGGTGGCAACACCGACCGCGAAGCCGGAGCCCGTCAGGCTGAGGATCAGCCAGACTTCGGCCACGGTCTGCATCCAGTTTCCCGAGAGGGAAACGACCTGTCCCTTGAAGTAACGGCGGAAGTTGGGGACCTGGAGAGAGTCGAACGACCGCCGCAGCGCCGCGGTCAACTTTCCTCCGGCAGCTTGAATTCGCCCGTCTTGTGAGTCTCAAGGGCATGGGAAAGGATTTCCGCCGCCCGGGCGAGCGTGTCCGCGTCATCCTGAGGCATATCCTCGATCAGATTTGCCAGCCAGGCGCTCTTGCGGGACCGGTGAGCCGCCAGATAGCGATGACCTTCGTCGCTGACCGAGATCAGGGCGGAGCGACGGTCTTCCGGGTCTTCGCGGCGGTCGATCAGGTTCGCTTCGGCCAGCCGGTTGATGGCGCGGGTCATGGTCGGCCGCTGAACCCCTTCGATTCGGGCCAGCTCACCGGGGGTGAGCACCTTGTGGCGTTCGATCGAGGCCAAAGTGGCGATTACCGTCGGCGAAAGGCCGCCCCCGGCTTCCTGGCGAAGCCTTCTTGCGGTACGTGTGATCGCCAAGCGCAGAGCGTCGGCTTCGCTCTGTCGGGTTCTTACTGTCTGACGTTCTGTCTGACTATTTATATGACTATATGTATCTGGCTCTGGCACTAGGTTTCACTGATCCTTGCTCGATTTCGTGGTCTCCGACCTGGCTGGTCCCAGGGAGCCTCACCGAAAGATTGTTCGCTCTGCTAATTAGTTTAGCGAACTAATTTCGTTATGTCAACGACCGATCGCGGGAATTCCTCTGCGGCTACAGGCTCGGGCGTTCAGGCGTCGAATACGGCTCCGATGGCCGCCCAGGAAGACGAGAACGTTCCGGAAACCACGCCCGGACCGGATGCCCAACCCGATCCGCACGGTGATCACCACCTGCGGGAATCCGTAAAGGCCGAACTGACCGGTGGCACCCAGCCCGACAACGGGGTCGAGGGCCCGCGGGCGATAAAGGCGGAACGGATCATGAACGGTCCACTGATGGTTGCGGCCGCCCTCACCCTGCCCAGCGTCGCCCTGAGCGAGGCCCATGTCGGCGGCACCCTCGAGGTGATTGCCCAGATCCTCAACTGGGGGACCTGGATTGCTTTCGCGATCGAGTTCGTGGTCATGCTGGCCCTGGTTCCCGACCGCGGCAAGTACCTCCGCCATCATCCGGTCGAAATCGTGGTCGTGTTCCTCACCCCGCCGGTCCTGCCGCCCGGACTCCAGAGCCTCAGGGCAATTCGGCTGCTGCGACTCCTGCGCCTGCTCAAGCTCGCCCAGCTCTCGAACCGGGTGTTTTCGAATGAAGGCCTCCAGTACGCGGCCCTGCTGACCGTCCTCACCACGGTCGCCGGAGGCTCGGTCTTTCGCGCATTTGAAGCCAAGAACCAGCACCTGACCGAGTGGGATGGCATCTACTGGGCCTTCACCACGATGACCACGGTCGGCTCCGAATTCACCGCCACCACAGTCGGCGGTCAGATCACTTCTGTGGTGATCCTCCTGGTCGGCATCTCCTTCGTCGCGATGCTCACCGGCTCCATCGCCCAGAGATTCCTCAAACCGAGCGCCAATCAGGAATAGCCGGGACCCGACCCTGCCGGTGGGTCGGATTTCCGGCTCAACTGCCGGTTATCCGACCCACCGATAGCGCGGGAGTCTGCCTCGCGATTCTCGTGGGTCGGATTTCCGGCCCAACTACCGAGAATCCGACCCGGCTGGGTGGAATCGGGCAAGTGGAAGGGGACGTTTTCGGGCTTCCCCGGATCCCGTGGCGGCTCCAGGTCCGGGTTCAGGCCCTCGTTTCGGGAGGTGCCCCGGATCCGGGTCCGGGACCGGTTGAAGTGCGCCGAGAGGTGACTTTCTGCCGGCATACGGCAGAAAAGTCATATCTCGCGACATGCCAACACCACCTGACCTGAGCGGATAGTTCGCAGAGGCCTTCGGCGGTGCGCTGACGAGAAGGCAGGCGAAGACGGTGAAGGGGCGTGCTCTTCGTACGTTCCCGAACCGTCGAGCGTCCGACGAAGTCCAGCGGACGGCTGGTGGTTCCTGCGGACTTTGCCCGGGGGCTTGCTTTACAGGCCGCTGGGGTGACGA